>NZ_CP063812.1:0-1327650 GCF_015277855.1 Microbacterium cremeum
CGCGGATCCGAGCCTGGCACCGACACGCGGGCGGGATCTACAGTGGAGTTTGCTCACACGACGCCCGCTGACTAGCGTGGCTCCGGCAGTTATCCACAGGCTCGGCATGGCGTTTCCGCGGCATCCGGTGGAATCATCAACAACCCGGGGGGGCCATGTCACCGCACGAAGTTCCAGATGTTCCGGTCTGGTCGGCCGTGCTGGAAGAACTCGTGAGGGACGACCGCATCACGCCTCAGCTCCACGGCTTCATCAGCCTCGCAGTTCCGCAGGGCGTGATGGGCGGCACGCTCTACCTCGACGTGCCGAACGATCTCACGGCCGCGCAGTTCACCAAGCGCATGAGGGCGCCCATCATGGAGGCGCTGTCGCGCGTCGAGCAGGATTCCCACAACGCGGCGTCGTCGTTCCGCGTCGTGGTGAACCCCGATCTGGCCGGCGCGCATCTGACCGTGCCGATTCCGATCCAGCAGGGTTCGCTCCCGTCGTCGGGTGCTCCTGTCTCGCCGCCCGTCGGACGCACGCCGCTCGAGGAGCCGGTGGAGCCGGCATCCGTCTCTCGCAGCGACACCCGTCTGAACCCGAAGTACACGTTCGACAACTTCGTCATCGGGCAGTCGAACCGCTTCGCGCATGCCGCGGCGGTGGCGGTGGCCGAGGCGCCCGCGAAGGCGTACAACCCGCTGTTCATCTACGGCGACTCCGGTCTGGGCAAGACGCATCTGCTCCACGCGATCGGCGACTACGCGATCAGCCTGTACGCCGGCATCAAGGTGCGATACGTGTCGAGCGAGGAGTTCACGAACGACTTCATCAACTCGATCGCCAACAACCGCGGCTCGGCATTCCAGGCGCGGTACCGGGATGTCGACATCCTCCTCATCGACGACATCCAGTTCCTGCAGGGTCGCGCCGAGACGCAGGAGGCGTTCTTCCACACGTTCAACCAGCTGCACGACCACGACAAGCAGGTCGTGATCACCAGCGATGTGCCGCCGAAGCACCTGACGGGCTTCGAGGACCGCATGCGCAGCCGGTTCGAGTGGGGCCTCATCACCGACGTGCAGGCGCCCGACCTCGAGACCCGCATCGCGATCCTGCGCAAGAAGGCGCAGTCCGAGCGACTGCACATCCCCGACGAGGTGCTCGAGTACATCGCGACGGTGGTCTCGAGCAACATCCGCGAGCTCGAGGGCGCCCTCATCCGGGTGTCGGCGTTCGCCAGCCTCAACCGCTCGACCCTCGACATGTCGCTCGCCCAGACCGTCCTGCGCGACATCGTCGACCAGGACGATGCCAACGTCATCTCGCCGACCGACATCATCACGGCGACCGCGGCCTACTTCAAGCTGACGGTCGACGACCTCTACGGCTCCAGCCGATCGCAGTCCGTCGCGACGGCCCGCCAGATCGCGATGTACTTGTGCCGGGAGCGCACCAGCCTGTCGCTGCCGAAGATCGGCCAGCTGTTCGGCAACCGCGACCACACCACGGTGATGTACGCCTATAAGAAGATCAGCGACCTCATGAAGGAACGCCGCTCGATCTACAACCAGGTCTCCGAGATCACGGCTCAGCTCGGCCGCAACGGCCGCTGACGCCGGCGTGCGGCATATGCCGCAAGAAGTTCTTGACACGCGCCGGGACCAGGGCCATTATTCGGGTTCTCCCCAGTGTGGAAAACCTGTGGATAACTCCCGAAGCCTGCGGAAACCGCTGTGGGCGACGTGTCGAGGCCTGTGGATGGATGAGGGATGCCGCAGGCCGCGGCATCCCTCATCCCGATGTGATTCCGCAGCCGCTCCACAACTCACACGCGTGTGGTTTCGGTGCGGCGACTGGGATCGCGAGAGTTGTCCACAGTTTCCACAGCCGTTAACACCATGACAAAGAGATCCTTCATGAGAACCCGTTCGATCACCTTGTGCGGTGGAGGGCCGGTGGGCCGGGCCTCTGCCCGAGCAGGACTGGCATTCTTCGGGGCGGGCACTAGCATGAGAACCCCGAGCCCGCAGCCTGCGGGTCCGCCGCAAAGGGAGCGTTCGTGAAGTTCCACGTCAATCGCGATGTGTTCAGCGAAGCCGTATCGTTCGTCGTCAAGCTCCTGCCGCAGCGAAACCCTCAGCCGATCCTCGCGGGCGTGCTGATCGAGGCATCCGCCGAAGGACTCTCGCTCGCGGCCTTCGACTACGAGGCGTCCGCACGCACGACGATCGAGGCCACGGTCGACGACCCGGGCACGATCCTGGTGCACGGCCGGCTCCTCTCCGACATCGCCAGCCGGTTGCCGAACGCGCCGATCCAGGTCGAGGTCGATGAGGACGGCGGGATCCTTCTCACGTGCGGCTCGGCCCGATTCACGCTGGCGTCGATGCCGGTGCAGGAGTACCCGGCGATCCCCGAGGTCACCGGCGACTCGGGACTCGTCCCGGCCGAGGACTTCGCGACCGCGATCGCGCAGGTCGCGTTCGCCGCATCGCGCGACGATGTCACCCCGGTGCTGACGGGCGTGCAGCTCGAGGTGTCGGGCACGAACCTGAGCCTCGTCGCGACGGACCGGTACCGTGTGGCGCTGCGCGAGATCCCGTGGGATGGCGGCGGCACCGCGTCCGACGAGCCGACGACAGCCCTTGTCCCTTCCCGCACCCTCACCGAGGTCGGCAAGACTTTCGCGCACGGCGGCGACATCTCGATCGCGTTCTCGGGTTCGGGTGATCGCGAGATCATCGCGTTCACCGCGGGCAACAAGACGGTCACCTCGCTGCTGATCAAGGGCAACTTCCCGCCGGTGCGCCGGCTGTTCCCCGCGCAGACCGAGCATCACGCCGTGGTCAACACGGCGGATCTCGCCGAGGCGGTGCGACGGGTGTCGCTGGTGCTCGACCGGTCGGCGCCGCTGCGCTTCACCTTCTCGACCGATGCCGTGTCGATGGATGCCTCGGGCACCGAGCAGGCGCGCGCGACCGAGTCCGTCGACGCCAACCTCGTCGGAGACGATGTCACGCTGGGCCTCAACCCCCAGTACCTGCTGGAGTCGCTCGGCGCGGTGCGCAGCGAGTTCGTGCGGATCACGTTCACCTCGAGTGAGAACGCCAACAAGCTCAGCCCGGTGCTGATCACTCCGCAGACCTCGGTCGACAAGGCCGGCCAGGACTCGTTCCGCTACCT
Source organism: Microbacterium cremeum (assembly GCF_015277855.1). Taxonomy (NCBI): domain Bacteria; kingdom Bacillati; phylum Actinomycetota; class Actinomycetes; order Micrococcales; family Microbacteriaceae; genus Microbacterium; species Microbacterium cremeum. The sequence continues at coordinate 3,169 of NZ_CP063812.1, forward strand.
GCTGCAGCCCAATCTCCTGCTGCGGTAGGTCGGTCTCGGTTCTGCGTTTCGTCTCTGCGTTTCGTCTCGCTCCGCTCGCTCAACGACCGGTCGTCGAGCCAGGCGAAACGTCGCACACTCGAATTAGGCTGACGCAGTGATCGTGGAGCAGCTGAGTCTCGTCGACTTCCGCAACTATGCGGTCGCCGATGTCGCGCTCTTCCCCGGTCCGAACGTGTTCGTCGGCCGCAACGGTCAGGGCAAGACGAATCTCGCCGAGGCGATCGGGTTCTTCGCGACGCTCGGCTCGCATCGCGTGTCGAACGATGCCCCGATGGTGCGCGATGGTGCGGATGCCGCGATCGTGCGCGCCCGGCTGGCGCACGGCGAGCGTCGTGTGCAGCTCGAGGTGCAGATCAACCGCCAGGGTTCGAACAAGGCCAGGGTCAACGGCGCCGCGGTGAAGCCGGCCGAGCTGCCGCGGTACGCCCAGGTGGTGCTGTTCGCGCCCGAGGATCTGCAGATCGTGCGCGGGGATCCGTCCGCGCGGCGTCGGTTCGCCGATCAGCTGCTCGTGCAGCGTGCTCCGCGCCTTGCCGGCGTGATCGGCGACTACGACCGGGTGCTGAAGCAGCGCACGACTCTGCTCAAATCCGCGAAGGCCCGGGGCCTTCGCGGTGACGCGCTGTCGACCCTCGACGTGTGGGACGACAAGCTCATCGCCCTCGGCACCGAGTTGATCCAGGCGCGCCTGGCGCTCGCGGCCGATCTCGCCGCACCGCTGGCCTCCGCGTACACGGCGATCGCCGGTGCCGATCACGATCCGCGGATCGAATGGGCCCTGTCGATCGCGGGCGGCGAGGACGGTGACGCGGGTGCGGAGCGGGGCGCCGATGCCGATGCCGAACCGGCGGCCGGGTCCGCGAGCTCGGCAGCGGGCGCGGGTCCTCTCGATCCCGCCGGCATCGCGGACCGATTCCGCGAGGCGCTCGCCGCTCGCCGTTCCGCCGAACTCGAACGGGGCCTCACGCTGGTGGGGCCGCATCGCGACGACCTGCTGCTGCGGATCCGCGGTCTGCCGGTGAAGGGCTACGCCTCGCACGGCGAGTCATGGTCGGTCGCGCTCTCGCTGCGGCTGGCGTCGGCCGAGCTGCTGCGCGCGGATTCACGCCTCGGCGACCCGGTGCTCATCCTCGACGACGTCTTCGCCGAGCTCGACACCGACCGTCGCGCGCGTCTGGCCGGGCTCGCGGGCGGCTACGAGCAGGTCGTGGTCACGGCGGCTGTCGAGGGCGACGTCCCGCACGAGCTGCGTGCGCGAACGGTGCGCGTCGAGGCGGGTCGCATCCTGGAGGCGACGGATGCCTGACCCTTCGGCGAACTCCGGAACCGGTGCCGACCGGGTTCCCGAGACGATCGCGACGTATCTGCGCCTGCGTGGACTCGAGCCCTCGGCCCGGTCGTACCGCAAGCGCCGCCGCCGCGACGCCGACGACGACAACGTGCCGTTCGCACCCGGCCGGGATCCGCGCGGGGTCGGGGATGTGCTGGCCGACCTGACCCGCGAGTCGGGGTGGGACAAGGAGCTCGCACGCGAGGATGTCGTGCTCGCGTGGTCGGAGGTCGCCGGCGACGACACCGCCCGGCACACGCGCCCGGTCGCCTATTCGGAGGGCACGCTCACGGTCCAGGCCGACTCCACGGCGTGGGCGAAGCAGCTTCAGCTGATGCGCGCGCACATCCTCTCGGAGATCATCCGCCGCTTCCCCGACGCGGGGGTCACGGCGGTACGTTTCATCGGGCCGGACGTCCCCTCCTGGAAATGGGGTCCCAGAACGGTTGCAGGGCGTGGCCCGCGCGATACCTACGGCTGAGGTACGTCTGGAACCCTCGAACGAGGTTTCACAGCGTCAGAATGGCGTATAGCCTCGGGATCCCGTCGTAACCCGATAGACTGTCGAGGCACCCTCAGAAGGATCTGGAGCCCTCGCGAAGATGACGTCCGACACCCCCGATATCGTTCCCGAGGAACCCGCCACTCCCGAGAAGACTCCGAGCGAGTACGGGGCAGACGACATCCAGGTGCTGGAGGGCCTGACAGCCGTCCGCAAGCGGCCCGGCATGTACATCGGGTCGACGGGCGAGCGCGGTCTGCACCACCTGGTCTACGAGATCGTCGACAACTCCGTCGACGAGGCTCTCGCCGGCTACTGCGACCTCATCGAGGTGACGATCCTCTCCGACGGCGGCGTGCGCGTCGTCGACAACGGCCGCGGCATCCCCGTCGGCATGCACCGGACCGAGGGCAAGTCCACCGTGGAGGTGGTGCTCACCGTGCTGCACGCCGGCGGCAAGTTCGGCGGCGGCGGATACGCGGTCTCGGGCGGCCTGCACGGCGTGGGCTCGTCGGTGGTGAACGCACTGTCGAGCCGCCTCGAGGTCGAGGTCAGGCGCGAGGGTCACGTGTGGCGGCAGTCGTACCGCGACGGCGGCCAGCCGCAGGCCCCCCTCGCCAAGGAGGAGAAGAGCGACCAGACCGGGACGATCATCACGTTCTGGCCCGACCCCACGATCTTCGACGCCGTCGAGTTCGACTACGACACGCTGCGCACCCGGTTCCAGCAGATGGCCTTCCTCAACAAGGGCCTGCGCATCAGCCTGCGCGACGAGCGTGCGAACGCGCTCGTTCCCGACGACCATCCGGGCGACGGCGTCGACGAACCGCAGCCGCGTCACGACAGCTTCCTGTACGAGCGCGGCCTCGTGGACTACGTCGAGCACCTCAACAAGGTGCGCCACGCGGATGTCGTCAACGACGAGATCATCGAGGTCGAGTCGGAGGACACGGGTCGCAAGATCGCCATGGAGCTGGCGATGCAGTGGACCACGAGCTACACCGAGAACGTCTTCACGTTCGCGAACACGATCAACACGCACGAGGGCGGCACCCACGAAGAGGGCTTCCGCGCGGCGCTGACCACGCTCGTGAACCGGTACGCCCGTGCGCAGAACATGCTCAAGGAGAAGGACGACAACCTCACCGGCGAAGACATCCGTGAGGGTCTGACCGCGGTGATCTCGGTGAAGCTGTCCGAGCCGCAGTTCGAGGGGCAGACCAAGACCAAGCTCGGCAACACCGAGGCGAAGGCCTTCGTGCAGAAGGTCGTCGGCGATCAGCTCGGCGACTGGTTCGACCGCAACCCGGTGCAGGCGAAGAACGTCATCCGCAAGGCGATCGACGCGGCCAGCGCCCGCATGGCTGCCCGCAAGGCGCGTGAGACCGCACGACGCAAGAGCGTCTTCGAGTCGGCCGCGATGCCCGACAAGCTCAAGGACTGCACGAGCAAGGACCCGTCGATCAGCGAGATCTTCCTCGTGGAGGGCGACTCGGCCGGCGGCTCGGCGGTGCAGGGGCGCGACCCGCACACGCAGGCGATCCTCGCCCTGCGAGGCAAGATCCTCAACGTCGAGCGTGCGCGCCTCGACAAGGCCCTGTCGAACAAGGAAGTCCAGGCGATGATCCAGGCCTTCGGCACGGGCATCGGCGAGGACTTCGACATCGACAAGGCGCGCTACCACAAGATCGTGCTGATGGCGGATGCCGACGTCGACGGTCAGCACATCACCACGCTGCTGCTGACGATGCTGTTCCGCTACATGCGCGGGCTCATCGAGGCCGGCTTCGTCTACCTCGCGATGCCGCCGCTGTATCGCTTGAAGTGGTCGAACTCGGCGCACGAGTACGTGTACTCCGACAAGGAGCGCGACGCGCTGCTCGAGCACGGCCTGGCCAACGGCAAGCGGCTGCCGAAGGACTCCGGCGTGCAGCGCTACAAGGGTCTGGGCGAGATGAACGCCAAAGAGCTGTGGGAGACCACGATGGACCACAGCACCCGCACGCTCCGTCAGGTGACGATCGACGACGCGGCCGCGGCCGACGAGATCTTCTCGGTGCTCATGGGCGAGGACGTCGAGTCCCGCCGCACGTTCATCCAGCGCAACGCCAAGGACGTCCGCTTCCTCGACATCTGAATACATGGTCGTGGGCGTTTCGCTCGCTCAACGACCGGCACATCCTCGTTCGTTTGAGCGAGGAGCGAAGCGACGAGACGAAACGCAGAAGACGAAAGACGAGATATGGCAGACGAAGAGCGCCCCGACGTGAACGCCGGACACGATCACGGCCGCATCGACCAGGTCGACCTGCAGCTGGAGATGCAGCGCAGCTACCTCGACTATGCGATGGCCGTCATCGTGGGTCGCGCGCTCCCCGACGTGCGCGACGGGCTGAAGCCCGTGCACCGCCGTGTCATCTACGGCATGTACGACGGCGGCTTCCGTCCCGACAAGTCGTTCTCCAAGTGCGCGCGCGTCGTGGGCGAGGTGATGGGTCAGTACCACCCGCACGGTGACGCCCCGATCTATGACGCGCTGGTGCGGCTCGTCCAGCCGTGGTCGATGCGATACCCGCTCGCACAGGGTCAGGGCAACTTCGGTTCCCCCGGCAACATGGGCGCCGCGGCCCCGCGGTACACCGAGACGAAGATGGCTCAGCTCGCGCTCGAGATGGTGCGCGACATCGAAGAAGAGACCGTCGACTTCACCGAGAACTACGACGGTCAGACGCAGGAGCCGACGGTCCTGCCGGCGCGCTTCCCGAACCTGCTCGTCAACGGGTCGGTCGGCATCGCGGTCGGCATGGCGACCAACATCCCGCCGCACAACCTGCGCGAGGTCGCCTCCGGCGCGCTGTGGGCGCTCGACAACCCCGAAGCCCCGCGCGAGGAACTGCTCGAGGCGCTGCTCGAGCGCATCCCGGGACCGGACTTCCCGACCGGCGCGCAGATCCTGGGCACCAAGGGCATCCGCGAGGCCTACCGCACGGGCCGCGGATCGATCACGATGCGCGCCGTCGTGTCGATCGAAGAGATCCAGGGCCGCACGTGTCTGGTGATCACCGAGCTGCCATACCAGGTCAACCCCGACAACCTGGCCGTGAAGATCGGCGACCTGGCCCGTGAGGGCAAGATCACCGGCATCGCCGACATCCGCGACGAGACGAGCGACCGCACCGGCCAGCGTCTCGTGGTCGTGATGAAGCGGGATGCCGTCGCCAAGGTCGTGCTGAACAACCTGTACAAGCACACACAGCTGCAGGAGAACTTCGGCGCGAACATGCTCGCGATCGTCGACGGCGTGCCGCGCACGCTTCCCCTCGACGGGTTCATCTCGCTGTGGGTCGACCACCAGATCGACGTCATCGTCCGGCGCACCGCGTACCGCCTCCGCGAGGCGGAGAAGCGCATGCACATCCTGCGCGGGTACCTCAAGGCGCTCGATGCGCTCGACGAGGTCATCGCGCTGATCCGCCGTTCGCCGACCGTCGACGATGCGCGCGAAGGACTGAAGTCGCTCCTCGACATCGACGACATCCAGGCCGACGCGATCCTGCAGATGCAGCTGCGTCGCCTGGCCGCACTCGAGCGCCAGAAGATCGTCGACGAGGCGACCGACCTCGAGGCGAAGATCGCCGACCTCAACGACATCCTGGCCACGCCGAGCCGTCAGCGCGCGATCGTCCGCGACGAGCTCACCGCCATCGTCGACAAGTTCGGCGACGACCGCCGCACCCACATCCTGCACGGCTTCGACGGCGACATGTCGATCGAGGACCTCATCCCCGAAGAGGAGATGGTGGTCTCGGTCACGCGCGACGGGTACATCAAGCGCACGCGCATCGACAACTACCGTTCGCAGCACCGTGGCGGCAAGGGCGTCAAGGGTGCGCAGCTGCGCGCCGACGACGTCGTGGAGCACTTCTTCGTCACGACCACCCACCACTGGCTGCTGTTCTTCACCACCAAGGGCCGCGTGTACCGGTCGAAGGCGTACGAGGTGCCGGAGGCGGGCCGCGACGCGAAGGGTCAGCACGTCGCCAACCTGCTGGCGCTGCAGCCCGGTGAGGAGATCGCACAGATCCTCGACATCCGCGACTACACGGTGGCGACCTATCTCGTGCTCGCGACCCGCGGCGGCCTGGTCAAGAAGACGCGCCTGACCGAGTACGACACGAACCGTCAGGGCGGGATCATCGCGATCAAGCTCCGCGGCAACGGCGCGGACGAGTCCGACGACGGGTCCGTCGAGTCCGACGACGAGGTCGTCAGCGCGCTGCTGGTCGACGAGGGCGACGACATCCTGCTCATCAGCCGTCACGGCATGTCGCTGCGCTTCTCGGCGACCGATGCCGCACTGCGGCCGATGGGCCGGTCGACGTCCGGCGTGAAGGGCATGGACTTCCGCGCCGGCGACAGCCTGCTGTCGGCATCCGTCGCGAAGGACGACGAGTACGTGTTCGTGGTCACCGAAGGCGGCTACGCGAAGCGCACCGCGGTGGACCAGTACCGGGTCCAGAACCGCGGCGGGCTGGGCATCAAAGTGGCCAAGCTCAACGAGGATCGGGGCGATCTGGCGGGCGGTCTCATCGTCTCGGAGGACGACGAGGTCTTGGTGGTTCTTGCCAGCGGCAAGGTGGTACGCTCTGCCGTGGCCGAGGTACCTGCCAAGGGACGAGACACCATGGGTGTCGTATTCGCCCGCGCCGGCGGCGACGATCGCATCATCGCGATCGCCCGAAACGGTGAGCGGGGCCTGGCCGAAGACCCCGAGGATGCAGCTGCCGAGGCCGCTGACGAAGGTCCGTCGCCCGAAGCCCCCCTCGGGACGGACGCCTCGCCTGAGACCCCGGAAGAGAGCACTGACGCATGAGCACGGTAGCCGACAAGCTCGCGAAGAAATCCAGCCACAAGACCAGCGCCAAGCAGGTGCGCCTGCGCCTGGTGTACATCGACTTCTGGTCGGCTGTGAAGCTGTCGTTCCTCGCCGCGATCGCGATCGCGATCGTCACGGTCGTCGCATTCGTCATGGTGTTCCTCGTGGTGCAGACCACGGGCCTCATCGCCAAGGCCGACGAGTTCTTCTCGAGCTTCTCGGACGGCAGCATCCTGCTCTCGCAGTTCGTCAGCTTCCCGCAGGTGCTGGCGTTCTCGGCGGTCGTCGCGCTCCTGAATCTCGTCGTCGTCACCGTGCTCGGAGCGGTGATCGCCGGCATCTACAACCTCGCCGTGAAGGTGACCGGCGGCCTGCTCGTCGGGTTCACCTCCAACTGACTGCGCCGACGGTCTCCGATTCGTGAAATCGGCGATCGTCGGGTAAAGTCTTGGAGGTTGCGGGGCGCAAGCGCCGCACGAAACGGGGCTATAGCTCAGGCGGTTAGAGCGCTTCACTGATAATGAAGAGGTCCCAGGTTCAAGTCCTGGTAGCCCCACCGTAAGCCCCGGGGCCTTAGCTCAGTTGGTAGAGCGCCTGCTTTGCAAGCAGGATGTCAGGAGTTCGAATCTCCTAGGCTCCACAATCCGGTCGCCACACCCCGGGTAGGGTGAAGCATGGACCTGCGCGTCGCGGCCTACGCCGTCATCATCGATGACGAGGACCGCCTGCTCCTGGCGCACTGGAACGAAGGTCGCCGCGGCGCCTGGACGATGCCGGGCGGCGGTCTCGAACCGGGCGAAGAGCCCGAGCGCGCCGCCCGCCGCGAGGTGCGCGAGGAGACCGGCTACAAGGTCGCGATCGAGCAGCTTCTCGGCATCCATTCGCGCGTCATCCCGCCCGGACGACGCCTCACGCCCGGCGTCACCGAGCCGCTGCACACACTGCGCATCGTGTACCGTGCCCGCGTGGTCGGCGGGCGTCTGCGCAACGAGACCGACGGCTCGACCGACCGTGCCGAGTGGTTCCCGCTCTCCGAGGTTCCCGCGCTGCAGCGGGTGAAGCTCGTCGACATCGCGCTCGAGATGGCGGGACTCGGCTGAGCGACGGTCACCGCGACGGGAACGGATGCCGCTACTCGAGCGGCTGCGAGATGTCGGCGACCGTTGCGCCGTACGTGGCGATCAGGTCGTCGGCCTCGACGAACAGGCTGTACCCGTGCGCGCCCGCACCCATGGCGATGCGGCGGCCGACGATGCCGCTGTCGGCGTAGATCGGCCAGTCGTTCGCGCTGCCCAGCGGCACGATCGTGCCGCGCTCGTACCCGGTCGCAGCGAAGGCGAGGTCAGGGTCGGGCAGCTGCAGCTTGTTGACGCCGACGACCGCGCGCAGCTTGGGCCACGAGATCGCGCGGTCGCCCGGGATCAGCGCGAACAGATAGGTGTCGTCGCTCCGTTTGACGACGAGCGTCTTGACGATGCCCGACGGAGGGATGCCGAGGATCTCGGCCGCCTCCGGGAGGCTCCTCGCGGCGGGCCGCTCCCTGATCTCGATCTCGAGACCGCGCGCGGACGCCGCCGCGCGAACTCGATCGGTGCCCTCGAGACCCTTCGTCTCGCTCCGCTCGCTCAACGACAGCGGTTACGCGTCCGGCGCGCGCAGCGGGTCGTCGGCGACCCAGAGCTCGTCGTCGGCTCGCAGCGTCTGCCAGGCGGCGTACAGCACGCCGACGGCCGCGGCGACGCCGAGGATGATCGCGATGACGCCGCCGGCGCCGATGCCCTTCTTCTGCGGGACCGCCCGGTCGAGCTTCGCCGAGAGGAACCCGCTCGCCTGCCGTGCGTACTTGTCGGACTTCTTGGCGTACTTCTTCGAGTCGGGCAGCTCGAGACCGCGGCCCGACGCGAGGCGGGAGCGCTGCTCGTTCGCGGCGTCCCACACCGACATGGCCGAGCCGACGACGGCTCCTGCTGCGGGGATGACGGTGTGGCTGACCACGTGCTTGCCCTTCTCCACATACGGAGCGGCGTACTTCTCATAACCCGCCTGCACCTGCGGCTTGACGTGCTCGCGGTTGTAGTGCCCGAGCTGGCGGCCGGCTTCGCGTGCGACCGTCGCGGCTTCGCCCACCAGCACCTGCTGGGATTCCCACAGGCTGTTGGCCTGCTTCTGCAGCTTCTGAAGTTCCTTCTTGCGCTTGCGGCTGAGGCTCACGATGCCCTCCCTGTCGTGGGATGTCGGTCTCCCCATCTTGCCAGACCGGTGCCGAGACGGCAGGGGTTGCAGGGAACTCTGAGACAATGTCACAATGCCGCTTCACACCGCAGTCGCAACGATCCACACCAACCATGGCGACATCGTCGTCAACCTGTTCGGCGACCACGCGCCGCGCACCGTCCAGAACTTCATCGGCCTCTCGGATGGCACGCAGGCCTGGACCGATCCCGCGACCGGCAAGCCCGGCGAAGGACCCCTCTACAAGGACGTCATCTTCCACCGCATCATCTCCGGCTTCATGATCCAGGGCGGCGACCCGCTCGGTCAGGGCGTGGGCGGTCCCGGCTACAACTTCAACGACGAGATCAACGGCGAACTGACCTTCACCGAGCCGTACAAGCTCGCGATGGCGAACGCCGGTCTTCGCCGCAACGCGATCACCGGCCAGCCCGAGGGAACGAACGGCTCGCAGTTCTTCATCACGGTGCCCGGCCAGGGAGGCCGTGGGCCGGAGTGGCTGCAGGGCAAGCACACGATCTTCGGCGAGGTCGCCGATGACGCGTCGAAGTCGGTCGTCGACACGATCAGCGAGGTGCCGACGGCTGCGGGCGACCGCCCGGTCGAGCCCGTCGTCATCGAGTCGATCGACGTCGTCGCGGTCTGAGCCGCCGCGTCTCCCGAACAGCCTCGCGTGACCACCGACGACTTCCGCCGCAACAGCGAGAACTTCTGCTACCGGCATCCTGATCGACAGAGCTTCGTGCTGTGCCAGCGGTGCCTGCGCACGATCTGCCCCGAATGCCAGACTCAGGCCGCGGTCGGCGTGATCTGCCCGGAGTGCCTGCGTGATCAGCAGAAGGCGCAGTCGCCTGCGCAGCGCAGAGCCGAGCGTCGGTGGTCACGCCCTCAGGCGGTCGCGGTGCGCGACACGCGCCCCATCGTCACGTACGTGATCATCGGGATCACGGCGTTCGTATACCTGCTGACGCTCATCCCCGGGATCGGCGACGCGATCCAGAGCGCGCTGCTGTTCTGGGCGCCCACGCTCTACCCGAGCTTCTTCCCGCAGTTCGGCGGGCTGGTCGAGCCGTGGCGGCTGTTCACCGTCTCGCTCGTCCACTCGAGCTTCTGGCACATCGGCCTGAACATGCTGGCGCTGTTCCTGATCGGCCGCAGCCTCGAACCGCTTCTCGGCCGGTGGCGCTTCGTGACGCTCTACCTCCTGAGCACGCTCGGCGGCTCGGTGGCCGTCACCCTGCTGTCGTTCGGGACGCCGGTGGTCGGGGCATCCGGGGCCATCTTCGGCCTGTTCGGCGCGCTCCTCGTGATCGGCCGGCACCTGGGGGCCAACATCGCCGGTATCGCGATCGTGCTGGGCATCAACCTCGTCATCGGATTCATCCCGGGCTTCAACGTCTCGTGGCAGGCGCACGTCGGCGGCCTGGTCGTCGGCCTGCTGGTGGGCTTCATCTTCACGCGCACGCGCGCGGCGCGGCAACGCGGCCTCCAGATCGCACTTCTGGTCGCGGTGGCGGCCGTGCTCGTGGCCCTGCTGTTCGTGCCCGTGGTCTTCCCGACCGCCGTGATCAGATAGCACCGCGGGAGTTATCCACAGGCTCATCCACAGGTGGGGAGAATCACACCTGTGTAATTCACACCTGTTAACAGAGTTGTTAACAACTCCCGGATGCCGTGCGCCGAGGCATCAGGGAACGGAAAAGCCCCGGTCGTCTCAGACCGGGGCGTGTTCCAGAAAGTCGCTATCGCCAGCGCGTCGTCATCAGGAACCCGAGGAAGGCGATGCCGAAGCCGATGACGAGGTTCCAGGCGTCGATACCCGGGATCGGATACTGCATGCCGCTCAGATAGAAGACGAGGATCCAGACCAGACCGATGAGCATCAGTCCGATCATGATCGGCTTGAACCACACCGGGTTGGGTGCGGCCTCGCCTTCTGCGCGCTCGACGAGCGAGTCGTCGTCTTTGCCGGGTCGTGCCATGAACAAGAGTCTAACTGCCAGCCGGGCCTCAGCCGTGCTGTGCGAGAATCCACCTGTGGATGAAGCGGCCGTACCCGTGGGGACTGGGGCGCTGCGGGGGGATGCACGTGCTCGCCCGCGCAGGCGCACGTCCGTCATCGGCGTGATCGGCGAGCTGCTCGTCACCGCCGGTGTGATCGTGCTGCTGTACGTCGTGTGGCAGCTGTGGCTGGGTGATCTCATCTACGGCGCCGAGGCGAAGGCCGAGAGCGAATCGCTGTCGCAGCAGTGGGCGCAGGAGTACGAGCCGGCACCGCTTCCCACCGCGACCGGCGACGGCGGCGAGCCGGTGCCGGTCACCGCCGAGCCGATCCTGCTGCCCGAGCCCGCCGACACCGAGGACTTCGCGATCATGCGGATTCCGCGCCTCGGCGACGACTACGCCTTCACGATGGCCGGTGGGGTCACGCGGTCGGGCACGCTCGACAAGAAGAAGATCGGACACTACCCCGGCACGGCCATGCCCGGACAGCCGGGCAACTTCGCCGTCGCGGCGCACCGTACGACCTACGGCGCTCCGTTCAACCGCATCGCCGACCTCCACGTCGGCGACGCGATCGTCGTGGAGACTCCGGGCGGCTGGTACACATACCGGTTCCGCACGCTCGAGTACGTCACCCCCAGCGAGGTCGAGGTGCTGCTGCCCGTGCCCCAGGCGATGGATGTCCCCGCAGGGACCCCCTACATCACGATGACCAGCTGCAGCCCGATGTTCTCCCTCGCGGAGCGGATCGTCGCGTACGGCGTGTTCGAGTCGTTCACCCCTCGCACCGCGGGCGGCGAGCTGCCGCCCTCTCTCCAGGCGGTGAGCTGATGTACGCGGCGCTGTGGCGAGTCCTCCCCGGCCCGTGGTGGGTGCGGGTGCTGATCCTGCTCGTGCTGGCCGCCGCGGCGCTGTACGGCCTGTTCTTCTACGCCTTCCCGTGGGTCAGCCAGTTCGTCAACCCGCAGGACGTGACGGTGGGCCTGCCGTCGGTGTGGGCCGTCCTGCGGCCGGCGTGACGTGGCGGGTACGCCCCCGGTGCCGATCCTCGTCGTCGACAACCACGACAGCTTCGTCCACACCCTCATCGGCTATCTCCGCGAGCTCGGGGCCGACACCGACCTGATCGAGGCGGATGCGATCGACGACGCCGGCGCCGCCGTGGCCGGGCGCCGTGGAGTGCTCGTCTCGCCCGGCCCCGGCACGCCGGAGGCCGCGGGAGCGTCGATCGACGTGGTCCGCGCGGCAGCGGCCTCCGGCATCCCGCTCCTCGGTGTCTGCCTCGGTCATCAGGCGATCGGCGCGGCGTTCGGCGCCACCGTCGATCACGCCCCCGAGCTGATGCACGGCATGACCTCGCTAGTGCATCACCGTGGGGCGCCGCTGTACGCCGGTCTTCCCGACCCCTTCACCGCGACCCGCTACCACTCGCTGGCGATCGTGCCCGAGACCCTGACCGACGAGCTCGTCGTGACGAGCTGGACGGCGGGCGGCGTGATCATGGGGGTCGCGCACCGCACCGCACCGATCCAGGGTGTGCAGTTCCACCCCGAGAGCGTGCTCACCGACGGCGGATACCGGCTGCTCGGCAACTGGCTCGCGTCGGTCGGGTACCCGGATGCCGCGACCCGCGGCGCGACGCTGAGCCCACGCCGCTGACGCTTCGACCGGCCCGCGGACCGCAACGACGCTGCGGGACCGGCGCGGCGGATCGGGGACCGAGGGTCAGGACCCCGAGCAGAACGTGAGCGTGATCTCGGAGTGCACGGCCACGTCACCGGGGGCGAGCGACTGCGTCGACACGGTCGGCGGAGACGACGCGGCGCAGTTCGCGTCCTCCTGCGTCAGCACCGTGAGCTTCGCGCTCTCGAGCTCACGGGTCGCCGCCTCGACGGTGTAGCCCCGCACGTCGGTGATCGTCACGCGGCCGGAGGCGACCACGAGGTTCACCGTCGTGCCCGCCGGCACGGTCGACCCCTCGGTCTGATCGACCTCCATGACCGTTCCCGCGGACAGGTCGGGATCGTTGCGCTGCGTGATCGTGCCGAGCTGGAGGCCCGCGTCCGCGAGGGCCGCTGTCGCGGCATCCTGCGTCAATCCCTTCAGGGCGGGCACGGTCGACATCTCCTGGCCCGTCGACACGTAGACGCGGACCTCCTGCTCCTCCTCCACCGACGTCCCCGCGACGGGATCGGTGCGGATGACGTCCCCGGCGGCGACGTCGGGGTTCTCCTCATCGATCCGTATGGCGAGCAGATCGTGCTCGGCGAGCACGCCGTTGGCCTGGTCGTACGGCATGCCCGTCACATCCGGCACCTCGCGGACATCGGGCAGCTCGGCGGGCTGGATGGTGAGCACCCAGAACAGCAGCGAGATCAGCAGGACCGCGATCAGCGCGACGCCGGCCCAGATCCACGCGACCGGCGGACCGGCTTGCGTGCGCTTCATGGTGGTGTCGGTGCTGAGCTGCCGCAGCGATCGCGCCGTCTCTGCCGCGTGGCGGGGATTGGGCCCGTAGAGCTCGCTCGTGAGCGCCCCCACCTGCCGCTTCGAGGGCTGGCGGCCGTCGACGGTCGCATCGAGCGCCTCGCGGAAGCCCGCGGCGTCCTGATAGCGCTGGAACGGGTCTTTCGCGAGTGCGCGCAGCGCGACGGTGTCGAGCGCCCGGGGCACCGTCTCGTTCACCTCGGACGGCGCCATCGGAGCCTCGCTGACGTGCTGGTACGCCACGGCCACCGGCGACTCGCCGCGGAACGGCTGCCGCCCCGTCAGCAGCTCGTACAGCACGACACCGGTCGAGTACACGTCGGCGCGCGCGTCGACCGGCTCGCCCTTCGCCTGCTCGGGTGAGAAGTACGCGGCCGTGCCGAGGATCTGCGTGGTCTCGGCGACCGTGGACGAGCTGTCCGACACCGCGCGGGCGATGCCGAAGTCCATCACCTTGACCTGCCCGGCGTCGGTCACCATGACGTTGCCGGGCTTGATGTCGCGGTGCACCACACCCGCGCGGTGCGAGTACTCGAGGGCCTCGAGGATGCCGTCGACGTAGCGCACGGTGTCCGTCACGGGAACCGGGCCCTCGGCGATGATGTCCTTGAGGAGCCGGCCCTTGACGAGCTCCATCACGATGTACGGCACCGGACGCGGCGTGCCGTCGGCAGCGGTGAAGGAGTCCTCGCCTGCGTCGTACACCCGCACGATGGTCGGGTGCGCCATGCGCGAGGCGGCCTGCGCCTCGAGACGGAACCGCGTGCGGAACGCGTTGTCGTCGGCGAGCTCGCGATCGAGGATCTTGATGGCGACCTCGCGTCCGAGCGTGAGGTCGTAACCGCGATAGACGCTGGCCATGCCACCACGACCGATGCGGTCGTCGACGCGATAGCGCCCCGAAAGCACGCGCGGCTCAGCTGTCACGGTCACTCCCTGCGTGGAACTTCAGCCAGACTACCGATGCCACGGGAGGGCCACGTCACGCAGAACGCGCGAGACGCGGCCCACCCGCTGCGACATCACCCCTCGTCGTCCGCTTCCTCGCTCGGCGCGGGGCTGGGGGCGGGCTGGACCGTGGCGTTGGCCTCACCGGAGGTCCCCGAGGTGCGCTCGCCCGAGCTGCCGCCCGTGCACGTGACGGTGTACGTCACGATGACGGTGCCGGAGGTGACGTTCGCGGGGATCGTGATCTGCGTGGACCGTTCCGAGCCGCCGAACGCCGACGTCGACTGGCCGTTGGGGAACGTGCCGATGCTCGTGGTGAAGTTGTACGAGCTGGGCGAGCCCTCCCCTGCCGGGCAGGAGTACCCCGGCCAGTTCACGCCGACGGAGCCGCCGGGCGTCACGGTGGCCGCAGCGAGGGTGGGCGCACCGGGCGTGTCCATGGGCACCTGAGGGCCGTACGAGATCAGCGTGATCGTCGTGCCGGGCTCGACCCGACCGATCGGGTTGACGTCGTAGACGACGCCCTGGTCGCCTTCGGTGGGCGCGGCGTTGCCGGTCTGGCAGTCCGCGACCAGCTCGTTCTCCACGAGCACGGCGGTCGCCTGGTCGCACGTCATGCCGACCAGGCCGAGCGCCCCCACGTCGACCCGCTCCGCGGTGGGTGACGGCGTCGGGCTCGGGGTGGTCGAGCGGGTCGCCGACGGCGTCGACGGTCCCGGCTCGGGATCGCCCTGGTTGGCGAGGATGGCCCAGATGGTGCCGCCGAGCACGAGCAGAAGCAGCACGATGAGCGCGATGAGCGGCCAGGTCCACGGGCTGCGCTTCTTCTTCTCGCCCTCTTCCTCGGTGACGCCCTCTTCCTCGGCGGTCGTCATGACCCGCGTGGCGGCAGCCGTGTCCCCTGCGGCCAGAAGCTGCGTGGCGTCGTCGCCGCCGACGCCGCCCGCGATCGCCGGCACGGCGGCCGCAGCGGCGGCGACATCGCCACGGCGCAGCGCGGTGGCGGCGCGTGCGACGGCGGCGGCGGTGGCCGGCCGCTCCTCGGGCTTCTTGGCGATCATCGCCATGACGAGGTTCTGCACCGGGGCTGCGACCGTTGCCGGAAGCGGGGGCGGCTGCTCGTTGATCTGGGCCATCGCGATCGCGACCTGCGACTCGCCCGTGAACGGGCGCTTGCCGGCGAGGCTCTCGTACGCGACGATCCCCAGCGAGTAGATGTCGGTGGCGGGGGATGCCGGATGCCCGGACGCCTGCTCGGGCGACAGGTACTGCACCGTGCCCATCACCTGGCCGGTGGCGGTGAGAGGCACCTGATCGGCGATGCGCGCGATGCCGAAGTCGGTGATCTTCACGCGGCCGTCGGGCGTGATGAGCAGGTTGCCGGGCTTGATGTCGCGGTGGACGAGGCCCGCCGCGTGCGCGGCCTGCAGCGCGGCCGAGGTCTGCGCAACGATGTCGAGCGTCTTGTCGGTCGACAGCGACCCGTCGCGCTCGAGGATCGTCGACAGCGCTTCGCCGGGAACGAGCTCCATCACCAGGAACGCGCTGCCGTTCTCCTCGCCGTAGTCGAACACGCTCGCGATGCCCTCGTGATTCACGAGAGCCGCGTGGCGCGCCTCGGCGCGGAAGCGCTCCAGGAACCCCGGATCGCCCATGTACTCGTCTTTGAGGATCTTGATGGCGACCGTTCGTCCGATGACGTGGTCAGTCGCTTCCCAGACCTCACCCATGCCGCCGATCGCAATACGCGAATCGAGTTCGTAACGGCCGCCGAAGGTCACGCCTTGCGTCGGTCTCATCTGCCCAGCACCGCCTCCATGACCTTCTTCGCGATGGGAGCGGCGATCGTGTTGCCGCTTCCCGACTGTCCCTGCCCGCCGCCGTCCTCCACGACGACTGCCACGGCGACTTCGGGGTTGTCGGCCGGAGCGAACCCCGTGAACCAGAGCGTGTACGGCTCGGCCCCGGTGTTCTCCGCGGTGCCGGTCTTACCGGCCACGTCGACCCCGTCTATTCTTGCACCCGACGCCGCACCGTCACTGACATTGGCGACCATCATCGCCGCGAGCTCGTCGGCGAGTCCCCGTTCCAGGGCGCGGCCGAACTCGACGTCGTCGAAGGTCTGCTGCACAGACAGGTCGGGTCCGATCACGCGGTCCACCATACGGGGATTCATCACGACGCCCCCGTTCGCGATCCCGGCCGAGACCATCGCCATCTGCAGCGGCGTGGCCGTCACCTGGCCCTGGCCGAAGCCGCTCAGCGCAGTCTGCGCGTCGTCCATGATCGTGCGCGGGTAGCCCGACGGCGTCGAGACGAGAGGGATCTCCAGCGACATGTTGAAGCCGTACTTCTCGGCCTCCTTGCGGATGGCGGTGTCTCCGAGCTCGACGGCGAGTTCGGCGAACGGGATGTTGCAGCTCAGGCGGAGCGCATCGGCGAGGGTGACCGTCGGGCCGGGGCCGCACGCGCCGCCGCTGGCGTTGTGGACGATGCTGCTGGACTGCGGCAGCTGGTACGTCGCGGGATTGGGCAGCGTCGACTCCGGGGTGTAGTCGCCCGAGGCGAGCGCCGCCGACGCGACGACGAGCTTGAACGTCGAGCCCGGCGGGTTGAGGTCGCCGGCGATCGCGCGGTTCGACAGCGGCTTGCCGGGGTCGGCGACGAGCGCGTCGTACGCGGCGTTGACCTCACCGGTGGCGTGGGAGGCGAGGATGTTCGTGTCGTAGCTCGGGCTCGTGACCATCGCGAGCACGCGCCCGGTCGCCGGCTCGATCGCCATCACGGCGCCCTGCAGGTCGCCGAGGGCCTCGTAGGCGGCGCGCTGCACGTTCGCGTCGAGCGAGAGGACCACGTTCGACCCGCGCGGAGGCTGTCCTGTGAAGATCCGCTCGATGCGCGAGAAGAACTGCGAACCGCCGGTGCCGCTGAGCTGCTGGTTCATCGCCTGCTCGATCTGGGTGGCCGAGCCCAGGGCGGGATTGATGTACCCCGTCACGGGCGCCCACATGTCGGCATCCGTGTAGACCCGCTGCCAGCTGTAGAGGTCTCCCGACGGAACCGACGACGCGATGGCCGAGCCGCTCGCGATGATCGAACCGCGCTGCACCTCGTACGAGTCGTAGAGCGCGCGCCGGTTCGCGGGATTGGCGCCGAGCTCGTCGGCCTGCACCACCTGGATCCAGCTGGTCGAGCCGAACAGCGCGAGGAACATGATCAGCATCAGGATGCTGAGACGCCTGAGCTCTTTCGTCACGACCGGCACCTCCCTCGGACGCGCGGCGAGGCGGTTCCTGAGCAGGTCGCGAAGCGACCGTGCCGAACGGCTTTCGTCATGTCAGCCGATCACCACCCGGGGCCGGCTGCGCACCGCGTCGGAGATCCGCAGCAGGAGCGCCACGATGATCCAGTTCGCCACGAGCGACGAGCCGCCCGCCGCGAGGAACGGCGTGGTGAGACCGGTGAGCGGGATGATGCGCGTCACGCCGCCGACCATGATGAACACCTGCAGCGCGATCGTGAACGACAGCCCCGTCGCGAGCAGCTTGCCGAAATCGTCCTGGCCGGCCAGGCCGATGCGGATGCCGCGGCTCGTGAACACCATGTAAAGCGCCAGGATCGCGAAGACGCCGACCAGACCGAGCTCCTCCCCCAGCGCCGGCAGGATGTAGTCGCTCTCGGCGACCGGCGTGAGGTAGGGGCGGCCCTGCCCGAGTCCGGTGCCGATGAGCCCGCCGTGGGCCATGCCGAAGAGGCCGTTGACGAGCTGGAAGCTGGAGTTGTCCATGAGCGCCGGGTTGAAGGCGTCGAGCCAGTTCGTGAACCGCGCCCCGACGTACGGCAGGATCCGCGACGCGAGGAAGGCCCCCGACACCGCCAGCACCACACCGATGAGCACCCAGCTCGTCTTGCCCGTGGCGACGTACAGCATCGCCACGAACATGCCGAAGATGAGCACGCCGGTTCCGAGGTCGCGCTGCATGACGATGATGCCGAGAGAGACCAGCCAGATCACCAGCAGCGGGCCCAGCTCTCTCGCGCGCGGCCAGTTCATGCCGAGGAACCGGGTGCCCGTGGACGTGAGGCTCTCACGGGTGCGCACGAGGTAGCCGGCGAAGAAGATCGCGAGGGCGATCTTCGCCAGCTCCCCCGGCTGGAACGTGAAGAAGCCCAGGTCAACCCAGACATCGGCGTTCCCGCCGCCGCTGAGTCCGGGGATGATCGGCAGGATCAGCAGCACGATGCCGACGAAGCCGAAGATGTACGTGTAGCGGAAGAGCACGCGATAGTTCCGCAGAGCCAGCACGACGGCGATGGCGGCCACCAGCGCGATGGCGGCCCACGCGAGCTGCCGCGTGGAGAACGCGTCCCAGCCGTGGCGGTCCCAGTGCAGATCGAGCCGGTAGATCATCGCGAGGCCGACGCCGGTCAGCAGCGTGGCGATGGGGACGACGAAGGGGTCGGCGTCGCGCGCCCGCAGTCGCAGCACGATGTGCAGGGCCACGACCAGCGCGGTGAGCCCGCCGCAGTAGACCAGGAAGGTCCAGTCGATCGCGCCGAGCTCGCCGAGCTGCACGAGGGCGACCGCCGAGCCGTTGATGAGGAACGCGAAGATCAGCAGGCCGAGCTCGCGGTTGCGCTGCGTCTGCGGCACCCGGATGCGACGGAGCGCGCGGATGACGGCGGTGTCGGCGGAGACCGCGGCGGTCGCCGGGCTGCTGGTGGACGCGCTCATCGACTCCCTCCCGCCAGTTCGCTGATGTCGGCGACGATACGGCGTGCGTCTGAGAGGGAGCTCGCCGAGATTGTTCCCACGACGGTGGCGCGCGCGAAGTCCGACAGGTCGTCCAGCGGGATCTGGGTGTCTTCGTACGGCGTGGACAGCGAGATCGGGCCGATGTTCTGCTGCACGCCCTGGTAGATCACCACCGTGTCCTCATCGGCGCCGACGAAGTAGCGCGTCTGCGTCCACTGGTAGCCGAGCCAGGCGGCGCCGCCGAGGAGCAGGAGCACGAGAGCGACGCCCGTGATCCATCCCACGCGCCGGCGCCGGGCACGGCGCCGGTCCTCCTCGATGAGCTCTTCGAGGAACTCGGGAGCGGGCTCGAAGTGGGTCGGCTCGTTCGCCGCCTGACGGCTCGGATGCAGCCAGCTCGACCGCCGCGGCGCCGCGGCGGGCACTTCGATGCCGACCGGGTTCGACGCGGAGCCGACGATCGTCGGCGTGCCCGAGAAGAGCGGGTGCTGACCGCCGACGTCGACGATGACGACCGTGACGTTGTCGGGTGCGCCGCCGTCGAGCGCCTGCTTGAGCAGGTGGTCCGCGGTGCGTCCCGGCGCGAGGCCGAGGCCGAGGGTCTTGGCGATATGGGGTTCGTCCACGACACCCGACAGGCCGTCGGAGCACAGCAGCCAGCGGTCGCCGGGCTGCGTCGGCATGATGAACGTGTCGATCTCGGGATCGGGGTCCATGTCGCCGAGCACGCGCATCAGCACCGAGCGGCGCGGGTGGTAGCGCGCCTCTTCGGGGGTGATGCGGCCGGAGTCGACGAGCCGCTGCACGAAGGTGTGGTCGGTGGTGATCTGGGTGAGCGCGCCGTCGCGGTACAGGTAGATGCGCGAGTCGCCGATGTGCGCGATGACGGCGTAGTCGTCGACCATGATCATCGCGCTGACCGTCGTGCCCATGCCCGCGAGCTCGGGCCGCAGCTGCACGGTGTCGATGAGCTCTACCGCGGTGGCCGAGATCGCGTCGCCGAGGGCCTTCTCGGCCGCGACCGTCGACTCATAGGGCTGGTCCAGCCGCTCCAGGCGCGTGATCGCGAGGCTCGAGGCGACGTCGCCCCCGGCGTGGCCGCCCATGCCGTCGGCGACGATGAACAGGTTCGAGCCGGCGTAGCCCGAGTCCTGGTTGTTGGAGCGCACCTTGCCGGTGTGCGAGATCGCGGCGCTCGAGCCCTGGAAGACCATATGCGAGGGGACCGCCCGCTACTTCCGCAGCTCGAAGGTCGTGGCGCCGACCTTGATCGGGGCGCCGACCTTCACGGGTACGGGTGCGGTGACGCGGACGCCGTCGTGCCATGTGCCGTTGGTGGAGTCGAGGTCCTGGATCATCCACTGGTCGCCCCACAGCACCAGGCGCGCGTGATGGCTCGAGGTGTAGTCGTCGCGGATCACGAGCCCCGACTCGCTCGAGCGCCCGATCGTGAGGGGTTCGTTGCCGAGCGGCAGCTCGAGTCCCGCCTTGGGTCCGCTGGTGATCACGATGCGCGAGACGGCGTCGGTCGTGGCCGGCCCGCCCGCCGCGGCTCCGGTCGCTGCCGGCCGGGACGAGACCGGGGCGGTGGCCGACGACGCCGAGGGGGCGGATGCCGCGACCCCGGGCGCGGCGGCGGCCGCGGGCTCCGGCATCCGTCGCACCTTCACACCGAACAGGTCGGCGCGCAGCGAGTAGACGACCGAGAACACGAAGGCCCACAGCAGCACGAGGAACGCGATGCGCAGCAGCAGCAGAGTCAGCTCGCTCATGCCAGCGGGCCTCCTTCCCGGAGGTCGAACCTGCGCGTCGCCTCGTCGGCGGGCATCGAGGGCTTGGGGGGTGAGGCCTGGGCCACCACGCGGAAGACGATATCGGTGCGTCCGATCGTGACGGTCGAGTCGGGCGGGAGCGCGGCCTCGGTGACGGGCTTGCCGTTGAGCTTGGTGCCGTTGGTGGACTTCATGTCGCGCACCATCGCGCGCTCGCCGTCCCAGAGGATCTCGACGTGCTTGCGGCTGGTTCCGGCGTCGGCGATCGTGATGTCGGCGTCGCTGCCGCGGCCGATCACGGTGCGGGATTTCGCCAGCGGGATGCGGCGCCCCTCGACGTCGACCACTCCCCGCCATGCGACGCGCCCGCCCTGCGCGGTCGACGACTCGACCCGCAGGGTGCCGGTCGACACCTGCTCGTCGCGTGTCAGCGAGATCGAGACGGGTCCTGCGAACGAATAGCCCTGCGCCTTGGCATGCGTGTGCACGAGCGTGTCGAGCTCGTGGATCAGGGCGTCGCCGAGCGCCGACATCCGGTCATCGTCGGACGCCGACAGATGGACCGAGAACGTGTTGGGCGCGAGGATGCGGTCGCGCGTGACGACGGCGGCCTTCTTGTCGAGTTCGCTGCGGAGTGCCGAAGCGATCTCGACAGGCTGGATGCCGCTGCGGAAGGTCTTGGCGAACGCGCTGTTCACAGCGCGTTCGAGACCTTTCTCGAAGCTGTCAAGTAGTCCCACGGGGCTCCTCGGACGGGGGGTGCCGGTTGGTACATGCTAATTGCACAGTCTGTATCAGCGATGGAGGCGCTGTGGACGGGCGAGTTCGGCTGCGGTGGCGGTGCGTGATATCCTCGGCAAGTTGAGTTTCGCGGAGTCCACGGATGCCGCGATTCGCGCGAGTGGCGGAATAGGCAGACGCGCTGGCTTCAGGTGCCAGTGCCCGAAAGGGCGTGGGGGTTCAACTCCCCCCTCGCGCACAGCGGTGAAGAGGGCTCCCGAGAGGGGGCCCTCTTCGCGTTCGCGGCCGGCACCTCGCGCCCGTCCGCTCAGACGCCGTCGAGGGCGGGAACGAGCGTGAAGACGATCTCCTCGACCTCGCGGCCGAGGCCCGGTGCGAAGTCGACGTTGCGCGAGACCTCAGTGAAGCCGTTGCGCTCGAGCACGGCGATCGACCCCGTGTTGTGGGCGGCGGCACGGGCGAACAGCGGCCGCGTGGGCTCGCGCGAGATCAGCAGTCGCAGCGCTTCGGTCGCCACCCCGCGTCCCCACGCGTGGCGGGCGATCCAGTAGGTCACCTCGCGGTCGCCGTCGACGGTGAAGGCACCCGCCGTGCCGGCGAATCCGCCGTTCTCGGTGACCACGAGGAACTGCACGTCGTCGGATGCGCGCTGTCGCCGGATCCAGGCGTCGAACGCGGCCCGGTCGTCGGGATCCTTCGCGGTGAACGCCGCCATCGCGATCGCCTCGCGGTCGCGCATCATCTCGAAGACCGCGTCGAGATCGTCGTCGTCCAGCGGGCGCAGCTCGATGTGCTTCACGTGCCCAACGTAGCGAGGACCGCCGACGGCGAGAAGCGGCGTCAGTCCAGGCCGTGCTGGGCGCGCAGCGCGCGCTCCGCCCAGTCGGCGTCGCGCGCCAGCAGCGCGGCGCGGAAGTCCTCGTACGCCTCGCTGCGGCGGATCGGGCACTCGATGTACGGGTGCCACCCGGCGAGGTTGCGGCGGATGACGAACTCGGCCTCGCGCATGACCACGACGTACGCGCGGTTGCGCGCGGCGTGCGTGAGCGTGGCGAAGAGCGTCGTGCTGCCGTCGATGATGCCGAGCCGGTCGTCGGCGCGGGAGGCGGCGATGACGTCGTCGAGCTGCTCGACGAGCACGCGGAGCTCGTCGTCGGTGCAGCGTGCGACGGCGAGGCGCACGATGTTGCCCAGCATGAGGACGGCGAACTCGTGCGTCTCTCTCAGCAGCGCCGTGTCGGGGATCGACACGCGCGTGTAGCGGTTCGGCGACACCTCGACCAGGCCGGTGCGCGCGAGCCGCTGCAGTGCCTCGCGCACCGGGGTGCGCGAGACCCCGAGCCGCTCGGCGAGTTCCTGGTCGCGCAGCCGCTCCCCCGGCGCGAGCCGGCCGTCGAGGATCGCTTCGCCGAGCCGGGCGTAGACCTCGTCTCCGAGGACGGTGCCGCGCGGCTCGATCGCGATGAAGGGAGCTGTCATGGGTGCGACAAGTGTACGACGGACGATTCATCTGCATAGACCCGGAATTCCGCGCCCTCGACCCCATCGCCGGCGGTCGTCGAAAGCGGCGGGCCGCGGCATCCGACTGTCGCCACGAAGGGGATATATCGGTACGATTGCGATGTTCACGCTACGGCGTGGCCTATCCGGGGGGATCCGTCGACGCCCGGGCTTGGAGCACCGCTCGGCCCGGGCGTGCGATGGGCCCGCGTGTGACTCTCTGCAACATTTGTGTCACCATCTTCGGCCCGACTCTCGCCGCGCGCCGCCCGCTTCACTACGTTGGGAGGAACTCGCCGCAGATCGCAGCGAGTCCAACGAAGAACGGCAAGTAATGAGCACGCAGGGCACCGTCAAGTGGTTCAACTCGGAGAAGGGATTCGGCTTCATCGCGCCGGATGAGGGCGGCGCAGACGTCTTCGCGCACTACAGCGCCATCGAGTCGTCCGGATACCGCTCCCTCGAAGAGAACCAGCGCGTGGAGTTCGACATCGCGCAGGGACCGAAGGGCCTCCAGGCCGAGAACATCCGCCCGCTCTGAGTCGAGCGAGCACCCGGCCTATCGAACGGCTGCGGGCTGCGGCATCCCTCTTCTGCACCGAACGGATACCGCAGCCCGCGAGCGTGCGCGCGTACCGTGCGCCGCACCCGCGGTGGACGGTTCAGTCGCGCTCGCCGCGCGCGAGTTCCAGGCCCGCGCCCGCGAACTGACGCAGGGTCGCGTCGGGGAGGAACGCGCGCGTGAGCGCCCCGCCGATGCGCGTGAGGTCGCTCTCGTCACGGTAGAGCAGGTACATCGTCTCGTACCGCGGGTGGAACTTCTGCTTGAACCGGTGCAGTGACCCGAAGCCGTAGACCGGCTCGAGGATCTCGGCGAGCTTGTCGCTGAGGGTCGCGATCATGCCGGCGTCGGGCGGGTAGTCGTGGGCCAGCGGTGCGCCCGAGAGCGACATGATCTCGGCGCCCTCCTCGGAGAAGAGCTTGGCCGAGGATCCGATGAGGAACTCCATCACCGGTCCGAACCCGCCCTCGCGGCGCCGCATGAGATCGAGCGTCCAGCCCCGGATGCTCCCGTCGCCGCCGAAGACCGGCAGCCACGACAGGAAGCCGTCGACATCGCCGTTGGGCGCGATCGCGAGAGCGAGGCGCACCTCCGGGGCCTCGGCCTCGACCAACGTTCCGAGCGTGAAGCCCATCTCGGGCAGGCCCTTGTCGCCGACCCACATCTCCGAGATCGCGCGCAGCTGCTGACGCACCCCCCACGGCTCGTCGGCGAGACGTGTCATGCGGAACGTCATCTCTTCGCGCCCGGCGCGATTGAGCGACGACCGCACCGAGTTCCACTGCTTGCCGGTGAACTGCAGGCCCGGCAGGTCGACGATCGTGTCGTCGGCGACCACGAGGCTGCGCCACGTCGACGGCACGGCCGCGCGCGTGTTCTCGTCGGCGCTGAAGAAGCACGGTACGAGTCCGGCGTGCTCCGCCATCCGGACGAACTCGTCGACGGATGCCGCGCGCGTCGCCGCGGGGCCCAGCGGGTCGGCGAGTGCGAGCGCCACGCCCGCGCGACGCTGGTACGCCACGATGCCGTGCGTGGTCCGGGCGTAGGAGTTGCCGTCCCACGTGGTCATCCACGAGAGCGTGCCGCCGCCGTCGGCGCGCAGCATGGCCTTCACATCGTCGACCGAGGGTGCGGGCTGCCCGCCGATCGTCGAGGTGCGGCGTGCGCGGAAGGCGCGGCGGACCCAGATCAGATAGCCGAGCATGAGCAGCCACAGGATGCCGCTCGCGATCGCGAGCTCGGTCTCGCCGTCGATCACCGACTCGACCTGCGCCTCGCTCGTGACGACGATGCCGACCACGATCAGCGCGGCCGTCAGCACGTTGAAGACGCCGAGGATGACACCCAGCACCCACGCCCAGCGACGGCCGCGGCGCAGTCCGTTCGCGATGAGCAGGATGACGACGGTGTCGATCGCGAAGTCGACGAACCCGCCCGACACCGGCTCGGTGGGCCCGAAGGGGCCGTCGGTGGGCACCAGGATCGAGACGACCTGCGTCGCCCCGATGACCAGCACCGCGATGAACGCGAGCAGGCGCTGCTCGCGCACGGTGGTGCGCTGGATGCGCAGCGACCGGTCGACGAAGAGCACCAGCAGCACCGCCATCAGGTGCTCGAGGTCGGCGAGGGTGCCCCAGAAGATCATCGCGATGAACACGAAGCCGAGGAGCACGAGCCACGCGCGCACCCGCCACGGCGGCACGAAGAGACCGACCGCCGCGGCGATGCACGCCATCGTGCCCCCCGACGCGCCGACGTCGAGCGCCTGCGCCTGAGTCTCGGCCCACGCCCAAGGGAGCTGCGACAGCGGCCACAGCACGAGCGCCGTCGCGAAGATCGCGAACAGCTGCCCCACCCAGTAGTACGCGAGGGCGACCAGCGAGCCGCGCCGGAACTCGAGATAGGCCATGCCGGCGAACCCGGCGATCGTGAAGAGGTACACCCACGGCTGGTTGACGAAGAACGTCCCGGTCACGGGCGTCCACCAGCGGCCGTCGGCGAAGGCGGGCAGTCCGTACGCGACGACGTCGTACATCCCGCTGTCTTCGAAGGGCCGCCACAGCCCCTGCCCGATCACCCCGGCAGCGAGGATCAGGGCGACCATCGCGAGCGTCGCCGGGATGCGGCGCATCGTCGCGACAACACGGTTCGGTGTCTGAGTCTTCGCGGCGCTCATGCGTTCAGGGTACTGGCCGGGGGTTTCGTGCGTTTCGTCTCGCTTCGCTCGCTCAACGACCGGGGGGTGTCGGTCGTTGAGCGAGGGAGCGTCAGCGACCGAGACGAAACGCGGTGGGGGTGTGCCGAAACCCGGGGGGTGTCGGTCGTTGAGCGAGGGAGCGTCAGCGACCGAGACGAAACGCGGTGGGGGTGTGCCGGCGGTCCGGCTCAGTGGCGGCGCGAGAGCCGGGCGTGGTCGGCGAGGGCCTTCGCGTCCTCCGCGTGGCGCATCGCTCGGCGTGCGGCGTCGAGCGCCGCCACTGGGTCGTGGGTCTGACGGGCCTGGGCCAGCTCGTGCTGGGCCGACAGCAGCCGTGACCTCGCGTCGGCTCCGGCCTGAGAGTGCGCGACGGATGCCTCGGCATGCGCGATCGCGCCGCGCGCGGCCGCGAGGGTTCCGGGCAGCGCGGTGCGCGCACCCCGCAGCCGCTGCTGCGCGGTGCGGGCGTCGCCGAGCGCGAGGTCGAGTCGCCCGCGCAGACGCGCGATGCCGTCGACCGCGCGGGTGGGCCGGCGGGCGGCATCCGACTCGATGTGGTTCAGGGCGTCCTCGATGGCGTGAAGCTCGGCGCCGAGCCGCTCGGCGTCGGGCGGTTCGAGGTGCTCCCGCGTGACGGACGCCTGGCGGAGGGCGCCGCGCGCGGCGGCGATCTCGTCGGGCACCGCCTGCGCCGCCTGGACCACGAGCCGATGGGTCTCTTCGAGGATGCGGGCGTCGGTCTCGGCCTGGCGCAGCGCGCGCTCCGCCGCGGCGAGCTCGGGAAGCGCGCAGAGCGACGGGTCGGCCGCCTGGGCCGCGGCGGCATCGAGCCGCGCCTCGGCCTCGGAGATCTCTGCAGCCGCCGTGTGCGCCGCGCGCGAGGCATCCTGCCACTCGGCTTCGTCGAAGCGTGAGGAGAGCTCGGCCACCAGCGCCGCGGGGTCGCCCATCGACGCGCGCAGCTCGGACAGTCGTCGGCGGGCGGCCTCGACCTGGGCCGCGGCTGACACGTTCGCACGCACCCAGGCGCCGTGCTCGGCACGCGCCGACGCGATGAGCGCGAGGGCTTCACCGGCCCGGCGATCGATGCGGGTCGCGACGCGGCGGATGTCGGCGGGTGCGGCATCCGGTTCGCTGATCTCGCGGTACTCGTCGAACGAGGAGTCGCGCACGTGCTGCGCGGTCATTCGCGCCCGGCGCAGCGACGCGGGCGCGCCGCCGCCGTAGAGAGCTCCCGACAGCCCGACCTCGAGCTCGAGCTCGCCGACCTCGTCGTCCAGGCGCACGAGGGTCGCGCCGGCTTTCGCTCGCGCCTGCTGCGCCGCGGCGCGCGCTCGCGGAGAGCGGCGGGCGCGCCGGAGCGCCCAGACCAGCGCGGCGATCAGCACGGCCGCGATGCCGAGGGCGATCAGGGGCGGGATCACCCACTCGAGGATCGCGTCGGCGAATTCAGGCATGCGCGCCCTCGGCGGGCGCCGCGGCGGCGTCGGCGGGAGCGGAGCTGGGGTCGTCGAGCAGCAGGAGCGCGCGCAGCTGGCCGGCGTCGTCGACCGCCGCCTGCGCGCCGTCGGACTCGTGCGGCCACGAGAAGCCCCAGCGCACGAAGATCACCGGGACCCCGTGGGCCGCGCCCCCCTCGACGTCGTGATGGCGGTCCCCCACCAGCACCGGCCGGCTGGTATCGGCGCCTGAGGCCTGCAGTCGGCGCAGGGCCTCGGCCACGATGTCGGACTTGGCGCTCAGCGTCTTCTCGTCGGGTGTGGCGCCGACGATCGCGGTGAGCGAGGTCGACAGGTCGAAGTGGTCCATCAGCGCGACGACCTGCACTTCGGGCTTCGAGCTCGCCGTCGCCTGCGGGATGCCGGCGGTCGCGACATCCCGGATCAGCTCTCCCATGCCGGGGAACAGCTTCGCGCCGGTCGAGTAGCCGTCGATCTTGTTCAGCCCGCGGTAGAACGTGACCGCCTCGGCCGCCTCAGCGGGGGTCATGCCGACGTTCACCTGGAACGACTCGTACATCGGCGGGCCGATCCAGTGCACGAGCTCGGCCCGGGTCGGCGGACGCTTGCCGAAGTGCTCGAGGGCGATCGTCAGGCGCCGCAGGATCCCCTCCGACGCGTCGACGATCGTGCCGTCGACGTCCCACAGCACGCAGGTCCATGGCGAGGGCGACGGTGTTCGGGTCGGCATGTGCTCCAGCCTAAGCGGGCCCGAGTTGACGTTGAGAAACCATGCGTAGGTTGAGACGTCACACGGCTGGTGGTTTCTCAACCTCCGCGTGGTTTCTCAACCTCGATGCGGTCGAGGGAGGGCGCGGGCGCGGTGGGGTGGGGCGGAGGGACCGAACGGGGCTCAGAAGAGGCGGGGAGCGCCGGACTCGACGCCCTTCATGCCGTCGTAGTCGAGGGTGACGCAGCGGATGCCGCGATCCGCCGCGAGCACCTTGGCCTGAGGTTTGATCTCCTGCGCCGCGAAGACCCCCGTCACCGGGGCCAGGTGCGGATCGCGGCCGAGCAGGTCGAGGTAGCGCGTGAGCTGCTCGACGCCGTCGATGTCGCCGCGGCGCTTGACCTCGACGGCGATCGTGCCGCCGGCGGGGTCGCGCAACAGCAGGTCGACGGGGCCGATCGCCGTCGGATACTCCCGGCGGACGAGCGTGAGGCCGTCGCCGATGACGTCGACCTGTTCGGCGAGCAGGCGCTGCAGGTCGGCCTCGACGCCGTCCTTCTGCAGCCCCGGGTCGATTCCGAGCTCGTGCGACGTGTCGTGCAGCACCTCGTAGATGCGCACCAGCAGCGCGTCGCCGGTCTTGGCATGCGTGACCCGCCAGTGCTCGAGCACTCCTGCGGCGGCGGACTCGGCATCCGGGATCTCGACGTCCAGGCGGCACGGCGGGCTCATCCAGTTCAGCGGCTTGTACGAACCGCCGTCGGAGTGCACCAGCAGCGAGCCGTCGCCCTTGTGCACGAGCAGCCGCGTCGCCAGCGGCAGGTGGGCGTTGAGCCGGCCGGTGTAATCGACGGAGCAGCGGGCGATGACAAGACGCACCTGACGAGCCTAGTCCGCGACCGGCCCGGCGCGGACTGCGCAGACTGCCCGTCGCGATACTGCGAGGTGCGCGCCTGGCACGGTCAGCCGAGGATGTCGCCGATCCTGTCGAACAGCCCGAGCTCGGTGGCGGCGCCCCGGGCGATGAGGAACCCGACGATGCCGACGATCCACGCCGTGTTCTCGCGGCCGGTGCGTTCCATCCAAGCCGCGAGGCGCGTCAGCGGCCGCTCCACGAGCGGGGCGGCGGCGACGCGGAGCACGAGCAGCACGACGGCCGGCAGCACCATGACCCCGCAGTACGCGGCAAGGGCGCCGAAGCGCACCGGCATCGCGATCGGCGCCTCGGCGAGCATGCCCATGGCCACGAGATACGGCAGCATCGTGGCGACCTCGACGAGGCCGGCACCGACGGCGACCGCCATGACCGCGGCCCCCGAAACCTCGGGCGCGAGGAGCCGGTCACGCCACCGCGTGAGGCGCGTCGGCGCGGGCTCGGCGGGGCCGGCGGAGCCTGCCATAGCGGCGCGCGGCACGCCGGTGACTGGCGAGAGGTCGTTCTCGGGCGAGGAAGTTGCGCCGATCCCGGTCGAGTGCGGGGCGGTCGCCGCATCCTTCACCTTCGCCGACGAGCTGCCGCCGATGAAGAATGACGACACGAGAAGCGCCGCGCCCACCACGAGGCGCGCGACCTGGCCCCCGGTCGACGACAGGAAGTCCTGCGCGACGTCGACGAGGTTCACGAGCCCGAGGGTGAACAGGATGCCCACCCCGAGGTAGAACGCCGCGATCGTGACCAGGTAGAGGAGCACCCGACCGACGCGCACGCGCCCGGGGGCGAGCAGCAAGAACACCGGGATCAGGAGCGTGCCGATGCTCAGGCCGTCGGCGAGTGCGAGCACGCCGAGGGTGATGGCGAGGGGTGTGTCTGCGAGGAGCTCCATCTGTCCACGCTCGCGTGACGCGCCCGCGCGCGGATCGGGCGGAAGGACGAGGCGTGCGAACCCGCCCTCGTCCTTTCGACGGATGCCGCGGCCCGGTGCGCATGGTTGCATGAGAGCGTGAGCGGAACGATGCGACAGGGCGCGACGGCGCCCTCGCGTTCGGCTGCTCCAGCCGCGGCCGCGGCTGACCGTGACGCGGGGGTCGTCGCATGGGTGCGGGCCCACCGGCCCATGGCCGACGCGCTCGGGTTCGCTCTCTTGGCGGTGGCGTTCGCGGCGCTCGGCATGGTCGGGCTCTGGACCGTGTTCTCGGCGCTGCCCGAGCCGGTCTCGCCGTGGTGGTCGCTGGCCACCGCGCTGCCGGCGTGCGCGCTGGTGTTGCAGCGCGACCGGGCTCCGATGGCACTGCTGTGGGTGTCGCTCGCGCTGCTCGTGGTCGACCTGGTCACGGTCGGCGGCATCGTCACGCTCATCGTCGTGCTCGACCTCTTGTATGCCGCGACCGTGGCCGCATCCCCGGCGCGCCGCCGCCGCATCCTCGCCGGGATCGCGGTGGCGGTCGCTGCGATCGGGGTCGCCGCGCTGGCCGCGGCCGACGACATCCGCATCGCTCTGCTCATGTCGCTGCAGCTCGGAGCCCTCGCCGGGATGGACTACTGGTACGCGACGTCGGTCGCGCAGGCGCACGAGCTCGTCGCGCTGCACCGGGAACGCGCCGAGGACGCGGAGCGGCTCGCCGCGCGCGACCGTGACGAGGCGGTGCGCCGCGAGCGCGAGCAGATGGCCCGCGAGCTTCACGACCTCGTCGCGGGGCACGTCTCGGCGATCGCCATCCGCGCCGAGGCGGCGCTCTCGGTCGAGGCCACGGCCGGCTCCGATCGCGCCGCTCTCCATGCCGTGCGCGACTCGAGCCTCGAGGCGCATCAGGCGCTGCGGTCGATGATCTCGGTGCTGCGCACCGGCGACGGGATGATCGCCGCACCCCGGCGCGATGCGCTGCCCGCGCTCGTCGACGATGCACGCCGGCATGGACTGACGGTGACGCTCGACGATGCGCTGCCCAGCGGCATCCCTTCGCCCGTCGATCAGGCGGTCACCCGCATCGTGCAGGAGTCGCTCGCGAACTGCGTGCGCCACGCGGCCGGAGCCGACGTGGAGGTGGTGCTCGACGCGGTCGCGCAGGGCGTCCGCGTGCGCGTGGACTCGCGCGGCGGCAGCGCGGTGACGCACCCGCCGATCCGGGGCAGCGGCTGGGGTCTCGAGCTCCTGCGCGAGCGGGCACGGGCGCTCGGCGGCCGCCTGGACGCCGAGCCGACCGACGCCGGTTGGTCGGTGCGGGCGACGATACCCCTCGAGGTCGCCGCGTGACCCGGCCCCGCGTGCTGCTCGCCGACGATCACGGCGCGATTCGAGAGGGCCTGCGGATCATGCTCGAGGCGCACGGCATCGAGGTGGTCGGCGAGGCGGCCGACGGTGCGGTCGCGGTGCGCAACGCCGCGGCCCTGCGACCCGAGGTGGTGCTCATGGACCTGCGGATGCCCGGTGTCGACGGCGTGTCCGCGACCCGCGAGATCGTCGAGGCGGGATCGGCCGCCGTGCTCGTGCTCACGAGCTTCGACGAAGACGACCTCGTCGAAGGTGCGCTGCGCGCCGGCGCGGCGGGGTTCCTCCTGAAGACGACGGATGCCGCGACTCTCGTCGACGCCGTGCGCCGCGTGTCCGCGGGCGAGGGGGTACTGGATCCGCGCGTGACGCGACGCGCGCTGTCGCTGATCCCGCGCGGCCCGGACGACGCCGGATCGACGCCCGACGCGGGGGCGGCGGGGCTGGAGCTTCTCACCGTGCGCGAACGTGAGGTGCTCGATGCGATGCGCGCGGGCCGCTCGAACCAGCAGCTCTCGGAAGACCTCGGCATCTCGGTCGCCACCGTGAAGACCCACGTCTCGAACGTGCTCGCCAAGCTCGGCGCCCGAAGCCGTGCCCACGCCGTCGCGCTCGCCGCGGGCCAGTCCTGACGGCGGCCGCACGGGTCAGGGGCCCCGGCGGCCGCCGTACGTCACAGCCGCGACGTGCGACGTCGGGCGAAGAAGACGTAGAGCCCGAGCACGATGATCGACCCGAGGATCGACCCGATGATGCCCGCCGGCTGCAGGAATCCGCCGTTCGGGTCGGCCCCGAAGAGCAGGAATCCGAGGAACCCGCCGACGAACGAGCCCACGATGCCCAGGACGATCGTCATGAGGATGCCCATGCTCTGCTTGCCGGGAATGATGGCGCGGGCGATGAGACCTGCGATGAGGCCGATGATGATGAGGCCGAGGATGGTCCAGAGCATGATCTCTCCTTCGGGTTGAGAACACCGGGCCAGGGGTGGGGTCCGGTGGGTGCCGATCACGCTAACAACGCGCCGTAGCGGGTGCGGCCACCTTCCCAAGCACCGCGCGGAGCGGTATCCTTGCGCGCCGGTGCCGGACACCCGGTGCCGCCGGTTCGCGGGACGCCGTCGTCTCGGCGCCGAGCCGCGACCGGATCACGAACGACGCTGGGGACGAAAGGTGATCGCGATGGCGATGTCTGCTCGTGCGAGCGAAGCGAAGGCCGCGGTCGATGTCGTGACCGAGTTCTTCGGGCGCATCCAGGATCTGGTCGACGACCCTGCCGCACTCGACTTCACGTTCGGCAATCCGCACGAGATGGCACTGCCGGGGCTCCCCGCGGCGATCCGTGCGCAGGCCGAGCCGCAGTCCGTGGACTGGTTCGCGTACAAGACCAGCGAGCGCGGGGCGCAGGAGGTCGTCGCGGCCGGGCTCGCGTCGGAACTCGGTCTCGCCTTCGAGCCCGACGACATCGCGATGACGCAGGGCGCGTTCGGCGCGATGTCGCTGGCGCTGGCGCTGCTGGCGGATGCCGGAGACGAGGTGGTCATCCCCGTCCCGGGCTGGTTCTGCTACGAGCCGATGCTGCACGCGTACAACCTCGTGCCCGTGCCCGCGGCTCTCGATGCGGCGACCTTCGATCTCGACATCGACGCGATCGCCCGTGCCATCACGCCGCGCACCAGGATCGTGATCGTGAACTCGCCGGCGAACCCGACCGGCCGCGTGTATCCGAAGGCGGTGTGGGAGGCGCTCGCCGACGTGCTCGAGCGGGCCTCGCGCGAGCACGGCCGTCGCATCTGGTTGATGTCGGACGAGCCGTACCGCCGCATCCGCTTCGACGGCGTCGAGTTCGCGAGCCCCGCCGGCTCCTACCCGTGGACCGTCATCGACTACAGCTACGGAAAGGTGCTGCTGGCACCCGGGCAGCGGCTGGGCTACCTCGCACTGTCGCCGCTGATCCCGGCGGCCGCGCGCGAGGAGCTGCGCGAGGCCCTCATGCCCATCGGTCTCGCGATCGGGTGGGGCTTCCCCGACGCGGTCATGCAGTACTCGGTGCCCGCGCTCGAGAACCTCTCGATCGACCTCGCCGAGCTCACCCGCAAGCGGGACCGTCTGTACGGGGCGCTGACGGATGCCGGACTCGAGGTCACGCGTCCCGAAGGCACGTTCTACCTCTGGGGACGCGCGCCGGGTGGAGATTCCACGGCGTTCTGCGACGCGCTCGCCGCGCGCGGGGTGTACCTGATGCCCGGCACCCTCTTCAAGCGTCCCGAGCACTTCCGGGTGTCGCTCACCGCGACGATGGACATGATCGACCGCGCCTTGCCGCACCTGCTCGACGTCACCGCCGACCTCGGCCGAGCCGCGTGACCGGCCGAGCCGCATGACCGGCCGAGCCGCATGACCGGGTGAGCCCCCGGTCCGCTCAGTGGTGGTGGCCGGCGCCGACCGTCGAGCCGGCGATCGGCTTGGCGGCCGATGAGGCGAGGCCCGAGGCCACGGCCAGTGCCACGAGGATGTACAGCGTGTTGAGGAGGCCGATCTGCTCGCTGATGAACCCGAGGATCGGCGGGCCGCACAGGAACGACACGTAGCCGATGGTCGCGGCGGCGCTCACGCGGGCGGCGGCCTTGGCGGGGTCGTCCGCGGCGGCCGACATGCCGAGGGGGAAGCCGAGGGACGTGCCGGCACCCCACAGGGCGGCGGCGACGAACACGAGCGGGATGGTCGGCGCGAGGATGAACAGCAGCAGGCCGCCGGCTGCCAGCACCGAGAGCACCCGCAGGGTCGCGACGCGGCCGAAGCGGTCCACGAGCGGGCCGCCGAAGATGCGCACCACGGTCATCGAGACCGAGAACACGGTCAGCCCGAGCGCGCCGAGGGCCGGGGTGGCGCCGTGCCCTTCGACCATCCCGAGCGCGAGCCAGTCGTTCGCGCCGCCCTCGGCGAACGCCATGCCGAGCATGATGACGCCCAGAGCGTAGGTGCGCGGTTCACGCCAGGCCGACAGTGAGGCGTGCAGCCGTTCCCGCCAGTGCGGCTTGTCGGCCTCGGCGGAAGTGTCTCCGGTGATCTCCCGCGCGGGCACGTTGGCGTACGCGGCGAATGCGATGCCGACGATGATGAGCGCCATCACCAGCGTGTGCACCAGCACGTTGACGTGCCACGCGGCCGCGAGGGCGCCGATGCCGGCGCCGACGACGGTGCCGAAGCTGAAGAACGCGTGGAACAGCGGCAGGATCGTCTTGCCCGACTGCTTCTCGATCGCCGCGCCCTCGACGTTCATCATGACGTCGACGGCGCCGTTGCCGAGGCCGAACAGCGCGAGGCCCGCGATCACGACGAGGTAGGAGTGCAGCACGTCGGTGCCGATGCCGATGATCGCGACGCCCGCCGCGAAGACGAACATCGACGCGAGCATCCCCTTGCGGGCTCCCCACCGCGCCAGCACGACGTTCGCGAGCGACAGTCCCACGATGGACGCGATGCCCGCGCCGAGCAGCATGAGGCCGATCTGGATGTTGTCGACGTCGAGCGTCACCTTGATGGCAGGAACGCGCGACGCCCACGTCGCGATGCTCAGTCCGCTCGCGAGGAAGATCGCGAAGACCGCGGTGCGCCAGCGCACGTACTGCGAACGGCTGAGGACGAGTTCCATGCGGTAAGAGTAGCGAATCGATTCGACGCATTCGAATCGATTCGGCGGATGCCCGTCCGCACGAGTACCATCGGGGCGCATGAGCACCCGACGCGCCACGATCGCGGACGTCGCCCGCCAGGCCGGTGTCTCTCCCTCGACGGCGTCCGTGGTGTTCAGCGGCAACACCCCGGTGTCGGACGCGACCCGCCGCCGCGTGCTCGACGCCGCCGCCGCGCTCGGGTACGCCGGGCCCGACCCCCGCGCCGCCTCCCTCCGGCGAGGACGCTCCGGCATCGTCGGCGTCGTCTTCGAGGAGCACCTCGGCACCGCGTTCCTCGATCCGGTGAAGACCCTCATGATGGACGGCCTCGCGGATGCGGTCGAGCCGCTCGGCGCCGGCCTGCTGCTGCTGCGCGATCACGATCCGACCGGCGCGGGACCCTCGCTCACGAGTGCACCGCTGGATGCGGCGGTACTCATCGGCTGCAGCGGTCTGCTGCGCCAGTCCCTCGACGTGGTCAAGGCACGCGGCATCCCCGTCGTCGTCATCGAGGGCGATGCCGGCGACGACGTGCCGCGCATCGGCCTCGACAACCGGGAGGCGCAGCGCCAGGCGGCGAGTCACCTGCGGGCGCTCGGGCACCGCGATGTCGCGGTGGTCGCGCTTCCTGCGCGTGCCGGATGGGAGCGCGGCTGGCTGAGCGACGACACCGCGATCGCCGTCGATGTCACGCGCGAACGCCTCGCGGGCGCCATGGACGTGTTCCCGGATGCCCCGGCCTACGGTGCGGCCGGAAGCTTCATCGACGAGGGGCTCGCCGCGGGCCGCGTGCTCTTCGCCGATGCGTCGCGGCGTCCGACCGGCGTGATCGCACAGAGCGACCTGCTCGCGGCCGGCGTGATCCGCGCGGCCGAGGAGGCCGGACTCCGGGTGCCGGAGGACGTCAGCGTCACCGGCTTCGACGGCATCGTCGTCGACGGGCTCGCGCCGTACGAGCTCACGACCCTCGTGCAGCCCGCGACCGACAAGGGCCGTGCCGCCGGAGCCGCCGTCGCGGCGATGCTGGACGGCCGCCCCGCCGCGACCATCCACTTCACGTGCGTCTTCCGCGAGGGCAACACCACCGCTCCGGCGCCCGAGCGCTGAGCCGGGCGCTGTCGCGACGCGCTACCCGGGCGGGACGATCGCCGTGACGAGATCGGCCACCAGGTCGTCGATCCCCTGCTCGTCGGCGGGGAGCAGTCCGGGGAGGGTGAGGTATTCGAGGATCAGGCCGCTCATGCCGAGGTACAGCAGCAGAGCGGTGCGCCGGTCACCCGGAAATCCGCCCTCGACATGCCCCGCCGAGATCGCCTCGAGGTTCGCGGCGTAGCGGTCCGAGATGGCGTCGGCGAGGTCCGGGCGGCGCGCGGCCTCGAGGCGCAGCTCGTAGAGCGCCAGGAAGCCCTCACGATCGGCGCGTGCCCGGCCGAGCAGCTCCTTCATGAGCTGGGCTTCTCGAGCGCGAGTGGGGGCCTCGGTCTCGGGGACGGGGTCGGGGGTCAGGCGATCGAACACGTGGCGTCCCAGTTCGCGCAGCAGTTCGTCGCGGTTGGTGAAGTAGTTCGATGTGGTGCCCTGCGGGACGGCGGCCGCGTCATCCACCGCGCGGAAGGTCAGGCCGCGGGCACCTTGCCGGGCGAGGACGTCGATCCCGGCGTCCAGGAGGCGACGGCGGCGTTCGGGGTTCGAGACCATGTCGACAGTCTCGCATACAACCACTCCACTTGCAGTACTCCATGTGTAGTGGTTAACTGTTCGCCGTGCGGTCGCCGCAGCGACCGCGGGAAGGACCATGCCCCATGCGCGAACTCACCTACTACATCGCTCTCACCATCGACGGCTTCATCGCCGGACCGGACGACGAGGTCGACTTCTACCCGCTCGCCGACGACCACAGCGCCTATATGAACGAGCACTATCCCGAGATGCTGCCGACGCACGTGCGATCGGCGATCGGGCTCGACGACGTGCCGAACCGCCGGTTCGACACGATCGTCATGGGCCGTCGCACCTACGACCCGGCCCTGGAGGCGGGGATCACGAGCCCCTACGCCCACCTGCGCCAGATCGTGGTGAGCCGATCGCTCGACGCGTCGCCCGACCCCGCGGTCGAGCTGGTGCGCGACGACCCGCGCGCCCGCCTGCGGGAGCTCAAGGCCGAGGACGGGCTCGGGATCTACCTCGCGGGCGGCGGGCGACTCGCCGGCGAGCTCCTGCCCGAGATCGATCGCCTGGTGGTGAAGAAGTATCCGGTGGTCGCCGGCAGCGGGCTTGCGGCGTTCGCCACCGACTTCTCGCCGACGCGGTTCGCTCTGGAAGACGCGCGCACCTTCAGCAACGGGTGCGCCGTCCTGACCTATCACCGCAGCTGACCGCTCTCCGCCTCCCACGTCGCGCGCCGGGTGACGGGCCCGCCCTCTCCCCCAGAGGTCGGGCTAGGAGCGCTGCGGGCCGAGCGGGAGGGGGCGCTCGCCGAAGTCCTGGATCGTGTAGCGGCCGCACGCGATGATCTCGGCATCCTCGCTGTGTGCCATTGCCGGCAGATCGAAGGCGGGAGACAGCGCGTCGACCACGAGGAACGACACCTCGCCGGCCCCGAAGTCGTCGCGGTTCACCAGCCACGCGTAGCCGTTGAGCTGGTGGTCGACCTGCACGAGTGCGGCGGGGTCGGCGAGGTGGGCTTTCGGCAGGCGGACCGTCCAGAACTGCCCGCCGCCGATGGGACCCGCGTCGTCGACCCAGTCCACGACGCACGCGAGGTCGGGGTCTGGAGCGCTCGCCGCGATGGCGATGCGCGGGATGCCGACGGCCGCCGCGATCACGAGAGCCGCGGCCGCGGCACCCGTCGCGAGCACGGCGCCCGAGCGCAGGACGACTCGAGCGGGCAGCAGTGCGGGCAGCACCACGAGTCCGAGCACGGGTCCGAAGGCGACGGGCTGCAGGTAGCGCGCGGCGTGCGTGCCGAGCGCGATCGCCCCCACGACGACGAGGAGCGGCATGGCCCACCCGCACGCGGCGACCACCGCGGCACCGACCTCGCGGCGGCGTGCGAGCAGCACGGTGGCGACGATGCTCCAGCCCCACAGCACGACGACGAAGACGACGGATGCCGCGCCCCACGGCGCGCTCCACCGCTCCGCGAGCAGCGCCCCGTAGTGCGCGAGCGACTCGAGCCAGCGGGTGGGGTCGGCGTAGCCGGCGCCGGTGTTCGCGATGAGCCGGGCCAGCGGCATCCGTCCTGCGAAGCCGAGGGCGCTTCCGGCGACGAGCGCGACGACCAGCCAGAGGGCGACGATGTCGCGGCGCCGGACCGCGACGACCGCGAGCACCAGGCACAGCGGCACGGTCGCCCACACCGCGAACATCGGGTTCGTGACGACGGATGCCGCGGCCACCAGCCCGATCCCCGAGACCGTGCCCCACGGCACGGCGCCCGCCGGCGCTCCGCCGTCGGGTGCTCCGCGGTCGGGCGTTCCGCGGTCAGGTTCTGCGGGTTCGGGGTCGGTGTTCGCGCGGAAAGTGACTGCGGAGCTGAGGGGCGCGGCGCGGTCGGGTGCTCCGCGGTCAGGTTCTGCGGGTTCGGGGTCGGTGTTCGCGCGGAAAGTGACTGCGGAGCTGAGGGCCGCGGTCCGGTCGGGCGTTCCGCCGTCGGGTGCTCCGCGGTCAGGTTCTGCGGGTTCGGGGCGGGTGTTCGCGCGGAATGTGACTGCGGAGCTGAGGGGCGCGGCGGGGGAGCTGAGGGGCGCGGCGCGGGAGCTGCGGGACGGGACGCGGTCGAGCGCTCGCCGGGCGAGGCCGACCGTGAGCACCACGGCGATCACGGTGGCGCTGTAGTACGTCGTGGTCGTGAGCAGCGAGGCGAGCTCGAGCGCATCGCGCGACGGGGACGTCTCGGCCGCGGCCAGGAGTCCGAAGGCACCGAGTGCGAGGAGGGCGCCGGTCACCGGCATCCTCCCCCGCCCGACGCGGCCCGCGGCGACCCGGAGCGCTCCGTACAGGCCGACGATGTTGACGACGCCGGCGAGGGCGAGCGTGCCATTCACGCCGAGTCCGAGTAGCCACAGCATCCCGAGCACCGCCGTCTCGGGCAGGAACAGCACCGTCGACAGGGCCCAGTCCTGCGGCCGGCCGGCCGCGATCGACCGCACGACGAGCGTCGTCACGAGCGAGTCGCCGTCGCGGAACAGCAGTTCCGACCGGGCGGATGCCGCGACCGCCGCCACGATCGCGATCCCGATCGCGATCGCCCCGACCACACCCAGCGCCTCGCGCAGCCGGCGGGGCAGGCTGCCGCGGGCGGGTGCGGTGCCGGGGAGGTCGCTCATGATCTCGCTTCGTGGGTCGCCTGCGAGCGTACCCGGGTGGTCCGCGTCCGGAGGGGCGGACGCCGCCGATAGACTGGACCGGACACCCCGATCGCCCGAGCCGATGCTTCTGCGCATGCAGTGACGCACCGGCCGACGACCCCGAGGAGGCCTGGATGCTCCTCGTGCTCGGCGCGTTCGCGGTCCTCCCGCTCCTGCTGCCGTGGCTCGTGGCACGCATCGGCCCCCTCGCGTTCTATGTCGCGGCCCTGCTGCCGATCGCCGGGTTCGTGCAGGCGGCGCTGCAGACGCCCCGCATCCTCGCGGGCGAGGTGCCGTTCGAGTCGTACGCGTGGATCCCGCCGCTGGGCATCGACCTGTCGATGCGCATGGACACCCTGTCGTGGCTGATGACGCTCATCGTCACCGGCGTCGGGGCGCTCGTGATGATCTACTGCCGGTGGTACTTCCGCGGGAAGAGGGAGAACCTCGGGCAGTTCGCGGCGGTGCTGCTCGCGTTCGCCGGTGCGATGTACGGTCTGGTCCTCACCGACGACCTCGTCGTGCTCGTGATGTTCTGGGAGGTCACGAGCGTGCTGTCGTACCTCCTCATCGGGTACTACAACAGCCGCGCGTCGAGTCGCCGCGCCGCACTGCAGGCGCTGCTGGTGACGACGCTCGGCGGCCTCGTGATGCTGATCGGGGTCGTGCTGCTGGTGGTGGATGCCGGGACTTCGAGCATCTCGACGATCCTCGCCGAGGCGCCGACAGGACCGGTCGTCGATGCCGCGCTCGTGCTGATCCTGGTGGGTGCGCTGAGCAAGTCGGCGATCTTCCCGTTCCACTTCTGGCTTCCCGGTGCCATGGCCGCGCCCACGCCGGTCAGCGCGTATCTTCACGCGGCGGCCATGGTGAAGGCCGGCATCTATCTGATCGCGCGCCTGGCGCCGGTGTTCGCCCTGGCCCCGACGTGGCGGCCGATCGTTATCTCGCTGGGAGTGTTCACGATGCTCCTCGGCGGCTTCCAGGCGCTGCGCGAGACCGACCTCAAACGCGTGCTCGCCTTCGGCACGGTGAGCCAGCTGGGCATGCTGGCCGTCGTGCTCGGATACGGCACGCGGGATGCCGCGCTCGCCGGCCTCGCGCTGCTGCTGAGTCATGCGCTGTTCAAGTCGGCGCTGTTCCTCGTCGTCGGCGTCATCGACCGCCAGCTGTCGACGCGAGATCTCACCGAGCTCTCGGGAGTCGGCCGCCAGGCGCCCGTGCTCGCGACGTTCTCGATCGTCGCGATCGCCTCGATGGCGGGGATCATCCCGACCATCGGGTTCGTCGCGAAGGAGGGCGTGCTCGCGGCGCTGCTGCACGAGGCGCTCGGCGGAGAGGCGTGGGGCATCGTCGCCCTGACCGGGATCACCCTGGGCTCGGTGCTGACAGCGGCCTACGGCATCCGCTTCCTGTGGGGTGCGTTCTGGACCAAGCGCGACCCCGCCGGCGACATCGTGCCGCCGACCGAATGGCCCCACCCGCCGCTGGGATTCCTCGCGGCACCCGTCGTGCTCTCGGGGCTCACGCTCGTCGCCGGCCTCTTCGCGCCGTGGCTCGACACGGCGTTCGCGCCGTACGCCGACCAGGCGCCGGCCGCGAGCCCGGGAGTGGCACCGCCCGAGCACGCCGCGCATCTGGCGCTGTGGCACGGACTCGAGCCCGCGTTC
This sequence comes from Microbacterium cremeum, assembly GCF_015277855.1. Lineage (NCBI taxonomy): Bacteria > Bacillati > Actinomycetota > Actinomycetes > Micrococcales > Microbacteriaceae > Microbacterium > Microbacterium cremeum. Next base: position 44,188 of record NZ_CP063812.1, read on the forward strand.
TGGATCTCGCTGACGACGCTCGCGGTCGGGGCCCTGGTGTTCTGGGCGACCACGCGGTGGCGGCCCGCGAAGCGCCTGCTGCCGTTCACCGCCGCCGACGCCTACAACGGCGTGCTGCGGGGTGTGGCCCGCCTGTCGGTGGTGACGACGGGCTTCACCCAGCGGGGCTCGCTGCCGGTGTACGTCGGCACGATCTTCGTCGTCTTCGTCGCCGCCGAGGCGACCGCGCTCATCGCGAGCGACGAGCTGAGGGCGCAGCTCGACGCGTTCCAGACGCCGATGCAGCTCGTCGTCGCGCCGATCATGATCGCAGCCGGGCTCGTGGCCATCCGCGCCCGCAAGCGCTACACCGGGGTCGTGCTGGTCTCGGTCACCGGCCTCGGCATGGCGCTGCTGTTCGCGACGAGCGGCGCACCCGACCTCGCGCTGACGCAGATCCTCGTCGAGACGGTGACCCTCGTGGCGTTCGCACTCGTGCTCCGCCGGATCCCGGCGCGCATGGGCGAGCACAACGCGTCGGTGTGGCCGGTGGCCCGTGCGGTGCTGGGAGCAGCCGTGGGCATCACGATGGCGCTCGTCGCGATCGTCGCCACCGGCGCGCGTGTCGAGGACCCCATCTCGGAGGCGTTCCCCGACCTCGCCTACGAACTCGGCCACGGCAAGAACGTCGTGAACGTCGCCCTCGTCGACCTGCGTGGCTGGGACACGATGGGCGAGCTGGCGGTGCTCATCCTCGCGGCGACGGGCGTGGCATCCCTCGTCTTCGTCACTCACCGCGCCGACACATTGTCGCGATTCATCGCGCCGCTGCCGTCGGGCGCCACGCGCGCGCGCCGGCCCCTCGTCGAGACGTCGGACGGGCTCCAGCAGCGCGGCGACGCGCGGGGCTCCGGCCGCATGGCGTGGCTCGTCGGCGGTCAGCGCGTACGACCCGAGAACCGCTCGATCGTGCTCGAGGTGATCGTGCGGATCCTCTTCCACACGATCATCATCGTGTCGCTGTACCTCCTGTTCGCGGGCCACAACCTCCCGGGCGGCGGGTTCGCGGGCGGGCTGGTCGCGGGCATGGCGCTCGTGATGCGGTACGTCGCGGGCGGCAGGTACGAGCTCGGGGCGGCCGCGCCGACCGACGCCGGCCGGCTCCTCGGCGCCGGCATGTCGATCGCCGTCGCCTGCGCCATCGTGCCGCTGTTCTTCGGCGCCCCACCGCTGACCAGCACCTGGTTCACGGCGGACCTCCCGATCCTCGGGCACGTCGAGTTCGTCACCTCCACGCTCTTCGACGTCGGCGTCTACCTCGTGGTCATCGGGCTCGTGCTCGACGTGCTGCGCAGCCTCGGCGCCGAGGTCGACCGCCAGGCCCACGAAGCCCGCGAGGGTCGCACCGGAGAGGTGGGCGTCTCGTGAACGTGTCGTTCGTCCTCATCATCGTGATGGCCGTGCTCTTCGCGTGCGGCGTGTACGCCATGCTCGAGCGCAGCCTGACGCGCGTGCTCATCGGGTTCCTGCTGCTCGGCAACGCGACGAACCTGCTGCTGCTCATCGTGATGGGCGCGCCCGGAGTCGCGCCGTTCTTCGGCGCCGCGGAATCGCCCGGCGACATGTCGGACCCGCTTCCGCAGGCCCTCACGCTGACGGCGATCGTCATCACCTTCGCGGTCTCGGCGTTCCTCCTCGCCCTCATCTATCGCTCCTGGCAGCTGGGCCAGGCCGACACCTTCATCGACGACGAGGCCGACCGCGCCGTCCGCGAGGGGACCGCCGACGTCGAAGAGACCATGGACGACGAGACCGAGATCGAGCACGAGGACGACGACGCCACGACGGACTTCGTGGGCACCGACACCGCCCCCATCACGGTGCTCGGCAGCCGCGACGTCCCGGGCCTGCGCGATGACGCACCGGTCGACCGCCCGCGGCGCGACCGCGGCTCGAACGGATCGGGGGACGACGCATGATCGCGTTCGCTCCCGCGCTGGTGCCGCTGCTGGTGACGCTGCCGCTCCTCGGCGCGGCGATCGCCCTCATCGCGGGCCGGCACCGCAAGACGCAGGTCGCGGTGTCGGTCGTGACGCTCACCGTCGTCTGCGCGATCGCGGCCGTGCTGCTGTTCGTCGTGGATGTCGGCGACCGCCCGATCGCGGTGTCGGTGGGCGGCTGGCCGATCCCGTTCGGAATCGTGCTCTACGTCGACCGGCTCTCGGCGCTGCTCGTGGTGGTCTCGAGCATCGTGCTGCTCGCGGTCCTGCTCTTCTCGGTCGGCCAGGGCGCTGCCGACGGAGACGACGAGACGCCGGTCTCGATCTTCCACCCGTCGTACCTGATCCTCGCTGCGGGCATCTTCAACGCCTTCATCGCCGGCGATCTGTTCAACCTCTACGTGGGGTTCGAGATCCTGCTGGTCGCGTCGTACGTGCTCATCACCCTCGGCTCGACCGAGTCGCGCATCCGCACCGGGGTCGTGTACATCGTGGTCTCGCTCGTGTCGTCGATCCTGTTCCTCGCGGCGATCGCGATGATCTACGGCGCGCTGGGCACCGTGAACATGGTGCAGATCTCGGAGCGCGTGGGCGAGCTGCCGCAAGAGACCCAGCTGATCCTGCACCTCATGCTGCTGCTCGCCTTCAGCATCAAGGCCGCCGTCTTCCCGCTGTCGTTCTGGCTGCCCGACTCGTATCCGACCGCGCCCGCACCGGTCACGGCGGTGTTCGCGGGCCTGCTGACCAAGGTCGGCGTCTACGCGATCATCCGGACCGAGACCGAGATGTTCCTCGACAACGACGTCAACATGCTGCTGATGTTCGTGGCGCTCGCGACGATGATCGTCGGCGTGCTGGGCGCGGTCGCCCAGGCCGAGCTCAAGCGGATCCTCTCGTTCACGCTCGTCAGCCATATCGGCTACATGATCTTCGGGCTCGCGATCGCCACCCCGGCGGCGATCGGCGCGACGATCTACTACATGGTCCACCACATCGTGGTGCAGACGACGCTGTTCCTCGCCGTCGGCCTCGTGGAGCGCCGTGCCGGAAGCACGTCGATCCTGCGCGTCAAGGGTCTGATGAAGGTCGCGCCCGTGATCGCGGTGCTCTACTTCATCCCCGCCATCAACCTCGGCGGGCTGCCGCCGTTCTCGGGGTTCATCGGCAAGTTCGCCCTCTTCGACGCCGCGGCAGAGGTCGGCACGCCCATCATGATCGTGCTGATGGTCGGCGGCATCGTCACGAGCCTGCTCACCCTCTACGCCCTCATGCGCGCCTGGAACCTGTCGTTCTGGCGCGAGGAGGACGACTCGGCCGAGACCGAGGCGCGGATCTCGTACCTCGGCTCGGCACCGGAGGCCGGTGTCGAGACGCAGCGTCGCGTCATCCCTCGCATCATGACGGCCTCCACCGCCGGCATGGTGGCGATCACCGTCGCGCTGACGATCTTCGCCGGGCCCCTCTACGACGTCTGCACGCGCATCGGCGAGGCGCTGCTGAAGCCGGTCACGCTCGAGCAGCTCGAGCAGCAGCACGAAGACAGCACCGGCCTCGATGAGGGAGGTGTGCGATGACGACGGATGCCGCACCCGCCCCGCGCACGACCGTCCGGGGTCTGCTCGTCCGACTGTGGCGACAGCTGCCGTTCTTCGTCTGGCTCATCGCGCTGTGGATGCTGCTGTGGGGCCAGTTCACGTGGCTCGCCTTCCTCACCGGCCTGGCCGCCGCGATCGTCGTGACGCGGATCTTCCGGCTGCCCCCCGTGGAACTGTCGGGCCGCGTCAACCTCTGGTACGGCGCGATCTTCGTGGCCACGTTCATCGCCGCCGTCGTCCGCGGATCCCTCCTGGTCGCCTGGCAGGTGATCGATGTTCGGCGGAACCCGCGGAGTTCGATCATCGCGGTGCCGCTGCGCACCGATGACGACCTCATCATGACCCACACGGCCGTGACGGCATCGCTCATCCCCGGCTCACTCCTGATCGACGCCGACCGGACTCGCCGCATCCTGTATCTGCATGTCATCGGAGCGTCCACCCACGACGAGGTCGAGGCGCAGCGCCGGGCCATCCTGGGGTGGGAGGCCCGCATCGTCCGCGCGGTGGGGTCGCGCGCGCAGCTCGAGATCATCCGGCGCTCGACGTTCGACTCGCCGTTGCAAGGGGGTGCTCCACGATGAACGTCCTGCTTCTGGTCATCTACGTGGTGTTCGCGGTGGCGGCGCTGTTGACGCTGTGGCGCGTCGTGATCGGACCGTCGATCCTCGACCGTGCCGTGGCATCCGACGTCCTCCTCACCGAGGTGATGTGCGTGCTCGGTGCCGAGATGGCGATCAACCACCACACGCGGACTCTGCCGGTGCTGCTGATCATCGCGGCCGTCGGAGTGTTCGGGTCGATCTCGATCGCCCGGTTCGTCGCACGGAGGGACAACGCCGACCGATGACCCTCGACCACTGGCTCGACCTGGCTGCGCTGATCCTGATCCTGATCGGCGCCGTGCTGTGCCTGACCGCGGCGATCGGTCTGCTGCGGTTCCGCGACGTGCCGACGCGCCTGCACGCCGCGACGAAGCCGCAGGTGCTGGGCCTGATCCTCATCTGCCTCGCGATCGCGCTGTCGCTGCGGTCGTGGGAGGTGGTCGCGTTCCTCGTTCCCGTCGTGCTGATCCAACTCGCGACCGCTCCGCTGTCGGCGCACATGATCGGGCGTCAGGCGTACCGCAACGGCACGATCGACGAGGCCGGGCTGTTCGCCGACGAGCTCGCGGAGTCGAAGCGGACCCCGCCCGCCGCCGGCGGCTGACGGATCGGCAGCAGGCCGGGGCGGAGCTCGAAGTCCCCCGTTCGACGCCGCGCGGACCCGACGCCGCGCGGGCGTTCGGTCTCGCGGGAGCCGCGCCTACGGCCGTCGGCGGGTCGAGCGCTCGTTGCCTCGCTTGTAGTTGCCGGTGACGCGCGCCATGAGCTGCTGCGGGTCGCTCCGGCCGACGTCGTCCAGGAACCTCCGCGCGGCGGCATTCCGCAGCGTCGCCGCGCGGCGTCCGTGGTGTCGGATCTCGACCGATTCTCCCGCCACGACGTACTCGAACCCGCTCGGTGTGCCCGTCATCGGTACCCAGCATGCCGCATCGTCGGCAACCGCCAGGCGTGACCGATCTTGGCGGCCCTGCTGGTGAGATGCGGACGACCGGCTCGATACGATGCGGGCATGCCTATCAAGCTCGAGAATGTCGGCATCGCCGTGCGCGATATCGACGCGACCATCGCGTTCTTCACGGACCTCGGACTGACGGTCCTCGGCCGTGACACCGTCAGCGGCGAGTGGGCCGACACCGCAGTCGGACTTGACGGCAACCACGCCAAGATCGCGGTGCTCCAGACGCCGGACGGACACGGTCGGCTGGAGCTGTTCGAATACATCCACCCCGACGCGATCGAGACGGAGCCCACGCTTCCCAACGAGATCGGCATGCATCGCGTCGCGTTCTCGGTCGACGACATCGACGAGGCGCTCGCGATCGCCGCGAAGCACGGCTGTCACCCGTTGCGGGGGGTGGCGACCTACGAGGACGTCTACAAGCTCACGTACCTCCGCGGTCCGAGCGGCATCCTGGTGATGCTCGCGCAGGAGCTGACGAAGGACTGACCCCCGGGCATATGCGAGAGTGCTGGGATGGCGTCTCCTCAGTCGCTCAGCGAGTCCGACCGTCGGCTGGTGGCGGCGTGGGCGGCGGACTGTGCCGAGCGAGTTCTGGAGTTGTTCGAGGCTGAGGCTCCCGATGATGACCGGGCGCGCGACGCCATCGAACGCGCGCGCGCCTTTTCGCGCGGCGAGCTCACCGCGGCAGGCGAGATCAAGCGGCGGTTCGTCGCAGGGCGCGCGGCGCACGCGGCGACGTCACCCGCCGCCGTCGCGGCCTCGCGGGCTGCGGCGCAGGCCGCCGGGGTGGCGCACATGGGAGCGCATGCTCTGGGGGCCGCCGCCTATGCCGCGAGGGCCGCTCGTCTGAGGGACGGCAGCACGGATGCCGCGACCGCGGAGTTCGACTGGCAGGTCGAGCACATGAGCGATGCCGTGGCCGTGGCGCTTTGCCGTCTGCCGCTCGTCGGCGAGGACTCCGCCGGCCCCCTCGGGTCGGGGCTCCTCGCCTCGGGCGAACTGGGGGAGCACATCACGCGGATCCAGCTGAGGCTGCGCGCCGAACGCCCGAGGTGAGCCGACAGTCCGGCTGTCGCCGCCCGCACGCTCACGAGTGGAGAGCGGCCACGAGGTACGCGTTTCGCTTGGCGATGAGTCTGCGGAGGTACGGAACGAGGATCAGACGCTCCGCCAGCCGGCCGAAGACCGGGGAACCCACGGTGATGCGGTCGGTCATCCGTGATCCGCCCTCGCGCGGCTCGAAGCGGTGTTCGTGGGTGAAGGTCGAGGGCACAGAACCATCCTTGCGCGATCGGACGACGTCCGCACACGGAGGGCAGCACCGTCAGTCAAGATCGGCGGTTCGCCCCCGCGCGCACCCCGGCGAGAAACGCCAGCGCGAGCAGCCCGAGTGTGAGGATGACGAGCCCCGCGATCGTGATCCTCGAGACGTACACCCCGCTCCCAGCCGGCGTGAACGTGGCGTTCGCGAGCGGCTGATACGCGAACCAGCCGAAGGAAACCGGCGTGAGCAGACCGACGATGACGACGATGCACCCCGCGATCGTGAAGGCACCCGCGGTCGTCCACGCAACGGTCTTCCGGCTCATCCTCGACACGCTCCGACAGTACCGGTGAGAGTCGCGTGGCACGCGAGGAGCCTAGGGTTAAACCGTGGGCCCGATAGAACATCTGATGCCGGTGGCGTGGACGGCGATCCTCGGCGTCGCGCTCGTGGAGTTGGGGATGGCTCTCACGCCTGGACCGAACATGGTGCACCTCGCGGCCCGGTCGGTGAGCCAGGGGACGCGCGCGGGATTCGTCGCGCTGTCGGGAACCGCTGTCGGATTCGTCGTGTACCTGGTGGCGGCTTCGCTGGGTCTCGCGGCCCTGTTCGCCGCCGTGCCTGCCGCTTTCCTCGTGGTCAAGTTCGCGGGCGTGATCTACCTCGGATATCTCGCGTGGCAGATGCTGCGGCCTGGCGGCCGCTCCCCGTTCGACCCCGCGGAAGTGGCCCCGATTCGTCCGGCGCGGCTGTTCGGGATGGGATTGCTGACCAACCTGCTCAACCCCAAGATCGCGTTGCTGTACGCGGCCGTCCTGCCGCAGTTCATCGACCCGACCAAACCCATGTGGTCGCAGTTCGTCGTGCTGGGCATCGTGCAGATCCTCGTCGGTGTCACCGTGAACTTCTTCGTGGTCGTGAGCGCCGGCACCCTCGCCGGCTACCTGCGCCGCCGCCCGCTCGCGATGCTCATCCAGCGCTGGGTGTCGGGGACCTTCCTCGCCGGCTTCGCCGTGAAGCTCGCCTTCGACCGGCAGCCCGCGACGTGACGAACGTGGGCGGTCGGACACGACGATGGTGACCAGTCAGCGCGATCCGCGCTCGCCCGGCTCAGGCTCGGCGTCGTCGCCCTGCGGTGCCGCCGGCGCCGACCCCGAACCGGATGCTCCGCCGACAGCCGCGGGCGAGCAGGACCTCAGTCTGACGACAGCTGCTCGCGCCTCCGCGTGAGGTAGGCGACCTCGGCGGCGTTCCCCGCCAGCGCGATCGCCGCGTCGTACGCCTCGACCGCCGCCGCGTCGTGCCCCAGCCGCCGCAGCAGGTCCGCGCGAGCGGCGTGGAACGCGTGATAGCCGCGCAGCTCGGGCTCCAGCTCATCGACGAGCGACAGGCCGAGGTCCGTGCCCTCGCACTCGCCGACGGCGATCGCGCGGTTGAGCCGTACGATCGGAGAGCCGTCGAGTCGCACGAGCTGGTCGTACAGCGCGACGACCTGCCTCCAATCCGTGACGTCCCCGTCGGTGTGCACGGCGTTGATCGCGGCGAGGAGCTGGTAGCGGCCGGGCGCCACGCCCGATGCGAGCCGCTCACGCACCAGGGAGTGGCCTTCGGCGACGAGCGCGGCATCCCACCGTCTCCGGTCCTGTTCGCCCAGCGGCACCAGCGCACCCGCGGACGAGACCCGCGCCGGCCGGCGTGCGTCGATGAGCAGCATCAGCGCGAGCAGGCCGGTGACCTCGCCGTCACCGGGCATCAGGTCGTGCAGCAGCCGCGCCAGGCGGATGGCCTCGCCGGTCAGCTCCCCTCGTACGGGCGCGGAGCCGGGTCCGGACGCGAGGTAGCCCTCGTTGAAGATCAGGAAGAGCACCGCGAGCACGCCCGCCACCCGGCGCGGCAGATCTTCGGACTGCGGCATCCGGTAGGGGATCCGCGCCGCAGCGATCTTGGCCTTGGCGCGAGTGATGCGCGCTCCCATCGTGGTGTCGGCCACGAGGAACGCCCGCGCGATCTCTGCCACGCTCAAGCCGCCCACCATGCGCAGGGTCAGGGCGACGCGCGCCTCCATCGCGAGTGCGGGATGGCAGCAGATGAACAGCAGCCGCAGCCGATCGTCGTCGATCGCGCCGAGCGGCTCGGGTGATGCGGCGTGCACGAGCTGAGCTTCCCTGTGCCTCGCCACGCGGTTGCTCTCGCGCCGGAGATGGTCGATCGCCTTGCGGGTGGCGGTCGTCGTGAGCCAGGCGCCCGGGCCCGGCGGGACGCCGTCCGCGGGCCACCGCTCGGCGGCGATCGCGAACGCCTCCGCGGCAGCATCCTCGGCGATGTCGAGGCTCCCGAACCGCTTCGCGAGGGTCGCGACCACCCGTGGCCACTCGTCGTGATGGGCCCGGGTCAGGGCATCCGGCGCGTCGATCATTCCTCCAGGAGCGGCCGCACCTCGAGCCTGCGGTTGCACGCTCGCGAGCCTGCGGTCATGAGCTCGAGCGCGACATCGAGATCAGGTGCGTCGATGATCCAGAAGCCGGCAGCCCACTCCTTCGTCTCGACGAACGGACCGTCCGTGATCACGGGCGCGTCGCCGCGTCCGTCGACGACGGTCGAGACCGTCGGGTCGGCGAGGCCGGCGGCGAACACCCAGTGACCGCCGGCGCGCAGCCTGTCGTTGAACGCATCGATCGCGACGGCCTCCTCCGCGGTCCCGGAGCTGCTGCGGCTGTCGATGACGTTGACCAGGTACTTCATGTCCTCATCCTTTCTACGCGGGCGACGCCCGGGAAGCCCTACTTCTCGCCCCGGCGCTTGGGGCCGACACCCGGCGGAAGCTCGCCGTGCAGATGCGGCGCGTACACGAGCTTGAGCGTCCGGCCGTCCAGCACCGTGGACTCGATGAGGTCCAGGTCGAGCTCGGCACCGCCGTGGAGCAGGGCCGACCCTCCGGCGCGCCCGGCGACGACCGGGAAGACCATGACCTCGAGCCGGTCGACCAGGCCCGCCGCGAGCAGTGCGCGGTTCAGCGTGACGCTGCCGTGCGAGCGCATCGGCACGTCGGTGGTACGCTTCAGGCGCTCGATCGCCGTCACCGCGTCCTCGCGGAGGACCGTCGAGTTCCGCCACCCGAGCGGTTCCTCGAGCGTGCGCGAGAACACGATCTTCTGCCGCTCGTTGAGACTGTCGTAGTACGGCTCGTCGTAGTCCTGGACGAAGCCGCGGAACTCCCGGAAGGTCGTCGCCCCGAAGACCAGTACGCACTCCTGCCCGAACGTGCGTACCCGATCTTCGATGAGTTCCGGCCCCTCCTTGCCCCAGTAGCCGGGCCAGCCCTCTGCCATCCCATAGCCGTCCAGGGTCGAGAAGAAGTCGACGGTGAGAGTGGTGCTCATGATGTGCTCCCTTGCTGTGCGTGTTCGCGGTCTACACCCCTGCCACGAACTCGAACCGCCCGTTTCGACAACCCTCTCCGAATTCGCCGGTTCGCGCATCGACGGATGCGCCCCGGCGGCGGGACGGTCGTCGAGCTCGGTCAGGCGAGCCGCATCGTGGCTCCGGCGCGCGCAGCCAGCTCGGTGGCGGTCCGGGCGATCGTGCGCTGCATCACCTCGACCGCCGCCGTCGGTGCGAGGTCGGCAGGCCGGGCGACGCTGATCGTCCGGGTCAGCGTCGGCTCGACGAGCCGCACCGACCGCAGTCCCGGGCGCTCGATCAACACCATCGCCGGCACGATCGCCACCCCGAGCCCGCGTTCGACGAACCGGAGCACGGCATCCATCTCGGCCCCTTGCACGATCGTCGCGGGAGTGACGCCGGCGGCGCGGAACGCGGCATCCGTCGTCGCCCGAAGATCGTAGGCCGAGCTGAACACGATCTGCGGCAGCGCCGCGACATCGGCCAGCGCGATGGTGTCGCCGTCGGTGACGGGCGGCGCGCCGCTCGCCGAGACCACGACGAGCTCTTCGACCAGCAGCGGGGTCACCGTGAACCGGTCGGCGGATGCCGCACCCGACGTCGTGATGAGCGCGAGGTCGAGCTCGCCACCGGCCAGCTCGTCGAGCAGACGTCTCGAGCCGTGCTCCGAGACGTGCAGCTCGATCGCGGGGTGCGCCGCGTGGAACGCCGCGAACACCTCCGCGACGAGGCTGACGCAGAGCGTGGGCGTGGCGCCCAGTCGGACGCGGCCGCGCTGCAGGCCTGCGAGCTCCGAGAGCTCGCGCCGGACCGACTCGGCGTCCGCCAGCATGCGGCGGGCAAGGGGCAGCAGCGACTCTCCCGCGACGGTCAGGGTGCTGCCGCGGCGTGCGCGGTGGAAGAGCTCGGCACCGAGGTCGTGCTCGAGCGTCGTGATCTGCCGGCTCAGCGACGGCTGAGCCAGGTGCAGGCGCGCCGCCGCACGGGTGAAGTTGCCGAGCTGCGCGACCTCGACGAACGCCCGCAGCTGATCGAGATTCACGTGAATAGCGTACGGCTATTGAAGCGACCAGCAATATGCATTGGAGTTATCGAACCTGGATGCCTAGCGTCGACGTGTGAGCATCTCCGAGCGTCAGCTGTCCACCACGGTCCTCGTCATCGGCACCGGCGGATCCGGCCTCCGCGCCGCCATCGAGCTCGCTGAGGCCGGCGTCGACGTACTGGCCCTCGGCAAGCGACCCAGGTCCGACGCGCACACGTCGCTCGCCGCGGGCGGCATCAACGCCGCCCTCGCGACGATGGACGCCGAAGACAGCTGGCAGCAGCACGCTGCCGACACGCTCAAAGAGAGCTACCTGCTCGCCCACCCCGAGACCGTCGAGATCGTCACGAAGGGCGCGGCCCAGGGGATCGACGACCTCGAGCGCTACGGCATGCCGTTCGCCCGCGAGGAGGACGGCCGCATCTCGCAGCGGTTCTTCGGTGCGCACACCTACCGCCGCACCGCTTTCGCGGGGGACTACACCGGCCTCGAGATCCAGCGCACGCTGATCAATCGCGCCGCTCAGCTGCGGGTGCCGATCCTCGACACCGTCTACGTCACGCGCCTCCTCGTGAACGACGACGGCGCGGTGTTCGGCGCGTACGGGTTCGACCTCGAGGACGGCACGCGCTATCTCATTCACGCGGATGCCGTCATCCTCGCCGCCGGCGGACACAACCGCATCTGGCGCCGCACGTCGTCGCGGCGCGACGAGAACACCGGAGACTCGTTCCGTCTCGCCGTCGAGGCCGGCGGGCGGCTGCGCGACCCCGAACTCGTGCAGTTCCACCCGAGCGGAATCATCGAGCCCGAGAACGCCGCGGGCACGCTCATCTCGGAGGCGGCGCGCGGCGAGGGCGGCATCCTCCGCAACGGCCTCGGCGAGCGGTTCATGCACCGATACGATCCGGACCGGCTCGAGCTCTCCACGCGCGACCGCGTCGCGCTGGCCTGCTACACCGAGATCAAGGAGGGCCGCGGAACGCCGAACGGCGGGGTCTGGCTCGACGTCTCGCACCTGCCGCGCGAGGTCATCATGACCCGGCTGCCGCGGGTCTACCAGACGATGCTTGAGCTGCAGATGCTCGACATCACCCAGGAGCCGATCGAGATCGCCCCCACCGCGCACTACTCGATGGGCGGCGTGTGGGTGCGCTCGTCGGATCACTCGACCGATGTGCCGGGGCTCTACGCCATCGGCGAGGCGTCGTCCGGGCTCCACGGAGCGAATCGCCTGGGCGGCAACTCGCTCATCGAGCTGCTCGTGTTCGGCCGGATCGTCGGCCGGGCCGCCGCCGAGTACTCGGCGGCGCTGCCGGCGCAGACGCGTTCGGCGGCGGCCGTCGCGACCGCTCGCACCGAGATCGATGGCCTGCTCGCGGCATCCGGAACCGAGAACGTCCGTGCCCTTCAGCGCGCGATCCGCGACCTGATGACCGAGCACGCCGGTGTCGTGCGCGAGGAACGGGGGCTGCGCGCGGGCCTGGCGGAACTCGACGCGATCGAGGTGCGGATGGCCGACATCGGCGTGCATCCCGACATCGCGGGCTACCACGACCTGGCGCATGCGTTCGATCTCAAGTCGTCGGCGCTCGCGGCTCGCGCCACGCTGGAGGCCGCGCTGGAGCGCCGCGAGACCCGCGGATGCCACAACCGCAGCGACTATCCCGATCTCGATCCCCAGCTTCAGGTCAACCTCGTGTGGTCGCCCGCGACCGGCGTCGTGCGGGAGGCGATCCCGCCGATCCCCGATGAGATCGCCGCGCTCATGCGCGAAGTCTCCGTCGCCGGCAAGCTCGTCGAGTAGGCGCGGCGGACGCGATCGCCGGGGGCCGGCTGCCGGACGGCTTCGGCCTCGACGAGGGCACCGGTATCGTCTATGCCGACGGCGAACCCGTCGAGTTCGTGACCGAGATCGCCGGCAACGCCGTGCACCGCGTCGAACGCACTCCTGCGGGTGCGGCCGAGCGGCGCGTCGTGACGCGATCGCTGACCTGAGGGAATCCACCGATGCCGCACGCTGCGCTCGCCGTCGACATCGGCGGCACGAAGGTCGAGGCCGCGCTGATCGACGCCGCCGGGGTCGTGCTCGAGGGCACCCGGCACCGTCGTCCGACCGGACGCGAGGCGACCCGGGTGCAGCTCACCGCGGCGATCCGGGATGCCGCGGCTGCGGCCGTGGCGGCGGGCGCGGGTGTCGAGATCCTCGGCGCCGGCGCAGGCTCGGCGGGTCCGGTCGACACGACCGCGGGGACGACGTCTCCGCTCAATCTGCCGAACGGGGCCGGGCTGGACGTCGTGGGAATCCTCCACGACGTGGTGCCCGGGGTGCCGGCGCGACTGGCCCTCGACGGCGCGTGCCTCATGATGGCCGAGCACTGGCTCGGCGCCGCCCGCGGGGTGCGCAACGCGCTCGCGATGGTGGTGTCGACCGGCGTCGGCGGGGGACTGCTGCTGGACGGCCGCGTCGTGTCGGGCGGTACGGGCAACGCCGGTCACATCGGGCAGATCCGCCTCCGCGAGCCGGGCGACGACGTGCTCGACGGCACGCTCGAGGCTCTTGCGGCGGGTCCGCCGACCGTCGCCTGGGCGCGATCGCACGGGTGGGCCGGGAGCACCGGCGAAGACCTCGCGGCGTCCTACGCCGAGGGCGATCCGGTCGCGGTCGCCGCCGTGCACCGGTCGGCGTCGGCGGTCGGCGAAGGCATCGCGAGCACCGCGGCACTGCTCGACCTCGAGGTCGCCGTCATCGCCGGCGGCTTCGTCAATGTCGCACCGGACTACTTCGATCTCGTGCGCGAGAGCGTGCGTCGTCACGCTCCGCTGCCGCACGCCGCGACCGTGCGGGTGCTCCCGTCGCCGCTCGACGGTCAGGCGCCGCTCCTCGGCGCCGCGTACCTCGTGCACGGCGCCGCTGCTGTCGGAGGTGCGGCTTAGGCTCGGGCCGTGGCCACGCTTCACGACGTCCGCCGGACCGCCGCGGGTCTTCCCGGCAGCGAGGAGCGCGCGACCACCGGCGGAGCCGCCTGGTTCGTCCGCGGAAAGCCCTACGCCTGGGAGTGCCACCCCTGGCCGAGCATCCCCGAAGAGATACGCACGATCATCGCGTCGGAACTGGTCGTCGCCGTCAAGGTCGCCGACCGCGTCGACGCGCTCGCCCTCGTCGAGATGGCGCCCGAGGTGTTCTTGCGCACGACGACGACGTGGAGCGAGCCGAAGGTCGCGTTCCGCATGGCCGCCATCGACGGCGACCATCTCGCCGAGCTCGTCACCGAGGCGTGGCGCGTCCAGGCGCCGAAGTACCTCCGGCGCGAGTTCGACGAAGCCGCGCCGTAGGCCCGGTTCGTCTCGCTCGTTCCTCGCTCGCTCAACGACGGGGACCCTCGGTCGTGGAGCGCCCTTCGACGAGCTCAGGAGCCGCTCCGCGAGACGAAACGCCTCGGACCAGCGCGAAGGGGTCAGCCGCCCGGTGTCAGGACGAGCGTGTCGGTCGTCGACGCGTCGACCGCCTCGGACGTGTAGGCCCACGGCGTCAGCTCGACGCGCTGCCAGGTCTCGGTCTGGTCGGTGTAGTTCGTGTGGAAGGTGTGGCCGCTCGCACCGGTCAGATGGTTCCAGCCCGACTCGTCGAAGTCGCCGAGGTCGATCACCATTCGCATGGACGGCACCGTCTCGGTGGCGAAGTCGCCGCCGAGCGACCATCCGGTCGCGTTCACGAGCGACGAACCGCCGCCCACCGGGACCGGGCCGCGGTTGAACAGCCACTCGATCGGCTCGATGCCCGACGAGCCGAACGTGTCGCTGACCAGGGGCAGGGCGTGCAGTCCTCCCCAGTTCCAGCGGGCGGGGTTGTCACCCTGCAGCTCCGTGAGCCGCTCCCGCGCGTCGATCGCCGAGCGCTTGAGCATGTCGTTCATGCCCGAGACGCCCAAGTCCTGGTTGACCCACCACTCCGAGTCAGGAGTGTCGAGCAGCTGATCGACGACGAGGAACAGACGGCCCTGATCCGTCAGCGGAGCCGGGTTCTCGCGCCCGTCCACGAACACGTTGGCGGCAAGGGTGTCCCACAGCACGTTCGCATACGCGGCGGCCTCCGAGTCGGGCGCGTTCTGGCCGTCCCACTCGCGCAGCAGGTCGAGCGCGGTATCCGTCTTGTCGTGGCCGGTCGTGATGTCGAGGTAGGCCGCCGCCAGACGCATGCCGATGAACGAGGAGTTGTCGGCCTGGATCTTGCGCAGGTCGTCCGCCGTGATCGGGCCCTCCGCGATCTTGCGCTGGATGAGTTCCTCGATGCGGGCCGCGCGCCAGCCGTAGTCCCAGTCGCGCGTCAGGAAGTGCGCGTAGTCGGCGCCGACGATGGCGTTGTTGGCCGTGACGATGTAGCCGTCCTTCGGGTTGTAGGCCACCGGCAGCTCCTCGAACGGGATGAATCCCCGCCACGCGTACGCCGGGTCCCACCCGGGCTGGGGCATCGAGCCGTCGCCCGCGCCTCGCAAGGGCAGCCGGCCGGGCGTCTGGTAGCCGATGTTGCCGTCGACGTCGGCGTAGATGAGGTTCTGCGCCGGCACATCGAACAGTGCCGCCGCGCCGCGGAAGTCGTCGAAGTCGCGGGCCGTGTTGAGGGCGAAGATGGCGGATGCCGTCGTCCCCGGCTCGAGCGCCGTCCACCGCAGGCTCACCGCATAGTCGCCGGCCGGGGCATCCGTCGGCGTGGCGACCTCGTCGGTCTCTCCCGTGGCGGGCTCGTCGGCGATGGCGGTGAAGTCGGCGGTCAGTCCCGACACGATCGGGCCATTGGCGGTCGAGCGGATGACGAGCTCGACGTCGTCGCCGCCCGCGACCTTCAGGGTCTCGGTGCGCTCCTCGAGCGGCTCCAGTGCGCCGTCGTACCAGTACGAGTCGCCCTCGATCTTCTCGAGGTACAGGTCGGTGACATCCGTCGTGAGGTTCGTGAAGCCCCAGGCGACGCGGTCGTTGTGGCCGATGATGACGCCCGGCATTCCGGCGAACCCGAAGCCCGCGACATCGAACGGGCAGGCCTCGGTCCGTTCCGCGCACTTCAGCTGGATCTGGTGCCACACGCTCGGCAGCGACGCGCCGAGGTGTGGGTCGTTGGCCAGCAGCGGCATCCCCGACGCGGTGTGCGCGCCCGACACGACCCACGAGTTCGAGCCGACTCCCTCGCCGGCGCCGCCCACGAGTTCGCTGACCGCCGCGACGACGCCCTCGACCTCGCTCCACTCGATCGACGAGGTCGCGGCGTCCGCCTCGGTCTCGGGCGCCGTCTCGCTGTCGGCGGCGGTGTCGTCGAGATCGGGAACCGTGCCGACCGCCGGCACCGTCGAGAGCTTTGGCACGATGACCGGATTGCGGTCGAACGGGTAGGCCGGGTACAGCTCGTCCATCTGAGCCTGGGTGAAGTCCGCGGCGATGACGCCGCGCTCGGTCTCGTCCTCGATGTTGCTGCGGAGGTCCCAGGCCATCGCCTTCAGCCATGCGACGGAGTCGGCGGGCGTCCACGGCTCGATCTCGTAATCGGGGTTCTGCAGGCCCAGCACCGCGTACTCGAAGGACGCATCGGCCCCGTCGTTGTCGGCGAGGTACGCGTTCACGCCGTCGGCGTAGGCATCGTAGTAGGCGCGCTCGGTCTCGCTGAGCGCCTCGACCTCCTGCTCGGCGATCGCGCGCCAGCCGAGCGTGCGCAGGAACATGTCGGTCTCGAGCTGCGATTCGCCGAACAGCTCCGACAGCCGCCCGCTCGTGACGTGACGGCGGAAGTCCATCTCGAAGAACCGGTCCTGCGCGTGCACGAAGCCCTGCGCGAAGAACAGATCGTGCGCCGAATCGGCGGTGATCGTCGGGATGCCGAGCACATCGCGCTGCACCGTCACGTCGTCGTCGAGCCCCGGCACCGCCAGCTCGCCGCTCAGTTGCGGGAACGACCGCTGCACCGTGTAGGTGAGGAAGCCGACGGCCACCAGCGCCAGCACCACGACCGCCGCGACGATGCTGAACAGCGTGATGCCGATCTTGCGTCCGACGGAGCTGCCACGACGGGTGTCATCGATGGCGTAGGGCGAGGTCGGGGGCTTCGACATTGAAGGTCTTTCTTGGTCGACTGGGGAACGCGATTCCGCGCGCTGCGATACCGGATGCCACGCTTTCGGGTCGCAGGCACCGTTTCGGCATCGTATCCCGTGAGTCGTTCGACGCCCGAATCCGTCAGGGGATCAGTCGGGAGCGCCGCCTGATCGGGAGATCTCGCTCCGTCAGATCAGCTCGAATCTCACCGCGAGTGCGGCGTACGTCGGCGCTGCTCGCCGGTCGCACGACAGGAGGGCGGTGTCGACGGATGCCGCGGCCAGAGCGACGAGCCCGTCGTAGACGGCCCCGCCGGCGATTCCCGCTCCCGCGAGTGCGGCGACGGCGGCCGCGGCGGCGGCGGGCTCGAGGTGCACGGTCGCGGGGAAGTTCGTCTCGATGATCCGCTGCGCGCCGGCCGCGCTGACGCGCAGCCCGCCCGGCAGGCGCGTGAGGACGGAGTACGTCTCGAACGCGGCGTGCCCCGCGAGACCGAGCGTGGCTCCGTGCGTGCGCGCCAGGATCGCCTCGTGCGACTCGGCCGTGGGCGTGACGAGGGCGACCGCCGCGCTCGTGTCGAGCAGGAGGTCAGCGCTGGTCGGCAAGCCGCAGCTCCCGGATGTCGTCCGCGCTCAGCGCCGGTCCGTCTGCGTCGATCATCATCCGGCCGCCTCGCTCGACGAGGTTGTCGGGCGCGGGCACCTCGATGCGGATCCCGGTCCCCTCGATCACGATGTCGACCGGGCCGGGCACGAGTCCCAGGCGCGCGCGCACGACCGCAGGGATGACGACGCGTCCCGCCTTGTCTATGGTCGTACGCATGCCATCACGCTACCACTCGAATGGGTGGCGTCTGCCGGCGCCGGGTCAGTCGGTGCCGGAGTCGAAGGCGGAGGCCTCGTTCGCGGCATCCGTCGCCTCGGCGAGTTCTTCCTGCTCGGCGCTGAGCTGCTCGGTGCGCTCGGTGATCTCGCCGGCCTCGCCCTGCGACAGGTGGCCGACCAGCTCGCCGGTCGCGCCGCCGATGATGCCGGCCGCGGCGTAGTGCTCCAGCCGCAGGCGCGAGTCGGCGATGTCGAGGTTGCGCATGGTGAGCTGACCGATGCGGTCGGTGGGGCCGAACGCGGCGTCGCCGACACGCTCCATCGACAGCTTCTCGGGGTGGTACGACAGGCCCGGGCCGGTGGTGTCGAGGATCGTGTAGTCCTCGCCGCGGCGCAGGCGCAGTGTCACCGAGCCGGTGATCGTGGAGCCCACCCACTTCTGGATGGACTCGCGCAGCATGAGCGACTGCGGCTCGAGCCAGCGCCCCTCGTACATGAGCCGGCCGAGGCGCCGGCCCTGCTCGTGGTACGTCGCGAGGGTGTCTTCGTTCAGGATGCCGTTGACCAGGCGCTCGTACGCGATGAACAGCAGCGCCATGCCCGGCGCCTCATAGATGCCGCGCGACTTCGCCTCGATGATGCGGTTCTCGATCTGGTCGCTCATGCCCAGGCCGTGGCGGCCGCCGATGCGGTTCGCCTCGAACACGAGCGCGACCGGGTCGGAGAACTCCACGCCGTTGAGCGCCACGGGCCGGCCCGCCTCGAACGTCACCGTGACGTCCTCGGTCTCGATCTCGACCGCCGGGTCCCAGAAGCGCACGCCCATGATCGGCTCGACGGTCTCGAGCGACACGTCCAGGTGCTCGAGGGTCTTCGCCTCGTGCGTCGCACCCCAGATGTTGGCATCCGTCGAATAGGCCTTCTCGGCCGAGTCCCGGTAGGGGAAGCCGTGCTCGATGAGCCATTCGCTCATCTCCTTGCGGCCGCCGAGCTCGGTGACGAAGTCGGCGTCGAGCCACGGCTTGTAGATGCGCAGTGCGGGGTTCGCGAGCAGGCCGTAACGGTAGAACCGCTCGATGTCGTTGCCCTTGTACGTCGAGCCGTCGCCCCAGATGTCGACGCCGTCCTCCTTCATGGCGCGGACGAGGAGGGTGCCGGTGACCGCACGGCCGATGGGGGTCGTGTTGAAGTAGGTGCGACCGCCCGAGCGGATGTGGAACGCGCCGCACGCGAGGGCGCCGAAGCCCTCCTCGACCAGGGCGGGCTTGCAGTCGACGAGGCGCGAGATCTCGGCGCCGTACTGCAGCGCGCGGTCGGGGATCGACGCGATGTCGTCCTCGTCGGGCTGACCGAGGTCGCCGGTGTACGTGCAGGGGACGGCGCCCTTGTCGCGCATCCACGCGACCGCGACGGAGGTGTCCAGGCCCCCCGAGAAGGCGATGCCGACGCGCTCGCCGACGGGCAGGGACTGGAGGACCTTAGACATAGCACCCCAGTTTAGTGAGGGGCATCCGGATGCCGCGTCCTGAGCGGCTTCGGCCGACCCGCGCGCGCACGGGCCACCCTGGCGGCCCGACGGCGGCCGTGGCTAGGCTGTGCGCGAGGTGCGTCTTTCGGTCGTCGTTCAGGTTTCGCAGGTGGCGGTCGGCGCGGCCGCCCACGTCGATCGGGGGAAGAGTGTTCTCTAAGGCGAGCTTCAAGACGGCCGCGGTGATCGCCGCTCTCGCGATCGCCGTGACGACTCTGACCACCCCGGGCGCGGCCGCCGCGCCTGTGCTCCCCGATCCTGCGCCCGGCGACATCACCGCCGTCGCGACGCTCGACAAGACCGCGTCCGTCACCGAGATCGCCCCGGGCGAGACGTTCACCTACACGCTCACCGTCGGCTGCTCGGCGATCACCGACCTCGGCTGTCGCGGCGCGGTCCTGAGCGACGTCGTGCCGGCGCCTTTCGTGGTCGTCGACGCCGTCGTCGGCGCCGGCGCGAACACCGCCGCCGCGCCCGTCATCGACGGCAACAGCGTCACGGTGACGTGGACCAGTCCGCTCGGCGACGGCACCGTCGGTCTCCTCGATGCGACGACGGGGATCGTCGAGATCACCGCGCAGCTCCCCGCCGACGCGTCGTACGACGTCAGCGGCATCGGCGTGGTCAACGAGGCGGCGATCGAGGGCGTCAACTTCGCCGACGACACCGCCGAAGCCGAAGTGACCCCCGTCGTCCCGCTGGAGCTCGCGACGACGGCGTCGAAGTCGTTCGACCCGTCCGAGGCGGTCGCCACTGCGGGAACCCCGGTCGGTGCGGACCTGGGCGCGACCAACACCTCCAACGCGACCGTCGACTCGCTCGCGGTCCAGGATCCGGTCGATCCCGACGCGGCCCCGAACCCGTTCGATGCGCTCGCGTTCGACGGTTTCGGGGCGGTCTCGCCGCCGACGGGTGCCGATCCGGCCCTGACGACCTATGAGGTCTATGTCGACGGCGCCTGGGTCGAGGCGCCCGGCGGCGCCCTCCCCGCCGGTGTGACGCCCGACGAGGTGAAGGGAACGCGCGTCACCTTCCACGGCGCGATCCCCGCGGGTGCCACCGGGGCCGTCACGCTGAACCTGACGGTGACGGATGCCGCGGCATCCGCCCCCGACGGGACACAGGTCGCCAACGACGTGCTGTCGACCGTCGCCCTCGGCGACGAGACCGCGACGGGTGAGGCCGATGCGCTCTTCACGCTGCGGCAGAACGAGGTGTCGGTCGTCGCCGGAAAGTCGTTCGATCCGTTCCTCGTGATCGCCGGCGAGCCGAGCACCGTGACCATCGAGGGGCGCAACGCGTCGACGATCCCGATCGAGACGATGACGATCACCGAGCCGGCCACCGGGTCGTTCCCCGACGTCTACACGTTCGGCGGCTTCACCGGTCCGGTCGACTGGCCGGCCGGCGCGGCCTCGGGCGAGGTCGTCTACACGCTCGCGGACGGATCCACCGAGACCGTGGCGTTCGCCGACGGGACGGTGCCGGCTCTGCCGGAGGGGATCGACCCCGCCGAGGTGACGTCGTTCCAGCTGGTGTTCACGGGCGCCATCGTGCCCGGCGCCGAGACGTCCGCGCCGTTCGCCGTGCAGACCGATCCCGACCTGGACGGGTTGCCGCTCATGACGACCAACGTGGTCGGCGTCGACGGCGAGAACGCGGGAGTGACCGGCAGCGACACCGCGTCCGCCGACCTCTACGTCTACGACGAGGTGATCGAGCCGTACATCTCGAAGCAGATCCGTCCGGGCGAGATCCTCGCCGTTCCGGGTGAGGTCGTCACGGTGACGCTCGCCGGCGGACTCACCGAGCGGCCCAGCCCGCCCGAGACGCCCACCGGCACCACCGGCCGTGCGCAGCAGGTCGTGATCCAGGACCCCGAGGACCCGATCGAGGGCGACACGTGGTGGAACGCGTTCGATCTGACCGCCATCGCGCAGACGCCGGTTCCGGCGGACTCGACCCTGACGATCGAGTACTACGACACCACGACAGGCACGTGGGAGACGCTCGCCGGGCCCATCGCCGGGCCGCAGATCTACTCCCAGCAGGTGCCGGCCGACATCAGCGACGTCGCCGGCGGCGTGCGCTTCGTCTACGACTACACCGGCGACGACGGCGGCTTCGCGCCCGGCACCGACTTCTCGCCGAGCTTCACGTCGTCGCTGCGTCCCGACGGCCGGTACGTCCCCGGCCCGCCGTACAGCGACGACACCAGCACGTTCGTCGAGAACTGCGCGCAGACGGATGCCTCGAGCGCCAACCCGACGGTGTCTCCGGGGCAGGCGGTGCTCACCCCGCCCGACTGTCCGCAGGTGGAGCTGATCCCGGTGGATCCGGGCAGTGCCGACCTCATCGACAAGGCGTTCGGCACGTCGAGCTCCGGCGGTGTGAAGTCCGTCATCGCACGGTCGGGAGACACCATCCCGTCCACGCTGTCGTGGTCGACGGGCGGCTTCTCGAACCTCGAGCGCGTCGAGGTGACGGATGTCGCGGCCCCCGAGGACACCGCGATCACGGCCTCGATCTACAACGCCTTCGACCTCGTGCGGGTCGAGCCCATCACGACCGCGACCGATCCGCTCATCGCCTACGACTCGGTGCTGCCGATCGAGCTCTACAACGGCACGGAGTGGGTCGTCGCGACGAACAACCCGTGCGCCCCGACGTGCGACGGCCAGTTCCCCGGCATGGACCTGACGACGGCCGAGCGCGCCACGACCCTCGCCGTCCGGATCGCCTTCGTCGAGTACGAGGACGGCCGCATCGGAGACGACGTGCCGGTGACGGCCCCGCCCGTCGGTTCCGGCGTGGCCCGGTCGTTCGCCAACGACCGCCCGATCACCCTGATCTGGCAGGTGCGAGACACCCGGCGCAGCGACGGCACCCCGGTGCTCGGCGACGAGCTCTACAACCTCACGATCGACGGGACGGTGCGCAACATCGCCAACGCGACGGGGTTCCCCGCCGACGGGAGCGCGCCGCTGACGACCGACGACCAGGACGACGTCATCATCATCGACGTGCCGCTCACCACGACCACCGACAAGAACTGGAGCGGCGGACCCCTCGCGGCGCCCACCGACCCCGATGTCGCGACCGGCCAGTTCCCGCTGAGCCGCATCACCGTGACGACCCGCAACACGACGCCCGCCAAGGTGGACATGCTGCAGATCACCGACACCGCACCGGGTTCGGTGACCCATCGCCGCGAGGATCCCTTCCAGGCGTTCACCCTCAACAACTTCTCCCGCATCGTGGTCCCGTCCGGAGCCACCGCCACGGTCGTCACCCTGTCGTGTCCCGACGGCTCCGCGGTCGAGCTGTCCAGGGACGAGGCGCTCGCCCTCACGCCCGCCACGATGCCCTGCGACGTATCGGGTGTCGAGGTGACCTTCACCGGTCGCATCGCCGCGAACGCCGCCGGCGTCGTCGAGTTCGACCTGCGGCTGCGGCCCTACTGGCGCGGCACGACCGAGCGCGTCTCGCCCGCGGACTCGCCGATCGCCAACGTGGCGCAGGGCGTCGTCGCCGACGTCGACCCGTTCCTGTCGTGCCCGCCGCCTCTCGGCGCTCGCTGGGCGTGCGACACCGCCGCGGCGACGATCGCGATCGAGGAGCCCAGCTTCTCGGTCACGGCGGGCAAGACCATCTCGCCCGCACAGCAGAAGGAGGACGACTTCTCGCCGGTGACCGTGACGCTCACCGGACAGCCCGGCGGATCCGCGCGCGCTCAGACGATGATCATGACCGACGACGACCCGACGTTCTGGAACGCCATGGACTTCGTCGGGCCCGATCCCGCGTGGGAGCTGCCGGCGCCGGTCGCGAAGGTCCAGGTCTGCTACCTCGACGGAGGCACCTTCACCGACCTGACCGTGACGGCCGGGGTCGTCGGCGGGACGTGGACGTGCATGCCGCGCCTCGGAGACCTCTCCATCGACGCGGCGAAGGCGTTCCTCGCGGCGGCCCCCGACACCCTGCACGGCCTGAGCTTCCAGTTCTGGTCGGCGGCCGAGCTCGGCTGGCTGAACCCGATCAACCCCGTGGTGAACGTGCCGTTCCTCGTCGAGCGTCGCGTCGATCTGCGGACCGGTGAGCCGACGCCGACGACGCGCAGCGACCAGGTCCCGGCGCCCGGAGAAGAAGAGGCCGGCATCTTCTTCGACACGATGACGGTCGAGGGTGCCTCGGCCGAGATCGCCCCCGGCGTGAGGCTGACCGATGAGCAGACCGCCGAGGCGGAATACCGCAACCTGCACCTGCAGGCATCGGTCAACGTGCTGAAGTCGCCGACCGGCGATGTGCGCCCCGGCACCGAGATCCCCTTCACGCTGGCGTACACCAACACCGGTGAGCGTGCGCTCACCGAGGTCGTGTTCACCGACCAACTGCCGCTGGACGCGAACGGCCGGCCGCAGTTGATCTTCGACCCGGATCGCGATCCGAGCGTGCCGCCGTGGTCGTTCGCGCTGACAGGGCCGGCGCCGACCCCGCCGAACGGCGATCCTCTGCCCGTCGATCCGGACCTCGTCGACGTGCAGGACCTCGGCACGAGCATCGTGTTCACGATGCCGGCCGGCGCGGTGCTCGAACCCGGGCAGACCTACACGATCACCCTGCGGATGATGCTGCGACCCGGCCTCACGCCCAACGACACGGTCACGAACGAGGCGTCGATCGACATCGCCGAGCCGCTGGACGAGTGCGTCCCGAGCTATGACCCGGTGACCGGGCTCTGCTCCGACACCGCGACGGTGCGCCCGCTCGCCGTGCCGGCGCTGTCGACGGTGAAGTACGTGCGAGCCGACAACCCGCCCGGGCTCCCCGGCATCCCGGATGTGCGCAGCGACGACACGAACTTCGACTGCGCCGGAACCGCTGACGCCGAAGGGTTCTATCGCTTCCCGTGCGTGCCGCTGACTCTTCCCGGTGACACCGAGACGTGGCGGGTGCGCGTCACCAACGCCGGGACGCTGCCGATCTCGCAGCTCGTCTCGATCGACAACCTCCCGACCCCGGGCGATCAGGGCCTCATCGTCGTCCTTCCTCGCGGGAGCCAATGGCAGCCGACCTACGCGGGCGGGGCGGCTCTCGTCGTCGACCCGACGACGCCGGCGAACGCTCAGATCACGCTCTTCTATTCGACCTCGTCGACGCCGTGCACCGCCGACCTCAACCCGGTGGGCACCCCCTGTGCGCCGGGAGCATGGCTCCCGCTGGACGACAGCGTCGACCCCACGATCGTGCGCAGCGTGAAGGTGCAGGTGGACTTCCCCGGCGAGGAGAAGTTCGAGCCCGGCGACTCGCTCACGCTGCAGTTCCAGACGCGGACGACGCCCGGCGCTCTCGTCGCCGACGACCAGCCGACCGCCTACAACACCGTCGCGACCGGCGGGGCGGCGCTCAACGGTGCGACGACCGTGGCGGTGCCGGCCACAGAGGGCCGCAGGGTCGGAGTCGCCTACCCGACCGGGAGCATCGCCCTCGAGAAGGAGGTGACCGGCCCGGCCTCGGAGTTCGCACCGGAGTCGTTCCCGGTGCAGCTGACGTGCACGATCGACGGCGATCCGGTCCAGGGGCTCCCCGAGGTCGTGCTCGTCCCCGGCGAAGACCCCGTGGAGGTCTCGGGGCTGCCGCTCGGCGCCGAATGCACGGCGACCGAGGGCCAGTGGGGCCAGACCGAGACCATCATCGGGACGGCGACCGTGGGCCTCGAGACCGAGGAGATCGGTCTCGTCACGGTCGAGAACGTCTACGACGTCGCCGACCTCCGCGTCCGCAAGGCGGTCGAGACGGACGCCGTCGACAGCTCCGGCGACCCCGTCCCGTACGGTCCGTTCGCGTTCGAGGTGGAGTGCGAGTTCAACGGCCAGCCCGCGTACGCCGTGGGGTACGGGCCGGACGAGCCGATGGTCGCGGAGCTCACGCCCGAGCAGTCGTGGGCCCTCGGCGGCCTGCCCGTCGGGGCGTCCTGCACGGTCACCGAGACCGACGATCTCGACGCCGAAGCCACGACGATGCACGTGACGGTCGGAGGCGATGCCCAGGAGCCCGTCGACGGCACCTCCGTCGACGTGGTGATCGCGGAGGGGACGGCGGTGGAGGTCGTGGCCGTCAACGCGTTCGGCGCCGGGTCGTTCGATCTCGTCAAGGAGCGCGAGGGCGAGGCGGCGGACGACTTCGGCGCCGGTCCCTTCGAGTTCGCCGTCGTGTGCACGCTCGACACCGGAAGCGGTGATCGCATCGTGTGGGCGGGATTCCTCGAGCTCGATGACGGCAACGGCTACCGGACCGAGGTCGCGAACGTCGCCGCCGGGGCCACGTGCTCGGTGAGGGAGAGCGACGACGGAGGCGCGACGTCGGTCGAGATCACGCCGTCGACCTTCACCATCGGATCGGACCAGACCGTCGAGATCGTGGCCGTCAACACGTTCGACGCCGGGAGCCTCGTGGTGACGAAGGTCGTCGACGGAGAGGGTGCCGAGCTGTGGGGCGCGGGACCCTTCGAGGTGACACTCGACTGCGTCGACCATTCGGGCGCCTCGGTGGCGATCCCCGGCGGCGCGGCGCGGCTCCTCGACTCGTCGAACGACTACACGACGACCTACTCCCCGCTGCTCATCGGCCTCGAGTGCACGCTCACCGAGACCGACACCGGCGGCGCGCAGGCGACGACCATCACCGACGCCGAGGGCGCTCCCGTCGAGATGGTCGAGATCGTCGACGGCGAGACCGCGCTCACGGTCACCAACACGTTCGACGTCGGCTCGATCGAGATCGTCAAGACCGTGTCGGGGACGGATGCCGCGGCCCACCGTGACGACTCGTTCCAGGTGACCGCCTCCTGCGTGTGGGACGACGCGGCGATCGCGGTGCCCGGCGGCGCGGAGCGCACGCTCACCACCGCCGCGCCCGTCGTCTACGACGACCTGCCCGTCGGCGCGGAGTGCACGATCACCGAGACCGGCACCGGTGGCGCCGCTGCGGTCGCGTACACGCCGGCGGACCCGGCGGATGCGGGCCGGGCGCTGGTCGTGGTCGGGGCCGGGACCGCGGCATCCGTGACCGTCGACAACCGGTTCGACGCACCGTTGCCGGCCACCGGCACCGACGGCATGCTGGCGGCGGGGGCGATGGCGGCGGCGACTCTGCTGCTCGGCGGCGTGCTCGCGGTGGTCGGGGCGAGGCGCCGGCGACTGGGCTGAGCGGAGAATCCTGAAAGTTCGCTCGGAGAAACGAACGCGGGTGTGTCCCCCTTAAGGGGGACACGCTAGCCTGATCCCAGGCAGGGCGTCGGCACTGGGGGCCGATACCGATGCCCGCTGGGGGACCCCTGGGCTGGGGCCACGGGTTCTCCCCGCAAACTGTGGGTCACCTCGGGCGCGCCGTACTGCAGACGGCGCGCCCGAGGTCGTCCCGGGCCGGTTCTGAGGCGGTGGCGTGGCCGGCGTCAGGGCACGACGGCCGACGAGCCGGCGGCTTCGACGGATGCCTCGGGCTCCGGCATCCGTCGGCCCACGCGCCGGCCCCACCACACCACGAGCGCGCCGACGCCGACGATGGCGAGGGCGATGCCGATCATGTACACGATGACCGACGGCCAACCGCCCGCACCGTTCGGATTGAGGAACGGGTACGGGTACCAGAACGGGTCACCGCTGGCGGGGTTGGTGGTGAGGGGCCCGCGGATCATCGTGTAGACGACCCAGATCATCGGGAAGGCGACGACGGCCCAGACCGCACGCCACGGCAGAGCTCTGCGGAGCGGCCCGACGAAGAGATCGGCGAGCAGGAACAGCGGGGCGATGAGGTGCAGCACCTCGTTGGACCAGGGGATCGGCTGGCTCCCCTGAGGCAGCTCGATGTTCCGCAGCAGCGTGTTGTACACGACCCCGGTGATGATCATGTACGTGGTGACGCACGCCAGGCCGACCGCGAGTGCGGTCGGCTCGGCATCCGCCCGGCGACCCCTCGTCCAGTACCAGACCGCCGCCCACAGCAGCACGATCGCCGCAGAGAGGTTGGAGAGGATGGTGAAGAAGCTGAAGAAGTTCGCGAAGGTCGTGCCGACATCGCGACCGAGCTCGATCGCCGTGGAGATCGACTTGGTGAGCTGGGCGATGATCGCCGCGAGGATCACGCCGGACATGACGGCGCGAGCAACCGACCAGATCCGCATCCATGCCGAGGAACGCATCATGCGGTCACCATATCGGGCCGTCAGCCCGCGCATCGATAGGATGGGGTGTAACCGTCCAATAAACGGGGGAGCAGCCCATGCCAGGCATCGTGATCGTCGGAGTCCAATGGGGAGACGAGGGCAAGGGCAAGGCCACCGACCTTCTCGGTGAGCGCACCGACTGGGTCGTCAAGTTCAACGGCGGCAACAACGCGGGTCATACCGTCGTGATCGGCGACGAGAAGTACGCGCTGCACCTCCTGCCCTCCGGCATCCTGTCGCCCGGCGTGAACGCCGTCATCGGCAACGGCGTGGTGGTCGACCTCGAGGTGCTGTTCGCCGAGCTCGAGGCGCTGCACGCGCGCGGCGTCGACACATCGCGGCTCAAGGTCAGCGCCAACGCGCACCTCATCACGCACTACCACCGCACGCTCGACAAGGTCACCGAGCGCTTCCTCGGCAAGCGCCAGATCGGCACCACGGGCCGCGGCATCGGCCCGGCGTACGCCGACAAGATCAACCGCGTCGGCATCCGCGTGCAGGATCTCTTCGACGAGAACATCCTGCGGCAGAAGGTCGAGGGCGCCCTCGACCAGAAGAACCACCTGCTCGTGAAGGTCTTCAACCGCCGCGCGATCACGTGCGACGAGATCGTCGACGACCTGCTGTCGTACGCCGAGCGCCTGCGGCCGATGGTCGATGACACCGCGCTGCTGCTCAACGACGCGCTCGATCGCGGCGATGTCGTCGTGTTCGAGGGCGGACAGGCGACCATGCTCGACGTCGACCACGGCACGTACCCGTTCGTCACGTCGTCTTCGGCGACGGCGGGCGGCGCGTCGACCGGTTCCGGCGTCGGACCGAACCGCCTGGACCGCATCGTCGGCATCGTGAAGGCCTACACGACGCGTGTGGGCTCCGGGCCGTTCCCGACCGAGCTCTTCGACGAGCAGGGCGAGTGGCTGCGCTCGCGCGGGTTCGAGTTCGGCACGACGACGGGTCGCCCGCGCCGCGTCGGCTGGTACGACGCTCCGATCACGCGCTATGCGACGCGCATCAACGGCATCACCGATCTGGTGCTCACCAAGCTCGACATCCTCACGGGCCTCGACCGCATCCCCGTCTGCGTCGCGTACGACGTCGACGGCGAGCGGTTCGACGAGGTGCCCGTGAACCAGTCCGACTTCCACCACGCCAAGCCGATCCTCGAGTACTTCCCGGGATGGAAGCAGGACATCTCGGGGGCGCGCACCTTCGAGGACCTGCCCGTCGAGGCGCAGGACTACGTGCTCGCCCTCGAAGCCATGAGCGGCACCCGCATCTCGGTGATCGGCGTCGGTGCGGCCCGCGACGCGGTGATCGTGCGCCACGATCTCGTCGACTGACGTGAGATTCCTGCTGGGCGGGTACACCGCCGACATGGACGGGAACGCATCGGGAATCGGGATGCTGCTGGCCGGTGCCGCCGACGACGCGTCGGCCGGCGGTGCCCTGGCCTTCACCGGCGAGGTCGTCGCCGCAGACTCGCCGTCGTGGCTGGCGCCCCACCCCGGGTCGCCGAGCCTGTCGAAGGGCGACGTCGTGTACGCCGCACTCGAGCAGCGGCAGGCAGTGCAGGCCTTCCGCCGCACCGGCGAGTCGACGTTCGTGCCGCTCGGCGATCCGGTGCCCGCCGGCGAGGCAGTGTGCCACGTCGCGGTCGCGCCCGACGGCCGCTCGCTCGTGGCGAGCTGCTGGGGTGACGGGCGCGTCGTGATGATGGCGCTGGATGCTTCGGGCCGGCCGTCTGCGCCGGTCATCGCGCCGGCGAGCATCGACCCGTACGGCCCTGACGCATCCGCGGACACCATGCCCGACATCGATCTGGCTGCGGCGGCCCGCGCTCTGCGCGAGGCGGCGGGCTCGGAGTTCGCGCACCTGGTCCCGGAACACGATCGCGACGAGACCGGTGCCGCGCCGGACGAGCCGGGGGTGTCGACGGAGGATCGCGACGCGCTCGCACGCTCGCCACTCGATCCCGCGGCCGGGGCCGCCCGGCGCTCGAGGGCGCACCAGGCGGTGTTCCTGCCGGACGGACTCATCGTGACGACCGACCTCGGTCACGACCTCGTGCGATTCTGGCGGGCCGGTGCGCGGGGGCTGCGTGCGGTGCAGCAGGTCGCGCTGCCCCGGGGCAGCGGCCCGCGACACCTGGTTCACCACCCGAGCGGGCACCTGTACGTCGTGACCGAGCTGTCGTGCGAGCTGTTCGTGCTCGCCCCGGCGGTCGATGGAACGTGGCGGCTCGTCGGAGGGTCTCCGCTCGGCGCGGGGACTCTGCCCACCGACTCCGCCGCCGAACTCGCCCTGTCGCGCGACGCGGAGTTCGTCTACGCCGGTGTGCGGGGCAGCAACACGATCGCGACGCTCCGCGTCCGCGGCGCCGGAGAGACGGTCGAGCCCGTCGCGCTCGCCGACGCCGGCGCGGACTGGCCGCGCCACCACCTCGTCGTCCGCGACACCCTGCTCGTCGCCGGTCAGCTCTCCGACGAGGTCGTCTCGTTGACGCTCGATCTGCGCACCGGCGTGCCCGGCCGTGTGCGCCACCGCACAGCGGCACCGTCGCCGACCTGCATCGTTCCCGTCCGCTGACGCGCCGCCGCCGGCCTCACGCGTTCACGCCGGGCGTGCACACGCGTGAGGCTCCCGTCAGAGCTTGGCGTCTTGGCGGGGGATGAAGACCTGCTTGATGATGAGCAGGATCGAGGCCGTCACCGGGATCGCGACGAGTGCACCCAGCAGGCCCAGCAGGGTGCCTCCGACCATCGCGCCGATGACGACGAGCGCGCCCGGCACCGCGATCGCCTTGTTCATCACGCGGGGAGTCAGCACATACGCCTCGAGCTGCATGTAGATGAGGTAGACGATCGCGAAGATCAGCGCGGGAACCCATCCGGTGAACAGCGCGAGGGTCGTCGCGGTGATCCAGTACAGCACCGAACCGATGAGCGGGATCAGCGTGATGAGGAAGGCCAGCACGCCCATGAGCGCGGGGAACGGCAGGCCCAGGAACAGGTGCAGCAGGAACGCGACGATCGAGTTGCAGAACGCCAGCACCACCATGCCCATGAGGTAGGCGCCGATCGAGTCCGTGATCTGGTTCGTCATCGCCGTCGCCTTGCGCCGGTTGCGCGCCGGGGCGAACTGGATGAACGCCGTCTTCATCGTGGGAAGGCCCGCGAGGAAGTACAGGCTCAGCACGAGGACGATGATCAGGCCCGAGATCGTCGTGCCCACGCTGATGGCGAAGTTCAGCACACCGCCGCCGATCGCCGCGAGGTTCGCCGGGTTCGTGAGGAAGGACTCGACCTGCGACACGATGTCGCCGACCTGGTCGCCGAACGTGGAGTTGAGCCACGAGTAGAAGCCGGATGCCTGGAACTCGGAGATGAGGCCGGGGATGTCGCTGAAGAACTGGCCGATTTGCCGGACCAGTGTCGGGACCACCAGCAGCAGCACGAGAGCGAACACGAGCGCGAACGCGCCGTACACGATGACGATCGCCCACGGCCGCGAGATGCCGCGCTTGCCGAGGAACCGCACCACCGGGTCGAGCCCGAGCGCGGCGAACAGCGCGAAGACGACGTAGATGATGATCGTCGAGAGGTTCCAGAAGGCGAGCCCCAGCGCGAGAGCGGCGAGGCCGCCCAGCGTGATCAGCAGGCCGAGCGAGAACGGATTGTTCAGGTTCGCCCAGAACGTCTTGCCTGCCGGCGCCTCCCCCGTGAACACCGTCGGGTCCGCTTCGACGGCGGATGCCGTCACGGCCTGATCCGTCACAGCCTCCTGCGGACCGTCGGCCTCGTCGTGCGGCCGTTCGGCGCGGGGGGCACTGGTGTCTTGCGTCATGGTGACACTCTAGGCCCAGACCCATCGTCTGATTTGGGTGATTTCCGCCTCGGGTATCGTCGTGGTGCGAGGAGGACGCCATGACCGAGGATCCGACGACGACGCTCACCCGGCTGCGCAGCAGCATCGACAACATCGACGCCGCCCTGGTGTACCTGCTCGCCGAGCGGTTCAAGGCCACCAAGCAGGTCGGCCACCTGAAGGCGGAGCACGGCATGCCGCCGTCCGACCCGGCCCGCGAGGAGCAGCAGGTCGCACGGCTGCGCAACCTCGCCGAGCAGGCCGACCTCGACCCCGCGTTCGCCGAGAAGTGGTTCAACTTCGTCGTCGCCGAGGTGATCCGCCACCACGAGGTGCTGCGCGACGGCAACGGCGCAGCCGGGCTCTGACTAGGGAACCGCGCGCCGCAGCGTCAGGTACGAGATCGCGGCGAGCACGGCGCCGAGCAGCAGCCCCCACAGGGCGAGCCCGAGGGCGCCCTGGTCGCCGAACCAGGCGAACAGCTGCGCCCACGCCTGCATCTGACCCACCAGGAACAGGCCGAGGACGAGCAGCGCGGCGATGCCCACGAGCACCGTCGTCAGCGCGACCGAGCCGAAGCGCTTGTAGATCGTGGCCGCCCAGAACCCGGCGATGAAGAACAGCATCGCGACGGTGAAGTAGAAGACGCCCGCCCCGAGCGGGCCGGTCTCCCAGATCCACGGCAGGTAGAAGAAGTAGCCGTTCATGCCCCAGCCGCCGGTGGCCTCTTCGATCAGACCGCCCAGGACGAAGATGAGCGCGAGGATCGCTCCGGTGAGGACCGACGTCAGCAGCGTCCCGATGTAGAACTCGCGGCGCGTCACGCTCATCGCCTGCGAGAACGGGAAGGTGAGGGTGAGCGCCTGGACGCCCACGATGCCGAAGTACCACAGTGGGGCCTGCGCGCCGCCCCCGTACATCGGGCCCTCGACGCCGGCGTTGATCAGGATCGCGTAGATCGCCAGGGTGATGGCGACGGCTCCGCCGAGCACCACGAGCGGTACCCAGATGTAGGTCTGGCGGTTGACCAGCTGCATGCGGATCACGCTGACGGTGCGGTTCATCGGAGTGCTCCTTCGTCGAGATCGGCGTCGACGGCGGGAGCGGATGCCTGCCCCCCGGCCTCGGCCGCGTGCTGGGTGGTGCGCACGATGAGCTGCTGGAGCGACACCGGCGCGACGTCGAGTCCTGCCGCCGCCAGTCGTGCGCGGTCGTCGGCGGTCAGCCCGCCGAGGACGGTGACCGACGACACGTGGCCGAGGCTCTCGCGGTGGATGACCTCACGGCCCTGGACGAACGCCTCGACGGCTGCCGTGTCGCCCACGATGTTCGCCGCACGGTCGCGGACGGCATCCGTCGACTCGTCCATGATGATGCGGCCCTGATCGATCACGAGGACCCGCTCGATGAGGTTCGACACCTCGTCGATGAGGTGGCTCGAGAGGATCACGGTGCGCGGGTGCTCGGCGTAGTCCTCGAGCAGCCGGTCGTAGAAGATCTGCCGGGCGACGGCGTCGAGGCCGAGGTAGGGCTCGTCGAAGAACGTGATCTCGGCCCGCGATGCGAGCCCGATGATGACGCCCACGGCCGACAGCTGTCCGCGCGAGAGCTTCTTGATGCGCTGCTTGATCGGCAGCTGGAAGTCGGCGATCAGCCGGTCGGCGAGCTCCTGGCTCCAGTTCGGGAAGAACAGCCGTGCGGTCTCGAACGCGTGGCGCGGGAGCGCGTCGTCCGGGTACTTCTGGCTCTCGCGCACGAAGCACATGCGTGAGAGGACCCGGGCGTTCTCGTACGGATCCATGCCGAACACGCGCACGTCGCCGCGAGTGGCGAAGTTCTGGGCGGTGAGGATCGACATGACCGTCGTCTTGCCGGCGCCGTTGCGGCCCAGCAGTCCGTAGATGGTGTCCTTCTCGATGGTGAAGCTCACGTCGTCCACCGCGAGCGTCTCGCGGTAGCGCTTCGTGAGGTTCCTCACCTCGACGACGTGGTTCGCGGTCGTCATCGTGTGGTCCCTTCGGTGGTGATCGCGGTGAGCGCCTCAGCGCGATCGCGGATGAGCAGTGCCAGGTCTTCGGGTCCGAGTCCGAGCTTGCGCGCCTCGGCCAGCAGCGGATCGATGAAGCGGTCGGTGAAGGCGGACCGCCGCTCGCGCAGCAGCAGCTCGCGGGCGCCCGGCGCGACGAACATGCCGATGCCGCGCCGCTTGTACAGCACGCCTTTGTCGGCGAGCATCGCGACCCCCTTGGCGGCGGTCGCGGGGTTGATGCGGTAGAACGCGGCGAGCTCGTTGGTCGAGGGCGCACGCTCTTCTTCGGCGAGCGAGCCCTCGACGATCGAGTCCTCCATGCTCTCGGCGATCTGGAGGAACAGCGCTCTTCCTTCTTCGATCACGCGGCACCTCGCCTATTCGGTTACTTACTTGACTAACTAACCATGCAACGAAGTCGCGTGCGTGTCAAGCCCATAACGAACGGATCACCTTCCGGTGCTCGGTTTTGATCGCGGCGACAACGCCGCTAGCGTAGGCGAGGCCCTTCCGGGCCCTGACGACCAGTCCGCGGCCGTCGCGCGAGACGATCCTTGGGGGATCGCGTGTGCCGGACGTATGGTCGGCGGTCTGGGCGACGAACCCGATGTACGTCGCCGGATGCGCCTCCGCGTCACCCGACGACGCGGCTTCGGCGCCGGTGACCGTCACCCGGGCGTAACCGATGCCGAGCGCGTTCCGCGCGCCGCGGAGGTGAAGCAACGTGACCGTCGAACCCGCCCTCGAGGCGCGCAATCTGTTCAAGGTGTTCGCGAAGAATCCGAAAGCGATCGTCGACCGGCTGAAGGCGGGTGAGACACGCACCGACGTGGCGGATGCCGGAACCGCCGCCGTCATCGATGCGGGCTTCACCGTCCAGCGCGGTGAGATCTTCGTGATCATGGGCCTGTCCGGCTCCGGCAAGTCGACCATCATCCGCATGCTCAACGGACTTCTCGAGCCCACCGCCGGGGATGTGACCGTGCAGGGGCGCAGCATCGGCACGGCTTCGCCGAAGGAGCTGCGCGAGATCCGGCGCTCGTCGATCTCGATGGTGTTCCAGCACTTCGCCCTGCTGCCGCACCGCACCGTGATCGACAACGCCGCGTACGCGCTCGAGATCCAGGGCGTACCGCGCGCCGAGCGTCGTCGCCGCGCGATGGAGATCCTCGAGAAGGTCGGCCTCGCAGACCGGGCTGAGGCGATGCCCGACGAGCTGTCGGGGGGCATGCGGCAGCGCGTCGGCCTCGCCCGCGCACTGACCGCGGGCACCGACATCCTGCTGATGGACGAGGCGTTCTCGGCCTTGGATCCGCTCATCCGCCGCGAGATGCAGGAGCAGCTCGTCGAGCTGCAGCGGGAGCTCGGCCGCACAATCATCTTCATCACGCACGATCTGAACGAGGCGATGTTCCTCGGCGATCGGATCGCCGTGATGCGCGACGGCCGGATCGTGCAGAACGGCACGCCGGAGGAGATCCTCACCGATCCCGCGAACGACTACGTCGCCCAGTTCGTGCAGGACGTCGACCGGGCCCGCGTCCTGACCGCGGGATCGGTCATGGCGCCGGCCCTCGCCACCACCCCCGTCAGCGCGGGCGTGCGCGGTGCGCTGCGCGTGATGCGCGACCGGCAGGTCGGCTCCGTCGCCGTGACCGAGAACCGCCGCTACCTCGGAACCGTGACCGACCGCGTCGTCGTGCGCGCCGTCAAGGAGGGCAAGACCGACCTGCGGTCCCTGGTCGACCGCACCCTGCCGGTCGTGAACACCGACGAACCGCTCAGCGACGTCGTCGAGCGAGCCGTCGAGAGCCCCCTTCCCATCGCCGTCGTGGACGCTGACTGGCGTCTGCTCGGCATGATCCCGCGTGTCACGCTGCTGGCCGCTCTCGGCAACGTCGACCCGCAGACCACGCCGATCCCGATCGTGGGGGCGCCGGTGTCGGTGCCCGAGGCGGAGTTCGCGCAGACGCTCGTCGCCGTCGGCGAATCGGCGACGATGGCTCCGGTCGCCGCCGTGGCGGTCGCCGAACCGGCGGAAGGGGGCGTGTGATGGAGAACCTCAGACTGCCTCTCGGCGCGTGGATCGAGGCGTTCGTCGACTTCCTCGGCGACGTGTTCGGCTGGCTCTTCGACGCCGTCGCGGCCGTGCTCGGCGCGGTGTACGGCGCCCTCGACTGGGTGCTGATCACTCCCCCGTTCTGGGTGGTCATCGTCGTGTTCGCCGCCCTGTCGTTCTGGGTGAGAGGCTGGCGGCTCGCGCTCGGCACCGCGTTCGGCCTCCTGGTGATCGTGCTCGTCGATCAGTGGGACAACGCGATGGACACTCTGGCGCTCGTGCTCGTCGCCTCGCTCATCGCGACGGCCATCAGCATCCCCGTCGGGATCTGGGCGGCCCGCAACGACCACGTGTCGCGCGTCGTGCGGCCGATCCTGGACTTCCTGCAGACGATGCCGGCGTTCGTGTACCTGATCCCCGCCATCATCTTCTTCGGGGTCGGCGCCGTGCCCGGCATGATCGCCACCATCCTGTTCGCCCTCGCCCCCGGCGTGCGCCTCACCGAGCTCGGCATCCGGGGCGTCGACCGCGAGGTGGTCGAGGCCGGCCATGCCTTCGGCGCGACCCCCGGGCGCATCCTCCGCCAGATCCAGCTGCCGCTCGCGCTGCCGAGCATCATGGCCGGCGTCAACCAGATCATCATGCTGAGCCTGTCGATGGTCGTGATCGCCGGGATCGTCGGCGCCGGCGGCCTCGGCGGCGAGATCACCCGCGCCATCGGCCGCATCAACGTCGGCCTCGGGTTCGAAGCGGGCATCTCGATCGTGATCATCGCGATGATCCTCGACCGGATCACGTCCGCCTTCGCCGACCCCGACCGTGCGCGCGCGAAGAGAGCCGCGACGCGTTCGACGCGCGGCTCGTCGACGGAGGAGAAGACGGATGCGGCCGGAGCCGAGGCCGATCGCGAGCGCCTGCTCACGTCGCCCCGTCGCGCTCCGATCGCCGGCTGACGAACGGTGACGGATGCCGCGGCTCGCGGCATCCGTCATTCCCTGACCAGGCGGGTGCATCAGCCCGCCGGAGACACGCGAGATTCGCGTGTCTTGACCAAGACCGATCCGCGCACACCGCGGATGGAGAGGAAGTCGACATGATGACCAAGAGAAAGCACCTCGTCTCGGGAATCGCGCTCGCCGGAGCCGCCGCGCTCGTGCTGACCGGATGCGCCGGCGGCGACGACGCGGGTTCGGGCTCATCCGAGGGCGGTGCGGATCGTCCCATCGAACTCGCCGTATTCAACGGCTGGGACGAGGGGATCGCCGCCTCGCAGCTGTGGGCCGCGATCCTCGAGGAGCAGGGATACGACGTCGAGCTCACCTACGCCGACGTCGCCCCCGTCTACGCGGGCCTCGCGCGCGGCGACTTCGATCTCGTGCTCGACACGTGGCTGCCGATCACGCACGCCGACTACCTGGAGCAGTACGGCGACGACATCGTCGACCTCGGCTCGTGGAACGACGAGGCCAAGCTCACCATCGCGGTGAACGAGGACGCTCCGATCGACTCGCTCGACGAGCTCGCGGCGAACGCCGACGCCTTCGGCAACCGGATCGTCGGGATCGAGCCCGGCTCGGGACTCATGCGGATCACGGGTGACGAGGTCGTGCCGGGCTACAGCCTGGACGGCATGACGCTCATCGAGTCCTCCACGCCGGCGATGCTCGCCGAACTGCAGTCGGCGACCGACGCGGGCGAGAACGTCGTCGTGACGCTGTGGCGTCCGCACTGGGCGTACAACGCGTTCCCGGTGAAGGATCTCGAGGACCCGCAGGGCCTCCTCGGCGACGCCGAGGGCATCCACTCGGTCGCGGCCACGAGCTTCGAGGAGGACTTCCCCGAGGTGTTCGAGTGGATCTCGAACTTCAAGATGCCCAGCGACGTGCTGTACTCGCTCGAGGACGCGATGTTCAACCAGTACGACGGCGACGACTACGGACCCGTCGTCGAGCAGTGGATCGCCGACAACCAGGAGTACGTCGACGCGCTGACCTCCTGACCCGGCATCGCACCGCGCGCGGCACGCCGTCTCGACCTCGGTCGGGCGGCGTGCCGTTTCGCGTGGTCGGGATCAACCCGAAGGGCGGCTCTTGGGGTGCACCACGCGTCCGGGAGCGCCGGGCGAGCGCGCCGGGATGGGCCACGTCTTGGGCTCCGGCGCGGTGGATGCGGCGGGGTCGGCCGCGGGATTCGCGGCGGGTGCGGCCGCGGCATCCGTCGTCTCGGCTTCGGCGGACGGCGCGAGCTCGAGCATCACCTTCTTCTCGAGCACCTCGATCGCCTCGTCCGAGATCGAGATCAGCCCGTCGAGCTCTTCCCGGACCCGGCGGTAGGCGAGCTGGCGCTCGGCCGGCGTCGCGGCGTCGTCGACGGCGACGGTCAGCAGCTGCTTCGCGGTCTCGAGACGCTTGCGCTCGACCTCGCTGAAGCTCGAGTCGCGGAGGCGCCGGGCGTCGCGCTCGGCGACGTCGAAGGCGACCTCGAAGTCGGCGACCGCGTTGCGGTACTCGGTGAGCTGCTCATTGGTGATGCGGGCCTTCGCCGAGGCGGGCCGCAGACCGTCGGCGATGCGCTTGGCGCGCAGGAACGCGGCGGTGAGCGGCTGGCGCCCATCGCTCATGGCCGGGAACGCGATGATCTTCGCGACGTCCAGCTCGTACTCGAGCCACCGCGCGGTGACCGCGTCGTGCGTCGCGAAGAGCCGCTCGAGCTGGGTCGCCTGCGTCTCGCCCGCGACCGGAGGGAGGGATGATCTCGATGCGCTCGCAAGCCCGCTGCTCGATCCGGCGGCCGCGTTGTGCACCGGCTTGCCGCGGGCCGCCGCCTGCGCGGCCTTCAGCTCGGCCTTCGCGTGGAGCACCTCGAGGCGCCGCTTGTGGCGTCGGCGCGCGCTCTGCTCCCACGCGCTGCCCACCCACCCGACCACGCCGAGGGCCGGGAAGATCACCCACCAGTTGCCGCCGAGCCAGTTGAAGAACGGTGAGAGCGCCTCGAAGATCTGCTCCACCCTGTCATGGTAGCCGTCGGGTACGCCCGCAGGCCCGGCCTCAAGGCGCCCTGTCAGGCGGGACGTCGCCGCCTCGCGCGGCCGGCGGCTTCGCGAGCAGCTCGGGAAGGCGCCCGGCGAGGTCGGCCAGCGCGGCTGCCGCGGCCGAGACATTGGCGGCCGCCGTGACGGCAGCGGCGGCCGCGGAGGCCGCGGGCGACGCCGGCGCAGGACCCGACCCCGGCACTCCGGCCTGCCGCTCCGCCTCGGTGAGCGCGGCCTCGAGCGCCTGCACGGCGGCGCGGTACTCGGCGTACTGCTGCGGCGAGACGCGGTCGCGCAGCATCGGGCGACGAGCGAGTGCTTCGCGCTGCGCGCGCAGGAACGTGACGGTCGACGGATGCCGCGTGTCGGTCAGCTGCGGAAAAGCGAGGGCCTTGTCGACGTCGGTCTCGTACGTCAGCCACCGTGCGTTGACGGCATCGTGCGCGGCGTACAGCCGGTCGATGGGCAGCGGGTCGCGGGAGGACGAGGCGACGTACTCGGCTCGCACGCCCTTCACGCGCGACCGCGTGGCGCGGAGGGCGAGCGATGCGGACTTCTCGGACTGCTTCGCGGACTGCAGGGCGTGCCTCGCGCCGACGGCGTGACCGCCGCCGTGAGCCTTGGCGGAGAGCAGATCGGCGTGCGCGGCACGGACGCGCGCCTTCGCGGCGACCAGCTCCCGGTACGCGCGGGACTCCTCGTGCCGTGCGGCGTCGAGTTCGAGCCGCCGGGCCCGGCGGCTGCGCGTCGTCAAGCCGGCGTAGGACACCGCTCCGACGCCGGCGGCTGCCGGAGCGACCCACCACCAGCTCGACACGATGAGCAGGATCGCCTCCACCCTGTCATGCTAACCGCGGACCGGCCACGCGTCGCAGGGAGTCTGCCGAGCGTTCGGTGCGGTCAGTGCGAGCCGATGCCCATCGAGCCGCCGCTGCGGCGACGATCCGTCGCCTCGTACACCGGGTTCGCGGGGCCCTCGACGGATGCGTCCGGGCGGGCCTGACGGGTGTCGTAGGTCTCCCGCGGGGGAGAGATGAAGTGCGTGATCCGCGTCCACAGCGACTGCTTCTTGGCCATGAGGACCTCCTGGCCGAAGCCTAGCCGAAGAGGAGCGCGAAGACGGTGGCGCCGCCGCCGACGAGGATGAGGGCGACGATCGTCACCCACGCGATCACCTTGACGCGGCGCTGCCGCGTGTCGTTGAAACCGCTGTACTCTTCGTCTTCCGCCGCCATGCGTCCATCCTAGAGTCTCGGACGTTTCGTCTCGCTCGTTCCTCGCTCGCTCAACGACCGGGGTCTCGCACGCTCAACGACCGGGGTCTCGATCGTTCCTGGCTCGCTCGGCGACTGAGGTCCCGGTCGTTGAGCGAAGGGCGCTCTGGCGCCCGAGACGAAACGCAGTGAGTCAGGCGACGGGCTCGGCGACCGTGGCGCCGAAGGCCGCCGGGAGCGTCGAGGTCGCGAGGTCGCGCAGCTCGGCGAGGGGCACCGTGAACAGGCCCTGCACCTCGAGCGCGGGGTCGTCGCCGGCCGCAGCATCGGTCACGCCGATCCGCAGCACGGGGTAGCCCCGGCCCTCGCACAGGCCGCGGAACTTCACGTCGTCCTCGCGCGGCACCGAGACGATGACGCGGCCGGTGGACTCCGAGAAGAGGGCGGTTGCGGCATCCACCCCGTCGCGCTCCATGATCTCGTCGAGCCAGACGCGCGCGCCGACGCCGAAGCGCATGACGGCCTCCGCGAGGGCCTGGGCCAGGCCGCCCGACGATAGGTCGTGCGCCGACGACACGAGCGACTGCTGGCCCGCGGCGTGCAGCAGCTCGGCGAGCTTCTTCTCGTGCGCGAGGTCGACGGCCGGCGGACGACCGCCGAGGTGGCCGTGGATCGTGCCCGCCCACTGCGAGCCCGAGAGCTCCGTCGCGGTGACGCCGAGCAGGTAGATGTTCTCGCCCGCGTCCTGCCACCCCGACGGGATGCGGCGCGCGACGTCGTCGATGATCCCGAGCACGCCGACGACCGGCGTCGGGAAGATCGGCTGGTCGCCGGTCTGGTTGTAGAACGAGACGTTGCCGCCGGTGACGGGGATGCCGAGTTCGAGGCATCCGTCCGACAGTCCTTCGACCGCCTGCGAGAACTGCCACATCACCTCGGGGTTCTCGGGGCTGCCGAAGTTGAGGCAGTCGGTGACCGCCGTCGGCACGGCGCCGGTGACGGCGACGTTGCGGTACGCCTCGGCGAGCGCGAGCTTCGCGCCCTGCGCGGGGTCGAGCTGGCAGTAGCGGCCGTTGCAGTCGGTCGCGATCGCGAAGCCGAGACCCGAGTGCTCGTCGACGCGGATCATGCCGGCGTCGTCGGGGAACGACAGCGCCGTGTTGCCCAGGACGTAGTAGTCGTACTGGTTCGTCACCCACGACGTGTCGGCGAGGTTGGGGCTCGCGACGAGCTGGGTGAACTGGCGGCGCAGGGTGTCGGCGTCGAGATCGCGGGGGAGGGCGGATGCCGAGTCCTCGCGCAGCGCGTCGATCCACGTGGGGTAGGCGACCGGCCGTTCGTACACCGGGCCGTCGACCGCGACGGTCGAGGGGTCGACGTCGACGATCTGCTCGCCGTGCCAGAAGATCTGCAGGCGGCCGTCGCCGGTCACCTCGCCGAGGACGCTGGTCTCGACATCCCACTTCTTGACGACCTCGAGGAACGCGTCGAGCTTCTCGGGCGCGACGATCGCCATCATGCGCTCCTGGCTCTCGCTCATGAGGATCTCTTCGGGCGTGAGCGTGGGATCGCGCAGCAGCACCCTCTCGAGGTCGACGCGCATGCCCGAGCCGCCGTTGGCGGCGAGTTCGGAGGTGGCGCACGAGATGCCGGCGGCGCCGAGGTCCTGGATCGCTTCGACGAGCTCGCCCTGGTACAGCTCGAGGCAGCACTCGATGAGCACCTTCTCGGCGAACGGGTCGCCCACCTGCACCGCAGGGCGCTTGGTCGGGCCGCCATCGGCGAACGTGTCGGAGGCGAGGATCGACGCGCCGCCGATGCCGTCGCCGCCGGTGCGGGCGCCGAAGAGCACGACCTTGTTGCCGGCACCCGACGCGTTGGCGAGCTTGAGGTCCTCGTGGCGCAGCACGCCGACCGCGAGCGCGTTGACGAGCGGGTTGCCCTGGTAGACCGCGTCGAACACGGTCTCGCCGCCGATGTTGGGCAGGCCCAGGCAGTTGCCGTAGAACGAGATGCCGCTCACCACGCCGTGCACGACGCGGGCGGTGTCGGGGTGGTCGATGGCGCCGAAGCGCAGCTGATCCATCACCGCGACCGGCCGGGCGCCCATCGAGATGATGTCGCGGACGATGCCGCCGACGCCGGTCGCGGCGCCCTGGAACGGCTCGATGTAGCTGGGGTGGTTGTGCGACTCGACCTTGAAGGTGACCGCCCAGCCCTCGCCGATGTCGACGACGCCGGCGTTCTGGCCCATGCCGACCATGAGCCGTTCCTTCATCTCCTCCGACACCTTCTGGCCGAACTGGCGAAGGTAGATCTTCGAGGACTTGTAGGAGCAGTGCTCCGACCACATCACCGAGTACATCGCCAGCTCGCCCGACGTGGGGCGGCGGCCGAGGATCTCGCGGATCTTCGCGTACTCGTCGTCCTTGAGGCCGAGCGCCGCGTACGGCTGCTCCTTCTCGGGCGTGGCCTCGGCGTTCGAGACGGTGTCGGCCAGGGCCTTCGAAGAGGGGGTGGTCACGCGGCTCAACTCCAGGAATTCGGGGGATGCCGGACCCGACCAGTCTAGTTCGGCCGCGGCATCCGTCGGTCTCGTGTGGCGCCCGGCCGACGCGGCGGTGCGTACGACCGCGCGCGGCTGGGAATGGGCTGACGGGTGGCGGGGGTCGATCCCGGCCGACAGTAGGGTCTGAGGATGCGACGCACCCCGGTGTTCGTGGCGGCACTCGCCATCGCCCTCGCCCTGTCGGCCTGCGCGAGCGGGCCCGGCGGCCCGCCGCCTTCCGGACCGTCGGTGGTGCCGTCGGCGCCTCATGCCGAAGGCGGCCCGATCGATCTGGTCGGACTGTGGCGGGTCGCGGACGCCGCGGGAGAGGCCGACGCCACCTGGCTGCGCCTGGACGCCGGCGAGTTCCAGCTCTGGCGCGACTGCGGCATGGTCATGGGCTCGTGGCGGGCAGGGCACGAGCTGATCGCCGCGTTCGCCTACGCCGCCAGTGGCGAGTGCACGGCCGGCGGAGCGGTCCCCGCAGTGCCGTGGCTCGACGCGACGGTGAGCTATGAGAAGGACGGCGATCGCTGGATCCTGCGGGATGCCGAGGGCGACGTCACGGCCTCGCTCTTCGTCGACGGCGCGCCGGAGCCGATAGAGACGGCGGCCGAGTTCTACACCGAGCCCCCCGTGATCGATGCGCGCGTGCGCGAGCATTTCGCCGCAGCATCCGCCCTCCCACCCGCCCTCGAGCCGGTCACGACCGAGTCGCTCGTGGGTCGATGGGTGCCGCGCGAGTCGTATCCCAGCGATCCGCACGTCGACGTCTCGCCGGAGGGGACCTGGACGGGGAGCGACGGATGCAATGGCGGCAGCGGTCGATGGGCGATCGGCGACGCCGGCGACCTGTTCGTGACGGCCGGGCCCTCGACCCTCATCGGATGCGAGGGCGTGAACGTGCCGTGGCTCTTCGCGAACGCGTCACTGGCCGGGTTCGACGGCGGCGAACTCGTCCTCCTCGACCGCGACGCCGAAGAACTCGGGCGACTCACGCGCGGCTGACCGGATCAGCCGTCGCCACCGGTTCGCCGCGCCGCCTGCGTGGGCTGCTCGGCCGCCCAGATCGCGAGTTCGACGCGATTGCGCGCGCCGAGCTTCGCCATCAGGCTGCCGATGTGCGTCTTGACGGTGCTGAGCGAGATGTGCAGTTCGCGGCCGATCTCGGCATTGCCGAGGCCGCGCGCCACGGCGGCGAGCACCTCCTCCTCGCGGTCGGTCAA
Source organism: Microbacterium cremeum (assembly GCF_015277855.1). Classification (NCBI taxonomy): domain Bacteria; kingdom Bacillati; phylum Actinomycetota; class Actinomycetes; order Micrococcales; family Microbacteriaceae; genus Microbacterium; species Microbacterium cremeum. The sequence goes on from NZ_CP063812.1 coordinate 87,670, forward strand.
AGGTGATGCCGGTGCCCGGCGCGCGGAGCGCGACGAGCCGGCGAACGCCTCGATGAGCCGCACCGTGACGTTCGGATCGATGAGGGCGTCGCCGCGGGCGGCGGCATGCACCGCCTCGCGCAGCAGCACCGGCCCCGCGTTCTTGAGCAGGAATCCGCGCGCACCCGAGCGCAGCGCCTCGTACACGTACTCGTCGAGATCGAAGGTCGTGATGACCACGACCGGGATCGGGTCGGCCACCTCAGGGCCCGCGACGGCGCGGGTGGCCGCGAGGCCGTCGGCGCGCGGCATCCGGATGTCGAACAGGCACACGTCGGGCCGCAGCTCCCGCGCGAGGGCGACGGCACGCTCGCCGTCGGCGGCCTCGCCGATCACCTCGATGTCGGGCTGCGCATCGAGGATCGCGCGCAGGCCCGCGCGCACCAGGTCCTGGTCGTCGGCGAGGAGCACGCGCACCGTCATGCCCGTGCCCCTGACGTCGGCAGTTCGGCAGCGACCACCCAGCCGCCGTCCGGCGCCGGGCCCGCCGTGCACGCGCCGCCGAGCATCGTCGCGCGCTCGATCATGCCGGTGATGCCGAAGCCGGGACGAACGGATGCCGCGGCCTCGCCGTCGTCGCGCACCTCGAGCCGTACCCGGTCAGGGGCGATGCCGACGGTCACATCGACCAGCGTGGCATGCCGGGCGTGGCGTCGCGCGTTCGTGACCGCCTCCTGGGCGATGCGGAAGACCGTGGTGCCGAGCGGAGAAGGCAGCGCGCCAGCACTTCCGGTCACCGTCACCTGCACGGCAGGGGGCCCGGCGGCGGTCAGCCGATCGAGTTCCGCGATACCGGGTGACGGTTCGAGGTCTGCGTCGCCGGCCTGACGCAGCACGCGCACCATCGACCGCATCTCGGACAGGGTGCGAGCCGCTTCGTCCTCGATCACGCGCAGGGCCGCGGTTGCGGCATCCGGATCGTCCGCTCCGAGCACCGTGCCCGCCTGCGCCTGGATGGCGATCGCCGACACATGGTGTGCCACCGTGTCGTGGAGCTCACGCGCGAGCTCCGCGCGCTCGAGCAGCCGGACGCGGTCGAGCTCTCGTGCACGCACGGCCGCGCGCCAGCGGAGTGCCGCGGCGATGCTGCACGTGCTGACGATGACAGCGAGGCTGCCGACGACATCCCCCGGCGTGGTCGGGCGGAGCACAGACACCAGCCAGCCGCCCGTCACGACCAGCCCGCCCCCGACCATGGCGCGGCCGCTGCCCCACCGCATCACGGCGTACAGCAGCACGATCACGTACGCGGTCGTGTAGAGCTGCGGGTCGGCGCCCGCGAACAGGCCCACCACCGAGGTCGCGGCGAACGCGATCGCGAGCATCGTGAATGGCCGGGTGCGCCGCCACAGCAGCGTCGGCAGCAACGCCACGAGCACGGCGGCCCAGATCCAGCGCCCCGGCACCTCGGGGCGCGCCGCGGCCTCGACGACGATGAGCGGCCCGAGCACCCCGACCAGCACCCAGTCGCGCCACACCCGAGCGGGCGGCGCGGGCACGGCGGCGGGAGTGTTCCACAGCGCCCGCACGGGGCTCGTCATGCCCTCATGATAGGTGGGTGCCGGCGGGAGCCGTGCGCGGCTGCGGCGTACGCGTACGCCGGCGCGACCGCCGGGCTCGCCGGCGGATCACGACCTCGGCCACGGCGAGATTGATCGCCCACCCGAGTCCCATCAGCACGGTGTTCGCGAGCTCGTCCGGCGGCCCGGCCAGTGCGACCCAGGGTGCCAGCGTGAACACCTGGGTTCCGGCGCCCAGCCCGATCGCGTAGGCGCGGGTCATCCACGCGCTGTGGGTCGGCACATCCCGTCGCAGGATCGCGACGAACGCCAAGACGATGCCGGCCGCCATCACGGTGCCGAGGACGAGGCGCATGAGCATGAGCGCGAGGCCGCTGTGGGCGGGAAGGTCGTACGCGACCGCCATCCACATGCCCGACAGGGCGGAGACGAGTCCCGCCGGCACGAGCACGCGCCCCACGATCCGGTGCCAGCGCCGCCGGCGCAGCGACGGCGCGAACTGGAGGGCCCCGAGCAGCAGATAAACCGAGGATCCGACGATGTGCGCGATCACCGGGAGGGGCGAGTCGAAGAAGCGCGCGTTCTCTGCGGTCACCGCAGCGCCCGTCGACAGCTGTGTCAGGCGCGAGGCGCCCGCGATCATCGGCACGAGCGAGAGCGCGATGAGCCCCGCGGGGGCGAGCCATTCGCGGCGGGAGCGTGGGGGCGCGGAGGAGGTCATCCCTCGATGCTCCCGGCCTGGCGACGGCAGGACATCGGCCGAGAGGCCCGGGTTCCTCGGCCGAAAGTCCGAGGTCGCATGCGACGACAAGTCTTGTCGGAATCGGGCTGGCGTGACACTGAATGTCACCCAGGAGAGTCCGTCTGACGTATTCCCCGTTCCCCTTGCGGTGACACTCTCCTGATCGCCCGAGATTGCCGTAGGGCACCCTTCATGAATGGGGCAGCCTCAACGCCCACCTGCACTTCGACCACCTGGGCGGCAATCACCTGTTCCGGGGCGTTCCGATCCACGTCCAGCGGCAGGATCTCCACGAAGCCGCCACGACGAGGGATACACGATCCCCGAGTGGGTCGCTCCGCCCGGCGCGTGGTGTGTGCCCGACGACGGCGAGGTCGAGCTGCTCCCGGGCGGCTGCCTCGTGCCGGCGGCGGCCCACGCCCGCGCCACGCAGATCGTCGTCGACGCCATCGACGGGTGGACGATCATCGCCGGCACACGGCCGTCTGGTTCGGCGAGCTCGAAGAGCCCACGAGCGCGGGCCCACTGCTCATCCACTCGCTGAATCCCGCACGCATGTGGCTCAGCCACGAGCGCGAACGGTCGTCTCCCGCGTGGCGAGGTCGCCAAACGGGGGAGAGCTCAACGCCGCGCGGAGATACAGCGGCCCCGTTCGGGATGCATCGAGACGCCGCTGACCCATCGCCCGCCGAGAGTGTCCTCCCACTCGTCGTGCTCGGGGAGCAGGGTCCCGGCGACGTGCAAGGCGAGCAGCGGGCCGTGGTAGCCCGCCGGAATGCTCGCGAGTCGATCGTCGAGAGGATGCGGCGCAGGGTGACCTCCCGGCGTTCACGACCAGCAGGTCGGCCGCGTCGAGCCCGCGGGACAAGGCGTCGAGGGTGTCGACCACCGCGACGTCGTGGCCGTCGTCGCTCAGGATCGCGGACACGCTCGCGGTGGTCTCGGCGAATGGATGCCACGGATCGACGTAGTCGCCGCCGCCGGAGAAGAGGAGGATGCGGCTTACGACGCCTGAGCGGTCGATGCGCGCAAGACGAGGCGGGGCTCGACTTGGATTTGGAGCGGAGGCTCGGCGCTCGGCTCCCGGATGAGATCGATCAGCAGTCGCGTCGCGAGAGCGCCCACGCGTCGGCGGTCAGGAGCGACGGCCGAGATCGGCGGGTCGGCGTGTGCCGACACGTCATCGTCATAGGCCACGATCGAGAGTCGCTCGGGCACCGCGAGGCCGCGGGGGCGTGCGCTCTGCAGGAGGCCGAACAGGGAGTTCTCGTCGCCGTGGCAGAACAGGGCCGTGGCCCCGATGCGCTCGACGGTGTCGAGCACGACGTCGGCGCTCCCGCGCTCCCACCGGGGGCCGGCGCCGAGTTCGTCCGGCCCGAGGATGACGCTCTCCTCGTCCATGCCGAGTCGGCCCATCGCGTCGCGCCATCCCCGTCGTACGAATTCCGAGCTCTGCGAGCTTCCGCGGCTCACCATGACCAGGCGGCGATGACCGAGATCGTGGAGATGGCTCAGCGCACCGAGCGCTCCCCGCTCATGGGCCGAGCGCACGGACGAGACCGAGCCCAGCCCGCCGCCGGGCATCTCGCGCTCGACGAAAACCACCGGCACCTGCAGCCGTTCGACGGTCTCGCGGAACTCGGCGGGCGCCTCGCGCTCCGACACCGTGGGAACCCAGAGGAGTCCGTCGACGCCCTCGCGGACGAGTTCGTCGACGAGCCGGTACTCCTCCTCGAGGTCGTACTCGGAGATCACGAGCTTCATGTCGCCGCCGAGGGCGAGGGCATCGTCGATCCCCTCGACGACGTAGCGGTAGTAGTACGAGGTCGGGACGACGACGCCGATCGTGCCGGTGAAGGTCTCACGAGCCTGGCGGGGAGCATGGTCGCCGCGGAGGACGGCCCCGCCGCGCACCTTGTCGAGGATCCGCTCGGCGACGAGCGCGTCGAGGTCACGACGGATAGTGACATGGGAGACGCCGATGTCATTCACCAGAGAGGCGATGCGCACGGCGCCATCATGCTGAGCGCGATCGAGGATCAGTGCCCGTCGCTCGGCTGCGAGCATATTCCCCTCCTTGGGCTGAGCCGGTGACCCCATCATAGGGCGGCGAACGGTATCGATCACCGTTGCGCCAAAAGCGGCCAACATGTGGCAGCAAGTATACAAACCTTGCGCTTGGTTTCGATATGTGTCGATACTGGGGCGCCGGCGATGACGCCGACTCAACCTTCGAAGGAGAAGTCATGTCCCGACGACGAGCGAGCGCGATGTGGAGAGGGGTGGCGGTCGTCACGGCTGCCGTGCTGGGCGGGACGGTGATCGCAGCGCCGCCCGCCGCTGCCGCCACGATCGAACAGGTCGCGGTGAGCCAGGGCGGCTACAGCGCCGGCGGCTACAAGGTCGGCTTCGCTGTCGCCGACGGTGCCATGCCAGGCGCGACGAGCTGCCGCGTCCTGCAGGGTGAGACCGTCGTGCTTCCGTCGTGCACGCTTCTGGATCGCGGCATGACCTGGGGCGACCGCGTGTACCAGGTCGACTTCAGCGCCTTCGACGACGTCGGGACCGACTTCGCGCTCGAGATCGGGGGCGTTCGTTCCTCCCGCTTCGCGATCGAGGAGAACGTATGGGCGGGCTACCTCGACGAGATGACGGCGTTCTACCGGCTGCAGCGCTCGGGCGTGGATACCGAGGACGCCTACCCTGCGGGCTACAGCAGCATCGCCCCCTCGGACAAGGTCTTCCATGCAGCCGGTCACCTCGACGACGCCGCATCCGAGGACGGCACGCAGCACTACGACCTCACGGGCGGCTGGTACGACGCCGGCGACTACGGCATCTACGGCGGCAACCAGTGGGTCGCGGGCAACATCGCTATCACCTACCTGCGCTACGGCGACACCCCCGAGGTCGCTTTTGACGGAGACTCGAACGGCGTGCCGGACCTCGTCGACGAGGCCTGGTTCGGCAGCGAGTATCTGCTCCGGATGCTCGACGCGTTCGGCGGCCCGTTCTGGGATGTCAAGGGCAGCGGCGGGTTCCAGCATCCCGAGGACCACACCGACGGAGTGATCGGCACGGCCGACGACCGGCGCATCTCGGGCATGGGCGTCGGCGGTTCGGCCAAGGCGGCAGGCTCGCTCGCCGCCACCGCGCGGGCGATCAGAGCCGCGATCGACAGCGGCGACATCGCCGCCGGGGACGCCACGGCGTGGGAGGCGCTGGCGGCGGAGGCCGAGGACGGCGCGGTCGCGTTCTACGACTACGCGGACACGCACCGCGGAGACCCGCTCGGCGGGTACTCGACCACGCGTGGCGGCATCTCGAACTCGCTCCTCTACGCCGAAGTGCAACTGCACCTTCTGACGGGTGACGCGGCGTATCGCACGTCGGCTGAGGCGACGATCGCGGCGACGCCGTTCACGATCCTGTCCAACACGAACTACTGGGACATGGGGCCGTTGTCGATGGCGGAGCTGTATCCGGCGGCGACCGCGACCGGCAAGACCAATATCCAGCGCTACCTCAAGAAGCAGCTGGACTACGTTCTCTCGTCCACCGACGACACCCCGTACGGCGTGATCAACCAGTTCAAGAACTTCGGCGTGAACGAGCCGCACGTCTCCTACATGGCCGACACGCTGCGTTACTGGGAGCTGTTCGGCGACCAGCGTGCGCTGCGAGCCGTGCAGAAGGGGATGTACTGGGTGTTCGGGAACAACCCCTGGGGAACGAGCTGGGTCTCGGGTGTGGGCGAGAAGCACACGATGTTCCTGCACACCAGGCTCGACGAGCAGGCGCAGACCCCGGGCGGAACGGGAGTCGTCCTTCCTGGAGCGCTCGTGTCGGGCCCGAACGTGAAGGACCCGCTCGATGCGACCAGCGCGAGCCCCTGGTACGAAGATCGCCCCGGCTCCGCCGACGTCGGCCAGCAGTGGCGGTACAACGAGTACAGCGTCAGCATCCAGTCGGGGCTGTTCTCCGCCATGTTCGGACTCACCGCCGCTGGCGATGCGCCCTGGTCGACCGGAACGCCGCCGACAGCGCTGACGATCGGATCGCCGCAGATCGGTCAGTACGTCACCGACGAGGTGACGGTGTTCGCCCAGAGCGGCTCATCGCTCACGGGACACGCGCTCGGACCGGACTGGACGCCGATGACTTCATCCGCCGGTGTCTCCACCGGAGTGGTCGATGTGAGCGGGCTCGCGCCGTACACGAATGCCCGCATCGACGTGCGCGGCACGCAGGCGAGCGGAGCGCACAGCTACAGCTCCGCCCACTACACGGTCGCGCCGCCTCTGCCGACACCCGACGCTCCGCTGCTCTACGACGGGTTCGGCCGTGACGGTCTGTTCGGCGTGCAGGGCTACACGTGGGCCAACTGGTACAACAACCACGCGGGCGTGGGGCAGGTGACCAACACCACCGTCGACGGGCGCACTGCGGGCCGGTTCTTCCAGAATCCCGCCACCGCGATGTCGCAGGCGAAGTTTCAGCCGTGGCATCACTCGGTGGATGCCGACGGGTACCGCTATCTATCGGTGACCATGCGCAGTCCGTCGTCGAATCTCCGCTTGCGGATCGAGGTGTCGGACGGAGACTCGAACCACCGTGTGACCGGGACGACGCCGATCGCGATCTCGAACGACTGGACGACGTACGACTTCGATCTCGCGGCGTTCCCCGGATTGGATCGCTCGCAGGCCAAGATCGTGTTCTGGTTGCAGCAGACGGCCGACACCGACGGCGAGCTGTTCGTCGACGCCGTGGAGTTCACGAACGACGCCGCCGGTACCGCGCCCGTCCTCTCGGACGTGAGTCACACGGCGGGCTCGTTGACGCCGTCCACGCCGGTGACGGTCGAGGCGACGTACACCGACGCCGACGGAGCGGCTCCGTTCGCGGTCGAACTCGTCGTCGACGGCGTGATCCACCGGATGTCGCCCGTCGACCCCGGCGACACCGACGTGACCGACGGCGCGCAGTACGCCGTCGCCGTTTCACTCGTGAAGGGAGTGCACAGCTACTTCGTGCGCACCACCGACACGACCTCCGCAGTCGTCGAGACTCCAGTGGTGACCGGCGTCGCCGTGGGCTGATCCCGAGAAGCGGATGCGGCGGGGGAGCTTCCCCGCCGCATCCGTCTGTCTCTGCCCGTTCTGTCAGGCGATGATGCCCAGCGACTCTCCCTCGACGCGGTGCGCGGGCGGGAGGCCACGACGCAGTCGCTCGATCTCATCGAGCGCCGAGTCGGCCAGCCGCCCGGTCTCGGCGTGCATCGCACCAGCGATGTGCGGGCTGAGCACGATTCCTGGTGTATCGAACAGGTCCGAGTCCGGCGGGAGTGGTTCCGGATCGGTCACGTCGAGGATCGCACGGAGAGTGCCGGCGCGGCAGCGCCGGACAAGGGCGTCGGTGTCGATGAGCGTTCCGCGGGCCGTGTTGATCACGACGGCATGCGGGCGCAGCAGTGCGATCCGACGCTCGTCCAGCAGATGGTGCGTGTCTGGCAGCTCGGGGGCGTGCACGCTGACGATGTCACTCGCCGAGAGCATCGTGTCGAGATCGACGAGGCGGGCGCCGACGGCGGATGCCTCGTCGGCGCTGGCGTGCGGATCGGCGACGAGCACCTCGAGCTCGAACGCGCGCAGGAGTTCGGCGACGCGACGACCGACCCGCGACAGGCCGATGATGCCCACGGTTCCGCCGAAGTTGACAGCGGAGGGAATCGTGTCGCGCCAGGCTCCGCCGACCTCTCGGTGACGTCGGTACCCGTCGATATAGGTCGCGGCGCGCTTGCCTTCGAGGAGGATCGTGGCGAGCGTGAACTCGGCGACGGGGATCGCGTTGGCGTCGGCGGCGCTCGTGACGAGGATGCCGTGATCCCAGAACGCGGGCGAGACATGCTGTTTGACCGAGCCGCCGGTGTGGATGACCGCACGGAGTGCGGGAGCCGCCGCCAGGGTGTCGGGGCCGAGCACAGGAGATCCCCATCCGGTCACCAGGATCTCGGCGTGTGCGAGGCGGGGCGCCGCGGCGGGATCGTGCAGGTCGTCGAGGCGGATCGGGTCGTCGAGGGCGACCAGCCGATGCAATCTCGCGAGGCGGCCGGGGTCGAAGAGGTCGGTGAACGCGCGCGCACTCATCAGCAGGAGGCCCGAGGGGCGGTCCGGACCTAGGTGCTCTCCGCTGAGGTGTGCCATGCCGACAATGAGAGCACAGAGACGACAAAGTTCACAAGATTGAAAGACAAATGGAACCAAATGATCACAAAGGTTGCGAACTGTTCCGACTGTCTGCATACTGGGCGGGACGCACGACGTGGTGTTTGACCGGAGCCTCCGGACGCCGCCTGTCGGCGACCATCGCGGCTGCAGCAGGCGGCCGCGCCGAAACGGAGGAATCATGCATCGACGCAACCGACGTGCTCTCGCGGCGCTCGTCGTGGTCCCGCTCCTCGCAGGCACTGCTGCCTGCTCGAGCAGCCCGAACGAAGGCCCTGACGAGGCCGGCGACGAACAAGTCACCATTACCGTCATGGGCAAGCCCGCGGCGACCAACACGGCAGCGGTGGAGTTGTTCGAGCGTCAGGTCGAGGAGTTCGAGGAGGCGAACCCGAACATCACCGTCGAGGCATCCGACGTGCCGTGGGACGCGAAGACCTTCGCCACGCGACTCGCCGGTGGCAGCGCCCCCACGCTCCTGCGCGTACCTCTCACCGAACCCCCCGCGCTCATCGAGCGCGGTCAGGTGGCCGACATCGCCGATGTGGCGTCGGAACTCGACAGTTTCGACGACCTCAACCCGCGCGTCATGCAGTTCCTGGAGCGAGACGGCGCGGTCTACGGCATCCCTGAGAAGAGCTATGCCTTCGGCCTGGTCTACAACCGGGATCTGTTCGAGCAGGCCGGTCTCGATCCCGACAGCCCGCCGGAGACCTGGGACGAGGTGCGTGAGTACGCCGCGCAGATCGCCGAGACGACGGGCAAGACCGGGTTCGGCGAGATCACCACGAACAACAGCGGTGGGTGGCACCTCACGGGATACGACTACACCTTCGGTGGGCGCATCATCGAGCAGGACTCCAGCGGCGAGTGGAAGGCGTCGTTCAACGACGACAGCACGCGCGAGGTGCTGGAGCTGTGGAAGGCGATGCGGTGGGAAGACGACTCGCTGGGCGACAACGTGCTCGGCAAGCAGGAGGACCTCGTGGCTGAGTTCACCGCCGGCAACGTCGGCATGTGGGTCTCCGCTCCGCCGGACGTCTACCCCAACTACATCGCCGCGGGTGGCGACCCGGAGGCGTTCGGCGCTGGCCCGATGCCTCAGGGGGGTGCCGATGCGACCCTCGCGGGTGCGACGGTCCTCATGGTGAACGCTCAGGCGACCGAGGCCGAGAAGGCCGCCGCCGTGAAGTGGATCGATTGGCGGGCGCTTCGACCGAACTACGACCTGGAGGTCGCTGCCGAGACGGCAGAGGCTTCGGCCGCTGACGGGCTCCCCGTCGGTGTGCCCATCGCTCCGATCTTCAGCGACGAGGCGTACGCGGCGTACCGGGAGGCGATCGACGAGTACGTCAACGTCCCGGTCGCGAACTTCGCCCCTTACGTCGAATCGCTCGACGCGTTCGAGTACGTCCCCGAGCCCGAGGTCGCCTCGCAGGAGATCTACGCGGCGCTCGACCCCCTCGTCCAGGCGATCCTGACCGACCCCAACGCGGACATCGACGCCCTCCTCGGCGACGCCGAGACCCGGGTCAACGCGATCCTGGCCCAGTACGCGTCATGACGATCGCTCCCGAGCGCCTGGGTGGTGCGGTCCTCGACCGTGCCGCCCAGGCGGCGGTGGTGGAGCGGCACCGCCGCAGCCCGTCGCGCCGCCGGGCCGCGCTCGCCGCACTGGTGTTCCTGATCCCCGCGCTGGTGACCTTCGGCTACTTCGCCTGGTGGCCGATCCTCCAAAGCGCCATGCTTGCCTTCCAGCAGACGAATCTGGTCGAGCCCGCGGAATGGGTGGGCCTTCGCAATTTCGAGATGCTGTTCGCTGATCCGCTGCTGCCGAAAGCCGCGCTGAACACCCTGTGGTTCACCCTTCTCTCGCTCGCCATCGGCTTGCCCGTGCCCCTTCTCTGCGCAGTTCTCATGTCCGAGTTGCGCCGTGGTGGCACGCTCGCCCGCGTGCTCGCCTACCTGCCCGTCGTAGTGCCGCCAGTGGTCGCCGTGCTCCTGTGGAAGGTGTTCTTCAGCCCAGGCGAGACCGGAGTCGTGAACTCGCTCCTCGCCCTCATCGGCATCGGCCCGCTGCCATGGCTTCAATCGCCTGAACTCGCGATGCCGAGCCTCGTCATCGTGGCGACCTGGTCGGGGGCGGGCACCGCGATCCTCATCTACCTCGCTGCACTCGCGGGTGTCAGCACCGAGCTCTACGAGGCGGCCGAGCTCGACGGTGCCTCGGTCTGGCAGCGCGTGCGCTACATCACCCTGCCGCAGATGCGGGGCATCATCCTGGTGCTGCTGCTCCTCCAGATCATCGGTGCGATCCAGGTGTTCACCGAGCCGTACGTGATGACCGATGGCGGGCCGGCGAACGCCACGGTCACCATCCTGCTGATGATCTACAGGTACGCCTTCCTCTTCGGCAATTACGGTGTCGCAACCGCCCTCAGCGTCCTGCTCGCAGTCGTCCTCATCATCGTCTCGGCCGCGTACCTCCGGTTGACCCGGTCCTGGAGCTCCCGATGACCCGCACTGCGCCTTTCCGTCGTGCGCCGCGGCGCGAGTCCGGCACGTACGACCGCGGCCTGCTGTCATCCTTCGACTGGCGCCGACCGCGCATCTTCGTCGGTTGGCGAGCCATGCACGTGGCCCTCTTCGCCGGCCTCGTCGCGTTCGGTGCGATCCCGATCGTGTGGATGGTGCGCGCCGCGATCTCGAGCACCACCGACCTTGTGCAACGTCCGCTCAGCCTCGTCCCCGACCCCGCGCGCTGGGAGAACATCCCGACGGCGTGGGACCTCCTCGATATCGGCCACTACCTCATGAACACGGTGGTGCTCGTCGGGGGGTCCTGGGTGGTGCAGCTCGTCGTGTCGGCGACTGCCGGGTACGCGCTCGCCGTCATCCGGCCGTGGTACGGGAGGTTCGTGTACGGCGCTTTCCTCGTGACTCTCTTCGTCCCCGGCACGGTGACGCTCATCGCCCTTTATCTGACCGTGCTCGACATGCCGCTCCTCGGGGTCGGGCTCACCGACACGCCGTGGGCCGTGTGGCTCCCCGCAGGGGCGAACGCGTTCACCATCCTCCTCGTGAAGCAATTCTTCGAAGAGATCCCGCGCGACCTGTTCGAAGCGGCTCAGCTCGACGGCGCCGGGTGGTGGACGATCTTCTGGCGGATCGTGCTCCCGATGTCACGGCCGATCCTCGCAGTGGTGTCGCTCCTGTCGATCATGACGGCCTGGAAGGAATTCCTCTGGCCCCTGATCGTGCTCACCGACCCGACCACCCAGCCACTGGCCGTGGCGCTTCCCCGTCTCGCCCAGGCCACCGACCCCGCCTACTTGATCGCAGGGATGCTGATCGCCAGCATCCCTCCGATCCTGATCTTCCTGATCTTCCAGCGCTCCATCGTGCGCGGGATCGGATTCACCGGCCTCAAGGGCTGACCCCGTTCGACCCCGAAAGGACTGCACCGCCGTGCCCGCACACCTCCCCGCCACCGGTTCTCCCACCGACCTCGTGTGGCGCGACCTCAACGGCAACGGACGCCTCGATCCCTATGAGGATCCGAGGCTGACTCCTGAGGAGCGCACCGCCGACCTCCTCGCGAGGCTGAGCCTCGAGGAGAAGGTCGGGCTCATGTTCCACACGGTCATCGAGGCCGGTCCGGAGGGAGCGCTCCTTGAGACCCCCGGCGCATTGAGCAAGTCGCCGACGAGCGCGGTGGTGCTCGGCAAGCGCATGAATCACTTCAACGTCCATGCGCTGGGGAGGGCCCGCGACGCGGCGCGGTGGGCGAATGCGCTGCAACGCCTGGCCGCGCAGACACCCCACGGTATTCCGGTCACGATCAGCACCGACCCCCGTCACGGCTTCTTCGAGAACGAGGGGACCTCGTTCGCCGCGGGGTCGTTCTCGCAGTGGCCGGAGCCGCTCGGGCTGGCCACACTGGGTGACGACGACATCCGCGAGTTCGCGGGCATTGCGCGCCGCGAATACCTCGCTGTGGGGATTCGGATGGCATTGCATCCCCAGGTCGACCTTGCGACAGAACCGCGCTGGGGGCGGCAACTGCACACGTTCGGCTCAGATCCCGAGCGCACGTGCCGCGCGCTCGCCGCTTACATCGACGGTTTCCAAGGTCCTGCCCTCGGTCCGGGATCGGTCGCGTGCGTCACGAAGCACTTCCCAGGCGCGGGCCCGCAGAAGGATGGCGAGGACGCGCACTTCCCGTACGGCCGGGAGCAGGTTTACCCGGGAGGCGCGTTCGACGTTCATCTCGAACCCTTCCGCACGGCGATCGAGGCCGGCACGGCCGGGATGATGCCGTACTACGGGATGCCGATCGGCCTCGAACGTCACGGGGTGCCGGTCGAGGCCGTCGGCTTCGGGTACAACCGCCAGATCGTGACGGGGTTGCTCCGAGAGGAGCTCGGGTTCGACGGGGTGGTCGTCACCGATTGGGAGCTCGTCAACGACAACGTCGCCCAAGGGCAGGTACTCCCCGCGAAGGCATGGGGGGTGGAGCATCTCGACCCTGCGGAACGGCTTCTCGCTGTGCTCGACGCGGGCTGCGATCAGTTCGGCGGCGAGGAGTGCGTCGACCTCCTGATCGACCTCGTGCGCGAGGGCAGGGTGAGCGAGTCCCGCATCGACGAGTCGGCGCGGCGCCTGCTGGAGCTGAAGTTCCGTCTGGGTCTGTTCGACGCTCCCTTCGTCGATGAGGATGCCGCCGAAGACGTCGTCGGCTGCCCCGAGCACCGCGCTTCGGGCCTGCGCGCGCAGGGGGAGGCTGTCGCGGTCCTCCGCGACAGCGGGCCGGACGGCATGCCGCTGCTGCCGCTCGCCCGGACGCCCGGCCGCCGCGTCTACGTCGAGGGAATCGACCCGGCTGCGGCGAGAGTCCTGGGCGTCGTCGTCGAGCGGCCCGAGGACGCTGACTTCGCCGTGGTGCGCATCGCGGCGCCGTTCGAGCCGCGCGACGATCTGCTGTTCGAGTCGCGGTTCCGTCAGGGGTCGCTCGATTTCCGGCCAGGACTCGTGGCGCGACTCTCGCGCATCGCCGCGCTCGTGCCCCTCGTGCTCGACGTCGCACTGGACCGGCCAGCGATCCTCACCCCTCTCGTGCCGCTGACCTCCGCGCTGGTCGCCACCTTCGGGACGAGTGACGCCGCGCTGATCGCAGCACTCACCGGAGCCGTCGAGCCGCGCGGCCGGCTGCCCTTCGAGATCCCCCGGTCGATGGATGCAGTGCGGCATTCGCGAGAGGACGTGCCGGACGACACCGCCGACCCGCTCTATCCGGTCGGTTTCTCCCGCGCCGTCGCTCCTGCGTCTCCGAACCTCGCCGCGTCCGCGCACTGACGGGACGAGACGCATCGTGCATTCCGATCCTCGCCGCGTCCGCGACCGGCTCACCCGCTTTGTGGAGGAGAGCCTGCGTGGTGCCGTCCATACCCGCACCGCACCGCTCGAGATCTCGAGCTGGGAGGTGCCTGACGAACCGGTGCCGTTCGCCGAAGCGCGGAGGCAGAGTTTTCAGCCGTTCGCCGTCGGCACGAGGTGGGGAAGGCCATGGAGCACGCGGTGGCTGCGCGTGCGTGGCGCGGTTCCCGACGACTGGACTCTCGACACGCGCCACCGCGCCGAGGTCACGATCGACCTGGGCTTCGACGGTCTCGCCCCCGGGTTCCAGGCCGAGGCGCTCGCGTTCCGGCCCGACGGAACCATCGTCAAGGGCGTATCGCCGCGCAACTCGCATCTTCCCGTCGATCCCGGTGGAGCGGTGGATGTTTTCCTCGAGCTCGCCGCGAACCCCGGAATCCCGCCGGAGTCCCACTGGCTGGCAACCGGGCTCGGGGACAAGGCCACGGCCGGCGCGGAAGAGCTGTATCGCCTGCGCACGCTGGAGCTGGCGCTCGTCGACCACGAGGTCTGGGAGCTGCTGCAGGACCTCGACGTCGTGCGCGGCCTCGCTGGCCAGTTGCCTGCCGACCACCCGCGAGCGGCACAGCTGTGGGCAGCGCTGGACGACATGCTCGACATCGCCGACCCGGATGCGGTCGGAGCGACGGCATCTGCGGCCCGCGCTGTGCTCGCACCGGCGCTCGCGGTCCCGACTGCGTCAAGCGCTCACACCGTGGTGGCAACAGGCCACGCGCACATCGACTCGGCGTGGCTCTGGCCGGTGCGTGAGACGGTGCGCAAGTGCGCAAGGACCTTCTCCAATGTCCTGGCGCTCATGGACGAGCATCCCGATTTCCGCTTCGCCTGCTCCTCTGCGCAGCAACTCGCCTGGGTGAAGGAGAGCTATCCCGATCTGTTCGCCCGAATCAGGGAGAAGGTGGCCGCCGGGCAGTTCGTGCTGGTCGGCGGACAGTGGGTCGAGCCGGACACGAACATGCCAGGCGCTGAGTCGACGGTGCGGCAGCTCGTGCACGGAAAGAAGTTCTTCCTCGAGGAGTTCGGCGTCGAGACGACCGAAGTGTGGCTTCCCGACACATTCGGGTACACCGCGTCCCTGCCCCAGATCGTTCGCCTATCCGGATCGGACTGGTTCATGACGCAGAAGATCTCATGGAACCAGACCAACGCCATGCCGCACCACACGTTCTGGTGGGAGGGCATCGATGGCACCCGGGTCTTCACCCACTTCCCGCCGATCGAGACATACAACGCGGAGCTCTCGCCGGCCGAGCTGGCCCACGCGCAGCGGACGTATCGCGACCACGGTGCGGGCACGGTCTCGCTCGCCCCGTTCGGCTGGGGCGACGGCGGCGGTGGCCCCACGCGCGAGATGATGGCCGCAGCACACCGCCAGGCCGATCTCGACGGGTCGCCGCGCGTGCACCTCGGAACCCCGCGCGAGTTCTACGAGCGGGCACGTGCCGAGCGCGACGAGCTGCCGGTCTGGTCCGGAGAGATGTATCTCGAACTGCACCGCGGAACCCTCACCAGTCAGCTGCGCACCAAGCAGGGCAACCGCCGGGTCGAACGGCTCCTGCGTGAGGCGGAGCTCTGGTCGACCACCGCTTCGATCGTCCTCGGCTCTCCCTACCCCTACGAAGATCTCGAGCGGATCTGGCGGAGGACGCTGCTTCTGCAATTCCACGACATCCTGCCGGGCAGCTCCATCGCGTGGGTGCACCGGGAGGCAGAAGCGGATCACGAACGCCTCGCCGGCGAGCTGGAGGCGCTGGTGGAGAACGCGATCCTTGCGCTCACCGGCCGGGGGGATCGGCGCTTCGTGGCGAACTCGGCGCCCGTTTCGCTCGCCGGAACGGCAGCGGCAGCGATCACGGCACCGCCGTCCGCTCAGCCCGCCCCGGCGGAGATCCGCCCCGCGGATCACAGCGACGACGCCCGCGGCGGGTGGGTGCTCGACAACGGACGGGTGCGTGCGGTCGTCGACGTCGACGGGCTTCTGCAGTCCGTCTGCGACGCGTCCGGGCGCGACGCCATCGCGCCCGGTGAACGCGGAGCGCTGCTGCGGCTCCATCGTGACGTGCCCGACAAATGGGACGCATGGGACATCGACCGGCATTACCTCGCCACAGCGGTCGACCTCGACTCGGCGGACGAGATCTCGGCATCGATCCGCGACGGCGTCGCGGTGGTCGAGGCCATCCGCCGCATCGGCACGTCGGTCGTCGTCCAGACGATCGCGCTCGAGCCGGGCCGGGATGCCGTCGACATCACGCTCGAGGTCGACTGGCACGAACGCCACAAGCTCCTGAAGCTCGTCTTCCCCCTCGACGTGCATGCCGACCGTTCGACCTCTGAGATCCAGTTCGGACACCTGGACCGGCCGACTCACGCCAACACCTCCTGGGATGAAGCACGGTTCGAGGTCGTGGCACACCGCTGGATACGGGTCGCCGAAGACGGCTACGGAGTCGCGATCGCCAACGACTCGACGTTCGGGCACTCCGTCACGCGCGACACCAGGCCCGACGGCGGGACCACGACGCGGGTGGGGCTATCGGTGCTCCGGGCCCCGACGTTCCCCGACCCGGAGTCGGATCAGGGTCGGCACATCCTCCGGTTCGCGCTCCGACCCGATGCGTCCGTCGCGGATGCGGCCGCCGAGGGCTATCGCTTGGATCGGTCCCTCCGTGATGTCGTGGGCGTCCGCGAGGTCGCACCGTTGGTCTGGTCGACCGATCCGGCCGTGCGGATCGAGACGATCAAGCTGGCCGAGGACCGCACCGGAGACCTGATCGTGCGTCTGTATGAATCGAGTGGGGGACGTCGCTCCACGGTGGTCGCGACCGATGCCGCGGTGGATCATGTGCAGATCGTCGACCTGCTCGAGCGTCCCCTCTCCGACGCTGTGCCGTTCGTCGGGGATCCGTGTCGCGTGACCCTCGAGACTCGTCCATTCCAGATCGTCACCCTGCGGTACCGGATGAGACCGACCGCATCAGCCCCTGCCGCATGACCACCCCACACAACCGCCACCGAGAAGACGAGGACGATGATGTTCAAGATCTGGATGAAGAGCGCGACGAAACCGACGGTCGCGCTCATGGTCACGACCGCCCTGCTGTTCACTCCGGTCGACGCACGAGCTGACGTGGCTCCCGAGACGAACGTCAGCGGGTTCTCGGCGGACGCGACCGTCGCGGATGAGTTCGACGGGCTCAGGCAGAAGTACAGGACCATGCTGACCGGGGGGACGGGCTACAGCCTCTCCGATCCCGACATCGCCGCAAGAATCGCTCACATCACAGACACGGCGCAGGGCCACTGGGACACCATGCAGAAGGCGCCCGACCGCTTGCGTCTGTGGAACGATGCCCCGTTCGGCAACGACTCGGCGAGCATGACGGCGACGTACAGCCGTCTCAAGGACATGGCGCTCGCCTACGAGACTCATGGCTCCGAGCTGGAGGGGGACCTCGCGCTCAAGACCGACCTGATCAGCGCGCTGGACTGGATGAACGCCAACAAGTTCTTCGATGGCGTCACCATGTATCAGAACTGGTGGCACTGGCAGATCGGCGCCCCGCTCGCCCTGAACGACATCGTCGCGCTGATCTACGACGAGTTGACCCCGACTCAGGTCTCCGACTACATGGCGGCTGTCTCCTACGCCCAGCCGAGCGTGACGATGAGCGGAGCCAACCGACTGTGGGAGAGCCAGGTCATCGCACTCTCGGGTATCAACGACAAGGACTCAGCCCGGGTCGCCGCGGGGCGGGACGGATTGAGCGCCTTGTTCCCCTATGTCACGGCAGGGGACGGCTTCTCGACCGACGGATCCTTCGTCCAGCACAACTTCTACGCGTACAACGGCGGCTACGGCGTATCCCTGCTCGCGGGGATCTCCGACCTCCTGTATCTGCTGGACGGTTCCACCTGGGAGGTCGTCGACCCGAACAAGGCCAACGTGTTCCAGTGGATCTACGACTCGTACGAGCCTTTCGTCTACAAGGGAAATCTGATGGACATGGTGCGGGGCAGGGAGATATCTCGCCATGGGGCCCAGGACCTCTACGAGGCCGTCGACGTCGTGGCAGCCATCATCCGGCTGTCCGAGGTCGCTCCGGCCGCGGATGCCGGCGCATTCGGGAGCATGACCAAGTACTGGCTGCAGCTCGATACGGACAAGACCTTCCTCGAGCTTGTCCCGGTCGATCTGATCGTCGCTGCGAAAGAGATTCTGAGCGATCCCTCCATCACGGCTCGTGGCGAGCTCACGACGCACCGCCAGTTCTCCGCCATGGATCGCGCCGTCCATCTCCGACCCGACTTCGGGTTCGGCATCAGCATGTCCTCCAGCCGCATCGGCAACTACGAGGCGATCAACTCGGAGAACAACAAGGGCTGGCACACCGGCGACGGCATGACCTACCTGTACAACGACGATCTGAGCCAGTTCAACGACAACTTCTGGCCGACGGTCGACAGCTATCGGCTGCCGGGCACCACCGTGCTGCAGAACACCACCCAGGCCGCCAACACCCGGAACGACAAGGACTGGGTCGGCGGCGCCGGCCTGCGCGGACAGTACGGCGTCACAGGCATGGAACTGCACCCGATGGGACGGAGTCTGGAAGCCAAGAAGTCCTGGTTCATGTTCGATGACGAGATCGTCGCGCTCGGAGCGGGGATCAGCAGCACCGACGGGATCGCCACCGAGACGATCGTGGAGAACCGGAAGCTCAACGGCGCGGGCGATAACGCGCTCACCGTGAACGGCGCGGCAGAGCCGACCGCACTCGGATGGTCGGAGACGCTGACCGGTGTCGACTACGCGCACCTCGCGGGCACCGTGCCCGGTTCGGACATCGGCTACTACTTCCCGGGAGGTGCAACGGTCAACGGGTTGCGGGAGGCACGGACGGGGAACTGGAAGCAGCTCAACTCGTCCTCCGCCTGGGGCGATTCGACTCCCCACACCCGGAACTACATGGCCCTGGCGGTCGGCCACGGAACGAACCCGACGGACCAGTCCTACTCCTACGTCCTGCTTCCGGACAAGACGAGCTCGCAGGTGGGCGACTACGCGGCGGCGCCCGACATCAGCATCTTGGAGAACTCCGATTCCGTGCAGGCGGTGCGGGAGAACAGCCTGGATGTCACAGGGATCAACTTCTGGAAGGACGAACCGACCACCGCGGGCCTGGTCACCTCCGACAGCAAAGCATCGGTCATGATGAGCAAGACGGCCGACGAACTCGAGCTCTCGGTCTCCGACCCGACACAGAAGAACGTCGGCACGATCTACCTGACAGTAGACACGAGCGCGACGGGGCTGATCTCCAAGGACCCCGAAGTCACCGTCATCCAATACCACCCCACGGTCATGCTCAAGGTGGATGTGAACAGCACGCGAGGCAAGGCTCTCACGGTGAAGTTCTCGCTGAGCGGCGCGCAGGCGCCGAACCCCGCGCCTATCGCGATCCCGGACGTGTACGAGGCCGAAGCGCTGCCCGTGCACTTCCGCACGGACTCCGTCTCGATCTACACCGACGCGAACGCCAGCGGGGGAGGAAAGCTGGGCATCAACAACAACGCGGTCGGCGACTATGTCGAGTTCAGCGTCGATGTGACGCAACCGGGGACCTACGATGTCATCGCCAGGGTGCTGAAGGCGAGTAACAACGGCACTTACCAGCTCTCGGTCGATGGGGTGGATGCAGGAGCGCCCCAGGACCTGTTCTGGAACACCTCCGAGACCCGGAAGGACTTCGATCTCGGCTCGCACACCTTCGCGACGCCTGGCAGCCACCTGTTCCGGCTGACGACGACAGGCAAGAACGCGAACGCCTCGGGCTACAAGCTGATGCTGGACTACCTCAGCCTGATTCCGGCTGCCGCCGGCGTCAGCGAAAGGCTGGAGGCCGAGGTGCTGACCGCCAGCACGGGGGTCATCAAGAGCAATGCGGACGCCAGCGGAGGTCAGTACCGCATCTTCAATGCGTACGGCGTCGCGGAGCACATCGATTATGCGGTGCCTGTAAGTCAAGCCGGGACCTACCATCTCGCCGTCGGAGTCATGAGATTCAGCGACAGCGGCACGTACCAGCTGCAGATCGACGGGAACGACTTCGGCGATCCCATAGATCTGTATCGACCGTCGGGGAAGGTGGTCGAGGTCGATCTGGGGAACGTGACCATGAGCGCGGGAGTCCATCAGTTCACGTTCACAGCCATAGGGAAGAACGCGAGCTCACACGGCTACAAGCTTCCTCTCGACTACATTCAGCTGGACGCCGCCGTCGAGTAGCTCCACGACAACGAGTCAACGGTTGACATCAGTCCGCGGCATCCGTAATCTACAACCAAATGGTTGTACGAACGGAACTCAGTGATGAACAGATCGACCGCGTGTTCCACGCGCTCGCGGCGGCGACGCGGCGCGACATCCTCCGTCGCACCATCGAGGGCGAGCACTCGGTGTCAGCGCTCGCACGCGACTACGACATGTCGTTCGCCGCGGTGCAGAAGCATGTCGCGGTGCTCGAAGAGGCCGGTCTCATCATCAAGCGCGCCGAAGGGCGCGAACGTCTCGTCCGGGCGGATCCCGCGATGATCGCCCGGGCCCGCGCGCTGCTCGCGCGGTACGAGGAGCTGTGGCGGTCCCGCATCGACCGTCTCGACGCGCTCCTGGCCGAGCCGCGGACGGCGGATGCGGCATCCGCCGACGCCGTCGACTCGACCGACCGACCCTCACGCAAGAGCCAGACACGCACGAACCCCGAGCAAGGAGAATGACGATGCCCGTCACCGATGTCACCACCGACCCCGAAGCGCTCACCATGTCGCTCACGGCCGAGTTCGCGGCCCCCGTCGAGCGGCTGTGGGAGGCCTTCACCGACCCCCAGCAGCTCGAGCGGTTCTGGGGCCCTCCCGGCTGGCCGGCGACCTTCACGTCGTTCGACTTCGAGCCCGGCGGCCGCGCGACCTACTACATGACCAGCCCGCGCGGCGAGAAGTCGGGCGGGTCGTGGGAGTTCCTCTCGATCGACGAGCCGCGCGGCTTCGAGGTGCTCGACGCGTTCGCCGATGAGAGCGGCACGCCGATTCCCGACATGCCCGCTTCGCGGATGGTCTTCAGCTTCGAGAGCACCGACGAGGGCTCGCGGCTGCGCAACGTCACGCACTTCACGACCGCCGATGCCCTCGAGCAGGTCCTCGCGATGGGCATGGTCGAGGGCGCCACGATGGCCATGAGCCAGCTCGACCGCGTGCTCGAGGGCCTGCGCGCGTACGCCGCCGGCAAGGGTACGCAGACCGAGATCCTCGACGACACGCACGTGCGCATCACGCGGCTCATCGAGGGCCCGATCGACCTCGTGTGGCGCGCCCACCACGAGCCCGAGCTGCTGAAGGAGTGGATGCTCGGGCCCGACGGCTGGAGCCTCGTCGAGTGCGAGGTCGCGCCGGCCGTCGGCGACAAGTACCGCTACGTGTGGGAGCCCGGCGAGGGCGTCGAAGGCGAGCGCTTCGGCTTCGACGGCGAGACGCTACTCGTCGACGCCCCGCGCCGCGCCGTGACGACGGAGCACATGACGGGCACCGACTTCCCGTCCACGCTCAACGACCTCAACCTCTACGAGGAGGACGGCGCGACGCTCATCACGATCCTCATCGAGTACCCCGACGCGCAGACCCGCGACATGGTGCTCGCCACCGGCATGACCGAGGGCATGGAGGCCAGCTACGCACGCCTCGAGGGCGTGCTGGCGGCCGTCTGACCACACGGACTGGAAGATCCGGATGCCTTGTGCCGAGGCATCCGGATCTTCGTCCGTATTGTGGTCCCCGTGGACTTCTCCTTCGCCTTCACGCCCGACCTGATCGCCGTCTTCCTGACGCTGTTCGTTCTGGAAGTGGTGCTGGGCGTCGACAACGTCATCTTCATCTCGATCCTCGCCTCCAAGCTCCCCAAGGAGCAGCAGGCGAAGGCGCGCAACCTGGGTCTGACGCTCGCGATGGTGATGCGGGTGGTCCTGGTGCTCTTCGCGGGGTGGATCATCACGCTCAAGGAGGACGTCTTCTTCCTCGGGGCGATGGGCTTCTCGTGGAAGGACCTCATCCTCATCGCGGGTGGCCTCTTCCTCGTGTACAAGGCCGTCACCGAGATCCACCACAAGCTCGAGGGCGCCGAGGAGGGGCACGACGGCGGGGCTCGCAAGGGTGTGACGTTCGGATCGGTGCTCGCGCAGATCCTCGCCCTCGACATCGTCTTCTCGCTGGACTCCGTCATCACCGCGGTCGGCATGACCGAGAACCTCGTCGTCATCATCACCGTCGTGGTGCTGTCGTTCGGCATCATGCTGTTCGCCGCGCGCTTCATCTTCGCGTTCGTCAACAAGCACCCCACGGTGAAGATGCTGGCGCTGTCGTTCCTCCTGCTGATCGGCGTCTTCCTCGTCGCCGAGGGTTTCGGGTTCCACATCGACAAGGCGTTCATCTACGGCCCAATGGCGTTCGCGATCTTCGTCGAGGCGCTCAACCTGTGGGCCGCGGCCTCGCGGGCCAAGCGCGAGCGTCGCCGCAGCACGGCCGTGCAGCTGCGGCCGCAGTACCCCGACGTCGACGAGTCCGTCGCCGTCGCGGCCGCCCTGTCGAAGGACCCGCACGCCGGGTCGGTGGGCCTGTCAGGCAAGCCGGTGGCCGGTGACGTGCCGCCCGCGCCGGGCGAGGAGCGTCAGGGCCTCGGCTGAGCCCGGCGCGCGGGGTGGTCGCGGCTGAGCCCCGGGTGCTCGGGCGGAGCCCCGGGTGGAGCGGTCGCGGTGGAGCCCCGGGTGCTCGCGGCGCTTTCTGGCGGGCGCTGCAGTTTGCGCCGTAGCGGGTGCCGGGAACTGTAGCGGTCGCCGTCGCGAAGTGGCGCGGACGCCGGAGGTTGCGGCGCTCACCGACCCGGGCGCGGCTTCGAGGTGGGGAGTCCGGCCCCGTGGAGGATGTCGTAGAGGAGGCGGGGCGAATTCAGCGCCGGCACGCGCCAGCGGGAGAATGCGTCCGACTGTCGGCGGAGCGCGTCCTCGCGGTCCTTTTCAGCCAGGAGCACCTCTTCGGGCGTCCGGCCCCTGAGGAGGGCGGGATCCCGATACTTGCCCGCGCCGTCGAACTCCCCGATGTGCCGGTGTTCGCGCCAGAAGAAGTCGGTGAAAGCCTCGCGGCCGTGAGCGAGAACGAATCGCGCCTGGAGTTCGGGCGGCGGAAACCCCATCACCGAGATGAGCACGCGGCTCTGCGATTCGCGCACGCTGTCGGAGAGGTGGGTGGCGAACTCGGCGGCTCGCACGGTGCGCGCAGCTGCACGCCCCCCCACACTGTGCGCGGCCTCGAGGAGTTCGGCACCCTCCACCAAGGCGCCCGCGGATCGACGTGCCCATAACGCTTGGTCTGCGATGGCGACACCGGTGACGTAGCGCACCGATCCGATCAGGTCGATCGTCGTCTGGAGCGGCGTGGTCACCCTGTGCCGACCCCAGGTCGCGGTCGCGAGGACCTCGATGTCGCGCGGATGTCGACGGATGGTCCCGCTCGAGCGTCCTCCCGACGCGTCCGCGATGGACACATCGAAGGTGGGGGGCCAGTTGCCGAGGATGTCGATGCCGTGGAGGGCAGCTGCCGCGAAATGCGACACCGTCTGCCCCGGCGACATGCGAGCGGCGCACTCCCACACGAGCTGGGCGTGGCGCGCGATCGGGGTGAGGGAGCGCCAGGCCGTGCGGTCCGCGTACACGCCGCGGGCGATCCGTTCGATTTCACCGGTTGCGATGCGGCTGCGCAGGCGGCGATCGTTGACCGGCTCACCCTCGTTCTCGTTCCGGCGGAACACGGTGCGAAGTGGAGGTTGTTCAAGCCACATGGTTTGACCTTCGCGTGCGGGAGACGCGCCGCTGCGCGACCGTCCAGGATCTGTGGACTCTTCCCCGCGCGACCCGGCTGGGGAGGACCCGGCTGGGGAGGAACCCCGCGCTGCACTTCACGACGCCCGCGGCGTCGCGAAACGTCACGTTCGTCGCAAAGTGCAGCTGGCACCGTCGCAAAGTGCAGCGGACGCGAGAGCGTGGCGCGCGCTCCGCGCGCTGCAGCGAACGAGGCTCGGCGGGGCGGCCCGGAGACCCAAGCCTCCGGGCGAACGGCGGGTCGCGCCCGGAGGGTCAGTCGGTGAGCAGGCGGTAGCCCATGCCGGACTCGGTCAGCAGGTGACGCGGGTGCGCGGGATCGGCCTCGAGCTTCTTCCGCAGCTGCGACATGTACAGCCGCAGGTACCCGGTGTCGGTGACCTGGTCCGAGCCCCAGATGCGCTTCAGCAGCGTCTGCCGCGTCACGAGCGAACCCGGGTTGCGCACCAGGAATTCCAGGATCCGCCACTCGGTCGGCGTCAGGTGCACGCGCTCGCCGCCCCGCGTCACCGAGGTCGTCGAGAGGTCGACGATGACGTCGCCGAACGTCACGACCGGTTCATCGGATGCCGCGACCGCGCGCCGCGCGAGCGCCCGCAGTCGAGCGAGCAGCTCGTCGACCTGGAACGGCTTGGTGACATAGTCATCGGCGCCGGCATCGAGGGCCTCCACCTTGTCGGCCGAACCCGTGCGGCCCGACACCACGATGATCGGCGCCGTGGACCAGCCCCGCACCGCCTCGATGAGGCCGATGCCGTCGAGGCGGGGCATCCCGAGGTCGACGATGTAGATGTCGGGCCGTTCCTTCACGGCCAGGGTGATGGCCGACGCGCCGTCGGGGGCGGCGACGACCTCGTAGCCGTGTGCGCCGAGGGTGATGCGCAGCGCGCGCACGAGCTGAGGGTCGTCGTCGGCGATCAGCACCTTCACGATCGGGCGTCCCCGTCGGATGCTCCCGGCGCGCCATACCGCGTGGCGCCCCGCGTCGCTCCACGCGGTGCGGAGCGCTCGGCGCGGGGGTCTGCCACGGGGGTCAGCGCGATGAGCATCGTGAGCCCGCCGCCCGGCGTGCCGGTGGCGGCGATCGTGCCGCCCATCCCCTCGGTGAAGCCCTTCGAGAGCGCGAGGCCCAGGCCGAGGCCGGTGTCGTTGTCGGTGTCGCCGAGGCGCTGGAACGGCGCGAACACGTCGTCGCGACGCTCGGGCTCGATGCCCGGCCCCCGGTCGACGACCGCGATCTCGACCGCCCCGCGTCGGGCAGCCGTGACGATGCGCACGCGCGCTCCGGTGGGGCTGTGCCGCACCGCGTTGGTGAGCACGTTGACGATCACGCGCTGCAGCAGCACCGGGTCCGCGTTCGCTGCGGGCGGCGCGGGGTCGAGATCGAGCTCGATCTCGTCGGGCCCGAGGCCGAGCTCGTCGACCGCCGCCGCCACGACCTCCGCGACGTCGACCGGCCGCAGCGACACCGCGAGCACCCCCGCCTGCACGCGGCTCACATCGAGGAGGTCGGTCACCAGACGCGAGAGCGTGGTGAGCGACTCGCCCGCCGTGGCAAGCAGCTCGGCGCGGTCGTCGTCCGACAGCTCGCCGCCCGCGGAGCGCAGTCCGCCCACCGCGGCGACGGCGGCCGCGAGGGGCCGGCGCAGGTCGTGGCTCACCGCCGACAGCAGGGCCGCGCGCACCCGGTCGGTCTCGGCGAGCACCTCGGCGGCTCGTGCGGTCTCGGTGAGCTCGGCACGCTCGAGGGCGGCGCCGAGCTGGGCGACCACGACGTCGAGCATGCGGCGCTCCGAGGCATCCAGCGTCCCGCCGTGAAGCTCGAGGGTCGCCCCGGTGCCGTGCCCGACCGACACCGCGATCACGCGGCCGTCGGGCACCGGCTCACCGTCGGTCGCGAGGACGCCGCCGTCGGCGGACACGAGCCGCACGCCCGTCATTCCGAAGGCCTCGCGCGCCTTCGACACGAGCGTCGGCGCGGCGCTCTCGCCGCGCAGCACGCTCCCTGCGACCGCCGTGAGCAGCTCGGCCTCGGCCGTCGCCCGGACGGCGGCACGCTCTCGCCGCGCGGCCTGATCGACGATGTAGCTGACGAGCACCGCGATCACGACGTAGAGACACAGGGCCCACAGGTGCAGGGGGTCGGCGATCGCGATCTGGAACTGCGGCGCCACGAAGAGGAAGTCGAGCGTCAACCCAGACAGCACCGCGGCGAACACGGCCGGCCAGATTCCGCCCACCAGGGCGACGACCACCACCAGCAGCTGGTACGACAGCACGTCCGACGTGATCGACTCGGGGGTGCGCACCGAGTACAGCAGCCACGTGAGCAGCGGACCGCCGACGAGGGCGATCACGAACCCGGCGATGATGCGCCGTCGGGTCAGGGCCCCGCCCGTCATGCGGGGAAGGGCGCGGAGGGCGCCGGTCGACGGCCGGTCTGTGGCCTGCACGCTGAGAAGCCTAGATCGACGGATGCCGCCCCCGGCCGCTTCTCGCCGTGCCCTCACGGAATCCATGCGGCGCGCCGGCACCCGCGTGTCAGGCGCGGGCCAGGGCGTCTTCGAGCGCGACCCACGCGAGCATCGCGCACTTCACGCGCGCGGTGAACTTCGAGACGCCCGACAGGGCGGCGGCGTCGCCGAAGGTCTCCTCGTCGAGGGCGATGCCGCCGCGCGAGCGCAGCGCCTCGCGGAACCCGTCGATGAGGACGGATGCCTCGGCCCGGGTCATCCCGCCCTCCTCGGCGACGAGCGAGGCGAGCATCGATGCCGACGCCTGCGAGATGGAGCAGCCGGCGCCCTCCCACGTGACCTCGCTCACGCGGGCTCCGTCATCGGTCAGGCGGACGCGGAGGGTGATCTCGTCGCCGCAGATCGGGTTGCGCTGATGAGAGGTAGCGGCGCGGCCGGCATCGTCGCCGAGGCCCTTGCCGTGCGGACGCTTGGAGTGGTCGAGGATCAGCTCCTGGTAGAGCGCGTCGAGCCCGGTCATGACGTCGCTCCGAAGAACGAGCGCACGCCGGAAAGGGCGTCGAGGAAGATGTCGACGTCGTCGGGGGTGTTGTACAGCGCGGTCGACGCCCGCACCGACGCGGTCAGGCCGAAGCGCCGATGCAGCGGCTGCGCGCAATGGTGGCCGACGCGCACGGCGACTCCGCGCGCATCGAGGAACTGCCCCACGTCGTGTGCGTGCACGCCCTCGACCTCGAACGACCACAGGCCGACGCGCTCCGCAGGCCCGCCGGTTGCCGAGCCGCCCCCGGTTGCCGAGCGCCCCCCGGTTGCCGAGCCCGTCGAGGCATCGCCGAGCATCCGCACGCCCGGGATCTCACGCAGTCCCGCGGCCATGCGTGCCTCGAGCGTCTTCTCGTGCGCGTGCACGGCATCCATCCCGACGCCGTCGAGGTAGCGGACGGCGGCCGCGAGGCCGATAGCCTGCGAGACCGGCTGCGTGCCGGCCTCGAACCGCTGCGGCGGCGGGAGGTACGCCGCCTCGTCGAGGGTCACGGTGGTGATCATCGACCCGCCGGTGAGGAACGGGGGCAGCGCCTCGAGCACGTCGGCGCGACCGTAGAGACCTCCGATGCCGTACGGCCCGAGCATCTTGTGGCCCGAGAACACCGCGAGGTCGACATCGAGCGCGGGGAGGTCGAGCGGCATGTGCGGTGCGGACTGGCACGCGTCGAGCACCGTGAGGGCGCCGACGGCACGGGCCAGGGCGACGACGTCCGCGACCGGGTTCACGATGCCGAGGACGTTCGAGACGTGCGTGAACGCGACGATCCTGGTGCGCTCGCCGATGAGCTCGGCCGCGGCATCCGTGTCGAGGGTCCCGTCGTCGCGGACCGGGACGTGGCGCAGCACGGCGCCGGTGCGCGCGGCGAGCTCCTGCCACGGGACGAGGTTCGCGTGGTGCTCGGCCTCGGTGACGACGATCTCGTCGCCCGGCTTCAGTGCGAAGCGGGCGGATGCCGGGGCTCCGCGCCCGACGGACGCGTTGCCGATCGAGTATGCGACGAGGTTCAGGCCCGCTGTCGCGCCGCTCGTCCAGACGAGCTGCTCGGGCTGGGCGCCGACGAAGCCGGCCACGGCTGCCCGGGCGTCTTCGAACAGCTCCGTCGCCTCGGCGGCGAGCGTGTGCGCGCCCCGGTGCACGGCGGAGTTCGCGCGCGTGAGGAACGCGACCTCGGCGTCGATGACCGCCTGCGGCTTCTGGCTCGTCGCTCCCGAGTCGAGGTAGACGAGCGGCTGCCCGTTGACGCGCTCGGCGAGCAGCGGGAAGTCCGCGCGCAGCGCGGCGGCATCCAGCGGCGCGTGGAGAGACGATGCGGGGGTGGTCAGGCTCACACCTCAAGGCTACGCGGGATGCCTGGGTGCCGGGCGGGCGCTCTGGGAGACTACCGACGTGCACGAACAGGTCCTTCTGGGCGGGCTCGCCGTCACCGCAGGGGTGGCGCTGGCCGTGCTGCTGTTCGTGCCGTTCGTGGCGCTGAGCTATCGCCGCCGCGGCGGGTTCGGCGTCGGTCGCTTCGTGGTGTGGGGCGCGGCGCTGGTGTACCTCATGGCGGTCTGGATCTACACGCTCCTGCCGCTCCCCGACCCGGATGTCCTCCGCTGCGCCGGGGTCAACCTCGACCTCGGGGCGTTCGCCGGCGGGATCCGGGACGCGCTCTCGCGCCGCGGCGGCGACGCGCTCACCGATCCCGCCGTCCTGCAGGTGCTGCTGAACGTGCTGCTGTTCGTGCCGCTCGGCTTCTTCGTGCGGGTCCTCGCCGGCCGCGGCATCCCCACCGCCCTCGTCGCCGGGCTCGCGGTCTCGGCGCTCGTCGAGACCACCCAGCTCACCGCGGTCTGGGGTCTATACCCGTGCGCGTACCGCGTGTTCGACGTCGACGACCTGCTCGCCAACACGTGCGGGGCCCTGGCCGGGTCGCTGCTGGCGCTGCTGGTGCCGCGACGGCTCTGGGGGACGCCGCGCTTCCCCGATGCGGAGGCGCCGCGGCCGGTGACGCGCGCGCGGCGGTTCCTGGCGATGCTGTGCGACGTGCTCGGGGCGTGGCTGACCGCGCTCGCGGTGTCGGTCGTCTTCCAGCTGGCGCTGTGGGCGCTCGGCGCCCACGCCGCGCTGCAGGACGGATCCGCCGCGGGCCTCGTGGGCCGGGCCGCGCCGGTGCTCGTGTGGCTCGTCGTCGTGATGGCGACCGGCCGCACCGTCGGCGATCTCGCGGTGCAGCTGCGCTACGCCGGCGGGCCGCTGCCTGTCGGGCTCGCGCGGTTCCTGCGGTTCGCCGGCGGCATCGGCGGGTATCTCGTGCTGCTCGCGCTGCCCGGTGCCTGGGGGCTCGTCGCCGGAGTGTTCGCCGTCGCGTCGGTCACGCTCGTGCTGACCACTCCCGACCGTCGCGGTCTTCCCGGCATCGTGTCGGGTCAGCGGCTGGTCGACGCGCGCGCCGCTGCCGACTCGCCCTGAGCGCGGGGCTCCGGGACGCGTGGGCCCGCGGTCGTGCTCAGGCCTCGGCGGGCTGGGCGAGGAACTCGCGCGCAGCGACCACGAGCGCGTCGACGCCGCGCGAGAGCGTCGGCTGCAGCACGGGCGCGAAGAACGGCGAGTGGTTGGTCGGGATGTCGCGCTCGATCGTCCCGGCCGCCTGTGCCGCCGCGAACGCCTCCGGGTCGACACCGCCCCAGAACCAGAACACCAGCGGCACGTCGGCTTCGCGCGCGAACCACGAGACGTCCTCGCTGCCGGTGAACATGCCGGGGTCGATGACGGTGCCCTCGCCGAACGCCGCGTCGAAGGCCAGCACGAGCCGGGCGGTGGCGTGGACGTCGTTGATCGTCGGCGGCAGGGTGTGGTCGGTGACGATCACCGGCGGCTCTTCGGCGCCGGACGCCTGCGCCTCGGCGCGGACGATCCGCTCCACCTTCTCGAGCACGGCGGTGCGCGCCTCGTCGTCGGGATATCGCAGGCTGAGCTCGAGCCGTGCCTCGGCGGGGATGATGTTGTTCTTCAGCCCGGCGTGGATCGATCCGACCGTGACGACCGCCACATCGCGCGGGTCGACCTCGCGCGACACGATCGTCTGCAGCCGCATCACGGTGGCCGCCGCCATGACCACCGGGTCGATCGTCGCCTGGGGGCGCGAGCCGTGGCCGCCGCGACCCAGCAGCGTGATGCTGAGGCCGTCGGATGCCGCCATCTGGGTGCCGCTGCGCACGCCGATGGTGCCCGCGGGCAGCGGTGTGACGTGCTGGCCGAGCACGATGTCGGGCCGGGGGAAGCGCTCGAGCACGCCGTCGGCGATCATCGCCTGCGAGCCGGCCCCGTACTCCTCGGCGGGCTGGAAGACGGCGACGATCGTGCCCGACCACTCCTCCTTCGTGGCGACCAGGCGCTCGAGAGCGCCGATCAGCGCCGTGACGTGCATGTCGTGGCCGCACGCGTGCATCACCGGAACATCCGTTCCCGCCGGATCGGTGCCGCGGGCCGTGCTCGCGTACTCGAGTCCGGTCTGCTCGGGAACCGGCAGCGCGTCCATGTCGGCGCGCAGCCACACCACGGGCCCCTCGCCGTTGCGCACGACGGCCGCGACCCCGGTCTTGCCGATGCCCTCTTCGAACTCGATGCCGAGGTCCGTCAGATGCTTCGTGACGACTCCGGCCGTCCGCGTCTCCTGGAAGGACAGCTCCGGATGCCGGTGCAGGTCGATGTAGAGGGCCTCGAGGTCGATCGTCATGCGGTCGAGCCTATCCGCGGCCCGAGCCGGTCGTTGAGCGAGCGAGGAACGAGCGAGACGAAACGCATCGGCTCTCCGTCGTCGGGCGGTCCGGGGCGTTTCGTCTCGGTCGCTGGCGCTCCCTCGCTCAACGACCGGTCACGAGACCAGGCGGGCAGTGGAGCCGCGCACGATGAGCTCGAACGGCAGGTCGCCGGGCCGGTGCGCGGGGGTCTCGCCGGGCGTGGGCTCGAGCGCGGCGAGGATCGCGTCGGCGGCGCGCTCACCCTGGCCGAGCGGGAACTGGTCGACGGTGGTCAGGCGGAAGAACTCGCCCAGCTCGTGGCCGTCGATGCCGATGACCGAGAGGTCCTCGGGCACGCGGTAGCCGAGCTCGCGGGCGGCGAGGAGGGCACCGATGGCCATCTCGTCGGATGCCGCGAAGATCGCGGTCGGACGGCCCCCGGGCTGGCCGAGCAGCTGCTTGGCCGCCCGGAACCCGCCTTCGATCGTAAAGTCGGCGGGCTCGTACAGCGACGGCTTCACCGGGATCCCGGCATCCGCCAACGCCTGCTCGAATCCCTGCCGGCGATGCGTCGGGATGTGGAAGTCGATGTCGAACTCGGGGCTCGCGCCGATGTGGGCGATCTCGCGATGGCCGAGGGCGAGCAGGTGCTCGGTCGCCAGGCGCGCCACCGCGACGTCGTCGACGGTCAGGGTGGTTAGCCTCGGGTTCGGACCGCCGATCGCGATCACCGGCAGGTCGAGCTCCAGCAGGTGCTCGGTCTCTTCCTGGCCGAGCTCGATCGCGATCGCGATCACGCCGTCCACGCGCTGGCGCCGCAGGAACGTGTCGAAGATGTCGCGGCGCTCGGCCCGGTCGGCGGTGAGGCTGTAGAGGGTGATGTCGTACCCGCGGCGCATGAGCGCCGACGCGATGCCGCTCAGCACCGTCGAGAAGAACCAGCGGTCGAGGAACGGCACGAGCACCCCGATGTTGCGCGTGCGGCCCGAGGCGAGGCTCGACGCCGACGCCGAGACGACGTACCCGAGGCTCTTCGCCGCGGCCTCGACCTTGGCCTTGGCGCCGGCCGAGACGTGACCGCGTCCGCTGAGGGCGCGCGACACGGTCGCGGTCGAGACGCCCGCCGCGCGAGCGACCTCGTCGATGCTGACCACGTCGTCACCTCTCCTTAGCGCGACCGCCACCCGGTCGACTGACGGGATGCCGAGCCCGGCATCCCGTCGTGGGCTCAGCCGATCGCCACCCAGACCGTCGTGTCGGCCGGCACCTCGCCGTCGGTGAGCGGTCCGCTCGCTGCGATCACGATACCGTCCGGCACCGGGATCGGCGCCGAGCCGGTGTTCGCCACCACGGTCACATTCCCGTTGCGGAATGCCACGGCATCCGTTCCGAATCCGTCGACCCATTCGAGCGTGCCCGCCCCGAGGTCGCGAGCGCGGCGCTCGGCGAGAAGCAGGCGGTACAGCTCGAGCGTCGAGCCCTCGACACCGGCCTGACGGTCGCGCGCGAGCTCGGCCCACTCGGCCGGCTGGGGCAGCCACGACGCACCCGTCGGGCTGAAGCCGTACGCCGGCGCATCCGCGTGCCACGGGATCGGCACGCGGCAGCCGTCGCGGCCGTAGCGTTCGCCGTTCGTGCGGAACCACGTCGGGTCCTGGCGAGCCTCGCCGGGGATGTCGATGACCTCGGGAAGCCCGAGCTCCTCGCCCTGGTAGAGGTAGGCCGACCCGGGGAGGGCGAGCATGAGCGCCGTGGCGGCGCGGGCGCGCCGCAGGCCGACCTCGGGCATCGGCTTGCCGGGCGAGTCGGGACCGATGCCGTGACCCTGCGGGTTCTCGGCCGTGAGCGCGAGGCGCGACGCGTGGCGCACCACGTCGTGGTTCGACAGCACCCACGTGCTGGGGGCGCCGACGCCCGGGAACGCCCGCAGCGACTCGGAGATCACCTCGCGCAGCTCGGCCGCGTCCCATTCGGTCTGCAGGTAGGGGAAGTTGAACGCCTGGTGCATCTCGTCGGAGCGCACCCACAGCGCCGTCCGGTCGGCCGTGGGCAGCCACGCCTCGGCGGCGAGAGCACGGTCGCCCTCGTACTCGGCCAGGATCCGGCGCCAGTCCCGATAGACCTCGTGCACGCCCTCCTGACCCCAGTACGGGACGTTCTCCTCTTCGCCGCCCATCGAGCCGGCCTCGGGCGTCGGGATGTAGTCGGGCAGGCCCTCGGCCTTCACCAGGCCGTGGGCGACGTCGACGCGGAATCCGTCGACGTGACGGTCGAGCCAGAAGCGCAGGATGCGGCGGAACTCCTCGCGGACCTCTTCGTTGGACCAGTCGAAGTCGGGCTGCGACGAGTCGAACAGGTGCAGGTACCACTGGCCGGGCGTGCCGTCGGCTTCGGTCACGCGCGTCCAGGCGGGACCGCCGAAGACCGAGTCCCAGTTGTTGGGCGGCAGTTCGCCGTGCTCGCCCTTGCCGTCGCGGAACATGTACCGCGCGCGCTCGGGGCTCCCGGGGCGGGCGGCCAGCGCCTGCTGGAACCACTCGTGCTGGTCGGACGAGTGGTTCGGGACCAGATCGACGATGACCCGGATGCCGCGCTCGTGCGCTGCGGCGAGCATCGCGTCGAAGTCGGCGAGGGTGCCGAAGAGCGGGTCGACGTCGCAGTAGTCGCTGACGTCGTAGCCGGCGTCCTTCTGCGGCGAGCGCTGGAACGGGCTCAGCCAGATCGCGTCGACGCCGAGCCGGGCCAGGTCGTCGAGGTGCGACGTGATGCCCGGGAGGTCGCCGATGCCGTCGCCGGAGGCGTCCGCGAAGGAACGGGGGTAGATCTGATAGATCACTGCGGTGCGCCACCACTCGCCACCGACGGTGGTGAGAAACGCGTCCGTGCGCTCTGCGGTCTCTGCGGAGGTCATCGCGCCAGTCTACTGCAAGCGCTTACACACGCCAGTCGCCGCCACATCCCGCTCCTCGCGGGCCCGCTCCTCCGGGCGGGCGTAGGGTGGGCGGGTGCTCTCCGAGGCCCTGACGCGCGCCGAGTCCCTCATCCGGACGATCCCCGACTACCCCGAGCCGGG
The DNA here is from genome assembly GCF_015277855.1 of Microbacterium cremeum. Lineage (NCBI taxonomy): Bacteria > Bacillati > Actinomycetota > Actinomycetes > Micrococcales > Microbacteriaceae > Microbacterium > Microbacterium cremeum. The sequence continues at coordinate 121,373 of NZ_CP063812.1, forward strand.
GGTGCTGTTCCGCGACATCACGCCCTTGCTGGCGGATGCCCGTGCCCTCCGCACGGTCATCCACGCCATGATCGCCCCGTTCGAGGGGTCGTTCGACGTCGTCGCCGGGGTGGAGGCGCGCGGGTTCCTGCTCGCGGGCGCCGCGGCCATGGAGGCCGGTGCCGGCCTCGTGCCGATCCGCAAGGCGGGCAAGCTGCCGCGGCCCGCGGCATCCGTCGCCTATTCCCTCGAGTACGGCACCGCCGCCATCGAGGCGCACGACGACATCACGGCCGGCATGCGCGTGCTGCTCGTCGACGACGTGCTCGCCACCGGCGGCACCCTGGTCGCGGCGCGCGAGCTCGTCCAGACCCTGGGCGGCGACGTCGTCGGCACGGCCGTGCTCATGGAGCTGACGGCCCTCGGCGGCCGCGACGTCGTCGGCGACGTGCACACGGTCTTCACCGCATAGCCGGGGCGGCATCGGTCCATCGACGCGGACCGGGCCGTGTCGCAAGGACACGGCCCGGTCGGTGAGCGGGGGTGCGGCCGGCGGATCCCGCCAAGGTCTGAGTGCTCCGGCCGCACCGGTCTCTCTTCGGGTTACTCCTGTGCTCTCGGCTGCTCGAGATCGGCGATCACGGCGTCGACGGCCCGCTGCAGCACCGCGCGCGCGTCGAGGTTCTCGACCCGCTCGGGCAGCTGCGTCCGCACGAACCGCAGCTCGGTGAGCGCGGCCGGCACGTCACCCGCGTCGAGCGCCGCGATGGCGCGATCGAGACGGAGGCGGAGCGACACCATCGCGCCGTTGGTCACGGTGCCCTGTGACCGCAGCGCCGCCAGCGTCGCCTTCACGTCCGGTACCGAGGTCGTGAACAGGAAGCGGTCGAGCTCGACCCCTCCCGTCGAGGTCACGACGACCTGACCGGTGCCCTCGGGCACCTTGATCAGCGGCACCGAGACGAGCGACCAGCCCGCGGAGTCCACCGCGAACGTCGCGAACGGGGTGGCGCCCGCGTCGCCCCAGTGCAGCGACACCTCGCCGGCGCCGGCCGCGCGCAGCTCGACGCCGGTGATGCCGCCGAACTCGATCGGGTCGTAGGTGAGGGACTCGCCCGACCCGAGGCCGGTGAGCTTGCGGAAGCCCGATGCGCTCTCGTCGTCGACCACCGTCGTCCCGCCGGTGCGGGCGTCGGCGTGCTCGGCCTGCAGCTCGCGCGGGTTGAGGAGAGTCACGTCATCGCCGGTCAGCGCGGGTGCGGTCGCGCCGCCCGCGTCGGTGTACGAGGCCCCGATCTGACCGTAGATGTTCTCGGTCTCGCCGTGCCCCGCCTCGAGTGCGGTCTCGATCGACGCGGTGCAGCCCGACCCCGTGAACAGGGGGTGCGTGTGGGTGTTGTCGTGGCCGAGGCCGTAGCTCCACAGCACGCGGCTGCAGTCGATCGTCTCCTCGGGGTCGGTCACGCGCACCTCGAACTGGACGATGTCGCCCCAGTCCGTGAACGAGCCGTTGACGGGAGTGACGATCTCGACGACCGGTGCGGTGTTGCCCACCGTGATCGTGACCGAGGCGAGGCTCACGCGGCCGGCGGAGTCGGTCACCTGCACGCGTGCCGCGTACTGGCCGTCGCCGGTGTAGGTGTGCGACGTGGTCGCCGTGCCGGGGGTGAAGGTGCCGTCGCCCTCGACATCCCACGCGAAGGTCAGCGCGAGCCCGTCGGGGTGCGTCGAGCCGGCCGCCGAGAACTCGACCGACAGCGGACCTTGGCCCGAGGTGACCGACGCGGTCAGATCGACGCGGGGGCCCTTGGTGCCCTCGACGTAGTCGACGCGGTACAGCCCCGCATCGGGGTTCGGGCGGAAGAAGCCGTCGCCGTAGTCGAGCACGTAGAGCGAGCCGTCGGCGCCGAACTCCAGGTCCATGGGGTTGTCCCACGGGGGCATCCCCGATGCGTTCAGCGCGGCGTTGGGCAGGAAGTCCTGGATGCGGGTCACCGCGCCGTCGGGGTCGTCCTGGGTGTAGACGAACACGCGATCGCGCGAGAACTCGCCCATGAACGACTTGCCGTCCCAGTACTGCGGGAACTTCGTGGTCGCCGGGTTCTCCTCGTCGTAGCGGTAGGTCGGGCCGCCCATGGGTCCCTGGCCGCCCGAGCCGAACTCCGGCCACGGCTGGTGCGTCGGCTGGTCGCCGTAGTACAGCTGCGGCGCCGTCGCGCTCGGAAGCGTCGACAGGCCGGTGTTGTACGGGCTGTCGTTGACCAGCGTGCCGTCGCAGTCGTACCAGTCGCCGGGCACGAGCAGCTCGTAGTCCCAGTCGTTGTAGTTCGCGTTCGGCCCGTGGCAGAACGGCCAGCCGCCGTTGAGGGCCACCGTCGTGGACTGCCACTCGACGTAGCCCATCGGCCCGCGCTGCGGGTTGGCGGTGCCGGCGTCGGGACCGTAGTCGCCCCACGTGATCGCGCCCGTCACCGGGTCGGCGTCGATGCGGAACGGGTTGCGCAGGCCCATCGCGAAGATCTCGGCGCGCGCCCCGGCGGTTCCCGGCGCGAACAGGTTGCCGGCGGGGATCGTGTAGCTGCCGTCCTCCTGCACGTCGATCCGCAGGATCTTGCCGCGCAGGTCGTTGGTGTTGCCGGCGCCGCGGCGTGCGTCGAGGCCGGGGTTGTACCCGACCCGGTCGTTCATCGGCGCCATGCCGTTCGCGCCGGGTGTGCCGGCGGGGGTGTTGTCGCCGGTGGCGAGGAGCAGGTTGCCGTCCTTGTCGAAGGCGACGTCGCCGGCCACGTGGCAGCACTGGCCGCGCTGCACCTCGACGCGGATGATGTCCTGCTGCGTCGACAGGTCCAGCGAGTCCGTCGCGTCGTCCCACTTGAAGCGGCTGAGCTGGTTGTAGCCCTTCCACTGCTCCCAGTACGACGTGTCGGCACCGGCCGGAAGCGTGTTGGGCGCCGATCCTGCAGCCGTCGTGGTCGGGTAGGGGGCCGCCATCACGCGGGGCGCGTAGTAGAGGTACACCCACTTGTTGTTCGCGAAGTCGGGGTCGAGGGTGACCGTCTGCAGCCCGTCCTCGGAGTTCGAGTAGACATCGATGGTGTTGACGACCGTGGTCGTGCCCTGCGCGGGGTCGGTCAGGCGCACCTGCCCGTTGCGGGTGGTGTGCAGCACGCGCGAGTCGGGGAGGACGGCGAGGTCGATGGGCTCGCCGACGTCCTTCGAGAGGGTCACGCGTTCGTAGTTGGCCCAGGTGGTGGCTGAGATCTCGTCGCCGTGGTCGTGGCCGGGGTGAGCGGCCGCGGGGGTGGCGACGAGGACGGATGCTGCGGCGAGAAGGCCCGTCGCGAGTGCCACAAGTCGTGGCGCGGCATTGCGCATGTCGTGCTCCAGTCGGATGGGAGGGTGGCGGGATCCGTTGCTGGAGCCGGTCCCGAGCGAGCCGGGGGACCGGTGCGCCGGGTCACGCGCGTGACCCGGCGGCTGCTGCGGGGAAGGGCAGCGGAGGAGGCGAGAGGGCGGGCGGAGTGCGCCGTCCGCCCTCTCGCGGGATGACTCAGCCGCGCAGTGCGGCCAGGCTCCGGTACGACGTCGCGGCGTTCTGGAGCGACATGCCCGGCGACGCGGCGGGGACCGACGCGGCGTTGTCCTGCTCGTACATCGCGTTGTGGTAGCCCTTCGCGCCGATGCGCCGGAAGAACGCGGTGTAGTCGATGTCGCCCTGCCCGAACGGGACGATGCTGTACCCCGCGGCGAGGTCCGGCCGCGAAGCGCCGTCCTTCGCGTGGAACAGCGGGAATCGTATCGTCTGCTCGGCGACCAGACCCGCCGGGTCGAACATGTCGGCCACCACGGTGCCGTCGGGAGCCGTGAAGCTCTGGAATCGGTACTGCGCGACGTGCGCCCAGTAGACGTCCATCTCGAGGTACACGTAGTTCGGATCGGTGTTCTGCAGGAACCACTCCAGTCGCCGCACACCGCTCGAGCGGGTGGGCCGTCCCTGCGAGTCGAGCGGTCCGCTGTCGAGCAGGAAGCTGTAGGCCGCGTCGTGGTTGTGCGTGTACAGCTTCAGGCCGTGGGTCGCGGCGCGCTCGCCGAGGATGTTCCAGCGGTCTGCTGCGGCCTGCCAGTCGGCGAGGTACGCGCTGCTGGTGGGGTCGTTGCCCGTGCCGATGTGGCCGAATCCGAGGATGTTGGCGATCTCGCACGCCGCGTCGAACTGGGCGAGCGTGGCGTCGGTGATCTGACCCGGAATGCTGCCGTGGTTGCCCTCGGCTTCGAGCCCGTTGTCGTCGAGCCACTGGCGCAGCTGCTGTGCGCCGGCGATCGAGTTGACGTTGCCGCCCTCGGCGTTCGCGTGCTGGTTGTATCCGGCGAACTCGATCTGCTTGTAGCCGATCCGCGCGAGCTCCTGGAGGACCTCCTTGAACCCCGACGGCAGGTCGGTCGTGTTCGGGTCGCGGCCGATGGCGTCCCGCACCGTGTAGAGGATGATGCCGCGCTTGCCGGGCGGCACCAGCACGCCGTTGCCGTTGGACTGGGCGGCGGCCGCACCGGTCGCCACGCCCGAATGGGCGTGCGCACTGCCGCCGCCGAGGCCGACGACCGCGGCTGCGGCGAGGCCCGTGGTGGCCGCCAGAAGCTGCCGCCTGCTGAGACCGAGCCTGCTCCCGAGGACGCGGGCGTCCTCCTGGGCCTGGTAGGTCAGATCATCCATGATGCTCCCTTGCACGGATCGTTCGAGTTGATGGTCGACTTCGCCCGGCGGGGCGTCCCTGCTCCCGCCATCGGGCGCCGACTCGATGTTGGCGGCGCCCCGATACTTCTCTGATCTTCGGAGGACTTTTCTCGGACACTAGAGCATTTGCCAAACTGGCGTCAAGCAAAAGAAAAGTCGTTCTCACGCAACTTTCACCAATCGTCGACAAAAGTTCCGCGACCGTTTCAACGGCGGGCGCACGCCGAACAGCCCGGGCGCCCACCGGGAACAAGGGGGAGTAGGAGCGAGCGGGGCGGGCGTCAGCCGCCGAGGACGACGTTCAGCGGCGGCTCGCCCGCGGCGAGCCGCTCGATCTGCGCGCGCACGAGCCGGGCGACCCGCGGACGCATCGCGCTGGATGCCCCGCCGACGTGGGGGGAGATCAGCACGCCGGGCAGGCCCCACAGCGGGTGCTCCTCGGGGAGCGGCTCGGGGTCGGTCACGTCCAGCGCAGCGCGCACGCGACCGCGGCGCACGTGGTCCACGAGTGCGTCGGTGTCGACGAGGGTGCCGCGGCCGACGTTGATCAGCAGCGCGCCGTCCGGGAGCGCCGACAGGAACGCGTCGTCGACGAGGCCACGCGTCGCGGCCCCGCCGGGGAGCGTGACGATCACGATCTCGGCGTCGGGCAGAAGCTCGCCGAGCTCGTCGACGCCGTGTACCGAGATGCCGTCCTCGTCTCGAGCGCGGGAGGCGACCGCCGTCAGCCGCACCTCGAACGGCTCGAGGCGCGCGGCCACGGCCTTGCCGACGCCGCCGTAGCCCAGCAGGAGCACGCGGCGGTCGGCGAGGCTCTCGGTGAACACGGGCGACCAGCGCCCTGCGGCAGTGTCGACGGCGAACGCGTCGAGGCGGCGCTGCGCCGCGAGTGCGAGCGCCACCGCGAGTTCGGCCGTCGACGTCTCGTGCACCGATGCGGCATTGGCGAACACGAGGCCGGGCGGCAGGATCGCCTCCACGCCGTCGTATCCGATCGACTGGCTCTGCACCAGCCCGACCTCGACGCCCTCGAGGCGCGACAGCACGCGTGCCATCGACATGTAGGGCGGCACGACCATGTCGAATCGCTCGCGCGGGGCCGCGGCATCCATCGGCCACACGACGATCTCGACCCCCTCGGAAAGCGCGCCGAGGTCGGCGGCGAGCTGCTCGGTGGGGACGCTGACGATGAGATTCCGGTGGCTGTCGCTCACGACTCCACGCTACCCGCGGCCGCACCGGCTAGAGTTCGAGCAACCGGACAGGGGAGGCAAGGATGGTTCCCGAGATCAACTACTGGGCGGTGCTGCTCGCGACGGCGTCGAGCATGCTCGTCGGCGCGATCTGGTACACGCCGAAGGTGTTCGGCACGAGGTGGGCGAAGCTCGCGAACGTCGACATGGACCGGCCCGGCGCCAGCGCGGTCGTGCCGATCGTGGTGACGCTCATCGTGAGCTTCATCACGGCCTGGGTCCTCGCCGGTGCCTCGTCGATCGCCTGGCACTTCTACGCCGGCAGCTACCTGTGGGCGGCGCTCCTGACCGCGGTGATCCTGTGGGCGGGATTCACCGCCGCCCGGTTCATCACCCACGACGCCTTCGAGGGACGCCCGACGTCGCTGACGGTGCTCAACATCGCGCACGAGCTCGTGACGCTCGTCGTGATGGCGCTCATCATCGGCGTGTGGCCGCCCGCCGGCACGGTCTGAGAGAGACGGATGCCTCGACTCGAGGCGTTTCGTCTCGCTCGTTCCTCGCTCGCTCAACGACCGGACATCGGTCGTTGAGCGAGCGAAGCGAGACGTAACGCGTCAGGCGGCCTGGGCCACCACGGCGGCGATCGCGGAGCTGAAGAACGGCAGGCCGTCTTCACCCGAGCGCATCGCGGCGGACGTGTCGGGACCGAAGCCCGGCTCGACGGCGTGCTCGGGGTGTGGCATGAGACCCACCACATTGCCGCGTTCGTTCGTGATGCCGGCGATGTCGCGCAGCGACCCGTTCGGGTTCACCCCGAGGTAGCGGAACGCCACGAGCCCCTCGCCCTCGAGGCGGTCGAGCTCGGAGTCCGACGCGATGTAGCCGCCGTCGGCGTTCTTCAGGGGGATGACGATCTCCTGGCCGGCCGTGAAGTCGGCGGTCCAGGCGGTGTCGGCGTTCTCGACGCGCAGCCGCTGGTCGCGCCGGATGAACTGCTGGTGCGCGTTGCGGATCAGTCCGCCGGGAAGCAGGTGCGCCTCGACCAGCATCTGGAAGCCGTTGCAGATGCCGAGCACGGGCATGCCCTTGGCCGCGGCATCCTTCACCTCCGCCATGATCGGGGCGAGTGCAGCGATGGCGCCCGCACGCAGGTAGTCGCCGTAGCTGAAGCCGCCCGGCAGCACGAGGGCGTCGACCCCTTCGAGGTCGTGCGAGCCGTGCCACAAGGCGACGGGCTCGGCGCCGGCGATGCGGATCGCGCGCTGCGCGTCGCGGTCGTCGAGCGAGCCCGGGAAGGTGATGACCCCGATGCGTGCGGTCATTCGACCACCTCGACTCCGACCACGTCCTCGATCACGGAGTTCGAGAGGATCTCGGCGGCGACCCGCTTCGCCTCGGTCAGCACGTCGTCGGTCACCTCGCCCTCGACGGTGAGCTCGAAGCGCTTGCCGATCCGGACAGCGCTGAACTCCGACACGCCCAGCCGAGCGAACGCGCCCGAGACGGCCTTCCCCTGCGGATCCAGCAGCTCGGCCTTGGGCATGACGTCGACGACGATGGTGGGCATCAGGATCCTCCTGGCGGCCGGAGGCCGCAGCTATCGGTCGTTGAGCGACGAGCGCAGCGAGGAGTCGAAACGCCGGATGTCGCGGGCAGGGGTCCGTCCCAGTCTACGGGCCTCGGCATCCCGTGACGTCTCCGCCGTCGTGACCGCGCGATCACGCTCCGTGATGCAATCGTGACCCGCTCGTGGGAGCGCTCCCTTGACATTCGTGAGAGCGGTCCCATAACGTTGCGTCTCAATCGTTGGGAACGCTCCCACGACACCATGGCCCCGGAACCCATCCAGGCCAGGTCCTGCAACACACACCAACCCTGACAACACAAAGGAGTGACAGTGAACGCACGCGCCTTCCGCAGAAGCGCTGTGGCCGTCGCCGCCTTCTCGGCCTCGGCCATCGTCCTCGCCGGCTGCGCCGGCAGCAGCGGCGACACCGGTGACGGCGGCAACGCCGACGAGGAGATCACGCTGACGGTCGCCACCTTCAACGACTTCGGATACACCGAGGAACTCCTCCAGGAGTACATGGACGAGAACCCGAACATCACGATCGAGCACACCCGTGCCGCCGAGTCCGGCGACGCCCGCTCGAACTACTTCGCCAAGCTCGGCAAGGGCGGCCTCGCCGACATCGAAGCCGTCGAGATCGACTGGTTCGCCGAAGCCATGCAGTACTCCGACCTGCTCGCCGAGGCACCCGACTCGGTGAAGGGCCGCTGGCTCGACTGGAAGGAAGCCGCCGCGACCGACGGCGACGGCCGCCTCGTGGGCTTCGGCACCGACATCGGACCGCAGGGCATCTGCTACCGCGGCGAGCTGTTCGCCGCAGCGGGCCTGCCCAGCGACCGCGACGGCGTGGCCGACCTGTTCGACGGCGACTGGGAGAACTTCCTCGACGTCGCCGACCAGTACAAGGCGGCGACCGGCAAGCCGATGATCGACTCGGCCAACTCGGTGCTCCAGGGCATCGTGAACCAGATCGAGTACACCTACACCGAGCCCGACGGCGCGGTCATCGCCACCGAGAACCCCGAGATCCAGGCGGCGTACGAGCTCGTCACCGAGCGCGCCGTGCCCAACGCGGCCTACGCCGGTCAGTGGTCGGACGACTGGTTCGCGTCGATGGCCAACGGCGAGTTCGCCGCCATGCTGTGCCCGGGCTGGATGCTCGGCATCATCGAGGGCAACGCACCCGACACCACCGACTGGGACATCGCCGACGTGTTCCCGAACGGCGGCGGCAACTGGGGCGGCTCGTACCTGACCGTTCCGGCTGATGGCGACAACGTCGAGGCGGCGCTCGCGCTGGCCGACTGGCTCACCGCTCCCGAGCAGCAGATGAAGGCGTTCGCGGCCGCGGGAACCTTCCCGAGCCAGATCGAGGCCCTCGAGAGCACGGAGCTCGCCGAGGCGACCAACGCGTACTTCCAGGACGCACCGGTGGGCGAGATCCTCTCGACCCGCGCCGAGGCGGTCACGGTCGCGCCCTACAAGGACGCGAGCTACTTCAAGTACCACGACGCGCTCCAGAACGCGGTCACGCGAGTCTTCGACGGCGTCGAAGACGAGCAGACCTCGTGGAACACCTGGGTCGCCGAGGTGCAGGCTTTCTGAGCCTGTAGATCCGAAACATGATCGAGTGCGCGCGGGCGAACCCGACGCCCGCGCGCACTCGGTCTGCCCGACCCCGACCTCACCGGAGCCATCGTGACTGCCACCCAAGTGCGCCCTGATGCGCCTGAGGCGCCGCCGAAGCTGACCCAGAAGCGCGTGCGCGTGCTGTCCTTCAGCCAGCAGGCGAGCCGCTGGGACCTCAAGGTCTCGCCGTATCTCTACATCTCGCCGTTCTTCATCATGTTCGCGATCGTGGGACTCTTCCCCATCGCGTACACCGCGGTCATCTCGTTCATGCAGTGGGACCTCGTCCGCAACTCGGGCGAGTTCATCGGATTCGACCAGTACATCTGGATCCTGCAGAACCCGCAGTTCTGGACGGCGCTGCGCAACACCTTCAGCATCTTCCTGCTCTCCAGCGTCCCTCAGATCGCGCTCGCGATCTTCATCGCCGCGATGCTCGACAAGAACATCCGCGCCAAGACGTTCTGGCGCACCAGCGTCCTGCTGCCGTACGTGATGGCGCCGGTCGCCGTCGCCCTGATCTTCAGCAACATGTTCGGCGACAACCACGGCCTGGTGAACAACATCCTCACCGACCTCGGCCTGCCCGCGATCCCGTGGCACAAGGACCCGTTCTGGAGCCACGTCGCGATCGCCACGATGGTGAACTTCCGCTGGACCGGCTACAACGCGCTGATCCTCCTGGCCGCGATGCAGGCCGTGCCACGCGACTACTACGAGGCGGCGACCGTCGACGGCGCCGGCGCGTTCCGCCAGTTCTGGAGCATCACGCTCCCGTCGCTGCGTCCGACGCTCATCTTCGTCATCATCACCTCGACGATCGGCGGACTGCAGATCTTCGACGAGCCGAGCCAGTTCGACAACACCGGCCAGGGCGGCGCCGCCGGCCAGTGGCTCACCGTCACCCTCTTCCTCTACAACATCGGCTGGCGCGAGTGGAACTTCGGCCGAGCCGCGGCGCTGGCGTGGATCCTGTTCCTTCTCATCCTCGTCATCGGCCTCATCAATCTCATGATCACGCGACGCCTCGTCCGGGATGAGAGCAGCCGCGGCGCTGCCGGGGTCCTGCGTCGCATGAACCGCAAGGAGGACGCCCGATGAGCACCACGCCTCCGATCGCGATGGTCGAGCAGCCCATCGCCACCGCCGGGCTCGGACGCGGACGCGGCCGCGGGAACAAGACCACCAAGATCCGCGGCTTCCGGGCCGGGTTCTGGGTGTACGCGGGCCTGGGCGTCGTCGTGCTGTCGGCCGTCTTCCCCTACTACTGGTCGTTCCTGATCGGGTCGGGCGATGCCTCGACCATCAGCGATCCCGACATGTCGTGGATCCCCGGCGGCAACTTCCTCCGCAACGCCGCCTCGGTCGTGAACGACCCCGCGGTCAACTTCTGGCCCGCGCTGTGGAACTCGATCTACAGCTCGACGCTGATCGCGGCATCCGTCGTGGCCACCTCCACGCTCGCAGGCTGGGCCTTCGCGAAGCTCCGCTTCCGCGGGAGCAAGGGGCTGCTCGTCTTCGTCGTCGCCACGATGGCGGTGCCGACGCAACTGGGTGTCGTGCCGCTGTACATCCTCTTCGCCGACCTCGGCTGGACGGGCAACGTCGGCGCGATCATCATCCCGGCGCTCACGAGCGCGTTCGGCGTGTTCTGGATGACGCAGTACCTGCAGCAGACGGTGCCCGACGAGCTGATCGAGGCCGCCCGGGTGGACGGCGCGACGATGATGCGCACGTTCTGGACCATCGCGGTCCCCGCTGCGCGCCCGGCGGCGGCGATGCTGTTCCTGTTCACCTTCGTCGGCGCCTGGAACAACTTCTTCTGGCCGTTCATCGTGCTCGACCGCCGCGACCCGACGCTGCCCGTCGCACTGTCGCTGCTGCAGTCGAACTACTTCGTGGACTACTCGGTGGTGCTCGCCGGGGTGCTCCTGGCGACGGTTCCGCTGCTGCTGCTGTTCGCCGTCGCCGGCCGTCAGCTCGTCAGCGGCATCATGGCCGGCGCCGTCAAGGGTTGAGAGAGACATGACCACCGCATCCAGAGAGGACTCTGCCCTCATGACGACCGCGACTTCGCGTCCGTTCCCGTCGAACTTCCTGTTCGGTGCGGCGACCGCCGCCTTCCAGATCGAAGGTGCCGCCCACGAGGACGGCCGCCGCGACTCGATCTGGGACGCGTTCTGCCGCGTGCCCGGCGCCGTGATCAACGGCGACAACGGCGACGTCGCGTGCGACCACTACCACCGGTACCGCGACGACGTCGCGCTCATGAAGGACATGGGCCTGCAGACGTACCGCTTCTCGACGTCCTGGTCGCGCGTCCGGCCCGACGGCGGCGCGGTCAACGAGCAGGGCGTCGACTTCTACAAGCGGCTGGTCGACGAACTGCTCGATGCCGGCATCCTGCCCTGGCTCACGCTCTACCACTGGGACCTGCCGCAGGCGCTCCAGGAGAAGGGCGGCTGGGCCCACCGCGACACCGCCGAGAAGTTCACCGAGTACGCGCTCGACATGCACGATGCGCTCGGCGACCGCGTGAACGTCTGGACGACGCTCAACGAGCCGTGGTGCTCGTCGTTCCTCAGCTACACCGCGGGCCTTCACGCGCCGGGCCACTACAGCGTGGCCGAGGGTGTGCTGGCGGCGCACCACCTGATGCTCGGTCACGGTCAGGCCGTGCGCGAGCTGCGCGCACGCGACGAGTCGCTGACCCTCGGCATCACGCTGAACCTCACGGTGGCCGACCCGGTCGACGCATCGGACCCGGCCGACCTCGACGCCGCACGCCGCATCGACGGTCAGTTCAACCGCTGGTTCCTCGATCCGATCTTCCGGGGCGCCTACCCGGCCGACATCGTCGAGGACTTCCGGAAGGTGGATGCCGAGGCCGTCGCCGCGTGGGAGTCCGCGGTCCGGCCGGGCGACCTCGAGGCCATCTCGACGCGCCTCGACACGCTCGGGGTGAACTACTACCACGGCGAGTACGTCGGAGGGCACGCGCCGGCGGATCCGCCGAAGCCGGGCGATGCGCCGACCGACCGGCCGGGACGCTCGCCGTTCCCGTCGCACGAGGGCATCTTCTGGCACGAGCGGGGTCTCGACCGCACCCCCATGAACTGGGAGGTGCAGCCCGAGGGGCTGACGCGCCTGCTCGAGCGCGTGTGGCACGAGTACGCCGAGCCGGCCGGGTCGGTGCTGTACGTCACCGAGAACGGTGCCGCCTACGACGACGTCCGCGTCGTCGAGGACGGCGAGGTGCGCGTGCACGACGACGAGCGCGCCGACTTCCTGCGCGCGCACCTGGCGGCGACGCTCGACGCGGCCGAGGCCGGCGTCGACGTGCGCGGCTACTTCTACTGGTCGCTGCTCGACAACTTCGAGTGGGCGTGGGGGTACGAGAAGCGGTTCGGTATCGTGCGAGTCGACTACGACACGCAGGAGCGGTCCCTCAAGGACAGCGCCCGCGACTACCGTCGGATCATCGCCGCCCGCGCGCTCACCGGCACCCGAGCGCCGGTCGACGCATAGCGGCGGGACCCCCGCCGGACGGGGGAGGATATCGACATGAGCACCGACGTGAGGGGAGGGGCATCGCGATGAGCACCGATGCGATGCGTCATGCCGTGACGATCGAGGAGGTCGCCGCGGCCGCGGGGGTCTCGCGTTCGACGGTCTCGCGCGTCGTCAACGGCTCCACAGCGGTGAGCCCCGAGGCGCTCGAGGCGGTCAAGCGCGCGATCTCCGAGCTCAACTACGTCCCCAACCGCGCGGCCCGGTCGCTGGCCAGCCAGAAGACGCACGCGGTCGCGCTGATCGTGCCCGAGGACACCACACGGTTCTTCGGCGATCCGTTCTTCGCGGCGATCGTGTCGGGCATCAACTCGCGGCTCAGCCGCTCGGACTACGTGCTCAACCTGTTCATCGCGAGCGACGACCCGGGTGACAAGACCACGAGCTACGTGCGCAGCGGCGCCGTCGACGGGGCGATCGTGGTCTCGCACCACACCAGCGACACGTTCATCGAGCGCATCGCGAGCGTCGTGCCGGTCGTGTACGGCGGCCGCCCGGTGCGCGAGCGCGAGCGCGACTACTACGTCGATGTCGACAACGTCCGGGGCGCGTACGACGCCACCGTGTACCTCATCGAGAGCGGCCGCCGCCGCATCGCGACCATCGCGGGTCCGCTCGACATGCCCGCCGGCATCGACCGGCTGCAGGGATACCGCGACGCCCTCGCGGCGTTCCAGCTCGACGAGTACGCGATCGAGGACGGCAACTTCACCGCCGACGGCGGCGCCGACGCGATGCGGCGCATCCTCGCCGCCGGTCCGCCGCCCGACGCCGTCTTCGTGGCGAGCGACCTCATGGCGCGCGGGGTGCTGACCGTCCTCGCGGCGGAGGGCCTGCGGGTGCCCGACGATGTCGCACTGATGGGCTTCGACGACTCGCCGGTCGCGACATCCGTCGTCCCGCAGCTGACCACGGTGCGTCAGCCGTCGTTCCAGCAGGGCGAGCGCATGGCCACGGTGCTGATCGACCTGCTCGCGGGGCGGCATCCGCGTCACGTCACGATCCTCGAGACCGAGCTCGTGATCCGCGACTCCGTCTGACGGCTCGACCGGCGCTCAGGCCCGACCGGGCACGGTCGCGTGCAGCACGTTGCGCCACGGATCGTCGAACGAGACGGTGCGGCCGTCGTCGCGCACCTCGAACCCGTGGTGGCGCAGCCGCTCGGAGAGTTCGCCCAGCGCGTCGGCGCCGGGCAGCTCGAGGTCGACGCGGCCGAGTCCGAGTGCGGGCATGCGGGGCCCCGCGCCCCGCGAGTTCCACGTGTTCATCGCCATGTGGTGGTGGTAGCCGCCGGCGCTCACGAACACGGCCTGGTCGCCGAGCGCGGCCGTCTCGTCGAACCCGAGCGCGTCGACGTAGAACGCCCGTGCGGTGGCGACATCGCCGACCGACAGATGCACGTGACCGACGGATGCCGCGTCCCGCGTCGTCGCACCGCTCGCGGCCCGCTCGGTCAGGTGCTCGCGCAGGTACGCGTTCGGGTCGAGGTACAGGGTGGCCATCTCGATCTGCCCGTGCACCCACGACCACTCGGTGCGGGCGCGGTCCCAGTACAGCTCGATGCCGTTGCCCTCGGGATCGGTGAAGTAGAACGCCTGGCTCACGAGATGGTCGGCCGACCCCGTGAACGTGTGGGGCGCGCGGGACGCGACGCTGTAGAGCGCGGCGGCGAGCGCCTCCTGCGACTCGAACAGGATCGCGGTGTGGAACAGGCCCGCCGATCCCGGCGCCGCGTGACGCAGGGCGGGGTCGTGCCGCAGTGTCACGATCGCGCGTCCGGCCCGCCCGAGGACGACCTGGTCGCCGTCCGCGGCGAGCACCTCGAGGGTGACGACGTCGCGGTAGAACGCGGTCATGGCATCGAGGTCGCCGACGAGGAGGGTCACGGCCCCCATCGCGGTGTCGGCGGCGAGACGGTCGACTGCCGGGGATTCTGCATTCACGTGAATGTGAACCCCCGGCACGCGTCGTCCATTCCCCGACCGGGTCGGGTCAGCGCACCTCGACGTCCTGCGGGTCGCCGCCGAGCTGACCCACCACCGGCAGCGGGCCCCCGTCGTCGGCCCCCGTCTTGCGCCAGCGGGCGATGAGGTTGCCGAGGTGGTAGATCAGCAGCGCGGCGGCCGCGCCGATCACGATCGCGCCGAGCTGGAAGTCGCCCCACTGCATCGTGAACCCGGCGATCCCGATCACGAGGGCGACGGCCGCGGTGTACTGGTTGACCGGACGCGAGAAGTCGACGCGGTTGTCGACCCAGATCTTGATGCCGATGATGCCGATGAGTCCGTACAGGGCGGTGGTCACGCCGCCGAGCACGCCCGCGGGGATCGAGTTGAACACCGCACCGACGACCGGCGACAGCGACAGCAGGATCGCGAAGATGCCGGCGACCCAGTACGCCGCGGTCGAATAGACGCGGGTCGCCGCCATGACGCCGATGTTCTCGCCGTACGTCGTGGTGCCCGAGCCGCCGAAGAAGCCCGCGAGGGTCGTGGCCGCGCCGTCGGCGATGAGCGCCCGGCCGGTCTGCTGGTTGACGGATGCCTCGGTCATGGTCGCGACGCCGCGCACGTGTCCGACGTTCTCGGCGACGAGCACGAGCACGACGGGCAGAAACATCGCGATCACGCTCCAGGTGCCGGGCGACACGAAGTCGGGCAGGTGGAAGGTCGGCAGGCCGACCCATTGGCCGTTCGCGACGAGCTCGTTCACGGCGGTGAAGTCGACCTCGCCGACGATCAGAGCGACGATGTAGCCGACGATCACGCCGAGGAAGATCGAGATGCGGCCGAGGAACCCGCGGAACAGCACGCTGAACAGCACGACGGCGACGAGCGTGACGGTCGCCGTGAAGGGCGCCTGCTGGTAGCTGTTCCATGCGACGGGCGCGAGGTTGAAGCCGATGAGCGCCACGATCGCGCCGGCGACGACCGGGGGCATGAGCCTCTCGACCCAGCCGAGGCCGGCGAACTGCACGATGAAGCCGACCACGGCCAGCAGCACGCCGACCGCGACGATGCCGGCGAGCGCCGAGCCCATGCCCTGCGACGCGGTCGCCGCGGTGACCGGCGCGATGAACGCGAACGACGAGCCGAGGTAGCTGGGCAGCTTGTTGCGCGTGATGATCAGGAACAGCAGCGTTCCGATGCCCGAGAACAGCAGCGTCGTCGAGACGGGGAATCCGGTGATGATCGGGACGAGGAAGGTGGCGCCGAACATCGCGATGACGTGCTGAGCGCCGATCGCGATCGTCGCGGGCCAGTTGAGGCGCTCGTCGGGTTTCACCACCTTGCCGGGTTCGACGGTCCGGCCGTTGCCGTGCAGTGTCCACAGGGCCATGCGCGCTCCTTGCGCTCGGAGGGGATTGTGCTGGGCTCACGATAGCGGTCGGCGACGGGCACCGAAGTCGCCCCCGGCACCGCAGGGATGCCGCGGCCACAGGAGTGCGCGCTGTCACCGGATTGTCATGGCTGACCGCTGCCGCGTGGCAACGCGGCAGGGGAGGATGGGACCCGTGAAGCGCGCAGCCATCGTGGGAATCGTCGTCGGAGCAGTGGTGGTCGTCGGCGTGGCCGGTGCGGTCGCGCTGTCTCTGGGCGGCGGGACCGAACCGGTCGGGGCGTCGACGCCCTCGGCTTCGGTGTCGCCGGAGCCTGGCGATCCGAGCCCGGTCCCCGACGACACGCCCACTCCCGACGACGCCGCCCGCGGCGAGTCCGACGAGTCCGCCGCGCCCGAGGCTTCGCCCGGCGCGTACATCGAGTACAGCGAAGCCGCGCTCGCGGCGGCGGAGGGCACGCGCGTGCTGTTCTTCCACGCGCCGTGGTGCCCGCAATGCCGCTCGCTGGAGGCCGACATCCTGGCATCCGGGGTGCCGGAGGGCATCACGGTGGTGAAGGTGGACTACGACTCGAACCAGGCCCTGCGGCAGCAGTACGGCGTCACTCTGCAGACCACCGTGGTCTCGCTCGACGAGGCGGGTGCCGCCACCAGCACGTTCGTCGCCTACGACGAGCCGACCCTCGGCGCCGCGCTGACCGGGCTCGGCTTGGGCGACTGATGCTCGCCCTCACGCTGGTGTCGTTCGCCGCCGGTGTGCTCACCGTCCTCGCCCCGTGCGTGCTGCCGCTGCTGCCGGTGATCGTCGGCGGTACGGCGGCCCGATCTGCGTCGACCGACGCGGTGGCCGAACGCCAGTGGTTCCGACCGCTCGTGATCGCGGCATCCCTCGCCGTCTCGGTCGTCGTCTTCACACTGCTGCTGAAGGCGTCCAGCGCACTGCTGGGGGTGCCCGCGTGGGTGTGGCAGGTGGCGTCCGGCGTGATCGTCGCGACCCTCGGGCTCACGATGCTGTTCCCCGCGGTGTGGGAGCGGATCACCGTGTCGGCGGGGTGGCAGGCCGCCGGCGGCCGGCTCCTCGATCGCGGCTACCGCGTCGGCGGCGTCGGCGGCGACATCGCCCTGGGCGCCGCGCTCGGTCCGGCCTTCAGCAGCTGCAGCCCCACGTACGCCCTCATCGTGGCGACGGTGCTTCCGGCGACCTTCGCGGCCGGCGTGGTCTACATCTCGGCCTACGCGGCAGGGCTGGCGCTGGCGCTGCTCGGCATCGCGCTGGCCGGCACGGCACTGGTGCGGCGGCTGGGCTGGCTCGCCGACCCGCACGGCGTCTTCCGGCGCGTGATGGGAGGCCTGCTCGTGGTGGTGGGCGTCGCGGTCGCGCTCGGCTGGGACCGCCTCGCCCAGGCGTGGGTGCTCGAGCAGGGATGGTACGCGCCGATCGAGAACCTGGAACGGCTGCTGCTGGGCTGAACCGCGGCCGCCCGTCAGGCGGAGGTGAGGCGGTCGAGCAGCTCGCGGTACCGTGCGACCGTGCGTTCGACGATGTCGGCGGGGAGGGCCGGCGGATCGCCCGTCCGGTCCCAGTTCGCGGCGAGCCAGTCGCGCACGATCTGCTTGTCGAAGCTGGCCATGCGCTCCTCGGAGGTGGTGCCCGCGGCCCACGTCTCGGCATCCCAGTAGCGCGACGAGTCGCTGGTGAGCACCTCGTCGGCGAGCGTCATCACGCCGTTCTCGTCGAGTCCGAACTCGAACTTCGTGTCGGCGAGGATCACCCCGCGAGCCTCGGCCGTACGCGATGCGCGGGCGTAGATCTCGAGCGAGAGGTCGCGCAGTTCTTCGGCGCGCTCGCGGCCGACGAGTTCGACCGTGCGCTCGAACGAGATGTTCTCGTCGTGCTCGCCCAGGGGCGCCTTGTACGCCGGCGTGTAGATCGGCTCGGGCAGCCGGTCGCCGTTCGACAGGCCGTCCGGCAGCGGGATGCCGCACACCGTGCCGCTCTCGCGGTACTCGGCCCATCCCGACCCGGTGAGGTATCCGCGCACGACACACTCGAT
The DNA here is from genome assembly GCF_015277855.1 of Microbacterium cremeum. Lineage (NCBI taxonomy): Bacteria > Bacillati > Actinomycetota > Actinomycetes > Micrococcales > Microbacteriaceae > Microbacterium > Microbacterium cremeum. Next base: position 139,442 of record NZ_CP063812.1, read on the forward strand.
CGGCAGCATCTCGAGGCTCTTCACGACCATCGCGCGGCCGGTGACGGCATCCGGGATCAGCGCCTTCACATCGTCGGGGGTGTTCGCCTCGCCGTCGTCGCCGAGCGTGAGCACGTGCGACGCCGCGAGATGGTTCGGGATGCCGCGACCGCCGTCGGCGCCGGCGAGCCGGTCGAACCACCACAGGCTGAGGGTCGTCAGCAGCACGCCCTTGCCGGGGATGCCGGGGGAGAGCACGTGGTCGAAGGCGCTGACGCGGTCGCTCGCCACGACGAGCATGCGGTCCGCGGACGCCGCCCCCGCCTCGGTGCCCGCGTCGGCCGGGACGTAGAGGTCGCGCACCTTGCCCGAGTAGACATGGCGCCAGCCGGGAAGCTCGGTCGAGGGGGTGGGGGTAGCCGTCACGCGTCCATTATCCCGGCCGCGGGCCCCCGAGCCCTCCGGGACTGTGTCGGTCGTTGAGCGAGCGGAGCGAGACGAGACGGGGGTGTCGGTCGTTGAGCGAGCGGAGCGAGACGAAACGCCTGTACCGTCGGTTGACCGCTGGCTCGGGGCGTTTCGTCTCGGTCGCTGCGCTCCCTCGCTCAACGACCGGGGTGTGGCCGGGCCGCACGACCGGGGGTCAGGGGGTGATCTCGTCGACGTAGGCGAACGCCTCAGCGGTGGCCGATGGCCAGAGGTCCGCATGGTCGGGGTCGAGCACGACCCACTCGCGCATCGTGCGTCCGCGCATGTGCATGCGCTCGCCGTCGCCGGTGGCTTCGAGCGCGTCGGCGCGCTCGGCGGGCACCTTCACCACGAGGCTGCCGCGATAGCCGACGAACGCGAACACCTTGCCGCGCACACGGACACCCTCACTGCCGAACATCGGGCCGATGTCGACACCCGGGCGACCGAGGTACTCGGCCGCGATCGGATCGAAGATCTCGTGCGCCCGTGCAACCGCTGCGGCGTCCGTCATGCCGAGCACGATACGGCCCGCCGCCGACACGCGGAAGAGCGCAGGCCCCGCTTGCTTGCGCGGATCGCGCGACGTGTCAACCCGGTGGCGCGAGGCGCGGCATCCGGTCACGATGTCGTCATGACCGCACTCGCAGTGACCCTGCTCATCATCGGAATCGTGCTCTTGCTGCTCGGTGTGTTCATCGAGGCGGCGAAGTTCCTGCTGTGGATCGGGCTCGTGATCATCATCATCGCGGTGATCGCCTGGCTGATGCGCTTCATCCGGCGTCAGACGTGAGCGCCGGGCTGTGAAGTCGCCGGAAGCCGTATCGCGGCGTCCGGCGCAGACGTAACCTGAACGAAAGGGATGTCCGGGACCCCGACATCCGCGGCCCGCACAAGCGTGCGGGCGGAGGATCGGGGCCGAAGACATGACCGACAACCAGGCGGGCGCCGTCCGCACCACGCTGCCGCGCACCGCGCGGACGCAGAACGACTTCACCGAACTCGCCAGATCCGTCCAGTCGACCGGGCTGCTGCGGAGGCGCTACGGGTACTACTGGACGAAGCTGGTCGGAGCGGTCGTCGTGATGGCCGCAGGGCTCGCCGCGTTCGTCCTCATCGGCGACACCTGGTGGCAGATCTTCACCGCCGTCGTCCTGGCGATCGTGTTCACGCAGATCGCGATGCTCGGCCACGATGCCGCACACCGGCAGATCTTCGTCTCGGGCCGCTGGAACGACTGGACCTCGATGGTCCTCGGCAACCTGCTCGTCGGCATGAGCTACGGGTGGTGGCAGCACAAGCACACGCGCCACCACGCCAACCCGAACAAGATCGGGTCGGATCCCGACATCGAACTTCCGGTCGTGTCGGTCACGCCCGACCAGGTCGATCGCCGCGCGGGCCGGTACGGCCCGGTCATCGGATGGATCCTCGCGCACCAGGGGGTCTTCTTCTTCCCGATCCTGCTCCTGGAGGGCCTGTCGCTGCACGCCTCGAGCGTGCGGCGCGTGGTCTCGCCCGAGCCGCTCCGGCGTCGGGCCGTCGAGATCTCGTTCCTCGCGGTGCGCATCGGCGGCTACCTGGCCCTCGTCTTCATCGTGCTGTCGCCGGGCATCGCGGCGGTCTTCCTCGCGGTGCAGCTCGGCCTCTTCGGGGTCTACATGGGCATGGTCTTCGCCCCCAACCACAAGGGGATGCCGCTCGTGCCGGCCGACGTGAAGGTCGACTTCCTGCGCCGGCAGGTGCTCATGAGCCGCAATGTTCGCGGCACGCGGTTCCTCGACGTCGTGATGGGCGGGCTCAACTATCAGATCGAGCATCACCTGTTCCCGTCGATGCCCCGCCCGCACCTGCGCAAGGCCTCCGGCATGATCCGGGCGTACTGCATCGCGCACGACGTGCGGTACACCGAGACCGGACTGTGGGACTCGTACCGGATCGTGACGCGCTACATCAACCGCGTCGGGCTCGGCGAGCGGGATCCGTTCGACTGCCCGCTGCTGCAGCAGCGTCAGGCGGTGTGATCCGCGAGCGGCCGTGGCTTCGACGACGCGAACGGATGACCTCGATACGCCTCCTTCGTCGGCACTCGATCCGGCGGCCGCGGCTCAGAGCACCTCGTGCGCCAGCGGCGAGGGCGTGCCGAAGCGGTGCGCCGTGATGCTCACGGCCTGCTCGTGCAGGAACGGGAGCAGCTCGACGCGGCCGGCGCGCGTGACGGCTCCATCGAACACGGCGATGTCGGGCCGGCCCTCCGCGGCGCGGTCGAGCACGGCCGCCGGGGCTCCCAGCAGGCGCACGCGCGGGCGCGGCTGGGCGGCCAGGCGGGCATGGGCGGCCGCCGCATCCTCGACCTCGACCTCGATTCCGCTGCCGCCGAGCGCGTCCGCGATGGCGGGCGGGAGCGGGTCCGCGACCGAGATGCGTACCGCCGCGCCCGTGCGAAGGGCGGCCGCCGCGACGCGCACGAGCTCGACGAGCGGCACGCCGGCCTCCGCGCGGACCTCGGCCGCGGCGGGCACGTAGCGGAACACGTTCCGCTCGCACGCGAGGCCGGAACGGTCGCGCAGCGCGCCGAACTCCTCGTCCCACGCGACGGTGTCGGAGGCCACCGCCTCCGCGAGCCACGTGCGCTCGGCGGCGTCGAGCACGGCACCCGCGGCGGCGATCAGGCGGCCTGCCGGCGAGCCGGTGTTCGATGACGTCGTGCTCCCGGCAGAGCCGCGGGCCGCGGCCGCCGGATCGAGTGCCGACGAAGGAGGCGTATCGAGATCATCCGTCGTCTCGGCGTCGGTCCAGCGGCCGAGGCCCACGAGGTAGTTCGGGCCGCCGGCCTTGAAGCCCGCGCCGACGACGGACTTCTTCCAGCCGCCGAACGGCTGGCGCTGCACGATGGCGCCCGTGATGCCCCGGTTGACGTAGAGGTTGCCCGCCTGCACGGTCGCGAGCCACCGGCGTATCTCGGCGGCGTCGAGCGAGTGCAGCCCGGCGGTGAGGCCGTAGTCCACCTGGTTCTGGAGCTCGGTGGCCTCGTCGAGCGTGCCCGCCGTCATGATGCCGAGCAGGGGGCCGAAGTACTCGGTGAGGTGGTACTCCGAGCCCGGCCGCACGCCGTCACGGACTCCCGAGGTCCACAGGCGCCCGTCGCCGGGCAGCGGCGCCGGCCCGACGAGCCACGACTCGCCCTCGCCGAGCGAGACGAGCGCCTCGGCGAGTTTGCCGGCCGGCGGCGCGATCACGGGCCCGACCTGGGCGGTCGGGTCGGTGGGCATCGCCACGTGCAACGACCGCACCGCGTCGACGAGCTGCGCCCGGAAGCGCCGTGAGCGGGCGACCGACCCCACGAGGATGACGAGGGATGCCGCGGAGCACTTCTGCCCGGCATGCCCGAACGCACTCGACACCACGTCCCTGACGGCGAGGTCGAGATCGGCGCTCGGGGTCACGATGATCGCGTTCTTGCCGCTCGTCTCGCCGAGGAGGCGCAGATCCTGCCGGAAGCCGCGGAACAGCTCGGCGGTCTCGTACCCGCCGGTGAGGATCACCTGGTCAACGGCCGGTGAGGCGACCAGCTTCTCGCCGAGCGACGAGTCGGCGAGCTGGACGAGCTGCAGCACGTCCTTCGGGACGCCGGCCTCCCACAGCGCTTCGATCATGACCGAGCCGCTCCGCCGCGTCTGCCGAGCCGGCTTGATGACGACGGCCGAGCCCGCCGCGAGCGCCGCGAGCGTCGAACCGGCCGGGATCGCGACGGGGAAGTTCCACGGCGGCGTCACGAGCGTGAGGTCGGCCGGCGTGAACCGGGCGCCGTCGACGCGCTCCAGGTCGAGCCCGCGCTCGGCGTAGTAGTGCGCGAAGTCGATCGCCTCCGACACCTCGGGGTCGCCCTGGTCGAGCGTCTTGCCGGCTTCGGACGCCATCACCTCGAGCAGGTCGGCGCGTCGCGCCTCGAGCACGTCGCCGGCACGGTGCAGGATCCGCGCGCGCTCCGCGGCACCGAGCGCACGCCAGCCGACGGCGGCGGCGCGGCCGCGGGCCAGCGTCGCATCGACGGCTGCGGCATCCGTCAGCACCGCCGCCTCCGCCGTGTCGATGCCGAGCCGTGACGACGGAACGCGAGACAGGATGCCGCGACCCCACGCGCGATTGGCGGCCACCGCCGGGTCGGTGTCGGGCGTGTTCGCGAAGCCGGTCGAGGCGACGGGGGTCGCAGTGGCGGAGCGGTCCTGCACACGGTTCGGTGCGGGAACGCTGTCGTCGACCTCGCGCAGCGAGTCGACGAACCTCTCGGTCTCGCGACGCAGCATCGCCGGGTTCGAGTCGAGCTCGAACAGCGCCGACATGAAGTTGTCGCTCGAGGCGCCCTCCTCGAGCCGCCGGATGAGATACGCGATCGCCACGTCGAACTCGTGCGGGTGCACGACCGGCGTGTAGAGCAGGAGGCCGCCGACGTCACGGCGGACGACCTCGGCGAGGCTCTCGGCCATGCCGAGGAGCATCTCGTACTCGACGCCGTCGGTGACCCCGCGCTCGGTCGCGAGCAGCCACGAGTGCGCGATGTCGAAGAGGTTGTGCCCCGCGATGCCCACCCGCACGTTGGCGATGCGGTCGGGCGTGAGCGACCAGTCGAGGATGCGCTTGTAGTGCGTGTCGCTCTGCTGCTTGGTGCTCCAGGTGGCGAGCGGCCAGCCGTGGATCTCGGCATCCACCCGCTCCATCGAGAGGTTCGCGCCCTTCACGAGGCGGACCTTGATGCCCGCGCCGCCGCGCGCGCGACGGGCCGCGGACCACTCCTGCAGGCGCATCATCGCCGCGAACGCGTCGGGCAGGTACGCCTGCAGCACGATGCCGGCCTCGAGCCCGGTGAACTCGGGCTCGTCGAGGAGGCGCGTGAACACCGCCGTCGTGAGGTCGAGGTCGCGGTACTCCTCCATGTCGAGGTTGATGAACTTGCGGGTCGGCGATCCCGCCGCGAGACGGTACAGCGGACGGAGGCGATCGACGATGAGGTCGACCGCCTCGTCGAAGCCCCACGGCGAATGCGGTCCGACGATCGACGACACCTTGATCGACACGTAGTCGACGTCGTCGCGGGCGAGGAGCCGCATCGTGCCGTCGAGGCGCCGCTGCGCTTCGCCGGTGCCGAGCACGGCTTCGCCCAGGAGGTTGACGTTGAGGCGGACGCCGTCGCGCGTGAGGGTGCGGATGGTCTTGCCGAGCTTGTGGTCGCGCGCGTCGGCGATGAGATGCCCGACCATGCGGCGCAGGACGGCGCGCGCGATCGGCACGACGACGCCGGGGGCGACCGGCGCGAGGGCGCCGCCGAGCCGTACCGCCCCACGCAGCGGCGCGGGGAGGAATCCGGGCACGAGGGGTGCCACGCGCGCCAGCGCGCGGGCCGCGACCCGGGTGTCTTCGGGGCGCACCACGCCGTCGACGAATCCGGTCGTGAACTCCAGGCCGCTCGGGTCGCTCAGGACGCCCGCGAGCCGCTGCGCGGCGGCGCTCGCCGGGATCGCGGATGCCTCGGCCAGCCAGCGATCGACGAGGGCGCTGGTCTCTGCGGCGAGGTGCGGGGTGCGGTCGGACGCGGCGGCGCTGCCGGGAAGGACGGGAGTGGTCACGGATGCTCCAGAAGTTGTGCGGTGATCTCAGTGTCGGCGCGGCATCCGTGAAAGAAAAGCGATGCTTTCTTCAGTATTCTCTTCAGTATCACTTCATGGTTGGCCGTCTGGGGTCGGTCCAGGGCTCATTGTGTGCGTGGTACATAGTGAATGGCCTTCATTATGTTGGGAGTGCGCGATGCTCGACCTCAAGAAGCTCCGGCTGCTGCGGGAACTGCAGCTGCGCGGCACCATCGCCGCCGTCGCCGAGGCCGCGTCGTACAGTCCGTCCGCGGTGTCGCAGCACCTCGCCCAGCTCGAACGCGAAGCCGGCGTCGAGCTGCTGCAGAAGTCGGGCCGCGGACTGCGGCTGACCCCGGCCGCCGAGCGGCTCGTCGCCCGCACGGCCGAGCTGCTCGACGTCATGGAGCGCGCCGAGTCGGAGCTGCGCACCTCGGGCGAGGATGTCGCCGGCACGGTGCGCGCGGCGGTGTTCCAGTCCGCGATGCTCGCGCTCATGCCGGCCGCGCTCGAGGCGATGCGCGAGGTCGCTCCCGACGTCCGGGTCGAACTCGTCCAGCGCGAGCCCGAGACCGCGCTTCACGAGACGTGGATGCGGGACTTCGACCTCGTCGTCGCCGAGCACTACCCCGCCCACGCCGCGCCGCATCATCCGGGTCTGGACCGCCGGTCGCTCATGTCGGACGCCATCCGGCTCGCCGTCTCGGCGCACGAGCACTCCGGCCTCGTCTCGGTCGCCGCAGCGCGCGACCTGCCGTGGGTCATGGAGCCGCGCGGCGCGGCGTCACGTCACTTCGCCGAGCAGCAGTGCCGCGTCGCCGGCTTCGAACCCGACGTGCGGTACGAGACGGCCGACCTCCAGGCGCACGTGCGGCTGATCGCGACGGGCAACGCGGTCGCGTTCCTCCCCGACCTCATCTGGTCGGGCGTCGACGCGACGGGATGCCGCTTGGTGGAGCTGCCCGGAAGCCCGCGGCGGACGGTGTTCACGTCGGTCCGCAGCGCCGGCGGAGAGGTCCCCGCGGTGGCGGTGTTCCGCGATGTGCTCGCACAGGTCGCCGCCGACCTCGCCGCGGACTGACGGCCGCCTTGCCCCCGCGCTGCGAAAACACCAGTCGGTGACGCGACACGCCGTGCTGCGGCATCCGTCGTCGGCGTGTCGGCGTCACGGACCGGGGTTTTCGCTCGGGACGTCAGGGCGTCCGGGTCGTTCAGGGTCGTTCAAAGACGACGGATGCCGGCACCTTCGCCGGGCGGGGCGCACCGGTGGCGCCGGTCAGAGCCCTTCGGCGACGCGCAGCGCGATGTCGGTGCGGTGCTGCCCGCCCTCGAGCCCGATCTCGCCGACGGCACGGTACACGCGGTCGCGTGCTTCGACGAACGTCGTGCCCACGCCGACCACGTTCAGCACGCGGCCGCCGGTCGCCACGAGCCCGCCGTCGGACTCCGCCGTCGCCGCGTGCGCCAGGTGCACGCCCTCGACCGCGTCGGCCGCGCGAAGCCCGGTGAGCGGCCGCCCGGTCACCGGCGCGGCGGGGTACCCCTCGCTCGCGAGCACCACCGTCACCGCGACGGTGTCGGCGAACGCCGGGCGCGGGTGGTCTTCGAGATGACCGGATGCCGCGGCCAGCAGCAGCTCCGACAGCGGATCGACGAGCCGGGGCAGCACCACCTGGGTCTCGGGGTCGCCGAAGCGGGCGTTGAACTCGATGACCTTGACGCCGCCGTCGGTGAGGATGAGCCCCGCGTACAGCAGCCCGATGAAGGGGGCGCCCTCGGCGTCCAGCTGGCGGATGACCGGCTCGGCGATCTCGTGCGTCACCAGATCGACGAACTCCTGCTCGCTGCCGAAGCGGCCGTCGAGCCACGGCAGCGGCGAGTACGCGCCCATGCCTCCGGTGTTGGGCCCCTCGTCGCCGTCGCCGAGGCGCTTGTAGTCCTGAGCCGGGCTCAGCGGCAGCACGTGGTCGCCGTCGCTCAGGAAGAAGAGCGACACCTCGGGGCCGTCGAGGAACTCCTCGACGAGCACCGGTCCGAACGGAAGGTACGCGTCGGCGTGCGCGAGGGCCGCTTCGCGGTCCGCCGTCACGATCACGCCCTTGCCCGCGGCGAGGCCGTCGGCCTTGACGACATGCGGGGCGCCCAGCTCGTCGAACGCCGCCTCGACCTCGGCGCGGCTCGATGCCCGGACCGCCCGGCCGGTCGGCACGCCCGCGGCATCCATGATGCGCTTCGCGAAAGCCTTGGACCCCTCCAGCTGTGCGGCCGCCCTTCCCGGTCCGAACACCGGGATGCCGCGCTCGCGCACCGCGTCGGCGACACCCGCCACCAGGGGCGCCTCGGGACCGACCACGACGAGATCGACCTGGTACTCGTTCGCGAAGGCGGTGACGGCGGCGGGGTCGTTCGCGTCGAGGGCGACGAGCTGCGCGTCGTGCGCGATGCCGGCGTTGCCCGGAGCCGCGAAGATCTCGTGCTCGGCCTCCTCCGACCGCAGCGCGAGGATGATGGCGTGCTCGCGCGCGCCCGAGCCGAGGACCAGGATCTTCACGCGCCCCAGCCTACCGAGCGCCCGCGGTCGCGTTTCGGTACGCGTGCCGGCGTGAACCGGGCGCAGGCGTACCGTGGAGGCATGGCCCGCAGGATCTCGACCGTCGACGGCCGGGCGGCCCTCGACGCCGTCGCAGCGGCGGCCGGGGCATCCGCCGCCCCGGCGCGCACCGACCACGCGACGGCCGTGCGCTACCTGCTGCAGCTGCTGGCCGAGAAGGCGCCGGGCAACTCGGTCGAGGTGCGCGTGCCGCCGTTCGGCGCCGTGCAGGTGATCGAGGGACCGCGGCATACGCGCGGCACGCCCCCGAACGTCGTCGAGACCGACCCCGCGACCTGGATCGCGCTCGCCACGGGTGCGGAGCAGTGGACGGATGCCGCAGCCGCCGGCCGCATCAGCGCCTCCGGCACGCGCGCCGACATCTCGCACCTCCTCCCGCTGCGCCCCTGACCGGGCCGCCCCTGACGTCGATCCCCCACACCTCGATGGCACGGGCGCACCCTCACGAGCGCGGAGTCACCACGGGAACGCCGGTCGCCGGGTGAGGGAAGACGTCGACCGGCTGGCCGTACACCTCCTCGATCGCGGCGCCGGTGAGCACCGCCGCCGGCGCGCCTGACGCCACGACGCGCCCGTGCGCGAGCAGCGTGACGCGGTCGGCGACGCGGAGTGCGGCGTTGAGGTCGTGCAGCACGACCGCCACCGCGGCACCCTCGCGGGCGCGGGCCCGCGCGATACGCAGCACATCCTCCTGGTGCCGGAGGTCCAGAGCGGCCGTGGGCTCGTCGAGCAGAAGCACGTCGCAGGCCTGCGCGAGCACCCTCGCAAGGGCGGCGCGTGCCCGCTCGCCGCCCGACAGCGACGTCACGCCGCGATCGGCGAACGCGGTGAGATCGGTGAGCGCGAGGGCCTGGGTGACGGCCGCGTCGTCATCGTCCTCGGCCGGCGTCCGCGCCCACGGCGCGCGCCCCATCCGCACGACCTCCGCCACCGTGAACGGGAACGACACCGTGTTCTGCTGCAGCAGCACGGCGCGCAGGCGCGCGAGAGCGCGGGGCGGGATGCCGCGCAGTGCGGCGCCGTCCAGTTCCACGGTTCCGGCATCCGGCGTCGTGTCGCCGGCGAGCACGCCGAACAGCGTCGACTTGCCGGCGCCGTTCGGCCCGATCAGGGCGTGCAGCTCTCCGGCGTGGACCTGGATCGAGGCATCCGTCAGCACCGGCGCCGGCGAGCCCGCCGGGGTCACCGTCACGTTCCTCGCCTCCAGCCGCACGGCTCCGGCGGCCGTGCTCGCGACGACGCTCACGCCCAGCCCCCCGCTCGACGGCGCGTGCGCACCAGCAGCCACAGGAAGAACGGACCGCCCACGAGCGACGTGATCATGCCGATCGGCAGGTCGGCGAGCGGCACCGCGGTGCGGGCGACGAGGTCGGCGACGGCGATCAGCAGCGCGCCGCCGAGCGCGCTCGAGAGGACGAGCGGGAGGTGGGCCGGCCCGGCCGCCATGCGCATGAGGTGGGGGACGACGAGTCCGACGAAGCCGATGATGCCGGCGAACGACACCGCCGCGCACACGAGCAGCGCGACCATCACGATCACCGTGACCCGCAGCAGCTCGACCCGCATGCCCAGGTGGCGTGCGGTGCGCTCGCCGAGGGCGAAGAGGTCGAGCCGCCGTGCGACCAGGAGCGATGCCGCGACCCCGGCCGCGACCAGCGGCGCGACCAGCGCGATGTTCTGCCACAGTGCGCCGTTGAGGCTGCCCAGCTGCCAGAACACGATCTGCTCGCGGGTCGAGGTCGTGCCGATGAAGGTGAGGTACGCCAGGCCCGCCCCGGCGATCGCGTTGACGGCGATGCCGGTGAGCAGCAGCGTCACGACCTCGGTGCGTCCGCCCGACCGGCTGACGAGGTACACCGAGAACACCGCCACGAGGCCGCCGGCGAACGCGAAGCCCGGCGTCGTCCAGAGGCCGAACGCGGTGAGGCCGAAGGTCAGGCTCGCGGCGGCGCCGAGCGCGGCGCCGGACGAGACGCCCACCACGGCGGCATCGGCGAGCGGATTGCCGAAGATCGCCTGCATCAGCACGCCCGACACCGCGAGCGCCGCACCGACCAGCAGCCCCAGCACGATGCGGGGAAGGCGGATGTCGAGGATCACGCCTGCGGCGGTCGCGGCATCCGGAGCCCATGCCGTCGGAAGGCCGAGGGCCTCGAGCAGCACGCCGATGACGTCGGTCGGCGACAGCGCGTACTGCCCGAGTCCGAGCGAGACGACCACGGTCGCCGCGAGCGCGATGAGGAGCGCGACGACGACCACCGCGAACCGCGATCCGCGGTTCCCGGCGGGGACTGCGGTGACGACCTCGCTCGTCACGGCGCCGGGATGGCCGCGCGCGATGCGCCTGCCGCAGCCGACGCGTGGGGCGCCGGGGACGATTCCGGCGCGTAGACCGCACGGGCGAGCGCCCGTATGACCTCGGCCGTGCGCGGCCCGAAGCTCAGGACCTCGGCGTCGGCCATGTCGACCACGCGCCGATTCGCGCCCGCCGGGGTCTGCGCGAGCGCGGGGATGCGCTCGACGAGCCCGTCGACGCCGCCGACCGAGGCGAGTCCGTCGGTCATCATCACGAGCACATCGGGCTGCGCCGCGACGAGCGCCTCGGCGCTCATCGGCTTCATCCCCTCCCAGCCGATCTCGCTCGCGACATCGACGCCGCCGACGGCGCCGATGAGCGAATCGGCCCCCGAGTCGCGGCCGAAGATGTAGTACACGTTCGCGCTGCCGCGGACGTAGAGGAAGAGCATGCGCGGGCGGTCGGATGCCGCGGACGGCGCCACCTCGCCCGCCTCGGCGATCGCGGCTTCGATGTCGGCGCGGAGGCGCTCGGCGAGCAGGTCTCCGCGCCCGGGCACGCCGAGCGCCGCGGCGATCTCGTCGACCAGGTCGCTCGTGGTGTCGATGCGGCGCTCGCCCGAGACGACCACGACCGCGATCCCCGCGTCGCGCAGCTGCTGCCGCACCTCCTTGGGGCCGATCGTGGTGTCGGTGAGCATCACCGTCGGTGCGAGCTCGAGGATCGCCTCGGCGTTGAGTGTGTGCCCCGACCTGGTCACGACGGGAAGGTCGTCGGTGCCCTCGAACGAGGTGGACGAGTCGCGCCCCACGACGTTCTCGCCGAGGCCCAGGCCGAACACGGTCGCTGCGATCGTGCCCGAGATGTCGACGGGCAGGATGCGGCTGACATCGGTGACCTCGACGGCGCGGCCCTCGGCATCCGTCACCGTCACGGGCAGTTCCGGCGCGCTGTCGCCGCCGACGGGCGTGATCGCCCGCGACGCGAGGCACGCCGTCGAGGGTCCGGTGGCGGTGCGAGGGTCGTCGGCGAGGTCGAGCTCGGCGAGCGGGGTCGAGGCGTCGGCGCACGGCGCATCGACGGCGACGGATGCCTCGGCCGCCGCGCAGCCGGAGGCCGCGAGTGCGGCGCCCAGCGCGAGGGTGAGGGCCCCCAGCAGCCGGGCGAGACGGCGGCGGGGCGGTGGCGCGTGCAACATGGGTGGGCCCTATTCGGAGCTTGACGGAGGCTGTGAGGGTGCCGTACGTTCGTGTCGATATTAGGTCAGGCTTACCTAACTTTCCAATCCACCCGAACTGCACTGAAGCATCGGAACGCTTCGGCGTCCGGTGTCGGAGAACCCGTGAACACGCACCCGATCCTCGATCGCACGAGAGCGCTCCTCGCCGCGATCCTCGCCCTCGTCCTGGTCCTCGCGGGAGCAGTGACCGCCACCCCCGCCTTCGCGGCCGGCCCTGCGCTGTCGGCGCCGCATGCGCCGCGGGCCGGCGGCGCGGTCACGGTCACCGGCAGCGGCTTCTCGGGCACCTCGCCCGGCATCTACCTGGGCGTCGGGCCGGCGGGCCTCGCCGGCTTCTACCAGGGCTCGTCGCAGATCACCGACGTCGTGTGGATCGCGCCGGGCAACATCGACGAACCGTCGGATCAGGGTCGCACCGCGCCGATGACCGCGGACGGCGCGTTCACGGTGCAGGTGAGCGTGCCGGCACACTCCGACGGCGCGCAGTACGCGATCTACACCTCCAAAGCACACGGTCAGGGGTTCGCAGACCCGAGCCAGAACACCGTCACCGCGCTCGAGTGGGAGCCCGCCCCCGCCGTGGCGACCACGACGAGGCTGACCGTCGACCCGGCCGGCTCGGCCGTGGCGGGCGCCGACTTCGAGCTCGGCGCGGTGGTCGAACCCGCGGCATCCGGAGTCGTCGCGTACTTCGACGGCACCACGCTGCTCGGACAGGCGCCGGCCGGCGCGCCGCTCACGGCCCGTATCGCGACAGCGGGAATCGCGCAGCTCACGGCCGTCTTCACGCCGGCTGATCCGGCGGCGTTCGCCGGATCGACCTCCGCGACGGTCGCGTACGAGATCACCGCACCGCTGCCCGAGCCCGAGCCCGCCGCGCCGAAACTCACGGTCTCGCAGACCGCGGGCCTCGACCCCGACGGCCAGATCCTCACGATCACGGCCGAGGACTACGACGGCTCCGCCGCGTCGCGGTACACGCCGGGCAAGGCGGGCTTCTACATCCAGGTGGGCTGGCTGGCCCCGACATGGCGGCCTTCCGAGGGCGCCGCGTCGTCCGCCCGGACGAACGCGTTCAGCACCTGGGTCGCCGACGCCGTCAACACGTCCGCGCCGACGAAGTGGACCGAGAACGCCGACGGCACCGTCGACGCGACCTGGACGGTGGAAGTGAGCAAGGCGGCGCTCGACGCCAAGGAACTCCCCGAGGGCACGCTCGCCGTCTTCACGACCGGCGCCGGCGGAGTCGTGCAGGCCGCGGCCGAGCACGCCGTCCCCATCGCCTTCGCCGCGCCCGCGCCGACCCTCGACGTGGTCGTGACGGATGCCGCGGCATCCGCCGGCGCAACGCTCGAGGTCACGGGCACCGGCTTCGGCGATGCGACCGGCGCATACGCGGCGGTGATCGAGAAGGGCACCGAGTCCGCGGTCACCTCAGGAGGCGGATACGTCGTGTTCGCGTACTGGGCCGGCGCGATCGTCGACGGCGCGCTCGAGCGGACGCTCGTCGCCCCCACCGCGAAGCTCGACCGCACGAAGCAGTACGAGGTGATCGCATGGCGGATGCACACCACTCCGGTCGCCGGCACGATCTACGCGCGTGCCGACGTGCCGTTCACGTCCCACCACTGGAACACGCTCTTCCCGCAGACGGTGCCGAACGAGCCGAACCTGCCGAGCGCGCCGGCCCCGCCGCCGGCGCCCCAGGGGACAGGCTCGTTGAGGTGGGCGATCTCGACCAGCTTCTCGAACTACATCACGCAAGGCGCGGCGCACGGCAGCATCGCGGTGACCGACGGCGCGACGCGCGCGGGAGGCGTCTTCCAGTTCGGCCAGGCCGCGGGCAGCACCTACGACGCCACCGGCGGCACGGGTAACGTCGCGTACACCGGCGCGGTGCGCTTCACCGGGCACGGCGGCGCCCTCGACGTCACCATCGCCGACCCGGAGGTGCGGATCGCGTCATCCGGCTCGGCGACGCTCTTCGTCACGAGCGGTGGATCGCAGGTCGCCTTCGCGACGCTCGACCTCGCCGCCGCCGCGCGTATCGCGACGGGCGGGACCGTGACGTACTCGAAGGTGCCCGCTGCGCTCACCGCGGCGGGACGCACCCAGGTGTTCCAGGGCTTCACGACGCCGCTCGACCCGGTGACCTTCACCATCGGCGTCCCCGCGCCGGCGCCTGCGGGAGCGACCGGGACCGTGGCCTCGGCACCGCCCCAGGCGCCCGCGCGCACCATCCCGGCGACACCGCCCACGGCGACCGGCATCGAACTCGACGACGTGACGCTCGCCGCCCTCGAAGCCGGCGAGCCCGTCACCGTGAGGGCCTCCGGCTTCGCGCCGCACGAAGACGCGATCCAGGTCGTCGTGTACTCGTCACCCACCCTGCTCGGCGAGGTCAGCGCGGACGCCTCCGGCACCGCCACCTGGTCGGGGACGCTCCCGGCCACCCTCGCCGACGGCGAGCACACGCTGACCTTCCAGGGGTCGGTGGACCGCGGCATCCGGTTCACCCTCGCGCGCTCCACGGCTGCCGCAGGGTGCGTCGTCGACTCCGCGAGTCTGCGCTGGGGCTTCAAGGAGAGCTTCCGCACGTACCTCGAAGGCATCGCGGCCGGCGAGTGGGAGCTGACCGATGTCGCGTACGAGTACCCGGACTTCGCCTGGGGCGGCGGCCTCGGAACCGTGGACACCGCCACCCGCACCGGCCTCGTCGCCTACGGCGGCGGCATCCGCTTCACCGGCCACGGCGGCGCGCTCGACACGACCCTGTCGAACGCGCGCATCGAGCTCGCCCGCAACACCGGCTACGTCGTGGTCGACGTGACCGGCACGACGCAGTCCGGCGAGCCCGTGACCGCCGCCGGCGTGCGTTTCGCCGAGTTCGCGATGCCCGACCTCGAGGTGACCGACGACGGCCTCGTGCTCGACGCTCTGCCCGCGACCCTCACCGACGCGGGGGCGGCCGCGTTCGGCACGTACGCCGCGGGCGAATCCCTCGATCCGGTGTCGGCGGTGCTCCCGATCGCGACGGAGTGCGCTGTCGAACCGGCCGCGGGCGACGCCGAGGCGCCGGTCGCCGAAGCAGCGGAGACGGATGCCGCCACCGCAGAGCCGACGGCGCCGGTGTGGCCGTGGGCGATCGGCGGGATCGCCCTGGCTCTGGGGATCGGCGCCGTCGTGTGGATCGTGGCCTCACGCCGCCGTGCGACGGCCGGTGGCGGGGGTCCGGACGCCGACTGAGGCGTCGGCGGCGCCCGCCCCCCGGCTTCGGGGCGGGCGCCGCGCACCCGCGGTTCCGCATCTGCTCTCGAGTGCGACAATGGACCCATGCCCGAGCACAGCCAGGACCACATCGAGACGGCGCGCGTGCGGCGGGCGCCGAAGATCTCGGTGTTCCTCCTCGCAGGCGCCGCGCTCGGCGTGCTGGTGGCGATGATCCTCACGTTCGCGTTCAACGGCAGCGCCGAGGCCAGCCCCAACACCGGCGTCGAGTACTCGCAGGGTCAGGTGTTCGGGTTCCTCGTGCTCGTCTGCGCGCCGATCGGCATCGCGCTCGCGGGCGTCCTGGCCCTCATCCTCGACCGCCGCTCGCACCGCCGCACGCACGACATCGCGGTCGACCATGCCTCGGTGCACGTCGACCCCGAGCCCGGCGAACGGCCACGGCTCGGGCCACTGACCCCGGCATCCGTCGTCGCGCTCGTCGCTCCCGCGGGCGCCGGCCCTCAGGCCAGCTCGGCGATGATCGGATGGATCGCCGCGTCGAAGGCCACGACATCCCCCCGAAGTCCGTCGGTGACGGCGATGGTGAGCGAGCCGATCCACCAGACGCCGCGCTGAGTCAGCGGCAGCACCTGCACGTTCAGCTCGAACGAATGCGCGCGTCTGCCGACCTGCCGTTCGTATTCCGCGATCGCGCTCGCGTACGCGCGGTACGCCGTGCCGGTGCCGTGCGACGCGTCGCGGCGGTAGCGGGCGTTCGCGGACTGCGAGAACGCGAGGGCCTCGGCGGCGTGCGGGATCACCGCCGCCCGCAGCTCGTCGGCGCCCTCCGACGGCAGAGCGAGCAGCGTCTCGAAGCCGTCGACGAGATCGAGCGGAACCGGAGACGGGTGCGCCTGCGGCTCGACCGTCATCGCCCAGTACTCTCGCCACTGCCGCTCGAGCAGCGCCTGCGCCTCTTCGCCGCGGTCGTTCGCGCGCGGTGGGATGCCGCGCAGATGCGGCAGCTCTTCGGGTGAACGGATGCCGAGCACCTGGCGCAGATAGAGGGCAAGGAGCACCGGCTGACCGGCGTCTTCGCGGATCAGCCACTCCGGAGCGGCGGCGCTGCCCATGCCGCCATTCTAGGTCCGGAGGCCTGACCCGGTCTCGGAGTCCCGACCGCCGCCTCACGCGTCCTGCACGCGGTGCGCTTCGCGGGGCAGCGCCACCGTCACCGCGACCTCGCGGAGGTCGATCTCGCACTCGCCGTGAGGCGTCCTCACGCGATGGCGGCCCAGGGCGTCGGGTGAGAGAGCGCGAAAGCCGGCGCTTCGGACCTCCGGCGTGGCACCGGAGAAGCGCCATTCCAGGTCGACCTCGATGCCCGGGCGCGCGACGACGCCGCGGAGCCGCGCGTCGCCGAAGCTGCGGGGCACGGCCGGGAGGAGGTCGAGGAATCCGTCGTGCGACTGCACGACGCACTCGATGACCGCGGCGACCCATCCCAGGTTCCCGTCGATCTGAAATGGAGGATGGGCGCAGAGGAGGTTCGGGTAGAGCCCCCCGCCACTCCAGTGACCGCGCCCGCCGGTGACGGGACGGAACATCAGCCGTGCGAGTCGCTCCACCGCGTCCGGCTCCCGCAGCCGGGCGCGAAGCGCCATCTTCCACACGAGCGACCAGCCCGTCCCGTCGTCACCACGGCTGTCGAGCAGCCTGCGCGCCGGCTCGATGAGGTGCGCGGGGATCGGGCGACTGCCCGGGTAGAGGAACACGAGTGGTGAGAGATGTCGATGGTGCCGATCCGCCTGCGGGTGGTCGCCCCGCCACTCCGTGATGGCTCCGTCGGCGCCGATCGGGATGCCGGGAAGCTCCTCGAGC
Source organism: Microbacterium cremeum (assembly GCF_015277855.1). Lineage (NCBI taxonomy): Bacteria > Bacillati > Actinomycetota > Actinomycetes > Micrococcales > Microbacteriaceae > Microbacterium > Microbacterium cremeum. The sequence continues at coordinate 156,751 of NZ_CP063812.1, forward strand.
ACCTGCCGCGCGGTCACGACGACGGGGTCGTCGGCCTCGCCCGCGACCTCGGCCGCCGCGCACAGGTCGCGCAGGTGATCGCCGATCAGCACGAGGTCCATGGTCGATGTCGACGCCACGGACGCGATGTCGCCGTCCGGTGCGACGAACTCGTTCTCGGGCGACGTCGACGGTGCCGTGCCCCACAGGCCGTCTTCCCCGCGCTGCAGCCAGCTCAGCGCGAACTCGGCCGAGGACCGCAGAAGCGGGAAGAGCTCGGTCAGCGTGCGGCGTCTCGCCCCGAATTCCGCCCGGTCCACGAGCTGTCGAACGAGCCAGAGGCCGCCCAGCGGCCAGAAGGCGCTCTTGGCGTCGTGGGTTCCCCCTCCGACCGACTGCGTGTAGCCCCACGCGTCGGTGTTGTGGTGGGCGACCCACCCCGGCGCTCCGTACACGCGAGCGGCGGTCTCGCGACCCTTCTCGGCCAGATGCGCGATCAGGTCGGCGTACGGGCGGCCGGTCTCGGCCAGGTTGGCGACGTCGACGGGCCAGTAGTTCATCTGGAGGTTGATGTTCGTCGTGTAGTTGGAGCTCCACGGCGGGCGTGTCTCGGCGTTCCAGATCCCCTGCAGCGTCGCCGGGAGCGAGCCGCGTGACGAGCTGATCAGCAGGTACCTGCCGTAGTTGAAGAGCAGTGCACTCAGCGCCGGGTCCCGCTCCGGATGGATGCCGTCCTCCTCGGCGATCGACGTCAGTCGTCGCGCGGTGTCGTCGTCTCCGGGCGCGTCGGCGGACTCCATCGACGCGCGATCGTAGAGCGCCGCGTGGTCGCGGAGGTGGCGTTCCCTCACGGAGCCGATGCCCGTGGCGAGCGCTTCGCGCACGCGACGGCGCGCATCCTCCCCTGCGCTGAGCGCGTCCCCTGCGGGCATCCGCCCCAGCCCGGTGAACGTCGTGGCGGTCGCGAGCACGACGACGACGTCGCGGGTCCGTTCCACGGCGAGCCGGCCGCCGGCATGGGTCGGGTGCCCTCCGTCGGCGGCGACACCGACGACCGCCGCACCCCTGAGTGCCGCCGCGGGGTCGTCGGAGTACACCACGGGATCGGCGGCGGCCTCGTGCGGCGGCGCGACGTCGCGGGGCAGGAGCACGTGCACGCTCGACTCCGCGGCGCCGTCGACGAGCACCTCTCTTCCGAGTTCGCGCAGCGGAGTGGCGAGGTCGATCGAGACGTCCACATGCGTCGATGCGGTGACGCGGTGGACGAGCACGCCGTGCGCGGCACTCACCCAGGTCTCGTGGGCGATGTGGACCTCCCCCACCCGACCGCTCGCCGTGTGCGTGGCGGTGCGAAGATCCAGCCGGCGGCGGTACCCCGTCGCGGAGGTGCCGTCGTGGGTGGTCACGCGCACGACGAGATCGACGAACGGCTGGTACGCCTGGCTGTGCCGGTGCTGGAGGCGCTTCACGGCGGTCTCGGCATCCGTGTACCGCCCCTCTGCCACCGCACGGCGGGACTCGTCGAGCGTGCGACGCGCCTCGCCGGCGCTGATCCGCGGCTCGTCGTACTCCGACGCCGGGCTTCCCGACCACGCCGTCTCGTCGTTGATCTGCAGGCGGGCAGCCGTGAGGTCTCCGAAGCACATCGCCCCCAGGCTGCCGTTGCCCAGGGGCAGGGCTTCGTTCCACTCCGAAGCGGGGGAGTCGTAGCGGAGTTCGTGGACGGATGCCGCGCTCAGCGGATCGGACATGGAGCTCCTTCGATCGGTCGACAAACGATTATCGATTAGTGTATGTTGAACCTGGCTCGCCCGATGCCGTGCACTCACGAGAGGATCGATGATGATCAACAGACGCCTACCCGCGGTCGCAGTCCTGTCTGCCGCCGCCCTCGCCTTCACCGGCTGCGCCGCAAGCGGAGCCTCGGGTGAAAGCGGGGACGACATCCAGCTCCGCATGCTGGTCAATGTCACCCCCAACCTCACCGAGGAATGGTGGAACGAACTCGTAAAGCCGTTCGAAGAAGCGAACCCGGGCGTCGACGTCGTCATCCAGAACCCCGGCGCCGAAGGCGTGGCCGCTGCCGTCCCGCGCCTGCTCGCCTCCGGCGACGTGCCCGACGTCGTGCAGAGCATCCCGCCGTCGCCCGAGCTCGCGCCCGAGCTCGTCGACCTGTCCGGGTACGAGTGGGCGGTCGAGGGGCCGCTCGCCGACCAGTACTCGATCGACGGCAAGCAGTACATGGCCGGCATCGGGGTGCAGCTGCAGAGCCTCATGTTCTACAACAAGACGGCGTTCGAGGAGGCGGGCATCGAGTCGGTTCCCACGACGCTCGACGAGCTGGACGACGCGCTGGCGAAGCTGAAGGACGCGGGGTGGCTTCCGATCCAGACCGGTGGCGACTGGATGTCGAGCCACGCGCTGCAGGCCGTCGGCCTTCCCACGGTCATCGCCGAGTACCCCGACTGGTTCGCCGAGATGAGCTCCGGTGAGCTGACCTTCAGCGAGACCTATGGCGACGCCGTCGAGCGGTACGCGGACTGGGTCGCGGCAGGTTACATCCCGCAGGATGCGCTCGGGGTGAAGTACCCCGACGCCGAACAGAACTTCCTCGCCGGCGGCGCCGCCATCTACCCGATGGGGAGCTGGTTCGCCGGAACGGAGGCGAAGACCCCTGACGCCGCTGAGATCGGCGTCTTCCGCGCACCGGCGGCCGAGGGAGTCGACAATCCGGCGATGGGCGCCAACATCGCGAGCCCGTACGTCATCATGAAGGCCTCGAAGCACCAGGATGCCGCGGCCGACCTGCTGGAGTACCTCACGACCGATGACGCCGCCGTCCAGAACCAGCTCGAGGTGGACGGCAACTTCCGGGACGGCTACGAGTACGAGATGACCGAGCTGGGCCAGGAGCTCCTTGCGATCGTCGCGGCGACCCCCGCGAGCGACTACACCCCGACGGGTGAGGGCTACGGTGAGCGCAAGCTGCCCACCGGCTACTCGACGGAGATCAACGCGCAGACGCAGGCGCTCATCGGCGGCGCTTCCGCGGCCGAGGTGCTCCAGGCCATGGACGAGTGGTTCACAGCCAACATCCGCTGATCCGAACGACCACCCGGCCGGGAGCGGCGCCACCGAGCGCCGCACCCGGCCGGACCGACCCGACGGAGGTCCACCCATGACGGCTGACACCGCGACCCACGTGCGCGGCACCCCGCCGGAGAGCGGCCGCCGACGCTCGCTGCGGGTGTGGCGCGACCGGCTTCCCGGCCTGATCATGGGCGGCCCGGCACTGCTGGTGTTCACGGCGATGTTCATCGTGCCGATGATCCTCGCGTTCGTGCTCAGCTTCACCGACTGGAACGGGTACTCGCTCGACCTCGACTTCGTCGGGCTCGAGAACTACCAGTACGCGTTCCGCAATCCCCGCACGGTCGACGCCGCCGTCTTCACCGCCGTCATCGCGGTCGTCGGCACCGCTCTCTGCAACAGCCTCGGGCTGCTCGTCGCGGTGCTGATCGCCCGCCCGGGTCGCGCCAACACGGCGATGCGCACGATCTTCTTCTACCCGTACATCATCAGCTCGCTCATCATCGGGTTCCTGTGGTCCGCGATGCTCGCGCCCACCGGCGTCGTCAACGGCTTCCTGAACCAGTTCGGAGTCGCGGCGCTGCCCTTCCTGACCGACGCCGGCTGGGCGAAGGCGGCAGTGATCGGCACCATCGTGTGGTCGAGCTTCGGCTTCAACATGATCCTCTACATCGCCGGGATCAAATCCGTGCCCGTCGAGTACTACGAGGCCGCCACGGTGGACGGCGCGTCGCGCTGGCAACAGTTCCGCAACGTCACGCTGCCGCTCATCGCGCCCGTGGTGACGGTGAACCTCGTGCTCACCCTGGTCGGGCTGCTCAAGGTCTACGACATCGTCCTGGCGCTGACCGACGGCGGACCCGCGGGGTCGACCCAGACCATCGTCTATCAGGTGCTCAAGGGATCGTTCTCGACGGCTCAGCTGGGCCTCGGCGCCGCGCAGTCCGTGATCCTGCTGATCGTCACCGCCGTGCTGGGGCTCGGCGTCACGCTCGCCCGGAGGGGCTCGGAGAAGAAGGTGACCGACTGATGACGACCACGACCGCGCAAGCCACTCCCGCTCCTGCCGCCGAGATGCTCCTCGCAGAGATGCCGGCCACGAGATCGAGCCGCCGGCGACGGCAGCGCCCCCGCCCGTCCCGCGTCACGGCGATGGGCGCCGTCGCCAAATGGACCCTGCTCGGGGCCGGCGCCCTCATCATGCTCGTGCCGCTGTACATCATGCTGATCAGCGCGTTCAAGCCGCAGGAAGCCATCATCCGGCAGCCTCTCGCGATCACTCCCGAGATGTTCACCCTCGAGTACCTCGCGGATGCCGTCACCAGCGAGAAGTTCAACGTCATCGGCGCGTACGGCATCACCCTCCTGTTCGTCGCGCTCGTCAACGTCTTCGGCATCGCGCTGTCGGCACCCGTCGCCTACGTCATCGCGCGCGGTCGGTCGAAGTGGCACATCGGCCTGCTGCTGGTGTTCGTGTCGGGCCTGTTCATCCCGGGGCAGGTCACGCTGATCCCCGTGGTCTTCGTGCTCCGGCTCCTCGGCCTCATCAACACCATCCCGGGATTCATCCTGTTCGAGACGGCGGCGACGCTTCCCGTGACGATCTTCCTGTTCGCGGCGTATCTGCGCACGGTGCCGCGAGACATCGACGAGGCCGCCGCGCTGGACGGCGCCGGCCGCGTGCGGGCGTTCTGGTCGTGCATCTTCCCGATCATGAAGCCGGTGGTCGCGACGATCGTCGTGCTCAACTCGATCAGCGTCTGGAACGACTTCGTCAGTCCGCAGATCATCCTCGGACCGAGCTCCGGGATCTACACCGTGACGACCGGCGTCTACGCCGCCGTGGGCGAGTTCCAGACCAGCTACACGACGGTGTTCCCCACGCTGCTGCTGGCGGTGGCGCCCGCGATCATCTTCTTCATCGTGATGCAGCGACACATCATCGGCGGCCTCGTCGCCGGAGCGACGAAGGGCTGACATGAATCCGCGCATCCACACCACACCGCTTCGGGACTTCCCGGCCTGGGCCGTGCTCGAACGGCGGCTCTTCGACGAGATCGAGTCGGCGTGGCGCCGGTTCTCGGAGCTCTACGCCGAGGAGGACGGCCGGCTCCGGTTCCACGGCGAGTTCGACTCCCGAGACGGCGTCGACGACTTCTACGAGGCGTTCTTCAACTGGCCCGCGTTCTATGCGCTCGGCGGAAGCGACGAGATCCTCGCAGCGTCCAAGCGGCACTGGGAGGGGATCACGGCGCAGCTGTCCGAGGCGGGCATGCTCACCGATGAGTACGAGAACGGCTACGACTGGTTCCACCAGGGCGAATCGCTGCTCTTCTTCTACGGGCTGTGCGCCGCCGACCCCGCCGACGAGCGGTTCGCGGAGCGGGCGCGGCGGTTCGCCGAGCTGTACACCGACCCCGCCCACCGCAACTACGACGCGCATCGCAACATCATCGCCGCGCCGCACACCGGCGCCCGTGGGCCGCTGGTCGGGCTCGGCGACCAATGGCAGGCATACTCGGCCGCCCAGCACGAGATGCGAGCGTACGGGCTCCCGCTGCACCACCTGCCCGGCATCGAGGCGTGGGACGACCTGGCCGACGCGGCGAACGCCGACGCGATGGGCCAGGCGATGCAGGCCCTCGCCGTGGGAGACGTGCCGGTGAATCTCGCGGCGACGAGCCTGGTCGTGAACCGCTGGCTCTACGACGGCGACGAGCGGTCCGCTGACTGGGTCGCACGCTACGTCGACGGCTGGCGCGAACGCGCGTCCGCGAACGGCGGCCTCGTTCCCGACAACGTCGCCCCGGACGGTCGCCCCGGCGGGCTTCACGACGGGCGGTGGTACGGCGGCCATTACGGCTGGGCGTGGCCGCACGGTCTGCACTCGGTCGGCATGGGCACGCTGATCGGTGGGATCAACGCGTCGCTGGTGACCGGCGACGACGCGCCGCTCGACATGATCCGCGCGGTGCTCGACACGGCGCTCGACAACGCCGTCACCGCGCCCCTGAGCAGGACGTTCAGTCTGAGCGGCGGCTGGCGCGCGCGTCTGGGGAGTGCGGCGGCTGAGCCGATGACCCTCGTCCCGTACCGCTACGGCCGTGACGGCTGGTTCGACTTCGGGCCGCTGCAGCTGGATCTGCCCACATGGCTCTGGTGGTGGACGCGGGATTCCTCCGACCGCGATCGCCTCGACCGCGTGCGCGCCGGTCATCCGGCGACCCCCGAACCGGTCATGCCCTTCCGCGACAAGACCGAGGCGGGGCACGAGGCGCCGTGGCTCGAGTACCTCGCCGGTGCGCTCCCCGGCTACCCCGAGCGCGCGCTGTCGATGGCGCTCGGTCAGGTGGCGCGGCGCGTCGCGATCATGGAGTCGGAGCATCCCGACCTCGCCACCGTCCATCTGCACTTCTGGCAGCGTGTCAACCCGGTCGTCACCGAAGTGCTGAGCCAGCTGATCACGGGAACCCCGCAGGTGCTCTACAACGGCGGCCTGCCGTTCTCGGCGGTGTCGTATCGCGACGCCGATCGCGACCGGCCGGGGCTTCCCGCCGATGTCGCGGCGCTCGTGACCGCCCTCGAGGACGACCGCATCGACCTCGAACTCGTCAACCTGTCGATGACGCGACGTCGGCGCGTCCTCGTCAGCGCGTCGCGGTTCGGTGAACGACGCCTCACCGGCATCCAGACGGCGGGCGAACGCGGCGGCATCCACCCCGGCCCGTCGACCGCGTACGCCGACACCCCGGGAACGCCGTTCGGCGAGTCCGTCGGTGCCGCCGACGACGGAGCCGTGCTGGTCGACCTCGAGCCGTCGCACCGCGCGCGACTGACACTCCGGACGACGGCGGCGACGGCGCGCCCCGCGCATCGCCCCGCCGTCGGCGCCTACGACGGAGCCTTCCGATGACCGTCGATCTCACCCCGACACCCTCCCCTGCCGAACAAGGAGCACCCATGCCCCCGACCACTGCCGCGCTCGAGCGCCCTGCCTTCACACTTCCCGTCCGTGGTGACGCGTTCGAGCGCGCCACCGCGGAAGAGATCCGCGGGCTCGAGCGGGTGTCGTCGGCGACCGCGTGCGCGAAGCTGCACGGGCTCGGCATCTCGCGGTCGTTCGTCGAAGGGCCGCGTCCCCTGACGCCGGGGCAGCGCGTGGTCGGTTCGGCGCTCACGCTGCAGTTCATGCCGCAGCGAGAAGACGTCGCGTCCGGCCTCGGGCAGGAGTACGTCGAGCGTCACACCGCCCTGTGGGCGGTGCTCGAGACGGTGCAGCCGGGAGACGTGCTCGTGATCCAGGCCTACGGGAGCCGGTTCTCGGGGTGCATCGGCGACATCCTCGCACGCTACTTCGCACGCAAGGGCGGGGCCGGCATCATCGTCGACGGACGCATCCGCGACTCGGGCCGCATCCGCGAGCTCGGCATCCCGGTCTGGTCGACGGGCACGACGCCCCACTACGCGTCGCAGTCCGAGCTCTTCCCGTGGGCCTACGACGTGCCCGTGGCCGTGGGGGGCGCGCTGTGCATGCCCGGCGACCTCGTGGTCGCGGACGACGACGGACCGGTAGTGGTCCCGCGCTCGATGGCGGGAGAGGTCGTCTCGGCGGCCCAGGACCACGAGCAGTGGGAGGTCTTCAGCCGCGAGCGGCTCGACTCCGGCGCGCGTCTGAGCGACTACTACCCCCTGACCCCCGACACACGCGAGGAGTATGAGGCGTGGCGCTCCGCGAAACGATCCGACCGCTGACGCCGGAAGGCGCGCATCCCTCTCTCGGACTGGGATGCGCCCCGATCGGCAACCTGTACGCGCCCGTGTCGGAACGGGCGGCCGAAGCCACGGTCGAGGAGGCCTACGGACGCGGCATCCGCTTCTTCGACACCGCACCCCACTACGGCGCCGGGGTGAGCGAGGTCCGATTGGGGCGCGCTCTGGCGGGCGTGGACCGCGACACCGTGTCCATCGCCACCAAGATCGGCCGGCGCATCGTCGACACCGACGGCAGGACCGTCCCGGCAGGCGGGACGGGTGCCGACACCGTCGGCGATCTCAGCAGGGACGGCGTGCTGCGCAGTCTCGAGGGAAGCCTTCGGCGGCTCGACACCGACAGAGTCGACCTGCTCTACCTGCATGACCCCGCGGACGTGGACGAGGCGCTCGCCGGAGCACTGCCGGCACTGATCGAGCTGCGAGACGAAGGCGTCGTGCGTGCCGTCGGGGTCGGCATGGTGCACACCAAACCGCTGCATCGATACGTGTGCGAGGCGCCCATCGACGTCGTGATGCCGGCGGGGCGGCTCACCCTCCTCGACCGTTCGGCTCGAGGCGCCCTGGTTCCTGCGGCGCGGCAGCGCGGTGTGGGTCTCGTGGCGGCCGGCGTGTACAACTCCGGGATCCTCGTCGATCCGCGGGGCGCGCCCTACTTCGACTACCGACCGGCCGAGCCGGCCGTCGTCGCGCGAGCTCTCGAACTGGAGGCCGCCTGCGAGCGGCACGGCGTGCGGCTCTCCGACGCGGCCACCCGGTGGCCGCTGCGAGAGCCGGCGGTCGACGCCGTCGTCATCGGTGCTCGCACCGAGGCCGAGGTGGCCGCCTTCCACGACGGGTTCGATACGCCGATACCCGACGCGCTGTGGCACGAGCTGGAGCCCCTTGGCCTCCTCTGACGTGGGTATCGTCGACGCCCACGTGCACCTGTGGGACACCGGCGTCGTGCACCTGTCATGGTTCCGCGACGAACTCGGTCTCGCGCGCAGCGCGACCGCGGCCGACTTCGCGGCCGCCGCGGGCGACGTGGCACCCGCCACGGCCGTGACGGTTCAGGCGGGGGACACGCTCGGCGAGGCGCGGTGGCTGCTCGACGAGACCACACGGGTCGGGGTGGGGTCGGTCGCGGTGCTGCAGTACGAGGCCGCGAAAGGCAGATGGGCCGGCGTCATGCAGGACGCCCTCGAAGCGACCGACACACGGATGCCGCGCGTCGGCGGCATCCGTGTGTCGACACCGTCGGGCGCGGCCGACCTCTCGGATGTCCGGTGGCTCGATCGGCTGGCGGCGAGGCTCGCGCATTCGTCCCGCGTGCTCGAACTGCTGGTGCGTCCGGAGCAACTCGGAGCGACCGCAGAGCTCGCGCGCCGGCATCCGAGTCTCGCGGTCGTCGTCTGCCACCTGGGGCTCGGCAGCGCCCAGCCCGACAGTGCATGGCGGCGGGACCTGTCCCGACTGGCGCGCGTGCCGAACGTCGCAGCCAAGCTCTCGGGCGTCGTCGCCGGGCGCGACGCCGCAGCGCTCAGAGAGGTCGTCGGCGCTGCGGTGGACGCCCTGGGTCCGGACCGTCTGCTGTTCGGGAGCGACTGGCCGATCTCGGCGCGGTCCCTCGGCTATGCCGAGGTGGTCGAGCGCACGGCGGCCGCGCTGCCGGGGCTGTCGGCCGCCGACACGCGGAGCCTCTGGCGTCGTACCGCCGAGCGGCTCTATCGCATCGAGCTCAGTCCCGGCGCGCGGTGAGCGCGTCGCCGTCGTCGCCGAGGAGCGTACCCGCCGCGTGAGCGCGGAACAGCTCTCCCGCGGCGGTCTCGTCGCCGGCGAGGAGCACATCCAGCAGCCCGCGGTGCCACTCTGCGACGAGTGTCCAGTCGCCGGGGAACTCGGGGTCCCCCAGGACGTGCATCGATCGCAGGCTGGGTTCGATGATGTCCCACATCCGCGGGAGGTAGGCGTTGCCGCTCGCTTCGATGACCGTGCGGTGGAAGACGAAGTCGAGCTCGCGGAACTTCCCCAGCTCCCGGGCGCCGGCTGCCTCGCGCATCTCGCCGATCAGGTCGGTGAGGCGCTGCGTCGTCGCATCGTCGAGTCGTCCGCAGGCGAGCCGGCCGGCCAGCTCCTCGAGTGCGGCGCGTGCCACCTTGGCCTGCTCCGCCTCCTCGTCGGTGTACTGCGCGACGAAGTTGCCCTGGTGCCGCACGTGCGTCACCAGCCCTTCGTGCGCGAGTCGCTTCAGCGCGTCGCGCACGGGCGCCTGACTCACCTGCAGCTGGCGGGCGAGCTGGGATTCGACCAGCTGCTCACCGGGAGCCAGGCTCGTGTCCTTGATCATCGTCTTGATGAGGGAGTAGATCTGGTCGGACAGAAGGCCGTGCTGGAGGCCCTTCATCGAGCTCAGGGCGTCAGTCATGGGCATCAGATTACCCGATAATCGACAATCGTTAATGGATGCCGACAGCAGCGGTCCACGCGTCGGCGATGGTCGCTGCGCCGAGAGGCGTGGGGTGCACCCCGTCGGGAGCCAGAGCCGCCGGGCCGCCGGAGTGGCTCGACGCCACCGCCGTGAGGTGCGAGTGCAGCGGGACGAACACCGCCCCGTACTCGTCCGCGAGCCGCCTCACGACCGCCCGCTTCCCGGCGAGGTCCTCGAGCCACGTCTCCTGTTCGCCACGGACCGGCAGCAGGAACGGCTCGATGAGCACGGTGCGAGCCGGTACGGCGTCCAGCACGGCGCGGTACGAGCGCTCGAACTCGACGTCGTCGGTGGGATCGGCGGAGTCGAACCGTCGCCAGGTGTCGTTGATCCCGACGAACACGGTCAGCACATCTGCCCCCGCGGGGACCAGGTCGTCGGCGATCCGCGCCTCCAGGTCTTTGGCGCGGTTCCCGCTGATACCGAGATTGCGGACGGTCGCCGCCTCGTCCCGCTGACGCAGCCGCGCGTCGAGGAGCGACACGTAGCCGTCGCCCAGCGAGGAGTCGTCCGCGCGGTCGCGGCCGGCGTCGGTGATGGAGTCGCCGTAGAAGACGTATCGGGTGGCGGCGGTCATGCCGTTCCTTCCGGAGGTGATCGGGTGAGGGGACCGGGGTGGAGCCCATCGCGATGGGCTCCACCCCGATTGTGGTTCAGTCGCGAACCGGGTGCGCTGATCCGACGCGCCGTCGGCGTGCGCCGGTGACGGCGAACACGGCTCCTGCGATCAGAAGCCCGGCCGCGAGCATCGCCGCGATCGCCCACGCGCCGCCGCCGCCGGTGCTCGCGAGATCGCCGGACCCGTCGCCGGAGGCGCCGTCACCGGGCGCGGGACCGGCGCCGGGGTCCTCACCGGGGTCGGCGGCCGGGATCACGGCGATCACGAACGTCGCCGTGAAGCCGGCATACGTCACGACCAGCTCCTGACGCTCCGCCGGCGCGGTGGAATCGAAACCGCTCACCATCGCCGGCGTCACCGGGACCTCGGACGTGGAGTCGTCGCTCCAGCTCACCGCGAGCGTCATCCCACTGACGTCGAGCTCGTCGCCCACGCGGTAGACCTCCTTGAACTCGCCGGCGCCTGCAGCGATGCCGGTGACGACCGGCTCCTCCGCCGCCGCGGGCTTCAGGCGCAGCGCGTTCTGCTCGGCATAGTGGTAGACGTTCAAGTACCCGGCGTCGGCGATGGGGCTCGCGGCATCCATGTCCACTGCACTCCAGATGGTGCGCCCATCGACGCGCAGCGCCACCTGCGTGCCCGCTGCCGCCGCCGCCGCGGCCGCCGGAGCCGCTTCGGCGGCGGCCACGGCGCCGAACTCGATCGTGTGCTCGGTGCCGGCCAGCACCGCGGTGTTGGGAATCACGTCCATCATCGTCTGGCCCGGCTTCCAGCTCTGCACCTCGATCACGTCCTCCTTGATGACGACGAGGTACCCCTTGTTCCCGCCGACCCACGCGGGGTCCCCCGCACGATCGGAGCGCACCGCGAAGCCGAACCAGCCGCCGTCGAATCCGTCCACTTCGGACGAGAAGCGCAGCAGTCCGTCACCGAATGTCTCGCCGCTGTATCCGACGACACCCTCGCCACTGATGCCGATCGTCCCCTCCTCGAAGTCGACCGCCCCCGAACCGGTCCAGTTCGCCGCGTCGGAGAGCTGGTCGCCGAGCTCGATCACCGGGTAGTCCACGTCCTGCACCTGGACCGTCGCAGCGGCGCTGATGCCTGGATCCGCCTGTGACGTCGCGGTGATCGTCGCGGTTCCGGCCGCGACGCCGCGGACGGTGCCGTCGGTGCCGACCGTCGCCACTCCGGGATCGCTCGTCGACCAGTCCACCCCCGCGTTGCTCGCCTCGGCCGGAGTCACCGTCGCGGCGATCACGCCCCGCTCACCGGTGGCGAGTAGCAGCTCACCGGGCGACAGTGAGATGCCCGAGACGTCCACCGGCACCAGCGAGATCGTGACGTCGTCCACGTCGAGATACGCGAACTTCTCGACGTAGAAGCCCACCTTGCCCGCGGCATCCGGTGCCGGGTTGGTGCCCTCGATCACCACCTCGCCGTCGACGCTCACCTGGATGCCGGAGCGGCTGACGACCATGCGGATGCCGTAGACGGTGTCGGGCGTGAAGCCCGAGGCGGCGGGGAGCACGACCTCTTCGACGGTCGCCCATGCCGAGTCGTAGATCGTCCACTTCGGACCTGTCGCCAGGTGCTGGTAGCGCACATAGCCACCGGGCGTGGCGCCGCTGCGGTCATAGACGAGCAACACGCCGCCCTCCGGCACCTCGGCAGGTGTGCGCACCTCGAACTCGAGGACGTATTCGCCGAAGTCGCGTGGCAGTTGACCGTTGGCCCCTCCCAGGATGTGGTACCAGTGGTCACCGTCGGCGTCCTTGACGATCGAGCGGTTCCCGTCGACCGGCCAGCCGTTGCCGCCCGACTCGAAGTCGGTGAAGTGCAGCACGCCGTCACCGTCGAGCACCACGACCGTCGCCTCGTCGGTGATCGCGGCGTCTGCAACCGATGTCGCGGTCACCACCGCTTGGCCGGGCGCGAGTGCCGTGATCTGGCCGGCGGCGTCCACAGACGCCACAGCGGGATCGCTGCTCGCGTAGGTGACGGCGGCGTTGGACGCGTTCCACGGCACGACCTCCGCCGCGAACGAGACCGTGTCGCCGAGCTCCACGACGAGCTGCTCCGAGGGCAGATGGACGGCGTCCACCGCGATGTGCGCGGGGGTGATCGGGTGGCCGATGACGCCCTGCGTGCCCATCTGGTCGAACGGCACGGCGGTGAAGCCCGGGATGCGATCGAACACCGCCGCGTCCTCGGCGAACCGGAAGTCGCCGGCGCGCCAGTCGACGAAGCCGGGATCCTGATCGGCCACCCAGTTGTCGGCGTAGTTCAGGAGGCCGTGCACATCGCGGGCACCGTGCTCGTTGACGTCGCCGGCGCGCGAGAGCCCCGGGTTCCACACCACGTTCCGCTCGAAGTGGTTGTTCTCGGGGTAGTAGTGGTTCTCGTCGAAGAACGTGAGCAGCTCGGGGTACCTCTCGCCGTAGGGCGTGTCGACGAAGCCGTTGTTCGCCTCGAACAGCTCGATCCATTTCGGCATGTAGTCGGTGTCGACCTTGTTGCCGGGCTGGTCTCCCATCCACATCTCGTAGTTGTCGTACGGGATGTGCGTGTCGACGAAGACGTTGTTGCGCGCGTCGATGCGGTCTCCCGAACCGTTCTTGATCGCGTCGTTGCCCATCCGGTAGAAGACGTTCTCCTCGATGGTGAGTCCCATCGTGAGGTTGTCGGGATAGATCCCTTCGACGCCGAGGCGGCCGATGCCGGTGTCGTGGAAGTAGTTGCGGCTGATCTCCGTGCCCCGTTGCTGCGGCGTCGCTCCGGCATTCATGTAGATCGCGCCGAGGTCCTGGAACGTCTTGCAGATGTCGTAGATCTCGTTGTACTCGATCAGATGATCGTTGCCGTGCACGATGAGACCCGGGTGCGGCGCATCGTGGATCTCATTGCCGCGCGCGATGTTCCCGACCCCGTCGAGCATCACACCCGGGTTGTAGGCCTTGTGGTAGTACGCGAAATCGTGGATGTGGGAGTTCTCGGCCCGGTTGTCGCCGCGGGCGAGCGTGTCCTTGTCTCCACCCTGCAGCACGACTCCCACACCGCCGATGTGCCGAAGATGAGATGACACCACGGCGTGATCCACGCCGCCCCGGTTCACAGGGATTCCGTCATAGGTGTAGCGGCCGGGGGAGTTGATGTACACGCCCCCGTCGGTGAAGTTCTGGATGTCGCTGTGCGCGATCTGCACGTTGGATCCGCCCAGGATGACGGCTGCCGTGGCGCGCCCGTACTCCAGGACGAGTTCGTCGAAGAGGACGTGCGATGCGCCGTCGGTGCGGATCATCGGCTCGTCGAGCATGGTGACGGTGACCGGCGCCTCCGTCGTCTCGAACGCGGCATTCGGCAGGAAGTAGAGGATGCCGCTCTCGCGGTCGATGTAGTACTCGGCCGGGGCATCGAGCTCCTCGAGCAGGTTCTCGGCGAAGTGGAAGTCCTCGAACCACGTCTTCATGAGGCCCGACATCTCGCCGTACGCCAGCGTGATGGTCTTCGCGGCGGTGTCGATCGACTCGATGCGGTTGTACGACCACTCCCAGCTGTACCCGAAGATGCCGTCGAGCCACACGTCCTCCGCCTCGGTCCAGTACTGGGGGCGGTCGTAGGCGTAGCTGAACGTGCCGCCGCGCTCCTGGAGGTCGGCGTCCTTCACGGTGGGTCCGACATCGATGATCTCGCCCATCTGCACCGTCCCGTTGTTGGGCCAGCGTGCGAGGGTCATTCCCTCGCCGGCGACATAGAGCTGCATGGGAGGCACGTCGCTGACGTCGTTGGCCTTCCAGTAGCCGTGGCGACTCACGGCGCCGTAGTCGGTGATGCCGTGGGCGGCGAGGTCGAACTGGAGCACGCGCCCGTGGGCCGAGTCGTCGATGATGCGAGAGAGCATCGCGTCGTCGGTGACCGGCGCGAAACCGGACCGCTCGAGCTCCACCCCGCCGCTCAGCCGCGCCGTCTCGCCGGGATAGGAGCGATAGGTGATGGGCGAGTCGGCCGTGCCGGAGTCCTGGGCGCCGAGCTCGAAGGACGACGTCCGCGGGTACGTCCCCTCACGCAGGTACACGGTGACGCCGCCAGCGGGCAGCGCGCCGGCTCCTCCGAGCTCGCGGATGGCGTCGCGGGCGCCTTCCAGTGTGAGGAGGGGATCTTCGAGCGTGCCCGAGCCGCTGTCGGATCCGCTCGGCGAGACGTACAGCGCCGTCTCGGCGAGAGGGGCGGCGTGGGCTGCGACGGGGACTCCGATCGACAGCAGGGCGACAGCCATCAGTGTGGCGAGTATTCGCTTCATTGCGAGCGTTCCGACCTTTCTCGTCGGCCGCGACATCGCGGCCTGATGGGCGATTCCCGTCGCGCGTCTGTGCACGCGGACGGAGGGGGACGGTCGCGACGCTACTATAATCGATTATCGCTAGCAACCGTTGATCGGCTCGCAGTCCCGCGCCGGAGGCTCGTTCCGAGCCCGGGCCGAGGCATCCGTCACCCGGCGTCCGGGCCGGTGAGCCGCCGGTAGGCTGGTATCCGTGGCCTCCTCCGAACGCGATGCCCCCGCCCCGCCCGTGAACCCGTACGCGGCCGCCGGCGTCGACACGGCCGCCGGCGACCTCGCCGTCGAGCTGATGAAGTCGGCCGTGCGCCGCACTCACGGTCCCGAGGTGCTCGGCGGCGTCGGCGGATTCGCGGGGCTCTTCGACGCGTCGGCCTTCAAGGCCTACGACAAGCCGCTGCTGGCGACGAGCACCGACGGCGTCGGCACGAAGGTCGCGATCGCGCAGGCCATCGACAAGCACGACACCATCGGGCAGGACCTCGTCGGCATGGTCGTCGACGACATCGTCGTGGTGGGCGCCAGGCCGCTGTTCATGACCGACTACATCGCGTGCGGCAAAGTCTTCCCCGAGCGCATCGCCGACATCGTCCGCGGCATCGCCGCCGGCTGCGCCGAGACCGGCACGGCGCTCGTGGGCGGCGAGACCGCCGAGCACCCCGGCCTCCTCGGCATCAACGACTACGACGTCGCGGGAGCTGCGACCGGCGTCGTCGAGGCCTCCCGCATCCTCGGGGCCGAGCGGGTGCGCGACGGGGACGTCGTGCTCGCGCTCGCGAGCTCGGGACTGCACTCCAACGGCTACTCGCTCGTGCGCCACATCGTCGCGGGAGCCGGCATCCAGTACGGCGACAACGCCGCCGACTTCGGCACGACATGGGGCGAGGCCCTCCTCGAGCCGACGCGCCTCTACACCCAGCCGCTGCTGCGTCTCATCGCCGAGACGGGCGACGCGGTGCACGCCCTCAGCCACGTCACCGGCGGCGGCATCGCCGCCAACCTCGCCCGCGTCCTCCCGCAGAGCACGTGGGTCGAGGTCGACAGGTCGACGTGGTCACCGCCCACCGTGTTCCGCGTGCTCGCCGATCTCGGCGGCCTCGACCTCGAGTCGACCGAAGGCACCTGGAACCTCGGCATCGGATTCCTCGCCGTCGTGGCCGCCGAGAAGGCGGAGGCCGCGGCATCCGCCCTCGAAGGCGCCGGCATCGCGACCTGGCAGGTCGGCGTCGTCCGCGGCGGCGACCGTCCCGGCGGCGAGCACTGGGAGCAGGGCGCCAAGGGCGTCGACGGCGGCGCGGTGCGTCTCGTCGGTGCCTACGCAGACCACCAGACGTACGCAGAACACCCGGCTCGCTGAGCCGGAGTACCCCAACAGCAGGAGCGAGCAACACCCATGTGCGGAATCGTCGGGATGGTGGGGCGCGGCCCCGTCAACCAGGAGATCTACGACTCCCTCCTCCTGCTCCAGCACCGGGGCCAGGACTCGACCGGGATCTCGACCGCCGAGCGCAGCGGCACCGTGCACATGCACAAGACCCGGGGTCAGGTGCGCGAGGCGTTCCGCACGCGGGACATGCGCGCGCTGCTCGGCGAGATCGGGCTCGGCCACGTGCGCTACGCCACCAAGGGCACCGCGACGAACGAGGAGGAGGCGCAGCCGTTCTACGTGAATGCGCCGTACGGCATCGTCCTCGTGCACAACGGCAACCTCACGAACACGAGGGAGCTCACCGCCGAGCTCTTCCACAAGGACCGCCGCCACCTCAACACGTCCTCCGACACCGAGCTGCTGGTGAACGTCCTCGCCAACGAGCTGCAGGCCTCGATCTCGGGCCTCGAGCTCGACCCCGAGCAGGTGTTCCAGGCGGTGACCCGCGTGCACGAGCGCGTCGAGGGCTCGTACGCGGCGATCGCGCTGATCGCCGGTTACGGCCTTCTGGCGTTCCGCGACCCGTTCGGCATCCGTCCCCTGATCCTCGGCACGCGCAAGCACGACGACGGGCACTACGAGTGGGTCGTGACGAGCGAATCGCTCGTGCTCGAGAACGGCGAGTTCGAGATCGTGCGCGACGTCGACCCCGGCGAGGCCGTGTTCATCGACCTCGAGGGCAGGCTGCACACGAAGCAGTGCGCCGCGAACCCCCAGCTCGTACCCTGCTCGTTCGAGTACGTGTACCTCGCCCGTCCCGACTCGGTGATGAACGGCATCGCGGTGTACGAGGCGCGCCTGCGCATGGGCGAGCGCCTCGCCGACACGATCGCCAAGCACACGCCGCGCGAGGCGATCGATGTCGTCATGCCGATCCCCGACTCGTCCCGCCCCGCCGCGATGCAGGTGGCCCGCAAGCTCGGCGTCGAATACCGCGAGGGCTTCTACAAGAACCGCTACGTCGGCCGCACGTTCATCATGCCGGGCCAGGCGGTGCGCAAGAAGAGCGTGCGCCAGAAGCTCAACGCGATGTCGAGCGAGTTCAAGGGCAAGAACGTGCTGCTCATCGACGACTCGATCGTGCGTGGCACGACGTCGAAAGAGATCATCCAGATGGCGAGGGATGCCGGGGCCAAGACCGTCACGTTCGCCTCGGCTGCGCCGCCCGTGCGTTACCCGCACGTGTACGGCATCAACATGCCGTCGCGCCACGAGCTCGTCGCCCACGGCCGCACGATCCCCGAGATCGCGCAGGAGCTCGGCGCCGACTTCGTCGTGTACCAGGAGGTCGAGGACCTCAAGGCGGCGATCCTCGAGGGCTCCGACCTCGAGGACCTCGACATGAGCTGCTTCGACGGCCGGTACATCACCGGCACGGTGACCGAGGAGTACCTCGCCTGGGTCGAAGGCTCGCAGGAGAGCTGACGCCGCCGCCGGTAGCCTGGCGGCATGCTGGGCGACCATCCCGTGGAGTTCTTCATGTGGATGCTCCTGCTCCCGGTGATCGTCGGCGCGGTGATCGGTCTGCTGGTGGGCCTCGCGTTCGCCCTGGTGATGGCCCTCGCAGGCCTCAACCACGGGCTCGCGCACCTCGTGCGGCGCGCGGTGGACGCGATCCGCGCCCGCCGGAGGTCTCGCAGGGCTCCAGGCACGGCCGCGCCGCCGGCATCCGCCGACGCACGACCGCCCGGCCCGTAGGCGTGGGCGTGGGCGGGGTGTAGCGGGGGCGTGGCGGTGTCGCGTCGGTCGGGACTGCGCGTTCGGGTGGCACGACACGCGGGATGGCGTCGGCGATTCCGCGTGTTGCGCCCCGCGAGTGCGGCGGACGGTGTGCCCAGGGCGTTCGGGTGCGCCCGCGAGCGTGGGGGCCGGTGGGGTGGGGGAGGTTCGGGTGTCACGACACGCGGGATGGCGTCGGCGATTCCGCGTGTTGCGCCCCGCGAGTGCGGGGGCCGGTCGTGTGGGGGAGCTTCAGGTGCGCCCGGGAGGGCGGGGGGACGGTGGGGTGGGGGAGGTTCGGGTGTCACGACACGCGGGATGGCGTCGGCGATTCCGCGTGTTGCGCCCCGCGAGTGCGGGGGGACAGCCCGCCCGGGGCGTTCGGGTAAAGCCGCGAGCGGGCGGGGCCGCGCCGACCCTGAGGAGTCACGGGCGCCCTAGGCTTGGTGGGTGATGTCGACCCCTGCCCGCCCGCTCTGGCAGGGCAGGACCCTCGCCGTCGTCGGCATCGTGCTGTTCGCGTTCTCGCTGCGGTCGGCGGTCGCCTCGCTGTCGCCGCTGTTCGATCACATCGGGGCGGATTTCGCGCTGCCGGCCGCCGTGATCGGACTGATCGGCACCGCGCCCCCGGTGTGCTTCGCGATCTTCGGGCTGCTCACGCCCTCGCTCGAGCGGCGGTTCGGCCTCGAGCGTCTCGCCGTCGTCGCGATGGCCGTCGTGACGACCGGGCTCATCGCACGCAGCCTCGCACCGAGTTCCGGCCTCCTGCTCGCGGGCACAGCGCTCGTGTTCGCGGCGGTGGGCACCGGCAACATCCTGGTGCCGCCGCTCGTCAAGCGCTACTTCCCCGACCGCATCGGGCTGCTGACCACGATCTACTCGACCACGATGGCGGTGTCGACCTTCCTGCCGCCCCTCATCGCGGTCCCGGTGGCCGATGCCACGCATTGGCGCTCGTCGCTCGGGCTGTGGGCGGTCTTCTCGCTCGTGGCGATGATCCCATGGATCCAGCTCGCGGTGCGCAGGGCATCCCACGACCGCGCCGTGAGCGACGCTGCCGACGACGACATCGTGCCGGCGACCCCGCGTGCGCTGGGCCGCATGTGGCGGATTCCCCTCGCCTGGGCGCTCCTGGTGGGCTTCGCCGTATCGGGGGTGATGGCGTACGTGTCGTTCGCGTGGCTGCCCACGATCCTCGTCGACATCGCGGGCGTCACCCCGGCGGCAGCCGGAGCCCTGCTCGGACTCTTCGCGGCGATGGGACTGCCGTGCTCGCTGCTCGTCCCGCTGCTCGTGACGCGCTGGAACGCCACCCGCGTGCTCTTCGGCGTCGCGGTCGTCGCCGGGTTGGTGGGCATCGCGGGCATGCTGTTCGTGCCGACGGTGGCGACGTGGCTGTGGGTCGCGCTGTTCGGTCTCGCGCCGCTGCTGTTCCCGCTGGTGCTGGTGCTCCTCGGCCTCCGGTCCCGCACGCACGAAGGCTCCGTCGCGCTCAGCGGGTTCGTGCAGAGCGGGGGCTATGCGATCGTCGCGCTGTTCCCGATCGGCATCGGACTGCTCCACGACGCGACCGGCTCGTGGACGGGTCCGCTCATCGTGCTCGCCTGCGTCGTCGCGGCGGCCATTCCCGCGGGCGTCGTGGCTGCGCGCCCGCACACGGTCGAGCACGACTGGGAGCGCCGGCACGGCGCCTGGTGAGGCATCCCGGATTCCCAGCAGGTTCGCGATATATCGTGTTAGCGTCGCCCTCATGACGTCGCCCGACACCCTCGAGACCACGGTCCGTGCCGACATCGCCGCCGCCGAGCGGCCGAATCGTCCGATTCGACGGATGCTGCGCCGCACGCGCGCGTGGATCGACCGGCACCCGCGACTGAAGGCCGCCTACCGCACCGGGGTCGGCGTGGTCGGCGGGACGCTCGCGATCGTCGGGCTGCTGCTCGTGCCACTACCCGGACCCGGATGGCTCGTCGTGTTCCTGGGCCTCGCCGTGCTCGGCACGGAGTTCCACTGGGCGCGCCGCACGGCGGCATGGCTCAAGCGCATGCTGGAGCGATTCTGGACCTGGTGGCGTGCGCGACGCGCGCGGCGCGCGGCAGCGCGCACACAAGCCCAGAGCGAGTCGCAGCGTCGCCACGACCCAGCGGCGACCGCGGGGTAGGGGTCAGGCTTGCGAGGACGAGACGGCTGACGTCTCGTCCTCATCCTCGTCGTTGTACTCGTCGGCCCACTTGTCGATGTACTCGTCGTTCGACTGGTGACCGAGCTCGCGCTCGAGCGCAGAGTAGTTCACGTTGTACGTGTCGTACTTCAGCTCACGGGCGATCTTGGTGTGCTTCGCCTTCTGACGGCCACGCCCCATGCGAGACCCCCTCATAGTAGAGTCGCGGGCTATCTGCGGGCTCTCAGCCGCTGCAAACCCGGGCATTCACGAATCCGGCTTCGAACCGGTAAGAGTAGCATTCAGGATAACACGGGGCCCCGTACACCGGCGGCTCCGGGCAGCCGATGCGGGAGGAGCGGGAACATATGGCCGACGAGGCATCCGAGACGGGGAACGACAGAGAAGACGACCGCAAACTGCACGGCGCAGTGGTCGCGTGCGTCATCCCCGGCCAGCCGCCGCGGGTGCTCAAAGAGGCCGTTCGCTACGCCAAGCTCTTCCAGGCGCCGCTGGCTGTGGTGCATGTCGATGTCACGCGCTTCGTCACGTACGAAGACCCCGACGGGTACGTCCACTCCGCTCCGATCGACATGAACATCGCGTCGGGCGAGAACGAACTGACGCAGGTGCAGGATGCCGCGGCCGCCGCTCTTACGGACTCCGGGCTCGAGTGGAGCCTGCGCCAGCTCGTCGGTGATCCGGCGATGGCGATCAAGCACTTCGCGGACCAGATCGATGCGCGGCTGCTCGTGGTGGGCACGCGCAAGCGCGGGATCGGGGAGTCGATCCGCGAGTTCTTCACGGGCTCGGTCGGTGCGCGGCTCGCGCATCGGCAGCACCGCCCCATCCTGATCGTTCCGCTGGGCGAGCCCGTGCCCGACGACGAGGAGATCTGGCCCGGCTGATCCCGCGCGCCGGCCCCTCGTCCCGACGGCCCCGCTCCCCCCGACCGCGAGAGTGCAACTGACGGCCGAGGGAGCGGGAACCGCCCTACCTCTCGGCCGTCAGCTGCACTCTCGCGGTCGGACGCCGCCGAAACGCGGTCAGCCGCGGATGTGGCGGGTGATGTCGCGGGCGATGCGGTCCAGCTCCGAGGCGAGCTCATCGACGATCGAGACGGCGAGATCGCCGCCGCGGGCGACGTGCGTGCGGAGGTCGCTGCGCACACGGGCGCGGAACTCGTTCACCGCGGCGTCGGCGCGCTGCAGCTGCTCGCGGGCGAGCACGCGGGGATCGTCGGCACGAGGCTCGTGCGGCGCCGAGGCACGCTCCTCGCGTGACGCGGCGGCGAGGTCTGCGCGGAGGCTCTTCATCGCCTCGCGCACGCTGCCGCGCACCTCGTCGGCGATGAGTCGCACCGAGTCCGCCAGGCCCGCCTCGATGCCCTCGAGCTCGCCGGCCCGGGCCTGCACCTCGGCGTGGCCGGCCGCAGTGATCGAGTAGATCGTCTTGCGGCCCTCGACGCTCTTGGTCACGAGGCCTTCCTCTTCGAGCTTCGCCAGGCGCGGGTAGATCGTGCCCGCGCTCGGCGTGTACGTGCCGCCGGTGCGGTCCGACAGGGCCTGCATGATGTCGTAGCCGTGGCGGGGCCCCTCATCGAGCAGGTTCAGCAGGTAGAGGCGCAGATCGCCGTGAGAGAAGACGGGGGTCATGCTCACCACTCCTCTTCGTCGACGCCGGCGGCCGCGTCAGCGGGTGCCGGCTCATCGACACCGGTTGCGGCGGAGGCGGCCGTCGCGGTGTGGGCCGAGGCATCCGAGGTGCCTTCGGCGCGGCGGAGCACGGTCACGTCGCCCGACACGCTGTTGGCGCGCACGTCGGCGAAGCTGCCGCTGAGCTCGCCGGTCGACCCGGTGAAGTTGGTGAGCGGGCCGGCCCCGGTGCCCGAGCGGACGGCGCCGTCGACGAGCACGCGGCCGCTCACACTGCGGACGGCGTAGTTCGCCGGGTACCCCTTGTCGAGGCGCACCGTCGCGTTGCCGCTCACGGTGTTGAGGTTCACCGACGCGATGTCGCCGATCGAGTCGACGAGCATGGCGCCCGACACGGTGTCGATCGTGGCCTTGCGCAGAGTGCCGGTGGCCGCGACGTCGCCCGAGACGCTGTTGGCGCTCAGTGCGCCGACCAGTTCGCGCACCTGCACGTCGCCCGAGACGGCGTTGACCGTGAGGTCGCCGGCGAGGCCGTCGACGATGATGTCGCCCGAGACCGTGTTGAGGCGGGCGTCGTTGCGCAGGCCCGACACGAGCGCGCTCGCGCTGACGACGCCGAGGTTCAGTGCCACCGAGCGCGGTACTGCGACGCTGATCTCGGCCTTGGGACCGCCGGCGCCGAAGTTGCGGAACACCTCGAGGAAGTTGTCCCAGCGCAGCTGCGGGTGGTCGATCTCGACCGTGTCGCCGGTCACCTCGATGCGCAGGTCCTTGATGGTGACGCCGTGCACCTCGATGCGCGCGCCGGGCTCGTCGTGGGCGATGACGTCGATCTGGCCTCCGACGAGGCCGATCTTGAGCGAGCGCACATCCTCGATGTCGATGACGCGTGTCTCGCCCGGGTGGATGATCCACTTCTCCAGGGTCATGGCTTGGTTCTCCCGTTGTCTTGCGAGGGTCGATTCGCGATATATCGCGTATAGAGAGGGTAACACGATATATCGCGAGTGCGCCACTGCTGAGACAAAACTGAGCTTGACCTTGACGCGACGTCAACCTCTAGCGTGGAGCACGCGACGCGAACGACACGAGAGGAGGCGTCATGGACCACGATCGCGAATGGTCGATCCAGCACATCGCCAAGCTCGCCGGCACCACCAGCCGGACGCTTCGCCACTACGACGACATCGGCCTGCTCGCACCGTCGAGCATCGGTCACAACGGCTACCGCTACTACGACCGGGCGGCGCTCGTGCGTCTGCAGCGCATCCTGCTGCTGCGCGAGCTCGGTCTCGGCCTGCCCCAGATCGCAGAGGCGCTCGACCGCGAGCCCGCCGGCTCGAATGGCCGGGAGCGGGGCACGTCGAGATCATCCGAAGCCCGCGCGCTCGAGACCCACCTGGTGTGGCTGCGGCAGGAGCAGGAGCGGCTGGCGCGCCAGATCGCGTCGGTCGAGAACACCATCACGGCACTGAGAGGAGGTGAAGAACTGATGGCAGAGAACATGTTCGACGGTTTCGACCACACCCAGTACAGGGAGGAGGTCGAGCAGCGCTGGGGCACGAAGGCCTACGCCGACAGCGACCGCTGGTGGCGCTCGATGAGCGCCGACGAGAAGGCCGCGTGGCAGCAGCGGGTGTCCGACCTCGGTCGCGATTGGATCGCGGCCGCCGAGGCGGGCGTCGCCCCCGACAGCGACGAGGCGCAGGCGCTGGCCAAGCGCCATGTCGAGTGGCTCACGGGCGTGCCCGGCACACCCGCCGCCGCCCCCGGCGGCGACGTCAAGGGCTACGTCATCGGCCTCGGCGAGATGTACGTGGCCGACCCGCGCTTCGGCGCGAACTACGCGACGAGCCAGGGCGGCACCGCCGGTGCCGAGTTCGTGCGCGACGCGCTGCGCGTGTACGCAGAGGCGAACCTCTAGAGCCACGGATGCCGCGACCCGGTCGGGTCGCGGCATCCGTGCTCTCCGGCAGGCGGCGTGTCGTCAGGTGTTGCGACTGCCGCTGATGACCCGGAAGAGGAACGCGATGAGCGCGATGACTCCGACGATGAGCGCGACCCACAGCAGCCAGCTCAGCGCCGAGTTGAGGCCGCCGACGATCGCAAGGATGATCGCGACGACGATGATGATGATCAGGGCGAGGTTCATAGGAGTCACTCCTTCTGTGTCGTCGATGCACGGGAGCGCATCGGGTGCCTCGTGGGCACATTCCGAGAGTGGCACCAGCGGGGGTGCGGTCGTAGGGGCTTGACGCGCTTCCCGCGGCGGTGATAGCTGCGCGAGGCCCGCTTTCTGCCGGAGCGGTGGATAATCGCGCCCCGCCGCCGTGTCAAGCCCCGTGATCGGCCTGTCCCGCCGCCGTAGCGTCGCGGCATGAGCACATCCGCGCCGACCGATCCGACCGACAAGCACCACGCCGGCGGGTTCCCCTCGCAGGAGCAGGACCAGCCCGGCCTCACCGACGAGATGCGGCCGACACCGGACCACGGCGAACGCACCTACCAGGGTTCGCTGCGGCTGAGCGAGCGCCGTGCGCTGATCACCGGCGGCGATTCCGGCATCGGCCGCGCGGTGGCGATCGCGTTCGCCCGCGAGGGCGCCGACGTCGCGCTCACGCACATGCCGGAGGAGCAGGAAGACGCGGACGAGACCGTCCGCTGGGTGAGCGAGGCGGGCGTCAGGTCGCTGCCGCTGGCCGGCGATCTGCGCGAAGAGGCGTTCTGCGCCGAGATCGTGGAGCGCACCGTGGCCGAACTCGGCGGACTCGACATCCTGGTGCTGAACGCGGCCTACCAGAAGGACCGCGACGGCATCGACCGGCTCGAGACGGCGGAGCTCGACCGCGTCTTCCGCACGAACCTGTACGCACAGCTGTTCACCGCGCGGGCGGCGGTCCCGCACCTGAACCCCGGTGCCTCGATCATCGTGACGACGTCGATCCAGGCGTTCAACCCGTCGCCGGGTCTCCTCGACTACGCGATGACGAAGGCGGCGCAGGTGGCGTTCGTGAAGGCGCTCGCGCAGGAGCTCGGGCCGAAGGGCATCCGGGTGAACGGCGTCGCGCCCGGACCCATCTGGACACCGCTCATCCCGGGGACCGGCTGGGACGCCGACCGGCTCGAGTCGTTCGGCCAGGACACCCCGATCGGCCGTGCCGGACAGCCTGCCGAGCTCGCCGGAGCCTACGTGTACCTCGCCGGCGAGGAGGCGTCGTACACGTCCGGCGCCATCCTCCCAGTGACCGGAGGCAAGGGACTGTGACGGCAGAGCGGGATCGATGACGTCCGTGAACGCGGACGACGACGGAAGGAGCAGCGCATGCCCAAGGGACGCGGGTCGAATCTCAAGGACCGCGAGCTGTACGAAGAGCTGCGAGAGGACGGGGCTTCCAAAGAGAAGGCGGCGCGCATCTCGAACGCGGCCGCGAGCCAGGGGCGCAAGAAGGTCGGCAGCCGCGGCGGCAGCGCCAAGGACTACGACGACCGCACCGTGCCCGAGCTGCGCAAACGCGCGAAGGAACTCGGCCTCACGGGATACTCGAGCAAGAACAAGTCCGAGCTCATCTCGATGCTGCGCAACCACTGAGCGGACGCCGCGCACCGGCATCCGGGCTCGTCGAAGGGGGTGACGGATGCCGCGACTCGCGCGCGTGCGCCCCCACCACGATCCCGGGTTCCGGCGCGTGCGTGCGGGCTCCGGATTCCGCTACCTCGATGCGAAGGGGCGCAGCCCCGGCGCCGGGCACGTCGATCGCATCCACGCGCTGGTGATCCCGCCGGCGTGGGAGGACGTCTGGATCAGCGCCCGCCCCGACGGGCACATCCAGGCGGTCGGCACCGATGACGCCGGACGCCGCCAGTACCTCTACCACCCGCAGTGGACGGCCGGCCGCGACCGGGGCAAGTTCGCGCGGGCGCTCGCGCTCGCCGAGACGCTGCCGCGCGCCCGCGCCGCGTCACCACGTCGCTGCGGCGCGGCGCGCTCGATCGCGAGCGGGTGCTGGCGGTGTCGTTCCGCCTGCTCGATCAGGCGGCTCCGCGCATCGGGTCCGAGCGCTACCTCGCCGCGCACGGCAGCCGGGGCCTGACGACCCTGCAGCGACGGGATGCCTCGGTGCAGGGTTCCGTGGTCACCCTGTCGTTCCCCGGCAAGAGCGGCAAGCGGCAGCTGATCGAGATCGACGACGCCGACCTCGCCGAGGTCGTCGCGCTGCTGGCCGCCGGCCGGCCGCGGTCGGCGCTGCTCGCGTGGGAGCGGGGGCGACGGCGGGTGGCGCTGACGCCGGCCGAGGTGAACGCCTTCGTGCGGGCGCTCACCGGCGGGTCGTTCACCGCGAAGGACTTCCGGACGCTGCGCGGGACGATCCTCGCGGCCGAGGCGCTCGCACGCATCGGCACGGTCGACACCGCGCGCGACCGCAAGCGCGCCGAGCAGCTGGCGGTGCGCGCCACCGCCGAGGCGCTCGGCAACACGCCCGCGGTCGCGCGGGGGTCTTACATCGACCCGCGGGTGTTCGCGCGATACCGCGACGGTCATCTGCTCGACCTGTCGATCTCGCCCGAGTCGGCGATCCGCGCGCTGCTGCGCCCCGGAACCTCCGGCCGCTGACCGCTTCGGCGCGTTCGTCTCGCTTCGGCGCGTTTCGTCTCGCTTCGCTCGCTCAACGACCGGAAGCGCGGTTCGGGGGGGAGAGAGAGGAGCCCGCCCGCGCGACGGCCCCTCCGGTCGTTGCGCGAGCGAGGGACGAGCGAGACGAAACGCCGTTCGGGAGCCGGGTACCGTGAATCCATGCCCCAGCCGATCGACGCCCGCGTGCTCGCGTACGTGGCGGCCGGCGGGACGATCGGGGTCCTCGCCCGCGCGGCGATCGTCGCGCCGCTGGGCGACGCCGCCGTCGTGCCCTGGGTCACCCTCGCCGTCAACGCGACGGGGTCGCTGCTGCTCGGCATCGTCGTCGGCTGGCTCGACGATCGGCGCCCGCGCGCTCGCGCGTTCCTCGGCACGGGGGTGCTGGGCGGGTTCACCACCTACAGCGCGTTCGCGGTCGAGACGGCGCTGTGGCTCTCGACGCCGGTGCTCGCGGTCGGGCTGGCCGCGGCATCCGTCGTCGGCGGAGTCGCCGCCGCGATCGTCGGGCTCTTCATCGGGCGCCGGATCGTGGACCGCCCGGGCGAGGTCGAGCCGCCGGAGACCGCCGAATGAACGGGTGGCCGATGCTCGTCGTCGCCGTGTCGGGCGGCCTCGGTGCAGCGTTGCGGTACGTCGTCGACCGCGTCTTCGCGCCGCGGGAGGGCGGGCGGTTCCCGGTCGGGATCCTCGTGGTGAACGTCTCGGGGTCCTTCGCGCTCGGAGTGCTCACCGCGCTCGGCGCGATCGTCGCGCCCGAGCTCGCGCTCGCCGTGGGCATGGGGCTGCTCGGCGGCTACACGACCTTCAGCACCGTGTCGGTCGAGACGGTGCTGCTCGCGCAACGACGGCGATGGCGGGATGCCGCGCTCAACCTGTTCGGCACGTTCGCGCTCGCCGTCGTCGGCGCCGGGGCCGGGCTGCTGCTCGGCGGCTGGATCGCGGGCGCGGCCGGATGAGAACCGCATGAAATACTGAAGCCGATACATCCCCGTATCCGCGCGGGCGCCGTCCCGCCGCCGGATCGAGTGCGGAAGGCGACGTCGTCGACCCCGTATCGAGATCATCCGTTGCACCATCCACCAGCGAAGGCATCCGTGTCGAACCTCGCCGTCCTGAGTCTCAAGAACCGCGCGCTCATCGCGCTGATCACGATCGTGGCCGCCATCTTCGGCGGGCTCGCTCTGACGAACCTCAAGCAGGAACTGATCCCGTCGATCGAGTTCCCCACGCTCATCATCGTGTCGACGTACCCCGGCGCATCGCCCGAGGTCGTCAACAACGACGTCTCGACGCCCATCGAGACCGCCATCCAGGGTGTGCCGGGCCTCGAGTCGACGAGCGCCACGAGCACCACCAACGCGTCGGTGATCCAGGCTTCCTTCACGTACGGCACCGACCTGGCGACGGCCGAGCAGAAGATCGCCCAGGCGATCAATCGCATCGAGAACCAGTTGCCCGACGGCGTCGAGCCCCAGGTGCTCACCGCGAGCATCGACGACTTCCCGGTCGTGCAGCTGGCGGTCACGGGCTACGGCGATGAAGAGGCGATCCAGGCGCAGCTCGAGGCATCGGTCATTCCCGATCTCGAAGACATCGCGGGCGTGAACACGGCCACGATCGTCGGCGGCGTCGGCCAGCGCGTCACGGTGACGCCCGATCAGGCCGCGCTCGCCGAAGCCGGCTACACGCAGCAGGCCATCACCGACGCGATGGAGCAGAACGGCGTGCTCTTCCCCGGTGGCGAGGTCACCGAGGACGGCCAGACGCTCACGGTGCAGACCGGATCGAAGATCACCACGGTCGACGACATCGCCGCGCTGCCGCTCGTGCCGACCTCGCCGGAGCAGGCCGCCGCGGGCACGGTCACGATCGGGGATGTCGCGACGGTGGCGCAGGAGACGGATCCGGTCACGTCGATCTCGCGCGTCGACGGCGAGCCCGCGCTGACCATCGCGGTCACGAAGCTCCCGGCGGCGAACACCGTCGACGTCTCGCATGCGGTGCTCGAGCTGCTCCCCGACCTCGAGGAGTCCCTCGGCGGCGCGGAGTTCACCGTCGTGTTCGACCAGGCCCCCTACATCGAGCAGTCGATCGAGACGCTCGCCGTCGAGGGGCTCCTCGGCCTCGTGTTCGCGGTGCTGGTCATCTTCGTGTTCCTGCTGTCGGTGCGCTCGACGCTCGTCGCAGCGATCTCGATCCCGACCAGCGTGCTCATCACGTTCATCGGCATCCAGGCGTTCGGGTACTCGCTCAACATCCTCACGCTCGGCGCGCTCACGATCGCGATCGGGCGCGTGGTCGACGACTCGATCGTGGTGATCGAGAACATCAAGCGCCACTACGTCGGCGACGCCGGCAAGCTCGCCTCGATCACGCTCGCGGTGCGCGAGGTCGCGACCGCCATCACGTCGTCGACGATCACGACGGTCGCCGTGTTCCTGCCGATCGCCTTCGTCGGCGACATCACCGGCGAGCTGTTCCGGCCGTTCGCCCTGACCGTGACGATCGCGATGTCGGCCTCGCTGCTGGTCGCCCTCACGATCGTGCCGGTGCTCGCATACTGGTTCCTCAAGCCCGGCAAGCCGCTCCTCGACGCCGACGGCAACGAGGTCGACCCCGAGGCGGCCGACGCGCCGCCGTCGCGCCTGCAGAAGTCGTACCTGCCGATCCTGCGGTGGACGCTCAAGCACTCGTGGGTCACGCTGCTGCTCGCCGTGCTCGTGCTCGTCGGCACCGCTGCTGCGGCACCGTTCATGAAGACGAACTTCCTCGGCGACTCGGGGCAGAACACCTTCACGGTCACGCAGGACATCGGAGCCTCGCCCAGCCTCGACGCCGAGGACGAGGCTGCGCAGAAGGTCGAGGACGCCCTCATCGGCATCCCCGGCATCGAGACCGTCCAGGTGTCGATCGGATCGAGCGGGTCGCCGCTGCGCGACGCCTTCTCGGGCGGCGGCGCCGGCATCACATACTCGATCACGACCGATCCGGACGCCGACCAGATCGCCATCCGCGAGGAGGTCCAGCAGGCGGTCGCCGACCTCGACGACGTCGGCGAGGTCACCGTCGCCGCCGCGGGCGGCGGATTCGGCTCGAGCGACATCGAGATCGACGTCACCGCGCCCGACTCTCAGACGCTGCAGGAGGCCACCGATGCCGTGGTCGACGCGGTCGACGGGCTCGACGGCATCAGCCAGGTGTCGAGCAACCTGTCGGCATCGCTCCCCTACATCGCCGTGGTCGTCGACCGCGACGCCGCCGCGTCGCTGGGGCTGTCGGAGGTCGCGGTCGGCGCGCTCGTGTCGAACACGATGCAGCCGCGATCGATCGGGACGGCCGAGATCGACGACACGTCGCTGACGGTCTACCTCGCCGCCCCCGAGACGCCGGCCTCGCTCGACGAGCTGCGGCAGCTGCCCGTGCCGACCGCGGCAGGACCCGTGCCGCTGGAAGAGGTCGCGACCGTCGAAGAGAGCGAGGGTCCGGCATCCATCACCACCGAGCGCGGCCAGCGCACCGCGACGGTGACGGTCACGCCGTCGACCGACGACCTCACCGCCGCCACCGCGGCGGTCACCGAGGCGATCGCCG
This sequence comes from Microbacterium cremeum, assembly GCF_015277855.1. NCBI lineage: Bacteria > Bacillati > Actinomycetota > Actinomycetes > Micrococcales > Microbacteriaceae > Microbacterium > Microbacterium cremeum. The sequence goes on from NZ_CP063812.1 coordinate 187,203, forward strand.
ACGCCGACCTGCCGGCAGCCGCCGACGCGTCGCTCGGCGGCGTCGTCTCGCAGCAGCAGGACTCGTTCTCGCAGCTGGGCCTGGCGCTCCTCGCGGCGATCCTCATCGTCTACATCGTGATGGTGGCGACCTTCAAGTCGCTGCGTCAGCCGCTGCTGCTGCTGGTCTCGGTGCCGTTCGCGGCGACCGGAGCGATCCTGCTGCAGATCGCCACCGGCGTGCCGCTCGGTGTCGCCTCGCTCATCGGCGTGCTGATGCTGATCGGAATCGTGGTCACGAACGCCATCGTGCTCGTGGACCTGGTGAACCAGTACCGCGCCAAGGGGCTCTCGGCGCACGACGCGACCATCGCGGGCGGTGCGCGACGCCTGCGCCCGATCCTCATGACGGCTCTCGCGACGATCTTCGCGCTCACTCCGATGGCGCTGGGCATCACCGGCCACGGCGGCTTCATCTCGCAGCCCCTCGCGATCGTCGTGATCGGCGGCCTGGTGTCGTCGACGGTGCTGACCCTGCTCGTGCTGCCGACCCTCTACAACCTCGTCGAGGGGGCGAAGGAGCGCCGCGAGGCGCGACGCCGCGGCGACGACGGAGGCGATGGCGGCGACGGCGGGCCGGCTCCCGAGGGCGATGCGCCGGAGGGGACGGATGCCGAGCCCGAGCCCGCACTCGCGCTCGTGGCCGTCGGCGCCGGGGCTGCCGATGCCGAGGCGTCCGGTGCCGCGTTCGAGACGCGCCGTCAGCGACGGCTGCGTGAAGCGGCGGCCGCGAACGGCGCCGCGGGTGCCGCCGGTGCTGCCGGCGCTGCCGCGGCGATGGTCGTGCCGCCGCTCGAGGAAGACCCCGACATCGAGGTGCCGCAGGACGCGGAGCCCGGCGGGCAGGCCCCCGGCGCTCCTGCTGCGGCGGTCGAGGCCGACGCTGAGCCCGAGGTCGAGGAGGTCGCGCCGGAGGCCGAGCCCCACGTCGGACCGGAGGGCGAGCCCGAGGTGGAGGTCGAGGCCGAGGTGGAGGTCGAACCCGAGGTCGCCGCCTTCGTTCCGGAGAAGGTCGAGCCCGAGGTGGAGGTCGAGCCCGAGGTCGCCGCCTTCGTTCCGGAGGAGGTCGTCGCCGAGGCCGGCTCCGACGGCACGCTCCCGATCGGAGAGCCGGAGGGGGAGGCGGCGTCCGTGACGTCCGACTCCGCCGAGCGCGATGGGTCGGCCGACGTGTCCGATGCGGTCGAGGTCGCTGCGACCGATGCGCCGGAGGCCGAGGGCGCAGCGGGATCGGCGGAGGCCGAGGGCGCAGCGGGATCGGCGGAGCCCGAGGCTACGGCAGAGGCGGAGCCCGAGCCCGAGCCCGAGCCCGCGTCCGCGTTCGACGCCGGGCCCGCGTCCGGCGCTGACCTCGACGCCGAGCCCGAGCCCGAGCCCGAGCCCGATGCCGACTCCGACTCCGAGTCCGAGCCCGAGCCCGACACCGAACCGGAGTCAGGCGCTGAGCCGGAGCAGCCGTCCGGGCCCGACGGCACCCGCGACTGAGGTGCGAAAACACCAGCCGGTGACGTGACACGCCGGGGTCCGGCATCCGTTCCCGGCGTGTCGTGGTGACGGACTGGTGTTTTCGCAGGTGGGGTCGGGCGAGGTCGGGTCAGGGCGAGGGCGGGCGGAGGCTTACGCGGCGCGCTGCAGCCACGGGCGAAGCACGCGCGTGACCCACGGCAGCACCGCGTACGTCATCACCGGCGTGAGCAGCAGGGTCGCCAGCAGCACCCGTGCGATCAGCGGCCACTCGCCGAAGCCCGGGATGAACCCGAGGAGCCAGCTTGCCAGGAGGTTCGTCGGGAAGAATCCGAGCCAGATGGTGACCGCCTGCTTCCAGCGCGGGGGAGCCGCCGGGATCGGCTGCTGGATCGGCCCGGTCCGCGGCGGCTCGCCGCCACCGGGCGCCCCGGCCGCGCCGGCCGGACGCGATTCGATCTGCGTGGCGAACGGGGCGTCGAACCAGCCTTCGATGCCGGTGCGCCGCTCGACTCTGACCTCGTGCGCGAAGGAACGACCCGAGTCGAGCCACCAGGCGCGCTGCGGCGAGTCCTCCCAGCCTTCGAGAGTGGCGATGTCGCGGAAGCGGTAGAGCATGTACCAGAGGTCGCTGCCTTCACCGGCGCGAACCCACCCCGAGCCGAGGAAGCCGGGGAAGCCTGCCGCGAGATCGGTGCCCGCCTGCATCCAGCTCGTGGCCTCTGCGGTGCGAGAGGGATCGATCCGCCGCTCGATCGCGACGGTGATGGGGTGGGCCACTGGTTCTGCCATGGCATCCATTCTCGGGTGGTGTCGCCCGACCGCGGCGCCGACGCGGGACGCCAGCTCGCGCGGCGCTTGGGTGCGGCCGACGCCCGTCGTGCGCCATGAGGCGAAGGGCGCCGGGCGCGGCGCGCGCGGGCGATGCCGGTGACCGGTGCGCGATGCGCGAGCACGCGGGGCAGTGACAGCAGCCAGATGCCCATCGAGACGAAGGCCACGAACTCGAACAGGGCGAGGGTGATGAAGCCGGCCGTCAGCACGACCATGCCCGTGGCCAGCAGCCCGACGCACAGGGCGGTGGCGCCCCGGAAGCCGCGGCTGCTCCCGGGCAGACCGAGCGCGCTGACGACGATCGCGAGGAACGACAGGCCGAGCCCGCTCGCGATGATGTCGTGCATGACCGAGCTCACGGGGATCGGCACGAGGCCGACCGCGGTGAGGTGGAGACCGGCTGAGACCACCGATCCGCGGAGGGCCCGCGCCGTGCGGCGGCGCGTGTGGACAGGCAGGGCGACGGCGAGGAACACACCGTACGCCGCGAGGAAGAAGCCCGCGAACATCACGGTGGTGTTGAACGCGCGGCCCGAGAAGTCGGTGAACGTTCCCAACTGCGAGAAGTGGAGATGCCACCACAGCGGGTCCTGGGTGGTGAGAGCGGCGATGGCCACGCCGACGGGGAGCGACAGCACGGCCAGCCGGCCGATGCCGTGCGCGACGGCGTGATGAGAGGGCACCGCGCCGGACCTCGCGGGCCGCGGTGACGAGACGGGCGCGTGCGCGGACGGATCGGCGATCACGTCCACCGGAAGAGGAACGGCTGGTGCTTCAGGTGCGTCGGCGAGGGTCGTAGGAGGCATACGATTCACGATCGGTTCTGTGGCGTGCCTGCCGGCCTCGGGCCGCCCCCAACGAGACCCGAAACCGGGGCCCGCCATACGACAACAACAAAAAATCCCCAGTCAGCGGCAAGCCGCTCAGTCACACAGTAGCCCGGACAGCGGTGAGAACGCTGGTCGTCTTTCGCAGCGCTAAGGATTCCCTGAGCAACCGCGCGGGTACGCTGGTGCGGTCGGCTCCGGCCGCCGCGCGGGTTCGGGCGGTGTGCGAGTCCACACGGACGCACAACGAGGAACGCGCATGCCCAAGAAGAAGAAGCCGGCCGGCGGTCGCCCCGCCAAGAACTTCGACCCCCGATACAACCCCAAGTATCGCTCCGCGAAGGACGCCGGACGCACGCGCGACGACGAGCCGAAACGGCGCCCCGGCGAGGCTTCCGCCGGCAAACCGGGCAGCAGAAGCCCTGGCCATCGCGGATATCGACAGGGCCAGACCGCCCCCGAAGCCTCCGGCCGCGAGGGCTCGGGCTCAGGCTCGCCCAAGCGTCGCTGGTCGGAGCAGGAGCGCGTCGGGCGCGATGAAGCACGCGCGATCCGCACTCACGCGCGCGACGGCCGCGCCGACTCCGCGCCTCGCAAGCCGCCGCGCGAACCCGACCGCGGCCGTCGCGACACCCGCCGCCCCGGCACGCTGCCCGCCGCGCCGCAGCGGCTCGAGGCTCAGTCCGTCGCTCCCGGCGATCTCGCCGGGGCGACCTTCGGCGACCTCGGCCTCGGCCAGAACATCGTCAAAGCGCTCGACGAGCTGGGGGCGCGGCATCCGTTCGCCATTCAGGCCGCGACGATTCCGCCGATCCTCGAAGGACGCGACGTGCTCGCGCGCGGGCGCACCGGCTCGGGCAAGACGATCGCGTTCGGCGCGCCGCTCGTCGAGAGCGTGCTGCGCTCGCAGGCGGGGCAGAAGCGCGAGATCGGTCGCGCGCCGCGAGCGCTGATCCTCGCGCCGACCCGCGAGCTCGCGCTGCAGATCGATGCCACCATCCAGCCGATCGCCCGCAGCGTGGGGCTGTACACGACGCAGATCTACGGGGGCGTGTCGCACGGGCGGCAGCTCGGTGCGCTCAAGAAGGGCATCGACATCGTGATCGGCACTCCCGGCCGCATCGAGGACCTCGTCGAGCAGCGTGCACTCGATCTCTCGGCCATCCGGGTCATCGTGCTCGACGAAGCCGACCACATGGCCGAGCTCGGATTCGTCGAGGCCGTCCAGCGGCTGCTGCGGCGCACTCCGCGCCGGTCGCAGAAGCTGCTGTACTCGGCGACCCTCGACCGCGAGGTCGAGGCGCTGGTGACCGAGTTCCTCTCGGATCCCGCGGTGTACGAGGTGGCCGGCGAGACGCAGGCGACGGCGGCGATCGACCATCGTGTGCTCGTCGTCGACCACCGCGACAAGGCGGAGATCCTTCGCACCCTGGTGGACCGCCCGGGCAAGACGCTCGTCTTCTCGCGCACGCGCGCGTACGCCGAGATGCTGGCCGAGCAGTTCGAGCAGGCAGGAGTCCGTGCGCTCGCGCTCCACGGCGACCTCGATCAAGCGCGCCGCACGCGCAACCTCGAGCGTCTGACCTCGGGCAAGGTCGGCGTTCTGGTGGCGACGGATGTCGCGGCACGCGGCATCCACGTCGACGACATCGATCTCGTGGTGCAGGCCGATCCGCCCGACGAGTTCAAGGCGTATCTGCATCGCGCCGGCAGGACCGGCCGCGCCGGCCGCGCCGGGACGGTGGTGACTCTGGTGACCCGTCAGCGCCGGGCGCGCCTGGCCGAGCTGCTCGAGCGCGCCGAGATCGAGGCGCCGTTCGACGAGGCGCGGCCCGGGGACCCGATCCTCGACGAGCTGCGCGCTCCTCGCTGACCGGCGGGCGCGGCCGGGGAGTGCTCCGGGTCTTCCGCTGATGGAGGCCCCATGCCAGAATGGGCATACCGCATTTGTTAGGACGCTTACCTAATCCCGACGGATGCGGCCTCCCCCCGCAATCGAAGGAGCTTGTGTGTCCCCCCGCAGAATCCCGGCTCTTGCAGCCGCCGTCGCCGGAGCGCTCGTCGCCGGCCTGCTCGCGGCATCCCCCGCTGTCGCCGCCTCCGAAGATCCCACGCCCACCACGACGCTCAACGGCTACCGCAACGTCGGCTACTACGGCCAATGGCGCGCGACCGGCGAGGCCCAGGCCACGCTCAAGCGGCTGTTCGTCGGCACCACCGCCGGTGCGAACCTCACCCACCTCAACTACTCGTTCGGCAACATCGCCGGCGACCAGGCGGCGCTCGACGCCGCGCGCGCCGCCGGCGTGAAGGGACTCGACGACGTCGACCCGCACACGTGCTTCATCTCCGACACCCCGGCTGCCGGGCCCGGCCTCACCGATACCGCGGGCGATGCCGACAGTGACTTCGTGCACGCCTTCACCGCCGAGCAGTCCGTGCTCGGCATCCCCGACGGAAAGAAGCAGAAGCTCGCCGGCAACTTCAATCAGCTGCGGCAGCTGAAGCGGCTCTATCCCGACCTCAAGGTCAACATCTCGCTCGGCGGCTGGTCGTGGTCGAAGTCCTTCTCGAGGGCGGTGGCGACGCCCCAGCTGCGCGCGAACCTCGCGCAGTCGTGCATCGACCTCTACATCCGCGGCAACCTGCCCGAGATCGACGGGCGCGGCGGCGCCGGCGTCGCCGCGGGCATCTTCGACGGCTTCGACCTCGACTGGGAGTGGCCGGGCGCACCCGACTGGGCCCAGGAGGTCGGCAACAGCGTCGATCCGATAGCCGACAAGGCGAACTTCATCGCGTTCGTCGCGGAGCTGCGGGCGCAGCTCGACGCCGTCGAGACCGAGACCGGCGCCGACTACGAGATCTCGGCGTTCCTGCCGGCCGGACCGACCCAGATCGCCGCCGGCGGCTGGAACACGCCGGAGCTGTGGGCGAACCTCGACTACGGCAACCTGCAGGGCTACGACCTGTGGGGCTCGTGGACCGCAGAGACCGGGCACCAGGGCAACGTGTACGGCGATCCTGCGCACAACTGGGGCCTCGGCCTCGACACCGTCGTCGCCGCCTACGTGAACGCGGGCGTCGATCCCGCCAAGCTCAACCTCGGCCTCGCGGCCTATGGGCAGGGGTGGCGGGACGCCGAGCCGCAGCCGTGGAGCGTCTCGGGCGGCGGCCTCGGCCAGATCACGTGGGATCAGCTGAAGGCTCGCGACCTCGAGATCCACCACGAGTACACCGCCGACGGCGCGTTCAACGCGACGTGGGGCTACGACGCCGCGGCCCGCGAGTTCTGGTCGTTCGACGACGAACTCGCCGTCGCCGAGAAGACGGCGTGGGCGATCTCGCAGGGCCTCGGCGGCGTCGACTTCTGGGAGATCGGCAACGACGTCGCCGGCGACCTCTCGGCGGCATCGGCCGACGTGCTCCGTGCCGCAGCGCCCGGGCCGGTCGCAGGCTCGCCCGCCCTGTTGTGCGCGCAGACCCCGGATGCCGCGGCCGCGCCGTGGAACGCGCGCACCACGTACCGCGGGGGAGAGCTGGTGTTCCTCGACGGGCGCGTATTCGAAGCGCAGTGGTACGCGAGAGGCGACGAGCCCGGCGCGTCCGTGCGCGGCCCGTGGAGCACGCTGACCGCGTGCGGCATCGACCCCGCCACCGTGCAGGACTGGTACGCCGACCGCATCTACCTCAAGGGTGACCAGGTCGTCTACGGCGGTGTCACCTATACCGCGCAGTGGTGGAGCCGCGCCGACGTGCCCGGCGCCAAGCACGGACCGTGGCGCCGGTGACCGGCGCGCTGCTCCGCAGCTGAACCCTGCCCAGGGCGGGCGCACGCACCCGACGGTGCGCCCGCCCTGCGGCGTGCCCGGGTGCACGGTGTTCGTGGCGTGGGGTCAGTTCGCGCGGGACCCGCGCACAGTGGCGACGAGCTCGGGGTCGCCGCCCAGGCCGATGAGTCGCGATCGGACCGCCGTCGCCGCGCGGGCGTAGGGCTCGGTGCTCGCGTGGAGCAGCGAGCGCGTGTTGGCGGCCTCCAGGAACGACACCATCTCGAACGTGAGCTGCCGGGCGTCGATCAGCTCGGGCAGCTCGCCTGCAGCCACGGCGTGCTCGATGCTGACGGTGAGGTAGTCCTCCCACTCGCCTGACGCCGCCACGACGGCGTCGCGCACGGGTCCGGGCTTCGAGTCGAACTCGACCGACGTCGCGGCGAAGAAGCAGCCGCCCCGGAAGACACGCGTCTCGGAGTAGGCGAGCCACAGCGTCAACAGCGCGCACACGCGCCCGAGACCGCGCTCCGTGCTCGCGCGCGCCGGGGCGACGACGTGGTCGATGAAGACCTCGCGCGCCGCGGCCACCACGGCCAGCTGCAGCTGCTCCTTCGAGCCGAAGAGCGTGGCGACGCCGCTCTTGCTGTGGCCTGCGGCATCCGCCAGCCGTCCGATCGTGAGCCCGTCCAGACCGTCGACCGACGCGGTGTCGACGGCGTGGGCGAGGATCGCGCGACGTGACTCGTCGCCGCGCATCCGCCGGCCGTCGATCCGCTCTTGTGTCATGGGACGAGATTACCGTACGATCGTTCGTATTCATACGTACGATCGTTCGTACACTTCAGGATTGGAGGCCCCATGGAACTCGGGCTCGCACTCGCCGGCACCTCCGTCCGTGCCGCATCGACCGTCTCGCCGCGCTGGGGCGCAGCGGTCGCCATGCCGCTGTTCGCCTCCGTGGCCAAGCCCCGGCCGGTGCACCGTGACGACGAGTACACGATGTCGCGCGCACGCCGCCGCACCATCCGCATCGCCGGGGTCCACCGGCGCGGCACCGATGTCACGGTGTACGAATGGGGATCGGGCGAGCGCACCGTCGTGCTCGCACACGGCTGGGACGGGCGAGCCAGTCAGTTCGCCACCCTCGTGCGCGACCTCGTCGCCGAGGGGTTCCGGGTGGTCGCCTTCGACGCCCCCGCGCACGGCGAATCGGCGGGTCGCCGCACGTATCTCGTCGACTGGATCGATGTGCTGACGCAGCTGCAGGCGCATCACGGCCGCTTCGCCGCCGTCGTCGGGCACTCGTTCGGTGGTCTCGGCTCACTGGTCGCGGTCGCGGGCGGCGTCGAGGCGGAGCGCGTGGTGACCGTGGCGTCGCCGGCGGATGCCGAGCTGCTGCTCGCGCAATTCCAGACGATGCTCGGCTACTCCGACGGGGTTGCGCGCGAGCTCACCGTCCGGTTCGTCCGGCGCTACTTCCCCACCGAGCAGGACCCCTTCGCGTGGCTCAGCGCCGTCCGCCGGCCGCTGTCGGCAGGCACCCCGTTGCTGGTCGTCCACGACGAGCGCGACCGGGTGGTCCCCTTCGGCGAAGCGGCTCGCATCGCGGGAGCGAACCCGGGGTCGATCTCGCTCGCCACGACGGGACTCGGGCACAGCCGCATCCTGAAGGCCGACGCGTTCCTCGACGCCGTGCTCGATTTCGTGACGACGGATGCCGCGCCCCACGGTGCCGCGCGCGCCGACGGCAACGCGGTGCGAAGGGTCGTGCCGCCGGCTCCGGCGCTGGTCTGACGGGGCTCCCGGCCCGGGCGCCCCACGCGCGACGGCTGCCCCACGGGCAGTCGTGACGGGCGGGACCGTTCTCGTCGATTCCGCCGCCGGAGGGCGTCACTGCGGGAGGTGCTCCTGCGCGGCGGCCTGCGCGCCCTCGTTGACGGCCTGCACGGCCAGCAGGGCGACCTTGCCCGCGAGGGCGCCGATGAGCAGGATGCCGCCGAACGACGCGCACACCGCTCCGATGAGCGGCATCAGCCCCGGGCTCGAGAACGCGAACAGCAGACCGACCACGAGCAGGATCGGCCCGACGACGATCCAGATGCCGACCAGGACGTCGAGCTTGCGCAGCGAAGGGGTCACGGTCGGAGCCTACCGAACCGTCTGCCGAGCGTGAGAGATCGCCCGGACCCGCGCGCCCACGGATACGATCGCACCACCGTCGCGGCCGTCCGCAGGATCTCAGGCCATGACCGAGCGAGTCCGAGCCGACAGCTCCGCGTACAGGCGAGCGCTCAGCTCGTGCGGTGAGGCGGCTCAGAACAGCGGGGTCGCCGCCGGGGTGGCGCGCCCCGCGCCGGCCGGACGCGCGGCCGCGGCGCGCCCGCGCGATGTCACGACGATCGACGCGGCACGTGCGTCGGCCCGCGCCGCGAGCCCTGCCACCGGCGCGCCGCGAGGCTGGTCGTCTTCCGCGCGCCCGTCGAGACCGTGCACCCGCAGCAGCGGGCGCACGCGCTTGGCGAGCCAGGCCTTGTAGGCCTTCGGCGCGTTGGCGCTCATGCCCGGATACAGCCCGCGATACGACGAGACCAGTTCCGGATGCCGCTGCTCGAGCCACTCCAAGAACCACTGCTTCGCTCCGGGCCGCAGGTGAAGGGCGCCGTACACGACGCGCACGGCGCCCGCCTCCTTGATGTGAGTGAGCGCGTGGTCGATCGCCGCGATGGAGTCGGTCAGGTGCGGGATGATCGGCATCAGGAACACCGTGACGCGGAACCCCGCCTCGGTCGCCGCCCGCACCGTCTCGAGCCGCGCGGTCGCGTTCGGGGTTCCTGGCTCGATGAGATGCTGCAACTCGTCGTCGAACACCGCGATCGACATCGCGAGGGTCACGCGCACGCTGGCCGCGGCATCCTTCAGCATCGGCAGATCCCGGCGAAGCAGCGTGCCCTTCGTGAGGATCGAGAACGGCGTACCCGATGCGGTGAGCGCCGACACGATGCCCGGCATGAGCTTGTAGCGGCCTTCCGCCCGCTGATACGGGTCGGTGTTGGTTCCGAGCATCACCGGGTCGCGCTGCCACGATCCGCGCCGCAGTTCCTTCTCGAGCACGTCCGCGACGTTGATCTTGACGACGACCTGCGTATCGAAGTCCCGCCCGGCGTCGAGCTCGAGGTATTCATGCGTCCCGCGGGCGAAGCAATTGTGGCTCACCACGCCGTTCGCGATGAAGTCGCCCGTCGAAGTGGTGATGTCGACCATGTCGATCGTCTCGCCGAGGTCGTCGATCGAGACGACCCTCAGGGGTGCGTCGGACTTCACCGCGTCCCCGATCAAGTTCAGCTTTCGCGAGATCGCCGGCTGCGCGAGTTCGAAGAAGCGACGGCGGGCAGCGAGTCCGCCGAGCAGTCTGATCGAAGTCACGCCGTTCGGCCTCACGGGCTCGACGATGAAATCGAACTGGTGTGCGGTGAACGCCGCTCCGATCGCATCGAGCATCTGAGGCGACTTGTTCGAGATTCGCAGGATTCCCCGGCTGTAACTCCCCTCCGCGTCGAAGACGCCGGCCAGGAATCCCCGCGACCACTCCGGCGAAGGGGCGGACGGCCAACCCACCGTTGACGTGATCACATCGAAATCCGCCGACTTCGAGGTGAAGATCGCTTCTATGGCGCGTCGGCGATCCGTCGCGGGCGCGAACGCGCGCGTGATCGTCGACACACCGGCCCGCTCGAGGTAGTCACGTGCGCGGTGGAGTGCCTCGTGGTCGGCCAGTGCAAGCCGGAAGCGGCTCGCCAGGTATGTGCCGCGACCGTTCGAGCGGGGATACTCGCGTCGAAGCATCATCGCATCGCCGCGGATCATGCCGCAGAGGTAGCCGACGCGATAGTCGTCGGTCTCATCGGGCGCGGGCCGAGTTCCTCCCAGCCCGAATCCCATGAGCTTGTTGTTGGTGGTCAGATACGGACGCTGGGCCTCGCCCGGCGCCGCCGCTTGCACGTACTTCCAGCCGCGCTCGGTGAGGAAGCGGTGGTCGCCGCTCGCGATGAGCTCGGTGTCGTCGGCCAGTCGTATGCGATACGCACGCTTGCGGGTGCGCCACTGAGCCGAGACCGTCGCCCTCACGTAGCGCCGATAAGTGCCCTCGCGGCGCGTGCCGACCACCTCGTCGCCGGGCCGGATGTCGCCGATCCGCTTACTGCGCCCCTCGGCCATCAGCACGAGCGTGTCGGGATGCAAGCAGTATACGCATGCATGCGAGCAGCCCCGGTACGGGTTCACCGTCCAGTCGAAGGGCATCGCGGAGGCGCTCGGCACGTGGTTGAGCGCGGACTTGCAGAGCACCTCGTGGAACGTCACGCCCGCGAACTCTGGCGTCGTCACCGAGCGCACCAGGCCGTTGAGCTGTTCCATGCCGGGCAGGGCCGCGGCATCCGCCACCCCCAGCTCCTGACCCTGCCAACGCATGACTCCATGAGAACAGATGTTCGATCGTGAGTCAAGGGAGTCGGTGTCCGAGTAGAACATCGAAGACGGCGGTTGCCTCGTGCCTCGCGCCTGCCCGGCGTTGGGGCCAGAATGGCAGACGTGACGGTGCCTGGCCCGCCCGCAGCCCCCCGGTCCACCCCCGGAACTCGTCGTGCCGCTCGAGCGATGCGCGAAGAGGCGGAACGGCGCGCCCGCGAGACGCAGCCGGAGGGGGACGAGCTCGTCGCATTCGACCTGCCGAGCGACGACTTCGCTCCGGTCTCGGTGCCTGCCGCACCGCCCGGCGCGCTCCCTCCGGGCCTCGTCCCCCCGGCCGTCCGCACCGGGCCGGGGTCGGCCGGCGCGGGTCAGGGCGTTTCGTCTCGCTTCGCTCGCTCAACGACCGGGGGTTCAGGTTCGAGGAGCGGGGGTTCGGGTTCGGCGACGACGGGGGCTTCGGGCTCGACGACGGGGGCTTCGGGTTCAACGACCGGGGGTTCGGGTTCGAGGGGTTCGGGTTCGGCGACGACCGGGGCCGCGGGCCGGCCGGTGTCGAGCGCGCGGCGTGCCGCGCGCGGCGCCGAGCTGCTCGAGGCGTCGGAGGACTCGTCGCCGGCGGCGCAGCACGCCCGCCCCAGGCGCATGGGGCGGATCGCCGTCGCCACGGGACTGGCGGCGGGCGCGGTGCTCCTGCTCGGGTCGTCGGCGCTGGTCACGGCGCTCATGACTCCGCCGGAGGCCACCGACGCGCCGGCGGCGCTGTCGCTCACGAACGATCCTCCCGAGATCGAGCAGCTGCCGGTTCCGGAGCTGGAGCAGTCCCCGGTCGTCGCCGACCTCTGCACCGTTCCCGAGGTCGCCGCCGCGCTGCAGGCCGGCGACGATGAAGGTGCGATCGTCGCGGCGGGAGGTGGCGAGGCGTTCCGCGATGCGGTCGCGGACGGACGGGCGCCGTGCGTGAACCTCGGCGACTCGACGCGCATCTGGACCGTCGTGAACAAGCTGCGACCCGCGACGCCCATCGAGTACCGCCCCGCTCCCCTCGTGCTGCCCGAAGGCGTGCGCAACATCGAAGGCGGCGCATTGCGCACGGATGCCGCATCCGCCCTCGTCTCGCTGGTCGCGGCGGCGCGCACCGCCGGTGCCGGCGAGCTCGCCTTGCTGAGCGGGTTCCGTTCGTACGAGGCGCAGCAGCGAACCTACGGCCGGCACTTCGCGGAGCGAGGCGACCAGGCCGACCAGGTGAGCGCGCGACCGGGCTACTCGGAGCACCAGCTCGGTCTCGGCGCCGACGTGGTGGCGTGCGCCGGTCAATGCAGCAGTCTCGATGCGCTCGCGGCGACGCCTCAGGGGCAGTGGGTCGCCGAGCACGCCTGGGAGCACGGCTGGATCGTGCGCTACGTCGAGGGCAAGACCGGCATCACCGGCTATCTGCCCGAGCCGTGGCATCTGCGCTACATCGGTCCGGAGCTCGCGAAGGCGTACCACGACGGCGGATGGACCTCGCTGGAGGAGTTCTTCGGGCTCGAGGCCGCCCCGGGGTATGCCAATTGAGCGGTCGAGGCATCCGTCGCGGAACTCGATCCCAGAATCCATGAGACTGAATGTCGCCGTTCGGGCGTAGGATCGACCGTGCCGTGGTCCAGAGGCCGCGGGCTCGACGAAGAGAGAGGTTTCGCCTGCCATGGAGCGGGATATCTACGACGAGGACCACGAGGCGTTCCGCGACGTCGTCAAGGAGTTCATCAAGCGCTACGCGTCCGAAGAGAAGCGCAAGCAGTGGGACGAGGCCGGCGAGATCGACCGCGCCACCATGCTCGCCGCGGGCGAGGCCGGCATCATCGGCCTCTCGGTGCCCGAGGAGTTCGGCGGCGCCGGCATGCTGCAGGACTACCGCTTCCGGGCGATCGTCCTCGAAGAGACGATCAGCGCCGGCCACGGCTCGCTCGCCGGCGCACTCGGCATCCAGGACGACCTGGCCGTGCCCTACATCGCCCACATGGGCACGCAGGAGCAGAAGGAGAAGTGGCTCCCCGGCATGGCGACCGGCGAGATCCTCGGTGCTCTCGCGATGACCGAGCCGGGCGCGGGCAGCGACCTGCGCGGCATCAAGACCACGGCGAAGAAGGTCGACGGCGGCTACATCGTCAACGGCGCGAAGACGTTCATCTCGTCGGGCAAGACCGCCGATATGGTCGTCACCTTCGTCAAGACCGGTGAGGGCACGCGCCCCGACGCCTTCAGCCTGCTCATCATCGAGAACGGCATGGAGGGCTTCGACCACGGCAAGAAGCTCGAGAAGATGGGCTTCCACGGCTGGGACACCGCCGAGCTGTCGTTCACCGACGTGTTCGTCCCCGACGAGAACCTCATCAGCGGCAAAGAGGGCCAGGGCTTCATCCAGCTCATGATGAACCTGCCGCTCGAGCGCCTGTCGATCGGTGTCGCCGCGGCCGCCGCCGCCGAAGCCGCCTTCGTGTGGACCCGCGATTACACGCTCAGCCGTGAGGCGTTCGGGCAGGCGGTCGCGGACTTCCAGAACACGCGCTTCAAGCTCGCCGACATGGCGACGACCGTCGACGTGCTGTGGGCCTACATCGACCGCGCGATGATGCTCTACAAGGACGCCAAGCTCACGGCCGAAGAAGCGGCGAAGGTCAAGTTCTGGGCCACCGACCGCGAGTGGGAGCTGCTCGACATCGGCGTGCAGCTGCACGGCGGCTACGGGTACATCACCGAGTACCCGATCGCGCGCGCGTTCCTCGACGCTCGTGTGCACCGCATCTACGGCGGCACGAACGAGATCATGCGCGACATCGTCTCGCGCCAGATCGTCGGCAAGCGCTGACGCGCGGGGGGTCGAGGTCGAGCAGGCAAGGAACGGCCCGAACCGAGACCCCCACCGCCCACTGAACGACGGATGCCGCGACCCCGGCCCTCTCGAGGGCTGCGGGTCGCGGCATCCGTCGTCTTCGGCACTCGCCCCCGGCTCGCGAGCGCCCGCCCCGCATGGCGCGCTTTTGCTCCGCAGTCACTTTCCGCGGCCGGTGGGCCCTGGAGCGCGCGGAAGGTGACTGCGGAGCGGTGGGTGGGTTTGCGGGGTCGTGGGGGCGGCGCTCACGGTCGCATCGTGATCGCCGCGTGGCGCTCTTGCTCCGCAGTCACTTCTTGCGGTCGGTGGGCCCTGGGGTGCGCGGAAGGTGACTGCGGAGCGGTGGGTGGGTTTGCGGGGTCGTGGGGGCGGCGCTCACGGTCGCATCGTGATCGCCGCGTGGCGCTCTTGCTCCGCAGTCACTTCTTGCGGCCGGTGGGCCCTGGGGTGCGCGGAAGGTGACTGCGGAGCGGTGGGCGGGTTCGCGGAGAGCGCGGGGGCCGCGAGGGCCGCGAGGGCCGCGGGGCCGCGGGGCCGCGGGGGCCGCGCGGGCGACGGGGGCCGAAGGGGCGGGGGGATCAGTGCTGGCCGGCAGGCCCGGCGCCACGACCGAGGCCGCGCGAGGCGAGGCCGCGGCGGCGCGCCAGCTTCGCGACGCCGGCCTTGCGCAGCCGGTCGGCGATGAGGATGCCGAGCCCTGTGCCGACGACGCAGCTGGCCAGCGTGATCGCGAAGTAGGCGATCTGCATGCCGACCGGGATCGTCCACAGGTCGAACGAGGCCGCGGCCATGATCGGATACACGATGCCGACGATCAGCGCGCTGACGTAGTGCAGCCACGTGCTCCAGAGTCGGTAGATCACGAGGATGAACGCCAGCTCGGCGAAGAACGACCACCACAGCGTCGTGCCGATCGCGCCGATCGTGAAGAACGGCGCGAGCACGAGCCCCGAGATGAGCCCGACGAGCAGCCCGGCGAGCGGGCGCTGCAGGAGCCGCAGCGCGATGACGGCGGGCATGAGCCACAGCCCCGCGATCGCGACCGAGACGAGCGGCACGGCGATGAACAGCATCGACGAGACCCACCAGCCCGCGGCCAGCACGATGCCGCCCGCGACGCCGATGGCGGCGCACGTCAGCAGGTAGGCGGTCGAGACCTGGGCACGGTTCGAACGCCGGCGGAGGGCGGGCTGCGCCGGCGTCGTGGTCGACCCCTCCGCGCTCACGCGTGCACCTCGGCCGTGCGCTGCGACTTGGGCGCCGGCGACGCGGCGCCCTCGCGCCAGTAGCCGCAGAAGCTCACGTGGTCCTTCGAGACGCCGCGCTCGCCGACGAGGTGACGACGGCCGTCGGTCGGCAGGGCCTGCTCACCGACGAGGTAGGCATGGAACGGGGCATCCGGGAGCGCCGCTTCGCGAAGAGCCTGCAACGCGAGTGTCCCCGGCTTGCGGCCGTGCTCCCGCACGACCCAGCGCACCGCGATCCCGGCCGGGTGCTCGAAGTCCAGCGCGTCCTCCGTCGAGGGCACCTCCACGATCGCGAGGCCCGAGGCGTCGGCCGGAAGCGTCGCGCAGATGCCCGCGACCGCCGGCAGCCCGGTCTCGTCGGCGACGAGCACGACGCGGTCGACGCCGCGCTCGGGGTTGAAGGCGAGGCCCTCGTCGATGATGACGACGCTCTCGCCCGGCTCGCACGTCTCGGCCCAGCGCGACGCGGGGCCCGCCGTGCCGTCCTCCGCGGAGCCGTGGAGAACGAAGTCGACGTCGATCTCGGCATCCGTCGTCTCCGTCGCGGCACGGTAGGCGCGCACCGTGTAGTTGCGCATCACCGGCCGCACGCCGTCCGGGATGCGCAGGTACCGCAGGTAGCCGAACAACTTGTTGGCCTTCGCGGGGAGCCGCTCGAGGCCCTCGTCGCCGCCGAGCGGCAGGAAGATGCGGAACCACTGGTCGTAGCCCATCGCGCGGAACTGCGAGATCTCACCGCCGCCGAGCGTGACGCGCATCCAGTGGGGCGAGAGTCGCTGCGTGCGCAGCACGGTCAGGTGCACGAGACCCTGGGTCTCGGGCTTGACGAGTCGACTGGCCTGAGCCATGCGTTCTCCGTTCGGGGTCAGGGGGCTACAGGCTCCACGGGAAGAGGAGCCAGAAGAGGGCGGCCGAGACCGCCCAGAAGAGCACGATGAAGACGGTGTCGCGTGCGCGGAACGGCACCAGATATCGCTCGGTGCGGTCGAGGTGCGCGCCGAATGCGCGGGCGTCCATCGCGAGGGCCACCCGCTCGGCGTGGCGGATCGCGCCCGCCATGAGCGGCACGACGTACCCGAACCAGCGCGCCACCGCGGCGAACGGACCGCGGCCGCCGTGGGCGCCACGCACCCGGTGCGCCTGGCGGATCACGTCGAGCTCGTGCCCGAAGCGGGGCACGAAGCGGAACGCGGCGAGCGCCGTGTAGCCGATGCGGTACGGCACGCGCAGCTGCTGCACACCGGCGCGCACCAGGTCGGGCCCGGTCGTCGACAGACCGGCGATGAGGGTGAGTGCGACGATCGCCGCGAGCCGCAGTCCCGTCGCGAAGCCGACGTCGAGAGCGCCGCCGTACAGCGTCCACCCCCCGATCTGCCACACGACGACGGACTGGTCGACGCGGGAGGCATCGGTCCACAGCGAGAAGCCGAACCCGATCACGAGGGCGCCGAGGGGCAGCGCCAGCAGCAGGATCGCCGCGAGGCGCCGCGTGAACTTCACGCCCACCAGCAGCACGACGTACGCGAGCACGAGGAACGCGGCCGGGGTCGCGGCATCCCTCACGAACACCAGCAGCACCATCGCGGGAAGCGGCGCCGCGAGCTTCGCGAGCGGGTTGAGGCCGTAGAGGAAGCGGACCGGGGATGCCTCGACCCGCCGCGAGTACGGATCGAACGACGAGTGCGCGGCCGTCGCCGCGGTCAGGGGTCCGGTCTCGGTCATCCGGCACCCCCGCGCGGATGTGGAGTCCGAGCCGGCGTACCGAACTCCTGAGATTCTGCGGTCGAGCGGTCGGAATCGGCGGGTTCGGGCGAATCCGCGCAGTTCTTCAGGAGTTCGGACCGGGGACGAGCAGGTGTCGGCGCCAGGGGGAGGTCGGTCGCGGGGCCGGGGAGGTCGGCGAGCCGGGACACGCGCGAGAGCTGCGGATGCCGCTGCAGCCCGCGCAGGGCGCGTCGCAGCGGCGGGGGGCGCAGGCCGGCGCGGGCGATGAGGTCGTCGTCGGCGAAGATCTCCGAGGTCGGGCCTGCCGCGAGCACGCGTCCTTCGGCCATCACGACCGTGCGGTGCGCGTAGTCGGTGACCAGCTGCATGTCGTGGGTGACGACGATGATCGTGGTGCCTTCGGCGTTGAGCTCCGACAGCAGTGCGAGCAGCTCGTCGGCGCGCGCGCGATCCTGCCCGAACGTCGGCTCGTCGAGCACCAGCACGGGCGAACCGCCGACGAGCGCGGTGCCGACCGACAGCCGCCGCTTCTGCCCGCCCGACAGCAGGAACGGGTGGCTGTCGGCCTTGTCGCCGAGCCCGAACCGCTCCAGGAGCGCCTCGGTGCGGGCGCGCACCTCGTCGTCGGGCAGGTGGCGGCGGCGAAGGCCGTGCGCGATCTCGTCGAACACCGTGTGCGCGATGAACTGGTGCTCGGGGTTCTGGAACACGTACCCGATGCGGGCGCTGAGCGCACGCGCCCCGGCGCGGGCGACGTCGATGCCGTCGACGTGCACGGTGCCGCGCGGCGGCGGCACGACGCCGGCGAGCGCTTGGATGAGGCTGGTCTTTCCGGCCCCGTTCGCACCCACCACCGCGACGAACTCGCCGCGCGGGATGTCGAGATCGACGCCGTGGAGCACCTCGCTCCGGCCACGACGCAGCGTGAGGTTGCGGGCGGTGATGAGCGGTGTTTGAGGCTCACGGTCGTCGAGCGAGCGGGGGCCGGTGAGCGACCGGAGCGGGGGGCCGTCCTCGGCGTCGAGCGCGGCGCGCAGCTCGTCCGGGGTGAGCGGGAGCGGGTCGAGGGCGAACCCCGCGCGCCGCAGCCGCAGCGCGGCGAGAGTCGACACGGGCAGCCACACCCCCATCGCCTGCAGCTCGCCGGCGCGGTGGCGCAGCACCTCGTCGACGGTGCCGTCGGCGGCCAGCCGCCCGTGGTGGTCGAGCACGACGACGCGGTCGACGAACCCGATCGCCGCGTCGAGGTTGTGCTCCACGAGCAGGATCGCCCGGTCGCCGGCCGAGACGAGCTCGGCGAGCGCCGCGTACACCTCTTCGATCCCGCGCGGGTCCAGGTTCGCGGTCGGCTCGTCGAGCACGAGCAGCGGAGAGCCCATCGCGAGCGCGCACGCGATCGCGAGCCGCTGGCGTCCCCCGCCCGAGAGGCGGTCGGGGTTCTCGGTGCGGCGCTCCCACAGCCCGACCCGGCGCAACGCGGACTCCGCTCGCGCGAGCACCTCGGTCACCGGCATCCGCAGGTTCTCGGGGCCGAAGGCCACCTCGTCGAGGAGCGTGCCGGTCACCAGCTGCGCGTCGGGGTCCTGGAAGACCATGCCCACCCGCGTGCTGAGTTCGGCGACGGTCGACTCGTGCGTGTCGAGCCCGTCGATGCGCACGGTGCCCGACACCGCCGCGGGGACCGCGTGCGGAATGAGCCCGTTGAGCGCGAGCGTCAGCGTGGACTTGCCCGATCCGCTCGGGCCGAGCAGCAGCACCACCTCGCCGGCCGCGATGTCGAACGTGACCGGGCCCACCTGCCCGGAGGCTCCGCTCGACGCGCCGGCGGCGAGTGGAGGGGGCGTGACGGATGCCGGAACCGGATCGGTCTCGCCCTCGTGCGTGATCGCGACCGCGCGCAGGCTCGCGAGGGTCCGCGAGGCGGGGACGCCGAGGTGCGCCGCACGCGCGGCGGAAGGGTCGCGCTCGTGTGCGGTCACGGAGACTTCCGAGGAGAGGTGAACTTAGCCTCCCCTAATTTAGCCCAGCCTTACCAGCGGGCGCGACCGGTCTCAGAGCCGGCTGCGGCGCGCGACCCCCGCACGGCGCAGGGCCGCGCCGATCGCCAGGCCCACCGCCGTCCAGGCGACGGGCCCGACGACGAACAGCGAGACGTAGACGACCTGGCCCCAGAACGGGAACTTCGACACGTCGGCGGCGAACCAGATCGCGACCGCGATGACCACGCCGACGATGACTGCCGAGACGAAGAAGCGCCAGGGCTCCCAGCGCCGGTAGCGCGACATCGCGGCGACGAGCTCCTGGAGGCCGCCGATGAGGATCGCCGTGCCGACGTAGCGGCCGATCCACAGCGGCACGATCGCGCTCGCGACGAGCGCGGCGATGAGGTGCGTGATGAGCGCGACCCATGGCCGCCGCAGCAGATCCTGCGCGACGACGCCGGGCAGCACGTGGACGCCGAGCACGAGCCCGTAGAGGATCGGAACACCGGCCGAGATGAAGCCGCTGATGGCTCCCGCCCCCGCCTGCAGCACACCGGTCGCCACGCCGATGGCCGCACACGTGAGCAGAACGCTCGTAGAAAGTCGGAAAGTCGGCGCCACCTGCCCAGGCTACCGGCCGTCGGCGGCGCGTTTCTCACAGAGCTCTCATTTACTGGGATTCACCTGAGAGTTACGTTGGAGCGAGCTGCGCCCCAACGATGTGGCGCAGCACTTTCTGCAGGACCACGATGGAGGCCAAACATGGGTCGATCCTCCGTGCGGGCAGCAGCGGTCGTCACACTCGCCGCACTGTTCACCGGTACAGCCACCGCCAGCTTCGGCGCAGCACCGGAGGGGGTGAACACACCCATACCGATCGATTCGCCGGCAGGCCGATACATCGTGCTGCTCAAGGACGCACCGCTGGCCACCTACGAGGGCGGCGAGGCCGGGATCCAGCGCACGAAGCCCGACAAGGGCAAGCAGCTCGACGCCCACTCCGCGAACTCGCAGAAGTACATCGCGCACCTGAAGAACGAGCAGAAGGCCGTCGCCGACGCCGCAGGCGTCGAGCCTGCGGCGACCTACCAGGTGACCCTCAACGGCTTCACCGCCGACCTCGACAGCTCGGCGGTCGCCAAGCTCCGCAGCGACAAGAACGTCCTCGGCGTGTTCGCCGACGAGGTCCGCCACCCCGTGGCGGTTCCGTCGACCGAGTTCCTGGGCCTGGGTGCCGGCGATGCCGGCAGCGGAGGCGTGTGGGATGCCGTCGGCGGCGTCGACGAGGCCGGCCAGGGTGTCGTCGTGGGCGTGGTCGACACCGGCATCGCGCCGGAGAACCCCTCCTTCGCCGGCGCCAAGCTGAAGAACAAGCGCGGCGCCGAGCCGTGGGTCGAGGGTGACACCGTCGTCTACGAGAAGGCGGACGGCACGCAGTTCCGCAGCACGCGCGTCGCGGGTCAGAACTGGAGCAAGCAGGCGTACTCGACGAAGCTGGTCGGCGGGCAGGCGTTCTACTCCGGTGCCGCGGCTGCTGGCTTCGACTTCAAGTACGACTTCAAGTCCCCCCGCGACGGAGACGGTCACGGCTCGCACACCGCCAGCACGGCCGCCGGCAACTTCGGGGTCGACACCACCGTCGAGGGCATCGACTTCGGCAAGATCTCGGGCGTCGCGCCCGCGGCCAAGGTCGCGTCGTACAAGGCGTGCTACGTCGGCCCGGACGTGCTGGCCACGAACGACGACATCTGCGCCCTGAGCGACCTGCTGTCGGCGATCGACCAGGCCGTCGCCGACGGCGTCGACGTCATCAACTACTCGATCGGCGGTGGTGCGGCCAAGACCGTGCTGCAGCCCGAGGACGTGTCCTTCTTCAACGCGGCCGCGGCGGGCGTCTTCGTCGCGGTGAGCGCGGGCAACGACGGCCCCGGCGCCGTGACGGCCGACCACGCGTCGCCGTGGTACACCACGGTCGCGGCATCCACCATCCCGACGTATGAGGGCACCGTCCAGCTGCCCAACGGGTTCGAGGCGGTCGGTGCGTCGGTCACGGTCCCCTTCGGCGAGACCATGACCGGACCGGTTGTGTACTCGGGCGATGTCGCCGCGGCGGGCGCCGCGCAGGCAGAGGCCGAGCTGTGCTACCTCGGCACGCTCGACCCCGCCAAGGTCGCCGGCAAGATCGTGGTGTGCGACCGCGGGGTCATCGCCCGCGTCGAGAAGTCGCAGTCCGTCGCCGAAGCCGGTGGTGCGGGCATGATCCTCGTGAACGTCACGCCGGGCTCGCTCGACAACGACTTCCACTCGGTGCCGACCGTGCACATCGACGCGCAGCACCGCACGGCGCTGCTCGACTACGTGCGCAACACGGCCGATGCCACCGCGACGCTCGTGGGTGACAACGTCTCGGGCGTCGAGACCCCGACCCCGCAGGTCGCCGGGTTCTCGAGCCGCGGCCCGATGCTCGCCGACGGTGCGGACGTGCTGAAGCCGGACGTGTCGGCTCCTGGCGTCGCGATCCTCGCGGCGACGCACAACGCGTCGGGTGCCGCGCCGACCTTCGGCTTCAAGTCGGGCACCTCGATGTCGTCGCCGCAGGTGGCGGGCCTCGGCGCGCTGTACCTCGGCGAGCGGCCGCTCGCGGCTCCCGGTGAGATCAAGTCGGCGCTCATGACGACCGCGTACAACACGGTGGGGGCCGACGGCTCCGACAGCACCGACCCGTTCGCGCAGGGCGCCGGACACGTCGACCCGACGAAGTACTTCGAGCCGGGCCTGGTCTACCAGAACGGCGCTGCCGACTGGGCGGCCTATCTCGAAGGACTCGGCCTGGCCGCGTTCGACGGGATCGACCCGATCGACGCGAGCGACCTCAACCTCGCCTCGATCGCGATCGGCACGTTCCCCGGCCCGCAGACCGTCACCCGCTCGGTGACCTCGACGCAGGCCGGCACGTTCACCGCTGCGATCGACGTCCCCGGAATCGACGCGGTCGTCGAGCCCAGCACGCTGACCTTCGGCGCTGCGGGCGAGACGAAGGAGTTCACGGTCACCTTCTCGAAGACGGATGCCGCCGTCGAGGAGTGGGCCACGGGCTTCCTGACGTGGACCTCCGGCGCGACCGCGGTGCGCTCCCCGATCGCGATCTTCCCCGTCACGGCGGCCGCTCCGGCCGACGTGGAGGGCAACGGCGCCGAGGGCAGCATCGAGATCGAGATCACGCCGGGCCTGTCGGGCGAGCTGCCGCTCAACCTCGCGGGCCTCGCTCCGGAGCAGGTGCTGATCAACGGCACCGAGACCACGGGCGCCGCCGACGACGGCTACACGTACGAGCTGGTCGAGGTGACCGAGGGCACGGAGCTCGCCCGCTTCGCGCTCGACTCGTCGGATGACACCGGGTCGGACCTCGACCTCTCGGTCTACCGCGTGGTCGGTCCCGAGGACTGGCGCTACTACCAGGTGTGGCAGTCCGCGTCGGCGTCCGCCGACGAGTCGGTGCAGCTGACCGCGCCGACTCCGGGCTACTACCTGATCGAAGCGCACGTGTACTCGTACACGGCTCCGTTCACGTGGACGGCCACCTCGGCGGTCGTCACGCCCGGCGGCCTCGGATCGCTCACGGCGACGCCGAACCCGCTCCCGGTCACCGAGTCCGTGCCCACGCAGTACACGCTGTCGTGGTCGGGTCTCGAGGCCGGCAGCTACCTGGGTGTCGTCCGTTACGGCGACTCGCAGGTGCGCACCGTCGTCTCGGTCGACGTGCCGTAACGAACTGCACAAAGGGGAGGCGCCCGGGCCCAGGCCCGGGCGCCTCTTCCGTTCGCGGGGCGCCCGAAGCGCGGCGCACCTGCGGACCGCGTGGAGTCAGACGCGGCGCCGGCGGCGCGTGAGCCGCACGGCAGGCAGCGGCGGAGCCGGAATGCGCTCGTCGCCGTGACCCACGACGTGCCCGAACCGCTCCGCGCCCGAGCCCGTCCCGGCGCCGGTCGAAGCGTCCGCCTCCCACGCCTCGCGCGCTTCGACGATCTCTTCGTGCGAGCGGCCGACGAAGTTCCACCACATCACGATGTCGTCTTCGAACGGCTCGCCGCCGAGCAGGAACAGCGTCGCGCCGGTCGTGCTCGAGACCACGACGTGATCCCGACGGATGCCGAGATAGAGCAGGTGCGCGCCGTCGAGCGTGACGGGTGCGCCGGCCGCGCCGGCCTCGACGGCGACCTCGCCCTCGACCGCCACCAGCGCATGCTCCCACGCGGGGTCCAGCGGCACGCGCACGGTCGACCCGGGCGCGATGCGCAGCTCGGCGCCCACGATGGGGGTGTACGTCGTCGCCGGCGACGAGACGTCGGCGAAATCGCCGAGCACCACCGTCGCGCTGCCGTCCTCGCCCGCGGCCGCCGGGAGCGGCACGTCGGGCAGCACGGCGTGCTGCTCGAAGGCGGGAGGTCCGTGGCGCCGGGACTCGGGGAGGGCGACCCACAGCTGCAGCGCGTCGAGCGGCACGGCATCCTCGCCGACCGAGTACTCGGAGTGGGCGATCCCCGCACCGCTCGTCATGAGGTTGAGGGCCCCGCGTCGCACGACGACGTCGCTGCCGAGGGTGTCGCGGTGGCGAACCTCGCCCCGGTAGGGCCACGTCACGGTCTGCAGCCCGATGTGGGGGTGCGGCTCGACGCGCATGCGCGCGACCTGCGGTCCGAACCGGTCGAGGAAGCACCACGCGCCGACGAGCGGCAGCTCGCGCTGCGGCAGCGAGCGGTGGACCTCCATCGCCCGGACCCCGCCGAGCGGCACCTCGCGGGTCTCGAGCAGCAGCGCCCGCGGTCCGTCGGCCGCGGAATCCGGTTCCTGGGGGCGTCGGAGGACGGATTCGACGCCCGGCGTCGCGTCCAGCCGGGTCATGTCAGTGTGCGCTCACGCGCGAGGGCCACTCGACCTCGAGCCCCGGCACGTCGTTCTCGCGCAGATAGCGCACCACGACGGGGCACAGCGGCACGACCGTCTCCCCACGGCGCGCGGAGTCTGCCATCGCTTCGGCCACCACCGTCTGCGCCAGTCCGCGACCCCGGAACGCGGGATCGGTCTCGGTGTGCGGGTACACGTAGCGCCCGCGGGAGTCGAGCGAGAACTCGGTGTAGCCGGCGAGCACGTCGCCCACCCACACCTCGTATCGGTTCTCGTCGTCGTTGCGTCGGACGGTGATCTGGTCCTCGGAGGCGGGCATCGGCATCCTTTCGTCGTCCTCTTCTCAACGTAGGTGCGCGCGGGGATGTTCCGCCACCGTGCGGCAGGCGCCGGATCGTGGGGCAGACTCGGACGGTGACACTCCTCGAGACGATCGCGGCCGCGGCCGAGGCATCGGCACGCGAATCGCCGGACGCCGACGCGCTCTACGACGCGTTCGTGGAGTGGGCGGGCGACCAGGGGTTCGCGCTGTACCCGGCGCAGGACGAGGCCGTCATCGAGATCGTGTCGGAGTCGCACGTGATCCTGTCGACCCCGACCGGCACCGGCAAGTCGCTCGTGGCAGTCGCCGCGCACGCGGCGTGCGTCGCCCGCGGCGGGCGCACGTACTACACCGCTCCGATCAAAGCGCTGGTGAGCGAGAAGTTCTTCGCACTCGTCGAGATCTTCGGCGCCGCCAACGTCGGCATGGTCACCGGCGACTCGTCGGTGAACCCGGATGCGCCGATCGTGTGCTGCACGGCAGAGATCCTCGCGAACCTCGCCCTCCGCCAGGGCGCCGATGCCGCGGTCGACCAGGTGGTGATGGACGAGTTCCACTACTACGGCGACCCCGAGCGCGGCTGGGCGTGGCAAGTGCCGCTGCTGCTCCTGCCGCGCGCGCAGTTCGTGCTGATGTCGGCGACGCTTGGCGACGTCACGGCGATCGCTCAAGACCTCGAGCGTCGCACCGGCCGCCCGGTCTCGCGCATCACCGGAGTCGAGCGCCCCGTGCCGCTGCACTTCTCGTACGCGCGCACGCCCATCCACGAGACCGTCGATGAGCTGCTGCAGACCGGGCAGTCGCCCGTGTACGTCGTCCACTTCTCGCAGGCCGCGGCGATGGAGCGCGCCCAGGCGCTGTCGTCGATCAAGATCGTCAGCCGCGAGCAGCGCGACGCCATCGCCGAGGCGATCGGAGGGTTCCGGTTCACGACGGCCTTCGGCCGCACCCTCTCGCGGTACGTGCGCGCGGGGATCGGCGTGCACCACGCCGGCATGCTGCCGCGCTACCGGCGCCTGGTCGAGACGCTCGCGCAGCGCGGGCTGCTGCGGGTCATCTGCGGCACCGACACCCTGGGCGTCGGCATCAACGTGCCGATCCGCACCGTGCTCATCACGGCGCTGTCGAAGTTCGACGGCACGAAGATGCGCCAGCTGTCGGCCCGCGAGTTCCACCAGATCTCCGGCCGCGCCGGCCGCGCCGGCTTCGACACCGCCGGCACCGTCGTGGTGATGGCGCCCGAGTGGGAGATCGAGAACGAGGCGGCGCTGCGCAAGGCCGGCGACGACCCCGCCAAGCGCAAGAAGATCGTGCGCAAGAAGGCGCCGACCGGCGTGGTCAACTGGGGTCTCGGCTCGTTCGAGCGCCTCGTCGAGGCCGAGCCCGAGCCGCTCGTGCCGCACCTGCAGCTGACCGCGGCGATGCTCATCAACGTCATCGCTCGCGGCGGGGACGTGTTCGAGAACGTCCGGTCGCTCGTCTTCGACAATCACGAGCCGCGCGCGCGGCGCTACGAGCTCGCGCGGCGCGCGATCGCGATCTTCCGCACGCTGCTGACGGCCGGCGTGGTCGAGATCGACCGCGCGGATGCCGACGACGCCTCGTCTCGCTTCGCTCGTTCCGCGACCGAGAGCACCCGGTCGTCGAGCGAGCGAGGGGCGAGCGAGACGAATCGCACCGGGCGTGCGGGCGACGGCGGTCCCCGCATCCGTCTCACCGTCGATCTGCAGCCGAACTTCGCGCTCAACCAGCCGCTCTCACCGTTCGCGCTCGCCGCGATCGAGCTGCTCGACCCCTCGACGGGCGCGGGGACCGGGAATGCGGAGGGCGCGGGGACCGGGAATGCGGGCGTCGGCGCCGGCACGGGCCACTACGCACTCGATGTCGTGAGCATCATCGAGGCGACGCTCGATGATCCCCGGCCGGTCCTGTCGCAGCAGGAGCACAAGGCTCGCGGCGAGGCCGTCGCCGCCATGAAGCAGGAGGGCATGGACTACGACGAGCGCATGGAGGCGCTCGAGGAGGTCACCTACCCCAAGCCGCTCGAAGAGCTGCTGACGCAGGCCTACGAGGTGTTCGCGTCGAGCCAACCGTGGATCCGCGACTTCGAGCTGTCGCCGAAGTCCGTCGTGCGTGACATGTTCGAGCGCGCCCTGTCGTTCTCGGAGCTCATCTCGCTGTACCAGCTCGCGCGCAGCGAGGGCCTCGTGCTGCGGTACCTGTCGGACGCGTACCGCGCGATCCGGCAGACCGTTCCCGCCGAGGCGCAGACCGAAGACCTGCACGACCTCGTCGCGTGGCTCGGCGAGGTCGTGCGGCAGGTCGATTCGAGCCTCGTCGACGAGTGGGAGGCGCTGATCAACCCCGTCGACGACCCGACGGCGCCGGTGGTGCCGCCCGCGCCACCGTCGGTGCTCACGAACCGCCGCGCGTTCGGCGTGCTGGTGCGCAACGAGCTGTTCCGTCGCGTGCAGCTGGCCGCCCGGCAGCGTGACGACGAACTCGTCGAGCTCGATCCCGAGGCCGACTGGCCGGCGGCCCTCGACGCCTACTTCGACGAGCACGACGAGATCCTCACCGGCGGCCCCGCGCGCTCGCCCCGCCTCGTGACAGTGGACGAGACGGATGCCGCGGCCGACGGCGTCTGGCGCGTCGAGCAGACGATCGACGACCCCGAGGGTCACCACGACTGGCGCATCCGGGCCGTCGTCGACCTCGCCGCCTCGGAGGAGTCCGGCACCGCCGTGGTGCGCATCACCGAGGTCGTTCGTCTCTAGCGCCCGGCGTCGGCGCGCCGCGCGGCGCGGGTGCGGGGTGCGGGTGCGCGGTGCGACGTGCGGGTGCTCCGCAGTCACAAAGTGCGGTTCCGCGTGGTTCGGATGCGCGAAAAGTGACTGCGGAGCCTTCCGACGCGGAACGCGATGGCGGTCCGCAGTCACAAGATGCGGGTCTGGGCGGGGTGGATGCGCGGAAAGTGACTGCGGAGCCGCGGGGCGCGGGAGCGTGGAGTGCGGGGCGCGGGAGCGCGCGGCGCCGAGGGGGATGTTCTCCGCAGTCACTAGGTGCGGGTCTGGGCGGGGTAGATGCGCGAAAAGCGACTGCGGAACCCCGGAGCCCCCGGAGCCCCCGGAGCCCCCGGAGCCCCCGGAGCCCCGGGAAACCCCGAGCCCCGGAAACCCCGAGCCCGGGGGGGTCTAGGCGAGGCGCAGGCCGCCGTCGGTGGTCAGCACCTGGCCGACCACCCAGGCTCCGGCATCCGTCGCCAGCCACCCGATGAGGCGCGCAGGGTCGTCCGGCTCGCCGTAACGGCCGAACGGGGTGGCGCGCATCCAGGCCTCGATCTCTTCGAGCGGCCGGTCGGTCGTCTCGGGATCGAGGTACCCGGTGTTCACGGGACCGGGGTCGATCGTGTTGAGGATGATCCCGAGGGTCAGGAGCTCGGCGCCCACCGTCGTGGTGAGACCCGCGAGCACCGCCTTGCTCGCGGCGTACGCGACCTCGCCCGGCATGGGCCCGTGGATCTGGCCCGACGTCATCCAGAACACGCGTCCCGTCGGCTGGGTGAACGGCCCCTTCCGCTCGATGCGCTCGCCGGGGCGCGATCCGGCGGACTCACCGCCGTGGAGCGCCGCGAACTCGCGCGTCAGCAGGATGGTCGATCGCGCGTTCGTCTGCCAGAACGCGTCGAGCCGCTCGGCCGTCATGTCGAGGATCGAGCCGTCGCCGCCCGACAGGGCGTGGTTGCAGACGAGGACGTCGAGCCGGCCGGTCAACGCGCGAGCGGCCTCGATGACGACGGGGACGGATGCCGCATCCCGCAGGTCGGCACCGATGTCGCCGAGCTGCGCGCCCGGCGTCAGCTCCGCCCGCAGCCCCGCGCGCACCGCGTCGAGGTCGTCGGAGCCCCACGGCTGATCGTCGTCGTGGGGTGAGTAGTGGTGGATGAAGACGTCGGCGCCGAGCCGCGCGAACTGCCGGGCGACGGCGAAGCCGATGCCGCGACGGCGCGAGACGCCGGTGACGAGCGCGGTCCTGCCGCGCAGCGGAAGGGGTTCGGTGTGAGGGAACAATGCAATGCCTTTCCTGGCAGCCGCGACGCGGCATGCCGATTCGGCGCCCGCTCGGGACGCGATGGTGACGAAGGCGGGTCACAGGCATTGCATGACGACGACGATAACGGATGCCGCGGGCCGCGGCATCCGTCATGATGACGTCATGCCGACTTACGTGGCGTTCCTGCGCGCGATCAATCTCGGCGCCAACCGGAAGTTCCCCAAGGACGACATCCGCCGTGCGGTCGAGGGCGTGGGGTTCACCGACGTCGAGACCCACATCAACACCGGCAACGTGCGCTTTTCGACGCCCATGCGCTCGCGCGCGAAGATCGAGGCCGCGCTCGAGTCGGCGTTCCTCGCCGACCGGGGGTTCGAGGTGCCGGCGATCGTCTACTCGATCGCCGAGTTCGCCGAGATCGCCCGGGACGCCGACCGGCTGAGCGGCGAGAACCCCGGTCTCGCGCGTCACTACGTCTACCTCATGAAGGACGAGCTGCCCGACGAGACCGTCGCCCGCATCGCGGCGCTGAAGACGGATGCCGGAGAGATGGTCGTGCGCGGGCGCGCAGCGCATGCGCTGCTGCGCCCCGGGTACGAGGCGGGCACGGTCGACCCGCTGGGCGCGGCGAAGCTGCTCGGCGTCGCGACGAACCGCAATCTCAACGTCGTGACGACGCTCGCGCAGAAGTGGGCGTGAGCGTCACGGTGTGAGCACCTGCACCTCGGCGGCCTCGAGCGCGGCCGCGAGGTCGGGCGGCGGCGGCGCGTCGGTGACGAACCAGTCGGCGCGGCCGAGCTCCGCGATCTGCGCGAACAGACGCCGACCGAGCTTCGTCGAGTCGGCGAGGATCGCGACCTTGGAGGCGTGCGCCATCATCTCGGCCATCATCGCGGCATCGCCCAGGTTGCTGGTCGAGTAGCCGGTGCCCGACACCGCTCCGACGGCGATGATGGCGAGGTCGGCCTGCACCTCCAGCTGCTCGCCCGCCGGCGTGAGCTGGAAGCTCACGGGACCGGTCGTGGTCTGTGCGATCGTGCGCACGGCTCCGCCGAACACGTAGAGGTCGCGCAGCGCCTTCACCGGGATCTCCGCCGGGATGCGGAGGTTGTTGGTCGCGACCGTCAGTTCCCGGTGATCACGCAGGGCGCGGGCGACCGCGAGCGTCGTGGTTCCGCCGTTCAGCATGAGCACCGATCCGTCGACGACAAGACCCGCGGCGAGCTCGGCGATGGCCTCCTTCTCGGCCGTCTGCATGCGCATGCGCACGTCCATGCCGCGGTCGCTGCGGGGCGCCGAGGCGATGCTGACGGCTCCTCCATGGGTACGGATGAGGAGTCCCTCGGCATCGAGCTGATCGAGGTCACGTCGGATCGTGTCGATCGAGACGTTGAACTGCTCGGCGATCTCACCGACCGTCAGCTGGCCGGTGGTGGTCAGCAGTTCGAGGACGGCCGCGCGGCGGCCCGCGGGCAAACGGCGCGACCGGTCGGACGTGGTCCCATCGTTCGCCATAAGCAATTCCTAACACATCGGTGGGCGCCGTCACGGTCGGTTGTGCAGAAAACAGCGTAAAACGGCACAGTCCTAAGCACCACTCGCCCGCCAGGCAGAGCCCGCAAAGTCACGAGTTCATCTCGCTGGTTGACCATCCTGCCGTCGAGGGCTAGCATCGCAGACGTCGCAACAAACTGCAAAGAAAAGCGTAAAGCGGCAAATACCGGAAGAAGGAGAATCATGAGCAAGGACGCTCTCGGACGCCGCCGTCTGGTGAAGATCGCCGGAGCGGCCGTGGCGACGGTCGGCATGCTGGCGGTCGCCGGCTGCTCGGGATCCGGTGGCGGCGATGCCACCGACTCCGGCGACGTCACGATCGAATTCGCACAGTGGTGGGAGCCGGAACTGCCCGACGGCGCCTTCCGCGGCTTGATGGACCAGTTCGAGGAGGAGAACCCCGGCATCACCGTCGAACTGGTGAGCGGGCCGTATGCCTCGACGAAGGAGCAGCTGTTCGCGGGTGCCGCGTCGGGGACAATGCCCGACGTCGTCGGCTTGGACGGCGCATGGGTCAACGACTTCGCCAGCCAGGGAGTGATCGCCGACCTCACCGCCCTCATGGCCGAGGCCGACTACGACGACAGCGAGCTGGCGAGCCAGATCCAGGTCGACGGCGCGACCTACATGATCCCCGTCGTCAACTTCGTCTACCCGCTCTTCACCAACGACGACCTGCTCGCGCAGGCCGGTGTGGACGCTCCGCCGAGCACCCGCACCGAGTTCGCCGATGCCGCAGCGGCGGTTGCGGGCCTCGGCGGCGACACATCGGGATGGGTGCTCCCGCTCTCACTCGAAGCCCCGAACGGCGTGCAGAACGACGTCATGTCGTGGGTATGGGCCTCGGGCGGCACGATGCTGGACGACGGTCAGCCCGATGTCACCAACGACGACGTCCGCGGCGCGGTCGAGTACATCCAAGGCATGTGGGACGACGACGTCATCGCTCCCGGCTCCTTCACGATGAAGGAGCAGGACAAGGTCGAGGAGTTCACGAACGGCCGCGTCGGCATGATGATCGACTCGCTCGCCCACATCAACCTGATCCGCGAGACGAACCCCGATCTGAGCTTCTCCATCTCGGCGATCCCCGCCGAGGACGGCTACGACGGCGAGCGCGGCATCCCCTACGCCTCGTGGGGCATCGGCGTCGCCGAGAACTCCGAGAACAAGGATGCGGCGTTCAAGTTCGTGGAGTTCCTCATGAGTGAAGACGTCAACTCGGAGCTGTCGTCGATCGCCAACGCGTTCCCCGGCAACGTCGACTCGGTTCCCGACTTCGTCGGTGACGACGAGCTCTTCGCGACGGCGTTCGAGATCTACCAGGCGGGCTACCCGGCGAACGAGTTCACGGGCCTCCCCGTCGCCGAGGAGCTCATGCGCCAGTTCGGCGAGCAGCTCCAGGCGATGCTGGACGGCCAGCAGAGCGTCGACGAGATGCTCGACAACACGCAGGCGGCCTGGGAAGCGGAGTTCTGAACGACCCCTTCCCCCTCGAGACCGGGTGCCACGCCGTGAACGGCCGCGGCGTGGCACCCGACCAGAGAAGAGCTGACTCATGCAACCAGTGATCGCACCAGACACGGTGACTCTCGTCGTCGGTCCCGAGCAGGGACGGCGGCGGCGGAATCGGACGAAGACCCTGGAGTCCTACGGATTCCTCGCCCCGACGCTGATCCTCCTGCTCGTCCTGATGATCGTCCCGATCGTCATGGTCGTGGGGTACTCGTTCCTGGACAACGTGATCCTGAACAAGAACCCCGAGTTCGTCGGCATCCAGAACTATCTGACGATCCTGGGTGACAGCGGCTTCATCCGGGCGATCTCGAACACCCTCGTCTTCACCATCACGAGCGTCGTCGCCCACCTCGTGCTCGGGCTCACGTTCGCGATGCTCCTCAACAGCGAGCTCATCGGCCGCGTGCCGCGCGCCATCTTCCGGGCGCTGTACATCCTCCCGTGGCTGTTCACCGCCGCCGTCATCGCGGTGCTGTGGCGGATGCTCCTCGCACCCAACGGCGTCGTCAACTACCTCCTCAACACCGACGTCGAGTGGCTGGCGTCCCCGGAACTCGCCCTGGGGTCGGTGACCTTCATCAACATCTGGGCGGGGTACCCCTTCTTCATGGTGAGCCTCCTCGCGGGTCTCCAGGGCATCCCGGCAGAGCTGCACGAGGCGGCCCGCGTCGACGGCGCCAGCGGCATCCAGCGCTTCTTCAACGTCACCATCCCGCAGCTGCGGCCGATCATCGTGAGTCTGGTGCTGCTCGACCTCATCTGGACGTCGCAGCAGTTCGCGCTGATCTGGATGACCACCGGCGGCGGTCCGATCAACGTCACCGAGATGCTCAGCACCTACACGTACAAGCTCGCGTTCAGCAAGTACGACTTCGCTCTCGCCTCGACCAGCGCGGTGCTCGTGCTGCTCCTGTCGATGGTGCTCGCGTTCTTCTACGTGCGTCACCAGAAGGCGAGGGACTGACATGGCCATGACCGTCAAAGCGCGACGGCGCACGATGCGCGCCGGCGTCGTGATCGGCCTCGTTCTCGGTGCGATCTTCGCGGCCGCGCCCGTGCTCTGGATGCTGTCGAGCTCGTTCAAGTCGAACACCGAGATCTTCGAGCTGCCGCCGCGCCTGCTGACCGACAGCTTCTCGTTCGACGCGTACATCGCGATCTTCACCGACCCCGAGAAGCTCCGCTTCTTCCTCAACAGCTACATCGTCGCCGGCTCGGTCACGCTGCTGACCCTGTTCGTCGCGATCCAGGCGGCGTACGCGTTCAGCAGGTTCGAGTTCCGCGGCAAGCGGATCTTCAACGTCATGATCGTGAGCGTTCAGGCGGTGCCGCCCATCACGCTGCTCATCCCGTACTTCGGTCTCGTGGTGCTGCTCGGGCTGTACAACACCTACCCCGGACTCATCTTCACGTACATGGTGTTCACGCTGCCCTACGCGATCATCATGATGACGGGCTACTTCAACACCCTCCCGCGCGAGCTCGACGAGGCCGTGCGGGTCGACGGAGCCGGATCCTTCACCGCGCTCTGGCGCGTGCTCGTGCCGATCTCGGTGCCCGGCATCGTCTCGGTCGGCGTCTACACGTTCATGATCGCGTGGAACGAGTACCTCTTCGCGCTGACCCTCACGCGCACGGTCGACATGCGCACCGTGCCGATCGGCATCCAGCTGCTCATGGGCCAGCACTCGTACGAGTGGAACGAGATCATGGCGATGAGCATCCTCGGGTCGATCCCCGTCCTCGTCCTCTTCCTGTTCTTCCAGCGCTACTTCATCAGCGGGCTGACCTCCGGGTCGGTCAAGAGCTGACGCGCGCCCAGACCACCATCGAAAGGGAAACCCCGTGCTCTACACCGGCAAGTCCATCCTCGACGTCGCGAACGCGAACGGCTTCGCGATCCCGGCCTTCAACATCAGCGACTGGGCGATGTTCAACGGAATCATGGACATCAGCGAGGAGACGCAGGCTCCGGTCATCATCGCGATCCACCCCGACGAGGTCTCGCACATCACGACTGATCTCATCCCGGCGATGCACGCCCGCGCGCACCGCTCGAGTGTCCCCGTCGCGATCCACTGGGACCACGGCGGCACGTTCGAGCAGATGATCACGGCGATCCACGCCGGGTTCACGTCGGTCATGATCGATGCGTCGCTGAAGCCGTTCGACGAGAACGTGGCCCTGACGCGCAAGGTCGTCGAAGCGGCGCACGCGGTCGGCATCCAGGTCGAGGGCGAGCTCGGCACGATCGGCGCCAACGACAGCTACGGCGAGTCCGGCGCCGACGAGATCATCTACACGAACCCCGACGACGCCGTGCGCTTCGTGGAACAGACCGGGGTCGACAGCCTCGCGATCGCGATCGGCACGTCGCACGGTCTCTACCCGGCAGACCGCAATCCCGAGCTGCGCCACGACCTGCTGCAGGAGATCAAGGCGGCGGTCGGGATCCCGCTCGTGCTGCACGGCGGGTCGGGCAACCCCGACAGCGAGCTGAGCCGCGCCGTGGAGCTCGGGATCAACAAGATCAACATCTCGAGCGACATCAAGGTCTCGTACCACAACCGCATGCGGCAGGTGCTCGGCACCGACGAGCGCCTCCGCGAGCCGAACGCGATCCAGCCGGCGCCGATCGCGGCGATGAAGGTGACGGCCGCCGAGAAGATCGAGCTCTTCGGTGCCGCCGGCAAGGCTTCGCTGTACTGACCGGTCCGAGCGGGGGAGGATCTGGCTGTGACCCCGGAACTGGTGCTCGGCCTCGGCGGCACCGTCGACTACGAGATCGCGTGGGATCCCGCCGTGCTCGAGGCGCTGGCCCTCGAGCACGGCATCCGCTCCCGCGATCTGGACTCGTCCGTCCCGGTGGACGACGAGCGGAGCCTCGTGATCACGACGCTCGCGCTGCTGCGCGACGGGCGGGGCGGTGAGAGGTTCGTGTCGTCGGCCGACGTGCTCGAGCGATTCGCTTCGCGCTTCCGGCACGAGACGACCCTCGGCGGCACGTGCGTGCGCGCCGCCCTCGCGATGGCCCGCGTGGGCATCGCGAGCACCGTGCACCTCGTGAGCATCGACGACACCGTGCGTGCACTCCTGCCGCCCGAGGTGTCCTGGGTCTCCAGCGCCGAGCAGGATTCGACCGAACCGCACGTCATCGTGCAGTATCCGGCGGGAACGGTCGTGCGCCTGGCCGATGCCGACATCGTTGCGCCGCATCCGAACCGGCTCATCTACGTCAACGACCGGCCCAACCGTGAGCTCGTCATCGCGCCGGAGCTGCCCGGGCTGATCGCGGGCGCCCACGTGTTCCTCGCCTCCGGTTTCAACACGATCCAGGATGCCTCGATCCTCGACGACCGGATCGCCACCGTGGTGCGCGCCATCGCCGAGCGGCCCGCGGGCGCCGTGGCGATCTTCGAGGACGCCGGCTCGCACGAAGCCGCCCACGGACTGCGCGTGCGCGACGCGATGGCGCCCGTGGTCGACGTCTACGGGCTCAACGAGGACGAGCTGTTCGCCTACCTCGGCGGCGCGTTCGACCTGCTCGACGCGGAGGCCGCGCATCGAGGGCTGAGCAGGGCGGTCGAGCTGATCCCCGCCCGTACTCTGGTCGTGCACACCAAGCACTGGGCCGTCGCAGTGGCCGACGAGGCGCCGCGATGGCGGGCGGCGCTCGAGGGCGGCACGACTATGGCCGCGACGCGCTTCCGTATCGGCGACGCGCTCGACGCTCGTGAGTACGCGGCGACTCAGGAGCTTCCCCGGCAGCGCGCGGCGATCGCGTTCGGGGCCGAGCTGGAGCGACGGTTCGCGGGCCGCGCCGCGTGCGTTCCCGCGTACGACCTCGATGTGGCATCCCCCACCACGATCGGGCTCGGCGATACGTTCGTGGGCGGCTTCATCGCGGCACTCGCGCCGCACCACGAGCGCACGGGCCCAGCCGCAGCAGCGTTCTCGGCGAAGGGAGACGCGGCGTGACGATCCTGGTGCTGCCGTCCAACCGGCCGGCCGCGCGGTTCTACCGCGGAGGTCGTCGCATCACCGACCTCCGCGGCGAACCGCCCGCGGCGGAGTACGAACCGGAGGACTGGGTGGCGTCGGTGACGCCCGTGAACGGCGAGGCGCCCACGGGGCAGACCGCCCTGGCGGACGGCAGGCTGCTCGCCGACGAGATCGGCGCCGACCCGCGCGGATGGCTCGGGCCTGCGCACACCGCCGCCTTCGGCGCAGACCCGATGCTGCTCGTCAAGCTCCTCGACGCCGGGCAGCGGCTCCCGGTGCACGCGCATCCCGACGGTCCGTGGGCGGCTGCCCACCTCGGGGCGTCTCACGGCAAGACCGAGGCGTGGTACATCCTGCGTCCCGGTCACGTGCATCTCGCGCTCGCGCGCGACCTGGGCCGGGAAGAGCTCGCCGCCGTCGTCCAACGGCAGGACACCGCGACGATGCTCGGCGCGATGCACCGGCTGGAAGTCGGCCCGGGCGATGTCGTCCACGTGCCCGCGGGAGTGCTGCACGCGATCGGCGAAGGCATCCTGCTCGTCGAGCTTCAGGAGCCCGAGGACTTGTCGATCCTCGTGGAGTGGGAGGGTTTCGCCATCGACGGACCGGCGAAGGGGCACCTCGGCGTCGGATTCGAGACGGCCCTCGGCGCGGTCGAACGCACGGCCCGCACACGCGAGGACGTGGCCGCGCTCGTGCATCGCGCGGGCACCGACGGACCGCTCCTGCCTGCCGAGGCGGCTCGCTTCTTCCGGCTCGAACGTGTCGTGGTCGACGGCTCGGCGTTGCTCGATCGCGGATTCGCCGTCGTGATCGTGCTCGGCGGCGAGCTCGAGGCTGTCGGAGGGCACGGCAGCGCCTCGACGCTGCTTGTCCGCGGCTCGACGGCAGTCCTCCCGCACGCCGAAGGGCCGGTGAGCATCCGCGGCCGGGGTGAGCTGCTGGTGTGCCGGCCGCCGCTGCCGCGCTGAGCGCCCGCTCCTCCCCAGGAAGCGACCTCGCACGCGTATCCACGGATCCCCCGTGGGCGGAGGCGGAGTCGGATGCCGCGGCTACCCTGGGACGGGTGACCGATGCGCAGGGCGACCCGTACGCCGACCTCATGTGGGCCGACGCCGACGCCCCGCCGCCCGACGACCATCCTCCGGTCCCCGAGTTCGCCGCAGGGCCGGACGACGGCTGGCTCCCGCCGCCCGACCCGCAGGCAGGAGGCGTCGCGGCGTTCGACGCCTCCGAGGGCGCCGGCCCGCCACGCCGGTCGTCGAGTGCACGCCGCGAAGCGGCGAGCGAATCGAGACACACGGGCGCCGACGCGCGCACGGTGCTGCGCGAGGTGTACGGATACGACGCGTTCCGCGGCGAGCAGGGCGCGATCGTCGAGCACGTCATCGGCGGCGGCGACGCGGTCGTGCTCATGCCCACCGGTGGCGGCAAGAGCGTCTGCTACCAGGTGCCGGCCCTCGTGCGCCCGGGCACCGGCTTGGTCGTCAGCCCGCTCATCGCGCTCATGCACGATCAGGTCGACGCGCTGCTGGCCAACGGCGTGCGCGCGGCGTACCTCAACTCGACGCAGTCCCCGCCCGAGCGCGCCGCGGTCGAACGCGCGTACCTCGAGGGCGAGCTCGACCTGCTGTACGTCGCACCCGAGCGGCTCAACACCGAGTCCATGCTCCGGTTCCTCGCGCGGGGCCGGCTGAGCGTCATCGCGATCGACGAGGCCCATTGCGTGTCGCAGTGGGGCCACGACTTCCGCCCCGACTACCTCGCGCTGGGCGCGCTCGCCGAGCGCTTCCCGGGGGTGCCGCGGCTCGCGCTCACCGCGACGGCGACGCCCGCGACGCATCGCGAGATGACCGAGCGGCTGGTGCTGCCGAACGCGCGCCACTTCGTCTCGAGCTTCGACCGGCCCAACATCCAGTACCGCATCGAGACCAAGACCGACCCGCGGCGTCAGCTGGTCGCCTTCATCCGCTCCCTTCGACAGGCTCAGGACGGCGCCCTTCGACAGGCTCAGGACAGCGCCCAGGGCCCGGGCGCCGCGGGCATCGTGTACGCGCTCAGCCGCAAGTCGGTGGAGCAGACGGCCGAGTTCCTCTCGGGCCAGGGCATCGACGCGCTGCCGTACCACGCGGGACTTCCCGCCGAGACGCGCGCGGCGAACCAGGCCCGGTTCCTCCGCGAGGACGGCGTCGTGATGGTCGCGACGATCGCGTTCGGCATGGGCATCGACAAGCCCGACGTGCGGTTCGTCGCGCACATCGACCTGCCGAAGTCGGTCGAGGGGTACTACCAGGAGACCGGTCGCGCGGGCCGCGACGGCGAGGCATCCATCGCCTGGATGGCCTACGGACTCGGCGATGTCGTGCAGCAGCGTCGCATGATCGACCAGTCGCCCGGCGACCGCGCGTACAAGATGCGCCTGGGTCAGCACCTGGACGCGATGCTGGCGCTGTGCGAGACGGTCGGATGCCGCCGCCAGAACCTGCTCGGCTACTTCGGCGAGGACTCCGCCCCGTGCGGCAACTGCGACACCTGCCTCGAAGCACCCGACACGTGGGACGGCCTGATCCCCGCGCAGAAGCTGCTGTCGACGATCGTGCGGTTGCAGCGCGAGCGCGGCCAGGCGTTCGGCGCCGGTCACCTCGTCGACATCCTGCGCGGCGCCTCGACCGACCGCATCCGGCAGCAGGGCCACGACTCGCTCTCGACGTACGGGCTCGGTGCCGACCTCAGCGACCAGGACTGGCGCAGCGTGATCCGGCAGCTGCTGGCCCGAGGCATCCTCGTCGCCCGCGGCGAGTACGGAACCCTGGCCCTCGGCGAGCCCGCGGCCGCCGTGCTGCGCGGTGAGACGGCGGTGCCGTTGCGCCGCGATGTGCTCGGCCGCGCCGGCGGGGCGACCCGGGTGCGCAAGACCGCCGCTCCCGACGACCTCGCGCCGGGCGACGTCGCGCTCTTCGAGGCGCTGCGCGCGTGGCGTGCCGGCGTCGCGAAAGAGCTCGGCGTGCCCGCCTACATCGTGTTCGGCGATTCGACCCTCCGCGCGCTGGCGCAGCGGCGCCCCGCGAGCCTCGCCGACCTCGACGGTGTCACCGGCATCGGGGCGAAGAAGCGCGAGGCCTATGGCGAGGCCGTGCTCGAGGTCGTCGCGACGGCCGCCTGACCTGCGTGCGGTCGCCGCCTGACCTGCTTGCGGTCGCCCGCCTGACCTGCTCGCGGTCACCCGCCGTCGCCCGCCGCCTGCTCGCGGGTCAACCGCGGGGCAGGAC
The DNA here is from genome assembly GCF_015277855.1 of Microbacterium cremeum. Classification (NCBI taxonomy): domain Bacteria; kingdom Bacillati; phylum Actinomycetota; class Actinomycetes; order Micrococcales; family Microbacteriaceae; genus Microbacterium; species Microbacterium cremeum. The sequence continues at coordinate 226,052 of NZ_CP063812.1, forward strand.
GTCGTCGAGGTGCGCGGTGAGCTCGGCCGCGACATCCACCGCGTCGCGGTCGTAGAGCCACTGGTACTGCAGGCCGTCCCACAGGGCGACGAGCCAGACGGCCTCGAACTCGGGATCGCGGTGCGACGGCAGGTCGCCGTCCTGCCGGGCGGCGCGGAACAACGCCGCGAAGTGGTCGACCACACCCCGGAAGCGGCGCTCGAAGTAGGCGTGTGCCGGGTGGTCGGCGGGCACGGCCTCGCACGAGAGCACCGCGTACACCTCGACGAGGCCGGGGGCGCCCTGGGCGTTGTCGGACGCGCCGGCGGGGAGGGCGCGCAGCTCGTCGGCCGCGCGCTCGGCTCGCACGTACGACTCGCGGGTCTCGATGCGCCGGTCGCGCTCGCTGAGCACGGCGCTGAGGAGCTCCTCTTTCGAGCGGTAGTAGTGCAGCAGCATCGACTTCGAGACGCCGACCCGCTCGGCGATGTCGCGCAGGCTCGTGTCGCCGTACCCCTCCTGGGCGAACAGGCTGCTGGCGCCCTCGAGGATCAGCGCGCGCCGTTCGCGCCCGACGCGATAGCCGACATCGGCGCCGGCGGCAGGCGCGAGGGCCGCGAACGAGGGCATCGGGGGCACGGGTGCCGCGTGGGCGGCGGGCGCCGGATCGGCCGGATCACGCCACCCGACGGGCAGAGTCAGGTCCTGTTCGTGCGCTTCGAGTGCAGCGACGATGTCGACGCGCTCCGGCAGATACTGCGCGAGCAGCTGCAGCCCGTCCCACGCGGCCGCCAGCCGGACGGCCTCTCCGGCGGGATCCCGATCGGCCGCGACACCGTCGTGCGCGATGGACTCCTCGATGGCATCGGCCGACAGGGCTCGCAGCCGCGCGTAGCGGTCGCGCATGAACTCGTGCGCCGGATGGGCGGGGGTGGATGCCTCGCCCGTGAGCGCCGCGAAGAGGGCGAGGTAGCCGGGCACGGTCTCGTTGTGCCGTGCCAGCTCGCTGCCGTAGCCGAATGCACCGGGCTGGTCGCCGGCGAGCCGGTCGAGCAGGCGACGCTCGTTCTCCTTCTCGAACGAGTCCACCACCGCGGCGAGCAGTTCGTCCTTCGTGGCGAAGTGGCGAAGCAGGCCGGGATGGCTGATCCCGGCGGCGGCGGCGACGTCGCGCAGCGACGTGGCACGGTACCCGCGTGCGACGAACGTCTCGTGGGCCGCATCGACGATCGCGGCGCGCGTGCGCTCGGTGCGCGCGCTGCGCACCGAACCCGTCGTCGTCGTCACTGCGTGTCCCTCCCGCTTCGCGTCTCTCATCCTAGGACGCCCGGATTACCACTCGGTCGTATTTCAGTTACCACTCGGTCGATATTCATGTATCGTTCCGGAGGGGTCGCCTCGCCGCCGAGCGACCCCGACGCTCAGAGAGGACTTCGCGATGACAGAGATGTCTCCCGCCGCGACGGCAGCGGCCGTCGGCACGACCGGCTTCAAGGCCCCGGGCACGACGCCCGCCAGGACGCCCCGCGGCTACACGCCGGGTCTCGCCGCCGTGAACTGCGGCGTGTATCTGGCGCTGCTGACGCCCGTCATGGTGTCGATGGCCTTCAAGATCCAGCACATCTCACCGACTCCCGAGCAGGCGACCGCCAACCTCGGGCTCGTCCTCGGAGTCGGCGCCCTGTTCGCCCTCGTCGCCAATCCGCTCGCCGGCCGGCTCTCGGACCGCACCACGTCGCGCTGGGGCATGCGGCGCCCCTGGATCCTCGGCGGCAGCATCGTCGGGCTCGGCGCCTTCGCCCTCATCGGCCTCGCCGGGTCGGTGTGGGTGGTGCTCGTGGGCTGGTGCATCGTGCAGGCGTCGATGAATGCGGTGCTCGCCGCCGCGAACGCGACGCTCCCCGACCAGGTGCCCGCCGCCGGCCGCGGCAAGGTCTCGGGTGTCATCGGCATCACCACGCCGCTCGGCATCCTGGGCGGCAACTTCCTGGTGACGTTCCTCCCCGACGACTTCGCGCGCTTCGTCGTGCCGGCAGCCATCGCGACGGTGCTCTCGGTGCTGTTCGTCCTCGTGCTCAAGGACCGTCGCCTCGAGCAGAAGCCGGCTCAGCGGTTCACCGCCGGCCAGTTCTTCGGCTCGTTCGTCTTCAACCCGGTGAAGCACCCCGACTTCGGCTGGACGTGGCTGACGAAGTTCCTCGTGATGTTCGGCTACGCCGGGATCGCGACGTTCCTGCCCTTCTACCTCACCGAGAAGTTCCACCTCGACGAGCAGGCCGCGATCACCACGATCCTGTTCGCGAACCTGGCCTCGATGGCCGCGATGATGATCTCGGCCCCGATCGGCGGCATCCTCTCGGACCGGATCGGCAAGCGCCGCCCGTTCGTGGCCGCCGCCGGCGTCATCATGGTCGCGGGGCTCGTGCTGCTCGCGTTCGCGCCCGACATCGCGACGATCATCGTCGCGCAGGCGATCATCGGCTTCGGCGCGGGCTCGTTCATGTCGGTCGATCTGGCACTCGCGACCCAGGTGCTTCCCAACCCCGACGACACGGCGAAAGACCTCGGGGTGCTCAACATCGCCAACGCCCTGCCGCAGTCGATCGCCCCCGCGATCGCCCCCGCGATCATCGCGATCGGCGCCACGACCGCCCTCGGCGGCTATGCCACCTTCTACCTCTTCGGCGCGCTCGTGGCCCTCGCCGGCGCCGTGCTCGTCTACCGCATCAAGGGAGTGAAATGATGTCCGACACCACCGCGACGACGACGGATGCCGCGTCCCCGGCGGCTCCCGAGAGCCGGCCCTGGCTCGACGCGAGCCTGCCGATCGACGAGCGCGTCGAGCTGCTCCTCGGCGAGATGACGCTGGAGGAGAAGGCGGGCCTGCTCTTCCAGACGATGATCACGATGGGGCCGGACGGCGAGCTCGCCGAGGCCGATCCGGTGTTCGGACTGCCGTCGAACCGCGAGTACGTGCTCGACCGGCGGATGAACCACTTCAACCTGCTCGGCGTCGCCCCCACCGCGGGCTCGATCGCGCGGTGGCACAACCGGCTGCAGGAGCTGGCGGCATCCACTCGTCTCGGCATCCCCGTGACGATCTCGACCGACCCGCGCCACTCGTTCACCGAGAACCCCGGCGCGGCGATGCTCGCAGGGCCGTTCTCGCAGTGGCCGGATGCCCTGGGGCTCGCGGCGACACGCGATGCCGCGCTCGTGGAGCGGTTCGGTGACATCGCGCGACAGGAGTACACCGCGGTCGGCATCCGCGTCGCCCTGCACCCCCAGGTGGACCTCGCCACCGAACCGCGCTGGTCGCGCGCGCTGCAGACCTTCGGCGAGGACGCCGAGCTGTCGGGCGAGCTCGGCGCCGCCTACATCCGCGGCTTCCAGAACGGCGCCTCGTTCGGACCCGGCGCGGTGTCGGCCATGGTCAAGCACTTCCCGGGCGGCGGCCCGCAGCAGGACGGCGAAGACCCCCACTTCGCCTACGGCCGCGAGCAGGTCTACCCGGGAGGGAAGTTCGAGCTGCACCTGAAGCCGTTCGAGGCCGCGTTCGAGGCGGGTGTCCGCCAGGTGATGCCCTACTACGGCATGCCGGTCGGCACCGAGCACGAGGAGGTCGGCTTCGGCTTCAACAAGTCGGTGCTCACCGCGCTCCTGCGCGAGCGCTACGGATTCGACGGCATCGTCTGCACCGACTGGGGTCTGGTGACGGATGCCGAGATCATGGGTCAGCCGTTCCCCGCGCGGGCGTGGGGTGTCGAGCATCTGTCGCGCGAGGAGCGCATCGTCAAGATCCTCGACGCGGGTGCCGACCAGTTCGGCGGCGAGGCCTGCCCCGACCTGCTCGTCGCTCTGGTCGCGGACGGCCGCATCACCGAGGAGCGCCTGGACGTCTCGGCTCGCCGGCTGCTGCGCGAGAAGTTCGCGCTCGGCCTGTTCGACGATCCGTTCGTCGACGCCGACGCCGCCGATGCGATCGTCGGCTCGGCGGAGTTCCGCGCCGCCGGCGAGGCCGCACAGCGCGCCGCGATCACGATCCTCACCGACCGCGCGGCCGGGGCGGCGGGTGCGCCGGTGCTGCCGTTCGCTCCCGGTGTGAGGCTGTATGTCGAGGGCATCGCCGCCGAGGTCGCGGCGTCGTATGGCGAGGTCGTCGCGACGCCGGCCGAGGCCGACATCGCCGTGATCCGTCTGCAGGCCCCGTTCGAGCAGCGCGGCCAGGGGTTCGAGTCGTTCTTCCACGCGGGGTCGCTCGACTTCCCGGCCGACGTCGTCGCACACGTGCGCGAGGTCGCGGCGGTCGTGCCGACGGTGGTCGACGTGTTCCTCGATCGCCCCGCGATCCTCGCGCCGATCGTCGAGGCCGCCCACGCGGTCGTCGCCGACTGGGGCGCGAGCCCGGCGGCGCTGCTGGATGTGCTGACCGGCGCGGCCGAGGCGAAGGGCCGACTGCCGTTCGACATCCCCCGGTCGATGGCCGCGGTCGAGGCATCGCGTCCCGACGTGCCGTTCGACACGGCCGACCCGTTGTTCCGCTTCGGCCACGGCCTTTCGCTCTGACGAGTCGGCGGATGCCGCGCCGCACACGCCGCGGCGCGGCATCCGTCGTCGTCCGCAGCGCGGGTGCTCAGGCGCCGAGCTCCCGCGAGAGGTAGAACGCGCGCTCGCCGGTGTCGGGCTGCTGCAGGTGGAAGCCGTGCCTGTCGTAGAACCGCAGGGCGTCGACGTCGCCTTCGTCCACGTTGACCTCGATCGCCGAGACACCGGATGCGGTGCTCTCGTCGACGAGCCGCTCGATGATCGCACCGCCGATACCCGCGCCGCGGTGTTCGGGGGCGACGTACAGTTCGTCCAGCAGCGCGACGGGTCCGGGATACCAGACGTTGGGCCGGAGCGTCACGAGCGCGAGCCCGGCGGGCGGCTCGCCGCCCAGGAGCGCGAACGTCGCGGGGCCCCCGAGCAGCTGCACGAGCCGCTGCTGCAGGGTTTCCGGTCCGGGGGTCTCGGAGTCGAACTCCGTGTTGAAGTCGTGGAGCATGCGCGCGACGACGCCGGCGTCGTCCACGGATGCCCGGCGAACGGGTGAGGTGGCCATGCCTCCACGGTACGGCGGCACGACGATCGACGGGAGGGCGCGTCGCGTCAGCGGGCGGACGAGACGACGGATGCCGCGCCGCAGACGTCGCGGCGCGGCATCCGTGTGCCCGAGCGGGTGTCAGCCGGCGGCGCCGACCGATGCTGCGGCGTCGGCGGCTGCGGCCTTCGCGGCGTTCTTCGCGGCCGACTTCGAGCCGTCGACGGCCGCGAGCGCGTCGGCCCCGGCGGTCTTGAGCGCGTAGGCCTGCAGCAGCGTGCTGATGTCGAGCCCGGTGAGGCCCTTGACCACGTCGGTGCCCTCGCTGAGAACGCGGCCAACGGTCTTGGTCATCTCGGACGCGCCGTCGGTCGAGACCACCGTGAGCTTGTCGATCGAGGCGATCGGCTCGGCGGCGGCGCGCACGATGTCGGGCAGGCGCGAGATGATCTCCTGCGCGAGCGCGGCCTCGCCGTACTTCTGCAGCGCGAGCGCCTTGGCGTCGGTCGAAGCGGCTTCGGCGAGACCTTCGGCCTGGATCGCCGACGCGCGCGCCTCACCCTCGGCCTTGATACCGGCGGCGAGGGCGACCTGCTTGTCGCGCTCGGCCTCACCCGACACGCGCACCGCGGTGGCGGCGGCCTCGGCGTCCTGGACCGCGGCGACCTTGTTCGCCTCGGCGATCTTGGTGCGCTTGTAGGCGTCGGCCTCGGTCGCGGCGTTCGCGGCGTCGCGCTGGGCGTTGGCGCGCTGCACCTCGGCGTACGCCTCGGCCTCGGCGGGCTTGCGGATGTCGATGTCGAGCCGCTCCTGCGTCACGTTCGCCTGCTCCGACAGCGCGTCACGCTCGAGCAGTGCGACGGCCTTGTCCTGCTCGGCCTTCGCCAGCTGACCCGCGGCCTCGGCTTCGGCGTTCGCGCGGTCGGTCTCGGCCTTGATCGTGGCCTGCTTGAGCGCCAGCGCCTTCTGGCGCTCGGCGATCTGCTCCGCGGCCTCGATGCGCGCGAACTCGCTGGCACGGGATGCCTCGGCCTCGCTGATCTCAGCGACCTGGCGTGCGCGCGCGGCCTCGGCGCGACCGAGGTTGGCGAGGTAGTCGCTGCCGGGGGTCGAGATGTCGCTGATGTTGAGGAGGTCGACCTGCAGGCCCTGCTCGACGAGGTCGGCCTTGGTCTCGGCGACGACGCGATCCGACAGGCTCTTGCGGTCGGAGATGATCTGCTCGATGGTCATGTCGCCGACGATCGAGCGGAGCGAGCCCTCGAGCGACTCCTTGATGATCTCGGTGAGGAGGTCCTGCTGCGACAGGAAGCGCTGCGCCGCGCGGCGCACGCCGTCCTCGGTGCCCGACACCTTGAAGTTGATGGACGCCTTGATGGCGATCTTGATGCGGTGCTTGTCGACGCCCTCGACCGTAATGCCGATCTGGCGCTGCTCGAGCGAGATCGAGAAGCCCTGCTGCAGGATCGGCCACACGAACGTGCGTCCGCCGATCACGACGCGCTGACCGGTGCCGATCTCATCGACCGCCGGCTTGCCGGCGCCGCGCCCGACGATCACGAGCGCCTCGTTCGGCGGCACGCGCCGGATGCGCCGTGCGATGAAGGTGATGAGGCCGAGCACCGCGACGATGAGCGCGACGACGGCGATGACCTGGATGAGTTCGTTCGTCATGGACGACCTTTCTTGACGGATGCCGCTGCCGGGCGTCGCGCCCGGCGGCAAGAAGTGACTGCTACTCCGCGACGACCTTGACGCGGGTGCCGGAGTGCTCGACGACGCGGATGCGGACGCCCTCGGCGATGGTCCCGTCGCTGTAGGCGAGCCGGCGTTCCACCTCGTGGGGGCCGTCGAGGCTGACCTCGCCTCCGGCGGGCGTGATGGTGGACCGGGTGACGCCTGAGAGGCCGACGGCCGAGGTGGGAACACCGTCCGAGCTCTTCGTCAACCGCTTCACGAACAGCACCGCGACGAGATACGCCACGACCGCGAGCGCTGCGGCGAGGACGTAGGCCCACACCGGGTCGAGGTTCGAGGTGTAGGTGAGAGCGCCCGACGCCCCGAACACGACGGCGGCGATGCCCAGGGCCGTTCCCGAGATGGCACCGTCGCCGATCTCGAAGTGGTCGAAGATGTCGCCCACGATGAGCGAGATGAGGAGCACGGCGAGGCCGACGCCTCCGACGATCAGGAACGGCAGCATGAGTTCTCTCCGCAGCGAGGGGGTGGGTTCCCTCACCCTATCGGCGGGGTGGGCCGCGGTGTGAGGGAGGGTGTGGAGAGTCGTGTGGCGAGACGCCCCGGCCCAGGGGGCGTCGTGGATCAGCGAAGCTGAGTCAGGGTCTCGGGCGTGTACCGCACGTCGGTGAAGGTCGCGGTCGCGCCATCGCCGAGCGGTGCCTGGGCGAGGAACCCGGCACGAACGGGGCTGTCGGTCAGCAGGCGGAACAGCCGCACGAACCGCCACTGCCGACCGTCGGACGAGGAGTGGAACGCGAAGGCGGGTCCGATCTTCGAGATGCGCAGCCAGACCTCGTCCGCATGGACGTCGATCGCGTTCGCGTCGTCCGAGTAGTGGTTGGTGACGACGCTCACCACCATCGCGGCTCCGTCCGGCGACCATTCGAAGCACAGCTTCGCCCAGTGCTCGGCATCCGCCCACAAGGTGAGTGCGCCGGCGTCGAACGTGGTCCGCGGGTGGTCGACGCGCACGCGCGCCGACAGCTGGAAGTCGCCGTCGACCGCGAAGGCGAGACTCGTTGCGCCGTGCTGGGGCTCGGCCTCCTTCCCGGATGCGTCGTTGGTCCAATCGACGCCTGCCGTCGCCTCGAGGCGCAGCGCGTCGTCGCCGAGCGATTCGAAGCGGGTGGTGCCGTTCGTCCAGTCGAGGGCGGGCAGGCCAGGGAGGATCGTGGTCAAGAGTCGCTCTTTCGTGTGTGCGTGCCGCGAGGCAGGGGGAGGGGTGAAGCTCGGTGTGAGGGGTGGGGTGTGCGCAGCGGTGGCGCTGCCGTCAGTCCGCGATCGTGAAGGTCACGCCCTCGATGTCGTCGGCGAGCACTCGCCGGTAGTCCTCCGCGATGATCTCGCGCAGCACGTCGGTGTCGACCGTCTCGAGGTCCTTGATGTAGAGGCACCCGACGCCGGTCTCGTGCGGTCCGAGCGTCGCGAGCTGATCGCGGTGCGCATCCGTGCTGAGCAGGTACACCGTCGTCGCCTGCTTGCGGGGCGCGAACCCGGCGATCGGCGCATCGCCGTGAGTGCCGGTCGGGTAGGTGTAGTGGCACGATCCGAAGCCGATGATGGTGCCCCACATCTCGGGCTCGCGTCCGGTGACCTCCGATATCAGCGCGACCATGGTCTCGGCATCCCGTCGGCGCCTCTCGGGCGTCACGCCCGCCACGAAGGCGCCCACGCTGCCACCGGTCTTCTTCATGCGCTCTTCTCCTTCGCGGCGGACTTCATCGCCCGCTTGTGCTCTCGCACTCTCGTGAGCGACTCGGGCGAGACGATGTCGGCGACGCTGCGGAACGACCCGTCCTCGCCGTAGGGAGCCGATGCCTCGCGCCAGCCCGCCCCGGTGAAGCCGTACTGCTTGCCGAGCAGCGCGAGGAAGATCTTCGCCTTCTGCTCGCCGAAGCCGGGCAGCCCCTTGAGCCGCGTGAGCACGGTCGCCCCGTCGGGCTCGTCGCGCCGCCAGATCGCGGCCGCGTCGCCTCCCCAATCCTGTTCGACGGCGGCGCACAGCGCCTGCACGCGAGCCGCCATCGAACCCGGGAACCGATGCACCGCAGGCGTCGCCTTGAACAGCTCGACGAACGCGTCGGGATCGAAGGTCGCGATGGCAGCGGCATCCAGCGTGCCGGCCCGCTCCGAGATCTTCAACGGTCCGGCGAACGCCGTCTCCATCGCCACCTGCTGGTCGAGCAGCATGCCGATCAGCAACGCGAGCGGGTCGTCGGTCAGAAGGCGATCGGCAGCGGCATCGCCCGTGATGTGGAGCGTCATGGCCCCAGTCTCGCACCCGGCTCGGCTACGTTGTCAGGATCTTCGCACTGCCGGACGCTCTCGGCGATGCGGAGCGCGTGACGCGACTGCGGCTTTGGATAGGTTTGCAGGACCGACAGCGCCCGACCGACCACGGAGGACCGAGCCCATGCCCGATCGCCGTGCGCTCTCGTCAGCGCGACTGCTCGGAGTGCGCGCCCGGGCGCGCGCCGGACTGCTGGTGAGTGCCGCCGCCACTGTGGCGGTCGCGGTCGCCACGGTGTGCCTCGTGCTCGCGTGGCTCGGCCGCGCGGTCGAGGTCGCGGGTGACCCGCCGCCCCCCGGAGTCTCAGCCGACGACGTGGCGAGGCAGGTCGGGGCGGGCGCCGCGGCGCTCGCATCGGCGGCCCCTGCCCTCGTCCTCATGGTCGCGATCCTCGCCGGCACGGCGGTCGCCCAGCTCGCCCGGCTCGTGGCAGCGGCGCGCGAGCACGAGACGGCGACGATCCGTGCCCGCGGGTTCTCGAGGACACAGGCGTGGACGACGGATGCCGCCGAAGGCGTCGTCGTCGCGCTCGCGGGCACTGTGCTCGGCGTCGCGCTCGCCGCAGGTCTCGCCGCGGTCATCGGCGCTGCCGCGGATGGAGCCGTCGGAGCCTGGCCGTGGGCGCTCGCGACGGGCGCGGCGCTCGCCGTCGTGTTCGCGGTGGCGCTCCGCCGCGGCGAACGCACCCGCACCACGACCCGGGCGGCGCGCGCGACGACCGCCGCCGTGGTCGTGGTGGTGGTTCTGGCGTCGGCGCTGGTCGTCTGGCAGCTGCCGCTCGCCCGCGGGACGGGACTCGATCCCATCGTCGCCCTCGCTCCGGCGGTCGTGCTGATGGCCGGCGCGCTGATCGCTCTCGCGGTGTTCGGCGCGGCGGCGGTCGCGTGGGCGCCGCCCGCCGCCGCCGTCCCCGGCGTGCAGCCGGGGTATCCGGCTCGTCAGGTGGCTCGCCGCATCCCGATCTACGCGGTGGCCGTGCTGCTGGTCGCCCTCACCGTCGCGCAGGCCGTGTTCGCCTCGGCGTACAGCGCGACATGGACCGCCATGGTCACCGACTCGGCCGCGGTGCGCGCCGGCACCGACCTGCGCGTCGACATGTCGCCCCAATCCGCGAACCCCCGCACCGTGGCGGCTGCCGCCGGTGTCGAGGGGGTTCATGCCGCGGCTCCTGCTCTCGTAGACGAGATCGAGATCGGCGATGCCGACGCCCAGCTCGTCGCGGTCCCGGCATCCGAGATCCCCGAGGTCGTGACGTCGGCGGGCGGACTCATCGACAAGGGCGCGCTCGAGGCCGCCGCAGCCGTGGACGGAACGGTCGTCGTCGATCCGGTGCCGCTCGGCGACGGCGCCACCGCCCTTCGGGTGACAGCACAAGCCACATCCGAGGGCTCGTACGCGCCGACGCCCGTCCTCGCCGCCGTCCTGATCGACGCCGCCGGGACTCCTGTCCGCCTCCCGCTCGACGGCGAGGTCTTGCCGAATCCCGACGGGTCGGTGACCGTGGTCGCCGAGGCGCCGCTTCCCGAGGGCACCGCACCGTGGCGGCTGCTCGCGATCGGCGCCGACCGCGGCCGGGGCTTCGTCAGCGACGTGGTGCAGGTGACCCTCGACTCGGTCGTTGCGGTCGGCAGCGGCCCGCTCCAGATCCAGGCGGACGCGGAGTTCCACCCCGGGATCAACGACGTCGTCGTGTGGCTCGCCGACGGCGGTGAGCTCGCCGCCGATGGCGGACCGGACGGAGACGCGCCCCCTGTCGCGACCGTCGTCTCTCGCGGCCTGGCCGAGCACCTCGGCATCGGAGAAGGCGACTCGTTCGAGTTCCGCTACGCCGGCACCGGCCGCCGCGGAGCCGCTCTCGTGTCGTCGATCGTGGACGTCGTGCCCGGTGCGTCGAGGCCGCTGGCCCTCTTCGCGCCCATGGAGAACCTGCTCGTCTCGCAGCTGCAGCGGGGGGCGTCGTTCGTGACCCCGAACTCGGTGTGGGCGGCGGGCGACGCGACCGCCGACGACGCCCTGAGCGCGGCCCTGGGCGATCGCCCGGTCGACACGGCGGCGCCGGGGGTGAGCGCGGACGTCGTGGCCGCCCTCGCGCCGGGCTGGTGGATCGCGACGGCAGGGGCGATGGCGCTGTCGCTGGTCGCGGCATCCGCGATCGTGCAGACCCTCGCGATCGCCCGCCGTCGCGAACTCGGCGTGCTGCGCGCCCTCGGGATCGGCGCCGCGGCACAGGGACGCATGCGTGCGGCCGAGCTCGGCGGCGTCTTCGGAGCGGCGCTCGTGCTGGGCGCCGTCGCGGGCGGCCTGGCCTCGTGGCTGATCGTGCCCGAGCTGGTGCGAGCCGTGACTCCCGGCATCCTTCCCATCGCCGGCGGCGTGTCGTTCGCATGGCCGCCGCTCGGCGTCGCCGTCGCGCTGCTCGCCGCGGGTCTCGGCGTCATCGTCGTCGCCGTGGCGGTGAGCGTCTCGCGCGCGGCTCGCGCTGCGACGGTGGGGGAGGAATCCCGATGAGCCGTCGCGTCTCGACCGGCGCGCTGGTCGCGCACCACCTCCGCTCGCACGCCGGCGGCGGTGTGATCGTGGCGCTGCTCGTCTTCGTGCTGGCGCTGCTCGCGGCAGCCGCACCCGTCGCGCTGAACGCCGTCGGCGACGCGACGCTGCGCAGCCGGCTCGACGCGATCGCGCCTACGGTGCGCGACGTCGTGTCCGAGAACGTGGGAACCACGGCGTTCCCGCAGCTTCCGGACTGGCCGTACGAGGAGCCACCGACCACGGACGAGGTGTGGGGCGACTTCCTCGGCGAGGTCGAGGGGATCCGCGCGGAGGCGGATGCGCCGCTGCCGGAGGTTCTGCGACCCGCGACCGCCGTGACCCTCCTTGCCGAGACCCAGCTGGTTGAGTCGAGGACGCGCACCGTGACCCTGGCCTTCGCGCCGGGAGTCGAGGACGAGTTCGAGGTCGTGGAGGGGCGGCTTCCTGACGCCTCCGCCAGCTACCTGCCGGAGTCGGAGCAGGTGCCCGGGTTCGAGGGCATGCCGGTGATCAGCCGCGTCGAGATCATCATGTCGCCGGCGACGGCGGCAGAGATGGAGTGGTCGGTCGGAGAGACGCGCACCTCGAGGTCGGCTCAGGGTCTGGTGGAGTTCGTGCTCGTCGGGCTCTACGAACCCGTCGACGCCGGCTCGGACTTCTGGCAGCACGTGCCGTCGTCGCTCACGCCCTACATCTTCGACAACGGCAATGATCCGCGCGAAGTGAAGGGTATGGGGTTCGCGCACCCCGCCTCCATCGTGGCAGGGGGTCTTGCCGGGAGTCCGTCGACGAAGGTCTGGTTCCCCACGGCTGTCGACGACATCGACGGCGCGAACGCCGAAACCGCGGTCGCGGCGCTGAACAAGCTCACCGCTGTCGCCCATGTGATCGGGACGATGGACCAGGGTCCCGGCATCCTCAGTCTCAGGTTCGACGCCGACATCACCGCGACCATCGAGTCCGCGCTCGCGCAGCAGCGTTCGACGGCGGGCGTCATCGCCATGCTCGTGTCGGGGCCGGTGGGAGTCGCAGCCGCGGTGCTGGTGCTCGGCTGCCGGCTGATCCTCGAGGGCCGGCGATCGAGCCTGCGGCTGCTGTCGGCGCGCGGAGCGTCGATCGGGCAGCTGCGCCGGCTGCTGGGCGCCGAGGGTGTTCTCGTCGGCGTCGTGCCGGCGCTGCTCGGAGCCGCGACCGTCGTGATCGCAGCGGCATCCGTGTTCGGCGCCGCACCGAGTGCGGCCGGCGTGGCCACGGCGCTGCTGACCGGGATCGCTCCCGTGGCGATCCTGTTCGTCCTTGCTCCGTCGGTCGCCGAACGGCAGGTGCGCGCCGACCTCGGGCACCGCGGATCGCGGCTGCGGCTCATCGTCGAGGGAGTCGTCGCCGGGCTGGCGGTGATCGCGCTCACGCTGCTGTTCCTCCGCGGGTACAGCGACGGCGCCGACCTCCTGCTCGCCGCCACGCCGCTCCTGCTGGCGCTCGTCGCCTGCCTCGTGACCATCCGGCTGTACCCGCTGCCTCTCGCCGCCGCGCACGCCCGCGCTCGGCGCGGCGCGAGCCTCGACGCGTTCGTCGGGTCGGCGCGAGCCCTGCGCGAGCCGACGCTCGGCGTGACTCCGGTGCTCGCCCTCGTCGTCGGCGTGTCGGTCGCGATGTCGTCGGGGGTCCTCCTGTCGACCCTGCAGTCCGGTGTCGACGAGGCATCGCGCGCACAGGTCGGTGCCGACCTGCGCGTGCAGGGCGGCCTGTTCACGCGCGAGCAGCTCGAGCGGGTGCAGCAGATCGACGGCGTCGCACTGGCGACCGGCATCTCGGGAGCCGAGCCGGCGACTCTCGACATCGGCGGCGTGAAAGCGGGCACCTCGGTGTTCGTCGTCGACGCGGCCGACCTGCGGGCCGTGCAGGGAGAGGGACCCGGGATGCTGCCGCCCGGCGTCTCGCTCGAGCCCCCCGCCGACGGACCGATGCCGCTCGTCGCCTCAGGCGATGCGGCCGACCTCATCGGCGACACCGACGAACTGAGGCTCGACGGCGTCGATGCTCAGCTCGTGGGCACGACACGGGGCCCGGCCCCCATCGGCGGCCGCGCGAACTGGGTGGCGATCGACTCGTCGTACGCCGAGGAGGTCTTCGGCAGCGATCAGAGCGATCGCACGATCCTCGTGAGCCTCGACGACGAAGGGTCGGCGGATGCCGTCGAGCAGGGCCTCCGCGAGGTGCTGGGTCCGACGGTGCGCATCGACGGTGCGGCCCAGGTGGCGGCCGGCATCGAGTCCGGGCCCGCGGTGCAGGGCGTCCGCGGGGCGCTGCTGCTCGCGACCGGGGTCGCGGCGCTGCTGAGCGCGCTGGCGATCGTCATGACGCTGACGCTCGCCGCGGGGCCGCGCGCTCGCGTGCTCGCCCTGCTGCGCACGCTCGGTGCGCCGCGCCGCTCGTCGTCGTCGCTCGCGCTGTGGGAGATCGGGCCGCCGGCCGCCGCCGCCGTGCTCGCCGGCACCGTGTTCGGGGCGCTGGTGCCGCTCGTCGTCATGGCGGCCGTCGACCTGCGGCCGTTCACCGGATCGTCGGTGGCGCCCGCCTATGTGATCGACCCGGCGATCCTGCTGCTCACCCTCGGCGGCTTCGTCGCGCTCGCCGTCGTTCTCACCGTGCTCGCCCTGCTCGTGTCGCGCCGCGCGCGCGCCGCGGGAGTGCTGCGCACGGTGGAGGAAGGATAGGACCATGGTTCGACAGGCTCACCAACCGGATGCCGACATCCTGTGCACGGATCTGGTGCGCATCTTCAAGGTGCAGGCGGCGAACGGGGCCGGGGTCGAGGTGCAGGCCCTGCAGGGGCTGAACCTGCGCATCGATCGAGGCGAACTCGTCGCCGTCGTCGGCGCGTCGGGCTCGGGCAAGTCGACGCTCCTGTCGATCCTGTCGAGCCTCGACCAGCCGACTGCCGGCGTCGCGCGGGTCGCGGGCCACGACCTGCTGACGATGAAGGAGAAGGAGCGCGTCGAGTTCCGTCGCCACAGCGTCGGCTTCGTGTGGCAGCAGACGTCGCGCAACCTCCTGCCGTACCTGTCGGCGAGCGAGAATGTCGCCGCGGCGCTCGCCATCACGGGCGCGACGCGTGGCGCGGCCGCGCGTCGCCGGCGCGTGGCCGACCTGCTCGACCTCCTCGAGGTCTCGCACTGCGCCGACCGCCGACCGGCCGAGATGTCGGGCGGCGAGCAGCAGCGCGTGGCGATCGCCGTCGGCATCGCGAACGATCCGCGGGTGCTGCTCGCCGACGAGCCGACCGGCGAGCTCGACGACCTGACGAGCGCCCACGTGCTGGAGGCGATGCGCTCGGTCAATCGCGAGCTGGGGCTGACGACCCTCATCGTGACCCACGACCCGGCCGTGTCGGAGCACGTGGCCCGGACGGTGCAGATCCGCGACGGCCGCACGTCCACCGAGGTGCTGCGATCCACGAGGCTCGACGAGCACGGCGCCGAGCACCACGTCGCCGAGGAGTACGCGGTGCTCGACCGCGTCGGCCGGCTGCAGCTCCCCGACGACTTCGTCACCGCCCTCGACCTGCGGGAGCGCGTGCGCCTCGCCCTCGAACCCGACCATGTCGGCGTCTGGCCCGGTCAGACGGCCTCCGTCGCCGAGCGAGAGAGCGCGAGCGACCGAGACGAGACGCACCCGGCATCCGCCGGCCCCACCGAGGAGACGTCATGACCCTTCGACGAGCTCAGGACGGCGCCCTTCGACGAGCTCAGGACGGCGCCCTTGCGCTGCGCGGCGAGAAGCTGACACGGACGTTCTCGTCCGCCGCGGGAGACGTGCACGCGTGCGTCGACATCGACATCGAGGTCGCCGCGGGCGAGCTTGTCGTGGTCCGGGGCGCGTCAGGTGCGGGCAAGACGACGCTGCTCAACCTGCTCGGCGGACTCGACCGTCCGACGTCGGGAAAGGTGTGGCTGGGCGACGTCGAGGCGACCGCGCTCGACGAGGACGCCCTCGCCGCGCTGCGGCGGGAGCGGCTCGGATTCGTGTTCCAGTCCTTCGGGCTCATCCCGATCCTCTCGGCCGCCGAGAACGTCGAGCTTCCGCTGCGGATCGCGAAGACCCCGCCCGCCGAGCGCGACGCACGCGTCGCCGAGGCGCTGCGGCTGGTCGGGCTCGCCGACCACGCGGCGCAGCGGCCGGGCGAGCTTTCGGGTGGCCAGCAGCAGCGCGTCGGCATCGCACGCGCGATCGCGGCGCGTCCGCACGTGCTGATCGCCGACGAGCCCACCGGCCAGCTCGACTCGCGCACCGCCGCGACCGTCATGGACCTCATCGGCGACCTCGTGCACTCGCAGGGCCTCGCCGCCGTCGTCTCGACGCACGACCCGCTCCTCGTGCAGCGCGCCGACCGTGTCATCGAACTGCACGACGGCCGAGTCACCTCCGTCGACGGCGATCCCGTGACGGCGAGCGATCCGGATGCCGAGGACGCGGCATCCGTCGCCCCCGCCACCCCCCGCACGCGTGCCGAGGCCCGCCACCGGCGCCCCGCCGAGGCTGACGACCCCCACGGAGGTTGAGAAACCCCGTGGAGGTTGAGAAACCCCGTGGAGGTTGAGAAACCCCACGGAGGTTGAGAAACCCCACAACCGATGGAGTCTCAACCTGCGCGTGGTTTCTCAAGCTCGACCAGGCCGGCGCACCTGGGAGGATGGATGCCGTGACCTCCCCCGCCGAACCGCTCGAAGGGCTCGTCTCCCACGCCCATGAGACGCGCGCGGTGGTCATCGGCGGTGGGATCGCAGGGCTCGTCGCCGCCCTCGAGTGCGCGAAGGTGGGGATGCCGGTCACCCTGGTCGAGGCGACCCCGCGGCTGGGCGGCACGATCGCAGGCGCCGAGTTCGACGGCCTGCCGCTCGACCTCGGCGCGAGTTGCTGGTCCACCAGCGGCGGGACGGTGCGCGCTCTCGTCGAGGAGCTCGGCCTCGACGACCGGATCGTCGCGCCGAGCACCGACCGCACCTGGATCGCCGGGCTGCCGAAGGGCGCCGCCGCGCCGCTTCCCGAGCAGAGCCTGCTGGGGATCCCGGCGAACCCGTGGGACGAAAGCGTCCGCCGCGTCATCGGCTGGCGCGGCGCGTGGCGGGCGTACGTCGACCGGCTGCGGCCGCCGCTCACGATCGGGACCGAACGCAACCTCGGCAAGCTCGTGCGCTCACGCATGGGCGCCGCCGTGCACGATCGCCTCGTCGCACCGCTGGCCGCCGGACGGTTCGGTCTCACGCCCGACGAGGTCGACGTCGTCGTCGCGGCGCCCGGGCTCACCGCCGCCCTCACCCGCACCGGCTCGCTCAGCGGCGCCGTCGCCGATCTGCTCGTCGACCGGGACGCCCCGCCGGTCGCCGCGATCGAGAGCCTCGACGGCGGGATGCCGCAGCTGGTGTCCGCCCTCGGTGAGCGGCTGCGGCTGCTCGGTGCCGAGATCGTGCTCGACACCCGCGTCACCGGACTCTCGCGCGTCGGTGGACGGTGGCGGCTCGGCATCGAGAGCACCGACGACGACGCCGGGGCCGCTGTGCCCGACCCGGCGGACATCGTGATCGTGGCGACGGGCCGACAGGAGGCCCAGCGCCTCCTCGAGGCGGCGGGCGCACGGGCCGGTTCGTCGCCCGGCGCGGAACCCGGACACGAAGGGATCGTGCGGGAGGTCGTGACGCTCGTCGTCGACGAGCCCGCGCTCGACGCCGCGCCCCGCGGCGCGCAGGTCTACCCGCTCGCGGGGACGCATCGCGCCTCGGGTCTTGTGCACCACACCGCCCGGTGGGCGTGGCTCGCCCACGCGGCCGGAGCGGGTCGCCACGTGCTGAGCGTCGCGTTCGACCACCCGGTGGCCGAAGGGCACGAGACGATCGAGCTCGCCCGGCACGAGGCATCCGCTCTCCTCGGCGTCCGGATCGACGACACCGCGGTGCGCGCGGCGCACACCGCGCGCTTCGAGCTCGCCGCCCCGGCCTCGGCGCTCGGACACGACGCGGCGACCGCTGACGTCCGCCGACGTGTCTCGGCGCGGCCGGGGCTGGCCGCCGTCGGCGCGTGGGTCGCGGGGAGCGGGCTCGCCCAGGTCGTCGCCGACGCCCGGTCCGAGGCGGATCGCGTCCGCAGGGCTGCGCTCTTCGGCGGGCCGGCGCCGGAGTGAGTGCGCTCCGGTGCCCGCTGTCAAGGGTGGATGCCGGAATCGGAATACGGGGCTACCCTGGGGAGGGTCGTCAGGTGCACACGAGCGTGAGGAGACCCCATGAGGGGCAAAGCAGGACTCGTCGTCGGACTCGCCATCGGGTACGTGCTCGGCACGAGGGCGGGCCGCGAACGCTACGAGCAGATCAAGACGCAGTGGTTGAAGGTGTGGAACCTCGACCCCGTCCAGGAGCAGGTGGGCAAGGTCAAGGATTTCGCCAAGTCCTCGGCGATGGCCCTGCCGTCGACGCTGTGGGACTCCGCGGTGAAGGTCGCTCAAGCGGCCGGGTCCAAGGGCACGCCCGGCCAGAAGCTCGACGCGGCGCTGAAGGTCGGCAAGGACTCGACGGATGACGTCGAGGCAGCGGCCAAGACCTCGGCGAAGGCGGTCAAGGACGCTGTCGAAGACGTAGCGGACGACATCGCAGAGTCCACCGACGGTCGCGGCGGAGCGTGACGTGACCACGCCGCGTGGCTTCCGCGATCGCGCGGATGACAGTCTGCTCACGCTTCTCGGCGAGATTCCGGAGCTGGTCCGCAACGTCGTCATCGCCGAGATCGACGCGGCGAAGGCGTGGCTCGCACGCACTGCGAAGGACGGCGGGTGGGGTGCCCTGTGGGTCTTCGCGGCGCTGTTCGTGCTGTTCTGGTCGGTGCCGGTGCTCGGCACCTTCGTGATCGCCGGGCTCTCGTCGTGGTGGCCGGTGTGGCTGTCGGCGCTCGTGGTGTTCTTCGCGATGCTCATCGTCACCGCCGTGCTGGCGCTGCTCGGCGTCATGCGCTTCCGCCGCATCGGTGAGCGCCAGAACCCTGTCCAGTCGATCGCCCAGGACGTGAAGGAGGTCCGCGATGAGCTCTGAGGCTCGCACACCGGCGCCGAAGACCCCCGTTGCGGTGCCTCGAACCGCGGTGCCGCTCGGCATCGACGATCCGGTCGAGCACGCCCGGGCGGAGCTGAAGGCGGCGCTGGCCGCCATCGAAGAGAAGGCGAACGTGCCGCGGCGAGTCGGCCGTGCCGTTGACGAGGGCGTGGAGAAGGCCCGCACCTTCTCGCGGCGCAACCCGGCTGCCGCCGCGGTCGCGGTCGTCGTCGGGGCTGCCGCGATCGGCGCTGCGGTGTGGGGGCTGGTGCGGCTCTACACGCGCTGACGTTTCCCGACGAGGAAGGCCTTGCGCGAGGGAGGGGTATGCTCGGGAGGCAAGGCAGTGCAACGGTGCGTATGCTGCCGGTCGCGCGAACCCGATTCGATCCGCGCGTCGGCTGCTCGGCGTCTCGGGCGGCCGACTGAGCATCACGAGAGTCGACCTTCATGAACACAGCCCCCCAGCACCAACCCGCCAAGCCGCTCGCCGGCTGGCGCGTTCTCGTGCCCCGCGGCGGACCGTGGGGCGACGGTGTTGCGGCATCGCTGCGTCGGCAGGGCGCGACGCCCGTGATCGCGCCGCTCATCAACTTCGCTCCGACGAACGACCAGGCGTCCCTGGATCAGGCGCTGGCAGATCTCGCCGCGGGGGCGTTCGACTGGCTCACCGTCACGAGTGCGACCACGGTCGACGTGCTGTACGCCTACCGCGCAACCGTGCCGGCGCGCACGAAGGTCGCCGCCGTGGGCGAGACGACCGCCGCCGCACTCCTCGCGGTCGGCTACCACGTCGACCTGGTCCCGGAGAAAGACAACTCCGCCGCCGGGATGGCTGAGCAGATGATCGCCCTCGAGCCCGAGCCGCGCGACATCCTGACGCTCCGCAGCGAGATCGCGAAGCCGGTGCTCACCCGCATGCTGTCCGAGGCGGGGCACCGCGTGCGCAGTGTCGTCGCCTACCGCACGGTCGGCGTTCCGGTGACGGAGCGGATCGCGGAGGACGTGCGCTCCGGGCGCATCAACGCGATCCTCGTCACGAGCGGCTCGGTCGCCGAACAGGTGCATCAGCAGTTCGCCGAGATCCCCGACACCACGCTCATCGCCGCGATCGGGCCGCGCACGGCGCGCGACGCGAAGCGCGCCGGTCTCGATGTCGACATCGTGGCCGAGATGCAGACGGTCGACGCGCTGATCGACGCCGTCGCGACGTTCTCCCTGCCGCACGCCGCCGACGAGTTCGCGCCGCGCACCGGCGCGCTGCCACTGCCCCGCACCGAGCGGGGCTGAGTCGGGATGAGCGTCTCGCCCCGCATCGTCGTGCTCGCCGGCGGGGTCGGCGGATCGCGATTCGTCCTGGGCGTGCGCGGCGCGCTCCGCTCCCGCGGAATCGGCGACACCGCCTCGGCCCTCACGGTCGTCGTCAACACGGGCGACGACCTGTGGCTATCGGGCGTGCGGCTCCAGCCGGACGTCGACTCCCTCACCTACGCGCTCGCGGGCGTCAACGACGCCGAGCGCGGGTGGGGCCGGCAGGGCGACTCGGAGCGCGTCAACGAAGAGCTGCAGGCGTGGGGCGCCGGCTGGCCGTGGTTCACGCTCGGCGACCTCGATCTGGGCACCCACCTCGCCCGCACCGGCTGGCTGCGGGACGGCCTCACGCCGACGGAGGTGATCGAGCGGATGTCGCGGCGCTGGCCGCTCGGCGCGCGCCTGCTGCCCATGACCGACACCGAGGTCGACACCGTCGTGGTCCTGCACGACGGCACCCGCCTGCACTTCCAGGAGTGGTGGACGCGGCATCGCGCCGCGCTCGCCCCGACGCGGTTCGAGAACCCCGGGATCTCGGAGGCCGCCCCGGCCCCCGGAGTGGTCGAGGCGATTGCGCAGGCAGAGGCGGTGCTCCTCGCGCCGTCGAACCCGGTCGTCTCGATCGGTCCGATCCTCGACGTCACGGGGGTGCGTGAGGCGCTGCGCGCCACAGCGGCACCGGTCGTGGGCGTCTCGCCGATCATCGGCGGACGCGTCGTGCGCGGCATGGCCGACGTCTGCCTCACGGCGATCGGCGTCGAGACATCCGCCGCGGCGGTGGCGGGGCTGTACGGCTCGCGCGGCGACGCCGGGCTGCTCGACGCGTGGCTGATCGCCGAAGAGGACGAGGCCCTCGCGGGCGAGGTCGCCGGGTTCGGCATCCGTCCCGTCGTGACGCCGCTGTGGATGACGGACCCGGCGCGCTCGGCTGCGCTCGCCGAGTCCGCGCTGATCGCGGCCGGTCTCTGACGTGCCCGAGCTCGCGTGGTGGGCGTGGGCGCTGCTCGGCGTCGCGGCCGTCGTCGTCGGGCTGTCGAAGACCGCCGTTCCCGGCGCGGGGACGATCGCCGTCGCGATCTTCGCGGCCGTGCTGCCGGCGAGGCAGTCCACGGGGGTGCTGCTGCTCCTGCTGATCGTCGCCGACGTGTTCGCGGTCGCGATGTACCGGCGGCACACGGACTGGCGCGCGCTGCTGCGCCTCGCGCCGGCGGTCGTGGTCGGCGTGCTGCTGGGAGTCGTCTTCCTGGCGTTCGCCGACGATGCGTGGGTCAAGCGCACCATCGGGGTCATCCTGCTCGCGGTCATCGCGATCACGCTGCTGCGGCGACGCTTCGCGTCGAGCGTCGAAGCAGGCGGCTCGCATCGGATCGCGGCGGCGACCTACGGCACGCTCGGCGGCTTCACCACGATGGTCGCGAACGCCGCCGGCCCGGTGATGTCGATGTACTTCCTGGCGGCGCGGTTCGAGGTGAAGGCGTTCCTCGGCACGGCGGCCTGGTTCTTCGCGATCGTGAACCTGTTCAAGGTGCCGTTCTCGGTCGGCATCGGCATCATCACGGTGCCGGGTCTCCTCATCGACCTGGTGCTCGTGCCGCTCGTCGTGGCGTCGGCGTTCCTCGGTCGCTGGCTCGCGAACCGCATGCCCCAGGCCCTCTTCGAGAAGCTCGTGATCGTCTTCACGCTGATCGGCGCGCTGTACCTGCTGTTCGTCTGACCCACCGTCACCGCCCTTCGCTCCGCAGTCAGTTTCTGCGCGCCCACGCCCGGCCGCGACCGCAGAAGCTGACTGCGGAGCGAAGGGCCGGCGTCGGGCCCAGGGCGCGGGGTCGGGGCGCAGGGGCGGTCGGGGTCGCGGCGTCACCGCCCGGCTCCGCAGTCAGTTTCTGAGCGCCCACGCCCGGGGGGACCGCAGAAACTGACTGCGGAGCGAGGGCTGGGGCGTCAGGCCCAGGGCGCGGGACCGGGGCGTCGGGCCCAGGGCGCGGGATCGGCGCGTCAGGACCCCGGGCGTCAGGCCCAGGGCGAGGGGCGGTCGGGGTCGCGCGTGCCGTCGTCGGGGAGCCGCGGCAGCTCGTCGCCGCCCGCGCGGATGCACAGCCACCGCAGCTGCTCGGGACTGTCGGGCGTCGCACGCCACGTGCGCCACACCCCCTGGCCCACGCGCACCACGGAGCCGGGACCGACGTCGACGACGTCGTCGTCGAGGCCCATCTGCCCGCGGCCGGTGAGGAACACGTACAGCTCCTCGATGCGCGCGTGGTCGTGCCAGTAGCCGGCCTCCTCGCCGGGCTCGAGCGCATTGGCCGTCATGCCGATGTACTGCATCGTCAGGTCGTGGTCGACCACACGGCGCCCGTCCCGCGAGCTCTCCGGCCGGAAGCCGCCGTAGTGCGCCCGCCACTCGTCGAGTCCGCCCATCTCCAGCACCTGGTAATCGCTCATCACGTCAGGCTAACGGCGGCCCGGCACGCGCCGGCGGGGACTGGCAGGTTCCCGCCCACGAATGGCGGAAGCGGGCGGATGCCTCGCCCCGCCCGCATCGAGGTTCAGCCGCCGAGCAGCGCCGCGGTGCGGGGGCCGAGGCCCAGCGCGTGCGCGGCCTCGAGCTGGCCGGCGGTGTCGACGTCTCGGCGCAGGGTCGAGGCATCCGGAACCGGAAGAGCCTGGCACCCCAGCTCGAGGTGGCGGGCGAACGAGCCGTCGCCGAACGACGACGTCCACGCCGTGCCCGCCGCCGCGGTCACCAGGGTCGACCCGGTGCCCTCCGCGTCGGCGACGACGGCACGGTCGACGGATGCCGCGGCCCGCAGCGCGTCGGCGAGATCGGCCGGTCGCAGGGCGGGGAGGTCTCCGAGGAGCGCGGCGCGCGGCATCCGGTGATTCGGATCCATCGCCGCCATCCCGGTGGCCACCGCTGCGTCGAGACCCCGCGCCTCGCCCTCGGGCACGAACCGCAGCGCCGGGATCGCGGCCGACTCGCGCGCGAGCGCGGGGTCGTTCGTCACGACGACGACCTGCGCGACGAGTTCGCACGCCGTCGCCGCGGCGAGCGTGTCGAGCGCGATCGCGTGCGCGAGGGCGGCGCGGTCGACCCCCGCGACCTCGAGCCGCGACTTGCCGCGAGCCGGGGGCTTCACCGGCACGACGACGATCCACCGAGCGGGCGCCGTCCCCGCGCCGGGCCGCAACTCCGCCTCGCCCGGCGCCGGGGGCGGTGACACGCCGCGCCCGGCGCGGCTGAGAGCCGGTTCAGGCGGAGTTGTGGCCCGCCGCCGGAACAGGCGCCTCACGCGCCGTACTTCGCGCGCAGGCGCGGCAGGACCTCTTCGCCGTACATCCGCAGGAAGGCGGCCTGGTCGTGCCCCGGATCATGGAACACCAGGTGACGGAATCCGAGATCGACGTACCAGCCGATCCGCTCGACGTGCTCGTCGGGATCGTCCGACACGATGAACCGCGACGCCGCGCGCTCGATCGGCAGCTCCTCGCCGAGGCGCTGCATCTCGATCGGGTCGTCGATGCCCATCTTCTCCTCGGGGGTCAGCGCGAGCGGCGCCCAGAACCGCGTCTTCTGCTTCGCCTCGTCGATCGTCTCGGCGAGCGACACCTTGACCTCGATCAGCGTGTCGAGGTCGTCGCGCGCGCGGCCGGCCTTCGACAGCCCCTCGTCGAGCGCGGGCAGCAACGTATCGGTGTAGAGCTCGCGCTTCTTGCCCGAGGTCGTGATGAAGCCGTCCGCGATGCGGCCCGCGAGCCGGGTCGCGGCAGGCCCGGCGGCGCCGATGTAGATCGGCACCGGCTGGTCGAGCTTGTCGTAGATCGTGATGTTGCGGGCCGTGTAGTACGTGCCCTCGAAGTTGACGCGATCCTCCGACCACAGCCTCCGGATGAGGCCGATCGCCTCCTTCAGCCGCTGGAAGCGCTCCGGCGGGTCGGGCCACGTGATGCCCAGGTTCGCCTCGTTGAGCGCTTCGCCGGTGCCGACGCCGAGGATCACGCGCCCCGGGTACATGACGCCGAGCGTCGCGAAGTCCTGCGCCACGACGGTCGGGTTGTAGCGGAACGTCGGCGTCAGCACCGACGTGCCGATGAGCACGCGCGAGGTCTTCGCGCCGAGCGCGCCGAGCCACGGGACGGATGCCGGAGCGTGGCCTCCCTCGTGCAGCCAGGGCTGCAGGTGATCCGAGATGAAGACCGAGTCGAACCCGACCTCTTCGGCGAGGACCGCGTAGTCGAGCAGCTCGGCGGGGCCGAACTGCTCGGCCGAGGCCTTGTATCCGAAGCGCAGCGGGACGGCGCCGTCCTGGGCCTGTCGAAGCGTCATGCGATTCCTCTCAACGGGGCAGGGGTGGCGGGGGCGGGCAGGAACTCCGAGCCGTCGGCGCGGGCGAGGCGCGTCCGGAAGGCGTCGACCGTGCCCGGCCACAGCAGGGTGAGGCGGCCCGAGCGCTCGTCGACGTACCAGTTGCGGCATCCGCCGGTCATCCAGGGGGTGGATGCCGCTGCCGCCGCGATCTCGTCGGTGTACGCCTGCTCGGCGCGAGGGTCGACGCGCAGCACGCCGCCGACCTCCTGGCGACGGCCGAGGACGCCCGCGGTGTACGCGGCCTGCTCCTCGATCATGAGCACTGACGACGAGTGGCCGAGTGACGCGTTGGGGCCGTTGAGCACGAACAGGTTCGGGAACCCCGCCACGACCGTCGACGCGAACGACGTCATGCCCGTCGACCAGTGCCGCGCGAGCGTCTCGCCGTGCTCGCCGACGACGAGGTCGGCGTAGGGCTGCCGCGTCGACGCGAAGCCGGTCGCGAGCACGAGGGCGTCGACCTCGTGGCGTGAGCCGTCGGCGGCGACGAGCGTCGAGCCGTGAGCCGACTCCAGCGCGGCGGGCACGAGGGTCACGCCGTCGGAGGCCACGGCGGGGTAGAACTCGTCCGACAGCAGCACGCGCTTGCAGCCGAACGCGTAGTCGGGGGTGAGCGCGGCGCGCAGCGCGGGGTCGGCGACCTGCGCGTGCAGGTGCGCGAGCGCCTCGGCCTGCGCGCGGGCGGATGCCTCGGCATCCCCCGATCGTGACGCGAAGCGCGCCTCGCCCTCGGCGTACAGCTCGTCGCGCAGGCGGGCGAGTGCGGCGGGCTGCTCGGCGAACCGGGCGCGATCGGCCTCGGAGTACGCGCCGCCGCCGCGCGGCACGATCCACGCCGGGCTGCGCTGGAACAGCGTGATGTGCGCGGCGGTGCGCGCCAGCTCGGGCACGAGCTGCACGGCGCTCGCGCCGGTGCCCACGACGCCGACGCGCAGGCCCGCGAGGTCAGCCGAGTGGTCCCAGCGGGCGGAGTGGAACAGCGGCCCGCGGAACGTCTCGAGCCCCGCGATGTCGGGGATCGACGGCTCGGTCAGCCGCCCGCACGCCAGCACCAGCGCGTCGGCGACGACGACTCCCGCTGCCGTGCCGATGCGCCACGCCTCGTGCTCGGCATCCCAGTCCGCCCACTGCATGCCGGCGCACAGCCGCACGTGGTCGCTCAGGCCTTCGGCCTCGACGACGCGTTCGAGGTACTCGTGGATCTCGGGCCCGCGCGCGTACGTGCCCGACCAAGACGGGTTCGGGTGCGCCGCGAAGCCGTACAGGTGCGACGGCACGTCGCACGCGACGCCCGGGTAGGTGTTGTCGCGCCACGTTCCCCCGACGGATGCCGCACGCTCGAGCAGCACGAAATCGTCGCGGCCTGCGCGCCGTAGCGCCATGGCCATGCCGATCCCGGCGAACCCGGCGCCGACGATCGCGACCTCGACGCGGGTCATGCGCCGACCTGCTCGGTCGTCGAGGGGGCTCGACTCCCGGTCGTCGAGCGAGCCCGCGAGTCGGTCGTCGAGCGAAGGTGTGAGTCGGTCGTCGAGCGAGCGTGCGAGTCGAAATGCCCGGACCGTCGCGGATCGGCCGGCCTCATCGCGTGACCTGGCCGTACGTCGTGGTGCGGAGGCGGAACGGCCGGAAGAGCGGCGCGACGAGGGCCGCGGCATCCGTCACCGGCAGTTCGAGACCGTGCTCGATGCCGGTCTCGGGCTTGACGCGCCCGTCGAGGAGCGTGCCGCCGAGGTCGTCGCCGCCGGACTGCAGCAGGACGACGGATGCCTCGCGCCCGACGCGCGTCCACGGGATCTGGATGTGCGGGATGCTGCCCGACAGCAGCAGCCGCGACACCGCCACCATCGCGCGGTGCTCGTCGAGCGGCGCGCGGCCGCTGACGAGCGGAACGCCGCCGCGAGGGCCGGGGAGCGGGATCGGCACGAACTCGGAGAACCCGCCTCCCGCGGTGGTCGAGCCGGTCGGAGCCTGGAGCTCGCGCAGGCGCCGCAGGTGCGCGATGCGCTCCGCGGCGGTCTCGACGTGGCCGTAGAAGAGCACGCTCGTCGAGCGGAAGCCAGCCCGGTGCGCCGCGGTGATGCCGTCGATCCAGCGGTCGATCTCGACATCGGCCGGCGCGACGAGGCCGCGCACGCGTTCGCTCAGCACCTTGACCCCGGTGCCCGGGACGGTGTCCACGCCAGCCTCGCGCAGAGCCGTGAGTGCGCCGTCGAGGCCCAGGCCGCCGCGATCGGCGAGGTCCCACACGTCTTGCGGGCGGTACGCATGCAGGTGGATGCCGGGGGCCGCGCCCTTTACGGCCCGCGCGATGTCGAGGTAGCGCCGGGGCTCCTCGGCGGCGGGCAGCAAGCCCTGGACGCACAGCTCGGTGGCGCCGAGGTCCGCCGCGTCGGCTGCGATCGCGGCGGCGTCGTCGAGGATGAACGTGGTGGGGTCGGGGCTCGCGGTGGAGCGGAAGCCGGTCGAGGTGAGGTTGCGGTTGACGACGAGCGTCACGGCCTCGCCGACGGTGTAGCGGCGGACGTCGTCGGCGGTCGCGGCGAGCGCGTCGAGGTCGTCGCCGGTGGCCTCGAGCAGCGCGACCCACTCGGCGTCGTCGAGCGCGAGCGGGTCCCCCGCCGCGGCCTCGGCGAGCCGTCGCACCCGCCCTCGCGGAGCGTGCGCCGCGCTCGCACCGCTCGGTGCGCTCGGCGCGCTCTGCGCATCGGGCTCCGCAGTCACTTGTTGCGGGTGTGCGGGCCGCGTTCGCGCGATTTGTGACTGCGGAGCGTCGGCCGGGACGGCCGGAGCTTGGGCCGGGGCGTCCGCCGCGCTCGGTGCGTCCGCCGCGTACCGCGCCTCCGGTGCGCTCGGCGCATCGGGCTCCGCAGTCAGTTCTTGCGGATGTGCGGGGCGGGATCGCGCGATTTGTGACTGCGGAGCGTCGGCCTGGACGGCCGGAGCGTCGGCCGGGGCGGCCGGGGCGTCCGGGGCGTCGGCCGGAGCGTCCGGCGCGGCGCCGGGACGGGGGACGGATGCGGCGCCGGGACGGGGGACGGATGCCGCGCCGGGACGGGGGACGGATGCCGCGCCGGGACGGGGGACGGATGCCGAGGCGAGCCCGGACTCGGGATCCGCGAGCGCGGCGACCGCGGGCCGCAGCGCCGGGTCGATCCACGTCTCGGAGTCGAGCACGAACTCGGGCTGCGCCGTCAGGCGCTCGCGCAGCTGGAAGCCGAGTTCGGCCGTGCGCTCGGCGAGCTCCGACAGATGCGGCCACGGACGCTCGGGATTGACGTGGTCGGCGGTAAGCGGCGAGACCCCGCCCCAGTCGTCGGCGCCGGCGCGCACCAGCAGCTCGAACTCGGCGGGGTCCGAAAGGTTCGGCGGCACCTGGATGCGCATGCGTGGGCCCATCACGAGCCGGGCGACGGCGACCGCCGCGACGTACTCGAGCAGGTCGGCGTCGGGCGCACCCTGCATCGCGGTGCGCGGCTTCGCGCGGAAGTTCTGCACGATCACCTCCTGCACGTGACCCTGCCCGTTCACCGCGTGCCGCTCGTGCGCGTCCCGGATCGCGACGAGCGACTCGGCACGGTCCCGCAGCGTCTCGCCGATGCCGACGAGGATGCCGGTCGTGAACGGCACGCGCTCGCGGCCGGCCGCGTCGATGACCTCGAGGCGCAGCGCCGGGTCCTTGTCGGGCGAGCCGAAGTGCACCTGCCCGGGCTCCTCGAACAGCCGGCGCGAGGTCGTCTCGAGCATCATGCCCATCGAGGGGGCCAGGGGGCGCAGCATCCGCAGCTCTTCCGCGCTCATCACACCGGGGTTCGCGTGCGCGAGCAGACCGGTCTCGGCCGTGACGAGGCGCGCGATGTGCGCGACGTACTCGAGCGTCGATGCGAAGCCGTGCTCGTCGAGCCACGCCCGCGCCTCGGGCCAGCGGTCCTCCGGGCGATCGCCGAGCGTCAGCAGCACCTCCTTGCAGCCCATCGCCTGACCCTGTCGCACGACGCCGAGCACCTGCTCGGGCGACATGTACGCCGGTTTGTGCTTCTTCAGGAGCTGCCCGGGGGTGTCGACGAACACGCAGTAGTGGCAGCGGTCGCGGCACAGTGTCGTCAGCGGCACGAACACCTTGCGCGAGTACGTGATGATGCGAGGGCGACCGGATGCCTCGAGCCCGGCATCGCGCAGGGCTCCGGCGAGCCCGAGCACGCGGTCGAGCTGCTCGCCTGTCGCGCCGAGCAGCGCCTCGGCGTCGGCGGCGTCGAGGCGTTCGCCCGAGGCCGCACGGTCGAGCGCGCGGCCGACCGTGGACAGCACGGCGGGGGAGGTTTCGGCGGAGGACGCGACGACGGTCACCGAACCAGTCTTGCACCGCCGGTGCGCGGCGGGGCCGAGGATCGTTGCCCTCCTGTGAGCAAATGAGCCGGGTTCCGCTGAGAGCCGCTGGCAGACTAGTGCCATGGTGACGCTGCTGCTCGACTCGACGCAGCTCGAGGTCGTGCTGTCGGGAGCCGAGCGTGCCATGTCGTTCCGCAAGGGGAACGTCGTCATCGAGCGCTCCGCCATCACCAAGGTGCAGCTCACCGACGACGCATGGACGTGGCTGCGCGGCATCCCGAGCCCCGGCACTCATCTTCGCGGCGTCGTCGCGATGGGTACGTGGCGCTCCGCCGGAGGCGACGACTTCGCGGTGATCCGGCGTCGCCGGCCGAGCGTCGTGATCGACCTCGAGGGTCACCCCGAGTTCCAGCGCCTCATCCTGACCACTCGCCACGGGCTCGCGCTCGTGCAGGCGCTGCGGATCGAGGTCGACGAGGAGCCGGCCGATGTCGCCGAGATCGCGGCCGAGACCGGCACGACCCCGGTCGCGCCCGAGAAGAAGCCGCGCAAGCGTAAGACCCCCGCACCGGCGCCCGCCGTCTGATCGGCGCTCGCCGGGTTCAGCTGACGTCGCGGCGCCAGCTGACGAGGTGGCCGATCACCACGAGCACGACGGCGTAGCCGAGCAGCACCAGGCCTCCCTGCCACCACTCCAGCCCGGTCGCACTCGCACCGACCAGTGCCGAGTCGTACAGGCTCGCGCCGACGAGCGCGTCTCCGGCCGCCCCCGGAAGGAATCGTGCAGCGTCGGCGAGGACCTCCACGTAGCTCGCGGCGAGGCGGACGATCGGCTCGAGGAACTGCGTGAACACCAGCACGCCGACGATCGCTCCCACCTGGTTGCGTACGACCGCCCCGATCCCGACGCCGATGAGTGCCCACAGCACGTAGGCGAGCAGCATCCGCCCGATCATCGCCCAGGTGTCGACCGACGTGAACTCGGTCTCGAGGCCGAAGGCGGCGAGGATTCCCGCCGACGGGGCGACCGAGGCGAAGATGCCGAGGACGCCGAACAGGGCACCGAGGAGCACGCCGACCGCGAGCTTCGCGACGAGCACGCGGCCGCGCCGAGGCGTCGCGAGGAATGTCGGTGTGAGGGTCTGGTGCCGGAACTCCGTCGTCACGATCAGCGTGCCGATGAGCAGGGGGAAGACGTATCCGACCGCGGTCGCCATGCTGTACAGCAGCGGCGGAAGCTGCTCGGCGGGCAGCGTGGGTGTGTCGCCGGCGGGCAGCGCCCCGGAAGCCGTGCCCGCGAACACGGCGGCGATCCCCGCCGCGGCGGAGCCGATGTAGGCGACGAGCACGATCGCGAGGATCCACCACATCGACGTCGTGAACTGCTTCGTGGTCTCGGCGCGGGTGGCTGCGGTGAGGCTCATCGCTCGTCACCCCCTTCTTCGTCGGCCGGTGCCGGTTCTTCCGCTCCTTCTTCGTCGACGGATGCCGGTTCTTCCGTTCCTTCTTCGTCGTCGGATGCCGGTTCTTCCGTTCCTTCTTCGTCGACGGATGCCTCGGCCTCCGGCTCGCGGCCGGGCTCTTCGTCGCCGGCGTCGAAGGCGGCGAAGAAGCGGTCGGCCTCGAGGTCGGCATCCGTCTTCTCGCGGCTCTCCCACGGACGCGCGTCGTCGTCTTCGGCGGGTTCCGGAACCGACAGCTCTTCGTCGACGGCGCCCAGTTCCTCGACGTCGGGGTCAGGGTCGGGCGGGGGACCGTCGGGATCCGACTGCGCCGGCGGGACGACGTCGATGATGCCCGTGCTCGCCACGGCGAACGCGGCCGAGCCGGTGCCGGTCTCGGGCTCGGGCTCGGTGTCGTCAGCGGGTTCGGGGTGTTTCGTCTCGGTCGCTGGCGCTCCCTCGCTCAACGACCGGGGGGCGGGGTCGGGCTCGGTCTCGGGGTCGGGGTCCGGTCGTTGAGCGAGCGAAGCGAGACGAAACGCTTCGGGGTCGGTGTCGTCGGTGGGTTCGGGGCGTTTCGTCTCGGTCGCTGGCGCTCCCTCGCTCAACGACCGGGGGGTGTCGTCGGTCTCGGGCTCCGGGTCCGGTCGTTGAGCGAGCGAAGCGAGACGAAACGCTTCGGGGTCGGTGTCGTCGGTGGGTTCGGGGTGTTTCGTCTCGGTCGCTGGCGCTCCCTCGCTCAACGACCGGGCGTCGGCGTCGGGCTCGGGCTCGGGGTCCGGTCGTTGAGCGAGCGAAGCGAGACGAAACGCCTCGGCGTCGGTGTCGTCGGTGGGCTCGGGACCGTTCGTGTCGGTCGCCGGCGCTCCCTCGCTCAACGAGCGGGCCACCTCGACCGCGGCGACGCCTGCGGCGCTCGGGTGAACGCGGACGCCGTTGACGAGGTCGAGGAAGACCTCCTCGAGCGCGGGTCCTCGGCGGTGCAGCGACGACAGGGCGACGCCGCCGGCCGCGGCCACAGCGCCGACCGCCGCGGGCTCGACACCGCGGACGGTGAGGCCCGAGCGCAGCACCTCGAACGGCACCCCGGCCGCCTGCAGGGCCGCGCTCAGCCCGGCGCGGTCGGGCGAATCGACGACCGTGGCGTGCTCGGAGGGGTCGGCCAGCTCGTCGAGCGTGCCCTGGAACACCAGCCGGCCCAGCGAGATGATCAGCAGCGCGTCGGCGGTCTGCTGCACCTCGGCGAGCAGGTGCGACGACACGAGCACCGTGCGTCCCTCGCGGGCGAGATCGCGCAGGAAGCCGCGCATCCAGCGGATCCCCTCGGGGTCGAGGCCGTTGGCCGGCTCGTCGAGCACCAGCACGCCCGGGTCGCCCAGCAGCGCGTACGCGAGGCCGAGGCGCTGGCGCATGCCGAGCGAGAAACCGCCGACCTTGCGGCCCGCGGCATGCGTCAGTCCCACCAGGCCCAGCACCTCGTCGACGCGGCCGTTCGCGATGCCCGCCGCCTGGGCATAGACCTTCAGGTGCGCCGCGGCGGTGCGTCCGGGATGGAAGCTGGATGCCTCGAGCACCGCGCCGACCGTCTGCAGCGGGTGCGCGAGCTCGGCATAGCGCTTGCCGCCGATCGTGGCGCGGCCGTCGGTCGCGCGGACGAGGCCGAGGAGGATCCGCAGGGTCGTCGTCTTGCCGGCGCCGTTGGGTCCCAGGAATCCGGTCACCCGACCCGGTTCGATGCGGGCGGTGAGCCCTGCGACCGCGGTGATGGCGCCGAAGCGCTTGGTGACACCTGAGAATTCCAGCGATTGGCCGTCGGGCATGCCGAACCCTCTCGTCCTCGTGAGCAGTTCTCCCCATCTTTGCGGAAACACCTGCTCCGGCGCACATGATTCTTGCCGCCGCTTCACGGTGTGCCGCGGCGCACCGGTGTCCGCTGCCGGCCGCCCCGCCCGGCGAGGCGTGCCGGTAACCTTGCGCTCGTGACCGAGCCCACCGAGCCCACCGACGCCGCCGCGCCCGCCGAGCCGCCCGTCCTCGTCCGCGCGAGCGGCGGACTCGGGCGTCTCACGCTCAACCGGCCGCGCGCGATCAACGCGCTCGACCTCGACATGATCCACCTGCTGCACGCCGCGCTCGACGACTGGGAGCACGACACCGAGGTCGACCTGGTCGTGCTCGACGGCGCGGGCGAGCGGGGGCTGTGCGCGGGCGGCGACGTGCGCGGCCTCGCCGAGCGGGTCAACGGCGGGCTCGCCGACGAGTCGTCGGTGTTCTTCCGCGACGAGTACGCGCTGAACGCCCGCATCGCCGAGTACCCCAAGCCGATCGTCGCGCTCGCCGACGGCATCACGATGGGCGGTGGCATCGGGCTGGCCGGCCACTCCGCGATCCGCATCGTCACCGAGCGCTCGAAGCTCGCGATGCCCGAGACCCGCATCGGCTTCACGCCCGACGTCGGCGGCACGTGGCTGCTCGCCCACGCGCCGGGCCGCCTGGGCGAGTACCTGGGGCTGACCGGCGCCACGATGGATGCCTCGGACGCGATCTACGCCGGATTCGCCGACCACTTCGTGCCCTCCGACAACCTCGACGGCCTCCGCGACGCGCTCGAGACTCGCGCAGATCCGTCGAGCCCCACCGAGCTCGTGCTGCTCTTCGACGAGACGCCGCCACCGCCGGCTCTCGCCGAGGCGCGCGCGTGGATCGACGACGCGTTCGCCGCCGACACCGTGCCCGGCATCATCGAGCGGCTGCGGGAGCTGTCGGACTCCCGGTCGTTGAGTGAGCGCCAGCGAGACGAAACGCGCGCCACCGCCGACCTGCTCGGCGAACTGTCGCCGACGGGGCTCGCCGTGACGCTCGCGTCGGTGCGCCGCTCGCGCGAGCTGCCGGGGCTGCGCGATGCGCTCGCGCAGGAGTACGGGCTCGTCATGTGGTTCGCGACGAGCCAGCCCGACCTTCCCGAGGGCATCCGCGCGCAGGTCATCGACAAGGACCGCTCGCCGCGCTGGCAGCCGGCGACCCTGGCCGACCTGGATCCGCAGGTCGCGGCATCCGCCCTCGCCTTCCGGCACGACCCCCCGCTCTGGGACTGACGAGCGACGCCATGACCGACGAAGAGCCGCACCGCCGCCGCGCCTACTCGATCGGCATCGCGGTCGACTGGTTCTTCTTCGTCTTCGCCGGCGTCGCGGCGCTGTGG
The DNA here is from genome assembly GCF_015277855.1 of Microbacterium cremeum. Classification (NCBI taxonomy): domain Bacteria; kingdom Bacillati; phylum Actinomycetota; class Actinomycetes; order Micrococcales; family Microbacteriaceae; genus Microbacterium; species Microbacterium cremeum. Next base: position 259,396 of record NZ_CP063812.1, read on the forward strand.
CTCGCGTATCTCAGCCTCACTGAGACGTTCACGGTCGGATGGTGGGGCATCCCGTTCTTCATCGCGTTCTGGGTGCTGCTGGCGTACCTCGTGCTGCCTCGTCTGCACCGCATCCTCACGACGATCTACGTGCCCGACTACTTCATCGGCCGCACGCGCACCAGCGACGGCCTTCTCGGCGATCCGGTGAACCTCGCATTCCTCGGCACCGGGGAGCAGATCGAGACCGCCATGCGCAACGCCGGCTGGACGAAGGCCGACCCGGTGACGCTGGCGACGTCGTGGCGCATCATCACGTCGACCCTGACGCGCCGGAGCTATCACGAAGCCCCGGTGAGCCCGCTGTTCCTGTTCGGCCACCAGCAGGACTTCGCCTACCAGCAGGAGGTCGACGGCAACCCCGCGCAGCGCCACCACGTGCGGTTCTGGCGCTGCCCCGACGGCTGGCTGCTGCCGGGCGGTCGGCGCGTCGACTGGCTCGCCGCGGGCACCTTCGACACCAGCGTCGGGCTGTCGCTGTTCACGCTGCAGGTCACCCACCGCATCGACGCCGACACCGACGTCGAGCGCGACCACATCGTGCAGACGGTGACGGATGCCGACCCCCGCGTGGCCGTGGACGTCATCGCCGACTTCGCCACCGGCTATCACGCGCGCAACGGCGGCGGCGACAGCATCCGCACCGACGGCGACCTGCCCATCGTCGACGTGCGCGCGGTCGAGGCGGTGACGGCATGAAGGACGAACGCGCGAGCACAGGCGAGGCGCAGACCCCGGTGCCAAACAAGCGGCCGGCATTCGAGCCTCCTGGGCGGCTGCTGAAGCCGACGGGGTACCACCCCGACATGCGCCGGCCGCCGACGATCGTGGCCGGGTCGGCGCTCGTGCTGCTGCGCGTGCTGGCCGGCGTCGCCGTGCTCGCGGGCATCGCGACCGGGTGGGACGCGATCCTCGCCGACCCCGACTCCGTGCTCGACGGCTTCGACCCCAGCCCGGCGGGGTCGCAGGCGGCGCTGTGGTTCGTGGTCGCGGCGGGCAGCACGGTGCTGCTCATCGACCTGATGCTCGCGGTCTTCGTGTTCCGCGGGCACAACTGGGCCCGCGTGATCGTCATGATCATCGCGGTCGGGTCGATCAGCACGTCGTTCTTCGCATGGTGGGCGCAGGGTCAGGAGATCAAGGTCGAGACCACGTTCCTGTCGCTGAGCCTCGACATCCTGCTGCTGCTCGCGCTGTCGAGCCGCAGCGCGGCCGCCTACGCGCGCCGCCACGAGAGGCGCTGAGCCCGCGCGCGGGCAGGTGTCGTAGCCTGGATCCCGCTGTGAATCGCTGACGCCGGGGAGGGTGCGTGTTCGACAGTCCGCTGTCGGCTTCGGCCTACGAGGTGCTCATGGTCGAGCCCGAGGCCGACGACGAGACCCTCCGCAAGGCGTACCGCCTGCGGCTGCGGCAGACCCACCCCGACACCGGGGGCGATGCCGCCCTGTTCGTCCAGGTGCAGCGGGCCTGGGAGCTCATCGGCACGCCCGAGGCCCGCGCCGCCTACGACCGCGGTCACGGGTTCGGTGAGGCACAGGCGCCGGAGTGGTCGGGTTGGCGGCCGCCGGCGGCGCGCACCGACACGCGTCCGCGCGCACGCTCGTACGGGCATCCCGGCGGCTGGCGTCGTGAGAGATACCTGGCGCTGATCCGCGAATGGGCCGGCCGCGGCGTGACGATCGAGGACCCCTACGATCCCGCCCTCGTGCGCTCGGCCCCGCACCACCTGCGACGCCTCCTCGCCGACGCGCTCGCCGAGGAGGCCACCGCCCGCATCGTGGCCGACCTCGGCATGGGGTACACCGTGTGGCACGATGTGGCCGCCGCGGGACGGGGCGCCGACCCCGAGGCGAAGATCGACCACATCGTGCTCGGCCCGAGCGGGCTCTACGGCGTGCTGTCGGAGGACTTCGGCGGGCCGGTGCGGGTACGCCGCGGGGAGTTCGCCGGCGACGCGGTGCCGGGTGCACCGATCGCCGAGCTGCTCGCCGGCATGCGCGCGGTGTCCCGCGCCGCCGGCGTGCGCTTCAGCGGTGCGATCGTGGTGCTCCCCGACGAGGACGTGCTCGAGCCCATCGCCGAGCTCGGCAAGGTGCGGGGCGTCCGGGTCGCCGTGGTCTCGCGCAGCGCGCTGGCCACGGTCCTGCGGCGCGGCATCACCGGCGCCCGCGACATCGGGGGCAACGAGGTCTTCGACTACCGCACGCGCCTGCAGCAGACCGTGCGCTTCGCGTAGCCGGAGCCGGGCTCACGCACCGCGCGCCTCACGCAGCCAGCTCTCGATGCCGGCGATGTGGACCTGAGCGGCGGAGGAGGCCAGCTCGATGTCGTGCGCGGCGATCGCGTCGAGGATGGCTCGGTGCTCGGCGAGGGTGCGCTCGATGACGCCCGCCTGAGTGAGGCCCCGCCACACGCGTGCGCGGATCGTCTGGCTGGTGAGGCTCTCGAGCAGGCTCGCGAGGTACGCGTTGCCGGCGAGCCGGGCGATGGTGCTGTGGAATCGCACGTCGTGCTCGACCAGCGACTCGATGTCGGTGTCGGGCGCGACGGCGGCGATATCCGCACTCAGCGCAGCGACATCGTCGTCGCCCGCCACCTGCGCCGCAAGCCCGGTCGCGTGCGACTCGAGCACCCGGCGCACCGCGAAGATCTCGAGCAGCGAGTCGTCGTCGTGCAGGTCGACGACGAACGAGATCGCCTCGAGGAGCAGTCCCGGTTCGAGACTGGTGACGTAGGTGCCGTCGCCGCGGCGCACGTCCAGCACCCGCATCACCTCGAGGGCCTTCACCGCTTCCCGCATCGAGTTCCGCGAGAGTCCGAGGCGCTCGGCGAGGTCCTTCTCGGGCGGGAGCCGCGACCCGGGAGACAGCTCGCCGCTGACGATCATGCTCTTGATCTTCTGGATCGCCTCGTCGGTCACAGCCACGCGCCCATCATAGACATCGGATGTCACGGGCGAGAGGCGCCGCTTCCGTTCGGCCTCGCACGACAGAATGGTCCCCATGCGAGTCGTGGACGCACACCTTCACCTGTGGGACCCGGGCGTCTTGTCGTACGACTGGCTGCCCGGGCCGCTGATCCGACCATTCGGCCCGGCTGAGCTCGAGGCGGCGGTGGGTGAGGAGCCGGACGCCGAGTACGAGTTCGTGTTCGTGCAGGCCGAGTGCGCCCCGGATCAGTCCATCGCCGAGGTGGACTGGGTCGTGTCGCTCGCGCCGCGCGTGCGGGCGCGGGGCATCGTCGCGCGCGCTCCGCTCGAAGATCCGGCGGCGACTGCGGCGCATCTTGCGGCGTTCGCCGAACGACAGCTCGTCGTCGGCGTGCGGCGGCTGCTGCAGTCGGAGCCCGCCGGATTCTCGGCGACCGCGGCGTTCCGCGAATCGGCGCGCGCCGTGGCATCCGCGGGTCTCGTCTTCGACGCCTGCGTGCGCTGGGGGCAGCTCCCCGACGTGGTCGCGCTCGCCGACGCGGTTCCCGGACTCACCATCGTCCTCGACCACGTCGGGAAGCCCGAGGTCGGCGAGGCCGCGGGGACGGGCCGCGTCGCGAGGATGCCGTGGGCCGAGTCGTTGCAGGAGCTCGCGCGGCGGCCGAACGTCGTGTGCAAGCTCTCGGGACTGCCGGCGGAGGCGACCGACGGCTGGACCGACGCCCAGGTGCGGCCGTTCCTCGACGTCGCGCTGGACGCCTTCGGGCCCGATCGGCTGCTCTTCGGCAGCGACTGGCCGGTGTCCGCACCGTACCGGCGATGGGTGCAGACCGTCGTGACGTGGCTCGACGAGCACCTGGATGAGTCCGGGCGCGACGCGGTCCTCGCGGCGAACGCCGAGCGTGTCTACCGTCTGCGCTGAGCCGTCAGGATGCCGACGGGCGCAGGCGGAGCGCCGACATCCCGCCGTCGACTTCGATGCAGGTGCCGGTCGTCGATCCCGACCGGGGGCTGACGAGGTACAGCACGGCGCCGGCGACCTCGTCCGCCGTGACCAGGCGTCCATGCGGCTGGCGCGCCTCGAGGGCGGCACGCTCGGCCGCGGGATCCGGGGCGCCGTCGAGCAGCCGGGCGACCCACGGCGTGTCGGCGGTGCCGGGGTTCACCGCGTTGACGCGGATCCCCTCGCGCAGGTGGTCGGCCGCCATCGCCCGCGTGAGCGAGAGGACTGCGCCCTTCGACGCGCTGTAGAGCGCGCGCCGGGGGAGCCCGGCGGTCGCGGCGATCGACGAGGTGTTGCAGATGGCTGCGGCAGGCGAGCGGCGCAGCCAGGGCAGCGCGGCCGCCGTGACGCGAGCGATGCCCGTCACATTGATCGACAGCACGCGCGCCCACTCGTCGTCGTCGTTCGCGGCGATGTCACCCTGTGCGCCGACGCCGGCGTTGTTGACCAGGATGTCGATGCGGCCGAAGCGGTCTGCCACCTCGGAGATCGCCCGTTCGACTCCCGAACGGTCCGAGACGTCCGCCGCGACGGCGGCGAACCGCGGGTCGGCGGACGACGGGTCGCGGTCGAGGACCGCGACGCGCGCGCCGGCGGCGTGAAGGGCGGCCGCGATCGCGGCGCCGATCCCCGACGCGCCCCCGGTCACGACGGCGACGAGGCCGTCGAGGTCGCCTCGAGCGGCGGCATCCGTCGTCATGACTGCGCCTCCCACGCGACGAATCGCTGCCGCTGAGCGCCGAGCGCGTCGATCTCGATGTCGACGACGTCACCGGGTGCGAGGTAGGGGAACCGGCCCGACAGTGCGACGCCTTCGGGGGTCCCGGTCAGGACGAGGTCGCCGGGCTCGAGCGCGAGGAACTGCGACAGATGCCACACGATGTGGTCGACGGGGAAGATCATGTCGGCCGTGGACGAGTCCTGGCGGGGTTCGCCGTTGACATGACTGCGCAGGCGGAGCGCTCGCGGATCGACCTCCTCCGGAGTGACGAGCCACGGTCCGGTCGGGTTGAAGCCCGGCGCGCACTTTCCCTTCGACCACTGGCCGCCCGATTGCTCGAGCTGAAAGGTGCGCTCCGACACGTCGTTCACGGCGACGTACCCGACGATGTGCGACGCGGCATCGGTCGGGGAGTCGAGGTACGACGCGCGGCGTCCGATGACGACGCCGAGTTCGACCTCCCAATCCGTCTTCGTGCTGCCGCGAGGGATGGTGACCGCGTCGTGCGGCCCGACGACCGTGTTCGGCGTCTTCAGGAACATCACCGGCACGCTCGGCGGCGCCGAGCCCGATTCGGCGGCGTGGGCCGCGTAGTTCATGCCGATGCAGACCACCGCGCCCGGGCGGGCGATCGGGGCGCCGACACGCAACGATCCGGCGGAGGGCAACTCAGGCAGGAGCCCGGCGGCGATCGCCGCGGACGTGCGGCCGACGGGGTCGTCGGCGAGGAACGGGCCGTCTACATCGGATGTGACGGGGCGTAGATCGAGATGCCGATCACCATCGATGACGACGGGGATCTCGCTTCCATGCTCGCCGAGACGCGCGAACTTCATGATTCTCCTGGATTCTCCTGGGTAGTGCCGCGTCGGTCCACCGACGTGATTGACAGTATAGACATCGGATGTTTACGCTACGAGCGGTCCGACAGCGGGCCGCGAACCCAGGAGAGCCCGTGACCCGCATCGTCGCGTTCGAGACGACAGACATCCGCTTCCCGACATCGCTGAGCCTCGACGGTTCCGACGCGATGAATCCCGATCCCGACTACTCCGCCGCCTATCTGCGAATCGTGACGGATGCCGAGGACGACCTGTCCGGTCACTCCCTCGTATTCACGATCGGCCGTGGCAACGACGTGCAGGTGGCAGCGCTGGGGGTGCTCGCCGCACGTCTGGTCGGGCGGGAGCTCGAGCCTCTCCTCGACGACATGGGTGCCGCCAACCGTGCGCTCATCGGCGACTCGCAGTTGCGGTGGCTCGGCCCGGAGAAGGGGGTCATGCACATGGCGATCGGGGCGGTGGTCAACGCCCTGTGGGACCTCAAGGCGAAGCAGGCGGGGCTCCCGCTGTGGCAGTTGCTCGCTCGCATGAGCCCGGAGGACCTGATCGGCCTCGTCGACTTCCGGTACCTGACGAACTCCCTCACACCCGAGGAGGCGCTCGAGATCCTCCGGACTGCCGAGCCCGGCCGGGCCGACCGGGAGCGGGAGCTTCTCGCGACGGGGTACCCGGCATACACGACGAGTCCCGGGTGGCTCGGCTACTCGGACGACAAGCTCGCGAGCCTGTGCCGCGAGGCCATCGCCGACGGGTTCGGGCAGATCAAGCTCAAGGTGGGCGCCGACCTCGAGGACGACATCCGCCGCTTGCGCATCGCCCGCGAGGTGTGCGGCCCGGACTTCCCGATCGCGATCGATGCGAACCAGCGCTGGGAGGTCGCGGAGGCGATCGCGTGGGTCAATGCGCTCGCCCCGTTCCAGCCGGCGTGGATCGAGGAGCCGACCAGCCCCGACGACGTCCTCGGCCATGCCGAGATCGCGCGCGGCGTCGCGCCGATCCGCGTGGCCACCGGCGAACACGCGCAGAACCGGGTGATCTTCAAGCAGCTGCTGCAGGCCCGAGCCATCGATGTCATGCAGATCGACGCCGTGCGGGTCGCGGGAGTCAACGAGAACATCGCGAACCTGCTGCTCGCGGCGAAGTACGGCATCCCGGTCTGTCCGCATGCGGGCGGCGTCGGACTGTGCGAGGCCGTGCAGCACCTCTCGATGTTCGACTTCGTGGCGGTCAGCGGTACTCGCGAGGGCCGGATGATCGAGTACGTCGACCACTTGCACGAGCACTTCGTCGTCCCCACCGAGGTGCGAGAGGGCGTCTACGTCGCTCCGCTCGCCCCGGGCGCCGGCATGGAGATGAAGGCGGAGAGCCGAATCGCACACGAGTGGGAGGCCGCCCGCGTCGCCGGCTGACGAGGTCAGCCGTTCAGGCCGAAGAGGTCGAGGGGGTGGGTCAGGCGCCACCACGGCGACGGCTCTTCGATGTCTCCCGCGAGCTCCAGCTCGACCGTCGTCGAGTTCAGCGGGCCCGTGACCGCGAGCGTGCCCACGCGGTCTCCGGCCTCACGGCCGTCGCCGAGCGCGTGCGAGGTCTGCACGGTGCCGGCCCCGCCGTTCCAGAGCACCACCGATGCGTCACCCGACGTGACGATGTCGACCGGGTCGCCCCACAGCGTGTCCACCCGGCCCGTGACCGTGCCCGCCGCCACCGAGGGCTTCAGCTGCAGCTCCTGCTCGAGCCCCGCGTAGAGGGCGCGGGACGCCTCGAGGCGCGCGGCGTCGTCGGGCTGACCGAGCACGGACGCGTACAGGCGCACCGTGGTGTCGCCGATCACGACGTCCTTGGCCGAGAGCAGGTTCCACGAGTCGAGCGTGCCGGTCTTGATGCCGACGACGCCGGCGTCGGCGAGCAGGCCGTTGGTGTTCTCGACATGACCGGCGCCGGGGAGGTCGACGGCGGGCTTGGCCACGATCTCGGCGATCACCGGGTTCTCGAGCGCCTTCTGCGCGAGGGTGATGAGCCCGGCGGGCGTTGCCGCGTTGTCGGAGTCCATCCCGGTGGGCTCGACGATCGTCACGCCCTCCACCCCGCGCGAGGCGAGCCAGTCGCCCGCGGCGGACGCGAACACGGCATCGGACGGCCACAGCGTCTGCGCCAGCCGGTCGGCGTAGTTGTTCGCCGATCCGATGAGCATGCCCTCGAGCATCTGGTACTGCGTGAGCGATCCGCCGGCCGGCACGTCCAGCGCCGACTCGCCGTTGCGGCGATATTGCCAGTACCGCCAGCTGTCGCCCGATGTGAAGTGGTACTCCGGCCCCTGCTCACCGACTGCGAGCGGCATCTCGTCGAGCACGACGAGGGCGGTCACGACCTTCGTGATGCTGGCGATCTCACTCGGATCGGGCGAGGACGCCAGCGCCGCGCCCATGCCCCGGACGCCCACCGCCGCGCTGCCCTGGGCGGGCCACACGGGTGCGGCGGCCGAGGCCGCGGCCGGCTGCACTTCGATCGCCGTCACGGTGGGGGCCACCGCGTGCAGCGGCCACAGCAGGGTCGTGCCCGAGTAGGCGGCGACGAGGCCGGCGATCACGAGCGTGGGCACGACGACGCCCGCCCGCAGCGGCGAGCGGCGCGGGGCATCGGCGAGCAGGTCGACGTCGACTGTGACGTACGACGATGCCGCGGCGTTGAGGTCGCCCGGTGCCGCGGTACGCCCGATCGCGCGCTCGTCCACCCACGCCAGCGCGGCGGGCGCGGGTGCGGCCGGGCTCGGCGTGCCGGTGGTCACTGCGCCGGTGGTCACTGCGCCGGTGGTCGTTGCGCCGGGGTTCGCCGCGCCGATGGCCGGCGCCGCGGGGGTCGCCGTGAGGGCAAGTGGGGCCGCGGCGACGGTCGGCGGCGCCGAGACGACGTCACCCGGGCCGGTGGTCGCGCTCGCGCGCCCGGCATCCCCCGCCCCGCCGTCGAGGGTGAGGATGCCGCTCTCGGACGCGTCGTCGTGCTGCACCGGAACCGCGCCCGACTGCACGCGACGCTGACGGCGCGTCGGCGCGGGGGCATCGTCCTGGGGCACTCGGCCACGATACCTCGGTGGACGGCGTTATACTGATCGCCACAACCACGGGAGTCCGGTGAGCCGGGCTGAGAGGAAGCGACCCACGCTTCGACCGTCGAACCTGATCCGGATCATGCCGGCGCAGGGAGGAGTTCACATGCACGCGTCCACGTCCGCAGCCACGTCGCAGAAGTCCGGGGAGCAGCGTCCTCGGCGCAGCCTCCGCTGGCGCGTCGTCGACATCGTCGTCGCCAGTGTCGTCGGTGTGGCGTCGGGTCTCATCTTCCTGCTGTGGAACATCGGCTACCTCGGGCCGAAGACGCTCCTCGAGCCGCTCACACCGGGCCTGCAGGGCCTCCTCGACGGGCCGTGGCTGTTCGCCGGAGTGCTCGGGGCGCTGATCATCCGCAAGCCGGGTGCCGCCCTCTACACCGAGACCCTCGCCGCCGTCGTGTCGGCGCTCGTCGGCAACACGTGGGGCGGGTTCCTGACGATCGAGGCCGGCCTGGTGCAGGGCCTCGGCGCCGAGCTGATCTTCCTGCTGTTCTTCTACCGCCGCTGGAGCCTGCCGGTCGCGATCCTCGCCGGTGCCGGGGCGGCGCTGGCGGGCGGCATCAACAACCTGATCCTGTGGTTCGCCGGCGCCGACGCGCTGTTCACGACGGTGTACCTGATCAGCACCGTGCTCTCGGGGGCGGTCATCGCCGGCGCGGGGTCGTGGCTCCTCGCGCGCGGCCTCGCCGCGACCGGTGCGCTCGACCGCTTCGCGTCGGGCCGCGAGGCCCGAGCCCGCGTCTAGTCCGTGACACCGCACGAGTCCCCGCCCGCAGCCGTCGAGGCGCGCGGGTGGGGATGGCGGCACGCGTCCCGCCACGCGTGGGCGGTGACGGATGCCTCGTTCCGCATCGATCCGGGCGAGCGCGTGCTGCTGCTCGGCGCCTCCGGCTCGGGCAAGTCGACACTGCTGCACGGGCTGGCGGGGGTGCTCGGCGGCGACGAAGAAGGGGAGTCCGAGGGAGTCCTCCTCCTCGACGGGGTGCCCGCGGCGCAGGTACGCGGCCGGGCGGCGCTCGTGCTGCAGGACCCGGACTCGCAGGTCATCCTCGCGCGCGTCGGCGACGACGTCGCGTTCGGGTGCGAGAACCTCGGCGTCCCGCGCGAAGAGATCTGGCCGCGGGTCGGCGAGGCGCTCGACGCCGTCGGCCTCGACGTGCCGCTCGACCGCCCCACCAAGGCGCTGTCGGGCGGCCAGAAGCAGCGACTCGCGCTCGCGGGCGCCCACGCGATGCGGCCGGGGCTGCTCCTCCTCGACGAGCCGACGGCGAACCTCGATCCGCGCGGCGTCGCCGAGGTGCGGGACGCGGTCGCCGCCATGCTGGCCGCGACGGGGGCGACCCTCGTGGTGGTCGAGCACCGCGTCGACGTGTGGCTGCCGCTGGTGTCGCGGGTCATCGTGCTCGGCGACGACGGCGTGATCGCCGACGGCTCCCCCGACGCGGTGCTCCGCGATCGGGGTGCCGAGCTCGCGGCGGCGGGCGTGTGGGTGCCCGGCATCCCGCCACAGCATCCGGCGCCGCCGCGTTCCAGCGGCGGCGACCCGCTGCTGAGCGCGCGCGACCTCGCGGTGGAGCGCGTGAAGGGGCATCCCGTCGCGCGGGGCATCGAGGTCGATGTGCGTGCCGGCACGGCGCTCGCGATCACCGGACCGAACGGCGCCGGCAAGTCGACCCTCGGCCTGACCCTCGCGGGCCTGCTGGCTCCCGCCGCGGGACGGGTCGAGGCATCCGTCGCCCTCGCATCGGGCGCAGGAGCGACGCCGATCCGCTGGTCGTCGCGGCAGCTGCTCACCCGCATCGGCACGGTCTTCCAGGACCCCGAGCATCAGCTCCTCGCGCGGACGGTCCGCGAAGAGCTCGAGGTCGGCCCGCGTGCGCTCGGGCTGGCCGAGCCCGACATCACGAGAAGGGTGGACGAGCTGCTCGAGCGGCTGCGGCTCGACCGGCTCGCCGCCGCCAACCCCTACACGCTGTCGGGCGGCGAGAAGCGGCGCCTCACGGTCGCCGCCGCCCTCGCCACCGCGCCGCGCGTGCTGGTGCTCGACGAGCCCACGTTCGGGCAGGACGCCCGCACCTGGGCCGAGCTCGTCGCGCTGCTGGCGCGGCTGCGCGACGGCGACATCGGCAGGGACGACGGGTCGGCGATCGTCGCCATCACCCACGACCTCGACGTCGTGACCGCGCTGCACGCGCAGCGGTTCGAGCTGGAGGGGGCGCCGCCGGCATGACCCTGCTCGACGCGCGAGCGCGCACCGGCGCGGTCGCCCGCATCAACCCCGTCGCGAAGCTCGGCGCGAGCGCGCTCATCGCGATCCCGCTCGTGCTGACGCTGGACTGGCTCTCGGCGGCGGTCGCGCTCGCCCTCGAGCTCGTGCTCATCCCCTTCGCCGGGCTCGGCTGGCGCGAGTTCTGGGTGCGCACGTGGCCGGTGTGGCTGGCGGCGCCCCTCACCGGGCTCACGATCGCGCTGTACGGCGAGGCATCCGGGACCGTCTACGTCGACTGGTTCGTCGTGCACGTCAGTGACGGCTCGCTGCAGCTCGCCCTGGCCACGATGCTCCGCGTGCTCGCGATCGCCCTGCCGTCGGTCGTGCTCTTCGTCACGGTCGACCCCACCGACCTCGCCGACGGGCTCGCGCAGGTCGTGCACCTGCCCGCGCGGTTCGTGCTCGGCGCGCTCGCGGGACTGCGGATGGTGGGGCTCTTCCTCGACGACTGGCGTGCGCTCGAGCTCGCACGCCGTGCGCGCGGCGTCGCCGACCGGGGCCGTCTGCGTCGGTTCCTCGGGATGGCGTTCGCGCTGCTGGTGCTCTCGATCCGCCGCGGCGCGAAGCTCGCGACGGCGATGGAGGCGCGCGGCTTCGGCGCGCCGGTGCGCCGCACGTGGGCGCGCGAATCGCGGTTCGGCGGGCGCGAGTGGACCCTTATGGCGATCGGACTCGCGATCGCACTCACGGCGGTCGCGGCATCCGTCGTCTTCGGCACGTGGAACTTCATCCTCGGGCCGAGCTCGTGACGCGGCGCGGTCGGGCTCAGTCGGCCGCCACCAGCTGCTCGTACGGTGCCTGCAGCGCGGGGAAGTAGTCGTCCCACTGCACGTCGTCGGCGTCGAGGCCGGCCTGCGCCGCGACGAGGCGGTCGAGGTAGTACTCCCAGCCGGGGCCGATCGAGCCGACGTCCTCGCCCGGGTTCAGCCGCTGCCCGAAGGTGAGGACGGTGTCGCCCGGAGAGTCCTCGGCCAGCTCGAACCACAGGTGCCACGAGCCCGCGCCCTGCGACGTGTCGCCCGCGAACCTGCGGGGGCGGTCGCACTCGAGGATCGTGTACTCCTCGGGCTCGGCATCCTGCCCCTCCGCCGTCATGTAGAACGTGACGCGCCCGGTCTTCGGGTCGCCCTCCCAGCGGCCGATCCACCGGACGAGGCGGTCGGACTCGGTCAGCTCGCGCCACACCTCGTCGGCGGAGGCGCGGAATCGCCGCAGGATCACGAGGTTCGGGTGACCGTCGATCTTCGTGACGGTGCCGGTGATGGTGGTCATGTCGCGTTCCAGAGGTCTCGGTAGTACGACAGGCGCTCGCGATCGGGATCGACCCCGTACGCCTCGATGAGGGCGTCCTCCCATCCCTCGCCATAGTTCCACGTCGTCGACATCGACGCCACGGCGATGTCGGCCCAGCGATCGCCGGTGCCGAGCCCGCCGAGGTCGACGTGGCCGCTCCAGTGGCCGTCCTCGCCGATCAGGGTGTTGGGACAGCACGCGTCGGCGTGGCACACGACGAGCCGGTCGATGGGCGGCGGCTCGCGCAGCGCGTCGGGAACCAGGATGCCGCGGGCCGACGCATTCGCCAGGCGCGAGGGCACGCTCCACTCGAACGGGCAGTCGGCGACGGGCAGCGCGTCGTGCAGGGCTCGCAGTCCCCCGCCGACCGCACGGACGGCCGTGGCGGGCTCGGCGATCCAGCGCGGGTCGACGGCCGACCGCCCGGCGAGCGCGGCGGTGACGATCCACTCGTGCGTCGCGTCGCCGCCCACCTCGATCACCGTCGGCACCCGGGCATACGGCGCGGCCCAGGCCAGCCGCGCCACCTCGCCCTCGAACGACGTCTCGGCGTTGTGCGGACCGTGCTTGATGTACCGGCCGTCGTCGGTGCGGAACGTCACGCCGCCGTAGTCGTTGCGCCACACCGGCTCGAGCGTCGCTCCCGCCGCGAGCTGCACCACCTGCCGGGGGATCTCGACCGCTTCGAGGGGAATCGACACGGACCCATCCTGCCGGGTGCGGGTGCGGGTGCGGGTGCGGGTACGGGTACGGGTGCGGGTGGCGGGCCGGCGCCCGAGGAACCCTGGAATAGCGTGGAGGCATGGCCCCTCGTCACGTCATCGCCGCGTCCGCCATCCTGCTCGTCGCCGCCGGAGCCCTCGTCGGGTGCACGTCCGCGGACTCCATCGAAGAACCCGTCAGCACCCCGACAGCCACCGATGCCCCGGCGGAAGAGCCGGCCGACGGCTTCTCGCTCCCGCACATCGCCGCCTGCGACGAGGTGCCGCTGGAGCAGGGCGAGTCGATCGACGGCGTCGCGCTCGGCGATTGCATGGCCGCCGCGATGGTGGCGGCGCAGACCGGCAGGCATCGCGTCGATTCCAGCGACGGCACCTCGTCGGTCGTCGAGTTCAGCTGGACTCCGGACTTCGCGATGAGCGTCGACGACGGCGAGCAGGAGGTCGTCATCAAAGGCGACACCGGCTGGGTGCGGCTTCCGGATGCCGGGTGGATCCAGGCGGACGCCTCATCGACCGATCCCGCAGTCGTGATGGCGACGGGGATCGTCGAGCTCACCCGGGTCTTCTCCGACCCGCGCGTGCTTTCCGCCGGCATCGCGAGCTCACCGACGTGGACCGTGGTCGGCGAGGAGCCGCTCCCGGTCGACGACGCCGCGGCGAACGCGGCGTGGCTGCTGACCCCCGACACCCCGACGACGGTCCTCGGAGTCTCGCTCAGCGACGTGCAGCTGTGGCTGCGCCCTGATCACCTCGGCGCCTACTTCGTCGGCACGGGCAGCATGGCAGGCATCTCGGTCACCACGAGCAACACGTTCCTGGAGTGGGGCGGCGAGATCGATATCTCGGTCCCCGAGGACTGACCCGGTCAGCCGCCGAGGGCGTCGCGCAGCACGACCGCGTGGTTCTGAAGCCCGTCGTGCGCGCCGTACAGGAGCGTGGCGACCGGATGCCGCGCCAGTTCACCGCGCAGCGCCTCGAGCTCCGCGTGGGCAGGGCCGTCGAGCTCGGCGCGGTAGGCCTCGGCGAACTCGTCCCACGGCATGTCGCCGTGGTGGAAGGCCTTGCGCAAGCCGGTCGAGGGTGCGACCTCTTTCGCCCACAGGTCGAGCGCCGCACGCTCCTTCGTGAGCCCGCGCGGCCACAGCCGATCCACGAGCACCCGGACCCCGTCGCCGGGGTCGGGGTCGTCGTACACGCGCTTCAATCGCAGCTCCATGGCCTCATCCAACCCCTTTCCGAGCCCACGTGCCGCCATCCGGCGTGCGAACGCCGGACCCGGCGACGGATCGCGGAGTGACCTCGCCCTGCGGCGCGGCTAGCCTGGTGATCGAAAGTACGGCGCGCGTGGGACTCGGTCCCGCGTATGCTGATACGGAGTTTCGCCGACGTCCGGTCTTCGAAGGAGAACACATGGATCTCACGGGAGCTGCCGCCCTCGTCACCGGCGGCGCGAGCGGACTCGGCCTCGCCACCGCCCGGCGCCTGGCCGCCGCGGGGGCCGCCGTCACGATCGTCGACCTGCCCGGCTCGGCAGGCGCGGAGGTCGCCGCCGAGCTCGGCGGCACGTTCGCCGCGGCCGACGTCACGTCGGCCGAGCAGGTGGCCGACGCCGTCGCGGCGGCCGCGGCATCCGGTCCTCTTCGTGTCGTGGTGAACTGCGCGGGCATCGCGCCGCCGGCCAAGGTGCTCGATCGCGAGGGCGTGCCGACGCCGCTCGCCGACTTCGAGCGGATCATCCGCATCAACCTCGTCGGCACCTACAACGTCATCGCGCAGGCATCCGCGGTCATGGCGCGCACCGACGCCGACTCCGAGGGCGACCGCGGTGTCATCGTCAGCACGGCGAGCGTCGCGGCGTTCGACGGGCAGATCGGCCAGCCCGCGTACTCGGCGTCGAAGGGCGGCGTGCACGCCATGACGCTGCCGATCGCGCGGGAGCTGGCGCGCTACGGCATCCGCGTGTGCACGATCGCCCCGGGCATCATGGAGACCCCCATGCTCAAGGGGCTGCCGCAGGCCGCGCAAGACTCGCTCGGGCAGCAGGTGCCGCACCCGCAGCGCCTCGGCCGGCCCGACGAGTACGCCGCCCTCGTCATGTCGATCGTCGACAACGGCTATCTCAACGGCGAGACCATCCGCCTGGACGGCGCCATCCGCATGGCGCCGAAGTAAGGAGAGCGATGACCGACTCGATCCTCGTCACCCGCGACGGCGCACTCGCGCGCGTGACCTTCAACCGTCCCGCGTCGCTGAACGCGATGGGCTTCGAGATGGGACGGCGCTGGCGCGACGTCGCGCACGAGGTCACCTCGGACGACTCCGTCGGAGCCGTGATCCTGGATGCCTCGGGCCCGGCGTTCTGCGCCGGGGGCGACGTGGTCGAGATGGCGGCCTCCGGCGCGTCCGGTGCCGACGTCACCGCGGCGGCGCAGACGATCCACGACGGCATCCGCACGTTCGTCGAGTCCGACAAGCCCATCGTCGCGGCGGTGCAGGGTGCGGTCGCCGGCGGCGGGCTCGGCCTGATGCTCACCGCCGACTACATCGTCGCGTCGGAGCAGGCGAAGTTCGTGAGCAAGTACGCGAACATCGCCCTCACCCCCGACCTCGGCGTCCCGACGCTGCTGCCCGCGGCGATCGGGCAGCGCCGCGCGCTGCAGCTGCTGCTGCAGGATCTCACGATCGACGCCGCGACCGCCCTCGACTGGGGCCTGGTGACCGAGGTGGTGCCCGCCGCCGTCGTCGCGTCGCGTGCCGACGAGGTGGCCCGGTTCTGGCTCGACAACGCCACCGCCGCGTTCGGACAGGCCAAGCGCCTCGTCCGCACCGGTGCCGGGCGGTCGTTCGCCGAGAACCTCGACGACGAGGCCGCCTCGATCGGCGCCCGGTTCGAGACCGCGGAATCCCGCGCCCGCGTCGCGGCGTTCGCGCAGGGCCGCCGCCGGGTCGAGTAGGCGCGCCAGCGCCGTACCGAAACCATCAGCCACGTCCCGCTCCTGACGCCGGACGACCGAAAGGACCCGAGATGAGCGACAAGTCCCTCGCCGGCAAGACGATCCTGATGTCGGGCGGCAGCCGCGGCATCGGCCTCGCGATCGCGCTGCGCGCGGCCCGCGACGGCGCCAACGTCGCGCTGCTGGCCAAGACCGACACCCCGCACCCGAAGCTCGAGGGCACGGTGCACTCCGCGGCAGAGCAGATCCGCGCGGCGGGCGGCCAGGCCCTGCCGATCGTCGGCGACGTGCGCAACGACGACGACGTGACCGAGGCCGTGCTCAAGACCCAGGGCGAGTTCGGCGGCATCGACATCGTCGTCAACAACGCCTCGGTCATCGACCTGTCGCGTTCGCTCGACCTCGAGGCGAAGAAGTACGACCTCATGCAAGACGTCAACGTGCGCGGCACCTTCATGCTGTCGCGGGCGGCGGTCCCGATCCTGAAGGATGCCGCGAACCCGCACATCCTCTCGCTCTCGCCGCCCCTCAACCTGTCGCCGAAGTGGCTCGGCGCGCACACCGGGTACACGCTGGCCAAGTACGGCATGACGATGGCGACGCTGGGCCTCGCCGCGGAGTTCGCCCAGGACGGCATCGCAGCCAACACGCTGTGGCCGCGCACGACGATCGCGACGGCCGCGGTGCAGTTCGCCCTCGGCGGCGACCGCATGATGAAGGTCAGCCGTACGCCCGAGATCTACGCCGACGCCGCGTACGAGATCGTCACCAAGCCCGCGCGCGAGCACACCGGGCAGACGCTCATCGTCGAGGACGTGCTGACGGATGCCGGCATCACCGACTTCTCCGGCTACGCCGCGGTGCCGGGAACCCCTGATTCGGCGCTGTTCCCCGACATCTTCTTGGGTTGAGACGCGGCTCGACTCAAGGTCGGGCAGCGGGGAACGCGAGTATCGAGACCCGGATGGAATCGGCGTAGGGTGAGGCCCGTGGCGGTACGGAGCCTGTTCCCGATCCTGCTCTCGCGCGACCTTCCGGGGCTCGTGCGGTTCTACCGGGCCGCGCTCGGCGCGGAGGTGGGCTACCACTTCGGCGACGGCGAGGACGACGACTACGTGTCGCTGCAGATCGGCGAGGTGTCTCTCGGCATCGGCCGTGATCCCGGCGCCCTGCCGCCGTCGGTGGGCGATCGCATCGCGCTGTGGATCTACGTCGACGACGTCGACGAGGCGTTCGCCGCGTGGACCGAGGCGGGAGGCCGCATCGAGCAGGCGCCGGCCGACATGCCGTGGGGGGAGCGCATCGCTCAGGTGCGCGACCCCGACGGCAACCTCGTGAACCTCGGCGCCGAGGCGGCCGCGTTGTAGCGCAGCGCAGTACGGTGCAGCGCCGCGCTGCGTCAGATCAGGCCGAGGCGCCGCAAGGCGTTCGCGACGCCGTCGTCGAGCACGTCCGTCGTGGTGAGGTCCGCGAGCTCCTTCAGCTCGGCGTGGGCGTTGCCCATCGCGACCGACACCCCGCACACCTGGAACATCTCGACGTCGTTCCAGCTGTCGCCCACGGCGACGGCGTCGGCGGCGTCGAGGCCGAGGTGCGCGAGCAGCAGCTCGATGGCCGAGCCCTTCGTGGTGTCGCGCTCGCTGATCTCGCCGTTCGATCCGCCGGGCAGCGGGATGCTCCCCGGCACCACGAGGAACTCGTCGCCGAGGTCGGCGCGCAGCACGTCGAGGCCGTCGGCGCGATCGCTGACGAACACGGCCTTCGCGATGCGCGAGAGGTCGGCTTCGTCGGTGCGCGGGAACTCGCGTCCTGCGAGCCCCGCGATCGAGTCCTCGGGCCGCACGCCGCCGCCGGCGCGATCGCGCAGCGCCTGCGCGTGCGACGCCATGAGCTCGGCCATGTCGTCGCTGGCGTAGACCCCGTCGTGGCTCTGCAGGAAATACCGGATGCCGCGCCCGCGCAGCACGGTCAGCAAGCGGTCCGTCTGGGCCGGGGTGAGCGGCCGATCGACCACGACGTCCTCGCCCGAGGTCACCAGCGCACCCGAGTTCGTGATGGCGCCGTCGAACCCGATCTCGGCCACGCGCGGGTGGATGTCGGACGCCGCGCGCCCGGTGCTGAGGTACACGAGGTGTCCCGCGGCGCGCGCCGCGCGGATCGCCGGCGCGGTCGACGGCGCGACGCGGGAGCCGTGCTCGACGATCGTGCCGTCGACGTCGAGGAAGACGATGCGGCGGCGACCGTCGCGGCCTCGGGCCGGGGCTGGGCCCACGCGCCCGGAGGCTCCCGACGACGCGCCAGCGGCGCCGAGAGGGGGCGTGGGGACCGTCGTCATCAGTGCTCGTTCCCGGTGAACAGGAGGATCCCGCCGAGGCCGATCATCAGCCCGCCGCCGGTGGCCGAGAGCGTGGCGATCCGTTTCGGAGAGCGGCCGAACCAGGTGCGGGCGGATGCCGCGACCAGCGCCCAGATGCCGTCCGAGATCAGCGCGATCACGAAGAACACGAGTCCGAGCTCGATCATCTGCAGCGGGACCGAGCCGTTCGAGAGGTCGACGAACTGGGGCAGGACCGCGACGAAGAACGCGATCGTCTTGGGGTTCGTGACGCCCACGACGAACCCCTCGCCGAGCTGACGCCAGGCGGAGCGTGGCAGCGCGCCGCCGTTCGCCTGCGCCGCGGCGCGGCCGCGATGCCGGATCGCCTGGACGCCGAGGTACATGAGGTACAGCGCGCCGGCGATCTTGAGGATCGTGAACAGCACGACCGACTGAGCGACGATCCCGCCGACGCCGAGGGCGACGAGGGCGATCACCGGCAGAAGGCCCAGCGCGTTGCCGAGCACGCTGAGCAGTCCGCCCATGCGGCCGAGTGCGAGGGCGCGCCCGATCGTGAACAGCACGCTCGGGCCCGGGATCACGATCAGCACGAGCGCGGCGAGCGTGAAGGCGAGCAGGTTCTCAGGAGGGACCACGAACGCCACGATAGCCGGGGTCACGCGTCCAGCCGCTTGCGCAGGAAGACCTGCTCGATGCCGTCGTCGCCGGGCACCCGCTGCGTCTCGGCATAGCCCTCGCGCTCGTACAGGCGCAGGTTCGCCTCGCTGAGCGAGCCCGTGAACAGTTCCGCCTCGGTGGCCCCCGCGGCTCGGCCGCGCTCCTCGACGGCCGCCAGCAGCGTCGTGCCGATGCCGCGGCCCTGCTGGTCGGGGGCGATCGCGAGGCGCCCGACCAGCAGCAGATCGCCGTCGCGGCGGGCGCGGACCGCGCCCACGATCCGTGCTCCTGTCAGCGCGACGCAGCCGAGGTTCTCGTGCAGTTCCGCCTCGAGCTCGTCGAGCGTCTGCGTCAGCGGCGGCATCTCGGGCGTGCCGTAGATGAGGGCCTCCTGCACGAACGCGGCACGCTGCAGCGTGAGCACCTCGCCGGCGTCCTCGGAGCGGATGGGTCGTACGGTCAGCTCTTCCACGCCGCCACGCTAGTGGCCGTCCCGATCGCGCGCCCGGGCTTGACGGGCGGCCCGGCATCGGCATCCGTCCAGGCGCGTCGCCTACCCTGGATCGCATGACCGAGTCCTCTTCTCCCGTGCGTGCGACCAAGCCCAAGCAGGTGCGGCCGGCGACCGAGGGGTGGACGCAGAAGAAGGATGCCGAGGGCCGGCCGCTCCTCCAGTTCGCCAGCCCCAAGCGCGGCAAGCCGCCGGTGCACCTCGCCGACCTCACTCCCGAGCAGCGCGTCGAGAAGGTCAAGGAGCTCGGCCTGCCGGGGTTCCGCGCCAAGCAGCTCGAGAAGCACTACTTCCAGCACTGGACGCACGACCCCGCCGACATGACCGACCTCCCGGCTGCCGGTCGTGAGGAGTTCGTGCACGGCATGCTGCCGCCGTTGCTGACCGAGGTGCGCCGCCTCGAGACCGACCGCGGCGACACGATCAAGTTCCTGTGGAAGCTGCACGACGGCGCTCTCGTCGAGTCGGTGCTGATGCGCTACCCGGGCCGCATCACGCTGTGCGTGTCGTCCCAGGCCGGCTGCGGCATGAACTGCCCGTTCTGCGCGACGGGTCAGGCGGGGCTCACACGGAACATGTCGGCGGCCGAGATCATCGAGCAGATCGTCCGCGCGAACCGCCTCATCGCCGACGGCGGCCTCGGCGGCAAGACCCTTCGACGGGCTCAGGGACCGGGCCAGAGGCCCGAGCGGGTCTCGAACATCGTGTTCATGGGCATGGGCGAGCCGCTGGCCAACTACTCCCGAGTGATGCAGGCCGTCCGCGTCATGACCGACAAGGACCACGGTCTCGGCATGAGCGCCCGCGGCATCACCGTCTCGACCGTCGGTCTGGTGCCCGCGATCACAAAGCTCGCGAACGAGGACATCCCGGTCACCTTCGCCCTCTCGCTGCACGCGCCCGACGACAAGCTGCGCGACGAGCTCATCCCGGTGAATTCGCGCTGGAAGGTCGACGAGGCCCTCGACGCCGCGCGCGCCTACTTCGACAGGACGGGCCGCCGCGTCTCGATCGAGTACGCGCTCATCAAGGACATGAACGACCACGCGTGGCGCGCCGACCTCCTCGCCGAGAAGCTCAATGCGCGCGGGCGCGGCTGGGTGCACGTCAATCCGATCCCGCTCAACCCGACGCCGGGCTCGATCTGGACGGCGTCCGACGTGCCGGTGCAGAACGAGTTCGTCCGCCGTCTCAACGAGGCCGGCATCCCGACGACCCTGCGCGACACGCGCGGCAAAGAGATCGACGGCGCGTGCGGTCAGCTCGTCGCGACCGAGGACGACCAGGCGGTCGCCGCCGTCACCCCGCTCGAGGCCTGACGGCGACGGATGCCTCGAGCCGCGGCATCCGTGGCTTCCCAATACGCGATATATCGTGTTAGAGTGCTGAGCGGTCGCCGGGTCCGGGTCCGATGGCCGCCTTTCGCCCTCCGCGAACCGGCCTGACGGATGTCGGCGGTCCGTGGGAGTGTCTTCTCCACAATCCCTCGCGCTTTCGTGCGCTTTCTCGCGCCATGGAGATCCCTGTGCTCGCCAAACTCCTCGTCCGATATCTGCGACCGTCCGCGTGGCTCCTGCTCGGCGTGCTGGTGTTCCAGTTCGCGTCGGCGCTGGCCATGCTCTTCCTGCCCAACCTCAACGCCGACATCATCAACAACGGCCTCGTCCAGGGCGACACCGAGTACATCCTGAACACCGGCCTGCTCATGCTCGCGGTGTCGCTGGGCCAGATCGTCGCCGCGATCATCGCCACGTGGTTCGCCGCACGCGCCGCGATGCGCGCCGGGCGCGACATGCGCGACGACATCTTCGAGCGCGTGTCGGGCTTCTCCGAGCGCGAGGTCACCGGCTTCGGCGCCGGGTCGCTCATCACGCGAAACACCAACGACGTGCAGCAGGTGCAGATGCTCGCGATGATGTCGGCCACGTTCCTGGTGTCGGCGCCGCTGCTCGCGATCGGCGGCATCATCCTCGCGGTCGCCCAAGGCCCCAGCCTGTCGTGGATCATCGCCGTCGCGGTGCCGGTGCTGCTCCTCGTGGCGGGGCTCATCATCGGCCGCATGGTGCCGCTCTTCCGCGCCTTCCAGGTCAAGCTCGACGGCGTGAACCGGGTGATGCGCGAGCAGCTCACCGGCATCCGCGTCATCCGCGCGTTCGTGCGAGAGCCGATCGAGGAGCGCCGCTTCGACGAGGCCAACACCGACATCATGGTGGTCGGCCGCAAGGTGGGCTCGCTCTTCGTCGTGCTCTTCCCCGCCGTCATGCTGATCCTCAACGTCACGGTCGTGGGGGTGATCTGGTTCGGCGGCATCCAGGTGGATGCCGGCGACATCCAGATCGGCACGCTCTTCGCCTTCATGCAGTACGTCATGATCATCCTGTCGGGGGTCATGATGGCGAGCTTCATGACGATGATGATCCCGCGCGCCGCGGTGTCGGCCGAGCGCATCGGCGAGGTGCTCGACACCCGCTCGACGCTCTCCCGTCCGGCCGACGCCCGGTCCGACTTCCCCGAGCCCGGCGCCGTCGAGTTCCGCGACGTGACCTTCACCTACCCCGGGGCCGAGCAGCCGATCCTCTCCGGCATCACCTTCCGCGCCGCCCCCGGTGAGACGGTGGCGGTCGTGGGATCGACCGGCGCCGGCAAGACGACCCTGGTCTCGCTCATCCCGCGCCTGTTCGACGTGACCGACGGCGCGGTGCTCGTCGGCGGCGTCGACGTGCGCAAGGCCGACCTCGACGCGCTGTGGCGCTCGATCGGCCTCGTCCCGCAGCGGCCGTTCCTGTTCTCCGGCACGGTCGCCTCGAACCTGCGGTTCGGTCGCGAGGAGGCGACGGATGCCGAGCTCTGGCACGCGCTCGGGATCGCCCAGGCGCGGGACTTCGTGGCGCAGATGGAAGGCGGCCTCGACGCGCGCATCGCGCAGGGCGGCGCCAACGTCTCGGGCGGCCAGCGCCAGCGCCTCGCGATCGCGCGGGCCATCGTGCACAACCCCCGGGTCCTCGTGTTCGACGACTCGTTCTCGGCCCTCGACCTGACCACCGACGCGAGACTCCGGCAGGCGCTGTGGCGCGAGCTGCCGGAGGTGACGAAGATCGTGGTCGCGCAGCGCGTCTCGACGATCACCGACGCCGATCGCATCATCGTGCTCGACGACGGCGGCGTCGTGGGCCTCGGCACTCATGAGCAGCTGCTCGAGACGAGCCAGACCTATCGCGAGATCGTCGAATCCCAGCTCGGAGCGGAGGTCGCCCGATGAGCGACGAGAAGAAGACGAACCGCCGCGCAGCGCGTGGCGCACGCAAGCCCGCCGCGACGCTGGAAGCCGCGGTGGCCGAGCTCAGCCCCGAAGAGAAGCTCGAACTCGAGATGGCCGAGCAGGCCCGTCTCGCGGCCGACGACTGGAGCGGTGGCGTCGCCCCCGGCAAGGCCGCGAACTTCGGGACGTCGTTCCGGCGACTGCTCGGACTGCTCAAGCCGCACGCCTTCGCCCTCATCTTCGTGACGCTCCTGGGCTCGATCGGCGTCGTGCTCACCGTCGCCGCGCCGAAGGTGCTCGGTGAGGCGACGAACATCCTGTTCGAAGGCGTCGTCTCGTCGATGGCGCCCGCCGGGGCGACCAAGGAGCAGGTCGTCCAGGGCCTCGTCGACGCGGGCCAGCAGGATCTCGCCAACATCGTGTCGGCGATGCAGAACTTCGTGCCCGGCGCGGGCGTCGACTTCATGGCGCTCAGCCGCGTGCTCCTGTTCGTGCTCGCGCTGTACTTCGCATCCTCGCTGCTGATGTGGATCCAGGGCTACGTCATGAACGTCGTCATGGTCCGTGTGATGTGGCGCATGCGCGAGCAGGTCGAGGCGAAGATCCACCGCCTGCCGCTGAGCTACTTCGACCGCGTCCAGCGCGGCGAGCTCATCTCGCGCGTCACCAACGACATCGACAACATCACGCAGATGATGCAGCAGTCGCTGTCGCAGGCGCTCACGAGCGTGCTCACGGTGATCGGCGTGCTCATCATGATGCTGTCGATCTCGTGGCAGCTGACGCTCGTGGTGCTGGTGAGCTTCCCACTCATGGGAGTGCTGTTCGGCGTGATCGGCCCTCGTTCCCAGAAGGCCTTCGGCACGCAGTGGCGCAAGGTCGGCCGCCTGAACGCCCGCGTCGAGGAGTCCTTCTCGGGTCACGCGCTCGTCAAGGTCTACGGTCGCGAGAAGAGCGCGCGAGAGGCGTTCCGCGTCGAGAACGAGGAGCTCTTCCAGGCATCGTTCAAGGCGCAGTTCCTGGCGAACATCATGCAGCCCGCGATGATGTTCATCGGCAACCTGACGTATGTCGGCATCGCGGTCTTCGGTGCGCTCATGGTCGCGGGCGGCCAGCTGCGCCTCGGCGACGTGCAGGCGTTCATCCAGTACTCGCAGCAGTTCACCCAGCCGCTCGCGCAGCTCGGCGGCATGGCCGCGGTCGTGCAGTCCGGCACGGCGTCGGCGGAGCGGGTGTTCCAGCTGCTCGACGTCGACGAGCAGGAGCCCGACGCCGTAGACGCGCCGGCGCCGGTGGACGGCGACGGCACCATCGAGTTCCAGGACGTCGCGTTCTCGTACTCGCCCGACCGCCCGCTGATCCACGATCTGTCGTTCCGGGTCGAGCCGGGTCAGACGGTCGCGATCGTGGGGCCGACAGGAGCGGGCAAGACGACGCTGGTGAACCTCATCATGCGCTTCTACGAGCTCGACGGCGGCCGCATCCTGCTCAACGGACAGGACATCGCCGAGCTCACGCGCCGAGACATCCGCGCCAAGACCGGCATGGTCCTGCAGGACCCGTGGCTGTTCGCCGGCTCGATCCGCGAGAACATCCGCTACGGCCGAGCCGACGCGACCGACGACGAGATCCTGGCGGCCGCCCGTGCGACGTACGTCGACCGGTTCGTGCACTCGCTGCCCGACGGGTACGACACCCTCCTCGACGAGGACGCGTCGAACATCTCGGCCGGTGAGAAGCAGCTGATCACGATCGCCCGCGCGTTCGTGGCGCAGCCCTCGGTGCTCATCCTCGACGAGGCGACCAGTTCGGTCGACACGCGCACCGAGCTGCTCGTGCAGCACGCGATGGCGGCGCTCCGTAAGGGCCGCACGTCGTTCGTGATCGCGCACAGACTCTCGACGATCCGCGATGCCGACCTCATCCTCGTGATGGAGAACGGCGGGATCGTGGAGAAGGGCACGCACGACGAGCTCATCGAGGCGAAGGGCGCGTACTTCCGGCTGTACAACTCGCAGTTCCAGCAGGCCGCGACCGATCTCGACGAGCAGTTCGGCGCGATCGTCGAGGAGCCCGCCGGCGACGCGGCAGGGCAGTCCGTCGACGGCGCCGCCGAGGATGAGGCCGCGACCGTCTCGTGACGCGGCATCCTCTCGTCCCGCGCCCTCCGGCGCGGGACGAGAGGATCATCAGGCGGGCGACGGCCTCGTGGCGCTCGTGGCCGCGCCGTCAGCTCAGCGCAGCCTCCGGCAGGAGATCGGCGTCGCTGGATTCCCGATCCAGGGCGAGGATGTCGAGCAGGCGCCCGGCTGACGGGTCGGCCGTCGGCGCCACGATCGCCGAGACGACCCACTGCGGCGTGGAATCCTGCGGAAGGGACACTCGGACCAATCCCTCGGCGTGCGGCTTGGATGCCACGTGTTCCGGAACGAGCGCGATCCCCAGACCGCGGTGGACGAGGTCGAGGAGCGTGTGCACGTCATCGACCGTGCAGCGCACCCTCCGGCGCACGCCGTGCGACGCGAACGCGGCATCGTTGAGCGACCGCACGCCCCACGCCGGGCGGAAGTCGACGAACTCGCGGTCCTTCAGCTGCGACCACGCGACCCGGCCCGACCCCGCCAGGGCATCGTCGGGCGGTGTGAGCAGCACGAGGGGACGCCGGCCCAGCTCAGTGGCACGCACCGTCGAGACGTGCTCGGTCGTCGCGACGAACGCCACATCGAGCTCGCCGCTGCGGACCTGCGCCGTCAGCTCGTGGGATCCGGCCTGCGTGAAGTGGATGTCGACGAGCGGATGCCGGCGGTGAAAGCGCTCGAGCAGTGGCGGCACATCGACGAAGCCGAGGCACTGCTCGGCGCCGACCCGCAGGCTGCCCGACAGCTGATGCGTCGCCCGCACGACGGCATCCCGTCCCGCGGCGGACTGTGCGAGCATGCCGCGAGCGTGCGGCAGCAGCGCGAGACCCGCGTCGGTCGGCACGACGCGCCGGGTGGTGCGCGAGAACAGGCTCGTGCCCAGCTCCTCTTCGAGTCCGCGGATCGCCGCTGAGAGGCCGGACTGCGTGACCCCGCAGATCGACGCGGCGCGCGTGAACTGCTGCTCGTCGGCGAGGGCGACGAAGTACTCCATCTGGCGCAGATCCATTCATACACAGTACTTCTGAATCGCATGGTTCGCAGTTGTTGGACTTATGGGGGCCGGGATGCCTAGGGTGAGAACCCCACCCACTCCGGAAGGAACGACTCTCGAATGGTCGAATATCGGTACCTCGGCAACAGCGGACTCAAGGTCTCAGAGATCACGTACGGCAACTGGGTGACCCACGGCTCGCAGGTCGAGAACGACGCCGCCGTCAAGACGGTGCATCGCGCCCTCGACCTCGGCATCACCTCGTTCGACACCGCAGACGTGTACGCGAACACGGCTGCAGAGTCCGTGCTCGGCGAGGCCCTCAAGGGGCAGCGGCGTGAATCGCTCGAGATCTTCACGAAGGTCTACTGGCCCACCGGCCCGAAGGGCCCGAACGACACCGGGCTCAGCCGCAAGCACATCCTCGAGTCCATCAACGGTTCGCTGCGACGACTGGGCACCGACTACGTCGAGCTCTACCAGGCGCACCGCTTCGACTACGAGACGCCTCTCGAAGAGACGATGCAGGCGTTCGCCGACGTCGTGCGCCAGGGCAAGGCGCTGTACATCGGCGTGTCGGAATGGACCGCCGAGCAGCTGCGCGAGGGGCACGCGCTCGCCAAGAGCTACGGCATCCAGCTCATCTCCAATCAGCCGCAGTACTCCGCGCTGTGGCGCGTGATCGAGGGCAAGGTCGTTCCGGCGTCGGAGGAGCTGGGGATCTCGCAGATCGTGTGGTCGCCCATGGCGCAGGGCGTGCTCTCGGGCAAGTACCTGCCCGGCCAGCCCGCTCCGGCGGGGTCGCGCGCGACCGATGAGAAGAGCGGCGCCAACTTCATCTCGCGCTTCCTGCGCGACGAAGTGCTCGAGGCGGTCCAGAACCTCAAGCCGATCGCCGACCAGGCCGGCCTCACGCTGGCGCAGCTGGCCATCGCGTGGGTGCTGCAGAACAAGAACGTGGCGGCGGCCCTGGTCGGGGCATCCCGGCCCGAGCAGCTGGACGACACCGTCAAGGCGTCCGGTGTGAAGCTGGACGCCGACACCATGGCTGCCATCGAGGCGGCGCTCGCACCCGTCGCGACCACCGACCCCGAAGAGACCTACTCGGTTTCGCCCAAGACGCGCCCGGCCTGATCCGCCATGTCCGCGACCAGCGCCGGCATCCTGCTCTATCGACTCGATCCCGAACCCCGCGTGCTCATCGCGCACATGGGCGGGCCGTACTGGGCGAGCAAGGATGCCGGCGCGTGGTCGATCCCCAAGGGCGAGTACGTCGAGGGGGAGGAGTCCGCGCTCGACGCGGCCCGGCGCGAGTTCCGCGAGGAGCTGGGCGTCGACGCTCCCGACGGGCCGTTCGCCGAGCTCGGCACGTTCCCGTACTCGTCGGGCAAGCGCGTGACGGTGTTCGTCGCCGACGGCACCGGGTTCCCGCTCGACGACCTCGAGTTCGGCGAGTTCGAGCTGGAGTGGCCGCCCCGGTCGGGGCGGACGGCGTCGTTCCCGGAGGTCGACCGCGTCGAATGGATGCCGCTGCCCGAAGCCCGCGAGAAGCTCGTGAAGGGGCAGCGCCCGGCCATCGACCAGCTCGGCGAGCACCTGTCGCAGGCGACCGGAGGCTGACACGCCCACTCTTGTGACTGTCCGAAGCCCCGGTCACACTGGACGGGTCGAACCCCACGAGAGGATCCACGATGGCTCACGGTGACATCACGCACATCGACATCCCGGTCAGCGACTTCGACCAGGCGAAGGCCTTCTACTCCCGCCTCTTCGGCTGGGAGATCGCCGAGGTGCCCGGTTTCGAGGGCTACCCGATGTGGCAGGCGCCCAACAAGATCTCTGGCGGCGGCCTCGCCCCGCGCGAAGAGGGCTTCTCGCAGCCGCGCTCGTACGTCGAGGTGGACTCGATCGACGACGTCGTCGCGGCCGCACGAGACGCCGGGGCCACGGTGCTCATGGAGAAGAGCGAGATCTCTCCCACGAGCTGGTGGGCGGTCATCGCCGACCCCGACGGAAACGTCATCGGCCTCTACGAGGGCACCACCGGCGAGCCCGAGGCCTGAAGCGGCGACTGACGCGGGGCCCCGGTCAGCGGCCGTTCTTCGGGCGCTCCGAGACGTCGATCCTGTCGTGCGCACCCAGTGACGACCACGCGCTCGCGACGCCCTTGGCGGCGTGCTCGGAGGCGCGCACGGCGCGCTCGTCGGCCCACGCGTTCAGGACGTGGCCGGAGTGGCCGCGCACGTGCTCGAGCACCACGTCGGGCAGGCCGGCCGCGCGGCGCGCGTCGCGGGCCACGATGAGCTGCTCGAGCAGGTCGACGTTCTTCGTGGGCGCCCCGGTCGAGGTCTTCCAGCCACGGCGACGGTGCCCGTCCATCCACTTCTCGTAGGTGTCGATCGCGTACCGCGAGTCCGCCTGGACCACGAGGTGTGCGACATCGGCGTGATCCTCGATGGCCTTCAACAGCCCGGTGAGCTCGCCGATGTTGTTCGTGCCGACCGGGATCGAGCCGGCGGCCCAGTGGCCGTCCTCGCCGACCCACGCCCATCCCGTCGGTCCGGGGTTGCCCTTGCAGGCGCCGTCGGTGGCCACGATGTACGGAAGTGCGTCGGTCACCTGACGAGGCTACCCGCGCCCGGCGCGCCACTCGGCCGCGATCTCCGGCACCCGCTCGCTCAGGTACCGCAGGAAGTCTGCGACGTCACGCGCACGAGCGACCGAGGCCGGGGCATCCGTGTTCTCGTCCGCGATGCGGTCCAGCTGCATCGCGAGTGCGGCGTACAGCGGGGCGTTCGCGGTGATCATGCCGTCCCAGGCGTCGTCGGTGAGGTCGTATCGGTCGCGGCGGTCCCCGGGCCGCGAGAGCCGTTGGATCAGCCGCATCGAGATGAGGTAACGCACCGCCCCCGACACCGCCGCGGGCGAGACCCCCAGCCGCTCGGCGAGCTCAGCGGCCGTGTACCCGTCGTCCGGCGAGCCGACCAGGGCCATCATGACGCGCGCGGGCATGCGCGCCATGCCGGCAGCCGTGAGCATCGCCGCCGCCTGCTCGGCCGCCTCGATTCCCGGATGATCCACGTCGCCCCCCACTGTTCGAATCTATCCGCCCGCGGTGACCTCTCGTCGTCGCATCAGGGCGAGGGCCGCCCCGACGCCGATGCCGACCGCGAGCACCAGCCAGACCAGGCCCTGCGGATCGACGTCATCGCCCTGCATGACCGGCGCCGACGCCATCGGCGACAGCTGGGTGAGCCACTCGGGGAACCCGAAGATCGGGCCGAACATCCCGAGGACCATGCCGAGGATGACCAGCGTCCATCCGAGCGGGATGGTCAGTCGCGGTGCGAGCACGAATGCGAGCGCCGTGAGCGCGAGGAAGACGGATGCCGCCGCCACCTGCCCGGCGCCGGTGATGAGCACCGTCCGCATCAGCAGCTCGTCCTCGCCCTGTGAGGCCAGCCCGACCAGAGAACCCGCGGCTCCTGCGACGATCACGGCCACCAGCCCTGCCAGCGCGAGGAGGAGGTAGCCCGACAGCCAGCGGACGCGGCCGACGACACCCGCCAGCACGACCTCGGCCGTGCCGTGGACCTCCTCCTGACGCGCGCGGCAGACGATCTGCACCGCGCAGCAGGCGGCGAGGATTCCGAGCATCGTGTAGAAGGTGGTGATCGTGGCCTGCTGGAGGTCGCCCGAGCCTGAGATCTGAGCGAGGATCTGCTCGATCGCGGGGTTGTCGGCACTGATCTCCTCGACCACCCCGGCGAGCGTGGTCGACAGCATCCCGACGAGCAGTCCTCCCACGGCCCAGCCGGCGATGCTGCCCCGGGTCAGGCGCCACACGAGCCCTGCCGGCGTGGAGAGGCTCGCCGGCGCGGTCACGCGTCCGGCTCGCTCGGCGATGAAGCTGCCGCCGAGATCGCGCGCGGTCGTCAAGGCGACCGAGACTCCTGCGAGCACCAGCCCGAGCGCGAGACACAGCACGGCCGGCCACCACGCGTTCTCGTCGAAGGCGCGGGTGTTCTCGGCCCAGCCGAACGGCGAGAGCCAGGTCAGCCACGAGCTCTCCATCCGCGTGAGGGCGTCGTTCGGCGTGCCGACGGCGTTGCCGATGCCGCAGATCACGAACGACACCAGCAGGGTCCACACCGACAGCGAGTTGGCGCCGCGCGACGTGCGCATGAGCTGCGCGGCGAAGAGTCCCACTCCGACGAATGCGATGCCGATCGATCCTGCGGCGACGCCCACGAGCAGCGAGCCCTCGACGTCGTTTCCCGTCATCAGGAACGCGACGGCGACGAGTGCGGCCAGGATCACGTTGGCGAGCACGCCGTGCACGATGGTCGCCACGATCGGTGCGGCGCGTCCGGCCGGCGTCGCCGAGACCAGTTCGGCGCGGCCGGGTTCCTCCTCGCCGCGGGTGTGGCGCACCGCGAGGAACGAGCTCATGAACGCCGCGAGCATCGCCAGCCACGGGAGGATGAGGAAGACCATCAACTCGCTCTGGCCGGTGCCCGACGGCAGCCCGCGGAAGAGCAGGATGACCGGATTGGCCAGAGCCGTCGCGATGAGCGCCTGACGTTCCTGCGCCGTGCCGAAGGACTCTCCGACGCCGACGTAGGAGAGATAGGCCAGCGCGGCGGTGCCCAGGATCCACAGCGTCAGCTGCCGCCAGTCCCGGCGCGCACGCTGACCGACGAGGACGCCGAGCCGGTTCATCGCCCTGCCGCCGCGGGTGCCGCCGGAGCGTCCGTCGACTCCGTGCCGCGTCCGAGCTCGTCGCCGTAGTGCCGGAGGAACAGCTCCTCGAGCGACGGCGGGGCGATGCGCAAGCCGGCGACGGCGCGGTGGCCGAGCTCGGGGAGGACCGTCGAGATCGCCTCGCTGTCGACGGTGAACCGCACGCGCCCGTCCTCGGCCGACACGTCGTGGGCACTCGTGAGACCGGCCGCGACCGAGACATCCGTCCCCTCGAACGACACCTCGGTGCGCGTGAGGTGGCGGAGATCGGCGAGGGTTCCCGATTCGACGATGCGGCCGGCGCGGATGATCGACACGCGATCGCACAGCTGCTCGACCTCCGACATGATGTGGCTCGAGAGCAGGACGGTCGCGCCCCCTGCGCGGACGCGCATGATCTCGCGGCGGAACATGACGTCCATCAGCGGGTCGAGGCCGCTCGTCGGCTCGTCGAGGATGTACAGGTCGGCCGGCACCGAGAACGCGGCGATGAGGGCGACCTTCTGCCGGTTGCCCTTGGAGTAGGCGCGGCCCTTCTTACGGGGATCGAACTGGAACGCCTCGATGAGCCGTTCGCGCTCGGCACGGTAGGCGGGGTCGCGTCGCGATGCTCCGCGCAAGCGCGCCATGAGATCGATCGCCTCGCCGCCTGACAGGTTCGGCCAGACACTGACATCCCCGGGGACGTACGCGATACGGCGATGGAGGGTGACGGCATCGCGCCACGGATCGCCTCCGAAGACGGATGCCTCGCCGCCGGTCTTGCGTGCGAGCCCCAGCAGGATGCGGATCGTGGTGGACTTGCCGGCGCCGTTGGGGCCGAGGAAGCCGTGAACCTTGCCCTCCTCGACGGTGAGATCGAGGCCGTCGAGAGCGTGGACGCGGCCGTAGTGCTTGGTGAGGCCGCTGGTGCGGATGACAGTGGTCATGCCGGCGAGCGTACACCGATTTCACAAATTCATGAATACTCTTCACGGCCCAGTGGGGCTATGTATACCATTGCGCGGCACGACCCGGATCGATTGGCGTATCGATGGGCTTTATGTATACACTGACCGAGTCTCGTGACGAGGAGGTGATGCGGATGCGGGCGAGTGACCGCGCGTACGCGACCCTTCTCGACGAGATCCAGTCGGGCATCCTGCGCCCCGGCGCCGTGCTCGGTGAGGTCGAGCAGGCGGCACGGCTGGGGGTCAGCCGCACTCCCCTGCGCGAGGCGCTCGGGCGTCTCGCCGCCGACGGGCTCGTCGCTCAGCAGTCGCCGCGCGTGACGGTGGTGACCGCGATCGACGCCGACGACATCCGCGAGATCTTCGAGGTGCGCCGGGCTCTGGAGGAGTCCGCGGCGCGCCTGGCCGCCGAGCGAGGCGACGCCGAGGCGTTCGCCGCGCTCGCGCGCGCGTTCGGCGAGGTCGACCCCAACGGGCCGGGCGACGGCGACGGCCCGGACGACTACTACGGACTCATCGCGCGGTTCGACGAGACTCTCGACGCCGCCGTCGCGAACGGCTACCTCACCGCGGCCCTGCGCACCGTCCGCACGCACCTCGTGCGCGTGCGGCGCCTCGCCCGCGACAATCCCGATCGGCTCGCGGCATCCGTCGCCGAGCACCGCCTGATCGCGTCGGCCATCGCGGCCCGCGACGCCGATCTCGCCGCCCACGCCACGCACGTGCACCTGCACAACGCGCTCACCAACATCCTTCGATCCCTCGGGGCTTCGACAAGCTCAGCGACCTGAAAGGCCCGACATGCCCGTCATCCACCACCTCCGAGTCCACCGCAGCGACGAGAACCTCGCGCGCGAGGGTCAGCTCGCCTGGCACATCGCCGAGGTCGCCGCCGATCCCGTCGCGGTCGAACCCGACGTCGTCGACATGATCATCAACCGCGTCATCGACAACGCGGCGGTGGCCGCGGCATCCCTCACCCGCCCGCCCGTCAGCGCCGCGCGCCAGCAGGCGCTCGACCACGCCGTGTCGGTCGGCGGCTCGGGCGCGACCGTGTCCGGCTGCGCCCTCGACCGCAAGACGAGCCCCGAGTGGGCGGCGTGGGCCAACGGCGTCGCGGTGCGCGAGCTCGACTACCACGACACGTTCCTGGCGGCGGACTACTCCCACCCCGGCGACAACATCCCGCCCATCCTCGCGGTCGCCCAGCACGTCGGCGCCGACGGCGCGGCGCTCGTGCGCGGCATCGCGACCGGGTACGAGATCCAGATCGACCTCGTGCGCGCCATCTGCCTCCACAAGCACAAGATCGACCACGTCGCCCACCTCGGTCCGTCGGCCGCCGCCGGCATCGGCACGCTCCTCGGCCTCGACGTCGAGACGATCTACCAGGCTGTCGGGCAGGCGCTGCACACCACGACGGCCACGCGCCAGTCGCGCAAGGGCGAGATCTCGACGTGGAAGGCGCACGCCCCCGCATTCGCGGGCAAGATGGCGGTCGAGGCCGTCGACCGAGCGATGCGCGGCGAGACGTCGCCGAGCCCGATCTACGAGGGCGAGGACGGCGTCGTCGCGTGGATGCTGGACGGCCCGGAGGCGTCGTACGACGTGCCGCTCCCCGCGGCGGGCGAGCCCAAGCGCGGCATCCTCGACTCGTACACGAAGGAGCACTCGGCCGAGTACCAGGCGCAGGCCTGGATCGACCTCGCCCGTAAGCTCCACGGCGAGCACCCGGTGCTTCGACAGGCTCAGCAACCGGGTTCTGAGGTGAACGTCGAGTCGATCGTGCTGCACACGTCGCACCACACGCACTACGTCATCGGCTCGGGCGCGAACGACCCGCAGAAGTACGACCCGAAGGCCTCGCGCGAGACGCTCGACCATTCGATCCCGTACATCTTCGCGGTCGCGCTGCAGGACGGCGGCTGGCACCACGTCGACTCGTACACCCCCGAGCGCGCCGGCCGTCCCGACACCGTCGAGCTGTGGCACAGGATCACCACCGCCGAAGACGCGGAGTGGACGCGCCGGTACCACTCCGACGACCCGAACGAGAAGGCCTTCGGCGGTCGCGTCGAGATCCGGCTGACCGACGGCTCGGTCATCGAGGACGAGATCGCCGTCGCCGACGCCCACCCGCTCGGCGCGCGGCCGTTCGCCCGGGAGGACTACGTGCGCAAGTTCCGCACGCTCGCCGACGGCGTGCTCGCAGAGGAGGAGATCGAGCGCTTCCTCGACCTCGCGCAGCGCCTGCCCGAGCTCACCCCCGAAGAGGTGCAGCAGCTCACGATCGTCGCCGACTTCGGCGTGCTCGCCGGCGCTCCGGCCCCGAAGGGCCTGTTCTGATGCTGCGTTTCGTCTCGCGGAGACCCGCACTGAGCGAGCGCCAGCGAGCCGAAGTGTCGCTCGACGACCGGGGTCCTCGGTCGTCGAGCGAGGGAGCGCCGGCGACCGGGACGAGACGCCCTGAACCGACGAGGAGCCTCTGATGCTGTACTCGACCGTGCCGGCGCACGAGAAGCGGCGGGCCTTCCGCGAGCGGCTCGCGAGCGGCGAGCTGCTGCGATTCCCGGGAGCCTTCAACCCGCTCAGCGCCCGGCTCATCGAGCGCAAGGGCTTCGAGGGCGTCTACATCTCGGGCGCGGTGCTGTCGGCCGACCTCGGCCTGCCCGACATCGGGCTGACGACGCTGACGGAGGTGGCCGGTCGCGGGCAGCAGATCGCGCGCATGACCGACCTCCCGGCGATCATCGACGCCGACACCGGGTTCGGCGAGCCGATGAACGTCGCCCGCACGATCCAGACCCTCGAGGACGCCGGGCTCGCCGGCACCCACATCGAGGACCAGATCAACCCGAAGCGCTGCGGCCACCTCGACGGCAAGGCCGTCGTCGACGAAGACACCGCGATCAAGCGCATCCGCGCGGCCGCCGATGCCCGCCGCGACCCGGACTTCCTCATCATGGCCCGCACCGACATCCGTGCCCTGCACGAGGGACAGGCGGGGCTGGATGCCGCGATCGACCGCGCGAAAGCGCTCGTGGACGCCGGGGCCGACGCCATCTTCCCCGAGGCGATGCGGACCCTCGAGGAGTTCGCCGCCGTGCGCGCGGCCGTCGACGTGCCGATCCTCGCGAACATGACCGAGTTCGGGAAGTCCGACCTGTTCTCGGTCGACCAGCTGCGGGACGTCGGCGTCAACATCGTGATCTGGCCGGTCTCGCTGCTGCGGATCGCGATGGGCGCGGCATCCCGCGCTCTCGATACGCTCGTCGACGAGGGTCACCTCACGTCCAGGCTGGACGAGATGCAGCACCGCGCCGACCTCTACGACCTGATCGACTACGAGCACTACAACCACTTCGACCAGGACGTCTTCAACTTCCAGATCGACACCACCGGCCGTTGAGCGGGCGAAGCGAGACGAAACGCAGCGACCGTCTCGTCGCTTCGCTCCTCGCTCGACGACCGGGCCCCAGCAAAGGAGCAAGGCCATGACGGATCCCGACATCAAGAAGGGATTGGCCGGCGTCGTCGTCGACTACACGGCGATCTCGAAGGTCAACCCCGAGACCAACTCGCTGCTCTACCGCGGCTACCCGGTGCAGGAGCTCGCGGCGACGCAGCCGTTCGAGGCGGTCGCGTACCTGCTGTGGAACGGCGAGCTGCCCACCGACGTGCAGCTCGCGCGGCTGCGGGCGACCGAGCGCTCGTATCGAGCGCTGCCCGCCGACGTGCGCGCCGCGATCGACCTCGTGCCGCTGGATGCCCACCCGATGGACGAGGTGCGCACGGCCGTGAGCCTCATCGGCGCCCGCGATCTCGCCGGCACCGGCTCGGTGCTCGATGCCAGCGGCAGCGCCGACGAGAACCTGTCGCGCAGCATCCGTCTCTTCGCGGTCCTCCCCTCGATCGTCGCGTACGGTCAGCGCCGCCGCCGTGGGCTGCAGCCGGTCGCGCCGCGCGACGACCTCGACTACGCGGCGAACTTCCTGTGGATGACCTTCGGCGAGGAGTCGCACGAGGTCGTGGTCGACGCCTTCAACCGCTCGATGATCCTCTACGCCGAGCACTCGTTCAACGCCTCGACGTTCACCGGCCGTGTGATCGCGTCGACGCTGAGCGACCTGTACTCCGCCGTCGTCGGTGCGATCGGCGCGCTCAAGGGCCCGCTGCACGGCGGCGCGAACGAGGCCGTGCTGCACATCTTCGACGAGATCGGCTCGGCCGAGAACGTCGGCCCCTGGCTCGACGAGGCGCTCGCCGAGAAGCGCAAGATCATGGGCTTCGGCCACCGGGTGTACAAGCGCGGCGACTCGCGCGTGCCGACCATGAAGGCGGCGCTCGACGAGCTGGTGCACCACTTCGACCGGCCCGATGTGGCGGCCCTCTACGACGCGCTCGAGTCAGAGTTCGTCTCGCGCAAGGGCATCTACCCCAACCTCGACTACCCGTCGGGACCGGCGTACAACCTCATCGGCTTCGACACGCTCACCTTCACGCCCCTGTTCGTGGCCGCTCGTGTCACGGGGTGGACGGCGCACGTCATGGAGCAGCTCGCCTCCAACGCCCTCATCCGCCCGCTGTCGGAGTACAACGGCCCGGCCGAGCGCCACATCGACGGGTACGTCCCGGATGCGGCGACTCTCGCCGCGGTCGATCGCGCCGAGGAGTCCGCGGGGTGAGCCTCTGGCACGACCTCGAGGGAGTCGACCTCGCCGCCATGGCGCACGGCACGCTCATCGAGAACCTCGGTATCGAGATCGTCGAGGTCCGCGACGACGCGCTGGTGGGACGAATGCCGGTGGACCGGCGCACCGTGCAGCCCGCCGGCGTCCTGCACGGCGGCGCGTCGGTCGCGCTCGCCGAGACGCTCGCCTCGTGGGCCGGCTACCTCGCGGTCGATCGTGAGCGGTTCCACGCCGTCGGGCAGGAGATCAACGCCAACCACATCCGCCCGGTGTCGACGGGCTGGGTGACCGCGACCGCGACGCCGGCGAACATCGGCCGCCGCTCCCACGTGTGGGAGATCCGCATCGTCGACGAGGCCGGAAAGCTCGTGTGCATCTCGCGGTGCACGCTCGCCATCATCGAGCAGCGCAGCACCTACGCCACGCCCGACGCCCGCGGCTGACCACTTCGGCGCCCGCAGTGGCGCCACTTTCCTGAGATGGCGCACCAGATCTGGTGTGCTCTCTCAGGAAACTGCAGCCGCAACCGTTCGGCGCGGCAGATCGCACGCGCGGCGGCCCGCGGCATCCGTCACCGTCCTAGGCTGAAGAACAAGGAGGCTCTCATGCCCGAAGCCGTCATCGTCGACGTCGTCCGCACTCCGTCCGGACGCGGCAAGCCCGGGGGAGCGCTCAGTTCCGTGCATCCCGTCGACCTCGCCGCGGGTGTCCTCACGGGCCTCCTCGAGCGCAACGGGCTCGAGTCGACGCAGATCGACGACGTGCTCGTGGGGTGCGTCAGCCAGATCGGCGACCAGGCCATGAACATCGCGCGGCAGGCGGTGCTCGCCGCCGGGTTCGAAGAGACGGTTCCCGCCGTCACGATCGACCGCCAGTGCGGCTCGAGCCAGCAGGCCGCCCATTTCGCGGCGCAGGGCGTCATCGCCGGCTCCTACGACATCGTGATCGCCGCGGGCGTC
Source organism: Microbacterium cremeum (assembly GCF_015277855.1). NCBI lineage: Bacteria > Bacillati > Actinomycetota > Actinomycetes > Micrococcales > Microbacteriaceae > Microbacterium > Microbacterium cremeum. Next base: position 296,514 of record NZ_CP063812.1, read on the forward strand.
GAGTCGATGAGCCGCGTGCCGCTCGGGTCGTCGCGCCAGGGCGGATCGACCGCTCCCGGCATCCGTACGCGCTACCCCGACGGGCTCGTCAACCAGGGCGTCTCGGCCGAGCTCATCGCGCAGCGGTGGGGCTTCGGCCGAGAGGAGCTCGATGCGTTCTCGGCCGAGTCGCACCGGCGGGCGGCGGATGCCTGGAGCCGCGGCGCGTTCGACTCGCAGGTGCTCCCCGTGCTCGCCGGCGGCGCCGATGCGGTCGCGTTCGACGAGACCGTGCGGGCCGGCACGACGGTGGAGGGGCTGTCGGGGCTGAACCCGGCGTTCCGCACCGACGAGCTCGCGGCGCGGTTCCCCGAGCTGGACTGGCGCATCACCGCGGGCAACTCGTCGCCGCTCACGGACGCGGCATCCGCCGCCCTCATCATGAGCGAGCAGAAGGCTGCGGAACTCGGGCTCACGCCCCGTGCTCGTTTCCACTCGTTCGCGGTCGTCGGCGACGACCCGATCATGATGCTGACGGGCCCGATCCCGGCGACCCGGCGGATCCTCGACCGCAGCGGCCTGTCGATGGGCGATCTCGACGCGTACGAGGTGAACGAGGCGTTCGCGTCGGTGCCGCTCGCGTGGCGGAAGGAGCTCGACGCCGACCCCGCGAAGCTCAACCCGTGGGGCGGAGCGATCGCGCTCGGGCACGCCGTCGGCGCGTCGGGCACGCGCCTGCTCGGAACGCTCGTCGCCCACCTCGAGGCGACCGGTGGCCGCTACGGCCTGCAGACGATGTGCGAGGGCGGCGGCATGGCCAACGCCACCATCGTCGAGCGCCTGTAGCCGTCGGCGCGGTGGAATCGGGCCGGAACCGCCGCGTCGGGCTTGAACCGCCACCGAGAACGTGGTCAACTTAGAGAACGATCCGTTCACTAAGGAGCGCCGATGCCCGCACTCGAGCACGTCACGCAGGACGCAGGGCGACTCGTGGCGCCGCTGCGGGCGTTCGGGCGCGACGATCTCGAGCGCGCCGGAGGCAAGGGCGCGAACCTCGGCGAGCTGATCAGGATCGGGATGCCGGTCCCCGACGGCTTCGTCGTCACCACCGACGCGTACGCCGCGGTCGATGTGCCGGCGCGCGATCACGCGAGCTACGAGCACGCCGAGCTGCCCGCTCCGCTCGCGCGAGCCGTCGCCGACGCCTACGCCGCACTGGGCGGCGGTCCCGTGGCGGTGCGATCCAGTGCGACGGCCGAGGATCTGCCCGGCGCCGCCTTCGCCGGCCAGCAGGACACCTACCTCAACGTGGTCGGCGAGCCGGCCCTGCTCGACGCGGTCCGCCGGTGCTGGGGCTCGCTGTGGGCGGAGCGCGCGGTCACGTACCGGGCGCGGCTCGGCATCGATCCCGACGACGTCCGCATCGCGGTGGTGGTGCAGCGCATGATCGATCCGGATGCCGCGGGCGTCATGTTCACGGCGGATCCGGTGACGGGCGACCGCGGCCACGTCGTCGTCGAGGCGGGCGCCGGGCTCGGCGAGGCGGTGGTCTCGGGGCTCGTCACTCCCGACCGCTACGTGCTGGACCGTGCAGCGAAGCTGGGGCAGTACACGCCGGGAAGGAACGAGGTCGTCGTACGGGCGACGCCCGGCGGCGGGGTCTCGCACGACACCGCGCCCGTCGCCGGCCGCCTCGACGATGCCGTCCTCGACGAGCTGGTGCGACTCGGGGGCGAGGTGGAGCGCCACTTCGGCCGTCCGCAGGACATCGAGTGGGCGGTCGAGTCGGGCCGAGTGCACCTCCTGCAGGCGCGGCCGATGACGGCGCTGCCGCCGCCCCCGCTCGCCCGCCGCCTGAATCCGCTGCAGCGCCGGCTGACGGCGGTGCTGATGGAGCTGCTGCCGACGCGCCCGTACCCGATGGACATGTCGACGTGGGTGCCGCACGGCCCGGCGGGGCTCATGGCCAAGGTCACCGAGAGCCTCGGGATCCGCCGTGCGTTCGAGGACTTCCTGCGCGAGAAGGACGGCGTCGTCTATCAGCTCGTTCCGCCCCGACCCCACCCCCTGCCCCGCGTGCTGCTCGCGCCGTTCCGGGTGGCATCGCGTGCCCGGCGCTTCGATCCGGCGCGCTGGACCGATGACCCCCGCTACGGCGCGTACCGCGAGAGGGTGCGCGAACTGGCCGCGCGGGATCTCACCGCGCTGAGCTGGGCCGAGCTCGTCCGCGTGCCGCGCGAGGCGCTCGACCTCGTGGAGCCCGTCACCGACCTGCGCATCGACTACCTCCCCGGCTCGGGTGTCGCCGTCGCGCGGCTGTTCCTCGCCCTCAGGGTCAGCCGCAGCCGCATCCGGCTCGGCGACCTGATGCTCGACGGGCGCAGCCGCACCGAGCAGGCGAACCGCGACCTCGAGGCGCTGGCGGGAACCGTGCGCGCCGATCGTGATCTCGCCGAGCGCTTCGCGACGGAGGAACCCGCCGAGCTGCTTGCGACGGCGGAACGGATGCCGCAGTTCGCGGCCCTCATCGCCGAGCACGGTCATCGCGAGTCGGCGTCTCCTCTGCTCGCCAGCTCGCCGACGTGGGGCGAGGCGCCCGAGATCGTCGTCGGCCTGGTCAAGGCGCTCGCCACCGCCGACGCAGCCCCCTCGGAGCGGCCGCGCGCCGACGCCGGATTGTCCCCGCGCCTGCGCCGCCTCGTGGAGCGCGCGCGGGCGGGTGCGGCATTCCGCGAGGACTCGCACTACGAGTTCACGCGTCCGCTGCCGATCCTGCGCGCGGCGCTGCACGAGCTGGGCGGCCGCCTGGCTGCGGCCGGCGTGCTGGACGATGCCGCCGACATCTGGCATCTGCGCCTCGAAGAGATCGAGGACCTCGACGAGCCCGCCGCGGCGGGGGGACGGCTGCGCGACGCCGCGCGCGCGCGGGCGGCCCGGCGGGACGAGCTCGCCGGCGTGCGGCTGATCGATCCCCGGTCGGTCTTCCCGGCACGTGACGCCGGCGACGCCCTCGTCGCAGGCGAGCCGGCCAGCGGCGGGCGGGTGAGCGGACCGGTCCGCATCATCCGCGAGCCCGCGGAGTTCGGACGGCTCGCGAACGGCGACATCCTCGTCTGCCCGTACACCAACCCGTCCTGGACGCCGCTGTTCCAGCGCGCGGCCGCGGTCGTCGTCGACTCGGGCGGCATCGCGTCCCACGCCGCGATCGTCGCCCGCGAGTACGGCATCCCGGCGATCATGGGCACGGCGGACGGCACCGCGGTGCTGCGCGACGGCCAGACGGTGACGGTCGACGGCGACACCGGGCGCGTGACCGCGTGACCGCCGCCGACGACCACCGCTCCCGCCCGCGCCGGCGCGGCGAGGCGCTGGACGTGGCGATCCTGGAGGCGGCGCTCGAGGAGCTCACCGAGGTGGGCTATGCGGGGCTGACGATGGAGCGGGTCGCCGAACGCGCCCGCACCGGCAAGGCGTCGCTGTACCGCCGCTGGCCCACGCGCATGGAGCTGACTCTCGACGCCGTGCGCCAAGCCATGCCCGACCCGGCCTCGCCGCCCGACACCGGCGCGTTCCGCACCGATGTCCTGGAGTGCCTGCGCGAGAACGCCGCCCTGCTGGCAGGGCCGGCCGGTCAGGCGCTCCGCGGCCTGCTCGGCGATGCGATGGCCGATCAGGAGCGCATGCGCGCGCTGCGGCGCGGCTCGCAGGGATCGGGGGTGACGGCGATGACCGAGATCGCGCGGCGGGCGGTCGCCCGCGGCGAGATCGATCCCGCAGCGGTCACGCCGGCGCGCCTCGGGGTCGCCCACGCGATGCTCCGCCAGCACTTCCTGTTCGACGGGACGGTGATCGGCGAGGACGACCTCGCCGAGATCGTCGACGACGTGGTCGTGCCGCTGTTCGCCCCGCGGCGCTGACGCACGTGCACTGCAAGCGGTTGCGAGAACCGGGTGCACACGCGAGGCCGCGGGCCTCGGCATCCGCCGGATGAAAGCCTTCTCATTGTGTAAGCGCTTGCACTCGGCGGCTCCGCCGCGCTAGTCTCGGCGGCACACAGCCCCCGGCACGTCGCCGTGCCATCGCGCCACCCCTGGAGCCACCCGTGTCGAAGACGACATCCCCACGTGTCCGCCGGATCGCCGCGAGCCTCGCCGCCGCCGCACTGATCCTCACCGGGGGTCTTGTCGCCACTGCCCCCGCCACTGCGGCGGAGCGGACGTTCGCGCTCGTCGGCAGCCTGCAGTCCGAGCTCGGGTGCCCGGGCGACTGGCAGCCCGAGTGCACGGCCACCGAGCTGCAGCCGACCGGCACCGACGGCCTCTACGCCGCCGAGTTCGAAGTGCCCGCCGGCACGTGGGAGTACAAGGTCGCCGTCGATGACGCGTGGGGCGAGTCATACGGGCTGAACGGCGGCTCCGACAACATCCCGCTGACGATCGCCGGTCCCGCGACCCTGCGATTCCTCTTCGACGACGTCACCCATCGAGTCGGCCTCGAGGCGAAGAGCCTTCGCGCGGGTTACGCTCCCGACGACGACGCGCTCGTCGCGGCGCCCGCACGCCAGGCGGGCAGCCAGGAGCAGTTCTACTTCGTCATGACCGACCGGTTCGCCAACGGCGACACGTCCAACGACGCGGGCGGGATCGACGGCGACCGGCTCGCACACGGCTTCGATCCGACCGACAAGGGCTTCTACCACGGTGGCGACATCGCGGGGCTGCGCGCGAACCTCGACTACATCAAGGGGCTCGGCACGAGCGCCATCTGGCTGACGCCCAGCTTCAAGAACCGGCCGGTGCAGGGCGAAGGCGCGAACGCGAGCGCCGGCTATCACGGGTACTGGATCACCGACTTCACCCAGATCGACCCGCACCTCGGCACCAACGCAGAGCTCGAGGCGCTCATCGCCGAAGCGCACGCCGAAGGCATCAAGGTCTACTTCGACATCATCACGAATCACACCGCCGACGTGATCGACTACGCCGAGGGCCAGTACGCCTACATCGACAAGGCGACCGGCCCCTACCGCGACGCGAGCGGCACGGCGTTCGACCCCGCCGACTACGCGGGCACGAGCGACTTCCCGGCGCTCGACGCGGCCACGTCGTTCCCCTACACGCCCCAGCTGTCCGCCGAGGACGCCGACGTGAAGGTGCCTGCGTGGCTCAACGACCCGACGTTCTACCACAACCGCGGCAACTCGACGTGGGCGGGCGAATCGGTCACCTACGGCGACTTCGACGGACTCGACGACCTCATGACCGAGCACCCGACGGTCGTGAACGGGTTCGTCGAGGTGTACCAGGACTGGATCGACCTCGGCATCGACGGCTTCCGCATCGACACCGCCAAGCACGTGAACTTCGAGTTCTGGGAGCAGTGGTCGGCCGAGGTGCTCGACTACGCCCACGCGGCGGGCAAGCCCGACTTCTTCATGTTCGGCGAGGTCTACGACGCCGACCCGGTCAAGCTCGCGCCCTACGTCCGCGACACCGACATGAACTCCGTGCTCGACTTCACCTTCCAGTCCGCCGCTGTCGGCTTCGCCGCGGGCAACAGCGCGAGGGGCCTGCACCACCTGTACGCGGGCGACGACTGGTTCACCACGCCGGACTCGTCGGCGACGGCCCTTCCGACGTTCCTCGGCAACCACGACATGGGCCGCGTCGGCTACATGCTGCAGTCCGCGCCGAACGCGCTCGAGCGCGACCTGCTCGCGCACGACCTGATGTTCCTCGGGCGCGGCCAGCCGGTCGTGTACTACGGCGACGAGCAGGGCTTCGCGGGCACCGGCGGCGACAAGGACGCACGCCAGACGCTCTTCGCGAGCCAGGTCGCGTCGTACCAGAACCAGAACCTCATCACCGGAGAGCAGGCGGGCGCCGTCGACCGCTACGCCACCACGGCGCCGGTCTACGAGCGCATCGCCGAACTGTCGGCGCTGCGCCGAGCGCACCCGACGCTCGTCAGCGGCGCGCAGATCGAGCGCCATGCCGACGACGGTGCCGGCGTGTACGCGTTCTCGCGCGTCGACCGCGACGACAAGGTCGAGTACCTCGTCGCCCTCAACAACACCGGCGCCGACAAGAGCGTCGCCCTGACGACGCTCACCGCCGGCACCTCGTACGCCCCCGTGTACGGCACGACGACCGGGATCTCGACGGATGCCTCGGCTGCGGCATCCGTCACCGTCCCGGCCCTGTCGGCCGTCGTCTACCGCGCCGACGCGCCGGTCACGGCACCGGCGACCCCGGCGGAGATCAGCGTGAACGTGCCCGCTGCGGGCGCCGGGCTCACCGGATCGGCCGGCGTCGGCGCCGACGTGCACGACGCGACGTGGCAGGAGACGAGCTTCGCGTGGCGCATCGTCGGCGGCGACGAGTGGCACGCCCTCGGCACCGCCGAAGACACCGACCCGCGGGTGTTCCACACGATCGAGGGGCTCGCGGACGGCACGCTCGTCGAGTACCGCGCCGTGACGACGGATGCCGCGGGCCGGCACTCCGCCGCCTCGACCTACGCCTCCGTCGGCAACCGCGTGAGCCTCGGCGTCGAGGAGGAGCCCGAAGAGCCGGAGGAGCCCGAGCCGCAGGATCCCACCGAGTACGGCGCGGTTAGCGTGCCCGGCAGCCTCAACAGCGAGATGGGATGCCCCGGCGACTGGCAGCCCGAGTGCGCGAACGCCGCGATGACCAAGGTCGACGGCATCTGGACCCTCGCCCTCGGCGACCTCGCCGCCGGCTCGTACGAGTACAAGATCGCGACCGAGCAGAGCTGGAACGAGAACTACGGCGCCGGCGGCGTGCCGAACGGCCCCAACATCGCGCTGAACCACGCCGGCGGACCGATCACGTTCTTCTTCGACCCGCGCACCAAGAACATCCGCTCGACGGCCGACGGGCCCGTCATCACGCTGCCCGGCTCGTTCCAGAGCGAGCTCGGCTGCGCCGGCGACTGGGCGCCCGACTGCCTCGCGAGCATGATGTTCGACCGCGACGGCGACGGCGTGTTCCAGTTCACGACCGACGACCTGCCCACCGGCTCGTACGAGGTGAAGGTCGCGCACAACCGCAGCTGGGCCGAGAACTACGGTGCCGGCGGTGCGCCGGGCGGAGCGAACATCTCGTTCAGCGCGAGCGCGGGCAAGGTCGTGACGTTCCGCTACAACCTCGCGACGCACGTGCTCACCGTGAAGGCGAGCGAACCGCCGCTCGCCGGCACCGGTGAGCTGCGCGCCCACTGGATCGACGCCCAGACCATCGCCTGGCCCGCCGACCTGGGCGCGCCCGCCGCGGGTGCGACCTGGCAGCTGTACGCATCGACGGATGCCTCGCTCGCCCTCTCGGCCGACCGCGAGGTGACCGGCGGCTCCGACCCGATCGCTCTGACGCGCATCGACGGCGGTCTCTCCGACGCGCAGAAGCAGCGCTTCCCCGCGCTCGCGGGCTCCGTCGCACTCCGCGTCGACGGCGTGGATCGAGCGGCCGCGGCCACGCTGCTGCAGGGCCAGCTGATGGTCGCGCAGAGCGGCGCCGCCGGTGCCCTCGCCGCCTTCACGGGCGTGCAGATCGCAGGCGTGCTCGACGACCTCTACGCCGACGGGGTGGCGGATGCCGAGCTCGGGGTGACGTTCGGCAAGGGCGGCAAGCCGACGTTCCGCCTCTGGGCGCCTACCGCGCAGTCGGCGACGCTGCTCACGTGGAACGCGGGCGCCGACGGCGACCCGGTGCGCCACGACGCGGCCTGGGACGAGGCATCCGGAATCTGGACCGTCACCGGCGGCAAGTCGCTCAAGGGCGACGAGTACCTGTGGGAGGTCGTGGTCTACGCCCCGACCACGCGAGCGATCGAGACCAACGCCGTCACCGACCCGTACTCGATCGCCCTCACCGTCAACTCCGAGCGTTCGGTGGCGATCGACCTCGGCGACAAGCAGTGGCGTCCGAGGGGCTGGGAGAAGACGAAGGCGCCCGTGATCGACCGGTCGGTCGACCGTGCGATCTACGAGCTCCACGTGCGCGACTTCTCGATCACCGATGAGACGGTGCCCGAGGCCGAACGCGGCACGTACTCGGCGTTCACGCGTGACAGCGCCGGCACGACGCAGTTGCGTCAGCTCGCCGACGCCGGCATCAACACCGTGCACCTGCTGCCCACGTTCGACATCGCGACCATCGAAGAGGACCGCTCGCAGCAGGCCGTGCCCGACTGCGACCTCGCCTCGATGCCGGCCGACAGCCCGGAGCAGCAGGCGTGCATCGAGGGCGTGGTCGACGCCGACGGCTTCAACTGGGGCTACGACCCGTACCACTTCTCGACCCCCGAGGGCTCGTACGCGGTGGACCCCGAGGGTGGCGCGCGGGTCGCGGAGTTCCGCTCGATGGTGGGCGCCCTCCACGGCATGGGCCTCCAGGTGGTGCTCGACAAGGTGTTCAACCACACCGCGCAGTCCGGCCAGGGCGAGAAGAGCGTGCTCGACCGGGTCGTGCCCGGGTACTACCACCGGCTCAACGCAGCCGGCGCGGTCGAGACCTCGACCTGCTGCCAGAACGTCGCGACCGAGCACGAGGTGGCGCAGAAGCTCATGGTCGACTCGGTCGTGCTGTGGGCCCGCGAGTACAAGGTCGACGGCTTCCGCTTCGACCTCATGGGCCACCACTCCAAGGCGAACATGCTCGCGATCCGCGACGCCCTCGACGAGCTGACGCTCAAGAAGGACGGCGTCGACGGCACGGCGATCTCCCTCTACGGCGAGGGCTGGAACTTCGGCGAGGTCGCGAACAACGCCCTCTTCGAGCAGGCCACGCAGGGGCAGCTCGGCGGCACCGGCATCGGCACGTTCAGCGACCGGCTGCGCGACGCCGTCCACGGCGGCAGCCCCGTCGCCGGCGAGACGATCCAGCAGCAGGGCTTCGGCACCGGCCTCGGCACCGACCCCAACGGCGCGCCGATCAACGGCACGACCGAGCAGGCGCTCGCCGATCTCGCGCACCAGACCGACCTGGTCAAGCTCGGTCTCGCGGGCAACCTCCGCGACTACGAGCTGCTCGCGTCGGACGGCACCGTGAAGGCGGGCGACGAGCTCGACTACCGCGGCTCGCCCGCCGGCTACGCCGACCAGCCCGACGAGATCATCACGTACGTCGACGCGCACGACAACGAGACGCTGTACGACCTGTCGGTGCTGAAGCTCCCGGCCGACACGACGATGGCCGACCGCGTGCGCATGAACACGCTGTCGCTCGCGACGACGACCTTCGCGCAGACGCCCTCGTTCTGGCACGCCGGCACCGAGCTGCTGCGTTCGAAGTCGCTCGACCGCAACAGCTACAACTCGGGCGACTGGTTCAACCGCATCGACTGGACCGGTCAGGAGTCGACGTTCGGCTCGGGGCTGCCGCGCGCGGCCGACAACGCCACGTCGTGGAGCATCAAGCAGCCGCTGCTCGCCGACCCGGCGAACAAGCCCGCCGCGTCCGACATCGCGACGGCCGAGGCGGCCGCTCTCGACCTGCTGCGGGTGCGCGAGGAGGTCGGCCTGCTGCGCCTCGGCTCGGCGGACCTCATCGGGCAGAAGGTCACGTTCCCGAACAGTGGACCGGATGCCGCGCCCGGCGTCGTCGTGATGCTCATCGACGACCTCGTCGGCACGGACGTCGACCCCGAGCTCACGGGCGCCCTCGTCGTCTTCAACGCGGGCACCGAGCCCGTCACGCAGACGGTCTCGGAGCTCGAGGGCCGGAAGTTCGCCCTGACGCCGGCGCTCGCCAAGGGCTCGGACCCGGTCGTGAAGACGACGACGTGGGACAAAGCGACCGGCACCATCACCGTGCCCGCTCGCACCGCGGTGGTGCTGGTCGAGAAGCAGGCCCGCTGACGCCCGGCGCTGACGGCTGAGAACGAGGGGCACCCCGCTGCGAACGTGGCGGGGTGCCCCTCGGCGCTGTCTCTGGTCAGAAGGCTGCGAACAGCTGCGGGCCGAAGACGGCGAGCGCGGCGACCGCGACGCCGGCGAGGCCGACCGCGACGATCGCCACCGCGAGGATGTTGCCGCCGATCGCGAGCAGAAGCGCAGCGACGGGCGGCAGCTCGTGGCGGCGCCCGACTCGGATGGACGAAGTGGTGGTCATGCCTTCGACGCTACGGAGCGGGTCTCGCCGCGTCGTCCGTCGTGAGTCGCATCCGGGTATGCCGTGAGGATGATCCTACGCAGATGAAGGAGCCCCGAGACGGCCGAGGTGATCTGCGGCTTCGACATCCTCGAGGTCGAGGATCTCGACGAGGCGATCGAGATCGCGTGGCGGCACCCCATGGCCCGCAACGGCCGGCTCGAGCTGCTGCCCTTCATGGTCTGGCCCGACGAAGGGACCTGAGCCGGGGCATCCCGGATCGTGTGAGGGCGGGCGCCGTCGTCGAGCACGGCGGCACCCGCCCGCTTTCGCGTGCAGCCGGGGTGACACGCGGAAGGTGCGCTTCGTGCCCGATGCGGCGGGGAGTCGTGCCGGTGAACGAGGCCCTCACTGTGTCGGTGCGCCGGCGATGCGTGTTCGCAGCGCAGACGTCTCGACCAGCTGCGTCGCGACGACGACGGGGTCGCCGGTGCTCGAACGCAGCTGTTCGGCGAGCGCGTCCAGCTGCGCCAGGAGTGCGACCTCGACGTCGTGGTCGGCGCAGAGCAGATGCAGTTCGGCGATCGCCTGCAGAAGCCGAGATACGACGGCAGGGTGCGTGGCACCGTAGTGGCGCAGCGGGGTGAGCGCTGCCTCGATGGCGTCGGTGCGAGGGGACGGCGACGTCACGACGCTGAGCTGCCCGTGCAACCCCGCGAGGCGGGCGGGCAACGTCGGATTGTGAAGGCGACGGGCCGTGATGGCGGACAGATGCCCGAGAGCGTGCGCCGCCGTGGTCGGATCGTTGACCCCGGGCGACAGGGCGCGCAGGCCGATGTCGACAGTCTGCTGCACGCCGAAGTCGATGTCTTCAGCAGCCGTGCGCTCGTAGCGGATCGAAAAGGCGTTCTTCACCGCGGATGCCACCTCGGCCGCGATCGGTCCGGTGCTCGTGCCAGCGTCGGTTCGCCGGGGCCACCAGTGCGCCAGGGGGGTTCCGGTGACGACGTTGTCGCCGACGTCGCGGTCCACCTCGACCACGATGTCGTGGTCGTCCGCGGACGCGACCAAGGCCGGAACATCCAGGCGTGTGATGAACCCGCTCGATTCGGACACCACGACGCCTCGCCAGAGGGGTTCGGTGATCTCGCCCCGGTACTCGGGCGCAGACGCATTGCGCTCGCCGACGAGGTCGATCGTGCGGTCCGTCTCGGCGTGGATCTCTTTCAGCATCGTCTCCACGCGCAGCTGGGTCGCCAGGTGGGCGAGGAAGAACACGAGCAGGATGACGCTCAGCACCGTCATCGCGAAGGCGACCGTGACCGCGATCCGCGGCACGAATTCCGAGGCGCCATCGTCGCCGGACCGCACCGACCTGAGGACGGTGAGCGAGTACGCGAACGTGCCGAGGAAGGCCGCGAGGGTGACGTGGACGTTCCGGTCGCGGGCGAACAGCCGCAGGACGCGCGGAGACGCCTGACTGCTGGCCAGCTGCAGAGCGATGACGGTGAGCGAGAAGGTCAGTGAGGTCGCAGTGATGAGCGAGCCCGCGATGGACGAGAGGACGGAGCGCGCTGTAGCGGCGCCGCCGTTGAAGACGGCAGAGTGCACGGCCGTCGGAAGGCTCGCGTCGACGGCGAGATCGACGCGGGGGAGCACGATCCCGAGGCCCACGGCGACGAAGACGGTGAGCAGGGGTAGCGGCCACAGCCGGGATTCGATCGACTCCGAGACCCGCGCCCACCACCCGCGGCCCTGATGCGGAGACCACCGGTCGCGCCGACGGTCAGGCATCGTCGGTGTCCTTCGGCAGCGCCGAGCCGTTGCCCAGCAGTGCGCGACGGGATGTCAGCGCGCGGCGGAACGCCCGCGACGTCGTCGACAGCCGCGTGACGAGCAACTGCAACCCCGCGAGCAGGACGAACGACGCGGTGCCCTCCGTCGATGACACGTCGATGCTCAGCGACCGCATGCGCTGCTCTCCTCTCGTCGCGCCACAGTCTGCCGCCGGAGTCTGTCGGCGGCCATGGGGTTGCGCATTCGGCCATCGGGCTGCATCGCGGCAGCAAGTCAATGGAGTACCGCATAACTACTTGGACATCCATGTAAACTTGGCGCCGTGCCGACGAGGGCACGATCACGCTGGACGGATGCCCCACAAGAGCACCGTCGATGGCTGAAGGAGCACCGGTGTCCACCACGATCACCCCCCTGACCCCGAGTCTGACCACCGAGGAGCGCGCCGCGATCCTCGACGCGGTGCGCGAATTCGCCCGCACCGAGCTGGAACCGCACGCGCTCGAGTGGGACGCGAAGTCGATCTTCCCGCGCGATACGCTGCGCCTCGCCGGCGAGCTCGGCCTCGGCGGCGTGTACGTCCGCGAGGACGTCGGCGGCTCGGGCCTCTCGCGCTCGGACGCCGTCGCGATCTTCGAGGAGCTCGCGCAGGGCGACCCTGCGATCGCCGCGTACATCTCGATCCACAACATGGTCGCGTGGATGCTCGACACCTACGGCACCGACGCCCAGCGCCACGAATGGCTGCCGCGCCTGACGGCGATGACCGACTTCGGCAGCTACTGCCTCACCGAGCCGGGCGCGGGTTCCGATGCCGCGGCGATCACCACGAGCGCGATCCGGGTTTCTGACGAACAGGGTGGCGACGAGTACGTGCTGACCGGCGTCAAGCAGTTCATCTCGGGCGCGGGCGAGGCATCCGTCTACATCGTCATGGCGCGCACCGGCGAGCCGGGCGCGCGCGGGATCACCGCGTTCCTGGTGCCCGACGGCACCCCGGGGCTGTCTTTCGGCTCGCCCGAGCACAAGATGGGCTGGAACGCGCAGCCCACCCGCCAGGTCATCCTCGACGAGGTGCGTGTGCCCGCCGCCAACGTGCTGGGCGGCGAAGGCCAGGGCTTCAAGATCGCGATGTCGGCGCTCGACGGCGGTCGCATCAACATCGCCGCATGCTCGCTCGGCGGGGCGCAGTGGGCGCTCGATCGCGCGCTGCGCTACGTGCACGAGCGGTTCACGTTCGGTGAGCCGCTGGCCGAGAAGCAGGCCGTACAGTTCGCGCTCGCCGACATGGCCACCGAGCTGCGTGCCGCGCGCGCACTGGTGCGGGATGCCGCGGCCGCCCTCGACGGAGACGGCACCGGCGAGAAGGCCGCCGACGCGAGCATGCAGTGCGCGATGGCCAAGCGCTTCGCCACCGACGCCGGGTTCTCGGTCGCGAACCAGGCGCTGCAGCTGCACGGCGGCTACGGGTACCTCCACGAGTACGGGATCGAGAAGGTGGTGCGCGATCTGCGCGTTCATCAGATCCTGGAGGGGACCAACGAGATCATGCGCGTGATCATCGGCCGACAGCTGCTCGCGCAGTGATCGCCGCGACCGGACGAGGAGGTCCGCGATGAGGATCGCATTCCTGGGGCTGGGCCACATGGGCCTGCCGATGGCGAAGAACCTGGCAGCGACGGGGCACGAGGTCGTCGGCTTCGACGTGTCGCCCCGAGCCGTCGAGACGGCGCGCGAGGCCGGGTTCTCGGTCGCCGATACGGGGACGGATGCCGCGGCTGCGGCATCCGTCGTCTTCACGATGTTCCAGACCGGGCAGCAGGTGCTCGACGCGTACGGGAGTGTCGACGGTGCCCCCGGACTGCTGAAGGTCGCGAACCCGGGCGCCCTGTTCATCGACTGCTCGACGATCGCGGTCGACGAGGCCCGACAGGCGCACGCGCTCGCCGAGGCCGCGGGCCATCGCGCTCTCGACGCCCCCGTGTCGGGCGGGGTCGTCGGCGCCGAGAACGCGACCCTCGCGTTCATGGTCGGCGGATCCGACGAGGACTTCGAGGCCGCGAGGCCGCTGCTCGAGGCGATGGGTCGCCGCGTGGTGCACTGCGGCGGTGCGGGCCTCGGTCAAGCGGCCAAGGTGTGCAACAACATGATCCTCGCGGTGTCGCAGATCGCCGTCGCCGAGGCGTTCGTGCTCGGCGAGCGGCTCGGGCTGTCGCACCAGGCGCTGTTCGACGTGGCGTCGAACGCGTCGGGGCAGTGCTGGGCGCTCACCACCAACTGCCCGGTGCCGGGGCCTGTGCCCACGAGTCCCGCCAACCGCGACTACCAGCCCGGGTTCGCCGGCGCGCTCATGAACAAAGACCTCGGGCTCGCCGAGCACGCCATCGCCTCGACCGGCGTCGAGGCGCGCATGGGTCGGCTCGCGCGCGAGATCTACAGCCGCTACGCCGACGGTCCCGGGGCCTCCCAGGACTTCTCGGGGATCATCAACACGATCCGCGCCGAGTCCGTATGACCCCCGCCCCCGCCGCGTCGCCGCGTGCGAGATGTCCTGTTCTGGCGGAGGCAGGACGATTCGGGAGCTGAACGTCCTGCATTCGCCAGATGTCCTGTTCTGGTGAGAGCACATGCCCTGGTGTGGTGAGATGTGCACCACCCCTCACGAAAGCGGAGCCATGACGGAGGAACCGATGACCGAGTTCGAGACGATCCTCACCGAGACGCGAGGACGCGTCGGATGGATCACCCTCCACCGGCCGGAGGCGCTCAATGCGCTCAACACGCAGGTGATGCACGAAGTCGTGGTCGCGGCATCCGCCTTCGATGACGACGAGGGGATCGGCGCCATCGTGGTGACCGGCTCGGAGCGCGCGTTCGCGGCCGGCGCCGACATCAAGGAGATGGAGTCCAAGAGCGGCATCGACATGCTGATGGGCGACCACTTCGGCGGGTGGGCCCGGTTCGCGGCCGTGCGCACGCCCGTGATCGCGGCGGTGTCGGGGTACGCGCTCGGCGGCGGCTGCGAGTTGGCCATGATGTGCGACATCATCCTCGCCGCCGACACCGCGAAGTTCGGTCAGCCCGAGATCAACCTCGGCGTGATCCCGGGCATGGGCGGCTCGCAGCGGCTCATCCGCGCGGTCGGGTACTACAAGGCCGCCGACCTGATCCTCACGGGACGCATGATGGATGCCGCAGAAGCCGAGCGCTCGGGACTCGTGTCGCGCGTCGTGCCCGCCGCCGAGCTCCTCGACGAGGCGGCGAAGATCGCCGAGGCGATCGCGTCGAAGAGCCTGCCGGCGCTGTACGCGGCGAAGTCGACGCTCGACGCGGCGCTCGAGACGTCGCTCGCCGAGGGACTTCGCCTCGAGCGGCACGTGTTCGCGAGCCTCTTCGACACCGCCGACCAGAAAGAGGGCATGGCCGCGTTCCGCGAGAAGCGCACCCCGGACTTCGAGAATCGCTGAGCGTTTCGAACCGCTGAGGCGCTGCGAGCGAGGACCGAGCGGGACGCAACGAGGTCCCGAGTGTCAGAGGGGGTCGGGCTGCGGCTTCGGGTCGGTGAAGTCGCCCGCGTCCTTGCGCAGCCGCGCGATGATGCGCACGAGCTCGGTCGTGTCGGTCTCGTTGAGGCCGGGGCTCTCGAACACCTCGGTGTTGAGCGCCGACGTCGCCCGCTCGACGAGCTCGCGCCCGGCGTCGGTCAGCACGAGCATCGCGGCGCGCCCGTCGCCGGGATGCGGCTCGCGCGAGACGAGCCCGTCGCGTGCCAGGCGGTCGACGGTGTTCGTGACGCTCGTCGGATGCACCTGCAGGCGCGCGATGGCACTGGCCATCGGCATCCGTCCTTCTCTCGTGAACCCCAGCAGTCGCAGCATCTCGTACCGCGCGAACGACAGCCCGAACGGCTTGAGTGCGCCGTCGATGCGCGCGAACATGAGCTGCTGCGCGCGGATGATGGAGGTCACGGCGGTCATGCCGCCGGCGGCGGACTCCCAGCCGTGAGCGATCCATTGGCGCTTCGCCTCGGCGATCGGATCCACCGGAAGACGCTTGGTCGCAGCCATGTGAACCTCCTGCTCCCACCGTACCGGCAGCCGGTTCGTCGGCCTCGGGGGCGGGGCTCTAGACTCGTGGCCAGCGTGAGGAGATCGTCATGAAGATCGTCGTCCTGGTCAAGGAAGTCCCGGATACGTACGGGGATCGCAAGCTGTCGCTCGAGACGGGCCTGGCCGATCGCGGGGCGTCCGAGTCGGTGCTCGACGAGATCGGCGAGCGGGCGCTCGAGGTCGCGCTGTCGTACGCCGACGCGAATGCGGGCACCGAGGTCGTGGTGCTGTCGATGACGCCCGAGTCGGCGTCGGCGACGGTGCGCAAGGGGCTCGCGATGGGCGCGTCGTCGGCGGTGCAGGTGGCCGACGAGGGCCTGCTGGGCGCCGACCTGGGGCTGACGGCAGAGGTCCTCGCGGCCGCGCTGCGGCGGATCGGGTACGACCTGGTGATCGCGGGCAACCAGTCCACCGACGGGTCGGGCGGGGTGCTGCCGGCCATGGTGGCCGAGCTGCTGGATGTGCCGGCGGCGACCTACCTGAACAGCGTCGAGATCTCGGATGCCGGGGTCAGCGGTGTGCGCGCGTCCGACGGTGCGACCGCGCAGGTGTCGGCACCGCTTCCCGCGGTGATCTCGATCACCGAGGCGCTGCCGGATGCGCGGTTCCCGAACTTCAAGGGCATCATGGCGGCGAAGAAGAAGCCGTTCGAGGTGCTGACGCTCGACGAGCTGGACATCGACCCGCACGACTCCCACGCGTCGCGGTCGATCGTGATCGGGTTGAGCGAGAAGCCTCCGCGGCAGGCCGGCGTGAAGATCGTCGACGAGGGCGACGCGGGTGAGAAGCTCGCGCAGTTCCTGATCCAGAACCGGCTGGTGTGAGAAATGGGCGACATGAACTTCGCAGATGACTCGATCCTCGTCCTGCTCGACACCACCGCGTCGGGCGGGCTGGCGAAGTCGGCGGCAGAGCTGCTCGGTGCGGCATCCCAGGTGGGCGCGCCGGTGGCGCTGGTGATCGGAGACGACGCGCTGGCGACGGATGCCGCCGCCCTGGGCGCGGCGCAGGTGCTGGTGGCGGCGCCCGGCGACGGCGTCTCGGTGCCGATCGCGGATGCCCTCACGGCGGCCGCGATGCTGGTGCGCCCCGATGCGGTGCTGGCCTCGCACTCGATCGAGGGCCGCGAGGCTGCGGCGCGCTTCGCGGCGCGCACGCGATCGGGGCTCGCGATCGACGCCGTCGGCATCTCGCGGGATGCGGAGGGCGTCGTCGCGCAGCACTCGGTCTACGGCGGCGCGTACAACGTGGATTCCGCGGTGACGTGGGGTGCGCCGGTCATCACGATCCGGCAGGGGTCGGTGGATGCGCGCGCCGAGGCGGTGGCCGCACCCGAGGTCGAGAAGCTGGACGTGACGCCCTCGGGCCGGGCGGCGGCGACGGTGGAGTCCGTGGATGCCGCGGTCGTGACGTCGTCGCGCCCCGAGCTGCGCGGCGCCGCGAAGGTCGTCTCGGGCGGCCGGGGCCTCGGTTCGGGCGAGAAGTTCGCGCTCGTCGAGCAGCTCGCCGACGCGCTCGGCGCGGCGGTCGGCGCCTCGCGCGCGGCGGTCGATGCCGGCTACGTGCCGCAGACCTACCAGGTCGGGCAGACCGGGGTCTCGGTGTCGCCGCAGCTCTATGTGGCCCTCGGCATCTCGGGCGCGATCCAGCACAAGGCGGGCATGCAGACGGCGAAGACGATCGTCGCGATCAACAAGGACGCCGAGGCCCCGATCTTCGAGATCGCGGACTTCGGGGTCGTCGGCGACCTGTTCCAGGTGGTGCCGCAGCTGATCGCGGCGCTCGAGGCGAACAAGGCCAAGTAGGCATGGCGACCTACGGCACGACTGTGCGGCGCGGGCTTCCTCGTCGTCCCGGCGGCGAGCCGTGGCCGGCCTCCGGCGAGGCCCCCGTCCCCGACGGACGCGGCGCGGCCGCGGGCGCGGGCGCTGGCGCCGCGGGCGCTGCCGCTGGCGCCGCGGAGGTTCAGGTGGCACAACACGCGGGGACGGATGCCTCGACCCCGCGTGTCGTGACCCCCGAACCCGCCGCGGCTCCCGCACCGGCCGAGGCGTCGGCGACTCATGTGGCACAACACGCGGGGACGGATGCCTCGACCCCGCGTGTCGTGACCCCCGAACCCGCCGCGGCTGCCGCGCGGACCTTGCGCCGGGGGCTGCCGCGCGTGCCCGGCGGCGAGCCGTGGCCGCCGGCCGAGGCCGCCCGTCCGCCCGCTTCGGGCGACGCCCCGGTCGCGCCTCCGGAGGCAGTGGGCGCCGCCATCCCCGCCGCGCCCGCGGCCGCAGCGCCCGCCGGAACCCCCGCGGCTGCGACTGAAGTGGCACAACACGCGGGGACGGATGCCTCGACCCCGCGTGTCGCGACCCCCGAATCCGCGTCGATCGCACCGGCCGGGGCGGCGACGCGACCGTTGCGACGCGGACTCCCGCGCGTGCCGGGCGGCGACCCGTGGCCGCCCGAGGGCCTCGCGCCCGCCGCGCCAGTCGCACAGGCCGCGCAGGCCGCGCAGGCCGCGCCCGCCGCCCCCGCCGCAGAAGTGGCGCAACACGCCGAGACGCGGGCCCCGACCCCGCGTGTCGTGACACCCGAACCTGCGACCGCCGAGCCGGTGACACCCGAACCGGCGACCGCCGAGCCGGCGACCGCCGAGCCGGCGACGCCGGCGGCACCGGTCCTCGCGAGCACTCCGACGGGAGTGCCGCTTTCGCAGCCGCTGACGTTCACCCGCACCGTCTGGCCCGGCGCCGCGGCCCGCACGCGGCCCGCGCCGAAGCCCGAGCCGGAGCGGATCGGTCCGTTCACCCGGTTGCAGTGGGCGGGCGCGATCATCGTGGGCGGCGGCGGGCTGCTGGTCGCCGCGGGACTGGCCGTCCTCTTCGTGCGCTGGCTGCTGTCGATGCCGTGGGGGCAGGACTTCCTCGCCGCGTACCCGGGCGAGTACCACCTGCCTGCCGGTGCGCCGGTCGGGTTCCCGGCGTGGCTGGGGTGGCAGCACTTCTTCAACGTGTTCCTGATGGTGCTGATCATCCGGTCGGGGCTGCGGGTGCGCACCGAGAAGCGGCCCTCCGTGTTCTGGTCACCGCGCAACAACGGCCGCCGCAAGATCAGCCTGAATCTCTGGTTCCACCAGTCGCTCGACATCCTGTGGCTGGTCAACGGCGTGATCTTCGTGGCGCTGCTGTTCCTCACCGGGCAGTGGATGCGGATCGTGCCGACCTCGTGGGAGGTGTTCCCGAACGCGCTGAGCGCCACGCTGCAGTACGTGTCGCTAGACTGGCCGACCGAGAACGGCTGGGTCAACTACAACTCGCTGCAGCAGCTGGCGTACTTCGCGACCGTGTTCATCGCGGCGCCGCTCGCCGCGATCACCGGCGTGCGGATGTCGGGCGTGTGGCCCAAGAACGCCACCGGTCTCAGCAAGGCGTACCCGGTGGAATGGGCGCGCGCCGTGCACTTCCCGGTGATGCTGTACTTCGTCGCATTCATCGCGGTGCACGTGTTCCTGGTGCTCGCCACCGGCGCGCTGCGCAACCTCAACCACATGTACGCCGCGCAAGGGTCCGCCGACCCCGACGCGTACGCCGCGAACTGGACCGGGTTCTGGCTCTTCGTCGCGTCGCTCGTGGTCATCGCCGCCGCGTGGATCGCCGCCCGCCCCCTCATCCTCGCGCCCATCGCACGGGTGTTCGGCAAAGTCTCGGGCCGCTGACCCGCCACCCGGCTCGCGGCGCAGAGACGGCGACCCCGGGTGGGGGATAACCCGAGTCGAAGTCTCGGGATGGCTCGGGTGCGCCCGCCGAGGTGGGGTCCTACCGTGGGGGGTATGACCTCGACCCCTCCCTTCCGCCCGGTCGCCCGCCCGGCCCAGCTCGGCGCCGCGGTCGTGCATCTGGCAGCGCTGGGTGCGATCGGTCCCGGCATCCTCGCCGTCCTCTTCTCCATGCTCGGAGCGGGGATCGGCCTCCTCCTCGTCGTCGGGATCGGCGTCCTCGTGCTCGTGGCCCTCGTCTACGCGATCTTCGCGGTCGGCTGGGTCGAGACGGCGCGAGTCGACGGGCTCTACCACTTCGGAGTGCGTCTGCCTCGCCCCCGGCGCAGCGGCCGGCCCGGGTTCGGCGGACTCCTGCGCACCATCTGGCAGCAGGCCACCGACGCCGCGAGCTGGCGAGGGGTGGCGAACTTCGTGATCTCGGTGATCCTGGGCTGGCTCGTCGTCCTGCTGTTCAGCGCCCTGGCGTCGGGCGTCGTCCTGGCGTTCTCGCCGCTGTTCGCCGGCACCGAGGCTGTGCGCCTGGCGCGCACCGGCATCGACGTGCCGCTGGCGTGGGCCGTGCCCGCCGGCATCATCACCGTCGTCGTGGCCGCCGCGTCGATCGTCGGGCTCGCGGCGCTGCACGGCATCCTCTCGCGTGCGATCATCGTCCCCTCCCGTGAGCCGCAGCTGGCCGAGGCGGTACGCACGTCGACGCAGCAGCACGCCGGCGCGGTCCGCGCCGCGGACGTGGAGCGCACCCGCATCGAGCGGGATCTTCACGACGGCGTGCAGCCCAGGCTCGTCTCGGTCGGGATGACGCTGGGGCTCGCCCAGCAGAAGATCGACGCCGACCCCGCCGCGGCCAAGGAGCTGATCTCCGAGGCGCACACCTCGACGAAGGCGGCCATCACCGAGCTGCGGCAGCTCGCTCGCGGCATCCACGCCTCCGTCCTGGACGATCGCGGTCTCGACGCGGCGCTGTCGGCCCTCGCCGGCCGGTCGGTCGTTCCCGTCCTGCTGGATGTCCGGCTGGACGATCGGTGCAGCCGCAACGCCGAGACGGCTGCGTACTTCGCGATCGCCGAGGCGCTCACCAATGCCGCCAAGCACTCCCACGCGACCGAATGCCGCGTCGTGGTGAGACTGCGTGAGCCCGGGATCCTGTGGGCGCGTGTCGAAGACAACGGCATGGGCGGCGCACGCGTCGTGCCCGGCGGGGGACTCGACGGCATCGTCAACCGGGTGCTGTCGGTCGGTGGCGAAGCGCGCATCGACAGTCCCGCGGGCGGTCCGACGAGCGTGGAGGTGAGCATCCCGTGCGCATCGTGATCTGCGAAGACTCCGCTCTGCTGCGCGAGGGCCTGGTGAGGGTGCTGGAGGATGCCGGCCACCAGGTCGTCGCCGCGCTGCCGGACGCATCGCGGCTCGACGAGACGGTCGACGACCAGGCGCCCGACCTGTGCATCCTGGACGTCCGACTGCCGCCGAGGTGGACCGACGAGGGCATCCGCGCCGCGCTCGCGCTGCGGAAACGACTGCCCGAACTCGCGGTGGTGGTGCTGTCGCAGTACGTCGAGGAGCGCTACGCGTCGGACCTCATCGCCTCCAGCGGCGGCGCGCTCGGCTATCTGCTCAAAGATCGCGTCGCCGACGTGTCGGACTTCCTCGAGGCGGTCGAGCGCATCGCGGCAGGGGCCACGGTGCTCGACCCCGAAGTGGTCGCGCAGCTGCTGAACCGTCGCACCCGCGACCGGCGGCTGCAGCGCCTCACCGCCCGGGAGTCGACGGTGCTGGCACTGATCGCCGAGGGCCGGTCGAACCAGGCCATCGCGAAGGCGCTGAACATCAGCGAGGGCAGCGTCGAGAAGCACATCACGGCGCTCTTCCAGAAGCTCGAACTGGAGCCCGACGAGCACGGCAACCGGCGCGTGCTCGCTGCGCTGGTCCACCTCGAACACGGCGGCTCCGCGCCGCAGACAGGAACGAATCGATGAACACGACCCTGACGCCGCCGCCGGTGACTCCGACGCCTGCCGGACCGCCGCCGTCCGAACCGTCCCGTTCGGGCGCGCCCCGGGTGATCGCGATCGTGGCGATCGTGATCGGCGCGATCGTGATCGTCGGCACCATGGCCACGGCGGTGGTGCAGACGGTGGTCTCGGCATCCGTTCACACCTCCGTCCGCACCGCCGACGCCGCGGGCGTCGACGAACTGAGCGTGGATGTGTCGGCCGGCGCCCTGCGCGTGGAATTCGGGACGGTCTCCGAGGCCGAGCTTCAGGTCACCAGCTCGTGGGGGGCCGATCGGTGGATCCTCGAGCGCAACGGCGACCGGCTGATCGTCTCGACGCCGGACCGCTTCTGGAGGTGGTTCCCGTGGGGCTGGGACGACCACGGCGGCGAGGCCGTGCTGCGCTTGCCGGCAAGCCTGCGCGGGCTGGACGCGGACCTGTCGCTCGCGGCCGGCGAGCTGCAGGCCGACGGCGAGTTCGGCCGACTCGAGGTCGCTGTGAGCGCGGGCCGCGCCGATGTCACCGGCTCGGCCGACGCCGTCACGGTGGACCTCAGCGCCGGCACCGGCGACATCGAGCTGGAGGGCGTCCAGACGGCGCAGCTCGGCATGAGCGCCGGGTCGCTCACGACACGACTGACCGGGGCCCAGCCGCAGTCCGTGGGCGTGGACGTGAGCGCCGGGTCGCTGAGCCTGAGCGTGCCGGACGGCGACTACGCCGTCACCTCGGAGGTCTCTGCCGGCGGGTTCGACAACCGCATCGGCTCGCAGCCGCAGGCCACGAGCACGATCGACGTGTCGGTGTCGGCAGGGCAGGTGGTGCTGCGCTCGGCGGACTGACGCGTTCAGTCCTCGACGCGAAGACCCGCGAGCTCGGCGAGCGCGCCGGCCATGAGCTGCAGCTGATCCGGCGAGATCGTCGCGCCGCGAAGACCCGTCATGCCCACGACCTCCTGCAGATCCGCGCCGCGCAGGTCGACGTCGGTGAGCGTCGCGCCGCCGACGTTGAGCGCGCCGATCCGGCTGCCGTCGAAGGCGACGCGTCGCGCGGTGGCGTCGAGCAGGTCGATCTCGTCGATCGTGCAGTCCTCGAAGGCGACATCGAGCAGCTCCGTCGCGCGCAGGTTCACGAATCCGAGCCGGCAGCGGGTGAACCGGATGCCGCGCCACGCACCGTCGTACGCCTCGATGGATCCGAACCTGCTGTCGCGGATGTCGACGTCGCGCAGCGTCGCACGGGCGGCCGAGACCACCGGGACGTCGGCCCCGTCGAACGCGGACTCCACGATGCGCGACCCGCGCAGCGTCCAGGAGCCGAGCTCGAGCGTCGTGAAGCGGCATCCGTCGATCGTCGTCCCGACGCCCACCTGCCACTCGGCGAGAGCGAGGTCGGTGTAGGCCGTGGCCTCGAACTGCTCCGCGGCGAAAGCGCCGGCGTCGCCGGACGCCAGCCCGGAGAGCCGCGACGGGTCGAAGTCGAAAGACGGCGGCTGGGTGCGGTGAGGCCTGCCGGGCCGTGCGGAGCGCGTGGTCATCTCGGCACACCCTAGCCGGGGGCGCCGACGCGGGGCGTACGGATGCTACGGACCGGACTGGAAGGCGTCGGCCACGGCGTCGCGGGCCGATGCCTCGCCGGCGGCGAAGCCCTCGGCGTAGGCCTCGTCGGCGCCGAGCCGGAACATGTCGCGCTCGAGCGGGCGCACGATGGAGCGGGCGCCGGGCAGGTCGAGGGGGCCGACGAGATCCGCCCGGCCCCGGACGACGGCCACCGGCAGGCGCGCGGCCTTGCCCTTGACGAGATCGGTCGCCGCCGCCAGCTCGTCCGCGACGCACGGCATCGTGACGACGAGCGGCCGGCCTTCGGCATCCGTCGCCCCGCGAAGGTCTTCGAAGACGTGCACGCCGCCGGCGCCGATCGCGTGGTCGGTCTGGCCCTCGCGCCACGCGCGGCCGAGGGTGTCCGACACGATCACGCCGACCTCGATGCCGAGACGCTCGCGCAGGCCCGCGGCGATCGCGCGCGCCGACGCGTCGGGGTCGACCGGCAGCAGCAGCACAGTACCCTCGGGGGTGTTCGACGCATCGACGCCTGCGGCCGCCGACACCACTCCGAGCCGGTTCTCGACGATGCGGGTCGTCGCTCCGTTGGGAAAGGTGCGGGATGCCACGACCCGCACCGTCTCGGCGGTGATGGCGTCTTCTCGGTCGTCGGCCACGACGAACCTGTCCTCGGCCTTCGAGACGATCTTCGAGGTCACCACGAGGATGTCACCGCCGGCGAGCTCGGACCCGCCGGCCCGGGCGATGACGTCGACGAGGTCGGTGCCGGCGGTGATCTCGGGGATGCCGTCCAGGGGCCAGACGGTGAGCGGAGGGCGAAGCGGCATGGCTCCAGTCTCGCGCAACGACCGGCCGCGAATCACGAGGGGCGTGCCCGGCGAACCGGACACGCCCCTGACATCGTGTGAGCGTCAGCGCACGAAGCGCACCTCGGTGAGCGTCTCGCCGAGGAACGGCTCGGTGTGCGTCGCGCCGTCGAGGGCGAAGCCGTTGCGCGTGTAGAAGCGGTGGGCGCGCGGGTTGTCTTCGGCGACCCACAGGTACAGCGGCTCGTCCTTCTCGACGACCGCGTCGAACAGCTTCTGTCCGATGCCGGTGCCGTGGAAGGCGTCGAGCAGGTAGATGAAGTAGAGCTCGCGGAACCGCGGTGCGTCACGATCGCGGGCCGGGCCCGACCCCGCGAACCCGACGATGTCGCCGTTGACGAGGGCGGCGTACATCTTGAACTCGGGGCCCTGTGCAGCCCAGTGGGTCCACAGCTCGGCCATGCGCTTGGGCGAGACCGCTTCGAGGGCGGCCTTGCTGATGAGGTGGTCGTACGTCTCGTGCCAGCACGTGGCGTGCACGCGGCCGAGGGCTTCGGCGTCGACGTCTCGCACCGGACGGACGACGATGTCGGTCTGGAGTTCGGCTTCCATGGGCCAGACTCTACGCGCGTCGTGCTGAGACGTGAAATCCGGGGAGCGGCGCGTGAACGGCGGATGAAGGGACGGATGCCGAGCCCTGCGCCGGCTCCGCCGCGGAGCACAAACCCGCGCCTGGCCATTGACCCGGCTCCGGGGCAGGTGTATTACTTGGGCATTCCCGTGCTTCTCCCCGCTGGGGGTGGCGAGGGCGCGGGTCGCTCGGTCTTCTGGGGAGGGGATCATGGCTCGCAGCGCGCGCTTCGTCGTCCTGGCCGCAACTCTGTCTCTCGCCGCGGTCGTGGCCGCAGCCGCCGTCGCCTCGCCGGCGGTGGCCAAGCCCCCGTCCGGCAAGGGCAAGCCGACGCCGACGGCGACGGCATCGCCGACGCCGACCGCGACGCCGACGCCCACGCCGACCGCGACGCCGACGCCGACACCGACGCCGACGCCGCCCGGGGACCCCCTCGACGTCATCGCGGCCGTGGGCGACTCGATCTCCGTCTCGTACAACACCGTCGGCTTCGGCTCGTATCCGCAGTACAGCTGGTCGACCGGCACGGCGATCACCTCGCACCGCGTGCAGCTGCAGCAGCAGACGGGTGGTTCGCTCACGGCGGCGAACGTGGCACAGGTCGGCGCTTCCTCGGCCGGCCTCGCGACCCAGATCGCCGCCGCGGCGGGAGCGGGCGCCGACTATCTGACGATCGAGATCGGCGCGAACGACGCGTGCACCTCGACCGTGGCGGGCATGACGTCGACCGCCGACTTCGAATCACGCGTCCGGGCCGCGCTCGCCGGGTTCAGCGCTCAGCGACCGACCGCCGACATCATGGTCGCCAGCATCCCGAACCTGTACCGGATGTGGCAGGTGTCGAAGGACAAGTTCGCCGCGCGCTTCATCTGGGCGAGCGCGGGGGTCTGCCAATCGATGCTCGCCAACCCCCTCAGCACCACGACGACCGACGTGCAGCGGCGTCTGGCGGTGCAGGCGCGCGTCGACGCGTTCAACGCGGCGCTCGCCGCGGCGTGCGCAGACACGCCGCGGTGCAGCTTCGACGACTATGCGGTGGCGGACTACATCTTCACCTCGGCGCACGTCTCGACGGCGGACTACTTCCACCCGAGCGTCGAGGGGCAGCGCGTGCTCGCCGAGATCACCTGGCCGCACTCGCCATTCGCGAGCGGATGACGGGATGCCGAGCCCCGCGCTGTCGGCATCCCACAATCGAATCGGTGATCCAGGCGAGGGTCGCTACCATCGCACCTCGTGAACGTGATCTGGCGGACCCTGATGGTGATGCTCACGGCGCGGCGCCGCGTGCGACGGTCGGGGCGGCTCGGGCCCACCGAGGTCGGGCGGGTGCGGTTGACCACCCTCCCGACCGACATCGACCTGCTGCAGCACATGAACAACGGCCGCTACCTGTCGCTGTTCGATCTCGGACGCTGGGATCTGCTCGTGCGCACCGGGCTGTGGGACGTCATGAAGGCGCGCGGGTGGTACGCGGTGGTCTCGAGCGAGACGGTCACGTTCCGCAAGTCGCTGAACCTGTGGCAGCGGTTCGACGTCGAGTCGCGCATGATCGGCCATGACGACAAGGCGGTGTACCTCGAGCACCGCGCTGTCGTCGACGGCGAGGTCTACGCGCGCGCCATCATCCGCGCGCGCATGATGAAGCGGTCCGGGGGCACGCTGTCGCACGAGGAGCTGTTCGCGGCCGTCGGGCGCCCCGAGGGGATCCCGGAAGTGGAGGAGTGGGTGCACGAGTGGGCCGCGGCATCCGCCCTGCCTCCCACGCGCGCCGACGCCCCGAGCACCTGGAACTGAGCACGTAGCGCACCGCCTGGCGCCGCGCAAGCCGTTTGCCCCGCGTCGCGCGGTGGGGTTGCGTAGGGATCGGGAGCGCCGGAATCCTCCTCCGGCGCGCGAGGGGAAGGAGTGCACTCGTGGATACGAGCACCCTGATCTGGATCATCGTCGGTATCGTCATCCTGCTCGCGATCGTCGTGATCGCGATGATCATGACGTCACGCAAGCGGCAGGCGCGACAGCTCGAGCACCGGCACCAGCGGGCCGAGAAGCTGCGAGAAAGCGCCCGCGAGACCGAACTCGAAGCGCGCGAGCACGAGGCCGAGGCCGCCCGGGCGCGCGCAGACGCGGCGGCCTCAGCGGCCGCGGCAGAGGCTGCGAAGGCACGTGCCGCCGAGGCCTCGATCGACGCCGAACGGCGTACCAGCACGATCGACGAGCACCGAGCGGATGCCGAGAAGCTGCGCGCCGAGCAGGCCGAGACGCTGCGCAAGGCCGACGACGTCGACCCGTACGTCGACGACGCGAGCGATGCCGACACCCCGCCGGAGCGACCCGTCGGCGTGAGTGACGACGGCCTTCGACGCGAGTACCGGCGCGACGGCGACGACACCGATCACCACGACGAGGTCGCCGCGGACGAGGTGGTGCACCCGCCGACGCGCGCGGACCGCGCCGACCGCGCCGATCGGACGGATCACCCCGAGCGCGCCTGACCCGCGGCGGCGAGCGGTGCGCGGCGCACGAACCCGCGCACCGCTAGCGTGGGGACGTGCTCGCTGTGCTCCAGGTCGCCGGCCGCCTGCTGTGGCGGCACTGGCCCGCCCTGCTCGCGTGGTACCTGGGCGCCATCCTGGCTCGCTACGTCCTCATCGAGTTCGCGGGGTTCGTCGGCGCCTACAGCGCCGTCGCGGGGTCGCTGCTGCTGCCTCTCGCCATCCTCGCGCGCCTCATCGCGCTCGTCGCGATGTTCCTGGTGCTGCGCGACGGCATGCGCCAGCTCAACGCCATCGCACCGGTCCCGACCGACCCAGCGGCGCGGCGGCGCGAGTTCCTCGACGCTCTGATGACCGGCATCCTGCCGTTCTTCGCGTTCTATGCGGCGTGGGGATACCTGCGTGAAGACGCTGTGGCGTACTCGGCGCGAGTGCTCGAAGTCACCGACCAGGTGCGATGGCAGCAGCTGGCGGCCGAGCTCGCCGGCGAAGAGGGCGCCGCGGCGGAGATGGTCGGGGACGGGCTGGTCGGCGAACTCACCATCACCCCCCTCACGATCGCGATCGTCGTCATCGCCTTCGCGCTGCGGTTGTTGTGGAAGCGCCACCGCGAGAAGCTCCCGCGGTGGACGGGCGGTTTTGCGGCATACCTCGAAGCCCTGTGGGTCTACTACACGGTGACCGTCGTGGGCCTCGCGCTCGGCATGGTGACTTCGTGGGTCGGTTCGCGCCAGGCGATGGTGTGGCTCGCCGACCTCCGGGAGGCGATCACCGCCGGGTTCGCGCCGCTCGCGTGGATCTGGGAAGGCGTCGAGTGGTTCCTCGGCGAGGCGGGCGGCATCATCCTCCTTCCCGTCGCGTGGCTCACGATCTCGGGGGTCGTCTACGGCCAGGCGGTCGCGCCTCGGGCGGTCTCGACCGACCAGCTTGGCGGCGAGGTGGTCCGCCGCCTCCGTTCCCGCTACCGCTCGTTGCCGCAGCGTCTGCGGGCTCGGCTCGCCGACATCTGGAGCGATCTGGTCGGCCGCTTCACACCCATCGGCCGCGCGTTCGTGCTCATGTGGCGGGCCGGGCCGGTGCTGATCGGCGGCTTCGTGCTGCTCTACACGCTGCTGCTCGGGCTGCAAGGGGCCCTCGAGTGGGCGATCCCGCGCGCCTTCGGGCCGCAGGATCTCGGCGACTTCTGGGTCGTGAACGACCAGCTGATCTTCCTCATCGCACCGCTGTTGATCGAGCCCATCCGCATCGCTCTCGTCGCGGGCGGGTACGACGCCGTGATCGGCAAGCTCCGCACGCGCGAAGCCGAAGCCGAGAAGACGACGGATGCCGGGGCGCCCGTCTCGGCGGATGGTTCGCTGACCGATCACCCGACCTCCGCCGCTCAGGGCGTGACGACGGCGCTCACGAACTCCGGGTACGATCCCGCGGACCCGAACTCGACGGTGAACGGGCCCGACGCGTCCTCCGGTACGAGGTAGTCGAGTTCGACCTCGTACGGTGCCGTGGCCTCGTCGTCGCAATAGGTCTTGCGATCCGAGTCCCACTCCCGCCCGAGATCGCTTCGGGGTGCCCACTCTCTCCTCGCGCCGCCCACCTCCCTCAGGACGAAGGGGGAGCAGGCGATCGCCGGATCGCCCGGGTCGATCGGCACAGTGACGGTGACGACCCGTGCGTCCTGCGGCGCCTGCGGCAACCTTGTGAATTCCGCTGCGACAGGTCCCACGAGCGCATCGGCGTACCGGACGGACTCCCCGGACGCCACGCTGATCGGCTCCGTGGCCTGCCGCAACCCGGCCCACTCATTCCACGACATCGTCACCACCGCGGCTGGAACCAGCACCACGAGGGCACCGAGTGCGATCGCGTTGGACCGCCACCACCCGGTCACGGGCTCACCCAGCCCGTCTCAGCCAACTCGGCCTCGTCGACGACCGGCACGTCGGCGAGGTCGAGCGACAGCACGATCATGGAGTCGAGCCGCACGTCCTTCGCGAGCGCGAGCTCCAGCCTGCCCGCTCCCGCCGAGAGGTCCTGCGGAAGCTCGAACGCGAGGCTGCCGGTCTGGGCGACGCCCGCCGTCATCGTCGTGTCGAGCAGGGACTCCGGGCGACCGCTGGCGCTGAACCGGACCCCATCGACCTCGAGGATCGCGTGCTTGATGGCTCCGCCCTCGGAGAGGACGGACGCGGCCTGCAGGTCGACGACGAGCCAGTTCCCCTCCGCCATCCAGCCGTCCGTGTCCATGACTTCGGCGGCGCGCCGAACGTCCGTGATCGTCGCACTGAGGTTGCGCCCCATCGCCGGCTCGCCGATCGCCGCCGCGACCGGGAACGGCGCCTGTGCCTGCTCCTCCCCCGGAGTCATGAGTGCGACGAACCAGGCGAGGCCGATGAGGCCGGAGCCGATCGCCCACGTCGCCCAGCCTGGGAGACGGCTCGACGGCGCGATGGGCGCCGTCGGCGGGCCCTGGGAGTCCGGCGCCACGCCGGCAGTCGCGGGGCTTGCGGCTGTCGCTCCCGTGGCGATCGCTCCTGTCTCGGGTTCAGCCGTCATCGCCGGCCTCCCCCTGGTCGGCTCCGGCGCCGACGTCCTCTATCTCGAGGGTCATCGTCGCCACGGTCACGGGATCGGTCCACGTCTGCCCCGTCATCACGAACGAGCCCGTGTACAGCGACAGCTCGCGAAGCATCACCGTCAGCTCCTCGCCGGCCTCGTACTCGTCGGCATCCACCGCCCACGCGTACACGAGCTCGGCCGGAACGCCCGGCTGCAGTTCCGGTGAGCGGGTCGCATCGTCGAACCGCGCGACCGACGATTCCGCGTCGGTGTCCATTCCCCCGATGGTGAACGAAGCCCCGATGCTGTCCGAACCCTCCGCCTTTTGCGGCTCGTCCCAGCGATTCTCGACATCGACGACGAGCGCCAGCACGCGCTCGCCCTCCTCGGGGTACACGCCGACTCCCGGGAGCTCGTCGATGAGCACCGCGCGCGTGACCGTCAGGGAGCGCTGGTCGGTCACGTGCGCCTCGCCGGGCTCGAGCTTCGCCAACTCCGGCGGCGCGGCGGTCGCGAGGCCTCCGAACGCGGCGGTGGCGACGAGGAACACGCCCGTGGCGATGCCGACGAACCACTTCGTCGGCATCCGGTCTGTCGCCGCACGGATCCACCCGAAGCGGCGCTTGCGCACGGGCGCGGCGTCGGGCGAATCGGACACGCGAACAGCCTAGGGGTGCCGGGCTCGGCATCCGGGATCGACCGCACGCGACGTGGATCCGGAGCCGGTGCCGCACGAGACCCTAGGCTGGGCTCATGGTGACCGACCCGTACCCGGGCGACACCGACCGCCCCGCTGCCGGTGATGCCCTCGCCGCCGAGGCGGTGGCGCTCGCAGAGCGCTGGATCGCCGAGAGCGCGGACGTCGATGTCGATCCAGCCGCCCAGCGCCTCGCTGACGTGCTCGAAGACCCGAACGGCCTGCCGTTCACGATCGGCTTCGTCGACGGCGTGATGCGTCCCGAGAGCCTCGCCGCCGCGGCGGCTCAGCTGCACCGCATCGCCCCGCTCGTGCCCGAGTTCCTGCCCTGGTACCTCCGCCGCGCCGTGCAGGTCGGCGGCGCGGTCGCACCCGTGCTGCCGACCCCGGTCGTGCCGATCGCGCGGCGCGCGCTGCGCGAGATGGTCGGCCACCTCATCGGCGACGCGCGGCCCGAGAAGCTCGGCCCGGCGCTCGCGGCGCTCCGCGAGGGCGGCGCGAGGCTCAACCTCAACCTCCTCGGCGAAGCGGTGCTGGGCGAGCGCGAGGCGCTGCGCCGGCTCGACGGCATCCACGAGCTCATCCGCCGGCCCGACGTCGACTACGTCTCGGTCAAGGTCTCCGCCATCGCCAGCCACATCTCGATGTGGGCATTCGACGAGACCGTCGAGAAGGTCGTCGAGCGACTGCTGCCCCTGTATCTCACTGCCGCCTCCGACCCGTCGGCAGGTTCAGGACAGGCTGGCTCGCAGAGCTCGCCGACCTTCATCAACCTCGACATGGAGGAGTACCGCGACCTCGACCTCACGATCGCCGTCTTCACGAAACTCCTGGAGGATCCGCGACTGCGGCAGCTCGAGGCGGGCATCGTGCTGCAGACGTATCTGCCGGATGCGCTGCCCGCCCTGCAGGAACTCACCGCGTGGGCCCGCGACCGTGTCGCGGCCGGCGGCGCGCGCATCAAGGTGCGGCTCGTCAAGGGCGCGAACCTCGCGATGGAGCGGGTGGACGCCGTGATGCACGGGTGGTCCACCGCCACGTACGACGCGAAGGTCGACACCGACGCCAACTACCTCCGCTGCCTGCGATTCGCGCTCCGGCCCGAGGTGACGCAGTCCCTGCGAGTCGGGGTCGCCGGGCACAACCTCTTCGACATCGCGTACGCGTGGCTCCTCGCAGGCGGCGCGTCGACCGGCTCGGCGACCGGGGGCGTCCGTGAGTCCGTCGAGTTCGAGATGCTGCTGGGCATGGCGCAGGGCCAGGTCGAGGTCGTCTCGCGCGAGGTCGGTCCGGTGCTGCTGTACGTGCCGGTGGTGCACCCCGACGAGTTCGACGTCGCGATCAGCTACCTGGTGCGACGCCTGGACGAGAACGCGTCCGACGAGAACTTCCTGTCTGCGGCATTCCGCCTCGCCGACGACCCGGCGCTCGTCGAGCGCGAGCGCGACCGGTTCCTCGCCTCGCTCGAGCGGGCCGACGACCCCGGCCTCGCGACCGGCCCTCGGCGCGTGCAGGACCGCACCGCCGCGCCGCCCGATTCACCGCGTGCCCGCGCTCGGCTGCTGCGGGCCGCGCCCGCCGAAGACGAGACCGGCGGGCTCACCCAGGCGGTGCTCGGGATCGCGCGGTCGGCGGCGAGCGAAGACACCGCGCCGCTGGCGCCGTCGGCTCCTGAGCAGATGTTCGCGGGCGAGGCGTTCGTCGAGACGGCGGTGTTCGCCCCGCGCGAGTCGGCGACCCGCGCGGCGGGTGCACCCGGGTTCCGCAACGCGCCCGACACCGATCCCGCCCTGCCCGGCAATCGCGCGTGGGCTCGAGGCATCCTGTCGCGCATCGAGACGTCGCGTGCCGGCGACGCGACGCTCGCCGCGGCGCGCGTGACCGACGAGGCGACGCTCGACGACATCGTGCGGCGGGTGACGGATGCTGCGGCCTCCTGGGGTGCGATGCCCGCGGCCGATCGTGCCGCGGTGCTGGCCGATGCGGCACGTGCCCTCGAGGCCCGGCGTGGCGAGCTGATCGAGGTTGCGGCGTCCGAGACCGGAAAGGTGTTCGCCGAGGCCGACATCGAGGTGAGCGAGGCCGTCGACTTCGCGAACTACTACGCCGCGACCGCGCGCGAGCTCGACCGCGTGAGCGGCGCCGTGTTCGAGCCGTCGCGGCTCACCGTGGTCACGCCGCCCTGGAACTTCCCCATCGCGATCCCGTCGGGCGGTGTGCTCGCCGCGCTCGCCGCAGGCTCGGGCGTCGTCTTCAAGCCGGCGCCGCAGGCGCGCCGCTGCGCCGCCGTCATCGCCGAAGCGCTGTGGGACGCCGGCGTCCCACGCGAGGTGCTCGCGCTGGTCGACGTCGACGAAAGCGGGCTCGGGCGGCAGCTCGTCACGCACCCGAGCGTGGACCGCGTCATCCTCACCGGGTCGTACGAGACCGCCGCGCTGTTCCGCTCGTGGCGACCCGACCTCGATCTGCACGCCGAGACCAGCGGCAAGAACGCGATCATCGTCATGCCCTCGGCCGACCTCGACCTCGCCGTCGCCGACCTCGTCAAGAGCGCGTTCAGCCATGCCGGGCAGAAGTGCTCGGCGGCGTCGCTCGCGATCCTCACCGGACCCGTCGGGCATTCGCGGCGCTTCGCCCGTCAGGTGGTGGATGCCGTCACCTCGTTGCGCGTCGGGCCGCCGTCCGATCCGCTGTCGGAGGTCGGTCCGGTGATCGAGCCGCCGCGCGGCAAGCTCCACTGGGCGCTCACGACGCTCGACCACGGCGAGCAGTGGCTCGTCGAGCCGCGGCCGGTGGATGCGGGGCCGGAGTACGCGGGCCGGCTCTGGACCCCCGGCATCCGCACCGGTGTGCAGCCGGGCTCGCGCTTCCACCGCGAGGAGTTCTTCGGGCCGGTGCTCGGCATCATGCACGCCTCGTCGCTGTCGCAGGCGATCGAGCTGCAGAACGCCGTCGACTACGGACTCACCGCCGGCCTGCACACGCAGAACCCCGACGATCTCGCGCTGTGGCTCGAGCGCGTCGAGGCGGGCAACCTCTACGTCAACCGCGGCATCACCGGCGCGATCGTGCAGCGGCAGCCCTTCGGCGGCTGGAAGCGGTCATCGGTCGGCGGCGGTGCGAAGGCCGGCGGACCCAACTACCTCACGGGGCTCGGGCGCTGGCGCGCCACGACCGGGGGAGCCGCGTCGACCTCGCTGCACCTGCGGGGTCTCGACTCGCGCATCTCGGCGGTCATCGAGGCGGCGCAGCCGTCGCTGGACTACGAGTCGTTCGAGTGGCTGCGCCGCGGCGCTCTGTCGGACGCCATCTCGTGGGACCGCGAGTTCGGCCGAGTCAAGGACGTCTCGCGACTGGGCATCGAACGCAATCTGTTCCGGTACCGGCCGGTGCCGTCCGTCGCTCTGCGGGCCACCGCCGACGCGACGTGGCCGGCGGTGCTGCGGGTGGTGGTCGCGGGCATCCGCGCCGGGTCGGCCACGTCGCTGAGCGCGCCGCTCGGCCTTCCGGCGGGTGTGCGCCGCGCCCTCGGCGACCAGGGCGTCGAGGTGTTCGTCGAGACCGACGAGCAGTGGCTCGACCGCATCGCCCGCCCCGCCGAACCCGAGGACCCGCTGCTCGCGCAGGCCGAGGCATCCCACGCCCGCCCGTCGCGCGTGCGGCTCATCGGGCCGCGCGCGAGCGTCGGCGCGCTGCGACGCTGGCTCTCGACCGCGATCGGCGGCGACCCCGACCTCGCGATCTTCGACGGCGACGTGACGACGGCCGGGCGCCTCGAGTTGCTGCCGTTCCTGCGCGAGCAGTCGGTCACGATCACCGCGCACCGCTACGGGCACCCCGACCCGTGGTCGGAGGACGTGATCTGACGCCGCGGGCCCGGGCTATTCGTCGTCGGCGCTCGTGAAGCCCGTCGACTCGCGCGCGACGATCCGGAAGGCGGGCTTGAAGGTCTCGGGCGGCCGCCGCTCGCCCTTCTCGTTGATCCGCTCGATGAGCCGGTCGACCGCGATCGCGGCGATCTCGTCGCGCCCCGGATCGACGGTGGTCATCGACGGCACCGAGTACTTGCCCTCGTCGATGTTGTCGAAGCCGATGACCGCGACGTCGTCGGGCACCGAGATGCCCTCCTCGCGGAGCGCGCGGAGCACGCCCAGGCCGAGCGTGTCGCTGAGCGCGAACACGGCATCGAAGGCGACGCCCTCGCGGACCATGAGATGGATCGCCGCCGCGCCGCCGGCGCGGTTCCAGCGCGACATCTCGGTGGGACGCACGAGGGTCGGGTCGAGCCCGATCCCCGCCTCCTCGAGGGCGCGCACGTAGCCTTTCAGCCGAAGGTTCGCAGAGCTCGGCTCCTGGCCGCCGTGCAGATCGGCGCCGACCAGCGCGATGCGCCGCCGGCCGATCGACAGCAGATGCTCGACGGCGGCCTGCGCGGACGACATGTTGTGCATCGTGACGTGGTCTGTCGGGCCGCCGAAGATCCGCTCGCCGAGGAGCACGAGCGGTCCATCGACCGCCAGTGCCGCGGCATCCTCCTGCCCGAGGCTGACCGGGCTGAACAGCAGGCCGTCGAGGAAACGGGGCCGGCTGCTCGCCACCGCCTGTAGCTCGGCATCGCGCTGTCCGCTGGTCTGCTCGACCATGACGCCCAGCCCACGCTTCTCAGCCGCCCGGATGACGGCATCGGCGAGCTCGGCGAAGTAGTTCTCGCGAAGCGAGGGGACGGCGAGCCCGATGACGCCGGTGCGCCCCGACCGCAGTCCGCGAGCCGAGAGGTTCGGGCGGTAGTCGAGCTGTTCGATCGCTTCGATCACGCGATCCCGCGTGCCCGGACGCACGTGCGGGTAGTCGTTGATGACGTTCGAGACCGTCTTGATCGAGACGCCCGCCACCCGGGCGACATCGTGCATCGTCGGTCCCATCGACGCTCCCGCTTTCCTGTGGATGTCTTACTCTACTGCGCGTCCGCCGCGCACACCGGGGACCACCGGTCGGCCCCCGCGATCGCACCTGGCGAACATACATCGTTGCAAACCGAACTTTCGAACTCGCCCCAGGAAATTTCGGGACGTACTTGACAGTGGCCTGCGCCGGTGGGAAAGTGTCAGCAAATGTTGTTCTACAACGTTGTAGACCGAACCGTACACAACCGCTTCCCGAGTGGTCCACGTCGGAACGGTCGCGCACCGACGAAGAAGTCCCGCAACCGAAAGGAAACTCCAGTGAAGACGAAGAACGTCCTTGCTGCGGTCACGACGCTCGCCATGCTCGGCGCTCTCGCCGCCTGCTCTCCCGGAGGCGACGGCGGCAATGCCGATGGCGATGGCGGCAACGCCGCGACGAACTGCACCAACACGATCCCCAAGGAAGACCTGCCGGTCGTCACCATGTGGGCTTGGTATCCGAACATGGAGCTCGTCGTCGACAACTTCAACGAGCAGAACGACGAGGTCCAGGTCTGCTGGACGAACGCCGGCGCCGGCGGTGACGCGTACGACAAGTTCCAGACCGCCATCTCGGCCGGCAGCGGCGCCCCCGACGTCATGATGGTCGAGGCCGACCGGATCGCCACCTTCCAGGCCCAGGACGCCCTCGTCGAGCTCAACGACCTCGGCTACGAGGACGTGAAGGACAACTTCAGCGAGGGCGCATGGAAGGACGTCTCTGTCGGTGACGGGATCTACGGCGCCCCGGTCGACGGCGGCCCCATGGGCATGATCTACCGCACCGACATCTTCGACGAGTACGGCATCACCCCGCCGACGACGTGGGCCGAGCTCGAAGAGACCGCGCAGGCGGTGAAGGATGCCGGAGGCCCGGTGTTCGCAAGCTTCGCCGCGAACCAGCCCGCGGAGGTCACCGCCCTGATGTACCAGAACGGCGCGCAGCCGTTCGAGTACGACCCCGCCAACGAGGGTGAGATCGGGATCGACCTCGACAGCGACGAGGTCAAGGAAGTCCTGGACTACTGGGCCGGCCTCGTCGAGAAGGGTCTTGTCGGCACGGAGGACCAGTTCACCCCCGAGTACATCGCCGGTGTGATCGGCGGCGACTACGCCACCTACCTCTCGGCTGCCTGGGCGCCCGGCTACCTGCAGGGCGCAGGCGTCGGCGAAGGCGCGGACGCCGGTGTGTGGGCGACCGCCCCGATGCCGCAGTGGGATCCG
Source organism: Microbacterium cremeum (assembly GCF_015277855.1). NCBI lineage: Bacteria > Bacillati > Actinomycetota > Actinomycetes > Micrococcales > Microbacteriaceae > Microbacterium > Microbacterium cremeum. Next base: position 333,185 of record NZ_CP063812.1, read on the forward strand.
GACAACCCGATCGCGATCAACTGGGGCGGGTCCGCCTTCTCGGTGTCGAGCCAGGCGAGCAACCCTGAGCTCGCGGCCAAGGTGGCGTTCGGCGTCTACGCGGATCCGGCGTCGCTGGACGATGGCTGGCAGAACCAGATCATCTTCCCTCTGAACGTCAATGTGCTCGAGTCGCAGGAGTTCCTCGACTACGAGGTGCCCTTCTTCAGCGGCCAGCAGGCCAACAAGGAGGTGTACGTGCCGGCGGCCAACGCCTATGAAGGCATGACGTACACGCCGCTCGGACAGTTCTACTACTCCCAGCTCACCAAGGAGATCGCCCGGATCAACGACGGAGCCGCCACCGGCTCCGAGGCCGCGGACTCCCTGCAGGCGGCCGTCGTGGCCTACGCAGAGGAGCAGGGGTTCACCGTCAAGTGACCTGACACGCAGGGCCGGTCCGTGCTCGTGCGGGCCGGCCCTCGGTCATCCCTTCCAGATCCGGAGAAATCATGACCGCCTCAACAGCAAGCCCCCTGACGAAGAAGGGGCATCGTCGCTCGACCAATGCGCGGCAGAACCGCACCGGCTGGCTCTTCGTCGGGCCGTTCGCGATCGTCTTCCTCGCGTTCCTGGTGCTGCCGATCGGCTTCGCGCTCTACCTCAGCCTGTTCCAGAAGTCGCTGATCGGAGGCACGAGGTTCGTCCTCTTCGGCAACTACGCCAAGGCCTTCACCGACCCATCCTTCCTCGACGGGGTGTGGTTCGTCATCCGCTTCTCGCTCGTGCTCATCCCGCTTCAGATGGCGGTGTCGCTCGCGATCGCGCTGATGCTCGACATCGTCGTCACGCGGTTCGCACGGTTCTCGCGCCTGATGATCTTCATGCCGTACGCGATCCCGACCGTCATCGGCGCCCTGATGTGGGGGTTCCTCTACAGCGACAACTTCGGTCCGCTCGCGGAGCTCTTCGCAACTTTCGGCGCCACAGCCCCTGATTTCCTGAGTCGCGGGCTGATCTTCTACGGCCTTCTCAACATCGTCACGTGGCAATGGGCCGGCTACTACATGATCATCCTGTACGCCGCGCTGCAGGGGATCGACCCCACCCTGTACGAGGCGGCGCGCATCGACGGGGCGTCCCAGTGGCAGATCGTGCTGCGGATCAAGATCCCGCTGCTGGCTCCGGCCCTCCTGCTGATCCTGGTCTTCGCGCTCATCGGCACGCTGCAGTTCTTCAACGAGCCGAAGATCCTGCAGCAGCTCGCCGCCGGAGCCATCCCCGACGACTTCACCCCGAACATGTACGCGTACCAGCAGGCCTTCTCGCTGGCGAACTACAACTACGGCTCGGCGATCTCATTCGCGCTGGGTGCAGTGGTGTTCCTGTGCGTCTACATCTTCCTGTTCGCCACCCGCAAGCGAGGGAGCATCTTCTCATGAGCGTCACCCCCACCGAGCGCATCGTCACGCGCCGGACGCCGGGCAGCCAGATCGAGCGAAAGCGGACTCCGCGCCCGCGCGGGCGCGTCTCGCTGAACATCGTGCTGGCGCTGCTGATGATCTACTTCCTGGTCCCCTTCTGGTGGGTCATCGTGAACAGCTCGAAGAGTGCGGCCGGGCTGTTCGGAGGCACGAGCGCCCTCTGGTTCGCGCCCGACATCAACTACCTCGAGAATCTGGTCGACCTGTTCACCTATGGCGGCGGCATCTACGCGCGCTGGCTCGGGAACTCCGCCCTGTACGCCATCGCGGGCGGCATCGGCGCCACGGTGCTCGCGGTGCTCGCCGGGTACGGGTTCGCGAAGTACCGCTTCGCGGGGCGGAGAGCCTCCTTCGCGATCCTCCTCGGCGCCGTCATGGTGCCGACGACGGCGCTCGTCATCCCCACGTTCGTCCTGTTCGCACAGGTCGGCTGGACGAACACGATCTGGGCGGTGATCCTGCCCACGCTGCTCAACCCGTTCGGGGTGTACCTCATGAACGTCTACGCCCGGGACTCGGTGCCCGACGAGCTCCTGGATGCCGCGCGGGTGGACGGCGCGGGGGAGTTCCGGACGTTCCTGCAGGTCGCGCTGCCGCTGCTGCGCCCCGCGATCGTGACGGTGCTGCTCCTGTCGACCGTCGCGTCGTGGAACAACTACTTCCTTCCGCTCGTGATGCTCTCCGACAACAGGCTCTTCCCCGTGACCGTCGGCATCGGGCTGTGGCAGTCCACCGCGTCGACGTACGGCGCCGCAGGCGGACAGAGCCTGTGGAGCATCATCATCCTGGGCTCGCTCGTCTCGGTGATCCCGCTGATCATCGCCTTCCTCGCACTGCAGAAGTACTGGCAGGGCGGGCTGTCGATCGGAAGCCTCAAGTGAGCCGGCTCCCCGCGCCACCTCGCCCCCGTTCCGCCTGCCCTGGAAGAGAAGAATGATCCACGCACACCTCACCATCGACCCGCACTTCGAGGTCGGTCCCATCCACCGGCGCCTCTTCGGCTCGTTCGTCGAGCACCTGGGCCGCTGCGTGTACGACGGCATCTACGAGCCGTCGCACCCGACCGCCGACGAGCACGGGTTCCGTGGTGACGTCGTGGAGCTGGTCAGGGAGCTGGGCGTCTCGACCATCCGGTACCCCGGCGGCAACTTCGTGTCGGGGTACCGCTGGGAGGACGGCGTCGGCCCGCGTGAGAAGCGGCCTCGGCGGCTGGATCTCGCGTGGCACTCCACCGAGACGAACGAGATCGGGCTCGACGAGTTCGCGACGTGGCTGGAGAAGGTCGGCGGCGAGCTGATGTACGCGGTCAACCTCGGAACCCGCGGCGTGCTGGAAGCGCTCGACGTGCTGGAGTACGCCAACCACCGATCCGGCACGCACTGGTCCGATCAGCGCATCGCCAACGGGCATCCCGAGCCCCACGGCATCCGGATGTGGTGCCTCGGCAACGAGATGGACGGACCGTGGCAGCTGGGTCACAGCACGGCCGAGCAGTACGCGCAGCTCGCGGCGGCCACGGCGAGCGCCATGCGGCAGATCGACCCCGATCTGGAGCTCGTGGTGTGCGGCAGCTCGAGCGCCCAGATGCCGACGTTCGGCGAGTGGGAACGCGTCGTCCTCGAGCAGACGTACGACGAGGTCGACTTCATCTCGTGCCACGCCTACTACGAGCCCCAGGGCGAGGATTACGCGAGCTTCCTGGCATCCGCGGTCAACATGGACCGCTTCATCGAGGCCGTCGTGGCCACCGCCGACCATGTCAAGGCCGTCCGTGGCAGTGACAAGACCATCAACATCTCGTTCGACGAGTGGAACGTCTGGTACCAGTCCCGCTACCAGGAGGTCGAACGCATCACGGATGTCGAGACCTGGCCCGTCGCGCCTCGCCTGCTCGAGGACTCGTACTCGGTTCTGGATGCGGTCGTCTTCGGCAACCTGATGATCTCGCTCATCCGCCACGCAGACCGCGTGACGGCGGCGAGCCTCGCTCAGCTCGTGAACGTGATCGCGCCGATCATGACCGAGCCCGGCGGGCCCGCGTGGCGCCAGACCACCTTCTTCCCGTTCTCGCTGACCGCGACGCTGGCACGGGATGTCGCGCTCGAGCTGAAGCTGGACAGCCCGACCTACGACAGTCAGCTCTACGGCACCGTTCCGATCGTCGACGCCGTGGCCACGCACGACGGCAACGGCGGCGGGACCACCGTGTTCGCCGTGAACCGGAGTCTCACCGAGGAGGTGACGCTCGAGATCGACACGCTCGCCCTCGGCGGCGTCTCGCGCGCGGAGGCGACGTCCCTTTTCGACGACGACATCCACGCGGCGAACACGCTCGAAGACCCGGACCGCGTGCGACCGAAGGAGAACACGTCGGTCGAACTCGGCGAGGGGACCGTTCGCATCACCCTTCCGCCGGTGTCGTGGACGGTGCTGACGCTCGAGTGAGTCGGGGGCGACATGGCTCGCATCCAGCGGGTGACGCTCAAGGAGATCGCCGCCCAGACCGGGGTGTCGATGACGACGATCTCGAAGGTGCTCAACGGCGCGCCGGACGTCTCATCCGCGACGCGGGCTCTGGTCGAGGACCGGCTGCGCGAGAGCGGCTACCGGCGACGCAAGAGCAGGAAGCGGCCCGAGTACATCGAGGTCGTCCTCCACGAGCTCGACGGCGACTGGGCACTGGCGATCATCGAGGGCGTCCGCGAGAGCGCGGCCGGAGCCGGACTCGCGATCTCGCTCTCGGTGACCGGCGATCGGCGCGCTCCCGGGCCTGAGTGGCTGGACTCCGTCGTCCGCCGCGGGCCGACGGGCATCATCCTGCTCTTCGCCGGCATCTCGCCCGAGCAGCGCGCGATGCTCGACGCCCGCGGCATCCCCTTCGTGATCATCGACCCCGCCGGCGACCCGGCACCCGGGATCCCCTCGGTGGGATCGGCGAACTGGTCGGGCGGCGTCGCCGCCACGCGGCACCTGCTCGAGCTCGGCCATCGCCGCATCGCGGCGATCACGGGGCCCGAGGACGTCATGTGCTCGCTCGCGCGGCTCGATGGGTACCGGGCCGCGATGACATCGGCAGGACTGCGGATCGAGCCGGGCTGGGTACGGTACGGGGACTTCCGGCGCGCCGGCGGGGAACGGCATGCACGCGCCCTCCTGCAGTTGCCCGATCCGCCGACGGCCGTCTTCGCGGGGAACGATCTGCAGGCGATCGGCGTGCTTCATGCCGCCCGGGCCATGGGCGTCGATGTCCCGCGCGACCTGTCGGTCGTCGGGTTCGACGACCTCGCGGTCGCCGAGCTCGCCAGCCCGCGGCTGTCGACGGTGCATCAGCCGCTGCGCGAGATGGCGGAGCAGGCCACCCGGATCGTGCTTCAGCTCCTCGAGGACGTGCCGCCTCAGGTCACCCGGATCGAACTGGCCACGCGCTTGGTGGTGCGGGATTCCACCGCGCGCCCGGGTCGGCTCGTCGCCGTCTGACCCTGCGGGCGCAAAAGAAGGATGGGCTGCCGGCGAGGAGATGCCGGCAGCCCATCCTTCGGTCGACTACAGCCAGTACCCGACGTTGAAGAGGATCTTCTCCGCGGTCTGGACCAGGCTCGCCGACTGCTCCGCTGACAGCTTGCCGGCGCTCTGGAGTTCGCCGACCTGTGCGACGAATCCGTTGAGGATCTCGACGGCGCCGCTGTTGTCGCCCTTCGCCACGAGCTTGAGCGCCTGGTCGAGCTTCACCGTGAGCGCCTTGGCGTTGCCCGAGTTGAGGCTCGCGGCCGCGACGCCCGCCTTGATCGTGTTGATCTCATCGGCGATGAAGGCCTCGGGGTGCCAGAGGTAGTCCCGCGCCCAGATCGTGAACAGCTGGTTCCAGGCGTTGAAGTCGTGCGCGCCCGCGACGACCGAGTTCTCGATGAATCCGACCTCGTCGAGCGCCGCGACCTGACCGGCGTTGGGCAGACCGAAGTCCCAGGCCCCGCCGCCGAAGAGGATGTACGGCACCGCGAGGTTGGGCGTCGCCGCGTTGACGCGCACGCCGCCGCTCCACGGGCCGAAGTAGCCGAACGCGGTGGGGTCGTAGTTGATGAGGTTCATCGTGACGAACCCGCCCGCCGACAGGCCGGCGAACGCGCGATCCGTCGGGTGGGCCGACACGTTGTAGTTGGCCTCGACGAACGGGAGGACGATGTCCCGCAGGTTGGGGTAACCCTGATTGGCGGCTCCCAGGTAGTTGGTGTTCGTGGTGATCACGACCGCCGGCTCGGTGGTGCCGTCGTGGAGCAGGTTGTCCATGATGACGGGGACGTCGCCCATGTTCATCCAGTCCGACTGGTCCTGACCGCCGCCGTGCTGCATGTAGATCGTCTTGTACGGCTCAGCGCGGTTCGAGTCGTACCCGGGCGGCAGGTACACGCCGACCGTCCGCTCGGCGGCGCCGATCTGGATCGGCACATAGCTCCACGTGCCCTTCGGCGAGTCGGGACGCGGGTTCTCGATCTCGCGCGCGGCCAGCGGGGCGTAGTTCTGCTTCACCGGGTCGTAGGGGACGTGCACCTTGTTGAACGCGCGTCGTGCCGTGCCGGTGAGGCCGTCGGGCGCGAAGATCGGCGAGTTCGCCGGGTCGGCCACCCACAGGCTCGTGTTGTTGTTGACGTAGAACCAGTACTGGTTGGCGCCTGCCGCCAACGGCACGTCGGTGACCCAGTAGCCGTCGGCGACCTCGGTCATCTCCACGTCGTACGCGCCGCCGCCCCGCATGAGGCCGGGACGGTAGTCCCACGGGCTGTAGACGGTCGGGTCGCTGCGATCCTCCCAGTTGCGCAGCATGATGTCGCCGACGAAGCGCACGCTCGTCGCGGTGGGGTTGTAGTAGACGAAGTGCCCGGTGTAGCCGGTCGGCGAGTCCGGGTCGGCGACGACGGTGGGTCCGGGCGTCAGGTCCACGTCCTCGGCCTGCGCCGCGACGGGCGCCGTGCTGAGGACCATCGCCAGGGCGAGGCCCATCGCCGCGAAGGGCTTCGCGAGCCGGTTGCGGCGACCGGTCCCGTCAGTGCCGGCGGTGTCTTCACTGGACAGTTGCAGAGCTCTCATCACATTTCCTCCTTGAAATAGTCGTTGAGTGCCCCAAGGGGGGTCGACGTCGCCAGGCTAGCCACGGTTTACGACGTTGTAAAGAGGTGATTTACGACGTTGTAAACCCGGATGCCGCGGCCCGCGGCATCCGGGTCATCCCAGCGGGTCGGCAGTCAGGTCTCGCACGTGATAGAACTCCTGGTCCCACAGCAGGTACACGAGCCACGCGGGCAGGAGGTACGCGGACTGGAGGTAGTCCTCCTGCGAGGCGTGGATCCGCCAGCCCTCCATCTTCTTGCCGGTCTCGGCCGACATCGCGTACTCGGGGTCGGGCTGGTTCTCGACCACGAGCCGCCCCTGCTCGCCGCCGAAGATCTCGAGCGCCGTCGTCGGGCTGATCGTGTACACGAGGTGGTCCGGTCCGCGATACGCGCCGCCCTCCTCGGCGAGCCGGGCGATCGCGAGCTCGGTCACCCGGCCCATCTCCATGTGGTCGAGGTGGCCCGTGGCGCCGGATTCCGGCCAGAAGCCCACGACGATGTCGGGCTTCACGCGCTTCATCGTGTCGACGAGCCGCTCGACCAGTTCGTCCTCGTCGGCCTCGGGCACGCCGCCGTCGGGGTAGTCCCACACCTCGTGCTCGTCGACGCCGAGGGCGAAGCTGTTCTTGAGTGCCTCGGCCTCGCGGACGACGCCGAGGTCTTCCTGTCGGGCCACGACGGGGACCTGGTGCCCCGCTTCGCCGCGCGTCGCGGTGATCATCGCGGTATAGGCGCCGTCGCGCGTCTTCGCGCGCCAGAACAGTCCGTTCACGGTCTGCTCGTCGTCCGGATGCGCGAACACCCCCAGCACCCGCTCGCCCTCGAGTTCGCCGATGACCGAGTCGACGCCTCTCGCGGTCGGCATGTGGAAGAGGCTGCGGCCCGCCCAGTACAGGCCGACGACGGCGACGACCAGGACGGCCGCCACGACGATGAGCGCGATCCAGCGTTTGCGCATGAAGACTCCGTTGTGTTCGTGAGCCCCGGCGGCGTGCGGCCCTCCGGGTGGGCCGTGCGATCGATGCCGGCGGTCGAGGCATCCTAAACCGAATGTCGTTCTGGATACGATTCGACGTCAGCGCGCGGTGGCTGCCGCCGCCGGCGCGGCGACGGAGGAGGTCGGCACTGGCCGGATGCCGCGGATCAGCAGGTATCCGATCATCCAGAACTCGGCGACCGTCGCGGGCAGGGGCATGCCGTCGACGAGCCACACCGGAGCGCCCGCCCAGCCGACGCCGATCACCGTGCCGGCGATGTAGCCGGCACCGCCGACGAGGAGCAGCCAGCCCAGCAGCCGAGGCATCCGCGACGTGGACAGGACGTAGGCACCCATCGGGATCAGCCAGAGCCCGAAGAACAGACCGCCCGCAGTCCAGAACGCTTGCGAGGCCTGGAGGAGGAGTGCGACCGTGGCCGGGGCGCTCGCGCGGACGACTGCACCCTCGGCGACGCCGACCGCGGTGATCATCATGGCGGCGCTGCCGAGGATCGCTGCCGCATTCGCCATGCCGAACGTCGCGACGCCGTACGCGGCGGCCGGGCGGTCGTGGCGGAACAGGGCGTAGAACCCGAGTGCGGCCAGCGCCTGCGCGGCCACGACCCCGAGCTCGAGCACGATCCAGAGATGCGCGAGCGCGCCGTTCGCCTGCAGTGCGGCGAGGGTCGCGTCGGCATCGCCCTCGATGTACAGCTGCGGCCGGAGGAGGAGGAAGCCGCCCATGCCGAAGACGGCGAGGGCGAGGTACGCGGCGCCGGTCCAGCGTGCGGTGCGGGTGAGGGTGTTCATCGGATGCTCCTTCGTGTGTAAAAGATTCTTGACACCGCACGCTACGGCGGGCTACCGTTTTCATGTCAAGAATCTTTTACTCGGGGAGAATCGCCGTGGTCTACGAGGAACGCAACATCTGGTCGAGCCTGATCGTCACGATCGTCGCGATGACCGTGTACGTCATGGTCGTGCTGCAGCAGGCGGCCGGCGGGCCGCTGACCGAGGTCGACTGGCCGCCCATCATGCTGTGGACGATCCTGGGCAGCATCGGGGCGAGCATCCTCGTCAGCATCCTGTGGGGGATGTTCGCGGGCTTGCGGGATCCCGACGAGGTCGGCAAGTCCGACCAGCGCGACCGCGACATCGCCCACATGTCGACGCGCGTCGGCCAGGCGTTCATCACCATCGCCGGCCTCGGCGTCATCGTGCTGTGCGCGTTCGAGGTGGACTGGTTCTGGATCGCGAACGCGATGTTCTTCGGCTTCGCCGTCTCGTTCACCGTCGGCGGGATCGCGAGCGTCATCGCCTATCGCCGCGGGCTCGTCTGATGGTCAAGCCCACCAAGGTCACCAACTCCGTCCGTGCCGTCCGCGAGGCGGCCGGCATGACGCAGGCCGAGCTCGCCCGGCAGGTCGGCGTCACCCGTCAGACGCTCATCGCCATCGAGCAGGGCCGGTACTCGCCCTCGCTCGAGCTCGCCTTCCAGATCGCCCGCGCCTTCGGCGTGGGTCTCGACGACCTCTTCGCCTACCCGGAGGACTGACATGACCACTCACGAGAACGACACGACGGCGGTCACCGCGGTGCCCGCCACGATGACGGCCTGGCGGCAGCTGGCCTACGGCGGCCCGGATGCCGTCACCGCGACCCGCCTCGACGTGCCGCGGCCCGGTCGCGGCGAGGTGCTGCTGCGCGTGCGGGCGACCGCACTCAACAGCGGCGACATCCACGTGATGCGCGGCGAGCCCCGGGCGGTGCGACTCGCGTTCGGGCTGCGGCGCCCGCGCGTCGCGGTGCGCGGAATGGACGTCGCCGGCACGGTCGTGTCGGTCGGCGACGAGGTGACGGCCTTCGCGGTCGGTGACGAGGTCGTCGGCGAACTGCCCGGCGGCGGGCTCGCCGAGTACGTCGCGACGCCCGCGGCGAAGCTCACCGCCCGCCCGGAGTCGGTCGATCCCGTGACCGCCGCGGCACTCCCGGTCGCCGGCGGCACGGCCTGGCTCGCTCTCGAGAAGGCGGGGATCACGCCGGACTCCGCGCCGGGCCGGCGCGTTCTCGTGATCGGCGCCTCCGGAGGCGTGGGCACGTTCACCGTCGCGCTCGCCGCCCTGCGCGGCGCCGAAGTGTGGGCGCTCGCGGGGGCCCGCAGCCGCACCGCGGTCGAAGGCCTCGGCGCGACGCGTGTGCTCGACTACCGAGAGGTGCAGCCGGGTTCGGACGAACTTCCCGACGGAACGTTCGACGCCGTCATCGACATCGCGGGGGAGCCGCCCCTCGCCGCCCTGCAGAGGCTCGTTCGCGACGGCGGCCGGATCGCGCTCGTCGGCGGCGAAGGCGGCAGCATCCTGGGACCGATGCGCCGCATCCTCGGCGGTGCGCTGCGCTCGATCGGATCCACGCGGCGCTTCGTCCCCGTCGTCGCGACGACCACGGCCGCCCTGACCGGCGAGCTGATCGCCCTGGCGGCCGCGGGGGACCTCGCGCCTCTCATCGAGCGCACCTGGCCGCTGTCGCAGGCCGGCGACGCGATCGCGCACGTCGACGCCGGCCACACCCTCGGCAAGGTCGTGGTGGTCGCCGGCTGAGGCTGCGGCATCCGTCGTCTTCGTCGCCGGGAGTGCGAAAGGCTGGGCGTGCGAAAACACGGGTCGGTCACGCGCCGACGACGGATGCCGCGGCCCGGCGTGTCGCGTGACCGACTGGTGTTTTCGCAGCACGGCGAGAGCGCACGCACTGCCGTTCCCAGGCCACGCTCAGCGTCCGTGAGAGAATGGGTGGCGGCGTGCCCGGACCGCCCTTCGACCAGCAGAGGACCGATGCAGCAGCTCGGCCCCAGCGCATCGGAGCCGCCGGGCCTCTGGACAGCGTCCGCCGCACCTTCGCAAGGAGACAGATGTCCACGCACGACACCGCGCCGGCCCCTTCGACGAACTCAGCGGTCGAGGTGAGCACCGAGGCCCCGGCCACCCGCATCCAGCAGCACCGCCGCTACCTCATGTGCCGCCCCGAGCACTTCACGGTGAGCTACAAGATCAACCCCTGGATGGAGCCGGCGAACCCGACCGACACGGCGCTCGCCGTGCAGCAGTGGCAGGCGCTCTACGACACCTACCTCGAGCTCGGCCACGAGGTGCACCTGATCGACCCGATCGAGGGCCTGCCCGACATGGTCTACACCGCCAACGGCGGCTTCATCATCGACGGCGTGGCCTACGGCGCGAAGTTCCGCTTCCAGGAGCGCGTGCCCGAGGGGCCTGCGTTCATGGAGTGGTTCCGCGCGAACGGCTTCGAGGTCGTCGATCCGGTCGAGGTCAACGAGGGCGAGGGCGACTTCCTCCTCGTCGGCGACACGATCCTCGCCGGCACCGGCTTCCGCTCGACCGGCGACAGCCACCGCGAGCTCGCCGACGTGTTCGGCAAGGAGGTCGTGAGCCTGAACCTGGTCGACCCCCGCTTCTACCACCTCGACACCGCGATCTCGGTGCTCGACCCGATCCAGGGCCCCGGCGGCGTCGACCGCGCCAACATCGCCTACCTCCCCGGCGCCTTCGACGAGCGCAGCCAGTCGATCCTCGCCGAGCGCTACCCCGACGCGATCCGTGTCGCCGACGCCGACGGAGCCGTGTTCGGCCTCAACTCGGCCAGCGACGGACTCAACGTCATCATCTCGCCGCGCGCGAAGGGCTTCGAGGCGCAGCTGCGCGAGCGCGGCTACAACCCGGTGCTCGTCGACCTGTCGGAGCTGCTGCTCGGCGGCGGCGGCATCAAGTGCTGCACGCTCGAGCTGCGGCGCTGAGAGAAGGACCACATGACCTCGGTCTCCCCGTTCCTGAGCCCGTCGAAGGACGACACCGCCATCGCCCGCATCATCGCGGACGAAGGCGAGCACGTCGCGCACAACTACCACCCGCTTCCGGTCGTCATCTCGCGCGGTGAAGGCGCGTGGGTGACGGATGTCGAGGGCAAGCGTTACCTCGACCTGCTGTCGGCGTACTCCGCGTTGAACTTCGGGCACGGGCATCCGGCTCTCCTCGCCGCCGCGCAGGAGCAGCTGAACCGCCTCACGCTCACCAGCCGCGCGTACCACAACGACCGTCTGGGTCCGTTCGCCGCGGCGCTGGCCGAGCTGTGCGGCAAGGAGCTCGTGCTGCCGATGAACACCGGCGCCGAGGCCGTCGAGACGGGAATCAAGGTCGCGCGCGCGTGGGGTTACCGCACGAAGGGGATCGCCCCGGATGCCGCGACCATCGTCGTCGCGCACGGCAACTTCCACGGCCGCACGACCACGATCGTGGGCTTCAGCGACGACCCGGACGCGCGGGGCGACTTCGGGCCGTTCGCGCCCGGGTTCGTGCCGGTGCCGTTCGGCGACGCGTCCGCCATCGAGGCGGCGATCACCCCCGAGACGGCGGCGGTCCTCATCGAGCCGATCCAGGGCGAGGCCGGCGTGGTCCTCCCGCCCGACGGGTACCTGCGCGCGGTGCGCGAGATCTGCACGAAGCACGGCGTCCTGTTCATCGCCGACGAGATCCAGTCCGGCCTCGGCCGCGTCGGCGAGACGTTCGCATGCGACCGCGAGGGCGTGGTTCCCGACGTGTACCTGCTCGGCAAGGCGCTGGGCGGCGGCATCCTCCCCGTCTCGGCCGTCGTCGCGGACCGCGACGTGCTGGGCGTCATCCGCCCCGGCGAGCACGGCTCGACGTTCGGCGGAAACCCGCTCGCGGCGGCCGTCGGGCTGCGGGTCGTCGAGATGCTGCAGTCGGGCGAGTTCCAGCGTCGCGCGAAGCTGCTGGGCGAGCACCTCGAGGCGAAGCTCGGCGAGCTCGTCGGCCACGGCGTGACGGGGGTGCGCGCGGCGGGGCTGTGGGCGGGCGTCGACATCGACCCGGCCGTGGGGACCGGCCGCGACGTCGCCGAGCGGCTCATCGCGCGCGGCGTGCTCGTGAAAGACACCCACGGCCAGACGATCCGCATCGCGCCGCCGCTCGTGGTGCGCGGGACCGAGCTGGACTGGGCGATCGAGCAGCTGCGGGTGGTGCTCGCGGGCTGACCCGGGGCGCGGGCCCTACCCGCACCGCCGAGGCGGCCGCGGCCGGCGGCAGCGGGCGCGGGCCCGCGTCAGGCCCGGGTGGGAACGACCACGGACTTGATCGTCGACGGGTCCGCGGTGGACTCCAGGGCCTCGCGCACCTGACCCAGGCCGAACGTGCCGGTGACCATCCGGTCCAGGTCGACTCGACCGGCCGCGACGAGCGAGATCGCCGTCGGCCACGTGTTGGCGTAGCGGAAGACGCCGGTCACGACGAGCTCCTTGTTCTGGATCGCGGTGATCGGCAGCGGCACCTCGGGCAGTCCCATGCCGACGAGCACCGCTCGTCCGGCGGGCCGGAGTGCCCGGATCCCGGCGCGAACAGCCGAAGCCGCGCCCGATGCGTCGGCGAACGAGTCGACGCCGGCCACGAGCGTCTCGAAGTCGGGGCTGCTCGGGTCCACCACGGATGTCGCCCCGAACGACAGCGCGGCCGCGCGTCGATCGTCGGCGATGTCCGACACGATGACTTCGGCGGCGCCGTACGCGCGCGCCACCTGTGCGATCGCGATGCCCACAGGCCCGGCCCCCGTTACGAGGACCCGATCGCCGGGTGAGAACCGCGCCTTGCGCGCTGTCGCGATCGCGACCGAGAGCGGCTCCATGAGCGCCGCGGCGTGGTCGCTCACGCTGTCGGGGATCGCGTGCGCGAAGTGGCTCTGGATCGTCACGTACTCCTGAAACGCGCCGTCGGTTCCCGGCACGGCGTAGAACTCCATGTGGGGGTCGAGGTTGTAGTCGCCGCGCAGCGTCTCGGCCGACGTGGTCGACGGATGCTGCGGCTCGATCGAGACACGCTCACCGATCCGCTCACGACTCACATCGTCGCCGACCGCGACGATCGTCCCGCCCGACTCGTGCCCGAGCACCAGCGGCTCCGAGACCACCCAGTCGCCCAGATGGCCGTCCTTGTAGAAGTGCACGTCGCTGCCGCACACCCCGACCGCGGTCACGCGGACGAGCACCTCATCGGCTCGGGGCGCCGGCACGGGGCGCCTCTCCAGCACGATCTCGCCGGCACGGACGAGCACGGCCGCCGTCATGCCGACTGACTCCGTCGACGCGTCCCGGGGTGTGCTCATGTGGGTCTCCTTCGATCCGGATTGACATGCATATGTGATGATCTTATGGTGTATCTCACGTGAACTTGTGACAAGATCACAGGAAAGATAACACAAGGTCTGTGAGCCTTGTGCCCCGCGCAAGCGGCCGACGGCATGTTCGCCGCCGCGGGGGAGAGCAGGAACGCCACCGTCGCCGTACCCCCGGTTTTCGACGGCGATGGCCGAAAACGGGAGCAAAGATGCGCGCAGTTGTATTCACGGCGGAGGGCGAACTGGCACTCGAGGAGCGACCCAGGCCGACGCCCGGCTACAAGGAGATCCTCATCGAGACGGCTGCGGTCGGTATCTGCGGAACCGACACGCACGTCCTCGACGGCGAGTTCGAGGGGACGGTGTTCCCCCTGGTGCCAGGTCACGAGGCGACGGGGACGATCGTCGCGCTCGGCGAGGGCGTGAACGACGGCGTGTTCGACTTCCGCGTCGGCGACCGCGTCGCCGTCAACCCCAGCACGACGTGCGGCGAGTGCGAGTTCTGTCAGAACGGCCACCAGAACCTGTGCCGGTTCTGGAACGGCCTCGGCGTCGTGGCGTCCGACGGTGCATCGCAGCAGTTCTTCACCGCTCCCGCGGGCAACGTCTACAAGCTCAAGCCCGAGACCGACCTGTACGAGGCCGCGCTCATCGAGCCGCTGGCGTGCGCGATCCGCGGATGGGATGTGCTCCCGCGGCGCCTGGGCGACCACGTCCTCGTCTACGGCGCGGGCACGATGGGCCTGATGATGGCGCAGCTGGCCACGAAGGCCGGAGCGGCCACCGTCACGATCGTCGATCTCAACGAGGCGCGGCTGCAGACGGCCGCCGAGTGCGGCATCGAGCTGCGCTACACCAGCGCCGACGACGCCGACCGCGAGAAGTGGGACGTCGTCATCGACTGCACCGGCAACATCCGGGCCATCGAGGACGCCCTCGCGCGGGTCAAGCCCGCCGGCTACTTCCAGGACTTCGGCGTGGCTCCCGCGGACCGGACGGCGCAGTTCTCGCCCTTCCGCGTCTATCGCGACGAGATCACCATCGTCGGCACCATGGCCGTGCTCAACTCCTTCGGCCGGGCCGTCGAGCTCTTCGAGGCGGGCGCGATCAACGCGACGGCGATGATCAGCCACTCGTTCACGCTCGACGACTACTCCGACGCGCTCGAGATGTTCCGCCGCGGTGAAGGTCGCAAGCTGCAGATCCGCCCGAACGACACCGAATCGCGGGTCCTCCTGTGAGCGCCTCGACTGCCGGCCCCACGACGACGCCGCGCAAGAAGCTCTCGACCGGCGCCAAGCGCGGCATCTGGATCGGCGTCATCGCCCTGATCGTCCTCGGCGTGGTGCTCGGGACCAAGGCCGTGGCCAACGACGACGCAAGCCTCCAGGGCGCGCAGGAGTTCGACCCCGCCACTTTCGGCGCGGAGAACTTCCCGCAGATCCAGGAGTCGGTCGCCGAGCGCGCCACCGACGCCGCCACGCTGGCGGAGGCGATCGCGGCGGACCCGGCGGCCGCCGCAGAGGAGTACGCCGTCGCCAGCTCCGGGGGACCGGTGTACAGCGTCACGTTCACGGGTGTGGTCGGAGAGGGCCAGTCCGGGATCTACGAGGTCCACGTCGAAGGCGTCCCCGAGGGCCAGCTCATCCGGGTGCAGACCGGTCCGGCCGTCAACGGCACGGAGCTGCGCGATGCGACCGGCGAGATCACGTTCGGTCAGTTCACGAACCAGATCGACTACCAGAACGCCGCCGCTGCGCTGAACGAGCAGCTCAAGGCGGAAGTGCTCGCCGATGTCGACACGGCTGCCCTCCAAGGCAGGACGATCACCGTGACGGGCGCGTTCACGCTCATCAACCCGGCGGCCTGGCTGGTCACCCCGACCGAGATCGAGGTCTCATGAGCGAGACCGCCCATTTCAACGACGTCGTCCTCGAGGCGCGGAACATCGTCAAGACGTACGGCGGCACCCGCGCGCTCAAGGGCGTGAACTTCGAGATCCGCCAGGGCACGGTCACGACTCTGTTCGGCGAGAACGGCGCCGGGAAGTCGACGCTCATGAAGATCCTGTCGGGCGTGGAGCAGCCGACATCCGGT
This sequence comes from Microbacterium cremeum, assembly GCF_015277855.1. NCBI lineage: Bacteria > Bacillati > Actinomycetota > Actinomycetes > Micrococcales > Microbacteriaceae > Microbacterium > Microbacterium cremeum. Next base: position 349,021 of record NZ_CP063812.1, read on the forward strand.
GAGATCGTCCTCGACGGCGAGCCGGTCGTCTTCAGCTCGACGACCGAGGCGCAGGCACGGGGCATCTCGATCATCCATCAGGAGCTGAGCCTCGCGCCGAACCTGTCGGTGCGCGACAACATCTTCATGGGTCGTGAGATCACGGGTCCGTTCGGCGTCGACTACGCCGAGGAGGCCCGGCAGACCAAGGTCCTGCTGCAGGAGCTGGAGCTGCCGATCGAACCCGACACGCTCGTGGCCGATCTGCGCGTCGGCCAGCAGCAGATCGTGGAGATCGCCCGGGCGCTGTCCGTCAACTCGCGGATCCTCATCATGGACGAGCCGACGTCGGCTCTCGCCGCGGCCGAGGTCGAGGTGCTGTTCGGCATCATCCGCGATCTCCTCGCCCGCGGTGTCGCGATCGTCTACATCTCGCACCACCTGGAAGAGGCTCTGGAGCTCACCGACCACGCCGTCGTACTGCGGGACGGCACGATGACGGCGCGCGGCGAGCGGGACGAGATCGACCTGGAGTGGATCGTGCGGAACATGGTCGGCGAGAACTTCGACTTCGGGTCGCCGCCGACCGGCTACGACTTCGGCGACAGGGTGCTCAGCATCCGCAATCTCACCGTCGTGGACAGGGAGAACCCGGAGCGCGCGATCGTGAACGGCCTGAGCCTCGACGTCCGCGCCGGCGAGATCGTGTGCATCTACGGCCTCATGGGCGCCGGCCGGACGGAGCTTCTGGAGGCGATCGCCGGCAAGGAGCCGGTCGCCGCCGGAGACATCCTGCTCGACGGCGACTCGATCCTGTCGGAGAGCATCGCGCAGCGGATCGCCGACGGAATCGGCCTGGTCCCGGAGGACCGTCAGCGCGACGGGTTGGTGCAGACCTTCGACGTCGGCACGAACCTCACCCTCGCGAGCCTCGACCAGAGCCTCGTCCGGGGTGCGATCTCGCGACGCGTCGAGAAGAAGCGCGCGATGGACCTGATCCGCGCCGTCACGGTGAAGACGCCGGGTCCGGAACTCGCGATCGGCGCGCTCTCGGGAGGAAACCAGCAGAAGGTCGTGATCGGCAAGATCGTCGCGACGAACCCGCGCGTCATGCTGCTGGACGAGCCGAGCCGGGGCATCGACGTCGGCGCCAAGGGTGAGGTGTTCCGCCTGCTCGCCGACCGCGCCCGCGAGGGCCTCGCGGTCGTCTACTCCACGTCCGAAGTGGGCGAGTGCTTCAGCATCGCCCACCGCATCGTCGTGATGCGCCGCGGCCGGATCTCGGCCGAGTTCACGCCGGACGCCACCAAAGACATGATCATGGCCGCTTCCGGCGAAGCCGTGGCCGCCTGACGCCCAGAACGGATCGCACAATGACGACGACGACAACCACCATCATCGAGAACAAGAAGAGGTTCTCGATCGCGAAGCTCCTGCTGGAGGGACGGGCGTTCCTCGCGCTCATCCTCATCATCGTGGTGTTCTCGCTCCTGTCGCCGAACTACCTCACGGTCGACAACCTCCTGATCATGGCCTCGCACGTGGCCATCTACGCCCTGCTCGGCATGGGCATGCTCATGGTGATCCTCAACGGCGGGATCGACCTGTCGGTGGGTTCGACGCTCGGCTTCTCCGCCGTCATCGCCGGCTTCCTGCTGCAAGGCGTGCCCATCAACATCTTCGGCATCACGCTCTTCCCGAGCGTGCCGGTCGTCGTGCTGCTGTCGTGCGGCGTGGGCGCGCTCGTGGGGCTCGTGAACGGCATCCTGGTGTCGAAGTTCAAGGTCGCCCCCTTCGTCGCGACGCTCGGGATGCTGTACGTCGTGCGCGGCCTCGCGCTGCTCATGACCAACGGCCTGACGATCAACGATCTCGCGGGCGAGCCCGAGCTCGGCAACACCGGGTTCGCGTGGCTCGGCTTCAACCGCATCCTCAACATCCCGATCGGCGTCATCATCATGGGCGTCGTCGCCGTCATCCTCGGCTACGTCCTGGGCAGGACCAAGTTCGGCCGGTGGCTGTACGCGTCGGGCGGCAACGAGCGCGCGGCCGAGCTGTCTGGCGTGCCGGTCAAGAAGGTCAAGGTCTACGTCTACGTGATCTCGGGCGTGTGCGCCGCGATCGCGGGCCTGATCCTGGCATCGACGCTCACCAGCGCCAGCCCCACCGCGGGCAACACCTACGAGCTGACCGCCATCGCCGCAGTGGTCATCGGCGGTGCCGCGCTCAGCGGCGGACGCGGCAACATCCGCGGCACGCTCCTGGGGGCGTTCGTCATCGGCTTCCTCTCCGACGGACTGGTCATCGTCGGCGTATCGGCCTACTGGCAGATGGTCTTCATGGGCGCCGTGATCGTCGTGGCGGTCCTGCTCAACACCCTCCAGTACGGACGCCGTCGTCGCCCCGCCGCGACGACCACTCCGTCCGCCCCCGCGTCGCCCACCCCGGTGGCGCAGGGATCCTCCACGTCGGGACAGGGCGCCTAGGCCCACGGCCGCGAAGCCCTGACCGCGAACCCGGCATCGAAGAACGCTGCCGAGCCACCAAGAAAGGACAATCACATGCTGCGCAACAAGGCGCTTGCCGCCCTCGCTGCCGCGGGCGCGCTGGTTCTGGGTCTGACGGCCTGCTCCAGCGGGAACACCGCCGGCTCGGACGAGACCTCGGGAGGATCGGGTGAGGCCGGCGGCCTCATCACGATCATCGTCAACGACCCGGCCAACCCCTACTGGAAGACCGAGGGCGACATCGCCGCGGCCACCGCCGAGGAGCTCGGCTACGAGACCACGGTGGGCGCCCACAAGGGCGACGCCAACACCGAGAACACGCTGATCGACACGGCGATCTCGAACAAGTCGGTGGCCATCATCCTCGACCCGGCGAACGCCGACGGTTCGATCGCCGCGGTGAAGAAGGCCGATGCCGCCGGCATCCCGGTCTTCCTCGTCAACGCGGAGATCAACGAGTCGGGCATCGCCAAGGCGCAGCTCGTCTCGAACAACGCCCAGGGCGCCGCCCTCGGTGCGCAGGAATGGGTGCGGCTGATGGGAGAGGCGGGCGACTACGTCGAGCTCTTCGGCGCACCTTCCGACAACAACGCCCAGACCCGCTCGAACGGCTACACCACCGTGATCAGCCAGTACCCCGAGCTCGTCCAGGTCGGCAAGGAGGTCGCCGACTGGGATCGCACGAAGGGTCACGACAAGATGCAGTCCCTGCTGCAGGCGAACTCCGCCATCAACGGCGTGATCGCCGGCAACGACGAGATGGCCCTCGGTGCGATCGCCGCGCTGAAGGAGGCCGGCCGACTGCAGGACATCGTCGTCGGCGGCTTCGACGGCTCCCCGGACGCGGTCGACGCGATCGTGGCCGGAGAACTGGCCTACACGGTGCTTCAGCCGGTCGCCACGTTCTCGGAGGAGGCCGTCCGCCTCGCCGACGAGTTCATCCGCACGGGTGAGGCACCCGAGACCGAGAAGCAGTCCTTCGACTGCATCCTCATCACCACGGACAACGTCGGCAGCATGACGGCTCCCTTCACCTTCGAGGGCTGACGACGACCAGCCGGCCGCGCGCTCCCGGGCGGCCGAACGGGGGCGGGTGCGACTCGCATCCGCCCCCGTCCACTTCTACTCCAAGAGGCACCATGAGCTACGTTCTGAACGATCCGGCCGATTTCGCCGACGAGTCCACCATGGGATTCGTCGCCGCGCACCGCGACCTCGTGCGGCGGGTTCCCGGCGGCGTCGCCCGGGCCACGGCGACACCCGCCGGACAGGTCGCCGTCGTCATCGGCGGCGGGTCCGGGCACTATCCGGCATTCGCGGGCCTCGTGGGGCCGGGCCTGGCCCATGCCGCCGCGATGGGGAACGTCTTCGCCTCGCCCAGCGCGCAGCAGATCTACAGCGTCGCCAAGTCCGTCGCGACCGAGGCCGGAGTACTCCTCAGCTATGGAAACTACGCCGGCGACGTGCTCAACTTCGACCAGGCACAGGAGCGGCTCAACGCCGAGGGCATCCCGTGCCGCACAGTCCGCGTCACCGACGACATCTACAGCGCCTCCCCCGAGGAGCGCGACAAGCGCCGCGGGATCGCGGGCGATCTCGCCGTGTTCCGCGCTGCCGCGTGGGCCGCGGAGCAGGGGTTCGACCTCGACCGCGTGCACGAGGTGGCCGCCCGTGCCAACGACCGCACCCGCTCCTTCGGCGTGGCCTTCACCGGCTGCACCCTCCCTGGTGCGAGCGAGCCGCTGTTCACCGTGCCGCCCGGTCAGATGGCGGTCGGCATGGGCATCCACGGCGAGCCGGGGATCGGCATCCGTCCCCTTCCCACCGCTTCGGAGCTGGGACGGCTCTTCGTCGAGGCGCTGCTGCAGGAGCGGCCGGACGACATCCCCTCGGCGGACGGTGCGCGCGTCGCCGCGATCGTCAACGGCCTCGGGTCGGTCAAGTCCGAAGAGCTCTTCGTCGTCTACGGGACCGTGGCCGCGCAACTCGAGAGCGCAGGCATCGTCGTCGTCCAGCCAGAGGTCGGCGAGTACGCGACGAGCTTCGAGATGGCCGGCGTCTCGCTGACGCTGCTGTGGCTGGACGACGAGCTCGAGGCGGCGTGGGCGGCTCCGACGTACACCCCGGCCTACCGCAAGGGCTCGCGCGACGTCACGGGCGCGGCTGCCGGCGAGACGGCGACGGATGCCGCCGCCGACGTCCCCGCCGCGAGCGACGAGTCGGTCGCCGCGGGTCGCAGTGTGCAGGCCGTCGTCGAGGCGATCCGCGACATCGTCGACCGGGAGGTCGATGAGCTCGGTCGTCTGGACTCCATCGCGGGCGACGGCGATCACGGCATCGGCATGCAGCGCGGCGCGCGGGCGGCCGCGGACGAGGCTGCGCGCGCCGTCGGCCTCGGCGCGGGCGCCGGCACGGTGCTCGCGCTGGCCGGCGACGCGTGGGCGCTGAAGGCCGGCGGCACCTCCGGCGCCCTGTGGGGTGCGGGTCTTCGCGCCGCCGGCGAGCGCATCGGCGACGACCGCGCGCCGGACGCGACCGCAGTCGCCGAAGCGGTCGAGGCGGCCCGCGCGAAGGTGCAGGAACTCGGCAAGGCGCAGGTCGGCGACAAGACGCTCGTCGACGCGCTCGTGCCGTTCGAAGAATCGCTGCGGCGGCGGGTGTCCTCCGACGAAGCGCTGCCCGACGCCTGGAAGGCGGCAGCGGCCGACGCCACCGCGGCGGCGGACGCGACCGCAGCTCTGCTGCCGCGGATGGGACGCGCCCGTCCGCACATGGAGAAGAGCCTCGGAACCCCCGACCCGGGAGCGATCTCCTTCGCTCTTGCGATGACCGCGGCCGCCGCGGTCTTGGCCAACGACTAGGAACAGGAGTCTGACATGAGCCGTCAGTGGAGGATCGTCGTCGGCAGCGACGACGCCGGATACCAGTACAAGGAAGCCCTCAAGGCCGACCTCGAGAACGACCCACGGGTGTCGGAGGTCATCGACGTCGGGGTCGGCGCCGACGGTCACACGGCATACCCGCGTGTCGCCATCGCCGCGGCGGAGAAGGTCCGCGACGGCGACGCGGACCGGGCGCTGCTGGTCTGCGGCACCGGCCTGGGCGTGGCGATCGCCGCGAACAAGGTGCCCGGGGTCCGCGCGGTGACCGCGCACGACAGCTTCAGCGTCGAGCGCAGCGTGCTGAGCAACAACGCACAGGTCCTCACGTTCGGCCAGCGCGTGGTGGGCCTCGAGCTGGCCCGTCGCCTGGCGAAGGAGTGGCTGGGATACGAGTTCGACCAGGGCTCGCCGTCAGCGGAGAAGGTCGCCGTGCTGACGGATTACGAGCAGACCGGCAGTTGTGGCTGACGGCACCGACGCGCGCTCAGCACCTCAGCCGGTCACGCTCGGCGTCAGCCTCAAGCTCTACCTCGATGTCGCCACGACCGTCGGCTGGGCGCGAAAGGTCGCGACGATCGCCCGCGGCCACACCGCGGTTCGCGGCGGCGCGGTGCGGCTGTTCGTGATGCCGTCGCTTCCCGCCCTCGCCGGCGTGAGGGAGGCGACGGCCGGCACGTCCGTCGAGGTCGGGGCCCAGAACCTGCATTGGGAGGACCGGGGGCCGTACACCGGCGAGGTGAGCGGCACGGACCTCCGAACGATCGGATGCACCCTCGTGGAGGTCGGCCACGCCGAGCGCCGCGAGCTCTTCGGCGAGGACGACGATACGGTGCGGCGCAAGCTCGCCGCTGCGGTCCGAAACGGGCTGACCCCCGTGCTGTGCGTCGGCGAGAACGATCCGATACCCGCGGCCGACGCGGCCTCCCGCTGCCTGGACGAACTGGAGTCTGCCCTCGCCGGCCTGGACGGGATGCGCATCGACGACCTCATCGTGGCTTACGAGCCGGTGTGGGCGATCGGCCGGCCTGCGCCGGCGCCGACCGATCACATCCGGGCTGTGGCCGCCGCATTGCGCGATCGCCTCGCGGCGGACGATCGCGTCACGGCGTCCTCGGTAATCTACGGGGGAAGCGCTCAGCGAGGGATGCTGAGCGAGCTGGGTGGCGCGATCGACGGGCTGTTCCTCGGCCGGTTCGCACACGACACCCCGAGCCTCGCACGCATCATCGACGAGGCGGCGTCGCTTCGGTAGACCGAGGGAGAGAGATGACTTCGCAGGCGGTGCCCCCCACCGACGCGTCCAACGGATCGCGGCAGAACCGGCAGGCCGCTCGCCAGCGTGCCATCACCGAGGCCGTCATGTCGGCCGGCGCCGTGCGGATCGACGAGCTCGCCGAGCGCTTCGGGATCAGCCAGATGACGGTCCACCGCGACCTCGACGAGCTCGAGGCGCGCGGCCTGCTCCGCAAGAGCCGGGGCGTCGCCACCGCCCTCTCGACCGCGCTCGTGGAATCCAGCGACGTCTACCGCGCGAGCCGCGAGCTGCCGGAGAAGGAGGCGATCGCGCACGCGGCGCTGGAGTTCATCGAGCCGGGACAGGCCATCATCCTCGACGACTCGACGACGGCGCTGCACCTCGTGCCGCATCTGCACACCAAGAAGCCGCTCACCGTCATCACCAACACGCTGACGATCATGAACGAGCTCAAGTCGGCCAACGGCATCACGCTGCTCGGGCTCGGAGGGCAGTACTACAACTGGTGCAGCGCCTACATGGGGCGGATGACGACGACCGCCATCTCGGCGTTGCGCGCGGATCTGCTGGTGATGTCGACATCCGCGATCTCGGACGACATCGCATTCCACCAGACGCTCGAGACGGTCGACGTGAAGCGGGCGATGTTCGACGCGGCCGGCAAGCGCATCCTCCTCGCCGACCACACCAAGTTCTCCAAGCGGGCCCTGCACGCGATGCTGCCTCTCGCCGCATTCGACGCGGTCATCGTCGACTACGCGACCGACCGCGGTCACGTCGCGCGGCTGCGGAAGGCGGGCGTGAACGTCGTCGTCGCCAAGCGCTCGGGCCAGACGCGATGACCGTTCGGGCTGCGGCGGACGGACCACCGCTGGTGGTCGTCGGCGCGATCAACGTCGACCTCACCGCGCGTGTGCCGCGCGCCCCCGCACGCGGTGAGACGGTGAGCGGCGGCATCCTTTCCCGGCAGCCAGGCGGGAAGGGCGCCAATCAGGCCGCAGCCGCCGCGAAGCTCGGGGCGCGCGTGCGCCTGATCGGGGCCGTCGGGGCCGATGACGCGGGCGACGAGATGCGCCGGCACCTGGCCGCCGCGGGGGTCGATGTCGCCGGGGTCCAGCGGACCGCGGAGGCGACAGGAACTGCGCTCATCGTCGTCGACGACTCGGGCGAGAACTCGATCGTGGTCTGCCCCGGCGCCAACACCGCGATCGACGCGCAGCGGATCCCGGACGTGTCGCGCGCCGCGGCGCTGGCCCAGCTCGAGGTCGACCTCACCGTCGTCGAGCGAGTCGCGTTCGGCACGGACGGCTTCTTCGCCCTCAACGTCTCGCCCGTCCGGCCGCTGCCGGATGCCCTGCTCCAGCGCGTCGACCTCTTCATCGTGAACGAGCACGAGTACGCGCAGCTCCCAGAGCTCCGCGCGCGGCCGCTCGTCGCCGTGACGCTCGGGGCGGCGGGTGCGATCCTGCTCCGCGACGGGGTCGAGATCGCGCGCGCCAAGGCGCCCGCCACCTCGGTGGTCAGCTCGGTGGGCGCCGGCGACGCCTTCGCCGCCGCGCTCACGGTCGCCATTCTCCGCGGGCAGGACGTGCACACGGCACTCGCCGCAGCGTGCGCCGTCGGTGCGGCCGCCGTCGCCGACCCGCAGTCTCAGCCCGATCTGGACCCGCTCGAGGCGTATCTCCCCGTAGCCCGACCGGGGCGCTGAGCCGCGAGGCTCGCGCGGCTGCCGCGCATCGCGCGGGCCGGGGGTTCAGCCTGCTCGCATTCCCAGCGCGACCCCGCCGAAGTGGCGCCGCATCGCGAGGCGTGCTCCGACGGGGTCGCCGGCGGCGATCGCGTCCACGATCTCGTAGTGCACGCTGTCGGTGCGGTCGTCGTGTTCGCGCGTGCCTTCGGCGACCTCCTGGCGCCGCGCGGCGATGTCGTCGCGCAGCACATGGCTGAGGCCCTCGTGGAGGAACCGCAGCACCGGGTTGTCGACGATGTGCTGCAGCCGCCAGTGGAACGCGATGTCGGCCTCGCGGGCGTCGTCGAAGTCCCCGGACTCCTGCGAGGCCACCATCCGGTCGACGTCGGCGCGCAGTTGCGCGACCTGTTCCGGAGTCGCCCGCCGGGCGGCTGCCTCGGACAGCGCCTCCTCGAGCAGCAGGCGCGACTCCGAGAACTCGGCGTCCGTCAGGTACCCGAGATCGCGTGAGATGCGGAAGTACGTGCGGACGAAGTCGTACGACGGAGTGGCGAGGTACGTCCCGCGGCCCTGCGTGCGGTCGATGAACCCCAGTCGTTCGAGCACCGCGAGCTGTTCGCGCAGCGCGCCCCGGCTCATCCCGAGCGACTCGCCGAGCACGCGCTCCGGCGGCAGTCGTCGTCTCCCCGTATCTTCGTCGAGCGTCGCGAGCTCGCGCAGGCGCGCCACGAGCGCCTCCAGCTGATCAGGCACAAGAACCTCCCCAGGCACGGCGGACCCGCTCCCCAGTGGGCCTCGCCACTGGGCATGTTACAGGCCGAACGCGTCTGGTAGAACCAATCGGTCAGAACACCTGCACGAATCTCTCGTGCCAGCCGGTCGCGCCGTCGGGCGCGGGAGCCGCGCGATCGGGCGTCTGCCGCTGCCCGTCCTTGCCCGTCGCCCGGCAGCGCAGCAGATGGTCGCCCTCGGTCGCCGTCCAGGGAATGCTCCACTGCACCCACGTGTCGTCCGAGATCGCGGTCGCGAGCGCCGCCTGCTGCCAGGGGCCCTCGTCGACCTGCACCTCGACCCCGGCGATGCCGACGCCCTGATGCCACGCGACACCGGCGATGACGGCATCCCCCGCACGAAGCCCCTGGCCTTTGCGCGGCACGTCGATGCGGGACTGCAGCTTGATCGGCCCGCGCTCCGACCAGCCGCGGTCGGTCCAGTACGCGCGGGCGCGATCGAACCGGGTGACCTCGAGGCTCTCCACCCACTTGGTCGCCGACACGTAGCCGTACAGGCCCGGCACGACCAGCCGCGCCGGAAAGCCGTGCTCGATCGGCAGCGGCTCGTCGTTCATCCCCACCGCGAGGACCGCATTGCGCCCGTCGGTCATCGCCTCGAGAGGGGTGGACGCCGTGAAGCCGTCGACCGATCGCGACAGCACCATGTCGGCGTCGGCCGTCGGCCGCGCCCGCTCCAGCAGGCGGCGCACTGGGTAGCCGAGCCACCTCGCGTTGCCGATCAGCGTGCCGCCGACCTCGTTCGAAACGCACGCGAGCGTCGTCCAGCTCTCTTCGAGCGGCAGCGTCATGAGCTCGTCCCACGTGAGCTCGAACTCCTCGGCGACCATGCCGTGCACGCGCAGGCGCCATTCGCCGGGGTCGACCTCGGGCACGATGAGGGCGGTGTCGATGCGATAGAACCGGTCGTTCGCGGTGACCACGCGGGCGAGCCCGGGGATGCCGAGCTCCGCCCCTTCGGGAACCGCGGATGCCGCGACCGCCGCCGCCGGCAGGCGCAGGCCGCGGCGGATCGCGGCGACGGTGGCCGAGGCCGTGCTGCGGACGCTGCCGATCGCCGCCGTGAGGATGCCAGCCGCCGCCGCGGTGCCCGCCCACGCGAAGAACGCGCGGCGGCTCGGGCGCGCGCCTGCCGGAGCCGCGGCGTCGTTCGAGTCGCGCGCGTCGTCGTGGATCGCCGCCTGGGGCGGCACGGTGTGCGACTCGAACCGAGGGGTCGGGGCCCGCAGCAGCCGCGTCAGCAGCCACAGCGCGGTCGCGGCGACGACGCCTGCGACGATCGCGGGCGCCCATGCCAGCGGTCCCGCCCCCGGGCGCGTGGCGGCGACGACCCCGCCGACCGCGCCGAGGCCTGCCGCGACCACGAGACCCCACGGCGGGAACCGCGCCTGCAGCCACCCTGCGAGCGCCGCCGCGGCGAGCATCACGACGGCGATGCCGACCACGAGCGCGATCTTGTCGGCGGTGCCGAAGAGCGCGATCGCGGCATCCTTCGCCCACGTGGGCGCGATGTCGATCAGCGCCGACCCGATCGCGGCGACGGGGCTCGATGCCGGGGCGACGATGCCGGCGACGAGCTCGCCCACCCCGGCGCCGAGAACGACTGCGGCTGCTCCCGCCACCCACGTCAGGGGGGCGGGGGCGCGATCCTCCGGATGGGCCGCCATGCCACCAGGGTAGGCGCCCGCGTCGGGGCGGGGACGGGCGAGAGCTTACGGGATGCTTACACGCGCCCGGCGCCGGCGCGTGGCGCGTGGCGAAGCCCGAAACAACGCGGCAACACGGCCCGCATTAGGCTCTTCGCATGGGTGATCTGTTCGACGGCTACGGCTCCACACTGGCGCCGCGCAAGACGCCGTCGGGCATCCCCGCGTTCGACGAGATGTTCGGGGTCCCCGCCCATCCCGGTGCCGCGGCCGAGTCGCGAGCCGCCTACCGGGAGCTCTACCAGGCGCTCGCGCAGATGACGCAGGAGGAGCTGCGCGGGCGAACCGATTCGCTCGCGAGCTCATACCTCGCGCAGGGGGTCACCTTCGACTTCGCGGGCGAGGAGCGTCCGTTCCCGCTGGATGCCGTGCCCCGCGTCATCGCCTACGACGAGTGGTCGCGCATCGAGGCCGGAGTGAAGCAGCGCGTGCGCGCGCTGGAGGCGTTCCTCGCCGATGCGTACGGGCATCAGCACTGCGTGCGCGACGAGGTGCTCCCCGCCCGGCTCATCTCCAGCTCGCAGTACTTCTACCGGCAGGCAGCCGGCATCGTGCCCGCCAACGGCGTGCGCATCCAGGTGTCGGGCATCGATCTCATCCGTGACGAACACGGCGAGATGCGCGTGCTCGAAGACAACGTGCGCGTGCCGTCGGGCGTGAGCTACGTCATCTCGAACCGCCGTGTCATGGCGCAGACGCTGCCCGAGCTGTTCGTCTCGATGCGCGTGCGGCCGGTCGGCGACTACCCGAACAAGCTCCTCGCGGCGCTGCGCGCGTCGGCGCCCGCGGGCATCGAGGACCCGAACGTCGTCGTGCTCACGCCGGGCGTCTACAACTCCGCGTACTTCGAGCACACGCTCCTGGCCCGGCTCATGGGCGTCGAGCTGGTCGAGGGCCGCGACCTGCTGTGCATCGGCGGCAAGGTGTTCATGCGCACGACGCGCGGACCCAAGCGGGTCGACGTCATCTACCGTCGCGTCGACGACGACTTCCTCGACCCGCTGCAGTTCCGCGCCGACTCGATGCTCGGCGCGCCCGGCCTCATGCTCGCCGCGCGCCTGGGCAACGTGACGATCGCGAACGCCGTCGGCAACGGCGTCGCCGACGACAAGCTGCTCTACACCTACGTGCCCGACCTCGTCCGCTACTACCTCGCCGAGGAGCCGATCCTCAAGAACGTCGACACCTGGCGGCTCGAAGATCCGGAGTCCCTCGAAGAGGTGCTCGACCGGCTCGACGAGCTCGTGGTCAAGCCGGTCGACGGCTCTGGCGGCAAGGGCCTGGTGGTGGGGCCGGATGCCTCGCCCGCCGAGCTCGCGAACCTCCGGCAGCGCCTGCTCGCCGACCCCCGGGGCTGGATCGCACAGCCGGTTGTGATGCTCTCGACGATCCCGACCCTGGTGGAGGACGGGATGCGGCCCCGCCACGCCGACCTGCGCCCGTTCGCGGTGAACGACGGCGAGGACGTCTGGGTGCTTCCCGGCGGCCTCACCCGTGTCGCGCTGCCCGAGGGGCAGCTCGTCGTGAACTCGAGCCAGGGCGGCGGCTCGAAGGACACGTGGGTGATCGGCGGATCCGCGCCCGCGCACGTCGAGTACGGGCAGGGCCAGGGCGTCTCGGGGCTCGTCGCCGACCAGGCCGCCACCGTGACCGCGGCGATCCCCATCGTCTACGACCCGCAGGCCGAGCCGACGCACTCGCCGCACGACGCCCCCGGATCCCGTGTCGAGCAGCGCGAACAGCAGCAGCAGGCCCGCACGGACGTTTCGTCTCGCTCCGCTCGCCCGGTCGTTGAGCGAGCGAGCGCCAGCGAGCGAGACGAAACGCGCCGAGCTCCCGAGGAGCCGACGTGCTGAGCCGCATCGCCGTGTTCCGATACGGTCGCAGAGCGACCTGCTCGACAACCGGCCCCGGATCGGGGTGTGAGGCAACGTGCTGAGCCGCATCGCCGAAAGCCTGTTCTGGATCGGGCGCTACATCGAGCGCTCCGACGGAACGGCCCGCATCCTCGACGTGCACCTGCAGCTCCTGCTCGAAGACCCCTGGATCGATGAGGACACCGCGTGCCGGTCGCTGCTCAGCGTCATGGGGTCGCTGCCGCCCGAGGGCGTCGAGCACGTGCGCCGGGGCGACGTCCTGGCCCGGTTGGCCGTCGACCGCATGAACCCGTCGAGCATCGCGTACGCGCTCACGGCGTCTCGCGAGAACGCGCGCCGGGCTCGCGAGATCGTGTCGACCGAGCTGTGGGAGACCCTCAACACCACGAACGCACGGATGCCGCGGCGGCTGCAGAACGACCGGGTGCACGAGTTCTTCCAGTGGGTGCGCGAGCGCGCCGCGCTCGCCGTCGGAATCGTCGACTCCTCGACGAGCCGCGACGAGGCGTGGCAGTTCTTCACCCTCGGACGCAGCATCGAGCGCACCGACATGACGGCACGCCTGCTGGCCACGCGGTCGCTGACCGAGGCATCCGGCCCGTCGTGGACGACCATCCTGCGCTCGTGCGGCGCCTACGAGGCGTACCTGCGCACCTACCGCGGCATGCCGAGTGCGCGCAACGCCGCCGAGTTCCTGCTGCTGGACCGACTGTTCCCGCGTTCGATCATCTACTCGATCCAGCGCGCCGAGGAGTGCATGAGCGCCATCGACCCGCGGGCCGACCGTGTCGGCCACTCGAACACGGTGCTGCGTGCCCTGGGCCAGATCCGCAACGACCTCGAGTACCGTCCGATCTCCGAGATCCTGAACGAGCTGCCGCAGCACATGCAGCGTGTGCAGACGGTCACTCGCGAGGCATCCGAAGCGATCCGCGGCAGGTTCTTCCCGACGCAGGCCGAGCCCAGCTGGATCGGAGAGATCTCATGACCCTTCGACAGGCTCAGGGACCGGGGTGGCGCGCATGAAGAGACTCCGCATCGAGCACCGGACCGGCTTCAGCTACCAGGGCGACGTGACCGCGTCGTACAACGAGGCGCGCATGCTGCCCGGGTCGACCGACAGCCAGTTCGTGCTCAACTCGTCGCTCGACATCGAGCCCTCGACCTCCGTCAATCAGTACGTCGACTACTTCGGCACCCGTGTCGCGGCGTTCGACGTGCTGTCGCCTCACACGGCACTGACGATCACGGCGCGCTCGCTGGTCGAGGTGCGCCCACGCCCGCTCGAGCACGTCGACGTCACCTGGGACGCGCTCGCTCGCGAGGTGAACCGCTCGGTCTCGACGGTCGAGCAGCTCACCCAGACGGGTCGAACGCGACCCCACCCCGAGGTGGCCGACCTCGCCCGGTCGATCGCGGCGCAGCACGACCGCCCCGGGCAGGCGGCGCACGCCATCGCCGTCGCGGTGGGGGATGCCGTCGAGTACATGCACGGCATCACCGGCGTGCACTCCACCGCCAGTGATGCGTGGGAGTCGCGCAAGGGCGTGTGCCAGGACATCGCGCACATCACGCTCGGCGCCCTGCGCGAGGTGGGCATCCCGGCGCGTTACGTGTCTGGGTACCTGCATCCGCGCCCGTCCGCCGGGGTGGGCGTCGCCGTCACGGGCGAGTCGCACGCGTGGGTCGAGTGGTTCGCCGGCGAGTGGCAGGGGTTCGATCCGACGAACAACATCGAGATCGGCGACCGCCACGTGCTCGTCGGCCGCGGCCGTGACTACGGCGACGTGCCGCCCCTGCGCGGTGTGTACGCGGGACCGTTCAAGAGCAACCTGCACGTGAAGGTGACCATCACGCGCGAGGCGTAGCGGCCGGGTTCCGGCGGCGCGGCGCGCGCGACGGTCGACCGGTGCGTCCCTTCGCCGGATCCGGAGATCGGAGATCTCGTCCGTTTACCGGATCCGGAAATCGGAGACCGGGTCCCTTTGCCGGATCCGGAAACCGGAGACCGGGTCCCTTCGCCGGATCCGGAAATCGGAGACCGGGCCCCTTTGCCGGATCCGGAAATCGGAGATCTGGCGGGTTTCCGGATGCTGGGGCTCGGCCAACTCCGGAAACTGTGCGCATGTCCGATTTCCGGATCCGGTGAACGCGCGCGGGGAGGACGGCGTCAGGCCCGGCGAGGCGCCGCGGTCGATCGGCGCACCTCGAGGCGCGGCTGGAACACGACGTCGTGCTCGGGCGTCGTTCCCGCGATGAGCGCCCGCATGCGTGCCCATGCCAGCGTGCCCAGCACCTCGTGAGGCACCGACGCCGTCGTCAGCGACGGCGACATGAACCGTGCGAACGGGATGTCGTCGAACCCGGTCACCGAGATGTCGTCGGGAACGCGGATCCCGCTTTCGACGAGCCCGTGCACGAGGCCCACCGCAACCAGGTCGTTGAAGGCGAGCGCGGCGGTCGCCCGCGTGCGGATCACCGCGTCGACGGCTTCCAGCCCGTGCTCGCTGCCGGCGCCTCCGGCGACGCGTTCGACCGTGACTCCCTCGACCGAGCCCTGGAAGTCGGCGAGTCCCTGCAGCCGTCGCTCGTTCGCGACGCCGGCTGGGCCCTCGACATAGGCGAGTCGGCGGTGGCCGAGGCCGTGGAGGTGGCGGGCGAGCGCCTCGAACCCGCTGCGCGAGTCGACCGAGAGCGTGGGCGCCGTCACCGACGAGCTCGAACGGTTCATCAGCACCACAGGACCGAGCGTCGCAGTGGCGTGCACGAGGGAGTCTTCGGCCATGCGCGGCGCGCACAGCACGAGCGCGTCGCAGCGGCGGCGGATCTCGGCGGCGAGGAGCGGCTCGTCCTCGGCGGACTCGGCCGAGTCGGCGACGAGCACGCGGTAGCCTTCGGCGCCGGCGGCCTTGCTGAGGCCCGAGAGCACGGCCTGGAACGACGGGTTCGCGAGGTCGGGCACGAGGAAGCCGATGGCGTTCGTCTGCCCCAGCGCGAAGCTGCGGGCGAGATGGTTCGGCGAGTACTCCAGCTGCCGTGCCGACGCGCGCACCCGGTCGGCGATCTCGGGCGCCCCGAGGAAACGGTCGTTCATGACGCGCGAAACAGTCGCCGGAGAGACGCCGGCATGCTGCGCGACCTCGGCGATCGTCGTCGCTTTGGTGCGTCTGACCACGTGGACCCCCTCATGCATGATGTCGGCATCGCCGTGCGATCCGGGCTGGTCCCATCCTAGAGGCGCGAAACCGCTTTCAGCCGTCTTTCCGGGGCCAGAGTTTCACCGACTGCTCGCGACTGCCCCTTCGTGAGAAAGCGATTTCTTGTACACTCGAGCCCGTGCCCACGCAGCTCCAGCTTCTCACCGTCCGCGGAACCGACCTCGTGGACGAGGACGGGAACGCGGTCCGACTCGCCGGCGTGGGCCTCGGCGGCTGGATGAACATGGAGAACTTCATCACCGGGTATCCCGGCAACGAGGAGGCGATCCGCCGCCTGCTGCTCGACCGGATGGGCCGCGAGGCGTACGACGCCTTCTTCGACGCGTTCCTCCGCGACTTCTTCGACGAGGCGGATGCCGCACATCTCGCCTCGCTCGGCATCAACAGCGTCCGCATCCCGTTCAACTACCGCCACTTCGAGGACGACCACGCGCCGTTCGAGCTGAAGGAGGAGGGTTTCGCCCGATTGGACCGCGTCGTCACACTGCTCGCGCGGCACGGCATCTACTCCATCCTCGACCTGCATGCGCTGCCCGGGCGCCAGAACCAGCACTGGCACAGCGACAACCCGACGCACGTCGCAGAGTTCTGGAATCAGCGCCACTTCCAGGACCGCGTGGTCCACCTGTGGGAGGCGCTCGCCGACCGCTACAAGGATCGCCCGGAGGTCGCCGGCTACAACCCCGTCAACGAGCCGAGCGATCCGACGGGCGAGGTGCTTCCGGCCTTCTACGAGCGTCTCGAGCGCGCGATCCGCGCCGTCGACCCCCGGCATGTGCTGTTCCTCGACGGCAACCGCTACTCGACGGACTTCGCGTTCCTCGACGCCCGTCCCGAGCCCTTGCCCAACACCGTCTACACCGCGCACGACTACGCGCTGCCGGGAATCGCGCGCGCGACCGCGTACCCGGGCGTCACGCGGGGCGAGTACTTCGACCGGTCGGTCGTGGAGCAGACCTTCCTCCGCCGCACCGAGTACATGCGACGCACGGGCACGCCGATCTGGATCGGGGAGTTCGGCCCGGTGTACTCGCGCGACCGGTCGCAGGACGCGTGGCGCCTCCGGCTCCTGCAGGATCAGCTCGGAATCTACCGCGAGCACGGCGCCGGATGGGCGCTGTGGACCTACAAGGACATCGGATTGCAGGGGCTCGTCCACGCCGCTGACGACAGCCCATACCTCGCGCTCGTCGGCGAGCTCGTCGAGAAGAAGGCGCGCCTCGGCGTCGACTCGTGGGGCGGGTCGGATGCCGGGATCCGCGGCATCCTCGACCCCATCGACGGCCTCTTCGACCGGGAGTTCCCGGACTACGCACCGTATCCGTGGGGGCGTCAACCCCACATCGCGGTGCTCGTGCGTCACATCCTGCTCGCCGAACCCCTCGCCGAGCAGTTCGCCGACCGGTTCCGCGGCGTGAGTCCCTCGCGGGCCGGAGAGCTCGCCGCGTCGTTCCGGTTCGACCGGTGCGACGAGCGCGTCGGCCTCTCAGAGGTGTTGCGCACGCACCTGCGCGGATAGGGTCACGCCTGCGGCGGGATGAACCCGGGCGTCGTCCGCACGCCGCTGCCGAGCGCGAGCCGCTCGTTCGGCCCGAGTGACAGCTCGCGCGCACCGCCCGGTGTCTCGAGGCGTCCCGTGACAGTTCGTCCCGCGAGCCCGACCACCGCGATCGGCCGGCCCGCGGCATCCGTCACCACGCGCCAGCCCCGCGGGAACGACACGTGTGGTGAGCCGTCGCGCAGCACGACCACGCGTTCGTCGTCGGCCGCGAGCTCGAAGCGCACGCCGTGCACCTCGCGCGAGTACGCGACGGCGATCGCCGAGGCGCCGTGTTCGAGCCTGGTCGGAGACATGCCGCTGAACCACAGCTCTCCGTCGGGCCTCGGCAGGATGCCGAAGTGACGCTCGACTGCGTCGAGCAGCCACAGGATCGCCGGGGAGTACTGCTCGGTGAAGCCGGGTGCGCCGCTCCACGGGTCGAGGCACTGCGGAAAGCGATCGGCGGATGCGAGCGCGCCGAGCACCGAGCTCGCCGTGAGTGCGAGCTCGGCCACCCTGCCGTGGACCTCGAACGGATGCGGCGCCCGCAGGAGGCTGAGGAAGTTGACCGGCCCGCCCCACGAGTTGCGTGACGCGTCCGCGTCGAACCGCGGATCGTCGAGGGCGACCGAGGTGAATCCGTACGGCGAGAGGAACTTGCGCGTGTGCATCAGGTAGCGCTCGAGCGCGGCCGCGAAGAACTCGTCGTCGCCGATCTCGCACTCCAGCACCCGCAGCAGCACGTCGGTCTGGACGCGGCGCAGCTGTCCTTGCCCGTCGCGATCGTAGAACGTGGCGTCCGCCTCGTCCCAGCACTGGGCGAAGAGGGCGTCGACGGATGCCGCGGCTGCGGCCCGCCACGGCGCGCCGTCTTCGCCGAGCTCCTCGGCGATGCGCGCCAGGTACGAGCGCTGCGCGGCGACGTTGGCCGTGAGGTCGGGGGCGACGAACGGCAGGAGCGGATTCGTCGCATCGACGAAGCGGGCATCGCCCCGGGGGCGGTCGGGCACGAACCAGAACCGCGGCGAGAGGTCATGGCCGGTGTCGAACGTGCCGAACGCCTCCACCGCGCCGGTCCCGCGCGTGTCGCGGAACGCGGCGAGCCAGCGGTCGGCCCGCGACATCGCGTCGTACATCCGCTGGAGGAATCCGCGGTCGCGACCGGTGAGCAGGTAGTGGTTCCAGACGGTGCGCGCGAACGGCGTGACCAGCTGGATCTGCGAGAACCCGGGTCCGTCGTCGGTGACCTTGTAGGGGAGAAGCCCGTCGTCACGCTGCAGCTCGGCGAACTGCTCCTGCGTCGCCCGGGCGATCGGCGGCGCGAAACGCGTCAGGACCTCGGCGCTGATCGACGCGGTGCTCTCGATCCACGTGCCGGGGTACACGCCCCCTTCGGTGAGTACCGGCAGATCCGCGCCGCTGAGAGTGCGCACGCACCCCTCCAGCTCGGTGACGGCGTCGTGCCAGCGGCGCTCCAGCGTGCCCCCGACGGCGGCGAACCCGATGCCGCCCGCCGCGAGCGCGTCGCGTAGCGGGCCGGATGCCGTCCTCGTGTGACCGGGTCCCGTGCGCAGGTGCGCGAGGGCGGTCTCGATCGGGGTCATCGTGGGCTCCTCCTGCCGCAAAGTCTGCCCGCGGGAACGTCGTGGGCGGCCCCCGAGGGAGCCGCCCACGACGCTCGGGTGGTGTCAGTCGCTCTCGAGCGAGGCCGACAACTCGTCGACCCACTGCTGCGCGCCGTCGGCTGCCGAGGTGCTGCCGAACAGGATGTCGGACTCGATGCGCTGCGACAGCTCGTTGAGGATCGCGCCGCCGGCAGGCTGCGGCGGGGCGACGACGCCGACCTCGAGGACCCGCTGCAGGTACTCGGCCGCCTTGGCGTCGGCGGGGGCGAGCAGCGGCTCGACGACCTCCAGCGTGGCAGGGTTGAACGGCAGACCGCGGTTGGCGAGGATGATCTCGGCAGCCTCCGGCTGGTTCAGCAGCCAGTCGACCAGCAGCGCCGCGGCTTCCGGGTGCTCGGTCTCGGCCGCGATGGACCAGAACTGCGACGGCAGCACCGCGACACCCGAGAGGTCGGTCGAGGTGGGGGGCGTGAGGATCTCGACCTCGGTCCCCGTGCCGGCCTCGTATGCCCCGATCTGGTTGCTGTACGAGAAGGTCATGCCCGCCTTGCCCGTGCCGAACAGCGTGAGGTCGGGCGTGACGTTCCAATGCTCGACGATCACCGACGGGTCGGGCAGACCGCCGTCGGCGACCAGTTCCTGCTCCATCTCGTACCACTGCTGGATGGTGTCGGCATCGACCGCGAGGTCGCCGTCCCAGTCGTAGATCCCGGTGTCGGTGTACTGCGCGACGTACGTGCCGAGGATGTCCTGGACGCGAAGGTCGAGTCCGACGATCCCGTCGCCCGCGTTCGCCGAGATCTCGTTCGCGATCTCGACGAAGTCCTCCCAGGTCCACGAGGCGTCGGGCAGGTCGACGCCTGCCTGCTCGAACACGGCCGGGTTGACCAGCACGCCGATTGCATTCCCGCCGGTGGGAAGCCCGTAGAGCGTGTCGTCGACGGTGGCACTGGTCAGTGTGAAGTCGGCGTAGGCGTCGGTGGGGAGGTACTCGCTCACCGTGGCGAGGTCGAGCAGGGTGCCGGCGTCGCCGTACTCCTGGGGCTTGGCGCCGCCGAGCGCGAACACATCGGGCGCCGTACCCGACGCGAAGTCGGTGGCAAGCCGGTTGAAGAGGTCGTCGGGCGCGCCGACGGGCTCCTCGACGACCGTGATGTTCGGGTACTCCTCCTCGAACAGGTCGATGGCCTCGGCCATGATGGCGGCCCGCTCGTCGTTGCCCCACCACGCGATGTGGAGCTCGATCTCCTCGTCGGGGTCGAAGCCGTCGGACGCCTCTGGCGTGCCGCCTCCAGCGGAGCATCCGGCGAGGGCGAGCGTGGCGGCGAGGGTGGTGATCACGGCGGTCCGGGCCGCGGTGGATCGTGCTGAACGCGTCATTGCGCCTCTCTTCGTGTCGAGTGCATGCCGTCGTCGTCGGCGACGGACAGTCAGCGAGCGGTCTGGCAGCTCGCTGCGCGGTATCTCAAGAAACCGCTTTCACGGAAAGTAGCAGGACCGTGACTGCCTGTCAATTGTTGTTGTCGGCTCGTTATCTGCCAGAACCGTGTCGACGGGCGGCGGCATCGCCAGTTCGGCGCGATGACGGGGTTTGACGTCGGATCGCCGTTGGGTGATACTTGACCGACCCACGTGAAAGCGGTTTCTCCGCTGAAGGGTTCAGTCGTAGACGAGGAGGTCTCCGTGAGCAGTATCGGCGAGCTGCGAAAGATCGCGCGCCGGCCGCGCGGCACAGCAGGAGCGGCGAGCAAGAGCGCCTACCCCGACAACAAAGCGGGCTATCTGTTCCTCGCGCCCTGGCTGATCGGCCTTGTCGTCTTCACCATCGGCCCGATGCTCGCGTCGTTGTTCCTCGCGTTCACCGACTACAACCTCTTGCAGCCGCCGGAGTGGTCCGGGCTCGACAACGTCGCCCGCATGATGGGCGATGCGCGCCTGTGGAACTCGCTGCGCGTCACGCTCGTGTATGTGCTCGTGTCGGTGCCGCTGCAGCTGGCACTCGCGCTCGCGGTGGCCGTGCTGCTCGACCGGGGCATGCGAGGACTCGCGTTCTACAGGTCCGTGTTCTACCTGCCGAGTCTGCTGGGCGGGTCGGTCGCGATCGCCATCCTGTGGCGCCAGGTGTTCGGCAAGGAGGGCATCGTCAACGGGTTCCTCGCCTGGTTCGGCATCGAGGGTCCCGGCTGGATCTCGCACCCCGACTATGCCCTCGCGACGATCATCATCCTCCACGTGTGGACGTTCGGCTCGCCGATGGTGATCTTCCTCGCAGGGCTCCGCCAGATCCCCGAGATGTACTACGAGGCGGCGCAGGTCGACGGGGCCGGGCGCGTGCGCCGCTTCTTCTCGATCACGTTCCCGCTACTGACGCCGATCATCTTCTTCAACCTGGTGCTGCAGATCATCTTCGCGTTCCAGTCGTTCACGCAGGCCTACATCGTCTCGGGCGGCACCGGCGGGCCGTCGGACTCGACCATGTTCTTCACGCTCTACCTGTACAAGCAGGCGTTCACCGAGCTGAACATGGGCTACGCGTCGGCGATGGCCTGGTTCCTGCTCGTCATCATCGCGGGATTCACCGCGTTCAACTTCTGGCTCTCGAAGTACTGGGTCTTCTATGACGACTGATCACCGGACCCCGGCATCCCACCCGCTCGACGAAGAGGCACGCCCATGACCGCACTCCACGACGCTCCGGCCATCACTCCGCCCGACGAGGATCTCCGTACGCTCCGCCGAGGCCGGCGAAGCCCGCGCGACTCCGCTCGCTCGGTGTTCAAGCACATCGGCCTGATCATCCTGTCGATCGTGATGGTCTATCCGCTGATCTGGCTCGTCGTCTCCTCGCTCAAGCCCAACGACGAGATCTTCACCGACCTGAGCATCTTCAGCGGGAATCTCACCCTCGACAACTACGTCTACGGGTGGACATCGCAGCAGTTGCCGTTCAGTGTCTTCCTCGGCAACTCGACGCTCCTCGTCATCGGTGCCATCATCGGCAACCTGGTGTCGTGCTCGCTGGCCGCATACGCGTTCGCAAGACTGCGGTTCTGGGGACGCAACGCCTACTTCGCGATCATGCTCGGCACGATCATGCTGCCCTTCCACGTCGTGCTGGTGCCGCAGTTCGTCATCTTCCGCGAGCTCGGCTGGCTCGAGACCTTCCTGCCGCTGATCGTTCCGAAGTTCCTCGCGCTGGACGCGTTCTTCATCTTCCTGATGGTCCAGTTCATCCGCGGCCTTCCGAAGGAGATCTTCGAAGCGGCGCGCATCGACGGCGCCGGTCATGCCCGGATCTTCGGGCAGGTCACGCTTCCGCTCATGGTGCCCGCGCTGGCGACCACGGCCATCTTCACGTTCATTTGGACGTGGGGCGACTTCTTCGGCCCGCTGATCTACCTACGCACGCGCGAGAACTTCCCCGTGTCGGTCGCCCTCAAGGGCTTCGTGGACGCGCAGTCCTCGTCGAACTACGGAGCGATGTTCGCGATGTCGGTGGTGTCGCTCATCCCGCTCTTCCTCGCCTTCTTGCTGGGTCAGCGCTACCTGGTCAAGGGCATCGCCACGACGGGCATCAAGTGAGCGCCGCCGCCGCGGATCGCCGCATCCGCTACGCGATCGTCGGCACCGGCAGCCGCGCGCAGATGTACGTCGACGCCATCGCCGGTCCCCACGCCGATCTCGCGGAGCTGGTGGCGTGGACCGACACGAACGCGGGCCGGATCGGCTGGCACGAGCGCAGGCTCACGACAGCCGGCATCCCGTCGCCCACGCGGTTCGCGCCGGACGGGCTGGGCGCCGCCGTCGCCGAGCACCGGATCGACCGCGTCATCGTCACCTCACCCGACTGGACGCACGCGGACCACGTGGTGGCGGCGCTCGAGGCCGGCGCCGACGTCATCGTCGAGAAGCCGCTCACCACCACCGAGGACGACGTGCGCCGGATCGCGGACGCCGTGGACCGCACCGGGCGCTCGGTCACGGTGACGTTCAACTACCGCTATGCACCCCGCAACGCGTCGCTGAAGGACGTGATCCACGCGGGCGAGATCGGCGAGGTCACCTCGGTCCACTTCGAATGGGTGCTCGACACGTCGCACGGGGCGGACTACTTCCGCCGGTGGCATCGCGACAAGGCGAGCTCGGGAGGCCTACTGATCCACAAGGCCTCGCACCATTTCGATCTCGTCAACTGGTGGCTCGACGACGTGCCGGCCCGCGTGTTCGCCAGTGGCGGGCTGCGGTTCTACGGCGCCGAGAACGCCCGCAGGCGCGGCATGGGGTCGCGGCCGCGCAGGGGCACGGAGGACTCGCCGCTGCGGGATGCATTCAGCCTCGACCTGCGCGAGGACCCGGTCCTGCGCGAGCTCTACTTCGAGCAGGAGTCGCACGACGGCTATCTTCGCGACCGCGACGTCTTCGATCCCGGCATCTCGATCGAAGACAACCTCTCGCTCGTCGTGGACTTCGCTCGAGGCGCCTCGATGTCGTACTCGCTCAACGCCCATGCGCCGTGGGAGGGATACACCGTCGCGGTCAACGGCACTCTCGGGCGTGCGGAACTCACGGTGGTCGAGCGAGGGGCCGTGCTGCTGGGCGACAGCGGGCGGCCCGTCGTCGACCCGAGCGCCCGCCCCGGCGACGTCGAGCACGAGGACGGCCGGCCGGTGTCGGAGCGCCTCGTCGTCCAGCGGCACTTCGGCGCCGCGCGCGGGGTTCCGATTCCCCAGGAGGACGGCGGTCACGGCGGTGGCGATGCCCGGCTGCTGTCCGAACTGTTCCGAGGATCCGGCGACGACCGGCTCGGCCGCGCCGCGACGTGGCTCGACGGCGTCTGCTCGGTGGCCGTCGGGCTCGCCGGGAACCGATCCCTCGAGTCGGGCCAGGCGGTCGCGATCGACGACCTGGGCCTGGGCGCGGCGTCGAGGGCGTTCGCGGCCGGCATCCGCCAGCGCTGATGCCGCTGCGGCGGCGCGTCAGGCCGGCGGGTTGTCGGGGTCGAGGGTCTGGAGGGTGTCCTCCTCGACGGGATTGTCGGCCTCCAGCTGCTCCTCGGTCGTCGCGTCGCCGCCTGTCGGGTTGTCGTCTTCGGGGGTTCCGTCCTCGCTTCGCCGTTCGTCCATGGGTTCACGGTAGCCCCGGCGGCGGTGTCGTGGGTGAGCGCGAGGCTCCTCTTGACTCTCCGGCGCGACGGTGTCACTGTAGAGCGGTCTACATCCGTGCGGACGGCGATCTGCTCCGCCGTCCCGTCCGCCTGCCGTGCCTCCCCCTCGCCACTACCCTCATGTCATGACTGACCAGCGACCGCGTGCCGCCACCATCGAAGACGTCGCGCAAGCCGCGGGCGTCTCGCGGGCCGCGGTGTCGAAGGTGCTGCGCAACGCGTACGGCGTGAGCGACGCGATGCGCGAGCGGGTCACCGCCGCGATGACCGAGCTCAACTACCGTCCGCGGATCGCGGCGCGGGCGATGCGGGGCCGCACCTACACGATCGGCATCGAGCTGCCCGGACTGTCGAACCAGTTCTTCACGCGCATCGTGCAGGGCGCGAGCGCCGCACTCGAAGGCACGCCGTACCAGTTGATCATCGCGCCCGCAGAGGCCGGGTCGCGCAGGGGGTACCGGGCGCTGGAGGCCCTGGTCGACCGGCAGGTCGACGGAGTCATCGCGGTGTCGCCGCGCGTCGACGAGACCGCGCTCGAGCGGATCGCCGCGTCGGTGCCCGTCGTGATGTTCGGACGCCACGACACGTCCGACCGCTACGACGTCGTGGCCGGCGACGACGCCGCGGGTGCGCGCGCCGCGATGCGCCACCTCCTTGAACTCGGGCACACCCGCATCGCGCATCTCACCCTCGGCGAGTCGCGCGAAGACGACCCGTTCCCGCACGGCGTGCGGCTGCGGGAGTACTCGCGCGCGATGGCTGCGGCCGGGCGTGCCGAGGCGGCCGAGGTGTGGCGGACCGACGAGGGCGATGCGCACGCATACGACGTCGTGCGCCGGCGGCTCGCCGAGGGCACCGACGTGACGGCGGTGTTCGCCGCTCACGACGAGCTCGCGTTCGGGGCCCT
Organism: Microbacterium cremeum; assembly: GCF_015277855.1. Lineage (NCBI taxonomy): Bacteria > Bacillati > Actinomycetota > Actinomycetes > Micrococcales > Microbacteriaceae > Microbacterium > Microbacterium cremeum. The sequence goes on from NZ_CP063812.1 coordinate 374,162, forward strand.
CCGCGCGGTTCTCGAAGCGGGCGGGCCGTTGGCGGTCGTGGGCTACGACGACGTCCCGCTGGCATCGCATCCCGCGTTCGGGCTCACGACCGTGCACCAGCCGGGAGAGGCGATGGGGGCGCGTGCCGTCGAGATGCTGCTGGAGCGGTTCGCCGGTCGCGCCGAGGCCGCACACCAGATCTTCGATGCCGAGCTGATCGTGCGGGCATCCGCCCGGCCGCCGGCCTGACCGGAGCCGGCGCCGTCGACCCGCCATCCGGGCCGGCGCCGGACGCCGACGATCGTTGCGAAGGAGCAGACGTGGAGCAGCAGGAACGGGCGCTCAGCGCCTATGTCGAATCCGTGCGCGGGGAGCCCGGAGCGCTCGCCGTCGTGCTGGTCGGATCTGTCGCCCAGGGCAGGGAGCGCGACGACTCGGACGTCGACGTGTACTTCGTCGTCGACGAGGAGCGGTTCGCGGCCGAAACCGCGGCGGGGCGTTTCGCGTGGATCGAGCGTCAGGGCGTCGACTACCCGGGCTCGTACATCGACATCAAGCTCGCGAGCCCTTCGTACCTGGAAGCGGCCGCCGAGCGCGCAGACGATCCCACCAGGGCCTCGTTCCAGGACGCGCGGGTGGTGTGGAGCGAGCTGCCCGGCCTCGAGGGGCTCATCGAGCGGATCACGTCGCTGCCCGACGACGTGTGGGACGAGCGCGTGCGGTCGCATCTCTCGCAGGCGCGGCTCTACGGCGGCTACTTCCTGCGGCAGGCGGTGGAGCGCGACGACCAGTTCCTGCGGGCCCACGCCGGCGCGCACCTCGCGCTCGCGGCGGCGCGCGCAGCTCTGGCGGCGGCCCACGTGATGCTTCCCGGCCCGAAGTACGTCTCGAAGCTCGTCCGCTCGGTGCCGACGCCCGCGGGCTTCGTCGAAGCCTGGGAGCGAGTCGTCGCGGAACCCGGCATCGCTTCCGGCCGCACCCTCCTCGACATCCTGTTCTCGTGGCTCGGCGCAGGGCTCGGTCAGGACGAGACGCTGTCGATCTTCATCCGCGACAACGAGCTCGCGTGGCTGCGCGGGACGGTCCCGGCCGAGTACTGGTGAACGGGATGCCGCGACTCAGCCCTTGACCGCGCCGCTGGTCATGCCGGCCACGATCTGCCGGTTGAAGAAGATGTACATGATCAGCGGCGGGATCGTGATGAGCAGGATGTCCATGAACAGCAGGTTCCACTGGCTCGCGGCCTGGCTCTGGAAGTTGTAGAGCGTCAGCTGGACGGTCGCGTTCGCGTCGCCGGGGAGGAAGTACAGCGGGCCGGTGAAGTCGTTGAACACCGCGACGGCCTGGACGACGATCACGGTCACGACGACCGGCTTCAGCAGCGGGAGCACGACGGTGAAGAACAGCCGCATCGGGCCGGCGCCGTCGATGATCGCGGCCTCGTCGAGCTCTTTGGGGATCGTGGCGACGAACGCCCGGAACAGCAGGATGCAGAACGAGAGGCCGAAGGTGGCTTCGATGAGGATCATGCCCGGCATGGTCTTGAAGATCCCGAGCGTCTGCATGACCCAGATCGTGGGGACGACGGCCGGCGGCACGATGAGGCCGGCGAGCACGAAGAAGTTGATCAGGTGGTTCCAGCGCGACTTGCGTCGCTGCAGCACGTAGCCGACCATCGCGGCGAAGACCACCATGATGGCGACGGAGGCGACCGTGAGGATCGTGCTGTTGATGAACGCGCGCACGATGATGAAGTCGCGGGTCTGGAGCACGGTGAGGAAGTTCTCCCAGAGCTGCCAGCCCTGCTGCGGCAGCGAGAACTCGAAGAGCGAGGCCTCCTGGGTGCTCTTCGCGGCCGTGAGGAAGATGAACGCGAACGGCACGATGAACACGATGATCGACACGACGATCGCGATGACGCCGAGCAGGTACTTGCGGACGAAGCGCCGCAGCGTCATCGGCCGGCGGTCCTGGCGGGTGCGGGAGGGCTTGGCCCCCGCGGTGGTGAGGGTGCGCGTGAGGGTCATGACTCCACCTGCCGGCGGTTGAGGTAGTACGAGATGGGCACGATGATCGCCGTCACGATGACGAACAGGACGACGTTGCCGGCGGTGGAGAGCCCGTAGAAGCCGGCCTGGTACTGCTTGTAGATGACCGAGGCGATGACGTCGGACGAGAACCCCGGTCCGCCGCGTGTCATGGCCCAGATGAGCTCGAACGACCGCAGGCCGCCGATGAGCGAGAGCAGGACGACGGTCGCGGTGGCCGGCCGCACCAGCGGGAGCGTGATGTTCCAGAAGCTCTTCCACGACCCGGCGCCGTCGACCTTCGCGGCCTCGAAGTACTCCTGCGGGATCGCCACGATGCCGGCGATGTAGATGAGCGTCGCGATCCCGACGCCCTTCCAGACGTCGACGAGCGCGACCGAGAACAGCGCCCATGCGGGATCGGTGAGCCAGCCGGGCCCTTGGATGCCGAACGTCGCGAGCGTCTTGTTGATGAGGCCGTCGAACGGGTCCATCAGCACCTTGAACGTGATCCCGACGCCGATGGTCGACACGAGCACCGGGAAGAAGATCGTCGAACGCAGGTAGCCGCGGCCGAGGATGGACCCGGTGAGCAGCACCGCCAGCGCGAGGCCGAGCACGACCTTCAGGGCAGAGGTCAGGAACCCGTAGACGAAGGTGTTGACCAGGCCCTGGAACAGCATCGGCTCGGTGAAGAACGTGACGAAGTTGTCCAGGCCGATGAACTCGACGTCGAACAGCGACCACCGGGTGAGGGCGAAGTAGAACGACGCGAACGTCGGCACGGCGAACAGCACGACATAGAGCACCCCGGACGGGATGTAGAACCACGTCGGGTACATGCTCCTCATCGGCCGCCGCTTCTCGGGCGGGGGCGGCGGGGCGGTCTTCTCGCGCGGGCGTTCCGCGATCGTCGTCATGTCATCTCCATCGATGCGGAGGGAGGCCGCGGCGCGGGCGACGCGGCCCCCCTCTTCCTACAGGTCTCAGGACCGGCGCCTCACCAGCCTTCCAGGCCCAGCTGCTGCGCCTGCTTGACGACATCCTCGTCGTAGAGGGCGGCGCCGGCGGCGGCGGGACGGATGCCGGAACCCACCTCGACCGTGATGTTCTCGAGGTTCGGCCCCTTGATGGGCGACAGGAACTCGAGCGCGGGGTTGGTGTCGCCCTCGTCGAAGTACGGCTGCATGTCCTTCAGCAGACCCGGCACGTCCTCCGGGAGCGTGCACGCGCTGGTCGCGAACGGCCCGCTGGGCACCATCACCGTGGTCTGGACCTCGCAGCCGCTCTCCGAGTTGAGGAAGGCGACGAAGGTCTTGGCGGCCTCGAGCTTGTCGCCCTCGGTGGTCTTGGGGATGTAGACCGCGTTGGGCAGCCACACCGTGAGCTTGGTGTCGTCCGCGTTCTGCGCCGGCAGCGGGAACACGCCGATGTTCTCGATCTCGTCCGGGTAGTTCTGCTGGAAGGTGGTGACGATGCCGGTGAGGATCGGGTAGTGCGCACCCTCGCCGGTGGCGACCATGCGCGCCCCGTCGTCGTACACGGCCGAGGCGAAGTCCTCGTTCCACCATCCGGCGTCGAAGCCGTCCTGTTGGTTCGCGAAGCCCTGGAGGGCCGGCTCGTCGACGTACTTCCGGTTGCCGGCGGTGTACTCCTCCGCCCAGTCGGGATCCTGCGCGAGCACGTTGCCGAAGTCGCCCAGTACGAACAGTTGGCTGGTCCAGGTGTCGCCGTACGTCTGGATGACGGGCGCGATCCCGGCGGCCTTGATCGCCTCGTTGTTCTCGGAGAACTCCTCCCACGTCGTGGGCACATCGAGGCCGAGGTCGGCGTAGACCTGCTTGTTGTAGACGACCGCGCCGGCCTGGGTCGCACCGAAGGGAGCGCCGTAGATGCCGTTGTCGGTGGAGACGACGGCCGCCATCGTGTCGATGAGGTCGCCGACCCACGGCTGGTCGTCGAGCGGCACGAGGTTCTGGTCGGGGTTGAGCGCCTGGAACAGCGACCCCGAGTTGTAGTAGAAGACGTCCTCCATCTCGCCTGTGGCGAGCTTGGTCTTCATGAGGTTGTCGCCTTCGGTGCCGGCCGGCTGGGTCTCGAGCCGCACGCGGATGTCGGGGTTCTCGGCTTCGAACGCCTCGATGAGCGCTTCGGCGACCTCCACGTTGGTGCCGGTGTTCTGGGTGAGGAACGAGATCTCGACCGTTCCGTCGTCGCCGCTGCCGCTGCACGCCGCGAGCGGCAGCGCCAGCGCGGCGATGCCCGCCGTCGCGACGAGCAATCTGCGGGTGTGAATGCTCTTCATCCTTTACCTCCTCGTAAAGCCGAGCGGCCGATCCGCCCACGCTGCCGGATTTCCCTGGTGCTGCGTCGAAGGGCTATTGAAACCATTCAACTTCTCGTACGGTACGTCCCGCCGGGGGAGGCGTCAACAGTGATCCCGAAAGCGCCGATTACGATCGTATAACGGTCTACACTTTGTTTGACAACCAGACCTGAATCGTTTCACGATGGAGGAGCGGACGGCGAAGAAGCTGTCCGCCGAAAGGACTCCGGCCATGACGGCGCTTCCCCTCCCCTCCGCGCTCGACCTCGCCACGACGGTGGTCGACCTCCGTACGCAGCACGCCCCGGGGCTTGTCGGCGTTCCCCGGTCGGGGCTGCGGCTGTCGTGGCGCGTCGAGAGCGCCGATGCCGACGCGCACGTGCTCGGCTACCAGCTCGCGCAAGGTCCCGAGCAGGGCGAGCCGGCCGTGTCCGCACCCGTCGCGGATCCCGGTGCGGTCGGCGCAGCCGTCGCAGACGACCTCCGAGCGGGCGAGCGTCGGGCGTTCGCGGTGCGGGTGGCCACCCCCGCCGGATGGACGAGGTGGAGCGATCCGCTGATCGTCGAGGCAGGGCGGGACGGCGCCGACCTCGAGGCCGACGTCGTCGGCATCGACACTGCGATCGACGGGCCCGTGCAGCTGCTGCGCACCGAGTTCGCGCTCGATCGCCGTCCCGAGTCCGGTCGCCTGCGGCTGAGCGCGCTGGGCCTCGTCGACGCGTGGATCAACGGCGTGCGCGCCACTGACGCACACCTCACCCCCGGCTGGACCTCGTACCAGGAGCGGATCCTCGTCGACACGCTCGACGTGACGGCCCTCCTCCACGAGGGCACGAACGTCGTCGTCCTCGCCGTCGCCGACGGCTGGTACCGCGGCAGCTTCGGCTTCGCGCGACGCACGGCGATCTACGGCGACCGGCTGGGGGCGCTGGCTCAGGTCGAGGCCGACGGCCGCGTGGTCGCGAAGACGGATGCCGCGTGGCGCGGCGGGTTCGGGGCGATCCGCAGTGCCGGCATCTACGACGGGACCGTCACCGATCTGCGGCTGCACGACCCCGCGGTCCACGAGCCGGGCTTCGCCGGCGACGGGTGGGTCGCGGCATCGGTCATCCCCGTCGACCGGGCCCGCTTCGCGCCGCGGTCGGCGCCGCCGGTGCGCGTCGTCGCCGAGCTGCCGATGTCGGTGTCGGCGCACGCCGGGCGCGTGCGCCTCGACAGCGGGCAGAACGTCTCGGGATGGGTGCGCGTGGTCGTGCGCGGGCGCGCCGGCGACACCGTCACGGTGCGGCACGCGGAGGTCCTCGAGCCCTCGGGCGATCTGCACCTGACGGCGCTGCGCTCGGCGAAGGCGACCGACGTGTACACGCTCGACCGCGACGGCGAGCACTCGCTCGAGCCGGCGTTCACGTTCCACGGCTTCCAGTACGCCGACGTCGAGGGAGCGGAGGTGGTGTCGGCGGTCGCGGTCGCGATCTCGAGCGACCTCGCACCGCGCAGCACGTTCTCGTCGTCGCATGCGGCCCTCGACCGGTTCCACTCGAACGTGCAGTGGTCGCTGCGCGACAACTTCGTCTCGGTGCCGACCGACTGCCCGCAGCGCGACGAGCGGCTCGGCTGGACGGGCGACGCCCAGGCATTCGCCGCGACCGCGTGCACGCTCGTCGACTCGGAGGCGTTCTGGCGGTCGTGGCTGACCGACCTCGCGATCGACCAGACCGACGCCGGGGTGCCATCGGTGGTGCCCGACATCATCCGCCCGCAAGACATCGTGATGCAGGGCGGGCCGATCGAGAACATGGGCCGGGCGGGGTGGGCGGATGCCGCGACCATCGTGCCGTTCGCCGTGTACGAGTCGTACGGGTCGACCGAGATCCTGTCGCAGCAGCTCGACAGCATGCGTCGGTGGGTGGAACACCTCCGCCGGCGCGCGGGCGACGACCTCGTGCTGCCGCCGTCGTTCCAGTACGGCGACTGGCTCGACCCCGACGCGCCGGCCGAAAGGCCGTGGGAGGCCAAGGTCTCGAGCGACTACGTCGCGAACGCGTTCTACGCCCGGTCGGCCCGCCTGCTGGCGCAGGCCGAGCGCCTGGTCGGCGATGCCGCCCGGGCGGAGGAGTACGACCGGCTGGCCGACGATGTCAGCACCGAGGCGTTCGCGAGGTGGGGTGAGGGCGCGATCCAGACCCAGACGGGTGCGGCCATCGCGATCGAGTTCGGCATCGCCCCCGAGGAGCGGCACGCCGAGATCGCCGCCGCGCTCGCCGAGAACGTGCGCCGCGAGAACGGGCGCATCGCGACCGGGTTCCTCGGCACGCCGCTGGTGCTGTTCGCCCTCTCCCGCTTCGGGCACCTCGACGAGGCGTATCTCATGGTGCTCCGTCGCGAGGCGCCGTCGTGGCTCTACCAGGTCGACCGCGGGGCGACGACGGTGTGGGAGCGGTGGGACGCGATCCTCCCGGACGGCTCGATCCACTCCGGTGCGATGGACGCCGCGCCCACCGAGGGCGGCCCCGAAGAGACCGGCATGCTCTCGTTCAATCACTACGCGTACGGTGCGATGATCGACTGGGTGTACCGGACTGTCGCCGGGCTCGCCCCCGCCGAGCCCGGATACCGCGTCGTGCGGGTCGCGCCGCGTCCGGCCGACGGGCTGGACCGGGCGAAGGCGTCGATCGACACGCCGCACGGCCGGCTCGCGATCGACTGGACGCTCGAGGGCGAGCGTCTCGAGGCGGTGCTGGAGGTGCCGTTCGGATGCCGCGCCGAACTCGATCTGCCCACGACCGCCGACTCCCGGGTCACCGTCGACGGCACGGAGCACCGAGGCGGACTCGGCCACGGCACCCACCGCATCGTCGTGACGTCGCCGGTGGTCGCGCGGCCGGAGGCGATCGTGAGGGCCTGATCCCCGGCATCCGTCCACCCGCCCGCCCGCAAGCCCATCGATCCGCAGCACGACCCGTACGAAGGAGTGTCATGAGTCAGCCGGCCGCCCAGATCGTCGTCGAAGCCCCGTATCGCAGCGACGTCGTCGCCACGCCCACGCCCCGCATCGGCTGGCGCACCGAGACGCAGTCGCCGGGCTGGATCCAGACCGGGGCCGAACTCGAGCTCGGCCGCGCGGGCGAACAGGTCGTGCACCGCATCGCGGGGCGTGACTCCCAAGGTCTCGAGTGGCCCTTCGAGCCGCTCCGCCCCCGGGAGGAGGTGACGCTGCGCGTGCGGGTCACGGGCGAGGATGCCGTCGAGGGATCCTGGAGCGAGCCGCAGCGGATCGTCGCCGGCTTCCTCGGCGACGGCGAGTGGACGGCCGCGACGGTCGGTCTCGCCGACCCGGAGCACGAAGCTCAGCCCGCGTATCTGCGGACCGAGTTCGAGGCGTCCCGGCCCGTGCGGCGCGCGACGCTGTATGCGACGGCGGTGGGCGCGTACCAGATGGCCGTCAACGGTGCGGACGTCGACGACCAGGTGATGAAGCCCGGCTGGACGCCGTACCGGCAGCGCACCATCCACGAGACGACCGACGTCACTGCGCTGCTCGTGCCGGGCCGGAACGCCATCGGCGTGCGGCTGGCAGGCGCATGGGCGACCGAGAGGTTCGGGTTCCGCGACAGCGCGCACCGCCACTACGGCGACCAGCCGCGATTCGCCGCGCAGCTGCTCGTCGAGTACGCCGACGGATCGAGCGAGTGGGTGGCGACGGATGCCTCGTGGCGGGGGTCGACCGGCCCGCTCACCGAGAGCGGGCTCTATGCCGGAGAAGCCTTCGACGCCCGCCGTGCGCTCGTCGATGCGGCCGGCCGGGGCTTCGCGGAGCCCGGCTACGACGATTCGGCGTGGCGTCCGGTCGCTCAGCCCGATCCTGTCGCCGTACCCGAGGCGCGCGTCTCGCCGTTCGTGCGGCGGCTCGATGAACTCCCCGTGCGCGAGGTGATCACGACGCCTGCGGGCAAGACGGTGCTGGACTTCGGACAGAACCTCGTCGGGCGGCTGTGCATCCGGGTCGAGGGACCGGCGGGCACCGTCGTGACGCTGCGCCACGCCGAGGTGCTCGAGCACGGCGAACTCGGCACACGACCGCTGCGCGCGGCGGACGCCACCGACCGGTACACACTCGCCGGGGACGGCGTCGAGGAGTGGGAGCCGGAGTTCACCTTCCACGGGTTCCGCTACGCCGAGGTCTCCGGCTGGCCGGGCGAGTTCGACCCGTCGGCGGTGACCGCCGTCGTGATCCACAGCGACATGGAGCGCACCGGCTGGTTCGAGGCATCCGACCCGCTGGTCAACCAACTGCACGAGAACATCGTGTGGGGCCTGCGCGGCAACTTCCTGTACCTGCCCACGGACTGCCCGCAGCGCGACGAGCGCCTCGGCTGGACCGGCGACATCCAGGTGTTCGCGCCCACGGCATCGTTCCTCTACGACGTGCGCGGCTTCCTCGACTCGTGGCTGCGCGACCTCGCTCTCGAGCAGGAGGACGGCGTCGTGCCGTTCGTCGTGCCGAACGTGCTCGGGCCGGCGCGTCCGGCCGCCGCGTGGGGCGATGCCGCGACCATCGTGCCGTGGGTGCTGCACGAGCGCTACGCCGACACGGCGACGATCGAGCGTCAGTACCCGAGCATGAAGGCCTGGACCGACGTCCTCGTCGGCCTCGCCGGCGACCGCCGGCTGTGGGAGGGCATGTTCCAGTTCGGCGACTGGCTCGACCCGGACGCCCCTCCGCATCTGCCCGCGAACGCGAAGACGGATGCCGACATCGTCGCGTCGGCGTACTTCTACCGCTCCGCCGACGCGGTCGCCCGCGCCGCCGAGCTCCTCGGCCGTGCGGAGGAGGCCGCCGGCTACGCGCGCATCGCCGAAGAGGTCCGCGCCGCCTTCGCTGCCGAGTACCTGACGCCCGCCGGTCGAATGATGTCGGACGCGCAGACGGCGTACGCGCTGGCGATCGTCTTCGACATCGCGCCGGCCGAGCAGCATGCGGCGCTGGGCGCGCGCCTCGCCGAGCTGACGCGACTGTCGGGCTACCGCATCGGCACGGGCTTCGTGGGAACGCCGATCATCCAGGACGCCCTCACCCGCACCGGACACCTCGAGACGGCGCGGCGCCTGCTCGTGCAGACCGAGAACCCGTCGTGGCTGTACCCGGTCACGATGGGCGCGACCACGATCTGGGAGCGGTGGGACTCGATGCTGCCCGACGGCACCATCAACCCGGGCGAGATGACGTCGTTCAACCACTACGCGCTCGGCGCGATCGGCGACTGGCTGCACCGCGTCGTGGCGGGGCTCGCCCCGGACGCGCCCGGCTACGCCCGCATCCGGATCGAACCGCGACCCCTCGCCGGTTTCGACCACGCCTCGGCCGAGCATCTCACGCCGTACGGGCGGGCGCGCTCAGGGTGGAGCCGGGCCGGCGGCACGGTCCGCATCGAGGCGGTCATTCCGCCCAACACCACGGCGACCGTCGTGCTGCCGGACGGGCAGTCGCACGACGTCGGATCGGGCACGCACGCGTGGGAGGTCGCCGACAGCACGCAGCCGACGGCGCCGCAGCGCGTCGGGCTCGACTCGAGTCTCGCCGACGTCATCGACGACCCCGAGGCGTACCGTGCGGTGCTGGACGCGATCGGGGCGGAGAATCCCGAGGCCGCCGAGATGTTCCGCTCGACGACGAAGTGGGGTCCGGGGCGGGAGCTGGGCGACGCGCTGTTCATGGTCGCCGGGCCGGACCTGCAGCGTGACATCCAGGAGCGTCTCGTCGCGCTCTCGGCCGCACGCTCCGGTCGTTGAGCGAGCGAGGTACGAGCGAGACGAAACGTCGTGGGCCCGGTGCGGGCGGTGGGTGTGGTGCGTTTCGTCTCGGGCGCTGGAGCGCCCTTCGCTCAACGACCGGGGTCGGTGATCCCGCGGTCCGGTCGTTGAGCGAGCGAGGTACGAGCGAGACGAGACGTCGTGGGCCCGGTGCGGGCGGTGGGTGTGGTGCGTTTCGTCTCGGGCGCTAGAGCGCCCTTCGCTCAACGACCGGGGTCGGTGATCCCGCGGTCCGGTCGTTGAGCGAGCGAGGTACGAGCGAGACGAAACGTCGTGGGCCCGACGACCCGGGCTCAGCGGGTCGCCTCCTCCAGCAGTTCGAGGACGTGGCGGTAATCCGCGCCGGTCGCGCGCGTCATGCCCAGCTCGCACGTGCGGTTGCACGACGCGTGGGCGTCCGCGCCCAGGGCTCTCACCTCGGCGGCCTCGGCCGCGGTCGCCGACGCGGTGAGCTCGGGATGCAGCATCCCGCGATCCCCGGCGAAGGCGCAGCAGCCCCACGCGTCCGGCACGACGACCTCGGTCGCGACGGTCTCGGCCACGCGGCGCAGCGACGGGTCGAGCCCGAGCTGCGTCGACGAGCACGTCGGGTGCAGCGCGAGCGTCGCGATCACGGGGGTCACGGCGCCCAGGCGCGGAAGCAGCACCCGCTCGGCGAACGCGACGGCATCCTCGACGCGCGCGTCGACGCCGGCCTCGGCGAGCAGGTGGAGGAAGCCCTCGGTGCAGCTCGAGGCATCCGTCACCACCGTCAGCTCGCCGCCGCGCGTCGTCGTGACGACCGCGTCGGCGACGCGGCGCAGCATGACCTCGCGCCCTCGCGCGAAGCCCTTGGACGTCCACGGCGTGCTGCAGCAGAGCGTGTCGACGCGGTCGGGCACGACGAGCCGCACTCCCGCCCGCTCCGCGAGGCGTCGGAACGCCTCGGTGACGCCGATGCCGTCGCCGGCCGGGCCGAACATCGTGTTGACGCACGCCGGGAGGTACACCGCGACCGGCGCGTCGGTACCGGTGCCGACCTCCGCGCCGAGACCGGCGCGGGCCGCCCCGCCACGAGGCAGGTCGGCGGAATAGCGGGGAACCGTGTCGGCGCCGAAGACGACCCGGCCGGCGTCGGTGGCGGCCGTCACGACACGAGCCGGCATGCGGTCGGCGAGCCCGAGGCCCGCCGCAGCGGCGCGGGTGACCGGACCCCACGCCTGTGCGGCCGCGGTCCAGGCGGCGCCGGCGACGGCTCCGGCGTCCTGCCGACGGAGACGCTTGACGAGGCTGCCGGTGTTGATGAGCACCGGGCACGCGGTCTGGCACATGCCGTCCACGGCGCATGTGTCGACTCCCGCGTAGTCGTACTCGCGTTCCAGCTCGGCGACGAGGGCGTCATCGCCGGATGCCTCGGCCCGGGCGATCGCGCGTCGTGTGACGATCCGCTGCCGGGGCGTGAGGGTGAGGTCCTTGCTCGGGCACACGGGCTCGCAGTACCCGCACTCGACGCAGCGGTCGGCCTCCGGTTCGATGGCGTCGGCGAGCTTGATGTGCTGGAGGTGCGCCTCGGGGTCGTCGTCGATGATCACGCCGGGGTTGAGGATGCCGTGCGGATCGCACAGATGCTTGAGCTCGCGCATCACGCCGTAGAGCTCGTCGCCGTACTGGCGGCGCACGTACGGTGCCATGACGCGTCCGGTGCCGTGCTCGGCCTTGAGGGTGCCGCCGGCGTCCAGCACGAGTCCGGCCATGTCTTCGGTGAAGTCCGAGTAGCGCGCGAGCTGATCGGCCGATTCGAAGCGATCGGTCAGCATGAAGTGGATGTTGCCGTCCTTGGCATGCCCGAAGATCACGCTGTCGCGGTAGGCGTAGCGGTCGAAGAGCGTCTGCAGGCGCGCGCACGTGGCCGCGAGCCGCTCGACGGGCACCGCGACGTCTTCGAGCAGCGCGGTCGTGCCGCTGGGTCGCGCACCCGCGACCGAGGCGTAGAGCCCCTTGCGCAGCTTCCACGCGGCGGCGCGCTCGGCCGCGTCGGCCGAGAAGGCGGCCGGCGCCACCAGGGGCTGGGACGCGAGGGCGCGGGCACCGCCGGCGACGAGCCCGGCGAGCTCCTCCTCGGCGTCGGCGTGATACTCCACCAGCAGCGCGGCCTGCGTGCGCACGACGAGCCCGAGGATCTGCGGCGGAGCGCCCGCGAGGGATTGCCCGACGCGCAGGGAGGTGGCATCCATCAGCTCCAGCGTCGCGGCACCGGTCGCCACGAGCTCGGGCAGCGCGCGGGTCGCGGTGTCGAGATCGGGGAAGACCGTGAGCGCTGTCGCGACCCGCGGCCGCACCGGCACGGTGCGGTACGTCGCCTCGGCGACGAAGGCGAGCGTGCCTTCGCTGCCGACGACGAGGTGGGCCAGCAGTTCGGCGGGCGAGTCGAAGTCGAGGAACGCGTTGACGCCGTAGCCCATGGTGTTCTTCATCGCGAACTGCCGCCGGATGGTCTCGACCGACCGCGAGTTCGACACGACGCGCTCCCGCAGTCGCAGGAGCCGGTCGACGAGCTCGGGTTCGGCGGCCCGCAGCGCCGCGTCGGCGTCGGAAGCGGCGGTGTCGACCACGGTGCCAGACGGCAGGACGAAAACGAGCGATTCGAGCGTCTGGTAGGTGTTCTCGGTGACGCCGCACGCCATGCCGCTGGAGTTGTTGTTGACGACGCCGCCGATCGTGCAGGCGATCTCGCTCGCCGGGTCGGGGCCGAGGCGGTAGCCGTGCCTGGCGAGGCGCGCGTTGACCTGCCGGACGGTGGCGCCGGGCTGCACTCGCACGCGGCGTCCGTCGTCGAGCACCTCGATGCGGCGGAAGCGGCGGCGGACGTCGATCAGAAGCCCGTCGGTGACGGCCTGGCCCGACAGGCTCGTACCGCCCGAACGGAAGGTGAGCCGTGATCCGGCGGAGCTCGCGGCGCGCATGAGCCGCGCGACCTCGGCGGCGTCGGCGGCGATCACCACCGCCTCGGGGGTGAGGAGGAAGTGCGATGCGTCACTCGCGTAGGCGATGCGGTCGATCGCGCGGGTCTTCACGCGGGACGCCTCGGTGACGGCGCGCGCGATCGCGTCGGGGACGCGCGGGGGCGCCAGCGTCGACGGTGCCGTACGTGCCACGGGACTCCTCCTCGGGCTAGACTGCAATCGCATTCAGCAAAGAATGGATATGCACACTGCCATGGATATGCAGAATAGCCGATCCACCGCCGTCCCCTCCACCGCCGTCTCCGCCATCGGAGGTGGCGGCGCGAGGTACTGGGAGCGGATGTCACCGGGCGCAGGCCGTCGTGCCCCCCGCGCCGATGCCGTGAGCGATGCCGCGGTGCTGAGCCTGGACGGCACCTGGCGGTTCCGCCTGTCGCCCACCGCCGAGGGCACCGGCGATGCGTTCCTCGCCGACGACTTCGACGACTCCGCGTGGGACTCGATGCGCGTGCCGTCGCACTGGGTGCTCGAGGAGTTCACGCCGCTCGCCGGCGGCCCCGCGCGCCGCATGCTGGGCACCGACGAGGGCCCGCTCTACACGAACACCGCGTACCCCATCCCGCTCGATCCGCCGCACGTGCCGACCGAGAACCCGACCGGCGACTACCGGCTCGTGTTCGACGTGCCGGCAGGATTCGGCGCGGCGGTGCCGCGATTCCAGGGCGTCGACTCGTGCGCCAAGGCGTGGCTCAACGGCGTCGAACTGGGGTGGTCGACGGGCAGCCGCCTGCCGTTCGAGTTCGATGCGCCGGTGCGCGAGGGCCGCAACGTGCTGTGCGTGCGGGTGCACCGCTGGTCGGCGGGCACGTACCTCGAAGACCAGGACATGTGGTGGCTCCCCGGCATCTTCCGCGACGTCGAGCTGATCGCACGCCCCGACGGTGCGATCGACGACCACTTCGTGCACGCCGACTTCGATGCCGCGACGGGCCTGGGCACGTTGCGGGTGGATGCCTCGACCGCGGCCGTCGTCGAGATCCCCGAGCTCGGCATCCGTCTGCCCGCCGGCGACACCGTCATGGTTCCGGTCGAGCCGTGGAGCGCGGAGCGCCCGCGCCTGTACCGCGGCACGCTGCGCTCGCGCGGCGAGACCGTCGAGCTCGCGGTCGGGTTCCGGCACGTCGAGATCGTCGACGGCGTGTTCACGGTGAACGGGCGCGCAGTGAAGCTGCGCGGCGTGAACCGCCACGAGCACCACCCCGGCACCGGGCGGGCGCTCGACCGCGACACGATGATCCGCGACATCGTGATGATGAAGCGGGCGAACATCGACGCGGTGCGGACGAGCCACTATCCGCCGCATCCGGAGTTCCTGAGGCTGTGCGACGAGTACGGACTGTGGGTGGTCGTCGAGGTCGACCTCGAGACGCACGGCTTCATCTACGAGGGGTGGGAGCACAACCCGCCGGCGCTGCCGGAATGGCGCGACGCGATCATGGACCGCCTGCGGCGCACGGTCGAGCGCGACAAGAACCGACCCAGCGTCGTGGTGTGGTCGCTCGCCAACGAGAGCATGACCGGCGACGGGTTCGGCGAGATGCGACGCTGGCTCGACGAGCGCGATCCGTCGCGCGCGGTGCTGTACGAGCGCGACCCGAGCTACCGGGACTCCGACTTCTACTCGATCATGTACCCGTCGCTCGAGCTGCTCGCGCAGATCGGCCGGCGCGAGGAGCCGCGCGGCGGACGGCTGAGCATGCACGGCATGGTGTTCGACGAGCCGGGTGCGCTCGCCCCGCTGCCCGCCGGCGTCACCGAAGAAGACGAGGAGCGTCGGCGGGGGCTGCCGTTCCTGCTCGTCGAGTACGCGCACGCGATGGGCAACGGGCCGGGCTCGCTGCAGGACTACTGGCGCGTCATCAATGCGCACGACCGGCTGTGCGGCGCCTTCGTGTGGGAGTGGATCGACCACGGGTTCACCGCGACCACGGCCGACGGCATCCCGTTCACGATGCACGGCGACGACGTCGACTACGAGCCGCGGGGCGGACGGTTCAGCCTGCACGGCCTGGTGTTCAGCGACCGCACGCCCACCCCCGCGCTCGTCGAGCTGGCCAAGGCGCACGAGCCCGTGTCACTCGAGGTGCGGGGCGGCCACGACTCGTGCGCCGTGTACATAGTGAACAACCGACATTATGTATCGACGACGGATCTGGAGTTCCGCTGGAGCCTCGAGGCCGACGGCGAGGTCGTCGCGGGCGGGGTGCTCGCGGTGGGCGAGGTGGCGGCGGGCGCGTCGGCGGAGGTCTCGATTCCGGATGCCGCGGCCGCCGCAGCAGGGCGGTCCGATGTGGTGCTCACCATCGAAGCCGTCCTCGCGGCCGATGCCCTGTGGGCTCCGGCGGGCCACGTCGTGGCGTGGGCCCAACGGGCGGCGGTGGAGCCCGGGGCGGCGGAGGAGCCGGGGGCGGCGGTGGAGCCCGGGGCGGCGGTGGAGCCCGGGGCGGCGGCGCCCGGGCCTGTGCCCGACCTCGAGAAACCACATTCCGGACGAGAAGCCACGCCAGACGTGGTTTCTCGACGTGGACGTGGTTTCTCGACGGGCGTGGGAGCCGAGACGGGGACGGTGCGGGTCGGGCCAGGCGTGTTCGACTCCGCCACCGGGCGTCTCGTGCGGCTCGGCGACCTCGAGCTCGAAGGGCCGGTGCTCGACCTCTACCGCGCGCCGATCGAGAACGACCGCGGCCAAGGTGACACCAACAACGTCGCGGCGGTGTGGCACAGGACGATGCTTCATCGTCTGCTGCACCGGGTCGACGAGGTCTCGGTCGAGGGCGACGCGCTGCGGGTGAACGGCCGGACGGCGCCGCGGACGCATCCGCACGGCGTCGCGTGGAGCATGACCTGGCAGCCACGGGACGGCGGCCTGCTCCTCGACGTGGTCGTGGACTTCGTCGGGCCGTGGTCGGACACGCCCTACATGCACCGCGACATCTGGGTGCCGCGCCTCGGGCTGCTGTTCGCGATGCCCGGAGACGCCGAGAGCGTCACATGGTTCGGGCGCGGACCCGGCGAGACCTACGTCGACTCGTACGAGGGGTCGCGCGTCGGGCGCTTCGCGCGGTCGATCGACGACTTGCAGGTGCCGTACCCGGTGCCGCAGGAGAACGGCAACCATGTGCAGACACGGTGGCTGGAGGTCGCCGGCGCCGGCCTGCCGACGCTGCGGGTCGAGGGTCGTCCCGAGTTCGACTTCACCGCGCGTCGCTGGACATCGCACGACCTGGAGCGCGCCGCCAGGCCGCACGAGCTGGTCGACTCGGGCCGTGTGTGGCTCAACATCGACCGCCGGCAGCAAGGTCTCGGGTCGGCATCCGTCGGCCCTGCCCTGCCCGAGCAGTACCGGGTGCCGCGCGAGCGGACGTCGTGGCGCGTGTGGCTCGGGACGCGCTGAGCCACCTCACGTACGGGTCACGCGTCGGCAGAGCCGGGGTGTCGGCGATCGAGCAGAAGCCGGTGGCCCGTGAGGGCGAGAAACAGCGTTCTCGCCCTCACGGGCCGTCATGCCGACCGGAGGCGTCAGCCCTGGAACAGGCGCGGCAGCAAGTCGATCAGCGACTTCTGCCATACGTCCCAGCTGTGCGGGCCGGGGATGATCGGTGCGAACTCGTGCTCGACACCGCGGTTCGTCATGCTGCTGATCAGGGTCAGCGTCGCTCCATAGGTGAAGTCCTGGACGTCACCGGAATACACCCGCAGGAGCTTGGTCCCGTCGTTGATCGCCGCCACGTCCGCGTTGGCGGGGACGTTGCCGAACGCCGACATCGCACCGATGTAGGCGAACTCGCCCGGGTGGGCCCACAGCGTGCTGAGGGTGTGCCCGGAGCCCATCGACAGTCCCGCCAGTGCGCGGTTGTCACCGTCGCTGCTGACGTTGTACTGCGCCTCGGCCGTCACGGTGATGCGCTGCGTGATCTCGTTGGGGAAGTTCACGCCGTTGCCGTTGGCCATGACGACCACCATCGGCACGATGTTGCCCTTGGCGTAGTGGTTGTCCAGGATCTGGGCAGCGAAGCCGACCTCGATCCAGTCCGTCCACGTCTGTCCGCCGCCGTGCTGGAGGTAGAACACCGGGTAGGGCTCGGCGCGGTCGGCGTCGTAGTCCGGCGGTGTCCACACGTAGGCGGATCGAGTCGGGTTGCCGTTCGCAGTGCTCGTGTAGTTCATGACCTCGACGTCGCCGCGGGCTTCGGGTGCGACCGGGGTCGTGTACTCGCCACGGAGCGTCTCGTCGCCGGGCACCTGGAACGTACTCCAGTTGGGCTCGGACAACACGGTCGTCGGGTTGGTCCCGTCCTTGTGGTCGACACCTTCGACGACGAACTTGTAGTAGTACGAACCCGCTTCGACCGGCATCGTCAGCCGCCAGCGCCCGTCATCCTGCTTGGTCATGGGTGTGCGCGGCCAGCTGCCCGCAGGACCGAAGTTGCCCCACACCGTCACGTGGTTCGCGTCGGCGAAGTCCGTCCCGGTCTCGAAGGTCACGACGCCGTTCTCGTCGATCCACGGCGTCGGAGTGGTGCCCGGGGCCGGGAGCGAGTGCGGTTCGAGCGGAAGGTGGCCTTCACTCGGACCGGTGTCGCCCGGAGTCTGGAACACGCGCTGCGCGAAGTCGTGCAGGCTCTTCTGCCACGTGTCCCACGTGCCGCCGGTCTCAGGGTCGGAGCCGTCCGACTGGAACTCGACGCCGGCCCGGCTGAACTTGTCGGCGAGGGCCACCGTCGGGTTGTAGTTCGGATCGGTGACGTTTCCGACGTACAGACGGATGAGGTCGGTCGCGTCGTTGATCTGCCGCGCCTTGCCCTTGCCCACGTTCTGCTCGAGGTCGCCCGAGAAGGAGCCCACGTTCGAGAACTCTCCCGTGGCGCTGACCAGGAGGCTGAGGGCCTGCGAGGCCCCGCGCCCGATGCCGGCGATCGCTCGATCTTCGGCGTCGCTCGAGATGTTGAACGCCTGCTCCGCGGCCGGGAGGAGGTTCTTGACCACCTCGCCGCGGATCTCGTCCGTGTCGCCGTCACCCATCACGACGACCATCGGCTCGGCGTCTCCGCCGACCGTCAGGTTGTCGAGGATCTGCTTCAGCCGCCCGAGCTCCACCCATTCGCGATAGCTCTGCCCCTCGTCCTGGAGGAGGTAGAGCACCGGGTACGGTGTCGCGCGATTCTCGTCATAGCCCGGGGGCGTCCACACCAGGGCCGACCGTTCGGCGCCCGCGACGGAACTGTCGTAGCTGAGCTCTTCGAGGCTCCCGCCCGCCGGCACGTCTGCGAGCCACTCGGCGCCCGGGCCGTCGACGAACAGCGTGTTCCACGTCGGTTTCGATGTCACCTCCTGAGGGCTGGCCGGGTTGCGGAACGCGATGGCGTCCTCACCCCACGACGGCCGCGCCGTGTACTGGTAGTAGTACAGACCCGGCTCGAGCGGGCCGATGGTCGAGGTCCAGTTGCCTCCGCTGGCCCCCATGTTCAGGGTCGTCCAGGTCTTGCCCGGCGCGAAGTTTCCTTCGACAGCCACGACCGAGCCGGCGATGCCGGTCGCCGGCTGGACCGCCGAGGTGGGAACCGTGAACCGGTAGACGTCCGGGACGACGTTGTCGATCTCGGCGACCCACGAGTCCTCGGCGGCTGCGGCCGGCTGGGCCGCGAGGAGTGCGGACACTCCCAACGCGGCCGCCGTGGCCATCGCCACCATTGCGCGACGGGAGCGCCGTTCAGTACCTCGCCCTTGATCTATCCACATCACCTTTGATTTCCTCTCGTGTCTCTCCCGCACCGCGTCATGCGGGAGCCTTGCCCGCCGGACGGGAAGAACCGAGCCGGCGGAGCGGGCGACGAAGCCCCGCGTCAGCAGGTTTACAACGTCGTAAATTCCCTACAGGCCCATCGTTGTGTCCCCGGCAAGCAAAGGTCAAGAGCAAATTGCAACGTTGTATAGATGTGCCTCGGATATCGCCCACGTTGATCCAGGCGCGGCGGACGTGCGCGATCGCGCGCGTCCTCGTGCTCGCTGCCGCGGTCGATGTCGGTGCGGCCGCCTTCGCTCGGCGCGGGCTTTCTCGTCCGGGTCGACGAAGCGTGGTCCGCCGCGGCGGGGGCGCAGGGCGGTGTCGATGATCGCATCGATCCAGGCGCCGCCTTCGTCGTCGAAGGGGAAGCTGCCGTGGCGGATGCCGTCGCGAGGTGGGAGCCGCTCCCGCCGACGGAACGGCTCCCGCCGCGGGATGCCGCCCGGCTACGCCTTCTCCACCGGCACCTGCAGCTCGGTCACCCAGTCGGGGCCGGGCTCGTGGCCATCCGCCTCGAGGTACACCTCGCGGCAGGGCCCGGTCATGCGATAGCCCTCGTCGACGACGCGCTGCATCAGCCGGGACCACGATTCGCCGATGCCCGTCATGTCGCCGCGGTGGATGAGCGTCGCCATCGTCTCGACGGCCGGCAGCGTGACGATGTCGTAGCCCTCCCCGGGCTGCGGCTGCGGTTCGGCGATGTACGACACGTGGACGGCGAGGTCGTCGGAGTCCGGCACGGGCGCGTACCAGAAGACCCCCGGTTCGATGATCCGGCGGCCGGCTGCCGAGAGCGAAGCATCCAGGCCCGTGATGATCGTCCCGACGACGGGACCGACGTTCTCGGGGCCGCCTCCCGGGGCGATGCCCGAGGCGGCGTAGACGGTGACGGCGTCGACCGGGCGGTACTGCACGTTGTCGGTCATGGCGATGGTTCCTTCCAGGAGGGAGAGACGCCGATCGATCCGCTCCAGTCGCGCGGTCTCCGCGTCGATCGAGGCGGCGACCGCGGCCCGCCGATTCGCGAGTACGCGACGAAGCACGCTCTCGTCGTCCGAATCCAGCGCTGAGGCGATCTCGTCGAGGCCGACACCCAGCTCTCGCAGCTCCACGATGCGCAGCAGCCGCGGCAGCTGCGTGTTCGCGTACCTGCGATACCCCGAGTGCGAGTCGACGTGCGCCGGAACCAGCAGGCCGATCGCGTCGTAGTGACGCAGCATCCGCACACTGACGCGCCCGAAGGCGGCGAACTCTCCGATGGTGTACATGGTGCTGACCACGTTCGACCCTGACACAGTGTCAGGGTCAAGCGCACTGCCGCGCGAGGATCAGAACCCGAACGACAAGAGGCTCGACGCGTGCCCCTCCCGGACCGCGTCGAGCGCGAGCCTCTCGTAGTCGGGCACGTGCTCGGGCAGCGCGTCGAGGCCGAACCAGGCCAGCTCGGCGCACTTCCTCGGCTCGAGGATCGTCGGCTCGCCCGACCATGCATCGCACACGAAGAACCAGTCGACCCGCTGCTCGCGCGGCTCGGCGGTGCCGTCGGTGCGCTGCATCACCGTCGACGGGTTCAAGCCGGAGGGCTCGATGACGACCCCGAGCTCTTCGCGCGCCTCACGGATCGCGGCGTCGACAGCTGTCTCGCCGAGCTCGATGTGACCGGCTGCGCCCGCGGTCCAGTAGCCGTCCATATAGCCGGTGTTGTGCCGCAGCTGCAGCAGCACCGCGCCGTGACGACGGAGGAAGACGTACGAAGCGGGAACGAGTGACACGCGAGTCATGGCGCGAGAAACCCTACCGGCTCGTCGATCGATGGCTGTCAGGCGCCGAGGGCGGCGATGTCGGTGAAGAGAGAGTCCGCGCCGACCTGGCCGCCCTTCAGCAGCAGTTCCGCTCCGTCCAGAGCGGGGTCGGCGGCGTGTGCGCGCAGCAGCACGACGTTGCCCCACGGGTTCGCGGCGATCGACAGCGCCTCGACCCCGAGCAGCCTGGTGATGCGGCTCGACGTGTCTCCGCCGCACACGATCACCCGCCGGCTCGCGCCTGCTCGCACGACCGATGAGACGACGGATGCCGCGGCCGCCGCGATCGACTCGAGCACGGGTCGCTCGCCCGCCGCGCGGGTGTCGGTGTCGTCCGAGGTGAGCACGACTCCGCGCCCGGCTCTCAATGCTTCGACCACGTCGTCGATCGCAGCGCCTACCGCATCGGCGGCGAGCGGGAGCGGCCGCACCATCCAGCCCGCGGCGGCCGCGGCATCCGCCTGCCGACGCGTCTGCGCCGAACGGCTGCCCGAGACCACGAGGACAGGTCCCGAGCTCGGGGTCGAGCGAGCGATCGGCGGCGCCGACCCGGGATCGGCCGCCGCGAGGCCATGCGACAGCCCGCCCGACCCGATCGCGAACACCGGGCGCGGCAGCCCGTGCAGCGCGGCGCCGACCGTGGCGAGATCGTCGTCGGTCACCGCGTCCAGCACCACCGCCGCTTCGGGCGCGCCGCGAAGACGAGCGCCCAGGTCGGCGTAGGACACGATCGGGATCGCCCCGATCGGCAACTCGGTCTGCCGCCCGACATGCAGCGCGAGGTCGGCCTCGGTCATCGGGGTGCTCGGGTGGGTCGACATCGTCGGCTGCCGGTCGAGGCGGTAGACCACCCCGCGCTCGGCGGCGAAGTGATGGCCGAAGAGCGTGTAGCGGCCGAAGTCGGGCTGCGCGAACAGCATCGGCACGGTCGCGTCCCCGAAGACTTCACGCGCAAGCTCGACCACGCGTCCGAGGCTCCCGATCGTCGGCGCGGAGTCCGCGGTCGAGCACGCCTTGTACTGCACCACCTCGGGCTCCAGCGCGGCGAAGGCCGCGAACACCGGACGCAGCTCCTCTGCCATGGCGGCGGGGGTGAGCGATCGCGAGATCCCCGCCACCCCGACCACGTCGACCTCGGACGCGGTGCGGCGCAGGGTCTCGGCATCCGGAAGGCCCGTGAACAGCCGCCCCGTCCACCCGCGCCGCGTGAACTGCAGCAGCGCGTCGACGCTGCCGGTGAAGTCGTCGCCGTAGAACGCGGCGCCCAGTCCAGACACGGACCGGCTAGACACGGACCGGCCCGAACAGCTCGGTCGCCCGGCGGAGCGCCGGGGAGCGCTCGAGCGCGACCTCGACCGCCTCGCCGGTCGCGGCCGACTCCCACGCCTCGCGCATGCTCGCGACGCCTGCGGCCGCCCCGTCGGGATGACCATGGATGCCGCCCCCGGCGAGCACGAGAAGATCCGTCGTGCCGACCGCCGAGTAGGTCGCGTGCGCGAGACCGCCCCACTGGCCCGACGACAGCACCGGCACCGTCGGCGTGAGGCCGAGCAGCGGCTCGCGGACCGCGGCGATCGAGTCCAGCACTTGGGCGTCCGTCTCGTAGAACTTGTTGCTGATGCCGTTGGTGTGCAGGTGGTCGGCGCCGGCGAGCCGGGCGAGCTTCTGCCACGCTCGGAACCCTATCCCGACCTGCTCGGAGCGGTTGAACGCGCCGAGCATCGCGCGGTGACCGTGGATCGGCACCTCGGCATGGCGGCGCAGGAACTCCAGGCCCGGCAGCCCGATGAGGTTGATGCACGCCATGACGCACGTGCCGCCGGCGGCGACGACGAGGTCGTGGTTGGCCTCGAGGCGGCCGATGTCGTCGGTGATGTTGAACGCGTACATGGGCTTGCGGCCGGTGCGGTCGGCGTAGTGCTCGAGCACGGGCATGACCGCGCGCACGCGCTCGGCCAGCGGCGCGCTCGGGCCGTTGCCCTGCAACTCGTCGTCTTTGATGAAGTCGATGCCCGCCTCGGCCAGCTCGCCCACGACCTCGGCCAGGTCTTCGGGCGAGAGTCCGATGCTCGGCTTCACGATCGTGCCGATCATCGCGCCGCTCGGGCGGCCCAAGAGCCGCCGCGTCCCCCCGACGCCGAACGCCGGGCCCGGGTAGCGCTCGGCGAACGCCGGCGGCAGCTCGAGGTCGATCAGCTTGATCGCCGACAGCTCTTTGATCTCGAACAGGTTGCCGGCGACGGCGGCGAGCAGGTTGGGGAGTGAGGGCCCGAAGTTGCCGAGCGGAAAACGCAGGCGCAGCCGCGCACGGCGGCGCCGCGCCGGGTCGCCGACAGACCCCGGCAGCGGTGAGGCGCCGGTGAGTGGCACCTCCTCGAGCGATTCGACCTGCGCCGCGAAGCGCGCACGGAGGTCGTCGGACTCGCGTTCGACCCGCACGAACGTGCCGGTGGACTGCTCGCCGGCGAGCACCTCGGCCGCATGCTGCAGCGGGAGCGAGGTCTCGATGAGATACGTCGCGATGACGTGCTGTGCGGTCATCGGGTCACCACGCCAGCGGGAGCCAGACCGACATCTCGCCGGCGCCGCGGTTGCCCCACGCGAAGTACGGCACGAGCCGCGTCTTGGCGGTCGACGGCTCGGCCTCGCCGAGGTCGTCGTACAGGGCGTCGTCGGTGGGCTTCGGCAGCACGGCGATCTCGGTCTCGAGCGCGACGATCCGGGTGCCCGTCACCTCGGCTTCGACGGGCGTGAGCCCCTGGCCGCGGCGCAGCGCCGCCTGCTCGAGCGCGACGCCCCCGGGGAGGTCGGTGCTCTCGAGGCAGTACACGACCGGTCCGCGGCGCACCGCGACCTGGTTGGTGGCCTCCTCGGCGAGGCGGTGGGCGCGCAGCACCCGCACCGGCATCGGCAGCGCCAGCGCGATCACGTCGCCCTCGCGCCACTCGCGCTCGACGCGCGTGTAGGTTCCGGGCTCGCTGACCGCGACCTCGTCGCCGTTGACCGTGAGCGTCGCGCCCGACGACCAGCCGGGGATGCGCAGGTGAAGAGGGGTGCCGGGGCCCGCGGCATCCTGCACGGTGAACGTCAGCTCACCCGACCACGGGTAGTCGCTGTCTTCGCGCAGGGCGAGCCGGCCACCGTCGTCGGTCGTGACGTCGACCGACGAGCCTCCGTAGAGGTGCAGGTAGAGGCCGTCGTCGCCGAGTGAGGCGGCACGCTCGTGGAACCGGGCCAGGGTGCGCGCGATGTTCGGCGGACAGCAGAAGCAGCTGAGGTACGACTCTCGCAGGCGCTCGTCGGAGGGCGGCGGCGGGGGAGTCGGGTGGATCGCGGTGTCGCCCGGCCGGCGCAGCGGGTACGGCAGATCGCGCACCTGGCGCAGCGGGTTGGTGTAGAGGTACTCCGACCCGGCGAGACTGATGCTCGACAGCAGGCTGTTGAAGGCCACCTGTTCGATGACGTCGGCGTAGCGCGCGTCACCCGTGAGCGACAGCATCCGCTCGCCCCACAGGATGAGCCCGATGTTCGCGCACGACTCGTTGTGCGCCGTCGTGTGGGGCAGCTGGTAGGCGCGGCCGTAGGCCTGGTGCACGCGGCTGATCTGGTCCTGCCAGGGCGAGCCGTCGGGCGAGGCGCCGTCGTAGAGCGCGCCGGCGCCGCCGGTGATGTAGAGCTTCGTGTCGACGACGTCCTGCCACAGCCGCTCGAGCACCGCGGTGAGTTCGTCGTCGCCCGTCTCGGCGACGAGGTCGGCGAGACCCGCGTACAGGTAGTTGGCGCGCACGGCGTGCCCGGCGACCACGGTCTGCTCGCGTACCGGAAGGCGGTCCTGGTTGTCGTCGCCGCCCTGGAAGTCGTCGCGCACACGCACGAACGCCTCCGACAGGCGCAGATACCGCTCGTCGCCCGTGGCGCGGTACAGGTCGACGACGGCCATGTAGTGCGAGGGGCAGATGGCGCTGCGCGCGAGCTCGAGCGGCTTGTTGGTCGCGAGGTCCTCGAGGAATCCGGCCGCCTTCTTCGCGGCATCCAGCAGCGTCGTCGAACCCGTCACCTCGTAGTGCTTGACGCCCGCCGTGATGAGGTGGCCGAGGTTGTACGTCTCGAAGTGGAAGCGGTCGGCGAGCGCCTCCACTGGTCCCTGGGTCTCTCGGAGGGCCTGGTGGCGGGTCGAGATGATGGTCGGGGTGTGCAGGTACCCGTCCTCGCGCTGCACCGACGCGATGAGCCCCGCGAGGTCTTCGACGCGGGCGGCGAGCTCGGGGTCGGGGTCGGTCTCGAGGCGGGCGATCGCGGCCTCGAGCCACTTGTAGAAGTCGCCGTCCATGAACGGCGGGCCGAGGTGCGAGCCCTCTTCGAGGCCGGCGGCGATGCGGAAGTTCGCCAGGCCCGGGCTGACGGCGGGGTCGCTCAGCGACGACCAGATCTGCGGGATGGTGACGTCGCGGGTGCGTTCGTGGACGCCGCCCCAGAAGCCGCTGCTCCACCGCGCGCTCTCGGCTCCGAGGGGGCGCAGCCGCGCATGGGCGCGGGTCGCTGTCGTGGCGGTCATGCGATGGGTCCTTCCGGAGGGCGTGCACCTGACTGTAACCACGATTTGAGCACGAAGTGAATAGAATTTCAACACTGAGTGTTGACACACTTCGCTTTCGTGCCTACTGTCGTGGTCGTACCCTTCACCCGCATGGTCTTCGTCAAGGAGGACGCTATGAACACCCGACCCCGCAGCCGCGCTTTCGCGGCCCTGGGACTGACCCTGGCGGCCGTGCTGCCGCTGGCCGCATGCGCCGGCGGAAGCGGCGCGCCCTCCGGTGACGACGGTGCCGCCGGCACCGATCCCGACACCTTCACGGTCATGACGGCCAACGAGAACGCCGTCCTCGAGGCGCAGCTCGACGCGCTCGCCGCAGGCGCCTGCGAGGCCGAGAACGAGGCGCTGCCCATCGAGCACCAGAAGGTCGCACAGGCCGACACCGTGCAGAAGGTGACGCTGCTCGCGAGCCAGGACGCGCTGCCCACCCACACGATCGCGGGCACGGCCCTCATCCGCCCGGACGGCGACCTCAACGCCGCCGGCCTCGTCGGCGACCTGCAGGCCGCCCTCGAAGAGGCCGGTACGTGGGACAACGTGCTGCCCGCAGCCGCGTCCACCGTCGAGCAGGTCTACGGCGGCATGTACTCGATGCCGTACCAGTACAACATCGAGGGCATCTTCTACAACAAGCAGATCTTCGCCGACAACGGTCTCGAGGAGCCGCAGACGTGGGACGAGCTGCTCGACGCCTCGGCGACGCTGCTCGACGCCGGCATCACCCCGATGACCGAGGCGGGCGCAAACGGCTGGCCGCTCACCCGCATCATGGGCATGTACATCTTCCGCAACGTCGGACCCGACGCGATGGCCGCCATCCGCGACGGCGAGGCTCAGCTCACCGACCCCGACTACGTCGCGGGCGCCGAAGCGCTGGCCGAGTACGCCGGGGCCGGCTACTTCGGCGAGGGCTTCTCGACGCGCGACGGCGACACGTCGTCGAACATGTTCCTCACCGGCCAGGCCGCCATGACCTACGACGGCACGTGGCTGCTGAGCGCGATCAACGACCCCGAGCGCAACCAGGTCGGCGGCGAGAACATCGGCTTCATGCCGTTCCCCGCGGTCGAGGGCGGCGCCGGTTCGATCGACCAGTACCCGGCCAACGCCGGCGCGCCGATGATCGTCAACGCCAAGCAGTTCGGCCCCAAGGTCGTGGACTGGATCAGCTGCATCGCCGAGAACTACGGCCAGCAGGCCCTGCAGGACGCGGGCGTCATCTCGGGCTTCAAGGTCAACGGCGAGGTCACCGACATCTCGCAGAACACCGCCGAGATCCAGGAGCGCATCGCCGAGATCGACGAGACCGTGCTGTGGTTCGAGGCGCTGCTCGACCCGAAGAGCAACTCCCTCGCGTCGTCCAACGCGACGCTCCTCGCGACGGGTCAGATGAGCCCCGAGGACTACATGGCCGAACTCCAGGCGAGCATCGACGCCAACAGCTGACGCTCGCCCCGCCGGCCCGCCTCGAGCCGGCCCCCCACGCCTAGGCTCGGGGGGCCGGCTCCCCACAGAAAGCGACGGAGATGAACTCGATCTTCGGCGATCGCAGGACGATCATCATCCTGCTGGCGCCTGCGCTGCTGCTCTACACCCTGCTCAAGGTCGTCCCGGTGGCCTGGTCGTTCGGGCTGTCGTTCTTCGAGGGCAACACCCTCCGCGGTTTCGACTGGGTGGGGCTTGAGAACTTCGCGACGTTCTTCTCCGATGGGGCTGCGCTGCAGTCGATGTGGGTCAGCATCTTCTTCGCCCTCGTCGCGACCGTCGGCCAGGTCGCGCTCGGCTACGGCCTGGCGCTGCTGTACGTCTTCGTGCTGCGCAAGGGCTCGTCGTTCGTCCGCACGATCGTGTTCTTCCCCGCGATCCTGCCGACGGTCGCGGTGGCCTTGCTGTTCAAGAGCTTCGTCGCCGTCGGCGACAATCAGGGTCCTGTCAACGACATCATCAACTTCTTCGGCGGCGACAGCGTCGAGGTGCTCGCGTCCACCGCGGGCACGATGGCCACCGCCATCGTCATGACGCTGTGGGGCTCGATGGGCTTCTACGCCGTGCTGCTCTACGCCGGGCTGCTCGACATCCCCGAAGAGATCATCGAATCGGCCCGCCTCGACGGAGCCAACGGCCTGCGCCTGGTGCGGCACATCGTGCTCCCGCTGTCGCTTCCGATCCTGCTGTCGTCGATCATCTTCAGCCTCAATGCGACGCTCAAGGTCTTCGACAGCCTGCTCGCGCTCAACAACGGCGGGCCCGGCACGTCCACGGCTCCGCTCACCCTGTACATGTATCGCACCGCGTTCGAGTACGCCGAGTACGGCTACGGCTCGACGATCGCCCTGGTGCTGACCCTGCTGTGCCTCGTGTTCACGCTCGCGATCTTCCGGTCGTCGCGTCGCAAGGCGGAGGTGTGACATGACGACCATGACGCAGACGGATGCCCCGGCCACCGTGGCCGTGCCGACCAAGCGCAAGCCGGCTCCGAGCCCGGTGCGCCGCAAGGCCCTGCGCCTGGTGCGCCGCATCCCGGTGTGGATCATCGTCGCGATCCTCATGGTGGTGGTGCTCTACCCCCAGGTGTGGATGGTGCTCGGCTCGTTCAAGACGCAGTCCGAGTTCCTCTCCAACCCCGCGCTGGCGCTGCCCGAGACCTGGGACTTCAGCAACTACGTCGTCGCCCTCACGACCGGCAACGTCGGCCAGAACTACCTCAACAGCATCATCGTCACGATCCCGTCGGTGGTGGCCATCGTGTTCATCGGCGTCGCCGCGGGGTACGCCCTCGAGGTCATGATCTGGAAGGGCCGCAACGGCACGCTGCTGTACATCCTCGCCGGCATCATGGTTCCGGGTCAGATGATCCTGGTGCCGCTGTTCATCGTCTATTTCCGGATCGGCATCACCGACTCGCTGCTCCCGCTCATCATCACGTACACGGTGATGGGGCTGCCGCTGACGACGTTCCTCATGGCGACGTACTTCCGGTCGGTGCCGCGCGAGATCTTCGAGGCGGCGACGGTCGACGGGTCGGGTCCGCTGCGCTCGTTCTTCATCATCGGCGTGCCGATGATGAAGAACGCGATCCTCACGGTCGGCCTCGTCCAGTTCTTCAGCGTGTGGAACGACCTGCTCATCGCGCTGACCTTCACGACACGACCGCAGCTGGCGACGATCCAGGTGGGACTGCTGAGCCTCAGCGACGAGTACGGGTCGACCCAGTACGGGCCGCTCTTCGCCGCCGTGAGCATCAACATCGTGGTGCTGCTGATCGTGTTCCTGACGCTCAACAAGAAGATCATGGCCGGCATGGCCGGCGGCGCCCTCAAGGGCTGAGAGCCTGAAAGGCTGATGGCATGACCGCCGACGCACCCCGCATCGCCTTCGTCCACACCGGCGCCGTCGTGATCCCGCCGGTCGCCGAGCTCGCACGCGAGCACCTGGCGGGCGCGACGACGGTGAACTACCTCGACGACAAGATCGTGGCCGATCTGGGCGATCCGCAGCGCGCGGCATCCGTTCCCGAACGCCTCGCCGATCTCGTGAAGGCGGCGCAGAGCGCGGGGGCGGATGTCGTCATGCTGACGTGCTCGTCGATCTCGCACCTGGCGGCGCCCACGGCCGAAGCCGTCGGCATCCCGGTGCTGCGCATCGACGAGGCGATGGCGGATGCCGCGGTCAGCGCCGGCGACCGCGTCGCGGTGCTGGCGACCCTGCCCACGACCCTCACGCCGACCCTCGGCCTGCTGCGCGAGCGCGCCGAGCTCGCGGGGCGTGCACCGGAGTTCGTGAGCGAGGTGATCGAGGGAGCGTTCGAGGCCGTCGCAGCGGGCGACCGCGCCACGCACGACCGGCTCGTCGCGGCCGCCATCGAGCGGGCGGCGACGGATGCCGATGTCGTGGTGCTCGCGCAGGCCTCGATGGCGAGCGCGGCCGAGGCCGTGTCGGTCGACGTGCCGGTGCTCACAAGCCTCGAGCCCGGCATCCGTCGCCTCAGCGAAGCGGTCGCCACCCTCGCTCGTTGAGCGTCGGGCGCTCCGGCGCCCGCCCCCCCCCGGTCGTTGAGCGATGGGCGCTCTGGCGCCCGCGACGAAACGGCCGGACCGGGTCAGCGGGTGGCGAGCTGCTCGGCGGAGCGGAGGTCGGTCACGAGCGTCGTGACCCAGCCGCCGGCGAGCGCGCCGTGGATGGCCTCGAGCTTGCGCTCGCCGCCGGCGACGCCGACGCGACGCGGGATGCGCATCAGGTTCTCGACGGGGATCGCGATGATGCGGTCGTCCAGCTCGCCGCGCACGAGGGTGCCGTCGGCGCGGAAGATGCGGTGGCAGATGTCGCCCACGGCCCCCTGCGCGAGAAGGCCTTCACGCTCCTCGGCGGCGAACGCGTTGCCGCTGGTGGCCAGCACGTCCGAAGGCTCGATGCTGCCGATGCCCATGATCGCCATCGTCAGGTCGTTCCAATGCTGCGCGACGTCCTGCATCGACGGGTCGCGCAGCAGGCTGTCGCGGATCGCGGGGTCGGCGACCACGCCCGGGGCCTGCACGTAGACCGGCTCGGCGCCGAGCATGCGCGCGAGCTCGCCCAGGATGCGGTTGGAATGGCTCTGCGCCTCCGGCGCACCCACGCCGCCCAGCAGCTGCACCACCTCGGTGGCCGCGCGCACCGTGAACGGGCGCATGCGGTCGACCATCGCGAGGATCGTCTGGCTCCACGACGAGACGCCGATGCGCTCGGAGCCCGAGAGAGTCGCCTCGAGGTAGGCGGCGGCACCCGCGCCGACCGAGGCCAGCAGCTCGCGCTCGTCGGCATCGGGGTCGACGTCGACGACGACCGCCTCGGCGAGGCCGTACCGCTCCTCGAGCTGCTCTTCGAGTTCGGCGTAGACGCCCGGCGCGACGGTGACGATCGTGCGCACGATGCCCAGGGTCTCGGCACGCTTGAGCAGACGCGAGACCTTCGCCTGTGAGATATTGAGCGCGGATGCGATGTCGGCCTGCCGCACGCCGCGCTCGTGGTACATGCGCGCGACCTTGGTCAGCAGGCGCACCTGACCGTCGACGGGGCGGGTGTAGCGGGCCAGTGACACGATGACTCCGATCGAAGCAATCCCGGATGAGGATTCGCTTACGAAAGGATATTCACTTTGCGCCTGCTCGGCTAGAGGCGGCTGCCGAACTGCCCCTCATCGGCTGAACGCGTCGACGAAGCGGTCGCGGAAGTCGTCCATCGCCCACACCGGCGCCTGCGCCGATGGACGCACGCCCGCCTCCCATCCCCACGACTCGATCGCCTCCCACACCGCGCGGTCCTTCGCGATGACCGTGACCGGCACGTCGTAGCCGGCGTCCGGGCCGGTGACGATGCGAGCCGGCTGGTGGTCGCCGAGCATGATCAGCACGAGGTCGTCCTGCGGGAACGTCTCGAGGTACGAGAACGTCGCCTCGAGCGAGTACGCCACCGATTCCCCGTAGAGCGCGCGGGCCTGCTCGGGGTCGGTCCACGCGCCGACCGGCGACTCGGCGCCCGCGACCTGGCCGGAGAACACCGACCCGTCGCCGAGCTCGTCCCACGGCACCATGCGGGGGAACGGCGTCCACGGCGCGTGCGACGAGACGAGGTCGATCTCGGCCATCACCGGCTGCGTGCCGTCGAGCGCCGCGTGCTCGTGGAACACGTGCCAGGTGTACTGGTCGGGCATGCGCGCGTAGCCGAACGCCGGCCCGCGGTACCCCATGGTGCGGGAGTCGAGCACGGCGTCGAACCCGTAGAACGCCTCGCCCGCCTCCCACGCTCGCGAGTTCGACGGCACGACCGCCATGGTGCGCCAGCCCGCCGCACCGAAAAGCCCGGTGAGCGTCGAGCGACCGTGCTCGAACAGCCGCTCGTACTTCCGGGGAGAGTCGACGCGCACCCCGCTCTGCAGCGTCGCATGGGCCAGCCAGCTCACGCCCCCGAACGTCGGCGACGTGAGGAACGCGCTGCGCGCGGCATACCCGTGACGCTCGAGGGTGTCGGCGCCCGCGTCGAGCGTGCGTGCGATGCCGTCGGTGAAGGGCGACGGCTCGACGGCGACGCGGCCGTAGCTCTCGACGAACGCGATGACGACGTCCTTGCCGGCCAGCACGGCCATCGGGCGCGCCGGGGGGTCGGCCGCCACCGGGTCGGAGGCCAGCGCGCGTTCGAAGGCCCGCTGCTCCTGCACGCTGGCAGCCGCGCGGGTCGATGCCGCGACGAGCGTGTCGCCGACACCGGATGCCGCGACCGGCGCCCCCGGCGCGACCTCGGTGCCGGCGAGGGAGAAGATCACCCAGGCGGCCGCGACCGCGGTGACCGCGGCGCGACCGCGCGCCCCCTCCTCGCGTGCGGCGCGTCCGACCCGCAGCGCCGAGACGGCCACGACGACGGCCAGCCCCGCGGCGGCGGCGCCGATGAGCACGACGACGAGGGCGGCGCTGACGGGCCCGATCGCGTCCTGCACGACGCCGAAGGCGTCGGCGATCGCGCCGCCGTCCTCGGCGAGATTGAACGGACGGTCGATGGTGGCGCGGAACGCCGCATCGAGCGAGGCGACGAGGATCGCTGCGACCACGGCCGCCGCGTACACGCCGGCCGCGACCGACTGCAGGGAACGCGACACGACGATGAGGAGCACGACCAGGGCGACGACCGACTCCCCCGGAAGACCCAGGAGCGCGTTCGGGCTCCCGCTGCCCAATGCCGCCGGCACGAGCGGTGCGACGACCAGGACCGCGCACGCGACCAGCGTCAGCGGCATCCCCCCGCGCAGCCCGCTGCGAGCGTGGACGGCGTGGTCACCGCGACGAGCCATGGTCCACGCCCCGGCGATGTGCGGTCGCCACGGCATCGGGCTCGGCCGACGGCCAGCGGGATGCGGCCCGCTCCGAGAGGGCGTACCGCAGCAGCACCACGTCGCCGATCTGCCGCGTCTCGGCGAGGCGGGCCCGCCGTGTCGCGGTCCACGGGAAGGCGCCGCCCTCGACGAACCGCGGCGCACGAGGCTCTCCGACGAAGAACGGGGCGATCACCAGCTGCAGCTCGTCGGCGACGTCCTCCCGCAGGAACTGGGTGTGCAGCCTGCCGCCGCCTTCGACCATGAGCCGGCGGATGCCGCGGGCGGCGAGGTCGTGCGCGACGTCGCGCATCGTCACGAGGTCGCCGAGGGCGACCACGGTGGCGGTGCCGCCGAGGGCGCTCGCGATGCGGGCGGCGGCCGAGCGCGGGCAGTAGACGAGCTTCTCCACGTCGCCGGCGGTGAAGAAGCGCGAGTCCGCCGGGAGGTCGCCGCTGCCGGTGACGGTGACCTTCACCGGTGAATCGCTCCGGCCCTGTTCGACGCGCCCGCGCCGCCGGTCCTCGCTGCGCACGAGCAGCCGGGGGTCGTCGCGGCGCACGGTCGACGCCCCGACCATGATGGCGTCGCTGTCGGCTCGAAGCTGATCGACGCGGTCGAAGTCCTCGGCGTTCGACATGATGAGGCGCTGCGGCGCCGCGCCGTCGAGGTAGCCGTCGAGCGACATGGCACAGCTGAGGGTCACGTACGGCAGCGTCATGTCGCGGCCCGCCTTCCGGCATCCGTCGACGCGTGGCGGCGGCGCAGCAGCGACACCGCGATGACGAGCGCGCCGGGGGTCAGTGCGATCATCACCAGGACGCCGTACGCGGTGGCGGCGGTGATCCCCGCCGCCGCGCCGAGCCCGGCCGCCCCGAACGCCCACGCGGCGGCGCCCTCGCGCGGTCCCCACCCGCCGATGCCGATCGGAAGGGACGACGCGAGCACGGCGGCGATGGCCGCGAGCGTCACCTGCTCGGCCGATGCCACGACGCCGGCGGCGGCGCAGGCGACGACGAACGTCACGACGTGCGCGGTGACGACGACGACGGATGCCGCGACCACCGCCAGCACCGTTCGCGCGGTGCGGAACGCCTCGCGCAGGATGGCCAGCTCGCGAGCGACCGCGCGCCGGGCCCGCCCGTTCGCCATCGCGATCCCGGCCCCGACGGCGACCGCTCCGAGAGCCGTGAGCAGGAGCGCGATCGCCGGAGCGTCGGCCGAGAACCCGATCGCGGCCACCACGACGACGGCCAGCACGAGCTGCACTGCTTGCCCCGCGGTGCGCTCGGCGACCACGGCCCGCGCGGCCTGGGCGACGCGGTCGAGGCTGCGCCCGTGCGAGATCGCCCGCTCGACGTCGCCGACGACGCCGCCGGGGAGCACCGTGTTGAGGAACTGCGAGCGGTAGTACGCGGCGACGGACTGCCGCCAGCCCAGCCGGAGGCCGAGGCGTCCGGCGAGGACGCGCCAGCGCCAGGCGGCGGCGGCCGTCGCCGCGGCGGCGAGCAGCAGCGCCGCCGCGATCACCGGGGGCGACACCGACGCGATGCCGCGGAGGAACGGCTCCGCGCCGGTGACGGCGACGATCGCACCGAGGATGCCGACGCCGACGGCGGCCCGCGCCCACGGCTGCCATCGCGGCGCGGCGCGGGCCGGCCTCGTCGACTGCGGGATCGCGGCGTTCACGGCGGCCACGCCAGGAGGTCGACATGGTGAACGACGACCCGCAGGCTGCCGGACGCGAGCTGCGCGCGCGCATGCGGGCGTACTCCGCCGCCCACTCGAGCAGCGCCGGCCGCTGTGCGACGGCGGCGGCGAGCCAGCCGTCCAGCCATTCGGCGATGAGCGCCGGGTCGCCCGGCCCGAGGTGCCAGGGCGAGTCCGCG
Source organism: Microbacterium cremeum (assembly GCF_015277855.1). Classification (NCBI taxonomy): domain Bacteria; kingdom Bacillati; phylum Actinomycetota; class Actinomycetes; order Micrococcales; family Microbacteriaceae; genus Microbacterium; species Microbacterium cremeum. The sequence continues at coordinate 408,219 of NZ_CP063812.1, forward strand.
ACGCGCACCGACCAGCCCGCAGACCGAAAGAGGTCCGCCGCGACGGTCGCGGCATCCGGCCCCAGCAGCCCCCGGTCCTCGACCGCGCGCCGCTGATGGTCGTTGAAGGCCGCCTCGAAGACGCGGTCGCCGGCGTCGACCGGGTCGAGCGTCACCCGCCCGGTGACCGAGAGCGCGAAGAGCGCGGGCGCTCCCGTGGCGACGCACGCGGCGACGATCGTGGCGACCTCGTCGCCCGAGAGCACGTCCAGCAGCGCCGATGCCGTCACGAGCGACGCGCCGGTCAGATCCGCGCCCTGCAGGAGTCCGAGCTCACCGACCCGGGTGCGCACCGTGACGGGCGTCCCGTCGTGGTCGTGGGCGGCAGCGCTCGCCGCATGTTCGAGGAGTGCGTCGTTCCAGTCGTGCAGCACCCACGTCTGCGGGCCGGGAAGCAGCGGTGCGCACCACCGCACCATCGAACCGGTGCCGGTGCCCAGGTCGTGCACGACGAGGGGTGGCCGCAGCATCCGTCCTGCCTTCGTGGCGAGCGCGCGCGAACGTGAGGCGGCGTCCGCGTCTTCTCGCAGCGTCAGCCAGTCCGCCGACACCGGGATGACGACGCTCATGACAGTGCCTCGAGCGCCGAGTGGACGGCGCGCGCCGTGTCGCTCCACCGTCTGCGGGCCGGGGCGGCGTGGCGGGCTGCGGCCGACATGCTCGCGCGCAGGCGCGGGTCCTCCAGCCAGCGCCGCAGCGCGTCGCCGAGCGCCGCGGGGTCGCCGGGCGGCACGAGCAGGGCCGCCTCGGGCGGCTGGGTCGCCTCGGGGATGCCCCCCACGCTGCTGGCGATGACCGGGATGCCGCGGCCGAGCGCGTCGCCGATCGCGATGCCGTACGTCTCGGTGCGCGACGGCGCGACGAGCAGGTCGGCGTTCGCGTACGCCCCGTCGAGCTCGCGCGGGCTCAGGACGCCGGCCCACGAGATCTGCGGCGACAGGCCGGCGGCCGATGCTGCCCTGGCGACGCGCGTCGCGAACCCGGGGTCGGTCGAGACGGATCCGGCGAACGTGCACGTCCACGCCGGGACGTCGCCGAGCCGCGCGAGCGCCTCGACCAGCGTGTCGTGGCCCTTGTGCGCGGCGACGACGCCGACGCACAGGAGCGACCCGCCCGTCGTGGTGCCCGTCGCGAGCGGCGCCTGGTCCGACCCCGGCGCCGCGACCACGAGCCGCTCGGGAGCGACGAGCCCGCGCCGCGTGAGCTCGTCGCGGAGCCAGGCGCTGGCGGCGATGACGCGGTGTGCGCGGGGAAGTGCCCGCCGCTCGCCCTCGATCGCCGCGGGGTCGGGGTCGGGGAACGCGTCGGCCAGCATGTGCGCGATCACGACGACGCGCAGCCGCACCGAGGCCGCCTCGATCGCCGCCGGCGAGCCGATCGCGATGAGGCCGTCGACGAGCACGAGCGCGCCGTCGGGGAGATGCTCGAGCGGGTCCCCGTCGGGCGCGTCGGCGGCGACCTCTTCGATGCGCACGTCCCACCCGAGCGTGCGCAACTCGGCGCTCACGCGCCGGTCGTACACGTTGCCTCCGCTCACACGGCCGGGATCGTCGAAACCGCCGGGAACGACGAACCACACGACCGGTGCGGGCGCGCTCACAGCGCCACCGCGTACGACGCCCATGCGACGTGCGACTCGTGCAGCGTCACTTCGATCCCCGTGAGGTTCCCGCCGCCGAGGCCGTCCGCCCGCACGATCTCGACAAGGCGCTCTGCGACGACGCTGCACAGGCGCTCGGTGGTCGTGTTGACGCCGGCGAACTCCGGCTCGTCGTCGAGATTGCGGTACGACAGCGTCGACAGGATGCCGCGCAGCGCGTCCGACGCGCGCCCGATGTCGACCACCACGCCGTCGGCGTCGAGCGCGCCGGCGCGAAAGGTCGCGTCCACGACGTACGTCGCACCGTGCAGCCGCTGGGCGGGGCCGAACGTCTCGCCCGTGAAGCTGTGGGCGATCATCATGTGGTCGCGGACGGTGAGCGAGTACGTCATCCGGCGTCCCTCCAGTCGATCGTGTGGCACAGGCCCGGCAGCGACCCCGCCGCGATCGCCGCCATGACGTCGGGAAGGTCGCGCCAGGACGATTCGCCGCTGAGCAGGTGGTCGAAGACGGGGTCTCGCAACAGCCGCAGCGCGAGGGCGAGGCGGTCGCTCGTGGTGCGGGTGCCGCGCCGGCGCGGCGCGACCATCCCGACCTGGCTGGAGCGGATCGTGAGCCGCCGCGAGTGGAAGGCGCCCCCGAGCCGCACGCTCGCGGCCCGGTCGCCGAACCAGCTCGCCTCGATGATCTCGCCCTCGGCGCCGGCCGTGTCGATCGCCAGCTGCAGGCCCTCGTCCGACCCGCTGGTGTCGATCACGAGGTCGCGATCCGGCGGGGCGTCGGCCGGTCGGGCATAGGCGATGCCGAGCCGTTCGCACACCTCCGCCTTCGCGCCGTCGATGTCGACGATCACCACCTCGACGCCCGGGATGCCGCGGGCCAGGTGCGCGACCGCGCACCCGATCATCCCGGCGCCGACCACCGTGACGCGGTCGCCGACGAGCGGTGCGGCATCCCACACGATGTTCACCGCGGTCTCGACGGCGCCCGCGAGCACCGCCCGCCGCGCCGGGACGTCATCGGGCACGATCGCGACGGACCCCGCGGGCACCACGAAGGCGGACTGGTGCGGGTACAGGGCGAACACGGTGCGCCCGACGAGGCCGGTCGGGCCCTGCTCGACCACGCCGACGTTGAGGTAGCCGTACTTCACCGGACCCGGGAAGTCGCCCGCCTGGAACGGCGCCCGCATGCGCTCCCGCTCGCCGGCCGGCACCTCACCGCGGAACACGAGCGACTCGGTGCCGCGGCTGATGCCGGTGTACAGCGTGCGCACGAGCACCTCGCCGGCGCCGGGACCGGGCACCGCCTCGCCCCGAAGCGCCCCGCGTGCGGGAGCGTCGATCCAGTACGCGGTGGCCCTCATCGGCGGGGAGCCCCGATCGATTGAACCGAGACCCACTGCCAGAACGTGTTCCCAGTGGTATCCATGACGGAGGAACGGAGGTCAGCATGCCGAAAGTTCATCTCGCTCCGCTCTCGTCGATCGCGGCGGGGCTGCTGGGCCTCTGGGCGATCGACCGGTTCTCACCGCTCTCCGCGGTCGGATGGACCGCCGGACTCCTCTACCTTGTCGTGTCGAACGGACTCCTCACCAGGGGGTTGCATCGCAGCGGCATGACCGTCTTCGGGTGGGCGAACTGGGCCACCGCGACGCGTTCGACGCTCGTCGCGCTCGTCACCGCGCTGGTGGCGGCATCCTTCGTCTCGCCCGTGTCGGTGCCGCTGCTGGTGGTGCTCGCGAGCATCGCCCTGGTGCTCGACGCGGTCGACGGCTGGCTCGCGCGGCGCACGCATTCCGAGAGCGAGCTGGGCGCACAGTTCGACATGGAGGTGGATGCCTTCCTCCTCCTCGTGCTGAGCGTCTATGTCGCCCCGGCACTGGGCCCGTGGGTGCTCACGATCGGGCTGCTGCGGTACGCGTTCGTCGTCGCGGGGTGGTTCCTGCCGTGGATGCGGGCCACGCTGCCGCCGCGTTACTGGCGCAAGGTGACCACAGCGGTCGCGGGCATCGCGCTGACGGCGGCTGCCAGCGGGCTGCTGCCCGCGTGGGCGTCGATGGCCGTGGTGCTGATCGCCCTCGCGCTGCTCGTGGAATCGTTCGGGCGGGACGTGCTGTGGCTCGTCGCTCACCGACCTCGTGTGTCGACCCGCATGGACGCGGGACGGAGAAGAAGGAATGGAGTGATCCGATGACCGGAACCAACCAGCGGGTCCTGTGGGTCCTGCGCATCCTCAGCGCCGCGTTCCTGCTGGCCGCGGGAGGCATCCACCTGTACCTCGCGTTGAACGGGGTCGGCGGCATCCTCGGTGTGATGTTCATCCTGAACGCCGTCGGCGGGCTGGTGCTCGCGATCGCGATGGTGGCACTGCGGGGACGGATGCTGCAGGCCGCGACCGTGCTGAGCCTGCTGTTCCTCATCGCCACGCTGGGGTCGCTCCTGCTGGCGCTGACCGTCGGGCTGTTCGGCATCCGCACCGAGTGGGACTTCACGCTGGTGCCCGAGACCGTGATCGTCGAGTCGGTCGGCGTGGTGGTGCTCGCGGTGACGACCGTGGTGGTGCTGCGCAGGCCGCGCGACTGACTGCGGGTCGGGCGCGGACTCAGCCGTTCGCCGGCGCAGCGCCCGCCGCGTCGGCTGAGCAGGCATTGCCGGGGCGCGTGGCCGAATCGATCTCGCGGATCATCTGATGGCGATGTCGATTCTCGCCCGGCTCGTTCGACGCGTTGGTGAGGGCGACACCAGGGAGCCCACCTACGAGAGGATCCGACGATGACGCAGTACTTCCTGACCATGCCGCGCGACACCGCGACCGAGCCGACGATGGAGTCGATGCAGGAGTTCGACCCCGCCGAGTTCGCCGCCGTGATTGCGGCGGTCGACGAGTTCAACACCGCGCTGAAGGACTCCGGTGCATGGCTCTTCGCCGGCGGGCTCAACCCGCCCTCGACCGCGAAGACCGTCGACGTGACCTCCGGTGAACCCCGCGTGCTCGATGAGCCGTTCGTCCAGGCGGACTCGTACGTCGGCGGATTCTGGGTGATCGAAGCGCCCGACGAGGATGCCGCCGTCGAGTGGGCGTCCAAGATCGCTGTGGTCCTGCAGAGTCGTATCGAGGTCCGGGCGCTCCAGGAGGCGCCCGAGGCCTGAGCGTCGCGCACCCGAGGACGGGGTTCTCCGGGTCAGCGGTGGGCGATGGCAACGAGCAGCGCCGCTGCCCGAGAGGCTCGATGCGGTGAACTCACGCTCGAAGCGTAGTGGCAGGGCCCGCAGACGGTGGGTCCCGTTGCCCTCGCCTATACTCCACTGAAGTATCCCCCACGTACGATGCCGTATTTCCCCAGATACGACGTCGTATCCCGCAAGCGGGCCCCCACCCGCCGTCCATCGGAGTGCATGTGGTTCGAATGCAGCCGACTTCGCCCGCCACCGGCAGTACGCCGACGCGCGCTGCCGCGCGTGCCGCGCAACGGCGGAGGCGCTTGCTGATCCTCCTGGGCGTGATCCTCGTCCTCGTCGTCGCGCTCGCCGTCGTGCTCGGGATCTTCCTGACGCGCGAAACCGCGGCTGAACCGGAGAACGAGGCGGCGCCCGCTGGGGACTGCCTGGCATCGAGCCTGCGTATCACCGCGGATCCGGCGGTCGCGGGAGCGCTCGAGGCGATCGTCGACGACCTGACGGAATCTCGCTCGGACTGCCCCGACGTGACGATCAAGACGGAAGACAGCTCGGTCACCGCCGAGGCGCTGGCAGCGGGATCCGAGCCCGACTTCGACGTATGGGTACCCGACTCCGCGATGTGGCCGGCGCGTGCGGCGGGTCAGGCCGAGCTCATGGGCGTGGATGCGGCAGACCTCGAAGTCGGCGCCGCCATCGCCAGCACCCCGATCGTCTTCGCGGCGACGGAGCCCACCGCCGCCGCACTCGACGCGGAGGGTGCCGGGTTCGCGAGCCTGGCGGCCCGGACGGTCGCTCCGGTGCTGCCGGATCCGTCGTCGGTCTCTGCGAGCTCCGCCGCGCTGCTGGCGTTGCAGACTGCGCTCGCCGGCGATGCTCGTGCATTCACCACGCTCGCGCTCGGTCTCGACGCCGGCGTCGTTCCGACCGCCGACGAGGCGCTCGCCGCGGCATCCGTTGCGACCGCGCCCACGATCGCCGTGACGACCGAGCAGGCCGTGCGGGAGTTCAACGAGGATGCCGCCACCCCGCTGGTGCCGGTCTATCCGGCCGACGTGAAGCCTGCGGTGGCTGTGCCGATCGTGACGCTGGCGGGTGCCTCGGAAGAGACCCGCGCGGCCGTCGAGGCGCTCTCGACCGCTGTGGCCGACGGAGGCGATCACCTCGCCGAGCACGGTCTGCGCGACGCCGCGGGGAGTGCGCCCGAGCCGACCTCGGACGGCACCGACGGCGTGGTTGCGGCATCCGACCTCACTGACGGCGTCAACCAGGCCGCGGTGCTGCGCACCTGGCAGATCCTCACCGCGCCGTCGCGGATGCTGTCGCTCAACGACGTCTCAGGCTCGATGTTCCAGCTGGCGACCGCCGACATGCGGCGCATCGACCTGTTCGAGCAGGCCGCCGTCCGCGCCATCAACTCCCTGTCGACGGACTCGTCGCTCGCGACCTGGGTGTTCTCGAGCCAGCGGATCGGCGCGCAGGACTGGCAGGAGATCGTTCCCTTCGGTCCGCTGAGCGATGCCGCGCACAAGCAGCGCACGATCGATACGGCGAACAACCTCGACAGCCTGGTCGGCGGCGGCACCGGACTCTACGACAGCGTGCTCGCGGCGGTGAAGTACATGCGCGAGACGTACGTGCCCGGTCAGGTCAACCTGGTGCTGCTGAACACCGACGGGTACAACGAGGACGACGAGGGCCTCGACCTGCAGGGACTGCTCACCGAGCTGGAGAAGCTGCGGGATCCGGCGAAGCCCGTCGCCGTCATCGCGATCGGCTACGGTCCCGACACCGACCAGGCCGCCCTGGAGCAGATCGCCGCTGCGACGGACGGCGCGGCGTATCAGGCGCTTCAGCCGACCGACATCGGCACCGTCCTGATCGACGCGGTCACCCAGCGCGGCTGTCGCCCGAACTGCGGGTAGCGCAGAGCTTCACGGTCGGATGCGGTAGCGCGTTCCTCCGCGCCACCGGACGAGCTCTGCATCCTTGGGTACTGTCTGTGACTATGAGCGGCACTGGATTCAAGCCCGGAGACGACGTCTTCACCCCTCACGCCCGCGGCACGGTCATCGACGTCCGCGCGACTCCCTCGGGGAAGTGGGTGTTCGGAGTCGAGGATTCCGACGGCGCGGTGGGCTACTTCACCGAGCGCGCACTCAAGCCGGCGGGCTGACGCGCGGCGGCCCGCCTAACGAGCGGAGACGGGCGTCGAGGATTCCGCGCGCAGCCGCAGCGCATGCGTGACGCCGAAGATCGCGACGGCGACGCGATCGGCGCCGGACATCGGCGTGCCGGCGATCGGAACCAGCTCGGGCGTGGTCGCCTCGATCTCGCGGCCATCGTGCACCACGGTCGCACCGCCGGCGGCGCGGACGTTGCGAACCCATTGGGCTCCCTCGCCGTAGGGGAGCGAGATGTACAGCTCGTCGCCCACGCGCTGCACCCCGACGGGCGTGTCGTACACCCTGCCGCTGGTCCGACCGGGTACGCGCACAACGGCCCAGGGCGAGCCGGGGGTGCCGGCATCCTGCAGCGCTCTCCGGTTCAGCACGTCGCGCTGCATGGTACGTGTGAAGCGCAGCACGCGGGGGTTTCGAGTGCGCACTCCCACGACGATCCCGACCACAGCGACAAGCGCCGAACCGACCAGAAGTGCCAGGAAGAAGGAGAGCGTGCGCGCAATGGTCATGTCCCCACTCTCGCCATACCGTCGGGCACGCGCAAGGCGTGACTGCCCGCACGCGCTCGGTGGCACCGACAACCCCGAGTGGTCGGGGCTCTTCCCGCCCGAGACGTACGAGCGCACAGACACCTCGAGACCCTGCGGTGGTGTCACGATGCGAGTTGGTCAGGGCCCGCCGCCGCGGGATCACGAACTACGCAGTGACGGCGGTCATCCGGATGGATACGAGAATGCCGGGCAGGTCGACGCCGAGCTTCGCGACGTACCGTGCGGGGGATGCTGACGGGAACCAGCGCGCGTACTCCTCGTTGAGGCCCGCGAAGTCCTCCGGGCGCGTGAGCAGGACGCCGATCTCGACGATGTCCTCGAGCCCCGCGCCGGCCGCCTTCAGGATCGCCTCGCAGTTCGCGAATGCCTGGCGGGTCTGCTCCTGGATGGTGTCGCCGGCGAGAGCGCCCGTCGCCATGTCTACGCCCACCGTGCCCGAGACATAGATGTGCGTCCCCGCGCGCACTGCCTGACTGTAGAGCGGCGAGCTCGGAGCGTCCGGCGTCGTGATGATCTCCCTCGGCATCCTGAGCCTCCTTGCTACTGGGTTCCGCTCGTGCCCAGCATGCTCGCAGACGTTCACGGGCGGCGCCAGAGCCGGAGAGAATGCCCCCTATGCTTCAGTCCATGCGTAGCGCTCGAGTGCACCCTCTGGTGACCCGCCTTGCCGTCATCGTCGGGCTCGTTGCGATCGGTGCAGGCGGTTCAGGGTGCGCCGCGCCGACGGTGCAGGCCGACCCCACGCCGGCTGCAACGGTAACCGTGACGGCCGCCCCCGGTCCCGTCGTCGTCTCGGCGGAGGTTACGGACGAGCAGTCGTGCGAGGCGTTCGTCGACGTGTCGACCATCCTGTTCAACGCCGAGACGGGCCTGCGTGAGGGCCGAATGATCCGGCAGGAGTACACCGGGTGGCTCCAGCTCGCCACGCGTGTGCTGGATCGGGTGCCCACGAGAGGCGAAGGCGCCGTGAGTGACGCGATCGCGGCGCTGAAGCAGGGCGCGCCGGCCATTCCCGCAGGCGGAACCGGTCCGACCGACATCGGGACCAGCGAGTGGTACAGCTCGGCGGAGCTTGTCGATGCTTGCCGTGAGGCCGGGTACGAGCTGTTCACCGTGGCCTTCACGGGCGGGTGAACCGCTCACGCGCCGGCGGTACCCGCGACGGTTCCGAGGACTGAACGCCGGACTTGCAGGTACTTCCTCGTCTCGTTGACGAATCGTCGGAGGTTTCTACGTGCGGTCGAGCTTGGTATGGGATGCCATCTGGCCCGTCATTCAGCTCGATCGCGGTCGCTCAACGACCGGGAGCGAGATTCACGCCGGGGACGATGAGTTGCGTCGAGGGCGAGGGGCGGGCGGGGGAGGCACCTCTTTCGCGGCGATGATCGCGCCACGAGGGATGCGCTCGACGCCGCGCTTGCCGTCGACCGTGACGGTCTGAGCGTCCGTGCTCAGAAGCTCACCGAGAGCGTCGGTCGCCTGCCCGGTCGGCAGGATGTAGCGCACGACCACGCGATGACCGGGCTCGGGGATCTCGATACGCTCGTTCCTCGCTACTCGATCACCGTTTACCATTGGCCCGGGGCGTAGTCCTTGAGGAAGATGCCGAACAGGTCCTCTCCGGCCTCGCCGCGCACGATCGGGTCGTAGACGCGAGCAGCGCCGTCGACGAGGTCCAGCGGAGCGTGGAAGCCTTCCTCGGCGAGCCGCACCTTCGTCGGGTGCGGGCGCTCGTCCGTGATCCAGCCGGTGTCGACGCTCGTCATGAGGATGCGGTCGGTCTCGAATAGCTCGCGCGCGCTCGTGCGCGTCAGCATGTTGACGGCCGCCTTGGCCATGTTGGTATGCGGATGCCCCGGACCCTTGTAGCCGCGATTGAACACACCCTCCATCGCGCTCACGTTCACCACGTAGGTGCGCCGCGCCGGGCTCGCCGCCAGCGACCTGCGCAGCTTCGAGACAAGCAGGAATGGCGCGGTGGTGTTCGCGAGCTGCACCTCGAGCATCTCGAGCGGATCGACCTCGTCGACGCTCTGCACCCACGAGTTCGTGCGGTCGAGATCGGGGATGAGCCCACCGGCGTCGATCGCCGTACCTGCGGCGAGGCGCTCGAGTGAGCTCGAGCCCGCGGCCATCGCCTGCTCGGTGAGTTCGTCGGCGCGTGCGGCGGCTGCGGCGAGGATCGGGTGCGCGGTCACCGAGCGCTCGAGCGCCTGCGGATGGCGGTCGTTGGTGTGGCCGAACGTGACCAGCTCGGGGAGTGGGCCAGACGGCAACGGAGCCAGTTCCGCGTCGACGAGCGGCTGATACGCGCCGGGCGAGCGGCGCACGGTCTGCGTCGCGTTGTTGATGAGGATGTCCAGCGGCCCCGCGGCCGCGACGTCCTCCGCCAACCCGATCACCTGCGCCGGGTCACGCAGGTCGATGCCGACGACCTTGAGCCGGTCGATCCACTCCGGCGCGTCGGGCAGGCTGCTGAAGCGGCGCACCGCATCGCGTGGGAAGCGGGTGGTGATCGTCGTGTGCGCGCCGTCGCGCAGCAGCCGGAGCGCGATGTACATGCCGATCTTCGCGCGGCCGCCGGTGAGGAGCGCGCGCTTGCCCGTGAGGTCAGTGCGCGCATCGCGCTTCGCATGGCTCATCGCCGCGCAGGTGGGGCAGAGCTGGTGGTAGAACGCGTCGACGACCGTGTAGGGCTGCTTGCAGATGTAGCAGGCGCGCGGCTTGAGCAAGGTTCCCGCGGTTCGAGCGGTTGTCGAGCTCGAGATGGGGATGCCGCGCGTCTCGTCGTCGATGCGGTCGGGCGCGCCGGTGGCCGTGGCCGCGACGACCGCGCGGTCGGCGGCGGCGATCGCCTCACGGATCTCGCGACGGCGCTCCTTCTTCACGGCCTTGAACATCGCGGCGGTCGCACGACGCACGGCGATGTAATCGGGGTGCGTCTCGTCGACACTGGACACGCTGCCGAGCACCCGCAAGGTGGTCGCCAGATCGTCCGGGTCGATGCCGCTCGGCGGCAAAGCGGAGGGCGCGGGGGAGTTGGGAAGCACACGTGATTCTACGCCGGGCGGCTTCGCCGCTTCACTGCTAGCGTGCCTTCGTGAGCACCTCGAACGCGGCGCCGGCTCGCGCGCGCAGCATCCGCGTGTCTGCCGCGGTCATCGTGAACGACCGCGACGAGCTGTTGCTGGTGCGCAAGACCGGCACAACGGCATTCATGCAGCCCGGGGGCAAGCCTGAGCCCCACGAGACCCCGGCTGAGACGTTGAGCCGCGAGCTGTATGAAGAGCTGGGATTGTCGGTGGATGCTGCGGACCTGCGCCCGCTCGGATCGTTCACCGCGGCGGCAGCCAACGAGCCCGGATTCGTGGTGGTGGCGGACGTCTTCGAGGCCGATATCGGGGATCAGCTGCCGGTGATCGCGGCGGAGATCGAGGAGTTGCGCTGGGTCGCGCGAGCGGAAGCCGCGCAACTGGAAGTCGCGCCGCTGGCGCGACAGAACTTCCTCCCCTGACTCCCCTCCCCGCTCCTCAACGAGCGGGGGCTGAGGCGGGGTCGCGTGGATGTCAGCTCGAAAGCGGCACCGTCCGCGAATGGATGCCGCTGCCCAGCGTCTCCTCGTCAGCGCCCTCGAGATCCAGCACCGCCTCGACCCCGACCGGTACTCGCACCTCGACTTCGAGCGTCCCGCCCTCGATCTGCCACGCGATCGCAGCCTCTCCATACGGGGTCAACTGCCGAGCCGAAGCCGACGTCAATCCGCCGCCCGGCCGCGGCGCGAAGCGGATCCGCCGATACCCAGATGATGCCGGAGCGAGCCCCGCGATCACCCGGTGCATCCAGTCCGCGACCGCGCCCAGGGCGTAGTGGTTGAAAGAGGTCATCTGGCCCGGGTTCACCGTGCCGTCCGGCAGCAGCGAGTCCCAGCGCTCCCACACCGTGGTCGCGCCCTGCTCCACCTGGTAGAGCCACGACGGGCACTCGCGCTCCAGAAGCAGGTCGTACGCCGCATCGATGTGCCCGTTCGCGCTGAGCGCGTCCGACACGAGAGGCGTCCCGACGAACCCGGTCGCGATGCGGTTGCCGGCCTCGTGCACGAGCTGCGCGAGACGGGATGCCGCGGCATCCCGCATCTTCGGATCGGTGAGGAGGTCGAACTGCAGGCCGAGGGCGTACGCCGTCTGCGCGTCGCTGGTCATGGTGCCGTCGTCGTTCACGTACTCGGCCGTGAAGGCGGCGGCCACCTCGTCGGCGAGCGTGTCGTACCGCGCAGCCTCGGCATCCCAGCCCAGCGCCTCCGCCATGCGGGCGACGGTGCGCGCGGACTTCGCGAAGTACGCGGTGGCCACGAGGTAGCGGTCGGTGCGGGCATCGGCAGGGTCGTTCGGAGGAGCAGCCGGGTCGAGCCAGTCGCCCAGCTGGAAACCGGTGTTCCACAGTCGCGAGGGTCCCGAGATGCGCTCGATCAGGTCGACCCAGCGTCGCGCGCTGTCGAACTGCGCGCGCAGCACGCCGGTGTCGCCGAACCGCTCGTACAGCGTCCACGGCAGCAGGGTGGCGACGTCGCCCCACGCGGCTCCCGGCCGCAGCGGGGTCCACATCCTGTCGGCGGGGATGACCGGCACGTACCAGGGCACGGTGCCGTCGGGCAGCTGCTCGATCTCGACGTCGCGCAGCCATCCGGCGAGCATTCCCGAGACGTCGTACAGCGTCGCGGCGGTCGGGCCGAACACCTGGATGTCGCCGGTCCAGCCGACGCGTTCGTCGCGCTGCGGGCAGTCGGTGGGGATGTCGACGAAGTTGCCGCGCATGCCCCACAGCACGTTCTGGTGCAGGCGGTTGAGCGCGGGATCGGACGACTCGAACCAGCCGGTGCGCTCCAGATCCGTGTGGTACACCCGCGCGACGAGTGCTCCCGCGGCGATATCGGCGTCGAGGTCGCCGGGCCAGCCCGACACCTCGACGTAGCGGAAGCCGTGGAAGGTGAAGCGCGGCTCCCACTCCTCGATGTCGCGCCCGGCGAGCGTGTAGTTGTCGGCCGAGCGCGCGGCGCGCAGCGGGCGCGTGTAGATCTCGCCGTCCTGCATCACCTCGGCGGTGCGGAGCCTCACCGTCGTCCCCGCCTCGCCCGAGACCCGGAGGCGCACGCGGCCGACGAGGTTCTGGCCGAAGTCGAGGATGCGCGAGCCGCTCGGGCCGGTGAGCACCTCGACGGGGCGCAGCTCCTCGGTGCAGCGCACCGGGGGAGCCGTGGGTGCGACGAGCGTGGCCGGGTCGCGGTGTCGCTCCTGGGCGATCTCCCACCCGGTCTCGTCGAAGCCCGGCGTCGACCAGCCCGGCTGCTCCTCGCGGGCGTCGTAGTCCTCGCCGTCGTAGATGCCGCTGTGCAGGATGGGGCTCGCGGCGGTGCGCCACGTGTGGTCGGTCGCGACGACCTCGCGCGTGCCGTCGGCATAGGTCAGCTCGAGCTGGCCGAGGAACGACTGGTCGGTGCCGTACACGTTGCGGAACCCGCCGCGCCAGCCCAGCCGGCCGCGGTACCAGCCGTCGCCGAGCCACGCGCCGATCGCGTTGGCGCCCGGCCGCACCAGGTCGGTCACGTCGTACGTGTAGTACCGCAGGCGCGGACCGTACACGGTCCATCCGGGCGAGAGCGTGTCGTCGCCGACGCGCTCGCCGTTGAGCTCGGCCTCGTACAAGCCGTGCGCCGTGGCGTAGAGCCGCGCCCGCACGAGGTCGTCGCGCACCTCGAACTCGCGACGCACGAGCGACGGCCGCCGCTCATCCGACTGCGGGTTCTCGTTACGCGTCGCTCCGACGGGCCTCGCGATCCAGTCCGACGGCTCGAGCAGTCCCGTCTCGACAGCGGTGGGGACGGATGCCTCGGACCACGTGCCGTCGGCGCCTCGCACCGCGATCCGCACCGTCGCGATCTCGCGCGAGCCCAGCGGTGCGGCGGGCCAGTCGACCAGCACCTGCTCATCGCTCTCGACCTCGAAGGACTCCGTCGCGCCGTCGCGTTCGACGTCGACGCGGTAGGCGGCCTGCCGCCAGCCCGTCGGCGCGGAGCTCACGATCCACGACAGCCGCGGCATCCGTTCGCCGATCCCCAGGGGTTCGCGGTGGTGTTCGATCCGAGGCGCGTCGACGATGACGGACATGCGGGCTCCTTCGCATTTCGAAACGTTTCAAGTAAGCTTACGGGACGGCTTCACCGCACGGAAGCGAAGGCCGGAGAAAGGGCGGCATGAGGATCGGCGTCACGGGAAGCGGCGGCAAGCTCGGCCGTGCGACGGTCGAGCGACTGCGGGTCGACGGCCACGACGTGATCGGGTTCGACCTCGCCGGCACGCCGGGAGCCGGCTTCACGCGTGTCGATCTCACCGACTTCGGGCAGACCCTCGACGCGTTCCTCTCGGTGACCGCCCGCCACGACGGCCTCGATGCGCTCGTGCATCTGGCGGCGATCCCGGTGAACGGACTGGTTCCGGATGCCGCGACCTTCCACAACAACATCACCGTGTCGTTCAACGCGCTGTTCGCCGCCCACCGCGCGGGCATCCGCACCATCGTGCTCGCCTCGAGCATCACCGCGATGGGCTTCCCCTTCGACGAGGCCCCGCTCGCGCTCCCTGTCGACGAGACCTACACGAGCGCCAACAACACGTACGGACTCGGCAAGGTCGCCGAGGAGGCGATCGCCGCGCAGCTGGTGCGGTGGACCCCCGAGACGTCGATCACCGCGCTGCGATTCACCAACGTCGTCGGAGCCGACGAGTACGCGACGTTCGAGCGCGCCGCCGAGCCCGGCTACCGACGTGACCTGATCGGCTCGTGGATCGACGCGCGCGACGGGGCCCAGGCGGTCGCGCTGGCGCTCGCTCACGCCGCGCCGGGGTACGAGGTCTACAACGTCGCCGCACCCGAGTCGGGTGTCGCGGCTCCGTCGCGCGAGGTCGCGGAGCGCTGGTTCCCCGGCACGCCGATCGCCGACGACCTCGGCGAGTACGAGTCGCTCATGTCGACGCGCAAGATCCGCGAGCGCCTCGGGTTCGCCGCCGAGCACGACTGGCGCTGACGTGGCGCGGCAGAGCGGTTCGAGCAGCCAGCGGCCGGGCATCCGCCAGGTCGCCGAGCGCGCGGGAGTCGCCGTCGGCACGGTGTCGGCGTATCTCAACCACCCCGACCGCGTCTCTGTCGCGCGGGCACGCCGCATCGCCGAGGCCATCGACGAGCTCGGGTTCGTGCCGAGCATCGCCGGACGACAGCTGCGCCTGGGCGTCAGCACCCTGATCGGCTACCTGTCGCCCGACGTCAGCAACCCGCACTTCAGCGAGATCGCCGAAGAGGTCGAGCGCCGCGCCGAGCGCCTCGGCATGACCGTGTTCTTCGCCCACTCGCACGGCGACCATGACCGCGAGAACGCGTACCTCGAGGCGTTCGAGCAGCGGCAGGTGCGTGGGCTGCTGGTCGCCTCGTTCGCGCCGATCGAAGACCGGCTCTCCGCGATGCGCGACCGTGGCACGCCCTCGGTGCTCGTCGGACGCCGCGCCCGCCGCGCCGAGCAGCCGTCGGTCTCGATCGACGACGTCTCGGGCGGCCGGCAGGCGGCCCGCCACCTCATCGAGAACGGATGCCGCAGCCTCGCGTTCGTCGGCGGTCCGCTGCCCGTGCAGCAGGTGGCCGACCGTCTCGCCGGCGCCCGGGAGGCGGCCCCGGCGCTCGAGGTGATCGAGGTCGAGGAGCGCTCGATCGCGGCCGGCCGCGCCGTCGGCGCCGAGCTCGCGCGACGTTCCGCCGGGGAGCGGCCCGACGGCGTCTTCGCGGCGAACGACGTGCTGGCCCTCGGCATCCTGCAGTCCCTCGTCGCCGGCGGCGTCTCGGTGCCGCGCGATATCGCCCTCGTCGGCTACGACGACAACGAGTTCGCCGATGCATCGCTGATCCCGCTCACGAGCGTCCGAGCGCGACACGAGGGCTTCGGAGCCGCCGCGGTCGACCTGCTCTTCGAGGCCATCGAGCACGGCTCGGCGAACGATCCGCAGCGCGTGTACGAGCCCGAGCTCGTCGTGCGCGAGAGCTCGCGGCGCGCCTGACGCTGCCGTTCGCCGGTTCTGCCCCCGCCATCCCACTCGCTGGACACGACATCGAAGGAGAAACCACGTGTCGCACCCGCAGCCGCACGCGCTGTACCGCCCGCTCGAGCTGACGTTCGAAGGCACCGACGCCCTTCCCGCCGACCGCGCGCCGCTCACGGTGCGCGTGCGGCACGGGGCATCCGCATCCGAACGCGTGGTGCCGGGGTTCTGGGACGGCGGCACGACCTATCGTGCGCGCTTCGCGCCCGACCTCGAGGGCCGCTGGACGTGGACCAGCGAGAGCGAGCACACCGCGCTCGACGGCGCGACCGGAGAGGTCGAGGTCGTGCGCGGAGCCGACCACGGACCGGTGCGCGTCGCGCACCGCTTCCACTTCGCGCACGCCGACGGCACGCCGTTCCGCCCCGTCGGCACGACCGCGTACAACTGGCTGCACCAGAACGAGCCGCTCTACTCGTCGACCGTCGACGCGATCGCCGAGGCGGGGTTCAACAAGTTCCGCTTCATGGTCTTTCCGCAGGGCGGCGGCTACATCGAGCACGTCCCCGACCTCCTGCCGTTCGAGCGCACGGGCGGGAGATGGGACGTCACGAAGCCCGTGCCGGCGTTCTTCCAGCGGCTCGACCGTGCGGTCGAGGTGCTCGGCGACCGCGGCATCCAGGCCGACGTGCTGATCTACAACGCCTACGACCGAGGGCAGTTCGGTCTGAACGAGCTCACCGAACAAGAGGACGCGATCTACCTGCGCTACCTCGTCGCGCGCCTGGCCGCGTACCCGCACGTGTGGTGGTCGCTGTGCAACGAGTTCGACCAGCTGGAGCGCCCGGCCGAGCGCTGGGACCGCACCGGCGCGCTGCTCGCCGAGATCGACCCCTACGACCACCTGCGGTCGATCCACAACTGGATCGAGCTGCACGACAACAACCAGCCCTGGATCACCCACGCGTCGATCCAGAACGGGTCGGCGACGACCGACTTCGGCCGCGCCAACCTCTACCGCGACGTCTACGGCAAGCCCGTCGTGCTCGACGAGATCAAGTACGAGGGCGACATCCCCGACCGCTGGGGACATCTCGACGCCGAGCAGCTCGTGCACCAGTTCTGGATCACGACCGTGGCCGGATGCTACGCCTCGCACGGCGAGAGCTTCGTCACCGAGTCGGGCAGCCTGCATATGGTCGAGGGCGGACCGCTGCGCGGCGATTCCCCCGCCCGGCTGGCGTTCCTGCGGCGCATCCTCGAGGACGTCGACGGCCCCGGCCTCGACCCCATCGACAAGTGGGACGACCCGGCCTATGCCGCCGGCATCCCCCGCCGTCTCTACGTGCAGTATCTCGGCCGCAGCGCTCCCGCGACGTGGGCGTTCCGGCTGCCCATCGGCGTGCCGGGCGAGCGGCCCGAGCCCGGCGACCGGTTCGAGGTCGAGGTGATCGACACGTGGAACATGACCGTGACTCCGGTCGGCCGCGTCTTCATGCTCGACGATGTGCAGCGCAACGACGCGTACGACCGCACGTCGGCGCCGGTCGACCTGCCCGAGGGCGAGGCGATCGCGCTGCGCATCACCCGCGTCGACGCCTGACTCGGGGCCGCGCAGACGCGGGCAGCGCCGCGGGGTGCGGGTGCGGGGGTGGTGGCGCCGGGGTGCGGGGGTGGCGACGCGCCGCGGGGTGCGGGGCAGGCGCCGCGGGGTGTGGGGCGCGGTGTGGGGTGCGGGGGTGGCGACGCGGGGTGCGGGGGTGGGGTGTTGCATCCGTCGCCCGAAAGGGCGCCGCGAGATCGGGTGACCGCGGGTGGCGCGGCGCTACGAATTTCGGATCCGGAAACCGGAGATGCTGACGTTTTCCGGAGTTGAGGGCGTCCCGGACTCCGGAAAGGCGACCGCGGTCCGGTTTCCGGATCCGGCGAACGGAGGGGCATCCGGTTTCCGGCCCGGAGAGGGAGGGAAGTCCGGTTGCCGGATCCGGCGAAGGAGAGGCGCGGGTTTTCGGATCCGGAAACCGGAGGTGCTGACGTTTTCCGGAGCTGAGGGCGTCCCGGACTCCGGAAAGGCGACCGCGGTCCGGTTTCCGGATCCGGCGAACGGAGGGGCATCCGGTTTCCGGATCCGGCGAAGGGGAGGCGCGGGTTTTCGGATCCGGAAACCGGAGGTGCTGACGTTTTCCGGAGCTGAGGGCGTCCCGGACTCCGGAAAGGCGACCGCGGTCCGGTTTCCGGATCCGGCGAACGGAGGGGCATCCGGTTTCCGGATCCAGTGAACGTGGGGGCGCCCGGTCAGAGGCGCAGGAACGAGCCGGGCGGCACGTCCGCGATGCGAGGCTCTGCGCCCGGCACCTCGATCTCGACTCGGCGCTCGCGGCGATCGAGGTTGGCGACCAGCACGGCGTCGCCGTCAGCTGTGCGCGCGCCGAGTGCCCACACGAGGCCGTCGGGCGAGTCACCGCGCAGGCCCGGCGCGCCCGAGAGCGCGGCGAGGGCCATGACGGCGTCGAGCACCGGCCGGGCTGAGCCGTCGGACGAGCGGATGCCACGTGCCCCCCACTCCTCGAAGTACGCGAGCGTCGCGACTCCAGGCACCGCGAAGGCCGCCGCGCTCGCCACCGTCCACGCCGCCAGCTCGGGAGCCGACTGGCGCGGGTCGACGGCGTCGAGGAGCGCCGGGCCGTAGCCGTTGCGCAGGTCGTCGTGCGCGGGCATCGGCGGCGGAGTCGTCGCCACGTCGTTGAAGTGCGGGCGCAGCGAGATCGGGCCGATGTGCACGGGCGGACCGCCCGCCAGCTCGACCGCCTGAGTCGCGACGAGCCGCTGCATCGGCAGGGACTCGACCAACTGCGCCGTGCTCAGACTGTGGAAGAGGGGCGTGCTGCTGAAGACCAGGCCGTCGAGCCGCCGCGGCAGGCGGTGGTGCTCGCGATTGAGCTCGGTGAAGTGCGAGCGGACGCCGCCGACGATCAGCGCGTCCACGCCTGCCTCGGTCAGGGCGTGGCGCAGCAGCCCGATCGCCTCGAGGTCCGACACGTGGCGCGCGGGCCCGGTCGGCCAGAACGCGGTGACCCGCGCGACCGGCAGGTCGCGCAGCGCGAAGACGGCGTCGTCGATGCCGGTGGGATCGTCGTCGGCGAGCACGAACCGCACGTCGAGGGGGAGAGCGGATGCCGCGGCCCGGCCGAGTGCGGCGCGCCAATTGCGCGTTGCGAGGTCGAGCTCCACCAGCACCGCGGCGGGCCAGGATCCGGTGCGTCGCGCGGCGTCGAACGTGGGGGGCGCGGGGTCGGGCGCCGTGGACGATGACACCGCGATCGCCGGCATCGCCGGTCCCTCCGCGAGGCGGATGCGGGTGACCGGATCGTCGGCTCGGGTAGCGGGAATGCCGGACACCGAGACGTCGATCGACTGGACGACCCGCTCACCCGGGGCCAGCGGGTAGGGGAAGAGGAGCGCGAGCGGACGGCTGTACGTCTTGTACGAGGCATCCGTCCAGTTGCGCTGGTCCTCCATCTCGAACACGTCGCCCGCGAAGCGCACCTCGACGTCGAGGCCGTCGTGCGACCACGACAGGCCGGCGATGTCGAACGCAGGCTGGTGCGGGCTGATGCGCGCGGGGAACCGCGAGTGCTCGACCGCGTCGCCGGAGTGGCGGATGTCGAGCTCCGTGTCCGCGAGCGCGGGCGGATGAAGCACGACCAGGCCCGTGCGATTCGTCTCGAAGGCGGTGACCGACTCGAGGTCGGTCACCAGCCGCAGGCGTCCCGGACCCCGCACCTCGGCCCGCACGATCCCACGCAGGTCGGATCCGAGCCCCTCGGAATGCGTATGAAGGGTCAGCGCCAGGTCGGACGAGTCGATCCGGTCGACGATGAGGCTCGCGGTGTCCCAGTTGCGGTCGCGGATGACGGCGCGGACCGACCGCAGCACGACGCGGCCGTCGTACGCGATGTCGGCGAATTCGTCGTCGCGGAGCTCGAGCGACCATCGGCCGCTGCGCCACTCCCGGACGCTGTCGTCCCACCATTGCTCGGTCATGTGTCCATCCTTGCTCGGGCATCCCCTTCGCCGCAGGCCCCGGCATCCGTCCCCGCGGCACCCCCCTTCGCCGCGCCCCTTCGCCGCGCCCCTTCGCCGTGCCCCTTCGCCGTGCCCCTTCGCCGAGGGTGCATCTGGTGGACGAGGGTGTGGGAACCACCCTTGCTCTCGTCCACCAGGTGCACTCTCGCGGGAGGGTGATCGCGTCGGGGCCCGGGGTCGGGGCCCAGGGCCGGAGGGGCCCCAGGGGCCGGGGCCCGGGGTCGGGGCCCAGGGCCGGAGGGGGCCCCAGGGGCCGGGATCGGAGGGCCGAGAGCCGGGCCCAGGGCCGAGGGCGGGGCCCGGAGGGTCGCGAGCCCGTGGCCGGGACCGAGGCCCGAGGACCGAGAGCCGGGCCCGGGGGCCGGGAGCGACCGGGAGGGGTCAGAGGGAGGTCATGCCGCCGTCGACGGAGAAAAGCGCGCCGGTCGCGAAGGCGCCGTCGTCGCTTGCGAGGTACACCATGATTCCTGCGACGTCGTCGGGCGTGCCGGCGCGGCCGAGTGGAATGCGGCCGATGATGGCGGCGCGCGACTCGGGGTCCTCGCTGATCGCTGCGACGAGCGGGGTCTCGGTGTAGGCGGGCTGCACGGTGTTCACGCGGATGCCGCGCGACGCATATGCCGCGGCGACGGTGCGGGTGAGGCCGTGGATGCCGGCCTTCGACGCGCTGTACGCGGTGAAGTCCTTGCCCTCGCCGTTCACGCCGGTGGGTGAACCCGTGAGGATGATCGACCCGCCGTCGCGGGGCAGCATCGAGCGCACCGCGTGCTTGACGGTCAGGAACGTCCCGGTGAGGTTGATGTCGATCGTCCGCCGCCACACGTCGAGGTCGAGGTCGGCTGCGGGCGCGTCCTGGCCGAACAGCTGCACGCCGGCGTTGGCCACGACGACGTCCGGCGCCCAGCCGGCAGCCTCGACCTCGGCGAAGGCAGCGGCGACGGCATCCTCGTCCGAGATGTCCATCGTCACCGCGCGAGCGTTCTCGCCGATCTCGGCCGCGGCCGCCACGGCCCCTTCGCCGTTGCGGTCGGCGAGGATCACGCGTGCGCCCTCACGGGCGAATCGCTGGGCGACCGCCAGCCCGATGCCCAGCGCCGCGCCCGTGATGAGCGCGGTCTTGCCTTCGAGTTGTGCCATTTCAGCGCTCGATCCTGTCGAGGTGCAGCATGCGGGCGAGGTTCTTGTCGAGCTCGTCGTCGCGGAAGATCTTCTTCCAGTCCTCCTTGATGATGCTCTCACGCCCGTAGTCCATGGCAATCAGGCAGGCGTCCGAGAACGGGTTGTCGCCGCGCAGTCCGTTGGCGAGCGCAACCTGCGTGTGGCCGTACAGGATGCTGCGGGCCGCCGCCTCGGGAACGCCCATGGTGTTCACGGCCTCCTGCAGCGCCTCGTTCAGCAGCGCGCCGATCATGCAGGCGACGGTCTCGACGAGGGTCGGCTCGAGCTGCGCGAGCTGCTTGATCGTCACCCAGTGCACGTCGATGACGGGCGCGTAGATGGCGCGGACGGTGGCCTCGACGATCGCCTGCTTGGCCGCGTCGTCGGACTCGATCGCGGCGATCGCGTCCTGCGGTGCGGCGATGCCGCCGAACGTGTCGGCCCACTCCTCGGGCGTCTGGCGCTGCAGGAAGATCGACGGGTGGCAGGGGTGCGCGACCGCCTGGATGACGTCCTCGCGCGTGGTCAGCAGGCCGGCGTACGCGGCGGCCGGGTCGAGCGTCAGCACGATCGCGCCCGGCTTCAGCTGCGGCACGAGCTCCGCGGTGACCGACGCGAGGGCGAGGTCGGGCACGGCCAGCACGACGATGTCGGCGTCGGCGACGGCGGTCGCGGCATCCGTCAGCTCCCGGCCCGCGTCGATCGTGCGCTCTCGGCCGGCGGGCGAGTTCTCGACGTACCAGACGGTGTGAGCGGTGCGCGCGAGGTTGTTCGACACGCGCATGCCCATCTTGCCGCCTGCGCCGATGACGGCGATCTTGTAGGTCTCCGAGTTCGTCGAAGGGATGGTGGTCGTCGTGCTCATGATGTGCTCCTCAAGTAGTCGACGGTGCGGCGGGTCCATTCCCGCTCGGTTCGGATGGTGGTCTCGGCGTCTCCCTGCCAGGAGAGCCAGTGCTCGACGACCTCGTTGATCCCGCGCTCGCGCGGGCGGACGGTCTCGAGCAGGTGCGGATAGTCGTGCAGGCCCTCGCCCATCGGCGCGCCGCCGTAGGTGAAGCCGACCCAGCCGGCCTGTCGGGCGAAGGCGAAGTCCTTGACGTGGATGTTCTTCACGTGGGCCGCGGTCGCCTCGACGCAGTCGCGAGGACGCTCGAGGCGCGCGACGACGTTCGCCGGGTCCAGGCACACGCCGAGACGGTCGCTGCCGATGCGCTCGATCAGGCCGACGAGGTCGTCGGTCGCGACCTGCTCGTACGTCTCGAGGGCGAGGTCGACTCCGGATGCCTCGAACGCCGGCAGTGCGGCCCGTAGCCATTCCTCGGCCTGGGCGAGAGACGGGCGCGTCTCGGGCGAGTACAGCATGCTGCGCACGAGCGGGGCGCGGAAGACGCCGGCCAGCTCGACGAAGCGCGCGAGCCGTGCGGGCTCGATGCCCTTGGTGCCGAGCTCGATCGTGAGGCCGAGGTCGCGTGCGGCGGCCGCGGCATCCGTCAGCTCGGCATCGCTCATCGACTCGAGCGGCGCGTAGTCGCAGATCTGGAACAGGTCGACGCCCAGCGCCTTCGTCGCCTCGAACGCGCCGACCAGCGACAGCGGGTCCGGCACCTCGTCGGAGTGCTGCCAGAAGAAGGCGTACGTGCCGAGGCCGATCACGGGAGGCCTCCGGCGCTGCGCTCGGTCGTGGAGCGCCCTTCGACGCGGTCGCCGGCGTTCCCTTGCGCAGGAACCGCGAAGCGAGCCGAAACGTGAACGGACGCCTCGGCACGGCGCTCCCCGGTCGACGACCGATGGGCGAGGGCGGATGCCTCGTCCAGCACGGCGACGAGGGCGTCGGGGTCGTGCGCGAAGCGGCCGAGGAACAGCCCGTCGACGGCGTCGCCGAGAGCGGTGAGCAGGCCCGGGCCGGCGGAGCCGCCGTAGATGACGACGCTCCCTGTGCGGGCGGGGTCGGTGGCGAGCCGCTGGGTGAGCGCCCGCGTGACGGCGAGGAGGTGCTCGGCGGGCGCGGGCTCAGAGGCGCCGATCGTCCACACCGGCTCGTACGCGGCGATGATTGCGCCTTCGGGGGCGCCGTGCAGATCGGCCTCGAGCTGCGCGACGGCCGCGGCCGCGGCATCCTGCGCGTCCATCCGTTCCGGCTCGCCGAGGCACAGCACCGGCGTGAGGCCGTGGGAGAGCGCGGCGGCGGCCTTGCGGGCGGTGACCTCGTCGGTCTCGCCGAACAGCCGGCGGCGTTCGGCGTGGCCGATCTCGGCGAGCGCGACGCCGATCTCGGCGAGTTCGGCCGCGGCGATCTCGCCGGTGTAGGCGCCGGGTGCGAACTCCGAGACGTCCTGCGCGCCGACGAGCACCGGCGTGCCGGCGAACGCGCTGAGCGCGGGCAGGATCTGCAGGTACGTGGGGATCACGAAGAGGCGGACGGCCCCCGAGGTCACGGCGGGGTGCGCGGCGGCGCGCTGCGCGACCTCGGCGAACCACGCGCGCGCCCGCTCATGCCCGAAGTACGTCTTCAGGCTCACCCCGACCGTGACCTGCGCGGACATCAGCAGGAGCCCGTGGTCTCGAACTCGTCGATCACGGCGACCTTGCCGGCGGATGCCGAGCTCGTGTCGAAGCGGTAGGTCAGCCACTCGCGCACCAGGCGCCGGGCGAGCTCGATGCCCACGACCCGCTGGCCCATGGTGAGCACCTGGGCGTTGTTCGACAGCACGCCGCGCTCGACCGAGAACGAGTCGTGCGCGGTGACGGCGCGGATGCCGGGCACCTTGTTCGCCGCGATCGCGACGCCCAGGCCCGTGCCGCAGATGAGCAGGGCACGGTCGGCGTCGCCCGCGGCGACGCGCTGGGCGGCCTCGATCGCGACCTTCGGGTACGGGGTGTGGCCATCGGCGTTCACGCCGACGTCGATGACCTCGACCACGCCGGGGTTGTTCTCGAGGTCCTTCTTGAGGATCTCCTTGTAGTCGAAGCCGGCGTCGTCGGCGCCGACCACGATCCGCAGCGGCTGGGCGTTCTCAGGCTGTGCCATTCGCGTGCTCCTTCGTCTGGGTGTCCGCGGCGAGGGTCTCGGCCACGGCGGTCACGATGAGCGCGAGCGAGATCGCGCCCGGGTCGGGCGTGCCCACGCTGTTCTGCCCGTGCGTGCGGGCACGGCCCATGCGGGGCAGCAGGTCGGCGGTCGCGTGAGCGGCGCGGGTCGCGGCATCCGCTGCCGTCTGCCACGCGTCGGTGAGACCGGCGCCGGCGTCGACGGCCTGGGTGAGGGTCGAGCTGAACGGCACCAGCGCGTCGACGAGCGTCTTGTCGCCGACCTTTGCCTTGCCGTAGTCCATGACGCCGCGGGAACCCGCGGCCACGCCGGCGGCGACGGCCGCCGCATCGGGGCAACCCTCGTCGCCGAGCTTCGACGCGACCGCGTTCAGGATGACGCCCCACAGGGCTCCCGACGTGCCGCCGGCCCTGTCGCTCCACGCGTCGGCCGCGTACGCGAGCGTGGTCCGTGCGCCCGCGCCGGCGTCGACGGCGGCGGTCGCGGCGTGAAGGGCGGCGTGCGAGCCGCGCTGCATGCCGATGCCGTGGTCGCCGTCGCCGGCGATCGCGTCGATCCGGCCCAGCTCGTCGACGTGCGTGTCGACGGTCTCGGCGATCGTGCGCACCGCGGCGAGCACGGTCCGCGCGGCGGCGCGGGAGGCCTCGTCGCCGGGCTCGATGGCGGCGACCGCCTCGTCGGCGGCGGCCGCGGCATCCGTCGTGCGCTGCTGGGGCGCGACCGAGCCGCGACGATAGGCGGGCGTGTCGACCGGGGTGTCCCACAGGGTGGCCAGCTCGTCGTCGAGCCAGAACAGCGTGAGCGACGTGCCGGCCATGTCGAAGCTCGTGCAGTACTCGCCCACGTGCGGGTCGACGATCTCGACACCCGCATCAGTGAGGAGCTCGGCGATACGCCGGTAGACGACGAACATCTCCTCGTACTTCAGCGAGCCCAGCCCGTTGAGGATCGGGACGACGCGGGCCCCCCGGACCGCGTCGACCCCCTCGGGCACCTCGGCGAGCAGCTTCTCCACCAGCAGCTCGGCCAGCTCGTCGGCCGTCGGGATGCCGGTCTCGTCGACACCCGGCTCGCCGTGGATGCCGAGACCGATCGCCATGCGCCCCTCGGGCACCGTGAACAGCGGCCGCTCCGCGCCGGGCAGCGTGCAGCCGCTGAACGCGACCCCGAACGACCGCGTACGGTCGTTCGCCAACCGCGCCACCCGCGCGACCTCGGCCAGGTCGTACTCCGCCTCGGCGGCGGCGGCGGCGGTGCGGAACACCGCGAGGTCGCCCGCGATGCCGCGGCGCTTGTGCCGCTCACCGGCGGCCGCCGACATCACGTCATCGGTCACCGTGACGGTCTCGCACGCCACACCCTCGGCGCGAAGCCGCTCCTGCGCGGCATCGAAGTTGAGCACGTCGCCTGCGTAGTTGCCGTAGGTGAGGAACACGCCGCCGCCGTTGTCGGCGGCCTTCGCGACCGCGTACACCTGCTGCGCCGACGGCGACGCGAACAGGTTGCCCATCGCGGCGCCGTGCGCGAGGCCCGGCCCCACGAGTCCCGCGAACGCCGGATAGTGGCCCGAGCCGCCGCCCACGACGACCGCGACCTGACCGGCCGGGGAGGTCGTGCTGCGCACCACCCCACCGGTCACGCGCCGCACAGAGCGCCCGTTCGCCGCGACGAAGCCAGCGATCATCTCGTCGGCGAAGTCGGCGGGGTCGTTCCACAGTCGGGTCATCGCACGTCCTTCACGGCGACAGCGACCTGCGACGGCGGCGTGACCTCTGCCACGTCCACCGGGCTGATGCGGCTGCTGCGAGCCAGCAGCACCATCAGCACGGCCGAGAGCAGCATGAAGAACCCCACGATGAACATCGGGATCTCGTACCCGCCGGTCCAGTCGTGCACCGCGCCCGTCACGTACGGGGCCGAGAAGCCGGCGAGGTTGCCGATCGTGTTGATGAGCGCGACGCCCGCGGCTGCGGCGGCGCCGGTGAGGAAGCGCGTCGGCAACGTCCAGAAGTTCGGCAGCGCCGCGAAGATCGCGCACGCCGTGACCGTGATGACGGCGATCGTGGCGGCCGGCGAGCCGGCGAACAGCGCGAGCGGGATGCTGACGGCACCGGCGATGGCGGGAACGGCGATGTGCCACGTCTTGAGGCCTCGCTTCGAGGCATCCCGCGACCAGAAGTACATGACGATCGCGGCCGGGAGGTACGGGATCGCGGTGATCAGGCCCTTCTGAAGGGTGTCGAAGGTCTGGCCGGTCTGCTCCTGGAAGCCCTCGATGATCGTGGGGAGGAAGAACGCCAGGGCGTAGAGGCCGTAGATGAAGCCGAAGTAGATGAAGGAGAGCACCCACACGCGGCCGCTCTGGAACGCGAAGCGGGCCGAGACGTGGCCGTGCTCCTGCTGCTGCGTAGCCGCCTTCTCACGGTCGAGCGCATCGGTCAGCCACACCTGCTCGTCGCGGGTGAGCCACTTCGCGTCGGCGGGCTTGTCCTTGAGGTAGAACCACGCGATGACGCCGACCACGATCGCGGGGATCGCGACGCCGAAGAACATGAAGCGCCAGCCCTCGAGCCCGAAGAACACCTCGTGCTGCTGGATCAGCCACCCCGCCAGCGGGGCGCCGACGACGGTGGTGAGCGGCTGCGCCAGGTAGAAGAGCATCAGCACGCGGCCGCGGTACTGCGCGGGCACCCACAGGCTGAGGAAGAGGATCGCGCCGGGGAAGAAGCCGGCCTCCGCGACGCCGAGCAGGAAGCGCAGGATCACGAGCTGCTCGAAGTTCTGCACCCACGTGAACAGCAGCGCGACGATGCCCCAGCTCACCATGATGCGCGAGAGCCAGCGCCGGGCGCCGAACTTGTGCAGCGCCAGGTTCGACGGCACCTCGAGCAGGATGTAGCCGATGAAGAAGACGCCCGACGCGAAGCCGAACTGAGCCGCGCTGAGCGCCAGGTCGTCGTTCATGCCGTTGGGGGCGGCGAATCCGATCGCGGTGCGGTCCAGGTAGTTGATGAAGAACATCAGTGCCACGAACGGCACCAGCCGGATCGAGACCTTCCGGATCGCCGACCGGGCGACCGAGGGCCCTTCGGCGGTGCTCTGCTTACTGTCCACGCTGACTCCTGCTCGTCGACGGCGATCGAGATGTACGGGGTTACCGCCGACCATTGTGACAAACCGGTTGACCAATTGCAAGAACCGGTTGACCGATTGCCACTGTTCTTCGAGGCGGCTGTCGTATGTTGTTCCCGTGCCCGCCTTTCCGGATGACCGCTCCGCCGAGATCACTGCCGCGCTCGGCGCGCTTCCGGCGGGCACCCCGGTGTCGGAAGTCGCCCGGCGGCTCATGGACCTCTTCACGGGCGGCTCGCTCGACGCCGGCACCCGCCTGCCTCCCGAACGCCAGCTCGCCGCCACACTGGGTGTCGGCCGCTCCGCCGTGCGCGAGGCGCTCGCCGCGCTCGAGATCCTCGGCATCGTCGACGTACGGCCGGGCTCGGGGACCTACCTCCGCGGCACCGCGAGCGACCTGCTGCCGCAGACGCTGCGGTGGGGCCTGCTCATCGGCAAGAAGAACACCGAGGAGCTGCTCGAGCTGCGCTCGGGCCTGGAGATCTACGTCGCCCGACTCGCCGCCGGCCGGGCGACCGACGGTGACATCGCTGAGCTGGCGGCCTCGCTGCGCCGGATGTCGGCATCCGTCGCCGATCTGAAGGCGTTCGCCCACGCCGACGCCGAATTCCACAACGCGCTCGCGGCGGCCGCCGGCAACGACACCCTCGTCGACATGCTGCACGTGGTGCGGTCGCTGCTGCAGGTGTACGCAGACCGGGCGGTCCACGACGAGGCAGCCGCCCGCCTGGCGATCGACGAGCACGAGACGGTGTTCCGTGCCGTGGAGAGCCGGGACGCGGATGCCGCGGCCTCCGCCATGGCCGTCCACATGGCGACCGCGTCGGCCCGGCTCTCCTCAGAGTCGGCCGCGTGACCGCTGGGCGCTGACGCCCTCTCGCCGGCGGTTTCGGCACGGCGGTCGCTGACCGTGCTCCGGTGCGAGTTGTGCTCGGGGTGGCTCTGTGCGCTGTGCTCTGTGCTCTGTGCTCTGTGCTTGGGGTGCTCGCGGCGCACCGGTTGAGGTTGAGAAACCACACGTAGGTTGAGAAGCCACCCCAGCGGTGGTGTCTCAACCTCTGCGTGGTTTCTCAACCTCCACACTCTCCGCTCACCGTCGGTGGCGACGGATGCCGCGTCCCGCGCCGGGTGCAACTCGGGGTGCTTGCGGCGCATCGGTTGAGGTTGAGAAACCACACGTAGGTTGAGAAGCCACCC
Source organism: Microbacterium cremeum (assembly GCF_015277855.1). Lineage (NCBI taxonomy): Bacteria > Bacillati > Actinomycetota > Actinomycetes > Micrococcales > Microbacteriaceae > Microbacterium > Microbacterium cremeum. Next base: position 436,474 of record NZ_CP063812.1, read on the forward strand.
CAGCGGTGGTGTCTCAACCTCTGCGTGGTTTCTCAACCTCCACACCCTCCGCTCAACGTCGGGGGCGACGGATGCCGCGTCCGGCGCCGGGTGCAACTCAGGGCGAGAGGCGAGAAGAGTGACGGGGCGAAATTGGTCAACCGGTGGTACAGTTTCGCGAAGATGGCGCTTGCAACGGAGGAGCCGCGATGACGAGGGTGCCGACACCGGCCGAAACCGAGGCCGTGCGCGCGGCCCGCACCTGGAAGCTGGGCGAGACGCCGTGGCAGGTCATCCCGCCGATCGGCGCCCCGCGGGCGCGCGTCATCGTCGACAACGACTTCTCGGGCGATCCCGACGACCTCTACCAGCTCGTCCATCACGTGCTGTCGCCGAGCGTGGACGTGCGGCTGGTGGTCGCCTCGCACCTCAGGCCGGGGGATCCGTTCGATCCCGGCGAGCAGCAGGCCGCCAACGCCGCCGCGGTCGCGCGCGACGTCTTCGCCCGCATGGGCCTGGAGTCGGCCGACGCGATCGTGGAGGGGGCGAACGAGCCGCTGAGCGACCGCGCCACCCCCCGACCTGCGCCGGCCGTCGACGCGATCATCGCCGAGGCGCTTCGCGACGACGTCGCCACCCCGCTCTTCTACGTCGCCGGCGGCGGACTCACCGACCTCGCGTCGGCGTGGCTTCGAGAGCCGCGGATCGCCGAGCGCCTCACGCTGGTCTGGATCGGCGGCGGCGAACACGAGGGTCTGGCGGTGCCGCCGCCCGGTGCGATGCCGATCGAGTACAACCTCCTCATCGACGTGGCCGCCGCGCAGGTCGTCTTCGCCGATTCGGCGATCCCGGTCTGGCAGGTGCCGCGCGACGTCTACCGGCAGTGCCTCGTGTCGGACGCCGAGCTGCGCCTGCGCGTCGCCACGGCCGGCCCGCTCGGCCGCTACCTCTACGACGAGGTCGCCGAGGTCATGCGCGCGGTCTCGTCGTACCTCGGCGGCGCCGCCGAGACCTACGCGCTCGGGGACTCCCCGCTCGTCCTGCTGACGGCACTGCAGTCGGTCTTCGAGCCCGACCCGGCGTCGAGCCGGTACGTGGCGCGGCCCACGCCCGCGATCGGCGACGACGGCGGGTACGTCGACGTCGCCGGCGCGCGACCGATGCGCGTGTACACGTGGGTCGACACGCGTCTGATGTTCGAGGACCTGTACCTCAAGCTCGCCGAGTTCGGCCGGTGGCAGACGGCGACGGATGCCGCGACCGCCGCATGGGAGGTGACCCGATGACCGCGCACGAGCGCGCCGCGTCGACGAGCCCGCGCCCCCGGACGATCGTGACCGCCGACCCTGAGCTCGATGACCTGAACTCGATGATCCGCTTCCTGCTGTACAGCAACGAGGTCGAGGTCGCCGGGCTCGTCTATGCGTCCAGCCGGTTCCACTGGCGGGGGGACGGCCGGGGAACGACCTTCTTCCTTCCCGATCGCGAGTACGTCGAGCCACAGACGTCGTGGCGGTGGGCGCCCGGCGAGCGCTTCATCGACGATGTCCTCGACGCGTACGGCGACGTGTACGGAACGCTGCGACAGCATGATCCGCGCTACCCCGCGCCGGAAGCCCTCCGGGCGGTCGTCCGCGAGGGCAACGTCGACTTCGAAGGCGACATGTCGTCAGAGACCCCGGGGTCGCAGCTCATCGCCGACGTGCTGCTCGACGACCGTCCCGGCCCGGTGTTCATCCAGCTGTGGGCCGGGCCGAGCACCGTCGCCCGGGCGCTCAGGTCGGTCGAGGAGCGGTTCCACGGCACCCCTGAGTGGGAGAGCGTCCACGCGGCGGTGTCGGCCAAGGCGGTCATCACGAAGTTCGCCTCGCAGGACGGCACGTACGACGACTACATCGCGCACGTCTGGCCCGGCATCCGCGTGATCGAGGTCGCGACGCTGGCGTGGGGCTACCTGGCCCGCAAGACCGTCCGCCCCGACGACCAGCGGCTGCTGAGCGCCGAGTGGCTGCGCGAGAACGTCACGAGCGTCGGTGCGCTCGGGGCCCTGTACCGCGTGTGGGGTGACGGGCGGCAGATGGTGCCGGGCGACCCGACCGACTACTTCCACCTCTCGGGCCTGTCGGCCGACGAGCTGCGGGCACAGGGATACCAGGTGTGGATGGAGCCGCAGCCCGCGGGCGAGTGGATCTCCGAGGGCGACACCACGAACATGCTGAACCTCCTGGTTCCGGGGCTGCGCGCACACGAGCATCCCTCGTACGGCGGATGGGGCGGGCGGTACGAGCCGACCCCCGACGGGGCCGACACGTGGGGACTCGTCGACGCCGCTTTCCGGCCCGGCGGCGCCGAGTGGACGGACGGCGGCCCCACCGCCGACGAGGGCTCCGTGGTGCGCTGGTTCGCCGATGTCCAAGCGGACTTCGCCGCGCGCCTGCAATGGACGGTGTCGTCCTACGCCGAGGCCAACCACCACCCCCGGCTGACGGTCGACGGCGGCATCGACCGCGACGTCGTCCCCGGCGAGCAGGTCGTGCTCGCGGCATCCGTCACCGATCCCGACGGCGACGCCGTCACCGTGCGCTGGTGGATATACGACGACGCCGGCACGTACGTCGGCGAGGTGCCGGTGGAGGCGCGGGGGACGGATGCCGTGGTGTCGGTGCCCGCGGACGCTCCAGCCGGCGCGACCATCCACATCATCGCCGAGGCCGTCGACGACGCCCCCGCGCCGTTGAAGAGCTACCAGCGGGTGATCCTCACCGTCCGCTGAGACGTGTGCGCGCGCGCCGCGCGGTCACTCGTCGTCGCCCTCGGCCACCCAGCTCGACACGGCCACCTCGCCCTCGACCGCGTAGACGCCGATCACGCGGCCGGTGAACGACTCCGTCACCTCCGACGACAGGAAGCGCCCGTCCACGACCGCGAGCTCGGTGCGCACGCCGTCGATCGTCGCGGCGAGGTGGAACTCGTCGCTCGTGGTCGCGAGGCCGCCGCTGGGCGCGGGCTTGCGCGACTCCACGTGCAGGTCGAGCTCCGACCCCGCGAACGGCGTCCGCCACTCCTGCACGAGGCCGCCGATCGCCGCGCGGGCGACGACCTCGCCCTGGCGCGCCTCGAGCTGCACGGAGAACCGCTCGTCGTAGCGGACCGCGACGCCGCCGGCTCCGCGCGAGACGTCCATCCGCACGGTGACCGCGCTGTTCAGGTGCTCCTGCCGCCGTCCGATGAAGACGGGCCGGAGGTCGTCGAGGCGCGAGCCGTCGGCGTGCAGGACGAGGCATCCGGGCCGGGAGCCGAGATCGGCGTGGGCGGAGGGCAGCGCCCGCACCGCGATCCACTCGCCGTCGAGGCCGGAGTCCGGCGAGAACGTCACCTCGGTGCGCGTGCCGGGACGCGGATTGAGCAGCACAGGGTCGATCGCCGGCCAGCCGTCGTGCCACGTGACCGGGGTGACGAACGTCTCACGGCCGAGCGCCGAGAACGCGCGCGTGCCGCTGCGCGGGCGCACACCGAGCAGCACGCACAGCCACTGACCGCCGGGACCGACGACGAGGTCGCCGTGCCCGGTGTTCTGGACCGGGCGTGGCGTCGAGCGGGCCGAGACGAGCGGGTTGCCGGGCGCTCCGGCGAACGGCCCCTCGGGGGATGCCGCGCGCGCGATCGAGATGCTGTGCCCGCGCTCGGTGCCGCCCTCGGCGATCATCAGGTACCACCAGCCTTCGACCTCGTAGAGATGCGGCGCCTCGGGGAACATCAGCCCGGTGCCCGACCACAGTGCGCGGGGCTCTTCGAGGGCCCGGTGCTCGCCGAGGTCGACCTTCACCTGCTGGATGCCGAGGTGAGCCGGCTGGTTCGGGTCGAGCGCACCGCTCAGCTGCAGCCCCGAGAAGGTCACGTAGCACGTGCCCTCGGCGTCCCAGGCGATGTCGGGGTCGATGCCCTCGAGCGTCCCCGAGCCGTCCGCCGTGCGCAGCAGGTCGCCGTCGCTCCACGGACCCGCGGCATCCGTCGCCGTGAAGTGCAGCATCCCCCGCCCCATCGCGTCGGTGACGACCAGATGGAACACGCCGTCATGATGGCGGATCGTCGGCGCCCAGGCGCCGCCGCCGGTGGGCACGTCCTCGACCGCCAGCTGCCCGGGCCGCGTCGCGACGTGGCCGATGAGCTCCCACGTCTCGAAGTCGGTCGACCGGTGGATCGGGATGCCGGGCAGGTACTCGAACGTCGAGGTCGCGAGGTAGTACACGCCGTCCACCGCGACGATGCTGGGGTCGGGGTGGAAGCCGCCGACGAGCGGGTTGTACAGGGTCGTCACGAGTCTCCTTCGAAGGTCAGGAGGAGAGCAGGATGCCGAGCTCGCGCGCGAGCGCGACGGCCCGGGGGTCGGCGCCGCCCGGCCACGGGCCGCGCGCGATCGTCCACGCGAAGGCGAGGCCGGTGTCGGGGTCGACGCACGCGAGCGCGCCGGCGGCACCGTCGTGGCCGAACGATCGAGGACCGCCGAACGCGAGCTGCTGCGACGGCTTCTGGAACACGATCGCGTGCGCGCGGTCCTGCTGGTGCAGCACCTCGTCGTACCCGCGGATCTGCTGCTGGCTGATCTGCTCGACCGTGTCGGCGCTGAGGAACGGCGCCGCGCCCTCGACCCCGGTGACGGCCGCCGCCATCAGGCGGGCGAGGCCGCGCGCGGTGCCCGTGCCCGATCCGGCCGGGTGCCCGTACCGCCAGCTGCGCGGGGAGTTGCCGAGGTCGACGTCGCCTGCCATCGAGGCGAAGACGACGGGGCCGAGCGCGGAGTACTCGCGGGCCGTCGTGTCGGACACCGGCTGGATCATCGGCAGCACGTCGGCGCGACGGTGCTCGTGCTCGGCGGGCAGCCCCAGGAAGAAGTCGATCCCGTGGGGACGGCGGATCTCGTGCTCGTAGAAGTCGTGGAGGGTTCGCCCGGTGACGCGGAACACCAGCTCGTCGCCCAGGTTGCCGATCGTGATGGCGTGGTAGCCGAACGCGCTGCCGGGATGCCAGAACGGCCGGCTCGCCGCGAGGCGCTCCGCCGCCGCGTGATGGTCGAGCAGCTCGTCCCAGCCCAGTGACGGCGTGGCCTGCGGCAGCCCGGCCTGGTGCGAGAGCAGCTGCCGCACCGTGACGCGGAACTTGCCCTTCGCGGCGAACTCCGGCCAGTAGTGCGCGACGCGCTCGTCGAGGTCGAGCTCGCCGCGCTCCACCAGGAGCCCGACCGCGAGGCCGATCGTGTTCTTGGTCACCGAGTAGGGCACGATGACCGAGTCCTCGCCCAGGTGCGGTCCGCCCCAGGCATCCAGCACCGGCACGCCGTCGTGGAACGCCGCCACCTGGAACGACAGATCCGGGTCGGCGCCGAGGTGGCTGTCGAGGCGCGCGACGACATCGGCGAGCCGGGCGTCGGCGGCGCCGTGCAGCCGCTCGGCGGTGAGGGTGACGAGGCTCATGCCGCGCCTCCTGCGACGTGCCACTCGAGCGTGAGAGGCAGGTCGGCGACCGAGGCGCCGGCCCGGAGCGCGTACACGCCGGGCTCGACCACCCACTCGCCGTCCCAGTGGGCGAGACGCCGCGTCGGGACGGGGATCGTCGCGGTGACGCGCTCGCCGGGGGCGGCGTGAACGGTCGCGAAGCCGACGAGCCAGCGTGCCGGCCGTTCCACCGAGGAGCCGGTCCGCTCGGCGTAGACCTGCACGACCTGCTTCCCGGCGCGCTCGCCGGTGTTCGCGAGCGTCACCTCGATCGTGTCGCCGATGCGACGTGCCGCACCCCACGACCACGTCGTGTAGCCGAGACCGTGGCCGAACGGGAAGGCCGGCTCGGCATCCGCCCGCAACCAGGCCCGGTAGCCGATGTGGATCCCCTCGCCGTACTCGAGGAGCCCGTCCGTCGGCGCGACCTCCGCGACCGGTACGTCGGCGAGCGCGGCCGGCCACGTGGTGGGAAGGCGACCGCCGGGCTCGGCGGCGCCCGTCAGCACGTCGGCGAGCGCGTGGCCGAACTCCTGCCCGCCGAAGTAGCCCTGCACGATCGCGGCGACCTCACGCGCCCAGGGCAGCACGACGGGCGAGCCCGCGTTGACCACCACGATGGTGGGCGTGCCGGTCGCCGCGACGGCGCGCACCAGGTCGTCCTGGCGGCCCGGAAGATCGAGGTCGACGCGGTCGTACCCCTCCGACTCGACCTTCGAGTTCGTGCCGACGACGACGACGGCGACCTCGGATGCCGCGGCCGCGGCCGCGGCGCGCGCGATGAGCTCGTCGGGGTCGGTGCGTTCGGGGGCGATGCCCAGCGTCGCGCTCATGGCCCCGGAAAGGGCGCCCCGGAGCTCGCGGACGAACTCGACGCGGATCGCGATCTCGCGGCCCGCTTCGACGGCGACCGTCGTCGTCACCGACGGCGGATTGAGGAAGGCGGCGCCGAGGTCGGTGCCCTCGATCACCGGCGCATCCTCCAGCACGAGGGTGCCGTCGACGTAGAGCCTGGCCGGATTGGCGCCGGCGAAGCCCAGCTCGATGTCGCCGGTCTGCGCCGGCGTGAACACCGTCTCGAACACCACGGTGGCGCTCTGCGCGATGGGCGCGTCGCCGCCGAACCACACCAGCGCCGTCGAGCGGCGGTTCTCGGCGAAGAGCTCGGTGCCGTCGGCGTCGAGGAACGCGACGCGCAGGCCGGCCTCGTCGGTCGCGGGGTTGCGCAGCTGCGCGAGCGGGATCTCGGCGACGCCCTCCTGCACCACTGCGCCGATCTCGTACCGCACGTCGGCATCCGGCATCGCCGCGCGGATCGCGTCGAGGGGTGAGACCACGGCCTCGGGGATCACCGTCGCGCTGCCGCCGCCCTGGGTCCTCGCCTCGCGTGCGTTCTGGCCGATGACCGCGATGCGGCCCAGGGTCGCGGCATCCCACGGCAGGGCGCCTTCGTTGCGCAGCAGCACCGTGCCCAGGGTCGCCGCCTCACGGGCGAACGCGGGGCCGTCCACGGCGGCCGGCTCGACCGCGGTCGCGTCGCCCAGTGCGCCGACGCGCTCGGCGAGCAGCAGGATGCGGAGCACCTTGCGGTCGAGGTCGGCCTCGTTCAGGCGCCCGTCGCGGATCGCCTCGGCCAGTTCTGCCCACGCCGGTGCGGGGCCGGGCATGGCGAGGTCCTGCGCGGCGGGCACCGAGCCCAGCGACCGGACGGCCGTCCAGTCGCTCACGACGACGCCGTCGAAGCCCCACTCCGAGTTGAGGGGCGTCTCGAGCAGGTCGTTCTCGGTCATCGTGACGCCGTCCACCGCGTTGTAGGCGCTCATGATCGCCCAGGCGCCCGCCTCGACGGCCCGCTCGAACGGCGCGAGGTAGAGCTCGCGCAGCGCGCGCTCGTCGACGCGGACGTCGACGGTGAAGCGGTCGGTCTCGGAGTCGTTCGCCACGTAGTGCTTGGGGGTGGCGGCGACGCCGTTGTCTTGAAGGCCCCGGACATATGCGGCCGCGAGTTCCGCGCTCAACTCGGGGTCTTCGCTGAAGCACTCGAAGTGACGCCCGCCGAGGGGGGAGCGATGCAGGTTGATGGTCGGGCCGAGCACGACGTCCACGCCCTTGCGACGGGCCTCGGATGCCGCGGCCGCGCCGTACCTGTAGGCGAGGTCGACATCCCACGAGGCGGCGAGAGCCGAGCCCGACGGGAGGTTGAGCGACGGCTCGCGCTCGTCCCACCGGGGTCCGCGCACGCCCGCCGGACCGTCCGAGAGCGTCATCGCGCGCAGGCCGATCTCAGGCAGCGCGATGGTGGTCCAGAAGTCGGCGCCCTGCACGAGGGCCGCCTTCCGCTCGAGGGTCAGGCGGTCCAGCAGCGGCACGAGGTGCTGGACGGTGGCGGGGTGAAGGGCGGTGTCGGTCATCGGGATCGGTTCTCTCTCAGGTGGTCAGGGGAGGTCGCGGGGCCCGGCCCTTCGAGGAAGGGACGGGCCCCGGCATCCGGGTTCGTCATGCCGCGTCGGCGGCCGCCTCGGCGTCGAGCAGAGCGCGGCGGGCGACGCGGCGCTCTTCCTGGCGGTCGGGATCCGGCACCGGCGCGGCCATGAACAGCCGCTGCGTGTAGGGATGCTCGGGCCGCGACGTGACGCGGTCGGCGTCGCCGGTCTCGACGATCTCGCCGCGGTACATCACCGCCACCCGGTGGCTGATGTGGCGGACGACGGCGAGGTCGTGCGTCACGAAGAGGTACGCGACACCGGTGCGGTCCTGGATCTCGATGAACAGATCGAGCACGCGAGCCTGGGTCGACAGGTCCAGTGCCGAGACCGGCTCGTCGCAGACGATCAGCCGCGGCTGCAGCGCGAGGGCGCGCGCGATCGCGACGCGCTGCCGCTGACCGCCCGAGAACTCGCGGGGGAGCCGGTCGCGTGCGTCGGCGGGAAGCCCCACCTGATCGAGGAGGTCGCGCACCCGCGTCCTCGCCGTGCCGGTGGCGAGCCCCGCCGCCGTCAGCGGCTCGGTGAGGATCTGCTCGACCGTCATCGACGGGTTCAGCGACGAGTACGGGTCCTGGAACACGACCTGGATCTCGGAGCTGAGCGACCGGCGCTGCGGGCGGGTGAGGTGCGAGATGTCGCGGCCGTCGTAGACGATCGAGCCCTCGGTGACGGGTGCCAGGCCCAGCGCCGCGCGACCCAGCGTCGTCTTGCCCGAACCGGATTCGCCGACGAGGCCCACGGTCTCGCCGGGCAGGATGTCGAGCGAGACGCCCTTGAGCGCCCGGAACGGCTGCGCCCGGAAGCCCTTGCCCGGATATTCGACCACGAGGTCCTTGATGTCGAGCAGCGGAGTGCCCGGCTGCGCAGTGCTCATGCCTGTGCTCCCTTCATGGCCAGCGGCTCGCGCGCGGGGCCTTCGTCGAGGATCGCGTCCAGCAGCGTTCGCGTGTACGGATGCTGTGCGTCGTGGAAGATGGCGCGCACCGGTCCCTGCTCGACGAACCTTCCGTTCTGCATCACCGAGACCCGGTCGCACAGGTCGGCGACCACACCGAAGTTGTGCGTCACGAGCAGCATCGCCATGTGCCGCTCGGCCTGGAGGTCGCGCAGCAGATCGAGCACCTCCGCCTGCACCGTCACGTCGAGGGCGGTCGTCGGCTCGTCGGCGATGATGAGGTCGGGATCGGTCGACACGGCGCCCGCGATGAGAACACGCTGCGCCATGCCGCCCGAGACCTCGAACGGGTACGCGTCGAACGTGCGCTTCGGGTTCGGGATGCCGACCCGGTCCAGCAGCTCGAGGGAGCGGTCGGTGGCGGCCTTCTTCGAGAGCCCGAGGTTCTTGCGCAGGGGCTCGACGAGCTGGCTGCCGATCGTGAAGGCGGGGTCGAGGTTCGACATCGGCTCCTGCGGGATGTAGCCGATGCGCCGGCCGCGCACCCCCGCGTAGGCGCGCTCGTCGGCGTCGGCGAGCTCGGTCCCCTCGTAGAGGATCGACCCGCCCGTGACGTGCCCGCCGCGGGGCAGCAGGCCCAGCACGGCGAACGCCGTCTGCGACTTGCCGGAGCCCGACTCGCCGATGAGGCCGTGGACCTCGCCCTTGCGGATGTCGAGCGAGACCCCGTGGACGACCTCGATGTGCGATCCGTCGGGCTGGTCGTAGCCGACGCGCAGGTCGCGCACCTCGAGCACCTTCACCGACGCCTTGCTGCGGTCGTCGTCTTCGTGGACGATGACGCCGGCGCTCTCGTAGACGGGCGGCTCGTCGAGGTCGACGATGTCGCCGCCGCCGGTCGAGACGGCGGTGGTCACGGCCGCGATCGACCCGGTCGCCGTCGCGACCGCCCGGCGCCGCTTGCGGCGCACCGACACGGTCCGCTCGATCTCGTCGCGCATCACGTTGGCCAGGAGCGTCAGCGCGATGCACGTGAGGGCGATGGCCAGCGAGGGCCACAGCATGAGGATGGGCTCCTTGTAGATGTTCTTGAAGCCGTCGTTGAGCATCTGCCCCCACGTGGGCACCCCGATGTCGCCGAGGCCGAGGAACTCCAGTCCCGACTGGATCGCGATCGCGATGCCGGCGATGATCGCGCACTGGATCACGATCGGCGCGCGCACGACCGACAGCACATGGCGCCCGATGATGCGCGCGTCGCTGAGGCCCGACACGCGCGCGGCGTCGACATAGAGCTCGGAGCGCACCGCCGTCACCGAGGCGTAGACGAGGCGGTAGAACGCGGGGGCGAGCAGGATGCCGAAGATGAACATCGAGATCCACACCGAGGGGCCGAGCACCGCGCGGGCGGCGAGCAGCACCACGATCCCGGGAAGGGCCATGTTGAGCTCCGTGACCCACGTGGCGGCGCTGTTGAACCAGCCCTGGTAGTAGCCGGCGACGAGTCCGCTGGTCACACCCAGGATGAGCGCCACGACGAGCGCCAGCAGCGCGGCGAACACGCTCGTCTGCGTCGCCGCCAGCAGTCGGGAGAACACGTCGCGGCCGCTGCCGTCGGTGCCGAGGAGGTGCTCGGCGCTGGGGGATGCCAGCACGTTGCGGATGTCGGAGTAGTTCGCGTCCTGCGGGGCCAGCCACGGGCCGACGATCGCGATGACCATCAGCAGGGCGAGGAAGAGCAGCGACGCGAGGCCGAGCGGACGGCGCAGCAGGCGGCGCCAGAGCGAGACGCGGACCGGGGCGACCGGTACGTCGAGGGGGACATCGATGGCGGTCATGAGAGTCGCACCTTCGGGTTCAGCGCCGCCTGGGCGAGATCGATGAGCAGGTTCACCACGACGACGATGACCGCGAACGCGATCACCACCCCCATCACCACGGGGATGTCGCCGAGCGTCGTGGCACGGACGGTGAGCTGGCCCATGCCGGGGATGGCGAAGACCTGCTCGACGATGACGGCGCCGCCGAGGAGGCCGATGAACTGCACGGCCAGCACCGCGAGCGCGGGCCCGCCGGCGTTTCGCAGCACGTGGCGGTAGACGACCGACCCGGTGCTGAGCCCGCGCGAGCGGAGCGTTCGGACGTAGTCCCGCGACATCGCGTCGATGACCGAGCCGCGGACCTGTTGCGAGACGGCGGCGATGGCGCCGATCGACAGCGCGACGATCGGCAGCGTCACCGAAGAGAGCCAGCCGGTGAGGGAGGTCGTCGCCGGCACATAGCCGGTGGCCTTGAACCAGCCCAGGTTGATCGCGAACACGAGCACCAGGCCGAGGGCGATGAGGAAGCCCGGGATCGCGAAGCCGATGAGGGAGATCACCTGGACGCTGCCGTCGACGGCGCCGCCGCGGCGGGCGGCGAGGACGCCGAGCACGACGGCGACGATCGCCGAGACGACGGTCGCGCCGATGACGATGGAGAGGGTGACGGCGAGGCGGGTGCTGACGCTGGTCGCGACGAGCTCGCCGGTGAACCAGCTGCGGCCGAGGTCGCCCGAGAACGCCGAGACGACCCACTCCCCGTATTGCGCCAGCAGCGGCCGGTCGAGCCCGAGCTCTTCGGTCTTCTTGGCGACCGTGTCGGCGGTGGCGTTCTCGCCGAGGATGCGCCGCGCGATGTCGCCGCCGCTGACGTAGAGCAGGACGTAGGCGAGGAACGAGATCACCGCGATGAGGACGACGCCCGACAGGACGCGCCGGAGGATGAATGCAAGCATGTCGATTCCCGTGGGTGGTGTCGCCCCGCCCGCGCACTCGGCGCGGGCGGGGCGAGGCTTCAGTTCTTCGGCGAGAAGCCGAAGATCGACGGGTAGGCGTTGGTCGGCCAGAACTCGAGGTTCGTGTTCGCGTCGACCGCGTAGGTGCCCTGCACCCGGTAGAAGGGCGCGAACCACGCGTTCTCGACGATCCAGGCGTTGAGGTCCTTGGTCGCCTGGTCGGCCTCGTCCTGGGTGCCCATCTGGATGGTCGTGATGTACTCGTCGACCTGCGGGTCCTCGGAGTGGAACGGGTTGAACGTCGCGTCGGGCGCGATCATGAAGTTGATCAGCTGCCAGTCCGGGTTCTGCTCCAGCGCCATCCACGTCGCCGGGTACTTCGGGGCGAGCATGTCGGTGATGAAGTTGCCCGTGCCGGGGTCGGTGTAGTTCACCGTGATCCCGATGTCGGCGAGCTGCTGCGCGACGAGGTCGAACGTGGTCTGGAACGCCGGGGTCGACATCATGTTCAGCGTGAAGCCGTCGGGGTAGCCGGCCTCGGCGAGCAGGTCCTTGGCTGCCTCGGGGTCGTATCCGTACGTGCTGTCGAGCGCGTCGTCATAGCCGACCGAGGTCTCGGGGAAGACCTGCTCGGTCACGGTGCCGTAGCCCGCCTGCAGCGCCTGGAGCAGCGCCTTGCGGTCGAAGGCCATGTTGATCGCCTGGCGCACGCGCACGTCGGCGAGCTCGGGTGCCATGGTGCCCGCCCGGTCGAACAGCAGCAGGCCCTGGAAGTCGAGCTCGTTCGACTCGATCGTCCAGCCGGATGCCTCGATCTCGGGGATCGTGTCGTTGTTCACGATCTTCGCGCCGTTGGCCTCGCCGGCCTTCAGGGCGTTGAGCGTCGCGGTGGGGTCCTCGATGACGTTGATCGTGAGGTTGTCGTACTTGATCGCGTCCGCGTTCCAGTAGTCGGGGTTCGCCGTGTAGACGTAGGTCGTGCCGGTGACGGTCGCCGCCGTGTCGAGGACATACGGCCCCGAGCCGATCGGCTCGGTCGCCGAGTCGGGGTCGTCGAAGGTCGACGGCGCCTGGATCAGGCCCGGCGCGATCGACAGCAGGTTGACGAGCGAGGGGTCGGGCGCCGGCTGCGTGATGGTGACGGTGGTGGCGTCGGACGCGGCGAACTCCTTGCCGGCGAGCGTGGCCGCCTGGGGCGACGTGCCGTCGCGGAAGCGCTCGAGGCTGCCGACGACCGCCTCGGCGTCGAGGGGCGTGCCGTCGGTGAACTCGACGCCGTCCCGGAGCGTGAGGGTGAGCACCGTGTTGTCGTCGTTGTACTCCCAGTCGGTCGCGAGCCAGGGCTCGATCTCGCCTTCCGCGTTCTTCTGGAGCAGCGTGTCGAAGACGGCCTGGAAGAAGGGGCTGCGGTTGCCGTACTCGGCGCCCTGCCCGATGTCGTAGCTCGTCGGGCCGACGATCGCCGTGAGGGTGAGTCGGTCTGCGCGACCGGAGTCGCTCGCTCCCGATCCGTCATCTCCGCCACCGGCGCAGCCGGTGAGGGCGAGAGCGGCGATCGCGATGGTGGCTGCTGTGGCCTTCCAACGGAACATCCTTGGTCCCTTCATCTGCGGCGATGCCCCTGCGGATCGCCTACTGCGGGCTGACGCTAACACCAATTTCGAGGACGCGCTAGGTTTTTGACGCAAAAAGCTAGCGACGACTCGGAATTCGTTATAGAACGGAGAGGAAGGATCCCGGCGGGCACCGAAGGAGGTGCGCGAGACGACCCGGGGATACGGTGAGACGATGACCGAGACAACCTCCGCCGCAGCGCGGAAGGGGACCGCTCCCACGAAGAGAGGCAAGCCGCGCGGCGAGTACGCGAAGTCCGCGGCCACGCGCACGGCGATCCTGGATGCCGCCCTGGAGGTGTTCGCGGAGTCCGGCTACCGCGCCGGCTCTCTGCGAGAGGTCGCCGAGCGCGTCGGCATGAGCGAGGCCGGGCTGCTCCACCACTTCCGCAGCAAGAGCGCGCTGCTGCTGGCCGTGCTCGACCACCGCGACGACCTGGCTCGCCGGCTCGTCGACTTCGACATGCCGGACGGCGTCGAGGCGCTCCGCGGTCTCGTCACCCTGGCCCGCTACAACGCGTCCATCCCCGGGGTCGTCGAGCTGTACTGCACGCTTTCGGCGGAGGCGACCTCGCCGACGCACCCCGCGCATCCCTACTTCGTGAACCGGTACGAGTCCGTACGCGAGAGTGTGACCGATTCCTTCCAGCGCGTCGCCGACGCGGGGCGTCTGATGCCGGGGGTGGACCCGGGCCGTGCCGCCGTCGCGACGATCGCCCTCATGGACGGCCTGCAGGTGCAGTGGCTGCTCGATCCCGCGTCCACGGATATGGCGGAGGCGCTCGCCGAGGCGTTCCGCGCGATGATCAGCGGATTCGACCTCGTCGGCCTCGAACAGGTGCTCGACGCGCGGTCGGAGGAAGCGGCATCCGTCGACGTCTCCGAGCAGGACGCGTGATCCGCGCGCCGTTCCTCGACGGATGGACGGTCGGCCCCAAGCTCGGCGCGTTCGAGGCGCCGACCCCGGAGTCCGCGCCGAAGCCCGTGCGCCTGCCCCACGATGCCGTGCGCGACCTGGCCCGCTCGGCCGACAGCGACCAGGGCGTGCACACCGGCTACGTGCCGGGGGGAGTGTTCGAGTACGCCAAGACGTTCGACGTGCCGGAGGAGTGGCGCGACAAGACGGTGCGGCTCGAGTTCGAGGGCGTCTACCGTGACGCGGTCGTCTTCGTGGGCGGCGACGCGGTCGTGCACGAGCCGAACGGCTACAACGCGTTCGAGGCCGTGCTCGACCCCTATCTGCGCTACGGCGAGCCGAACCGGATCACCGTCGAAGCGCGGGCGCACCGCGACAGCCGGTGGTATTCCGGAGCGGGAATCTACCGGCCGGTGCATCTCGTGGTCGCCGATCCGGTGCACATCCCGCTCGACGGCACCCGCGTGACGACGCCCGACATCGACGCCGACCGCGCCGTCGTGCGCGTCGCGACGACGGTGCGCAACGGCTCGCGGCACACTCGAACCCTGCGGCTCGACTGGGTGGTGGAGGGGCCGGACGGCTCCGAGGTCGCCGCGGGGACGTCGCCGGTGACGGTGCTGCCCGGCTCGGACGCCGTCGCGCGCTTGCGCCTGGCGGTCGGCGACCCGGCGCTGTGGAGCGACGCGACGCCCTCCCTCTATCGCGTGCAGACGACTCTCGCCGATGACGGCGGACACGCGATCGACACGGATGCCGTGGCCTTCGGCATCCGTCGTCTGCAGGTCGATGCGCGCCGCGGCTTGCGCATCAACGGCGAGACGGTGAAGCTGCGCGGCGCCTGCGTGCACCACGACAGCGGACCGCTCGGCGCGGCGACGTTCGCCGACGCCGAGGACCGGCGCGTGCGCCTGCTCAAGGCCGCCGGCTTCAACGCGCTGCGCAGCGCGCACAACCCGATGAGCCGCGCGATGCTCGACGCGTGCGACCGGCACGGCATGCTGGTGATGGACGAGCTGACCGACACCTGGACCCGCTCGAAGGTCGCCTTCGATGCCGCCCCGGGCTTCGCAGCGCGGTGGCGGCACGACGTCGAGGCGATGGTCGCCAAGGACTTCAACCATCCGAGCGTGATCATGTACTCGATCGGCAACGAGATCCTCGAGCTCGCGACGCCGGCGGGCTCCGCCTGGAGCCGGCGCCTCGCCGAGGCCGTCCGCGAGCGCGACGACACGCGGTTCGTCACCAACGGCATCAACGGCATCATCGCGAACCTGGACCGGATGAGGGAGGCCGACACCGGCGAGGGCGCCGACGCGGCCGGCTCCGATCCGAACACCATGATGGCGGCGATGGGCGACGTGATGGCCCGCGCGAACGCGTCGGAGCTCGTGACGACCTCGACCGAGGAGTCGGCGGCCGTGCTCGACATCGTCGGGTTCAACTACGCCGAGTCCCGTTACGAGCTCGATCGCGAGCTCTTCCCGGACCGCGTGATCGTCGGATCCGAGACCTTCCCGTCGCGCATCGAGAAGTTGTGGGCGCTCGTCGAGAGCCTGAGCCACGTCATCGGCGACTTCACGTGGACCGGCTGGGACTACCTCGGAGAGGCGGGGATCGGCCGCGTCGACCACCCCGACGAGGAGGGATACCAGCCCACCGGCACGGCCGGACCGTACCCGCACCTGCTCGCCGGTTGCGGAGACATCGACATCACCGGTCACCGCCGGCCGGTGTCGTACTACCGCGAGATCGTCTTCGGGCTGAGGACGGAGCCGTACCTCGCAGTCCATCCGCCGCAGCACCACGGCCGGCCGACGGCCACGACGCCCTGGTCGTGGGACGACTCGGTGTCGTCGTGGACGTGGGATGCCGAGCCCGGCGCGCCCGTCACGGTCGACGTGTACGCGGCGGCCGAGGAGGTGGAGCTGCGGCTCGACGACCGCGTGATCGGGGTCGCCGCCGTGGGCGCCGAGAAGGAGTTCCGCGCACGCTTCGAGACGCGGTACCACCCGGGCGAGCTCGTCGCCGTCGCCCGAAGCGGTGGGCGGGAGATCGGCCGCACCGCGCTGCGGACCGCGGGCCGGCTCGGGCTCACCGCGATCGCCGAAGAGCCCGAGATCGCCGAGGACGGGCTCGGCTTCGTCGGCATCGCGCTCACCGACGCCGACGGCATCGTGCCCGGCGACGCCGATCGGCTCGTGACCGTGACGGTCGAGGGCGACGCCGAGCTCGCCGGGCTCGGCACCGGGCGCATCCGGACGGAGGAGTCGTTCGCAGGCCCCGCCGTGACGACGTTCGGCGGCCGGGCGCTCGCGATCGTGCGACCCACCGGTCCTGGCGCGGCGACGGTCACGATCGCGTCCGACGGCCTCGCCACGGCCGTCACGAGGCTCTCGATCGCCGGAGCCCGGGCGCCCGAGGCGCCGTGAGCTCGCGTCCGGCCCGTGTATCAGCCGGACGGCCGCACGTTCCCTCATTGTGTGAGAGCATCCGCGACACCTGATCCGGGACGGGACGGCCCGCGATGACCCCGGGCGATCAGTTCGGTCCGACGGGCGTCGCGGCTTCGGGGGCACCGCCGTTCGCGGTGGCCGGTCCGACGCAGCTCGCGCTCGACGCATCGCGCAGCGGGGCGGGGTCGTTCACGGTGTCGAACGTGACGGGGCGCCCGGTGCGGGCGCGGCTGCTCGTGACGCCGGGGGCGGGGGCGGATGCCTCGTGGTTCGCGATCGGCGGAGGCCCCGAGCGCGCGCTGCCCCTGGCCGGCACGGCGACCGTCGAGGTCGCGGTGACCGTGCCGGGCGATGTCGCGGCGGGCGCGTACTCGTTCACCGTCGGCGCTGCGCTCGAGGAGGCCCCCGACCAGGTCGTGCCCGGTCCGACCGTTGCCCTCACGGTGCCGGCCGCGCAGCCCCGGAGGTTCCCGTGGTGGATCGTGATCGTCGCCGCCGTGGCCCTCCTGCTCCTCGTCGGCGGCGGCATCCTGATCTGGATCCTCACGCGCCCCGGCCCGCAGCCCGAACCGACCCCGGCCGACACCGGTCCGCCGGTGCTGCGCACCGATGAGCTGCTCATGGAGTTCTCGCCGCTGGATCTTGATCTCGACCTCGACGGCGTGCAGGACCTCACCATCTTCGACGCCGACCTGAACGTCGTGCCGTTCGATCGTCCGACGACGGTCTTCGGCCTGATGCGCGGCGTCGCGATCGTCGACGACCCTCGCTTCGAGGTGTGCCGCGAGGTGTTCCTTCAGGAGTCGGTCGACATCGCGGACGCCGCGGCGACCACGTTCGTGTGCGTCTTCACGAGCGAGGGCCACGCGGGCCTGCTCGAGATCGGCGCGACCGGGGCCGACCAGACCAGGACGATCGCCGTGACGGTGTGGGAGTGATCATGCGGGGAGTGCGAGCACGAGTCGAGGAGGTCTGCCATGGGTGTCGCATCCGGTGACGGATTCGGTCCGGAGGGGCCGACGGCCTCGGGCGCGCCGCCCTTCGCGGTCGCGGGTCCGACGCAGGTGGCCCTGGACCCCGCGCGCACCGGGACGGGGTCGTTCACGGTGTCGAACGTGTCGGGGCGTCCCGTGCGCGCTCGGCTGCTCGTGATGCCGGGGGCGGGGGCCGATGCCTCGTGGTTCACGATCGAGGGCGGCCCGGAGCGGGCGCTGCCGCTGGCGGGCACGGCCACGGTCGACGTCGCAGTGAGCGTGCCGGGCGAGGTCACGCCGGGCGGGTACTCGTTCACCGTCGGGGCGGCGCTCGAGGAGGCCCCCGACCAGGTGGTGCCCGGTCCGACGGTCGCGCTGACGGTGCCCGCCGCTCGCCGGCGGAAGTTCCCGTGGTGGATCGTGATCGTCGCCGCGGTGGCACTCGTCCTGCTCATCGGCGCCGGTGCGGCGGTGTGGCTGCTGACGCGTCCCGATCCGCAGCCGGACCCCACGCCCACGCCCACGAGCACGCACGACGTGTTCGCCCAGTACTCGTTCCCCGCGTTCGGCAACCTGTCGTACGACCTGGACGGCGAGCGCGCGGTGGACTACTCGGTCGAGTTCGAGATCGCCGACCTGTACTTCTCGGGCGCGTTGCACGGCACCGGGTTCCTGAGCGTCGTCGGCTACGGCAACGCGTCGCTCGCCGTCGTCGACGATCCGACCTTCGAGGCGTGCGAGAGCGCGCTGGACTACACGACCGGCGAGCCGATCACGATCCCGGCCGAGGCCGAGACCTTCGTGTGCGTGCGCTTCACCGATCAGGAACGCCGTGCGCTCATGGCGTTCCAGCCGAGCGAGCCGGCGACCGGCCTGCACGTCGTCGACACGACGGTGTGGGCTCGCGGCGAGTAGCGCGCGAAGGTATCTGCGCGAGGACCTCGGTGCTCTTCCAGGTGTACGGAGAGGTGCGGACCCATGACTCGCAGGGATGACGTCGGCCAGGACTACCAGCTGGCCCTCGCTCCCGTCCGCGCGTGGGCGCAGGACGTGACCGGCCTGAAGGTCGTCGACGACTGGGACGCGGGCGACGAGGGTGCGAGCGCCGTCGTGCTCCGGCCGCTGGCGCTCGCCGTTGCTGCGGCATCCGGTCCCGTGCTGCGACAGGTGAGCAGCGCCGAGCTCCTACTCGACCTGCTCGTGACCGTCATCGCCCCCACCGCGAGCGAGGCTGCCGCGGCGACGAGCGACCTCGCGCTCGCGGCGCAGAGCGAGAACGACTGGGCGATCGCGTCCGACGCGCCCGGCCTCGACCTGTGGCGCGCCCTCGGGCAGCCGCCGGTGCCCGCGATCGTGCTGCGAGTGCCGGTGCGGCGCGTCATCGAGCGCGACCCGGCACCTCTCGTGCGCGAACCCCTGCGGCGGACGTTCGTGCCGCTGCGGATGGTCACGGGTCGGGTCGTGTGGCCGGACGGGCGGCCGATCTCGGCGGCCCGCGTGTCGCTGGCCGAGGCCGACGGCCCGCCGGCGACGACCGACCACCGCGGACGGTTCCGGATGCCTCTTGCCACGGCATCCGACGAGCTCACGGTGAGCATCACGGCGCGTGGCGCGTCGGTGCAGCTTCGGCTCGCGGCATCCGCCCTGGGTGCCGCGGGCGACCTCGGAGACCTGCGGGTCCCCGTTCCCACTGGATAACGCCGAGAAAGGCTCGACATGCCCCAATATCTGACACCGGGCGTCTACGTCGAAGAACTCATGGGCGGTGCACGCCCGATCGAAGGGGTCGGCACCGAGATCGCCGCCTTCGTGGGGTTCGTCGACGACGACGAGGCGCCGAGAGGCGTCCCCACGTCCGTCAACAACTGGACGCAGTACACCAGCATCTTCGGGACGGAGGGCCCCAGCACGCCGCTGACGCTGGCGGTGCACGGCTTCTTCCTCAACGGAGGCCAGCGCTGCTACGTCCTCAACGTCGGGCCCGACGGCACCGTCGGGGGCACACCCGGCGAGCCCGGCATCTCGGCTCTCGAGCACATCGACGAGATCGCGATCGTCGCTGCGCCCGGCATGACGGATGCCGCGTCCTACGACGCCGTGCTGAGCCACTGCGAGCTCATGAGAGACCGCGTCGCCGTTCTCGACGGGCCCGCGCACGTCGACGACCTGAACGACCTCATCCGGCCCGCGACGATGTCGACACCATCGGCGGCGAGCGCGTCGTCGAGTTCGTCCTCGAGTTCGCCCTCGGGGTCATCGGCGGGGTCGGAGGAGTCGACCGGGGAGGGCGAGGAGGGATCGGCGCCCCCGCCGCCCGCACCGACCCCGCGACGCGGCGGTGGCAGTGGAGGTCCCGGGGGCGGGATGGCCCGCGCGTCGGAATGGGGAGCGGAGTACGTCCCTTGGATCTCTGTGGTCGACCCGCTCACCGGAACCCTCGTCGAGGCACCGCCGTCCGGGCATGTCGCCGGAGTGTGGGCGCGCACCGACGGCAGCCGCGGCGTGCACAAGGCCCCCGCGAACGAGACGGTGCGCGGTGCGCTCGATCTCACTCGCGCGTTCACGCCGAGCGAGCAGGGACTGCTCAACAGCGCCGGGATCAACGCCATCCGCAACATCCACGGCAGCATCAAGATCTGGGGCGCGCGCACGCTCGCCGGCAGCGCCAGCGAGTGGCGCTACCTGCCGGTGCGCCGCCTCTTCGCGTTCGCCGAGGAGTCGATCCAGCAGGGCACCGGGTGGGTCGTCTTCGAGCCCAACGATCAGGTGCTGTGGAACGCCATCCGACGTGACGTGCGCGGGTTCCTGCGCCGGCTGTGGCGCGACGGAGCCCTGATGGGCGCGACCGAGCGCGAGGCGTTCTTCGTCAAGTGCGACGCCGAGACGAATCCGCAGGAGAACATCGACGCCGGCATCGTGACGGCCCTCATCGGCATGGCGCCGGTCAAGCCTGCCGAATTCATCGTGTTCAAGGTGAGCCAGTACACGGCCGCCGCAGGAGAGGAAGCACAGTGAGCGACGCATCGGCGGCCACAGGGACGGCGGCCGCGAAGAGCCAATGGGTCGACCCGTTCGGGGTCTACAACTTCAAACTCATGATCAGTGGGATGGCGGTGGGACACTTCACCGAATGCTCGGCGCCACAGGTCTCGATCGACACGGTCGAGTACCGCGAGGCCGGGCAGTCGCAGGTCGTGCACCACATCCCGACGATCACGACACACGGCGAGATCTCGTTGAAGCAGGGCCTTACCCGCTCGACGGAGCTGTGGGACTGGTTCATGGCGACCGCGGCGGGCGAGATCCGGCGGCTGCCGGTCTCGATCATCCTGCTCGACTCGCGGGGCACGACGCCGGTCGTGCAGTGGGACCTGTTCGACGCCCTCCCGGTTCGATGGTCCGGAGCCACCCTGCGCGCGACCGCGCGCGAGGTCTACGTCCAGGAGTTCGCGCTGAAGTACGAGTCGATCGAGAGGGTCGGGGCGCGCGATGCCTGACAGCCGCCGATCCGCTCCCCGGCGAGGAGTCGCCGGGTTCGCGCGGCGCGTGACGGCGGCGCTCGCCGAGGCCTGGCGCGTGCTCCGGGACGGCCCGCCGCCGCCGGATGATCCGCGGCTGGCCGAGGCCGACTCCGGGCTCGCCGCGTACGTCGCGGCACACGACCCGGAGTGGTTCGCGATCGACGTGGACGATCCGTCGCGCGCCGGGCATCCGGAGGCTCGCGGGTCGCGACACGCGGCGTCGCCACCTCGACCCCGCGTGTTGCGCCACTCGAACGCCGGCGCGACGGCGACGGATGCCGGGGCCGACGGCCCCGACGGCGCCAGGGCCGACGGACCCGACGGACCCGCCGCGGAAGCGGAACCGACGCCGAGCGACGCTCGCGGGTCGCGACACGCGGCGTCGCCACCCCGACCCCGCGTGTTGCGCCACTCGAACGCCGGTGCTGCGAGGGCAGCCGAGGGGCCGGTGGCGGGGGACGAGGACGCGAGTGCGTCGCCGCCGCCGCGCGTGAGCTTCCGCGCGCCCGAGGCGACGAGCGCCCGGGCCTCGTCGGGGCATCGGTCGCCTGAGCAGATGACCTCGCCTGCGGGCCCGGCCGCGGCATCCGTTCGCGTGCACGACGGCGATTCCGCCGCACCGCCGCCGGTGGGCCACGCCACGCCGCCCACCGCGGGCAGCCCGGACGATGGCCGTCTTTCACCGGTCCCCACCGCACCGCCGACGCCGATGACCGAGGAGGCATCGGTCGTCCGCGAGGAGCCGGGACTGCGGCATCCGTGGACACCGCCCGCCACCGGGGCACCTCGCGACGACGCGACCGCCGTGCTTCGCGAGCCCGGCCGCCCGGACGCCGGGCTTGCCGTCGAGCCCCCGGGCACGGCCGGCTCGCCGCGGCCGCATGCGACCGTGACCGCGGCGCGGCCGCGCGCACCTCGGCCACATCTCGCCACCGCAGGACGATGGCCCGATCTGCCGGAACCGCGCGACGACCGCGACGACCGCAGCGCCGGAAGGCTCGCGTGGAGCACGATCGTCGCCCGTGACGCCCTCGTCGAGGAGCAGCGGAGGATCTGATGGAACGCGTCGCGTTCATCGTCGAGGAGACCGGCGAGCGGATCTCGTGCATGCTCAACCCCGAGCACATCGTGCATCGGCGCTCGGCCGGACTCGCGCCGCGTCGCAGCGGCTCGGGCATCGTCTCGGGTCAGGGGCTGAGCGACGCGCCGCTGCTGCACACCGGCGGCGGCCGCACCGAGCTCGACCTTCAGCTGCTGTTCGACGTCGACCTCGTTCCGCAGCCGCTCGTGCCGACGCCGTCTCCTCCCGGCACCGCGACGACCGACGCCGCGGTCGCGCCCGCGCCGCCGCTGCGCCCGCGGCGTCGCGACGTGCGCGACTACACGCGGCCGCTGTGGCAGCTCGCCGAGAACACCGACCTCGCCGGGCGCGGCGCGCCGCACGTGCGCATGGTGCTCGGCAAGGGCTGGAACATGCTCGCGGTCGTGGAGTCGCTGTCCGAGCGGTTCGAGAAGTTCGACGCGAGCGGCACCCCGGGCCGGTCGTGGCTGTCGATGCGCCTCGTGCGCGTGCCCGATCCGAATCCGCCGGCACCCGAGACCGCTCCGGCAGTGCGGATTCCGGATGCCGCGGCCGCCGTCGCCGCGGCGGCCGAGCCCGCCGCGGTCCACGCCGTCGTCGGGGCCGGCGCCGACGAGAACGGCGACGCGGCCGGCGGCGAGACGCTGCCGGAGCTGGCCGCGCGCTACTTCGGCGGACGCTCCGCCCTGTGGCGCTGGATCGCCGACGTGAACGTGCTCGACGACGTCATCTGGCCCGAGCCCGGGCGTGACCTCATCATCCCGGCGGCGCCCGAGGACCTCGCTCGACCGGAGGACGCGAGATGAGCCTCCCGGTCGTGCTGCCCGCGCCCGCCCCGGCGCAGATGCCGGGCGTGCGGCTGCGCGTCGCGGGCGCCGAGGTCGATCCTGTCGGCGTCGGCATGCTCACGACCGTCCGCGTGCGCCGCGAGGCGAGCGCGCCCGCCGTCTGCGCGGTCACGTTCGACGATCCCGCGGGCGCTGCCGAGCTCGAGCGGCTCCTCGCACCGGGAGTCGATGTCGAAGTCGGCGTCGACGGCTTCGCCGAGCCGCTCTTCACGGGTGACGTCGTCGTGCTCGAGCGCGCCTTCCGGCCCGACGGGACGATGCTGCTGACCGCGCGATGCCAGGACGCCGCGCACCGGCTGCGCGCCGACTCGAGGATGCGGGCCTTCGTGGACGTGTCGGTCGCCGAGCTGGCGCGCGACCTCGTCGCGCCGGCGGGCCTCGACGTGCAGGCGCCCGACGAAGGACCGCGGATGCCGCGACTGCTGCAGGACGGCCGAACGGCGCTCGACCTGCTCACGCACGCGACGCGACGTGCCGGCCTGTGGTGGCAGATCGACGCCGCCGGCAGCACGCTGCGCCTGTTCGACAGGGCCGGGACCGGGCGCGAGGCGACCGCGGCGTACGGCCGGGACCTCGTCGAGGCCGTCGTGACGACGAGCGCGCTCGCGCATCGCTCGGGGTGGCGGGTGCTCGGCTGGGATCCGGTGACGGGGGAGGTCGCGGGAGGATCCGCCGATGCCGCGGTCGACGATGCCGAGGCGCGGGAGGGCGTCCTCGGCGGGAGCCTGACCGCCGGGGTGGACCACGCCGACGCGCTGGCGCGGGGACTCGCCGCCGACGAGGAGGCCGCGAGTCGCGGCATCCGTGCCGTCGTCGAAGGCGACCCGGCGCTCGCGCCCGGGACCGTCCTCACGGTCGCCGGGCTGACGCCCGACGCGTCGGCGAGCTTTCTGCTGCTCGCCGCGGACCACGTGATCGACACGGTCGGCGGCTACACGTGCACGGTCTCGTCGCACCCGCCCGAGCACCTCCAACTGCGGAGCGTGGCCGGGCGGCCGTGGTCGAGAAGCGAGGCGGCGGTCACCGTCGGCGAGGTGCTGCGCATCGACGATCCGGAAGGCCGCGGCCGGGTTCGCGTGACGCTGCCCGCCTACGACGGCCTCGAGAGCGAGTGGCTGCCGGTGCTCGCGCTCGGCGCCGGCGAGTCCAAGGGGCTCGCACTGCAGCCGGACGTGGGCGACCACGTCGTGGTGGCCCACGACGCGTGGGATGCCGGGCGCGGCGTCGTGCTCGGAGGCCTGCGCTCGTCCGACGGCGGCGAGCCGGGCGTGGGCGTCGTCGACGGCGCGGTCGGGGTCTACGGCCTGCGCCTGCCCACCGGGCAGTCGCTGCGTCTCAGCGCCGACGGCGACGCGGTCGCCGCGGCGAACAGCGGCGGGAGCCGCGTCGAGCTGACGGAGGACGGCATCGTCGTGCACGCCGCCGGCGACCTCGTGGTGGAGGCGCCCGGACGGACCTTGACGCTGCGCGCGAAGCGCATCGAGATGGAGCAGGCGTGATGTGGTACTGGCTGACGATCGACGCGGATCTGAGATGCGCGCACAAGCTCGGCAGGGTCCAGGTCGTCGCGCCCGAGGAGTTCGTCTTCGTCGGCGGCCGGCCGGTCGTCACGGGCGACGACCCGATCGGACGCCCCGTGAAGGGCTGCCCGAACGTCAGCATCAACATCAAGCCATGCACCGAGACGGTCGATGTGAAGAAGGGCCGGTCGGGCTTCGTCACCATCGCGGGTCGCCCGGTCGTCCGCGCCGACCTGTCGGGTCTCACCGACGGCACGCCGCAGGGCGGGGTGTCGTACGAGGTGGAGCATCCCGGCCAGGTGCTCGTGAAGGAGGCGCCATGACCCCGCAGGCTCCGACGCGGCGCACGCCCCCGGTCTCGACGGGGTGGCGCTTCGGACACCCCGACTTCGACGACGGGCTCAGTGGCGTCACGATCGCGCCGACCGGCCGCGTCGACCTCGTGCACGGCGCCGACGCTGTGCGGCAGTCGCTCATGCTGCTGCTGTCGACGACTCCGGGCGAGCGCGTGATGCGCCCCGACTACGGCTGCGACCTCGCGAAGCTCGTCTTCTCGCCGGGTGACGACACGACGGCAGGCCTCGCCATCCACTACGTCCGGCGCGCGGTGCAGCGGTTCGAGCCGCGCGTCGTGGTGCTCGCGGTCGACGCCGGCCCCGCGCCCGATGCCCCCGACCGGCTGGAGGTCGTACTCGACTACCGGCCGAGGCTGGGCGGACCCGCCGACCGCCTCGTCGCCGCCATCCCCCTCCAGGGAGGTGCCTGACATGCCCATGCCGATCCCGAACCTCGACGACCGCGACTTCGACCGGCTCGTATCCGACGCCAAGGCGATGATCGCCGCACGCAGTCCCGAATGGACCGACCTCTCGCCGGGCGACCCGGGCATCACCCTCCTCGAGGTATTCGCGTACCTCACCGACACCCTGCTCTACCGCGTGAACCGGCTGCCCGAGAAGGCCTTCGTGCAGTTTCTCGAACTCATCGGGGTTCGCGTCATGCCGCCGGCCGCGGCATCCGTCGATCTGGAGTTCTCGCTCGCGACGCCCGCCGCGACCGACGTCGTCATCCCGCGCGGCAGCCACGTCTCGACGGCGCGGGCGGATGCCGAGTCCCCCGTCTTCACCACGGTCGAGGATGCCCGCATCGCTGCGGGCGATCGCTCCGCCGTCGTGCGCGCGTACGCAGGCGAGGTCGTCGAGGCGGAGGATCTCGGCGAGGGCACGGGCAAGCCGGGACAGTCGGTGCGGGTCGCCCGACCGCCCATCACCCTGCCGACGGGCGACGTCTTCGATCTCGTCGTCGGGGTGCAGGCCGAACCGGGTGAACTCGGCGACCGGGCCCCCGCCCGCGAGCACCGCGGCGCGACGTACCGCATCTGGACCGAGGTCGAGCACTTCGGCGCTCCGCCCGCCCCCGGTGAGGACGCCCACCGCTACACGGTCGATCGCGCCGAGGGCGTGATCATGTTCGCCCCCGCGGCGCAGCTCGCCCAGCCCGACGGCGCGCTCACCGCCCAGCCCGTCGCGCTCGCCGAGGTGCCCGCCCACGGCCGGCGGATCGTCGCGTGGTACCGCCGCGGCGGCGGCGCGAACGGCAACGTCGCTCCGGGCGCGCTCACGACCCTGAAGGACCCCGTACCAGGCGTGACGGTCACGAACCCCGCGGCTGCGACGGGTGGGCGCGATCGCGAGACGCTCGAGAACGCGATGGTCCGCGGGCCCCAGTCGATCCACACGCTCGACCGCGTCGTCACGGCGCGCGACTACGAGCAGTTCGCGGTGGCCTCCAGCGGCGGGGTGTCGCGTGCGCGAGCCGTGACGAGGGCGGATGCCTGGACCGGCGCGACACCCGGAGAGGTCCAGGTGTACGTGGTCCCGGGTCTTGCCGACCCCGGCAGCGCGGCGGTCGATCGCGCCTCTCTCGACGCCGCGATGACACCACACGTGCTCGACCGGCTGGCGGCCGCGCTGCACGAGCGGCAGCCGATCGGGGCGCGCGTCGGGGTGACCTGGGCCGGGCTCATGCCCATGCGGGTGCACGCCTCGGTCGTGGTGCACCGCGCCGAGGACCGCGCCGCCGTCGAGCGACGCCTGCGCGAGCGGCTCGACCGCATGCTCTCGCCGGTGCCGCTGGAGGGGGCCACCGGCTGGCCGTTCGGCGAGCACCTGCGGGTGGCGCGCGTCTACGACGCCCTGCAGAGCGAGCGCGGCGTGCGGTACGTCTCCGACGTGAAGCTGGTCGTCGAGGAGGTTCCCGGGGTCGTGCCGTCGGTCGTGCGCGATCCGAACCACCCGCGCACCTGGTTCTGCGCGAGCGGCGCGCGCGTGTTCCGCAGCGTCGACGATGCGACGGGCTGGGTCGCCGTCGCCCGCTTCGAGGGCGAGGCTGTGGAGCGCGTCGCCGTGCTGGCCACGGCACCCGGGTGCGTCGTCGCCAGCACACGGCTGGGCGAGACCGAGTCGAGCCTCGTCCGCGCGTCGTTCGACTACGGCGAGACGTGGACGCGCATCGCACAGTTCGAATTCCACGTCGAAGAGGTGGCGCTCGCCGTCATCGAAGGCACGCCGCACGCGTTCCTGGCGACGGACGCGGGACTCTTCCGCCAGCCTCTCGCCGAGGGGGCGGTCGGCGACCGCATCCTCGTGGCCGCCGAGGACGCCGGCATGGGCTTCTACGCGGTCACGACCGTCGTCGACTCGTCGGGGTCGCTGCGGGTGGCGGCCGCCGCCCAGGAGCTGAAGGGCGTCTACCTCTCGCTCGAAGCGGGGCGTCCGGGCACATTCACCCACATCGGGCTCGAAGCCCAGGACATCCGCGTGCTGCGCACGCTCGAACTGGCCAATCGCCGCTTCCTCGTCGCGGGAGCGTACGCGACCGGTCAGGAGGAGGGCGCCGGCGTCTTCCGCGTCGAGCTGATCGGCACCGAACTGGACGCCAAGGGGTGGGAGGCCGCCGGGGCGAAATGGACCGGCGGCAGCTGCCGCGACATCGCCTTCATCGGCGAGACGATCCTCGCGGCCACCGAGCGTGCCGGCATCGCGGTCGCCAACCCGAGGCAGGAGAGCGGAACCTGGCGCACGCCGACCCGCGACTGCGGCCTGCCGCTGCGGGAGTCCGGCGCCTTCCAGGCGCTCTACAGCGTCGCCGCGGGCGACACGGTCCCTCCGCTCGCGCTGGCCGGCGGCCCCGACGGGGTCTTCCGCAGCGGCGACGGCCGCGGCTGGCGCCTGGCGTCGCCGGGGGAGTTCACCGATGAGGTGTCGCTGCCGCCCAACTGGCTGTTCGCGCCGGGCGTCCACGAGATCGAGGTGGAGTACGGCGATGCGGGCTGACCGGATCGCCCGCCTCCTGCCGGACGTGTACCGGCGCGCCATCGTGCCCGGGACTCCGCTCGCGGCACTCGTCGACGTGATGGCGGAGCAGCACGCGCCGGTCGAACAGGCGCTCGCCGATCTGCCGGACTACTTCGACCCGCAGCGCGCGCCCGATCACTTCGTGCCCTTCCTCGCGCACTGGGTCGATCTGGCACGGTGGCTCGACGACGCGTCGGGCGAGTTCGACACGGGCCCGGGGCGCCTGCGCCAGGTCGTCGCCGGCGCGGCGGCTCTGTCGCGGCGCCGGGGAACCGCGCGCGGGCTGCGCGAGGCACTGGAGTGGGCGACGGGTGTTGCGGGCGTGCGGGTCGAAGAGACGGCTCCGGTCCCCACGCCCTCTCCGCACAGCGCTGGTGCGCTGCGCGGAGCCTCCGGGCGCGAGGGCCCGGCCGGGGGCGTGGGCCCGGCCGGGGGCCGGGGGCGCAGGTTCCACGCGAGGGTCGTGCTGCCGCACGCCGCGTCCGCATACGAACCGCTGGTGCGGCGGATCGTGGAGCAGGAGAAGCCCGCGCATGTGACCGTGGAGATCGTGTTCGAGGACGCGACCCCGAGCGGGCCGGACGGCCCGGGGGCGACCGGCGGCACCGAGGCGTCGGAGGTTCCCGAGCCGCCTGAGCCGCCGACCCTGCCGGTCGAGGCGCCTCCGGCTCCGCCCGAGCCCGCCTTCCCAGGGACGGAGCGACTGCCGGTGATCTCCCACGCGCCGGCCGAGCCGCCACCGCTGCCTCCGGGTGCCGCGCTGGCCGAGCCGATCACCGGCGGGCTGCCGCCTTCGCCCGCCGATCCGGCCGACGCTGCGGCATCCGCCCCCACGATCGCGGTGGAGCGGCCGCCGCGCCCCGACGCGGAACCGGCCGGCCGATGAACGTCAAGTTCTTCGTCGTCGTGCTCGTGGCCCTCGTCGTCGCGGCCGTGCTCGTGATCTTCTATGGCGCGGTGCGGCCCCCGGCGACGCCCGACGACGCCCGCGGCGGTGTCGAGGGGCCCCTCGGCTGGCTCGACAGGAGCCGCACGCTGACGTTCGCCGACGTCGCGGATGCGCCGTGCGCGATCGAAGAACTCGAGACGCTCTTCGTGCCGGCGCAGACGGCGTGCGACATCGAGCTGCCGGAGCCGGCGCGTCTCGTGCTCTGCACCGACGCCCCCGACGCGATGATCGTGCGCACGAAGGGGTCGCAGTATCCCGCGCAGGACGTGGACTCCGCAGACCTCTCGTGTACGGAGCCCGAGCCGATTCCCGTCTACGACGACGGCACCGTCCTCACCCTCACGTGCGTCGCGGTCGCGGATGAATGCGTGGTGCGGGTGCTGTCGCCCGAGGACGCGAATTCCGCCAGGGGGAGGACTAGGGTGGCCGCGTGAAGCGAATCTGGCCGTTCGTGGTCGTCGGTGTGATCCTGAGCGCCGTGGGGCTGGTGTGGACGCTGCAGGGTCTGGGCGTGCTGGGCGGGTCGGCGATGAGCGGCTCCGCGCTGTGGGCGATCATCGGCCCGATCGTCCTGGTGGCGGGACTGGTGCTGATCGGGATCGGTATCGCGCGCCGCCGTCGCAGCGGGGCCTCCTGATCAGCTGAAGACCGGAGTCTGTCGGCGGTTCCGGGCAGGCCCCGTGTCACGTGGCGAGCGGGCTGTCGCTCTCGTCGGCCTGGCGCAGCGGCCCGCCCGCCTGGCGGGCGAGGTTCAGCTGCTTGAGGAGCGCGATGATGCCTCCGACGAACAGCAGCAGCGCCCACACCGTCCCGACGATCGCCGTGACGAGGGCCGCCACCGCGTCGGTGATGCTCACGAGGATGATCGGCACGATCGAATGCAGCACCATCGTGACGAACGTCAGCAGCAGGGCGAGCAGGAGGAAGACGACAAGGCGCTTGTTTCCCAGCATCCGTCGCTCGGCCACGACGAGGAAGACGACGGCCGCGAGCTGCAGCACGAGCACGAGCCCGAGTACTGCGGCCGAGGCCCAGATGTCGAAGAAGCCGAAGATCGCCAGATAGGCCAGCGTGCCGAACGGCGCGGCGAGGAAGAGCGTCACCATCGCCGTCAGCGCGACGAACGCGAAGATCGCCATCACGAAGCCGGCGATCGTGGCGACCAGGCCCCCGACGAGGCTCACGATCCCGTTCACGAGCGCGGTCGCGCGGTGGCCGATGAGGGCGGGCAGTGCCATGAGGGCGACGGTGAGGAGCAGCAGGCCGACCGGGAGGACGAGATAGGGGATGCCGAGACCCGGCGGATCCGTCGCCTCGCCGAACGCGCCCTCTTCGCCGAGAGTCGCGAGCTCGTCCGGTCCGATGCCGTCGGGCAGGTCGGCGCCGGGAGAGGTGAGCGCGGCGATGCGCTCGCCGAGCGGCGGCGGCGAGATCGACAGACCCGCACCGACGCACGCGAGGACCGCGAGCAGGATCGCCGCGACGGCGACCCACAGCGCCCAGCGGCGAAGGCTGTCCACGGTCGACGGCCGGCGGTGTCGGCGGGTGTCAGACCGCGATCATGATCGCGCCGATGACGACGCCGACCACGAGGATGGCCGCGGCGACGTACCAGGCCCAGTCCGGAGGGACGAACTTGCCCCCGTACTCGGGCTTGAGCGATCCTCGCGGGCTCGCCGTCGCACCCGCGATGAACGCGACGGCAACCGCCGCGAGGAACGCGATTCCGATGACGATGAACCCGGGCTCCGGGCGCGTGGCGCCGACCACGATGGCCGTGACGCCGGCGGCGAGACCCAGGACGTAGCCCGCGATCGAGAGCACGAGCTTGACAGTGCGGTTGCCGGTGATGGCGGATGTGGTGTTCATGCCTTGAAGAGCCCGCGTGCGGCGCGCGTGATACCGGGCAGGGACTGCGGCGCTCGCGTGTTGCATGATGGACCAGGACTACCGACAGGGCCATCGATGACGACGCACCACTCGCCGGACGATCTCTCCGACTTCGCCGAGCTGATGAGCCACGAGCAGGAGTTCGCCGAGGGGCGCGGGCGGCTTCCTCCAGAGGTGCGGCGTGCCCGTCGCCGACGCGCCGGCATCGTCGTCTCGGTCGTGATCCTCGTGATCCTCGCGACGATCGGCGGCTACACGGGCTGGGCGCTCACCGCCCCGCTGAGTCCGCCCACGGGAACGTGGAGCGCACCGCCGGCGCCGGCACCCGCCGCGGCCGCGATCGCCCTCCCGACCGAAGGTGCGTCGGCCATCAGCATCTCGGGTGCGGACGCCTATCTCGGGGCGGAAGCGAGCGGCATCTGGGCGTCCAGCGGCACGAACGAACCCCGGTCGATCGCGAGCATCAGCAAGCTCATCACGGCGCTCGTCGTCCTGGAGGCGAAGCCGTTGGACGGCGCCGGCGATCCCGGTCCGACGATCACGTTCAGCGAGGCCGACCACGATCTCTACGACGAGTACTACGCGCGCGGGGCCACGATCGCCGAGATGCCCGCCGGCAGCTCGATGTCGCTGCACGACGCGCTCGCCGCGATGCTCATCCCCTCCGCGAGCAACTACGCCGAGGCGGTCTCGACCTGGGCGTACGGCTCGCAGGGCGCGTTCCTCCGCGCGACGCGCGGATGGCTCGGTGCCCACGGCCTCACGGGCACCACGATCGTCGAACCCACCGGCATGGACCTGCGCAACGTCAGCACCCCCGCCGACCTGATCGCGCTCGGGAAGATCGCAGCCGCCCATCCGGTGATCGCGGCGATCACCGGTGCCGCGTCGTTCTCGCACCCGACGATCGGCGTCATGACCAACACCAACAACCTCCTCGGCACCGAGGGGATCACCGGGCTCAAGACCGGCAACCTCGGGGAGGGAAGCTACGGTCTGCTGTACACCGCGATGCTCGGCGTCGGATTGCCGGAGCGGCTCAGCGTGACCGGCGTCATGCTCGGCGGATCCTCACGGCAGTCGCTCGGCAGCGACGTCGTCGAACTGCTGGCCAGCATCCGCGGCGGCTTCCGCCAGGTGCCTCTCGCGAGCACCGGCGACCGGCTCGGCTCGTTCACGACGCCGTGGGGCGAGAGCGCCGAGGTCGCCGTGGCCGACTCCGCGTCGATCTTCACGTGGTCGGACACCCCGATCACGGTCACGGTCGACACGAGGACGCCCGCCGACTATGCCGACGGCGAGGTCATCGGCACGATCACGTGGACGGCGGGGCCGAACACGGCGAGCGCCGACGTCCACATCGTCGGCGACATCGCCCCGCCCACCGAGTGGTGGCGGCTCACGCACCCCGCCGAACTACTGGCCGCGGGCGAGCCGCGATCCTAGGGCGGGGGGCATGAGGCCCGAAGACGCCGCGGTCTACAACGCACGGTCGGACCAGCGGCGCCTCGGGGAGTGGGACCACGCCAGGCTGCGCGAGCCGGCACGCCACCGCCTGTACCGCGCCATCCCGATCGAGTCGTTCGTGCTCGACGACCACGACGAGCGGATCCGGATCCCGGAGCCCTCGGCGAGGGGTCAGGCGGTGCGGCGCTGGCGCGGGTCGTGGTCGACGGGGAGGCGGATCGGGGTCGTGCCGGCGACGGCGTCGCTGAACTCCTCGGGCGGGACCACCGAGAGGGGGCGCGTCTCGTCGATCGTGAGGCGGAAGCGCTTCTGCTCGTGGCGGTGCAGGCGGCCCGAGACGACGAGCCACGTCGCGCCCACCGCGAAGGCGACGAGCGCGGCAGCAGCGCCGAGGAGGATGGCGGCGCGCGGGCCGAACTGGTCGGCGACCCAGCCCACGATGGGCGCGCCGATGGGCGTTCCGCCCATGAGGATCGCCATGTAGAGAGCGAGGACGCGCCCACGCAGCGCGGGGTCGGTCGTGGTCTGCACGTATCCGTTGGCGGTCGTGAGCATCGTCACGACGGCGAATCCGGTGAACATGAGCGTCGCGGCATATGCCCAGTACGACGGCATCGCGGCCGACACCGCGGCGGCGGCGGCGAACAGCAGCGTGCCGCCGATGACGACGCGGATGCGGGCGCGATCGCGCTGCGCCGCCAGCAGCGCGCCGGCGAGCGAGCCGATCGCCAGGATCGAGCTGAGCAGGCCGTAGCCGTCGGCCTCCTGGCCGAACTCGAGCGCCATCGTCGAGGCGAAGATCGGGAAGTTCATGCCGAAGGCGCCCACGAGGAACACCATCGCGAACGTCACGATGAGGTCGGGCCGCCGTGCGACGTAGCGGAACCCGTCGGCCAGCCGCGACGCGCCCGGCGCCCTCACGCGGGGAACGAGCTGGTCGGTGCGGATGAGTATCAGCGCGACGATCATCGCCAGGAACGTCACGCCGTTGACGAGGAACACCCAGCCGGTGCCGACCGCGACGATCACGACGCCGGCGATCGCGGGCCCGATCATGCGGGCGCCGTTGAAGGATGCCGCGTTGAGGGCGACGGCGTTCGAGGCGATCTCGCGTGAGACGAGGTCCGACACGAACGCCTGGCGTGCCGGGTTGTCGAACGCGGCGATGATGCCGAGCGCGAGCGCGAACGCGTACATGATCGGCAGCGTCATGACGCCCAGGAGCAGCAGGATGCCGATCGCGATGCCGAGGAGGAGCAGCAGGGTCTGCGTCACGACGAGCAGTCGCCGTCGCTCGAAGCGGTCGGCGACCCACCCCGTCACGCCGACGAGGAGGAGCGGCGGCGCGAACTGCAGCGCCATGGTGATCCCCATCGCGGCGGCGTCGTTGTCGGTGAGCTCGGTGAGCACGACCCAGCTGAGGGCGGTGGCCTGCATCCACGCGCCGGTGTTCGACACCAGCGCGCCGATGAACCACACCCGGTAGTTGAAGACCGAGAACGACCGGAACATGCCACGGCGTCCGCGACCGGAGGCCCCGCGCGACGTGCCGGCGGCGGGTGGAGGGGACGAGGGGGTCATCGGGCAGCCACCCTCGCCATGATCTCGGCGGCCTCGGCGAGGACCGAACGCTCGTGCGGGGTCAGCTCGGCCAGCGCCGTCTCGACCCACGCGTCGCGGCGCCGCGCCGTCTCGGCGACGACCGCGCGTCCCGCGTCGGTCAGAGAGACCACGACCTTGCGGCCGTCGTTCTCGTCGGCCGATCGGGTGGTGTAGCCCGAGTCCTGCAGGCAGTTGACGGTGCGGTTCATCGACGGGGCCGACACGCGCTCACGGTCGGCGAGCTCGCCCAGGGTGTGCGGACCGTGCGTCCACAGTGCCGCCAGCACGGCGAACTGGCCGTCGCTCATCGAGTCGACGGCGCGCTGCGTGCGCATGCGCCGAGCGAGGCGGAACGTCGCGATCCGCAGCGTCGAGGCGGCCTCCGAGTGATCGGGGGAGTCGTTGCCGGTGTCGTTCGCGGGGTTCTCTGAGGTGCTCATGCAGTTAGTTAGCATAGCTCATTAGCTTCGCTAAAGAAAACGGATGCCGCGACCGCACGTCGCACGGCGGTCGCGGCATCCTCCCCACTCCCCCTCCACGCGTCGCGCAGCCCGGGCGCCCGGGCCCGCGCCATAGACTGCTCCGCATGCCCGAGTTCACGGATGCACACGGCGTCGCGATCTTCTACGACGTCCACCCGGCGCAGACCGAGACTCGTGCGGTGGTGCAGCTGCTGCACGGCGTCGGCGAGCACGCCGGTCGGTACGGCGCGCTCATCCAGGCGCTCACCGCCGACGGGTACACGGTGTACGCGGCCGACCACCGCGGGCACGGGCGCACCGGCATGGGTCACCACGGCGGGGACCTGTCGAAGCTCGGGCGCCCAGGTCCGGGTGGACTCCGCGCAGCGCTGGCTGCGATGAGCCAGCTGACGCGGCAGATCCGGGCGGAGCATCCGGGGTTGCCTCTCGTTTTGCTCGGTCACTCCGGCGGCTCGGTGCTCGCCCAGATGCTGGTCAACGACAACGCCCCGGCCTACGACGGCCTCGTCCTCACCGGCACGGCGCTGCGCCGGCCGGGCTGGATGCGCGCGAGCAATCTCAACAAGCGGTGGGACGCCCCGGGAGCGATGGGGACGGAGTGGCTCTCGAGCGATCTCTCGGTCGGCCGGGCGTTCCTCGACGACCCGCTCACCACCACCGAGGACCCGGTCCGGCTCCTGGGCGTGCGCGACTCGCTCCGCATGTACGGCCTGCCGCGCAAGAACCTCGGTCGCGACATCCCGACCCTGCTCATGGTGGGGCGCGACGACACGGTCGGCGGCCCGCGGAGCGTCCACAAGCTCGCCGACGCCTACCGCACCCGCTCGGGCTTCACCGACGTGACGACGCTGGTGTACCCGGAGGCGCGCCACGAGATCTTCAACGAGGTCATGCAGGCCGACGTGCGCGCCGATCTGCTCGCGTGGCTCGACCGCCGCTTCCCCGAGCGCGACTGACAGCCGCGCGCGCCGCTCGGCCGCCTGCTCGGCCGGAGGCGGCGACCGTGCCGCCCTGACCGTTGACGCGCACGGGTCCGATGCGCCATCCTTTCCACAGCGACCGCCGTGGGAGCGCTCCCATGATCCCACGGCGGTCCTCCCCGGGCGACGGTGCCCGGTGGTCGACGCCGACCGAAGGAGCCCCCGCATGACCCATGAACCCACCCACCGCCGCCGCCGAGCCGCCGCGCTCGGCGGCGCCGTGGTGCTCGCAGCAGTCCTCGCCGCGCCGATCGGCGCGAGCGCGGCGCACGCCGACGACTCCGGACTCGCGGGGTCGGAGCTGTACCTCAACCCCTGGAGCACGACGCTCGAAGCGGCACAGTCCCTCACCGGCCAGGCGCGCGCCGACGCGCAGCTGCTGGGCTCGATCCCCTCGGCCGACTGGTTCACCAGCGGCTCGCCCGCCGAGGTGCAGGCCGCGGTCGACGAGGTCGTCACCGCCGCCGCCGCAGCCGGGCGCATGCCGGTGCTCGTCGCCTACAACCTGCCCTTCCGCGACTGCGCGCAGTACTCCGCCGGCGGCGCGCTCGACACCGCGGCCTACACCGCGTGGATCGACGGTTTCGCGGCGGGCATCGGCGATCGCCCGGCGACGGTGATCCTGGAGCCCGACGGGCTCGGCATCATCCCCCACTACACCACGCTCGACGGCGTCACCGAGTGGTGCCAGCCGGCCGAGATCCCCGCCGAGACCGCGGCCGCGGACCGCTACGTGCAGCTCAACCACGCGGTCGACGCGTTCGGGGCGCTGCCCGCGGCATCCGTCTATCTCGACGGCACGAGCTCTGCCTGGCTGAACGTCGGCGAGATCTCGGACCGGCTGATCAAGGGCGGCGTGGAGCGGGCCGACGGCTTCTTCCTGAACGCCTCGAACTACCAGTTCACGACGAACTCGGTCGTCTACGGCACGTGGGTCTCGCAGTGCATCGCCTACGTCACGCAGGTGACCCCGGGCGGATTCGGGGACTGCGGCAACCAGTACTGGAACGGCGGACCCGCCACGGACTGGCAGGGCGTCGGCATGTCGCCGTACGGCGAGTGGACCGCGGATGCCGCGGACCCGGCGCTGAACACGAGCGGCGTGGATTCGCGCTACGCCCTGATCCTGGGCGACGTCGAGGCGAGCACTCACTTCGTCATCGACACCAGCCGCAACGGCATCGGCCCGTGGCAGTACCCCGTCGGGGCCTTCCCCGAGCACGAGGACTGGTGCAATCCGCCGGACCGGGGCCTGGGCGTGCGCCCCGACACCGACACCGGCGTGCCGCTGGTCGACGCGTACCTGTGGATCAAGGTGCCCGGGGAGTCCGACGGCAAGTGCCATCGCGGCACCGGCGGTCCGCTCGACCCGGCACGCGGGATCGAGGACCCGGCCGCAGGGCAGTGGTTCGTCGAGCAGGCCCGCGAGCTCGTCGAGTTCGCGAACCCCGCCGTCTCGCCGCTCGACTGCCACGTGATGTGGGACGCCGAGGCAGACGGCGACGGCTTCGCGGCGAAGGTGCGGACGTCTGAGGCGGGGAACCTGGCGTTCTTCTTCTCGGGCGACCAGACCGTGCGCAAGGCGACGCGGGGCTCGTTCACCCAGGACGGTGCCGGCGTCACGGTGACCGCCGCGGCGCGACCCGGAAACGCGCCGAGCGCGCTGCTGCACGTGACGGGCGAGCCCGACCTGCCGTGGATCTTCTGGCTGGACGGACGCGCCTGCACGTCCTGACCCACGGTCGTTGAGCGAGCGAGGAGCGAGCGGGACGAAACGCCCCCGGCCTCCGTCGCTCGTCGGTTGCCAGCGTTTCGTCTCGCTTCGCTCGCTCAACGACCGAGTCTCGCGCCCCATAGGCTGAGGGGATGCACGGCGAATACAAGGTACCGGGCGGAAAGCTCGTCGTCGTCGACCTGGAGGAGCGCGACGGGCGCATCGCGGACTTCCACCTCGCAGGGGACTTCTTCCTCGAGCCCGACGACGCGCTGGACGACATCGACGCGGCGGTGAACGGGCTTCCCGTCGAGGCTGACGTCGCCACGATCGCGGCCGCGGTGCGCTCGGCGCTCCCCGACGGCGCGCAGCTGCTCGGGTTCACGCCCGAGGCGGTCGGCACCGCGGTGCGGCGCGCTCTGGTCACGGCACCCGGCTGGCGCGACTTCGACTGGGAGATCGTCCACGAGAAGCCGGTGTCGCCGCGCATGAACCTCGCGCTCGACGAGGTGCTCACGGGGCGCGTCGGCGACGGCCGGCGCCGGCCGACCCTGCGCCTGTGGGAGTGGAACGAGAACGCCGTCGTGATCGGCTCGTTCCAGTCGCTGCGCAACGAGGTCGATCCCGACGGCGCCGCACGGCACGGGTTCGACGTGGTCCGGCGCATCTCGGGCGGCGGGGCCATGCTCATGGCCGCGAACTCGATCGTGACGTATTCGCTGTACGTTCCGGCATCCCTCGTCGCTGGCCTCACGTTCGCGGACTCGTACGCCTTCCTCGACGACTGGGTGCTG
This sequence comes from Microbacterium cremeum, assembly GCF_015277855.1. NCBI lineage: Bacteria > Bacillati > Actinomycetota > Actinomycetes > Micrococcales > Microbacteriaceae > Microbacterium > Microbacterium cremeum. Next base: position 474,265 of record NZ_CP063812.1, read on the forward strand.
CAGGCGCTGCGCGCCCTCGGCATCGAGGCGACCTACCAGCCCCTCAACGACATCGCCTCGCCGCAGGGCAAGATCGGCGGCGCCGCGCAGAAGCGCCTCGCCAACGGCGGCGTGCTGCACCACGCGACCCTCAGCTACGACATGGACGGTCACACGATGACCGAGGTGCTGCGCATCGGCCGCGAGAAGCTCAGCGACAAGGGCACCACCTCGGCGGCCAAGCGCGTCGATCCGCTCCGGCGTCAGACCGGGCTGCCGCGCGAGGCGATCATCGAGAAGCTCAAGGACACGTTCGCGAACCTGTACGGCGCGGTGCCCGGGCACCTGACCGCCGACGAGTACGCCGAGGCCGAGGCGCTCGTCGCGTCGAAGTTCGCGACCGACGCCTGGCTGCGGCGCGTGCCGTGACCGATGCCACGGCCCCCGTGTCCGCGGCCGCTGAGCCCGGGACCACGCCGGCGCCGCCCGGGCTCGGAGCGGTCGAGATCCACGAGGGCGACAACCTCGAGGTCATCCGCGGGCTGCCGGACGAGTCGTTCACCCTGATCTACCTCGACCCGCCGTTCAACACCGGCCGCCCCCAGGAGCGGTCGATCGAGACGGCGCGGTCGCGGCATCCGTCCCCCTCCGCCGCCGCCGTCTCCGCGGCCGCCGCCGCGGCTTCCGCGGCCGCCGGCGTCTCCGCGGCCGCCGGTTCCGCGAGAGTGCAGCTGGCGGACGAGAGTAAGGGTGGTTCCCTCCCCCTGGTCCACCACATGCACTCTCGCGGTGACGGCGGGGACGGCGGGGACGGCGGGGACGGCGGGGACGGCGGGGACGGCGGGGACGGCGGCGGCGGCACGGACGGTGACGGCGGCGGGGACGACGGCGGGGTCGTGCGGCGCGGATTCCACGGGCGGGAGTATGTGCGCATCCGCGGGGACCTGCGCGCGTACGATGACCGGTTCGACGACTACTGGGGGTTCCTCGAGCCGCGGCTGCTCGAGGCCTGGCGGCTGCTCGCCGACGACGGCACCCTCTACCTGCACCTCGACTACCGCGAGGCGCACTACGCGAAGGTGCTGCTCGACGCGCTCGTGGGGCGCGAGAGGTTCCTCAACGAGCTGATCTGGGCGTACGACTACGGCGCCAAGACGCGCAAGCGGTGGCCGACCAAGCACGACACGATCCTGGTGTACGTCAAGAACCCGCAGCGGTACTGGTTCGACTCGGCCGCCGTCGACCGCGAGCCGTACATGGCGCCGGGGCTCGTGACCCCCGAGAAGGCCGAGCGCGGCAAGCTCCCCACCGACGTGTGGTGGCACACGATCGTGCCGACCACCGGACGCGAGAAGACCGGGTACCCCACGCAGAAGCCCGAGGGCATCCTCCGCCGCATCGTGCAGGCCTCGTCGCGGCCGGGCGATCGCGTGCTCGACTTCTTCGCCGGCAGCGGCACCACCGGCGCCGTGGCGTCGGCGCTCGGCCGGAACGCCGTGCTCGTCGACCACAACCCCGAGGCGGTCGCCGTCATGCGCGAACGGATGCCGCACGCCCGGGTCTTCCCGGTGCGCTGAGGTGCCGCGGCGCCGGGCCGAGGCATCCGCCCTCGCCCTAGGCTGGGGGGCATGCGCTTCGGAACCTTCATCCCCCAGGGCTGGCGATTCGACCTCGTGGGCATCGACCCCGAGCAGCACTGGGAGGTGATGAACGGGCTCGCGCAGCGCGCCGACGCCGGACCGTGGGAGTCGCTGTGGGTGTACGACCACTTCCACACCACCCCGGTGCACTCCGAGGAGGCCACGCACGAGGCGTGGACGCTCATGGCCGCGTTCGCGGCCTCGACGAGCCGCATCCGCCTCGGGCAGATGTGCACGTGCATGGGCTACCGCAACCCCGCCTACCTCGCGAAGGTCGCCGCGACCGCCGACATCGTCTCGGGCGGCCGCGTCGAGATGGGCATCGGCGGCGGGTGGTACGAGCACGAATGGCGCGCGTACGGCTACGGCTTCCCGACGATCCCGGAGCGCCTGCGGATGCTGCGGGAAGGAGTCGACATCATGCAGCAGGCGTGGACCACCGGCCGCGCGACCCTCGACGGCGAGTTCTACCAGGTCGACGGAGCCATCGTGCGCCCGCTGCCGCTGCAGGACGGCGGCATCCCGATGTGGGTCGCCGGCGGCGGCGAGAAGGTGACGCTCAAGATCGCGGCGCAGTACGCCGCGTACACCAACTACGCCGGATCGCTCGAAGACATCGACCGCAAGAGCGACGTGCTTCGCCGCCACTGCGACGCGATCGGCCGCGACTTCGCGTCGATCACCCGCACCTCGAACTTCAACACGATCGTGGGTGCCACCGAGACCGAGGCGCGTGAGCGCCTGGCGGCCGTCATGGACCGGCTGACTCCGCACCTCGGTCAGGAGCGGGCCGACCACCTCGAGCGCGACTACCTCAACTCGCCCGCGTTCGGCTCGGTCGAGCAGGTCGCCGAGCGTCTCGCCGAGCGCGAGCGGCACGGCATCACGTACGCCATCCACTACTTCCCCGAGGCCGCGTACGACGTCTCGGGGGTCGAGCTCTTCGAACGCGAGGTCGTCGCCGCCCTGAGCTGACGTCGTCGGGCCCGATTGCGGCCGGGTCGCGTCGCCGGGATCAGAGTAGAGCGGCCACGCTCCGGTAGCCGTCGCGCACGACGTCGGGGGCGGATCCCTCGGCCCCGAAGATGCGGGTGGTCCCGGGTGCGTCCGACCACGCCCGCCAGCCGGGCGTCCCGTCGCGGACCAGGGCGACGGCGGCGCCGTGCACGGCGTCGGCGAGCCGCCGCGGGGGAGCGTCGCCGGCGATGGCGCGCACGTGCGGGTCGTCGAGGCAGTCGAACCAGAACGGCACGTCGAGGCAGTGCATCGCCCACCCGCGCGCGGGCGAGGGCCACGTGAAGCGATAGACCCAGGTCGGAGCGCTCCCGCGCGCCTCGGCGATCCGCACCACCTCGGAGCGGAACACCACGTCCGTGACGTACCGGCCGAGCAAGGCCGCCGTCCCCTTGCGGCGCTGCGGCCCGTTGTCGGCGAGATAGGCCCGTCGCCGCTCGCGGGGGACCCCCAGGTTGGCGAGACCGAGGGTGGGCGGCACGAGGCGCAGTGCCCGCTTGGCGTCGTCCATCACCATCGTGAACTCGTCGTCGGTCGAACCGAGCACCAGCGGCTTGCCGGCACCGACCCCCGATCGCAGGGATGCGAGCGTGGGCTGCTCGAGCAGTTCACCGTCGATCACGGGACCCCACGGGAGCCCGTCGGCGAGCAGCGCACGCACCGGGGCGAGCCGGTCTTTCGAGTCGGGCTCGCCGGCCGTGGTCTGCAGTTCGTGCAGCGTCGCCTCGGAGGCCGACGCGAAGCCGTCGCGCGTCGGGGCCACGCCGGCGAGGTGGGCGAGCCTGGCCGACGCCGTGCGGGCCCGCTCGGCGGAGACGTCGGCGACGGCGCCGGAGAGCGCGTACACCGAGTGGAACAGGTGCTGGGCCGCCGGCATCCCGAGCAGCGTCAGCACCGCGCCGCCGCCCGCGGACTGACCGGCGATCGTGACGCGCGAGGGGTCGCCGCCGAACGAGGCGATGTTCTCCTGCACCCAGTGCAGCGCGAGCAGCCAATCGCGCACGCCGCGGTTCGACGGGGCGCCGGGGATGTGCCCGAACCCGTCGAAGCCGAGCCGGTACGAGACGGACACGGTGACGACGCCGTCGCGGTTGAACGAGCGGCCGTCGTACCACGGGCTCGCGGGCGATCCCGAGATGTAGCCGCCGCCGTGGATCCACACGAGCACGGGGAGCGCGGCATCCATCTCCCGCGGTGAGGGCGTGAAGACGTTGACGTTGAGCGTCGCATCGCCGGGGATCGAGGGCTCGGGGATCAGGGTGATGCCGGTGTCACCGCGTTGCGCGGTCGGGCCGAACTCGAGCGCGTCGCGCACGCCGTCCCACGGGTCGACCGGCACGGGGGCCGCGAAGCGCAGGTCCCCCACGGGTGGCTTCGCGAACGGGATGCCGAGGAACGCCGCCGACCTGTCGCGCGCGTCCGCGCCGCCGCGCCAGAAGCCTCGCACCCGGCCGCTCGCGGTGGCGACGACGGGACCGTCGTCGTGCCAGCTCATCGTGCGTCGCCTTCCGCGGCGGGACGCGGATCCAGGGCGTCGAGCAGCGCCGACACCGTCGCGGCCATGTCGACGTCGGGTTCGAGCATCCATTGCACCTGCAGCCCGTCGGCGACGGCCTGCAGAACGCGGGCGAGGGCCGCGGGCTCGATGCGGTCGGTGAGCTCACCCGCCGACTGCCGGCGTGCGATCTCGTCGGCGAACATGCCGCGCAGCGCTTCGCCGCGCTCGAGGAAGAACCTGTGTGCGGGATGCCCCGGGTCGGCCGCGTCGACGGAGAGCCGGGCGTACAGCTGCACGAGGCCGGGCACGTCGGCGTTGTGGCCGAGGACCGCGACGTACGCGTCGCGCAGATCGTGGTTCTCGGGGTGCTCGCCGTCGGGGCCGAATGCCGCGGAGTCGAGCTCGTCGCGCTTGCGCAGGATCTCGGTGAAGAGCTCCTCCTTGCTGCCGAAGTAGTGCAGGAGGCCCGCCTGACTCAGACCTGCGGCATCCGCCAGCTCCTTCACGGAGGCGCCGCGGTACCCCTCGCGCGCGATGACCTCGAGGGCGCGCGTGAGGATCTCCTCCCGCTTCGCCACGCCTTTCGCGTAGGAGCCCCGCCGGCCCGATCGGCTGTCAGCCATAGGAGAAGTAAACCCGAATCTTGCTTGATTTCTCAAAACCTAGTGACGTATGGTTTTCGAGTAGCACCCGATGAGAGGACCCCGATGGCACTCCCCGATGTGACGGAGCTGACGCTCGAAGAGAAGGCGTCGCTGACCAGCGGTGCGAGCTTCTGGAAGACCAAGCCGATCGAACGCGCCGGCGTGCCCGCGATCATGGTCACCGACGGCCCTCACGGTCTGCGCAAGCAGCGCGAGGGGGGCGACCACCTCGGCCTGGGCGACAGCGTGCCCGCCACGTGCTTCCCGCCGGCGGTCGGTCTGGGGTCGGCGTGGGACGCCGACCTCGTGCATCGGGTCGGCGAGGCGCTCGGCACCGAGGCCTCGCTCGAGAACGTGGCCGTGCTGCTGGGCCCCGGCATCAACATCAAGCGCTCGCCGCTATGCGGCCGCAACTTCGAGTACTTCTCGGAGGACCCGATCGTCTCGGGCGTGCTCGGCGCGGCGATGGTGCGAGGCATCCAGTCGAAGGGCGTGGGCGCGTCGCTCAAGCACTTCGCCGCCAACAACCAGGAGCACGACCGCATGCGCGCCTCGAGCGACGTCGACCCGCGGCCGCTGCGCGAGATCTACCTGCGCGGATTCCAGCGGGTGGTCGAGGCTGCGCAGCCGTGGACCGTGATGTGCTCGTACAACCGCATCAACGGCGTCTACGCGTCGGAGGATCCCTGGCTGCTGACGCACGTGCTGCGCGACGAGTGGGGCTTCGAAGGTCTCGTCGTCTCGGACTGGGGCGCCGTCAACGACCGTGTCGCGGGCCTGAGAGCGGGCATGGACCTCGAGATGCCGTCGTCGGGCGGCGTGACCGATGCGCAGATCGTCGCCGCCGTGCACGACGGCTCGCTCGACGAGCAGGTGGTGGATGCCGCGGCGGGCCGCGCGCTCGACCTCGTGCGCAAGGCGACCGCGGGTGCAGGAGCCGTCGCAGGGCCCCTCGACGTCGACGCGCACCACGCGCTCGCGCGCGAGGCCGCGGGCCGATCGATCGTGCTGCTGAAGAACGACGCCCCGGAGCACGCGGCTGCGCTGCGAACGGGCGACGCCCGCGGAGCCCTCCTGCCGCTGGCCCACGACGCGAAGCTCGCGGTCATCGGCGACTTCGCCGCGCAGCCCCGGTACCAGGGCGCGGGCTCGTCGCTGATCCGGCCGACGCGCCTCGACACCGCGCTCGACGAGATCCGCGCGCTCGCCGCGGGCGACGTCGCCTACGCCCGGGGCTTCAGCAACGCCCTCGAGGTCTCGGCCGACGAGACGGCGGCGCTGCGCGACGAGGCGGTGGCCGCGGCATCCGTCGCCGACGTCGCCGTCGTGTTCCTGGGCCTGCCGGCGCGCCTCGAGTCCGAGGGCTACGACCGCGACGACATCGATCTGCCCGCCGAGCAGCTCGCCCTGCTCGACGCCGTGGTCGCGGCGAACCCGAGCACCGTCGTGGTGCTCTCGAACGGGGGCGTGGTCGCGCTGCCGTTCGCGGACCGCGTGCCGGCGATCCTCGAGGCGTGGCTGCTCGGCCAGGCCGGCGGCGGCGCGATCGCCGACGTGCTGTTCGGCGAGGTCAACCCGTCGGCGAAGCTCACCGAGACGATCCCGCTGCGGCTCGAAGACACGCCCGCCTACCTCGACTTTCCCGGCGAGTTCTCGCACGTGCGGTACGGCGAGGGGCTCTTCGTCGGCTACCGCTGGTACGACGCGCGCCGCATCGAGGTCGCGTTCCCGTTCGGGCATGGGCTGTCGTACACGTCCTTCGCCTACGGGGATGCCTCGGCAGCCGTGAACGCGGACGGCGACGTCGAGGTGACCGTGGCCGTCACCAACACCGGCGACCGCGCGGGGCGCGAGGTCGTGCAGGTGTACACGTCGCTGCCCGGCGGCGAGGTGCACCGCCCGGTGCGCGAGCTCAAGGCGTTCGCGTCGGTGGCGCTGCAGCCGGGCGAGACCCGCGACGTCGCGCTCACCGTGCGCCGGAAGGACCTCGCCTACTGGGACACCCGCGTCGACCGCTGGCTCGTCGAGGGCGGATCGTACGTCGTCGACGTCGCCGCATCGAGCCGCGACATCCGCTCCAGCGTCCGGGTGGACGTCGACGGCGACGAGTTCACGCTGCCGCTGTCGCGCAACTCCTCGATCGCCGAGGTCATGGCCCACCCCGTGGTCGGCGACATGGTGCAGGCCGCGATCGCCGAGATGATGGGCGGCATGGACGGCGTCACGAGCATCCTGCCCGAGGGCGTCGAGGTCACGAAGATGCTCGAGTCCTTCCCCATCGGGCGGGCGGCGATGTTCGCCGGACCCGACTCGGGCGGGGCCATCGATCCCGCGATGATCGACGGCCTGATCGCGCTGGGCAACGCCGGCGGCGCGCCGCAGGAGTAGTCCGCGACGGCGGGGGCGGGGGAGTGCGTTCCCGCGCCGTTCACCTGTCGTTCGTCCTGCGCTGTGAAGATCCAGGCACCCGTTCGGATGCCGGTCTGGGGATCGGCATGCCTCGCAAGGAGTCCCCTGGTGCCCAATCATCGTCGTGCGCTCGCCGCTGCCCTGGCCGCGATCGTCGGCTTCGTCCCCCTCACGGTCTTCGCCGCCGCGCCGGCTTCGGCCGCGGTGACCGATCTCGTCATCAACGAGGTCAACTCCGACCCGGACGACTGGTTCGAGCTGGCCAACCCGACAGGGGCCGACATCGACCTCACCGGCATGTGGTTCGTCGACAGCGGCACCGGCGACCCGACGCACTGGGTGCCTCTCGCAGGCGTCGTCCCGGCCGACGGCGTGCTCGCCGTCGACTCGCCCGACGGCCTCGGCAAGGGCGACAGCGTCTCGGTCTACCAGGGCGGGAAGGCGGAGTTCGACGCCGGCACCGCCACGCTCGTCGACACCGTCACGTGGCCCGCCGGGGTCCACGCGACGTCGATGGGTGTCTGCCCGGCGCCCTACACGGGCCTGGTCGCCATGACCCCGACGAAGGGCGCGGCGAACGACTGCCCGACGCCGGGCCTCGACGAGATCCGCATCAACGAGGTGTTCTCGGCGGGCGCCGACTTCGTCGAACTCGTCAACATCGGCTCGGTCCCGATCGACATCGCCGGGTGGACCGCCGTCGACGGCGACCCGGCTCACGTGCCGCTGGTGCTGGCCGAGACCTCCACGCTGATCGAGCCCGGCGGGCACTACGTCTTCCACCCCGACGACGCGACCGAGTTCCCCACCGGCGGCTTCGGCCTCGGCAAGGGCGACTCGATGACGATCGCCCTGCCGGACGGCACCGAGGTCGACACGACGACGTGGCCGGCCGACACCCACGCGTCGCCGTCGTGGGGCCGCTGCCCCGAGGGCACCGGCGGCTTCGTCATGACCACCGCGGCGACGCCCGGCGCGGTCAACGACTGCCCGGCGGTTCCCGGGGCCGCCCAGATCAAGATCAACGAGGTCAGCTCCGACCCTGCGGACTGGATCGAACTCACCAACATCGGCAGCACAACCGTCGGCATCTCGGGCTGGCTGCTCTCCGACAACGCGCGCACGACAGACCCGACCCACCTCCAGGTGATCGCGGCGGGGACCACGATCGAGCCGGGCGCGTTCGTCACGATCGACTACACCGCGGCCGGTCTCGGCAAGGGCGACGAGGCCAACCTCTACCTCGCCGACGCCACGACGCGAGTCGACACGACCACCTGGCCCGCCGACACCCACGCCTCGTCGTGGGGTCGCTGCGCCGACGGCATCGGCGCCTTCCGCACCATGACGCCCACGCCGGGCGACGCGAACGACTGCACTGTCACTCCGCCGCCCGCCCTCGACCCGCACTGGGACGACGTCGAGATCAACGAGATCTCGTCGCTCAACGACGGCGACCCCGGCAATCCCGGCCTCCGCGACGCGGTCGAGCTGGTCAACACCGGCAGCCATGACGTGTCGATCCAGGGCTGGTATCAGACCGACAGCGGCGCCGCCTCCGGCGCGTCGCCGCTGACCCTCGCCGACCTCCGGGTGTGGAACGGCGACTCGCTCGAGCCGGCGGGCTCGTGGATCGTTCCGGCGGGCGGATACGTCGTCTTCTCGTCGAAGAAGGGACTCTCGGGCGAGGGTGACGCCGTCAAGCTCTACGGTCCCGGTGCCGATGCGGCCTCCCGCCAGCTCGTCGACGAGCAGGCGTACGGCGACGGCGAGGCGGGCGTGTCCGACACCTTCGCCTCGAACGCGCTCTCGTCCGCCGCGTGCCCGGACGGGTCGGACGCCTTCTGGTCGGTGACCGAGAGCAGCTTCGGCCGCGACAACACCGCCTCATGCGACACCCGGTTCCGCCCCCTCGACACCACGATCGTCCTGAACGAGGTCTCGAACGTCGCGGGCAAGGCCGAGCTCCTCAACACCGGTCAGGAGCCGGTCGACATCTCGGGCTGGGAGCTGCTCGACGCCGGTGACGCCCTGGTCCACACCGTCCCCGCCGGCACCGTCCTCGCGCCGGGTGCGTTCTACGTCGCGCATGACCTCACCGGGCTCGAGAGCGTCGACGCGCTGACGATCCGCCGGGCCGGCGACGGCGCCAGCATGGTCGGCCACACCTGGTACGAGGACGGCCACGCGTCGTACAGCCGATGCGTGCTGTTCGGAACCGTCTCGTACGTCGAAACCCCCACGGCGACCTGGGGTGCCGCGAACGCGTGCCCCGGACTCGTCACCGAGACGTGGCCCGGTGCCGCGGAGATCACCGTCGTCGACGCCGTGGACGCGTTCACCGACCTCGACGCCAACGACGAGGGCGACGTGTCGGGTGCCGCCTTCGACCCGTCCGACCCGGGCATCCTCTGGGTCGCGATGAACAAGGGCCGCCTCTTCAAGATGCACAAGGTGGGCGGTGTCTACGAGGCGTTTCCCGGAGTGGGAGGGCGGCATCCCGCTGCGCTTCGCCGACGGCGGCGGCGAACTCGACTCCGAGGGCGTCACGATCGGACCCGACGGCGCCGCGTACATCACCTCCGAGCGCGACAACGCGCGCGCCAAGGGCACGTCGTACAACAAGATCGCCCGATTCGACGTGAGCGCGGTGACCACGGCGACGACCGAGCTCGTGGCCACCCACGAGTGGGATGTGAACGGGTTCGTGACGACGGGCACCAACCTCGGTCTCGAGGGCATCACCTACGTGCCCGACGGGTTCCTGGTCGAGTCCGGCTTCCAGGCCGGCGGCGCCGCCTACGCTGCGGCCGACCACCCGACTCCCGGCCTCTTCGTGACGGCGGTCGAGGGGACGGGAGCCCTGCACTTCTTCTCGCTCGCGCTCGGCGCCGCACCCGTCGAGGTGAAGGTCGAGCCCTCGGGTCTCCCGTGGTCGATGGACGTGGCGTACGACGCCGATCGCGGGGCGCTGTGGGCGCTGTGCGACGACGGCTGCGGCGGCGTCTACAACCTCCTGACCGTCGTCGACGGCGACTTCGAGGTCGAGCACTCGTACTCCCGTCCCGCGGGGATGCCGAACCTCAACAACGAGGGCATGGCGATCGCTCCCGCCTCGACCTGCGTCGACGGCTTCCAGGAGGTCGTGTGGACCGACGACGGCGACACCGGCGGCCACTCGTTGCGGGCGGGGACGCTGCCGTGCCCCGAGACCGGCGGGCCGGGCGGTCCCGGCGAGCCGACGCCGACGCCGAACCCCACGCCCACGCTGCCTTCGACCGGCGCGCCGGGGCCGGTCTCGGACGACCAGCTCACCGGCGCCACCCGCGGCGGCATTGAGGCGCCCGCGTCGGCGGCACCGGGTGAGACCATCACCATCCGAGTGGGCACCGCCTACGCCGGCGAGACGGTCTGGGTCTGGCTGCACTCCACGCCGGTCCTGCTCGGGGCGTACGTCGTGGCGGCCGACGGCACGGTGACCGTGACGCTCCCCGCGGGAGTCGACCTCGGGCTCCACCGCCTGGTCGTGCTCGATGCGGACGGCAACATCATCGGCTGGACCGAGATCGCCGTCACCGCGGCCCTCGCCGCGACCGGTGCGAACGGCGCGGGCCTCGCCGCGACCGCAGGTCTCGCGTTCGCTCTCATCGCCGCCGGCGCCCTGGGCGTCGTCGTGCGGCGCCGCCGGGCCCGCGCCTGACGACACGCGAACGGATGCCTCGGCACCGCGCCTGCGCAGGCGCCGTGCCGAGGCATCCGTCGCCCCGTCCGTCTCCAACGGCGAGGCGGGTCCGCGTCAGGACCGCACGAACGCCAGCAGCGCCTCGTTGACCTCCGCGCCGTGCGTCCAGAGGAGGCCGTGCGGCGCGCCCTCGAGCTCGACGTAGGTGGCGTCGGGCAGCAGCTCCTTGAACCGCCGGGCCGTCACGTCGATCGGCAGGATGTTGTCGGCGGTGCCGTGCAGGATGAGTGCGGGCACGTCGATGGCCGGGATGTCGGCGCGGAAGTCGGTCGGCCACGACAGCGGCGCGGCGGCGATGGCCGCGTTGCCGGCACGGTTCGCGACCTCGATGCTCGCGTCGAGGGCCTCCTGCGAGATGCGCGATCCGAGGTTGTCGTCGAGGTTGTAGAAGTCCTTGAAGAACCCCGTGACGAAGGCGTACCGGTCATCGCGCACCGTCTGCGCGATGCCGTCGAAGAACTCCTGCGGCCCCGCGCCATCGGGGTTGTCGTCGGTCTTCAGCAGGAACGGCTCGAGCGACCCGAGGAACGCGGCCTTCGCGACGCGTGCGCTGCCGTACCGCGACAGGTACCGCGCGATCTCGCCCGTGCCCATCGAGAAGCCCACCAGGATGGCCTCGCGCAGGTCGAGGTCCTCCATGAGGGCGTGCAGATCGGCGGCGAACGTGTCGTAGTCGTAGCCCGAACCCGCCTTCGCCGAGGCGCCGAACCCGCGACGGTCGTACGCGATGACCCGGTACCCCGCGTCGAGCAGAGCGGCCTGCTGCTTGCCCCACGACTCGCCGTTCAACGGGAATCCGTGGATCAGCACGACGGGTTGCGCTCCGGCCGGGCCCTGGTCGGTGTAGTAGAGGTCGACGTCGGCCGAGTTCTCGGTCCCGACGGTGATGTACGCCACGATCGCTCCTTCCGGGACCGGGAAACGGATGCCGCGGCCCCGCCTTCGACGCTAGGCCGAGGCATCCGTCGCCGCCAGGGGTTGCGCCCGCCGGCCGGAGGGTTCACGCGCCGTTCAAGTTCAGCGGGCGCGCGGTGCCGGCGGGTGCGGGGCGTTTCGTCTCGGTCGCTGCGCTCCCTCGCTCAACGACCGGAGCAAGGTCGTCGAGCGGGCGGAGCCCCCGGCTGGTGCGGGCGGGGCCCCCGGTCGTTGAGCGAGCGAGGTGCGGGCGGAGCCCCCGGCCGTTGAGCGAGCGAGGTGCGGGCGGAGCCCCCGGCCGTTGAGCGAGCGAGGAACGAGCGAGACCCCGGTCGTTGAGCGAGCGAGGAACGAGCGAGACGAAACGCAGCGACCACCAGGATCAGCGGTCCAGCTGCAGGCGATGCCAGACGACGGTGGTGGCCGCGGCGAAGCACGCGCCGAACACCACCGACAGCGAGAGCTGCACAGGAGTCGCTGCGGATCCCGCCGACATCGCCCATAGCGCCGGTGCGGCCAGCGGCAGCCAAGCCTCTGCGCCCGCGATCACCCCGACCTGCGCGACGACGACCAGGCCGATCGTCGTCGCGACGCCGCCGAGGAGGGAGCGGGTGAGCGAGGCGACCCACGCCACCGGCAGCGCGATCGCCGCGGTGAGGATCCCCAGGACGAACTGGCGCGCGAGTCCGCTCCAGATCCCGTCGCCGGGCGGCTCGAGACCGGAGGCGAGCCCCAGGACGGCCAACGCCACGACCAGCAAGCCGCTCACGACGACCGACCACGCGATGTAGACGGCGAGCTTCGCGACGGCGAGGGCGCCCCGGCCGATGGGCAGCGCGAACAGGCCGGTGATGGTGCCATCGGCGAACTCGCGCGCGAGCAGCCACGAGAGTACGACTCCGTAGGCGACGAGCCCTCCGGCCGCCGTGATCTGCGCGGCGGTCGCGAACAGCCCTTCCCACCCGCCCACGGCACCCGGTCCCAGCTTCGCCAGGATCTGCGGATCGCCGGATGCCGCGGCCCACAGCATCCCGCCGCTCAAGCCCGTCACCCCGAGGACGACGGCAGCCGTCGCGACGACGCCGACGGGCGAGCGCAGGAGCTTGCGCAGCTCCACCGGGATCGCCGCGTTCATGCCGATGCTCCGGCAGGTCGCGACCCCGTCGGCGCGGTGCCGGCGGAGTCCTCGCCCTCGCCGTCGTCCGCGTCTGCGCGGGCGTCGTCCTCGCGGACGCGCTCGAAGAACACCCGCTCCAACTCAGCGGTGGCCGGGTCGAGCTCGCCGATGAGGCGCCCCCGGTTCATCAGCACGATGCGGTCGGCGATGCGCGACACCTCGTCGAGGTGATGGGTGCTGACCAGCACCGCAGCACCGGCCCGCGCCCGCGCGGCCAGCGCATCGCGCAGGATGATGACGCCCGAGGGGTCGAGGGCGTTGCCGGGTTCGTCGAGCACCACGAGATCGGGGTCGTGCTGGAGCGCGGCGGCGAGCCCGATGCGCTGGCGGTTGCCGAGCGAGAGGCGACGTACCCGCTGATCCGCCCACCGCTGCAGGCGCCACATGCGGAGGGCGTCGTCCGCGCACGCCGGATCCACGCCGCGCAGCTCGGCTGCCGCGCGCAGATTCTCGCGCGCGGTCAGCTCGGGGTAGGCGAGCGGCACTTCCACGAGGTGCCCCACCCGTCGCCACAGCTCGGCCGGTGCGCGGTGCACGGGGGTGCCGGCCAGCAGCACCTCGCCGGCCTGAGCACGCAGCATCCCCAGAGCGAGGCGCATGAGGGTGGTCTTGCCGGCACCGTTCAGCCCGACGAGAGCGACGATCTCGCCGGCGGCGACGGTCAAGTCGAGCCGGGTCACCCCGGCGCCACCGCCACGCCGGCCGAAGGAGCGGTCCACCGCGCGCAGCTCGAGCATCAGCCGGCGTCCATCGCGTGTGCCGCCGCCCGCAGCGCCGTGCCCGGATCGGGGTCGTCCCCCAGTGACCACGCCAGGAGCGCGGTGTTCAGCGCGGCGATGACGGATGCCGCGACGATGCGCGCGGACCCCGCATCGGTGCGATCGGCCAGCGCGCCGGCGATGGCGTCTTCGGTCGCCCGGCTCCCGGCCGCGAGCGCCGCGCCGAGCGAGGGGGTCAGCGCGACGATGCGAAGGCGCTCGCGCACGGCCGCGGAGTCCGGCGGGGGGACCGAGCCCCACGCATCCAGCACGCCCGCCATCGTCGCGCGCAACGGCGACTCCGCCGCCGGACGGGCACGCACGGCCTCGGCGATCAGTGGATCGTACGGGTCGTCGACGACGAGCGAGGCCTTGGTCGGGAAATGCCGGAACAGCGTCATCTCGGTCACGCCCGCGCGCGCCGCGATGGCGGCCGTGGTGGTCGCGTCATAGCCGCGCTCGCCGAACAGCGAGAGCGCGGCGTGCAGCAACGCGCGACGGGTGTCGTCCTTCTTGGCCATGGGTGAATGTTAGTCACTAACATTCGTGGATGGCAAGCGCCGGTCCGGCGCGTTTCGTCTCGGTCGCTGCGCTCCCTCGCTCAACGACCGGGAGGGGGCGAGTCTCGGTCGTTGAGCGAGCGAGGAACGAGCGAGACGAAACGCCCCGGCCCCGCGACGGTCAGGGTGGCTGCGCTCCCTCGCTCAACGACTGAAGACCGAGGCCCGGGTCGTGGGTGGTGAGGCGGCGTTTCGTCTCGGTCGCTGCGCTCCCTCGCTCAACGACCGGGGCGAGTCTCGGTCGTTGAGCGAGCGAGGAACGAGCGAGACGAAACGCCCCGGCCCCGCGACGGTCAGGCGTCGCGGGCGGCGCCGGGCGAGGGTGCGACGGTGAAGATCGTCGGGGCGGCGAAACCGGATGCCTCGAATGCGGCGGTCGCGGCATCCGTCACCGTCTGCACCCGGTCGTGCGCGACGAGTGCGATCGCCGCGCCGCCGAAGCCGCCGCCGGTCATGCGTGCGCCGACGGCGCCCGCCGCGAGTGCGGACTCGACGGCGGTGTCGAGCTCGGGCACCGAGATCTCGAAGTCGTCGCGCATCGACGCGTGCGAGGCGACCAGGAGGTCGCCGATCGCGGCAGGGCCCTGCTCGCGGAGCGTGCGGACCGTGTCGAGCACGCGCTGGTTCTCGGTGACGACGTGCCGCACGCGGCGGAAGGTCACGTCGTCGACGAGGTCGGCGAGTCGCGGCAGGTCGCCGAGGGTCACGTCTCGCAGCGCCGGCACGCCGAGTGCCGCCGCGCCGCGCTCGCACGCGGCTCGGCGCTCGCCGTAGCCCCCGGTCGCGTGCGAGTGCTTGACACCGGTGTCGATCACGACGAGCTCGAGGCCGGCATCCGCGAATCCGAGGTCGACGACCTGCGTCTCGAGCGAGCGGCAGTCGAGGAAGATCGCCGAGTCGGTGCGGCCGAGCATCGACGCCATCTGGTCCATGATGCCCGTGGGCGCGCCGACGGCTTCGTTCTCGGCGCGGCGGCCGGCCTTCGCGAGTGCGACCCGGTCGAGGTCCAGTCCCCACGTCTCGGCGAGGGCGACCGCGGTGGCCCCCTCGATCGCGGCCGACGACGACAGCCCGGCCCCGACGGGGACGTCGGAGGCGAACGCGAGGTCGACGCCGATCGCCGACGAGGGGGCGGTTCCGGATGCCGCGAGCAGCGCCCACGCCACGCCCAGGGGATAGCGGGCCCACTCCGGCAGGCTGTCGCGCCGCTCGGGGAAGAGGGCGTCGAGCTCATCGAGCGCCACGTCGACGACCTGGGCATCGAACGCCGAGACGACGCGGATGCGGCCGTCGTCGCGCGCGCCCAGCGCCACATGCGTGCGGTGCTGGATCGCGAACGGCAGCACGAACCCGTCGTTGTAGTCGGTGTGCTCGCCGATGAGGTTCACACGGCCCGGCGCCGACCACGTCCCGGCGGCCTCGGCCCCGAAGCGCTCGGCGAACAGCGCCCGGGCGGCATCGGCGGAGCGGGTGTCGGTCGTGGTCACAGGGTCTCCTCCGGGATCGATGCGACGGCCTCGCGCAGGCGCGCGGCGGCGGACTCGGGCGGGATGTCGCCGATCCATGCGCCCATGGCGGCCTCCGAGCCCGCCAGGAACTTGAGCTTGTCGGCGGCCCGGCGCGGCGAGGTCAGCTGCAGGTGCAGGCGCACGGTGTCGCGACCGCGGTGCACCGGCGCCTGGTGCCACGCCGCGATATACGGCGTGGGCGAGTCGTAGAGCGCGTCGACACCCCGGAGCAGACGCAGATAGAGCGTTGCGAGCTCGTCGCGCTCGGCATCCGTCGTCCCGGCGAAGTCGGCGACCTGACGGTGGGGCAGCAGGTGGATCTCGATCGGCCAGCGCGCCGCGAACGGCACGAACGCCGTCCAGTGCTCGCCCTCGAGGATGACGCGTTCGCCGGCGCGCTCGAACTCGAGGATCCTCGCGAAGAGGTCGGGTCCCTCGCGCTCGATCGACGCGAGGAGGCTCGTGGTGCGCGGGGTGATGTAGGGGTAGGCGTAGATCTGGCCGTGCGGGTGCGGGAGGGTCACGCCGATGGCCTCGCCGCGGTTCTCGAACGGGAACACCTGCTCGACGCCGGGCAGCGCCGACAGCGCCGCGGTGCGATCGGCCCATGCCTCGATGACCGTGCGCGCGCGGGTCGGGGTGAGGGATCCGAACGACCCCTCGTGCTCGGGGCTGAAGCACACCACCTCGCATCGCCCGACGCTCGTGCGGGTGCGGCCGAGGCCGGGTGCGTCGAGGTCGTCGACGCCGCGCGGGGCGTCCTCGCCCGCCGGCGCATCGCCGAGCGCGGCCGCGAGCGCGGGGCCGAACGAGGGCGACTTGTTCTCGAACACCGCCACGTCGTAACGCGAGGGCACCTCGGACGGGTTCGTCGGGGTCTGCGGCGCGAGCGGGTCGAGCTCGGCCGGAGGGAGGAACGCGCGGTTCTGCCGCGCGGCGGCGATCGAGACCCAGTCGCCGGTGAGCACGTCGCGGCGCATCGTCGCTGTGGCGGGCCGCGGGGCGAGCTCGCGCGAATCGACCGCGCGCTCCGCGCCGAGAGCTGTGCCCGGATCGTCGTAGTAGATCAGCTCGCGGCCGTCGGCGAGGCGCGTCGGGCGTTTGACGACACCGGCGCCGAGGGTGACGGCATCCGTCGCGTTTCCAGGCATGTTCACGTCAACACGCTAACAGCGGCGCTATGTTATCGTCAACACGGAATCGGGGGTCGCATGACGGACAGACGGGTGTCGATGGCGGACGTCGCGGCACGGGCGGGCGTGTCGGGCCAGACCGTGTCACGCGTCGTGAACGCGAGTCCGCGCGTCGACCCCGAGACGCGGGGCCGCGTCGAGGCGGCGATGGCCGAGCTCGGCTACCGGCCGCACCGTGCCGCCCGCGCGCTGCGCACCGGCCGCACCCACACCATCGGGCTCGTGGTGTCGACTCTCGCCTCGGTGGGCAACTCCCGCATGCTGCAGGCGGTGGCGGATGCCGCGGCCCACCGCGGCTACGCCCTCACGGTGGTGACGCTCGCCGCCGACGGCGACGTGGCCGCCGCGTTCGAACGCCTGGCCGAGCAGGGGGTCGACGGCGCGATCGTGCTGAACGAGGCCACCGAACGGGTGCGCGAGGCCGACCTGCGTGCGGCGGGCCTGCGGCTGATCGTCGTGGACTCGCCGCGGGACGACCGCTTCGGCATCGTCGAGACCGACCACGCCGGCGGCGCGCGGCTCGCGGTCGAGCACCTGCTCGGGCTGGGGCACCGGCGTGCACCACGTGGCGGGCCCCGCCGGATCGTTCGCCGCGGCCGAGCGCGAACGCGGCTGGCGCGAGGCGCTCGCCGCGGCAGGAGCGCCCGTGCCGCCCATCGTGCGCGGAGACTGGACGTCCGCGTCGGGGCATGCCGCGGCATCCGCCCTCGTCGCCGCCGACGCGACCGCCGTGTTCGCCGCCAACGACCAGATGGCGCTCGGGCTGCTGCGCGCGTTCGCGGAGGCGGGGCGGGGGGTTCCGGCCGAGGTGAGCGTCGTCGGGTTCGACGACGTGGCGGATGCCGCCGACTACCGTCCGCCGCTGACGACGGTGCACCAGGACTTCGATGCGCTCGGATCCCGCGCGGTCACCGCCCTCGTCGAGGGGATCGAGACCGGCGCCTCCGCCGAGTTCGAGACGGTGCCGACGCGTCTCGTCGTGCGGGCGAGCACCGCCCCCGCCCGCTGAGCCGGCGCGGCTCGCGGGGCGGGGTTGGCTGGCGGCGGGGTGGAGTGAGGGTCGGGGCGGGGTGAGGGGGCCGGGGCAGCCTCCGAAATTCGGAGTTCGCGTCGGTTGCCGGATCGCCGCGCGTTGTGTGCTCCGGAAAGCGTGTGGATGTCCGATTTCCGGATCCGAAGATCGGCGGGGTGAGGCTGCGGGATTCGGAGTTCGGGGCTGGCCAGGGGGGTGGGGTGGGGCTGCGGGACTCGGCGTCCGCGCGGGCGCCTCGCGGCGGGCGGCCTCCGAAATTCGGAGTTCGCGTCGGTTCTCGGATCGCCGTGCCTCGTGGGCTCCGGAAAGCGTGTGGATGTCCGATTTCCGGATCCGAAGATCGGCGGGGCGGGGTGCGGGATTCGGCGTTCAGGGCTGGCCAGCGGGGTGGGGTGGGGCTGCGGGACTCGGCGCTCGCGCGGGCGCCGCGCGGGGCGCGGGCTCCGAAATTCGGAGTTCGCGTCGGTTCTCGGATCGCCGCGCCTCGTGGGATCCGGAAAGCGTGTGGATGTCCGATTTCCGGATCCGAAGATCGGCGGGGGTGGCGCGTCCGGCGGCACGCCGGGCCGGGTCCTCAGGCGCCGGCGGCGCGACGGGCCTCCCAGCCCGAGCGGACCATCTCGTCCACGCTGTAGCGGTTGGCCCACGCGAGGTCGCGGGCCGCGAGCTCTCCGGTGGCGACGATGCGGTCGGGGTCGCCGGCACGGCGCGGACCGATCTGGGGTGTGAAGTCGATGCCGGTGACCCGGGCCATCGCGTCCATGATCTCGCGCACGCTCAGCCCGTTCTGCGAGCCCAGGTTGTACGCGGGCTCCACCGGCTCGCCCGCCGCGAGCCGCTTCGCCGCCACGACGTGTGCGGCGGCGATGTCGGCGACGTGTACGTAGTCGCGCACATTGGTGCCGTCGGCGGTGTCGTAGTCGTCGCCGTTGATTCGCGGCGTCCGGCCGTCGAGGAGCGCCTCGAACACGAGCGGGAAGAGGTTGTGCGGGCTGGTGTCGTACACGCTCGGGTCGCCCGAGCCGACGACGTTGAAGTACCGCAGCGACGTGTGACGCAGGGGGTGCGCCGAGTCGGCCGTCGCGATCGCCTGGTCGCGCAGCAGCCACTCTCCGATGAGCTTCGACTCGCCGTACGGCGACGCGGGGCGCTTGGGCAGGTCTTCGGTGACGAGCGGCACGTCGGGGGTGCCGTACACCGCGGCCGACGACGAGAACACGATGTTCGCGACATCCGCCGCCTCCATCGCCTCGAGCAGCACGCGCGTGCCCTCGACGTTCTGCGCGTAGGTGTGCAGAGGGCGGCGCACCGAGACCCCGGCGTACTTGTAGCCCGCGACATGGATGACGCCCTCGACGTCGTGATCGCGCAGCGTGCGCTTGACAAGGTCGCGGTCGAGGATCGAGCCCGGCACGAACGGCACGCCCTCGGGAACGAACGACGCGTGCCCGCTCGACAGGTCGTCGAGCACGACGGGCGAGAGTCCCGCATCGGCGAGAGCGCGGACGATGTGGGCGCCGATGTAGCCGGCGCCTCCGGTCACGAGCCAGGTCATGTCACTCCGGGGGTCGGGGTCGCCGAGCGGCGCCGCGTTCCATTCTGCCCGCTCCGGGTCGCGGGCCGTGTCGACCGGTGGTTGCAGGCGACGGATGCCTCGCCCTCTCGTCCCGGCTGGTCACTGAATCGGCACCCGGCGCCGCGCGTCGGGGCGGGCGTGCGGTCGCGCGCCGGGCTCGGCGTGGTGGGCGGCGCACTCCGCGTTCGGTGCGGACGTCGGGCCGTGCTCGGCGGGGCGGGCGTGCGGTCGCGCGCCGGGCTCCGCGTCGGGCGGGCGCCGGATCACACCCTTCCGGCCCAGCGTGCGGCCCGCTGCAACAGTGCGATGTGCTCGGGGGAGTCGTACGCGCGCTCGTCGTGGCCGAGCGAGGAGACGACCGCGCGGGTCGGGCGCTCGCGCACCCACACCGCGGCGTGGGCGGTGCCGTCGACGTCGTGCTCGGCGAGCACGTGCGACCCGTCGTCGACCGCGAGGTCGCTGTAGCGCTCGTCGAGAACGTCGAAGCCCGGCACGCCCGCGGTGACGGCGTGCTCGGCATCCACCACCCGCACGTGGGCGTCGCCGAGAGGCGGATGCCACGACCGGCCGGGTTCCCACTCGCCCCCGATCGCCTCGCGCCACGCCGGATGGTCGCGCAGCGTCGAGAGCGCGGCGTGCACCGCGATGATGCCGATACCGCGGTCGATCGCCGACCGCAGGCCGGCATCCGCTGCCGCGTCGGTGCGATGCGCGAGCTCGGTGTCGCCGTCGCGCCACGGATCGCCCGCGTTGACCACGAGCAGATCGACGCCGTCGAGTCGTGTGAGAGCGCGGTCGACGTCGTCCTCGATCGTCACGTCCCATCCGTCGTCGCGCAGCGCGCCGGCGAGGCGGGCGGAGGTCGCGGGGAACGGATGCCACGGATCCGCGTACCGGCCCGTGCCCGTGGCGATGACGGCGCGCGGCGCGGGTTGGGCTTGCGTTCGCTCCATGGCTACCATGATCCGTAGGATAACGCTTTCCCAATTTGTGGAGCGGACCCGTGTCGAACGCGGGCCCCGCGCCGGCGAGGAGAATGACGCCATGACCGGCACCGTCGTGATCGCCCCCGACTCCTTCAAGGGCACGATCGCGGCCGCGGCCGCAGCAGAGGCGATCGCCGAGGGGTGGCGCCGCGAGCGTCCGTCGGACGACGTGCGCCTCCTGCCGATGGCCGACGGCGGCGAAGGCACGGTGGACGCGTTCGCGACAGCCGTGCCCGGGGCCCGCCGAATGCCGGTCACCGTGACGGGGCCGGAGGGGGCGCCGGTCGAGGCATCCTGGGTCCGCCTCCCGCCGACGGCCGACGCGACGGCCGACGCGCCGGGTGGAACCGGCGTCGTCGAGCTCGCGAGCGCCAGCGGCATCGAACTGCTCGGCACGCCGCCGCGCCTGCGCCCGTTCGACGCGCACACGCGCGGATTCGGCGAGGCGATCGCGGCCGCCCTCGCGAGCGGGGTCTCGCGGCTGGTGCTGGGCATCGGGTCGAGTGCGTCGACCGACGGCGGGGCCGGCCTGCTGACGGCGCTGGGGGCGCGATTCACGGATGCCTCGGACTCGCCGATCGCCGACGGCGCGCGCGGGCTCGCCACGGTGTCGCGCGCCGACCTGTCGCGGCTCGCTCCGCTCCCGCCGCAGGGCGCGACGGTGCTCAGCGACGTGACGAACCCGCTCCTCGGCGAGCACGGCGCCGCCGCGGTGTTCGGACCGCAGAAGGGCGCGGCGACCGACGACGTCGCGGTTCTCGACGCCGCGCTCGCCCGGCTGGCGTCGCTGCTCGGCGCGGACCCGGACGCGCCCGGCGCGGGCGCCGCCGGAGGTGCCGGATTCGGTCTCCTGGCGTGGGGCGCCCGGCTCGTGCCCGGTTCGGCGGCGGTGGCCGAGCTCATCGGACTCGACGACGCGGTGGCCGCGGCATCCGTCGTCGTGACCGGCGAAGGGTCGTACGACGGGCAGTCCGCCGCGGGCAAGGTACCCGCCCACGTCGGCGCGGTGGCCGCGGCCGCGGGAGTGCCGGTCGCACTCGTGGCCGGGCGCATCGCCCCGGACGCCGACGTCGCGGGCTTCGCCGCGACGGCTTCGCTCACCGAGCTCGCAGGCTCGAGCCGGGGTGCGATGGCCGACCCCGTGCGCTGGCTCACCGAGGCCGGCGCCGCGCTCGCCCGGAGCCTCTCCGACGGCTGAGCCGCCGCGGTGTCTGCCGGACCGCCGTCCGGCATGCCCGGGGTTCGGCATCTCGCGTTCGGCATCCGTCGTGGTTGCGAAAACACCAGTCCGTCGTGCGACACGCCGGGTGTGGCACGACTCTGTCGGCGTGTCGGCGTGACCGACTGGTGTTTTCGCACGAGGCGACCGCCGCCCCGCCGACCGCCGCCCCGCCGACCGCCCGACCACCGCCCCGCCGACCCGCCGACCGCCGCCCCGCCGACCGCCGCCCGCCGACCGCGCCCCGCCGACCGCGCCCCGCCGACCGCCCGACACGCCGGCCCGCCGACCGCCCGACCCGCCGCGGCGCCGGAGGGGTTTCCCGGCTCAGGGCACCTGCAGCACGCCGTTGCGGCGGTGCGGCAGCGTCGTGAGCGACTCGTCGCGCAGCACGGGAGGCAGCAGGGCCGCCGGGGCGTCCTGGAAGACGATCGGGCGCAGGAAGCGCCGGATCGCGGTGGCGCCCACCGAGGTGTGCAGCGAGGTGGTGGCGGGCCACGGTCCGCCGTGCTGCTGCGACCACGTCACGGCGACGCCCGTCGGCCACCCGGCGAAGAGCACACGGCCGGCCTTGCGCTCGAGCACCGAGAGCACCGCGGCGACGTCGTCGCCCGACTCGGAGTGCAGCGTGCCGGTGAGCGATCCCGGCACCGCGTGCAGCGCGGTGAGCAGCTCGGCCTCCGACGAGTAGCGCACCAGGAGGGTGACCGGCCCGAAGCACTCCTCGAGGAGCGTCTCGGGGCGCGCGGCGACGGCCGCGGCATCCGTCGCCAGCACCACCGGCTGGGCGGCGCCCGACTCCGCCGGAAGACCCTGCGCGACGATCGACACCGACGGGTCGGCTTCGAGGTGCTCGATGCCTGCCGGGAACGCCGATGTGATGCGGTCGGTGAGCAGGGGTCCGCCCGCGGCGCCTGCCGCGAAGCCCGCCATGAGCTCTTCGAAGCCGGCGCCCTCCGGCACGAACACGACGCCGGGCTTCGTGCAGAACTGACCGACGCCGAGGGTGAACGATCCGACGAGCCCCTGCGCGAGCGCCTCGCCGCGCGCGGCGACGGCGGCCGGCGTGATCACGACCGGGTTGACCGAGCCCAGCTCGCCGTAGAACGGGATGGGGTCGGGACGCCCGGCGGCGAGATCGAACAGGGCACGGCCGCCGCCGAGCGAGCCGGTGAAGCCGGCGGCCTGGATGACCGGATGCCGCACCAGGGCGTTGCCGGCCTCTCGCCCTTCGACGAGCGCGAGCGAGCCGGCGGGGGCGCCCGCGGCGACGAGGGCCTCGCCGACGATCGCGGCGGTGCGCTCCGACAGGCGCGGATGCCCCGAGTGCGCCTTCACGATGACCGGGTTGCCGGCCGCGAGGGCCGACGCGGTGTCGCCGCCGGCGACCGAGAACGCGAACGGGAAGTTCGAGGCCGAGAACACCGCGACGGGTCCGACGCCGACGAGCATGCGTCGCAGGTCCGGCCGCGGCGGCACCGCCGACGGATCGGCGTCGTCGACGGTGAGTTCGAGGTACGAGCCCTCCTCCACGACCGAGGCGAACAGCCGGAGCTGCCCGGTGGTGCGGCCCACCTCGCCGCGCAGGCGGGGCTCGCCGAGCCGCGTCTCCTCGTCGGCGATCGCGACGAGCTCGTCGATGTGCGCGTCGAGGGCGTCCGCGGCCGCGCGCAGCCACGCGGCGCGGGTCGCGGCATCCGTCGCCCGCCAGATCGGGGCCGCAGCAGCGGCGGCATTCGCGAGGGCGTCGAGCTCTTCAGGGGTGGTGGTCATGTCGGTGTCCTTTCGGAGCGTGCGGGCGAGTCGAGGGGGATGGCGTGGCTCGTTCCCGGGGCGATTCAGGAGAAGCGGATGCCGAGCCCGGCGTGCTCGACCTCGGTCAGGGTTCCGTCGGCGATGCGCACGGGCGACGGGCCGTGGAGCGCGCCGAGCCGGCCGAAGCCCGCGTCTTCGACGTCCTCGGCCATCGGCTCGGGGACGCCGGGCACGGCGCGCAGGCAGAGGGCGAGCTGTCCCGACAGCTCGGGCAGCAGGTGCGGGTGCACGGCCGCGCCGTACTCGGCCGCGATCGCCGCGATGCCGAGGAACGGGGTGATGCCCCCGACCCGCACGATGTTCGGCTGCACGATCTGCGCCGCGCCCAGCCGCAGGAAGTCGTCGAACCGGTACACGGTGTGGAGGTTCTCGCCCACCGCGATCGGGATGCCGCTCGACGCCGCGAGGCGCTTCGACAGCTCGACGTGACCGTACAGGTCGTCGGCGCGCAGCGGCTCCTCGATCCACGCGGGCGAGACCTCGGCGAGCACCTCGAGCGCGCGCGTCGCGCGGTCGAGCTCCCACCGCTGGTTCGCGTCGATCATGAGCGCGCGGTCGGGGCCGAGCACCTCGCGCACGGCGCGCATCCGGTCGAGGTCTTCGGCGACGTCGG
The DNA here is from genome assembly GCF_015277855.1 of Microbacterium cremeum. Classification (NCBI taxonomy): domain Bacteria; kingdom Bacillati; phylum Actinomycetota; class Actinomycetes; order Micrococcales; family Microbacteriaceae; genus Microbacterium; species Microbacterium cremeum. Next base: position 498,544 of record NZ_CP063812.1, read on the forward strand.
GCTTGCCGACCTTCACCTTGACCGCGTCGAACCCGGCGTCGACCCAGCGCCGCACCTGTGCGACCAGGTCGTCCTGCGTGTAGTGGAGGTTCACGCCCGAACCGTACGCCCGGACGCTCTCGCGCTGTCGTCCGAGGAAACCCGTGAGCGACGTGCCGTGGGCGCGGACGGCGGCATCCCACAGCGCGAGGTTGAGCCCCGCCATCGCGATCGTCGTGATGCCGCCGCCCCCGGCCTCGTGGAGGTGCTGCCACAGCGCCAGCCACTCGGAGCCCGGGTCGGCGGGGCGACCGATCGCGAACGCGGTGATGTCGTGCGTCAGCAGCGCGTGCACCGCCTCCGCCCCGATCTGCGGGGTCCACGAGAAGCCCCACCCCTCGGCGCCGTCCGAGCGCACGACGTGCGTCGCGATCACACCGACCGAGGTGACGTCGGCCGCCCACGGACGCGTGAGGGGCACGCGCAGCAGCCGCGCCTCGAACCTGGCGATCGTGGGGCCGGCGGCGAAGCCGGGCGTCGCGGCATCCGTCGTCACAGCAGCGCCCGTCCCGCCTCGAGGATCCCGGCGAGCCGCTCCTCCTGCTCGGGCGTCGGGTCGACGAGCGGCGCGCGCACCGAGCCGACGGCGAGGCCGCCCAGGCGCAGGCCGGCCTTGATGAGGGAGACGCCGAAGCCGGGGGTCTCGTCGCGCAGCCGCACCAGCGGCGAGTAGAAGCCGTCGAGCAGTTCGGCACGGCGCGCCTCGTCGCCCGAGACGTACGCGCGGTAGTACGCGTTCGCGACCTCGGGGATCATCGCGAACGCCGCCGACGAGTACAGCGGGATGCCGATGCCGCGGTACGCGCCCTGCGTGAGCTCGGCGGTGAGGAGACCGTTGAAGAACGCGAAGTCGTCGCGTCCCTCGGCGGCGACCGCCCGCACGATCTGCTGCGCGAGGCCGATGTCGCCGACGCCGTCCTTGAACCCGACGACCTTCGGGTTGCGTGCCAGCCGGCGCACCGAGTCGACCGAGTACTGCGCGTTCGCGCGGTGGTAGATGACGACGGGCAGGTCGGATGCCGCGGCCACCGCCTCGACGTAGGCGACGAGTCCCGCCTGCGGCCCGCCGACGAGGTACGGCGGCAGCACGAGCAGCGCGTCGGCGCCGGCGTCCGCCGCCGCACGCGCGAGCTCGACCGCGTGCCCGAGCGGACCGCCGGTGCCGGCGACCACCGGCACGCGGCCCGCGACCGTCTCGGTCGCGACGCGCACGACCTGCGCGACCTCGGCGGTCGACAGGGCGTGGAACTCTCCGGTGCCGCACGCCGGGAACACGCCGCCAGGCGCGTGCTCGAGCGCCGTGCCGACGTGTGCGCGCAGGAGGTCGTCGTCGACCCGGTCGTCGGCGTCGAACGGGGTGACGGGGAAGAAGAGGATGCCGTCGAAGTTCACGTCAGCGCGTCCTTTCGGGTCGGGGGAGGTCCGCACCCGGTCGTCGAGCGCTCTTCGATACGGCTCGTTCCTCGCCACTCAGGACCCGCGAGGAACGAGCGGGCCGAAACGCCTCGGACGCGGTGTCGGGTTCGGGCGCCTCGCCGAGCGCACCGCGCCACGAGTGCGCGGGGCGCCAGCCGAGCAGGCGCCCCGCCTTCGCGTTCGAGAACGCGGGGGCGGTGCCGGTGAGCCCGGCCGCCAGCTCGTCCGAGCCGGGCACGAACTGCGGCAGCAGGCGCGCGAGCGGCTCGCGCGCGAGCGCGTCGTCGGCGCCGACGAAGAACACCTCGGCGTTCGGGATGTCGCCGAGCGCGTCGAGCAGCGTGTCGATGAACGTCGCGACGTCGCGCGCGTCGACGTAGTTGAAAAGCGCCGGCGCCGAGAGGGCCGGGTCGTCGAGACGTTCGAGCACGGTGTGCCCCTGCTGCGTCGGCGCGCCCGCCCACTCCTCGGGCGCGATGACATAGCACGGGCGGAAGGCCGCGAACCGCGTCGCATCGCCGGTCTGGCGGGCGAGCATCGCGATGGTCTGCTCGCCGAGGTGCTTCGACAGCGCGTACGCGTTCCACGGGCGGGGCGGTGTGTCCTCGTCGAGGGGGAATCGGTCCGGGAGCCAGCCGGTCGGCGCGCCGTAGCCGAGCACGGTCGGGCTCGACGCCGTCACGAGCTTCGGGATGCCGGCTTCGATCCCCGCCGACAGGACGTTCAGCGCGAGCGTCGCGTTCGTGCGGAGGATCACGTCTTCGGGCGCGCTGAACGGCACGGCGATCGCCGCCAGGTGCACGAGCGCGTCGGCCCGGGCGGCGGCGATCGCGCGGGACGCGGCATCCGGATCCGTCAGGTCCACCGCGACCTGCTCGACACCGGGTAGCGCGAGGGCGTCGGCCCGCGTGCGGTCGAGCGAGGTCAGCTCATGCCCGGCGGCTGCGAGACCCGCGACGAGGCTGCGGCCGAGCCGGCCCGCGCCGCCGGTGACGACGATGCGGCTCATGAGCGCTCGCCCCGGGCGCCGGCGACGAGAAGACGGATGCCGAGATCGGCGACCTGGACGGGGAGCCCGGTCTCGAGCGAGCGGTTGCCGGCGATGCCGACGGCGATGGAGCGGACGCCGTCGCGCCAGTCCGCGGGACGCGCGAGCGGGTCGTCGCCGGGGCCTTCGAACACGTCGGCGAGCAGCAGCACGTCGCCGCCGCCGTGGCCGTCGCCGCTGCTCTCGATCGGCACCTCGTACGCGGCCTCCCAGTGCCGCTGCACGACGAGCCGCTCTCCCTCGGGCCGCAGCGACGGCGCCGTGCCGGCGTGCACGGCCGACGGGTCGAGCACCGGGTGCAGCCCTTCGCCGGCGAGCACCGCACCCCGTTCGACGACATCGAGCTCGGCGCGGCCGAGCGTGCCGTTGACCGCCACGCGGTACCCCTCCCACGGCGCGTGCGCGTTGAGCGAGTAGCTGAGCGTCGCGCCCGAGGCGTAGTCGACGACGAGCGCGAGGTTGTCTTCGATCGTGATGCCCTCGCCGAACACGTCGCGGTCGCGCACGTAACCGTCGTGCTGCTCGGCGTCGAGGTACAGCGCCTTCAGCCGCTCGTCGTCCCGCAGATCGAGCTCGAACGGGTCGGCGTCCTCCCGAGGCCCCCCGTCGTGCGTGCCGCGTTCGGGTCGGTTCCGGATGCCGCGAGCCGCCGCATTCTCGGCACCGTAGAAGCGCAGGCCGCCCGAGGCGAACACGCGGCGCGGTGCCGAGCGGATCCACCAGTTGACGAGATCGAAGTGGTGGCTCGCCTTGTGGACGAGGAGCCCGCCGGAGTGCTGCTTCTCACGGTGCCAGCGACGGAAGTAGTCCGCGCCGTGCTTGGTGTCGAGCACCCACGTGAAGTCGACCGAGGTCACGTCGCCGATCGTGCCGTCCTGGATGACCCGGCGCAGCGCCGAGTTGCGGGGCGAGTAGCGGTAGTTGAAGGTGATGACGACCTCGCGGCCGGTGCGTTCGATGGCGTCCTCGATGGCCGCGGCCGACGGTCCGTCGATCGTGAGCGGCTTCTCGACGACGACGTCGGCTCCGGCATCCGTCGCCCGCACGATGAGCGGCGCGTGCAGGTCGTCGCGCGCGCAGATGATCACGCGGTCGATGCGCTCGCCGCGGATCGTCGCCTCGAGATCGTCGGGGCCGTAGACGGCGGGCGCGGGGTGGCCGGCCGCCACGACGCGGTCGACGTAGTACTGCGCGCGCACCGGGTTCGGCTCGCAGATGGCGACGAGCACCGCGTCGCCGGCGTAGCGGCCCGTGATCGCGTCGACGTACATCTGGGCGCGGTGACCCGCCCCGACGAGGGCGTACCGGCGGTGGGTCATCTCACTCCTTCAGGAAACGTTTTCTCAGGCTACCACGACCCCTCCGGTGCGGCGCGGACTGCCACGTGTGGACGCCATCCGGCCAATGACTCGACGGATGCCTCGGATCGCGGCATCCGTCGTCTCGCGCTCGGCAGACTCGGGGGATGCCCCAGGTCACCGTCCACCTCCGCTACGAGATCGACCCCGACAAGCTCGAGGAGTTCACCCACTACGGGCGTGAGTGGATCCGCCTCGTCGACAAGCTCGGCGGCACGCACCACGGCTACTTCCTGCCGAGCGAGGGCGACAGCGACGAGGCGTTCGCGCTCTTCACCTTCCCGTCGCTCGCCGAGTACGAGGCCTACCGCACGGCGTCGTTCTCCGACCCGGAGTGCGTCGCGATGTTCGACTACGCCCGCGAGACCGGGTGCATCCGCCGCTACGAGCGGCGGTTCCTCGCGCCCGTCCTCAGCTGACGCGCCTCGCTCTCACGCCGCGGGGCCTGTCGAGCCTCGGACCGTCAGTTCGGGCAGGAGGGTGAGCGGATGCCCCGGCTCGGCGCCCTCGAGCAGCCCGCGCATGCGCGACCACGCCTGGGCTCCGAGCTCGGCGGCCGGGACGGCGGCCGTCGTCAGCGGCGGCGTCGTGTACTGCGCGAACGGGATGTCGTCGAACCCGGCGATCGAGAGGTCGTCCGGGATGCGGCATCCGCTCGCCTGCACGGCGCTCAGCAGGCCCATCGCGACGAGGTCGTTGAAGGCGAGCGCCGCCGTCGCGCCGGATGCGAGCACGGCCGGGGCCGCAGCCGCGCCGGCCTCGAAGTCGACGCCGCACGGGATCTCGGTCACGTCGGTCTCGGGGTGCCCGGCACGGAACTGCTCGATCGCCTCGAGGCGGGCCGCATTCGCCACGCTGCCCGGCGCGCCGGCGAGGAACACGACACGGCGGTGACCCAGGGCGTGCAGATGCTCGAGCTCGGCCGCGAGCGCGGTGCGGTAGTCGGCGCGCACCGACGGCACGTCGCCCGACGAGCGGTTGATGAGCACGACGGGTCGCAGCCCGCCGACGAGACGGTCGAGCTCGTCCTGCGGCAGGCGCGGCGCGCACAGGATGACGCCGTCGGTGCGACGGCGGGTCGCGGTCGCGAGGACGCGCTCCTCGTCGACGGACTCGGCGGAGTCCGCGACGAGCACGTGGTAGTCGTCGGCTGCGGCGGCGCGACTGAGGCCGCGCAGGATCGCCTGGAAGGTCGGATTGCCGAGATCGGGCACGACGACCGCGACCGTCTGGGTGCGACCGAGCACGAGGCTGCGCGCGACGGGGCTGGCGGTGTAGTCGAGGGCGGCCGCGGCATCCTGCACCTTCGCCGCCAGTGCCGGATCCACCGTGGGGTTGCCGTTCAGGGCGCGCGACACCGTCGAGAGCGAGACGCCGGCGCGTGCGGCGACGTCCGCGATCGTGACGCGCGCCGAACCGTCCAGGCGCGGCGGTCGAGGCATCCGTGACTCCTTCCGGTCGCCTCAGCCTAACCGGGAGGAAGCGCTTCCTCGCCGTGCGGGGACAGCGGTGGACGCGGCCGCGCGCGCGGACGCGGTTTGCCGGATCCGGAAATCGGAGTTCGCGCCCGTTTCCGGAGCGCCGCGCCGCCGCAGACCCGGAAAACGGCCGCGACTCCGGTTTCCGGATCCGAAATTCGCGCGGCCGACCCTGGCCGACCCCGGCCGACCCTGCCCGCGCTCGCGTCAGCCGCGCGGCGGGGTGGACCCTCGCACGACGACCTCGAGCTTCAGCGGCGGCGCCGCAGAGTCCCACTCCGGGTCGGTCGCGGCGTGCAGCGCGCGGTAGCCGAGATCCTCGAGGGGCACTCGCACCGTCGTGAGGCCGGGACGGATGTCGCGACCCGTGGCGATGTCGTCGAACCCGGCGACCGCGACATCGGCGCCGACCTGGCGTCCGGCATCCCGTACGGCCGACATGGCCCCGATCGCGACGACGTCGCTGATGCCGAAGATCAGCGTGCCGGGCGCGACGTCGCCCGCGAGCAGCTCCCGCGCCGCGTCGTAGCCGGCGTCGCGCGTGAACCCGGCGCGACGCACCTCGCGCACCACTCCGCCCCCGCCCGCGAAGCCCTCCGTGAACCCGGCGAGGCGGTCATCCGACGTACGGATTCCCTGGGATGCCGCGAGCACGACCGCGTCGCGGTACCCGAGCGCGGCGAGCTCGGCGCCGAGGGCCGCAGCGGCCCAGCGGTTGTCGACGGCGACCGAACGAGCCGGCCCGCCCCCGGGCCCGACGACCACGACGCGACCGCCCATCGACGAGAAGGCGTCGAGCTCGCTCTGCAGGCCCACCGCATCGGGACCGTCGACGCGCGACGCCGCGAGGATGAGTCCGCGAGGCCGCTGCCCGCGCAGCGCCCGGACGAGCTTGACCTCTCGCTGCGGGTCGCGCTCGGTGATGGCGATGGTCACGACGAGCCCGGCCTCGTCGGCGCCGCGGGCGACGCCCGAGGCGAGCTGCCCGAAGTAGGGGTCTGCGATGTCGGCGACCAGCAGAGCGACGATGGCGGACGTGCCCCGCGCCGTGGCCTGCGCCGAGAGGTTCGCCGTGTAGCCGAGCCGCTCCGCGGCGGCCTCGACGCGCTCGCGGTAGCTGTCGGCCACCTTGCGCGTCGAGCCGTTCAGGACGCGCGACGCGGTCGCGAGCGAGACGCCCGCCTCGCGGGCGACGTCGTGAAGGGTGGCTGCGCCGCGGGGCGGCGCGGAGATGTCGCTCACAGGGCAGATTCTAGGGCCTGATCTGCGCCGCCCCAGGGAGCACGGCAAGCGATTTCCTCCGCCCGCCCCGACGGACTGCACGGGGCAGGGCAGCCGCGCCGGCGCGCAGAGCAGCCGCGCCGGCGCGGGCGTCAGCCCTTCAGCCCTGTCTGCGCGAGCCCTTCGACGAACTGCTTCTGCGCGAAGACGAACACGATGAGCACGGGAAGCGCGGTCATGGTGGAGGCGGCCATCTGCACGTTCCACATCTCGCCGCCGTACGCGTCGGTGTAGCGCGTCAGCGCCTGCGGCAGCGTGAACAGCTCGGGCGACAGGAGGTAGACGGTCGGCTCGAGGTACAGGTTCCACACGTGGAGGAAGGTGAAGATCGCGACCGCCGCGAGCGCGGTGCGCGACAGCGGGAGGGCGATGCGCCACCAGATCGCCCAGCGCCCGAGCCCGTCCAGACGCGCGGCCTCCTCGAGCTCCACCGGCAGCGTGAGGAAGAACTGCCGCATGATGAAGGTCGCCAGCACGCTCGGGGCGCCGAACGTCGTCACCAGCAGCAGTGGCCAGTGGGTGTTCACCAGGCCCCACGAGTTGAACATCTGGAACAGCGGCACGATCGTGACCTCGCTGGGGATCAGCAGCCCCACGAGGACGACCATGAACAGCAGGTTCTGCCCGGGGAACCGGATGCGCGCGAAGGCGTAGCCGGCCATCGCCGAGATGAGCATGGTGCCGAGGGTCACGAACACGGCGATGTAGACGCTGTTGAAGTACTGCCGCGCGAACGGCTGGATGGTGAACGCGTCGACGTAGGCCTGGAGGGTCGGGTCGGCGGGCCACAACGAGGGCGGGAACGCGAAGATCTCGTTGACGGGCTTCAGCGACGACGTGATCATCCACCACGTCGGGAAGACGAAGGGGATCGCGATGACGCTGAGCGCCCCGTAGAAGATCACCTTCTTCCACGCCGGCGAGAGGCGGCGCGGCGCGCGTGAGGGGTGGTCGGCGATCTCGTCCAGGTTGGGAATGAGGGATGCCGCGGGCTCGGCCGTCGCAGCGACGTCAGTTCTCATAGAAGACCCATCTCTTGCGCAGCTGCCACTGGGCGATGGTCAGCACGAGGACGATCAGGAACAGCAGGAGCGCGAGGGCGGAGCCGTACCCGAAGTGGTGGAAGTCGAACGCCTGCTGGACGAGGTAGTAGACCAGCACCGTGGTGGAGATGCCGGGCCCGCCCTGCGTGAGCACCGCGATCTGCGCGTACACCTGCAGCGAGCCGACGATCGTGATGATGAGGGTGAGCAGGATGGTCGGCGAGATGAGGGGGAGGACGACCCGGCCGAAGATCTGGCGGTCGTTCGCACCGTCGACCCGTGCCGCCTCCTGCAGCTCGCGCGGCACGCCCTGGAGGGCGGCGAGGAACAGCACCATGTTGAGGCCGACGTTCTTGAACACCTGGACGACGATGACGCTGAGCATCGCGGTCGGGCCTTCTCGCAGCCAGTTCGGACCGTCGATGCCGATCATGGCGAGGAGGCCGTTGATGCCGCCGTTGTCTTGCAGCAGGAAGCCCCACACGATCGTCCAGGCGACGAGCGAGACGACGACCGGTGAGAAGAAGATCGTGCGGAAGGCCGTGATGCCGCGCCAGCGCCGGTTGAGCAGCACGGCCAGCACGAGCGCCAGCGTGAGGTTGAAGACGACGAGACCCACCGAGAAGACCGCGGTCGCCGTCAGCACCGAGCCCAGCCGCGGATCGGTGAACAGCTTCTCGACGTTGTCGAGTCCGACGAACGTGAATGTGCCCGCGAGGACGTTCCATTCGTGGAACGAGTAGTAGACGACCAGCACGAGCGGCACGAGCACGAACAGGACGATGCCGGCGAGCTGCGGAGCGATGAAGAGGTACCCGCTGAGCGCGTCGCGGCGTCGGTAGGTCAACCACGGTCGCCTCGCGGCACGGGGGGCACCCCCGGGCCGCGACGTGCGGCCCGGGAGTGCGTCCGTTGTGACGGTCATGTCTTCCTTCGCCGGTTACAGGAGCGGTTCGATCGCCGCGCAGGTACCCTCGAGGACCGCCGGGATGTCGGCACCCGCCACCCACAGGTCGTCGAGCGACGCACGCACCTGCTGGCCGATCTCGGCCGAGTCGGTGTGGCTCGGGCGCACCTCGCCGTTCTCGATGCCCGGCACCACCACGGACTCGATCTGCTCCTCGGTCAGCAGCGGGTTCGCGGCGGCGAGCGTCTCGGCGTTCAGCAGCGACGTTCGCGGCGGCGGGAAGTACGCAGCCAGCTTCTCGGCGTTCTCGGGGTTGGTGAAGAACGCGAGGAACTCGGCAGCCGCCGCGGTGTTCTCGCCCTGGCTCATCACGCCGATGCCGGCCTGGCCGGTGACGGAGTAGTCGCCGACGGGACCCTCGGGAAGCGGGAGCAGATTCCATGCGAAGCCGCCGTCCGCGAGGAGGTTCGCCCGCGAGATCTGCGTGACCGTGAAGGCCGACTCCCCGGCGAAGAAGTCGGCCGTCGTGCCCGGCCCGGGCATCGACTGCGACGTGAAAGCGGCGTCGTGGAGGAACTCGAACGCCTCGACCATCTCCTCGTCGTCGAACGTGCACGTCGAGCCGTCCTCGCTCCACGGCGCGGCGCCCCACCCGTTCCACACGGTGCTGAGGTAGTCCCAGTTCAGGTAGTCGAAGTCGCGGATGACGAAGCCGGCCTTGCCGGTGCTGTCGTTCACCGCGGCGCCGATCCGGCTGACGTCCTCCCACGTCCACGCGCCGTCGGCCTGCAGCTGCGCGGACGTGGGCTGACCCGCGGCGGCGAGCAGGTCGTCGTTGGCGAACACGACGAAGGGCGACGTGCTGAACGGGTAGGCCAGCAGTGCGCCGTCGCTCTCCCACAGCGCGGTCGCGCTCGGGGCGAGGTCGTCGAAGTCGTAGCCCTCGGTGCCCTCGAGCACCTCGTTCAGCGGGAGCAGTGCGCCGCTCGAGACGAAGTCGGGCGCCGAGTTCTCGAGGATCCACGCCAGGTCGGGAGCGTTGCCGCCGGCCACCTGGGTGGTCACCGTCGAGGTGTAGTCGTCGAACGGGAGCGGGTCGAACGTGATGGACGCGATCTCGGGGTGATCGGCCATGTACTCCTCGGCGATCGAGTCGAAGAGCGCGAGATGGTCTTCATTGGACGTCCACACGGTCATGCGCAGATCGATGTCCTCCGCGGGCTCGGCCTCGGGGGCCGGTCCGCCCGCGCAGGCGGTGGCGACGAACGCTGTCGCCGCGAGCAGGGCGGCGGCGGTCAGCGGCTTTGCTGATCTCATCGGGTTTCTCCTAGTAGCCGGTGACGTCGGGCCAGTGCAGCTCGACGCCGTTGATGGTGAGCAGGGACTGGAACTCCTGCAGGAGCGCAGGAGTGTTCCGCACCGCGCGGGGGGTGGTCGTGCGGTGCAGGCTGAAGGCGGCGAGCGACCCGGCGGCCTCGCCGATGTTCCACTCCACGGGGTGCAGGCGGAACGCGCCGTTGGTGATGTGCGTCGTGCCGGCGTTCTTGCCCGCCGGCAGGAGGTTCTCGAGCCGGCGGGGGATGAGGATGCCGAGCGGGACCTCGAATGGAGCGCTCGCGACATCCAGGTAGTTGTCGCCGCCCGTGGACGGGTGCAGGTCGATCCGGTACATCCCGACGCCGACGGACTCGGTCGTGGTGAACGGGCGGCCGTGCCCGCGCAGGGCGATCGACAGATCGTGCTCGGTGACGCGGGTCTCGGTGAGCAGGCGGCGCGACTCCCGGATGTAGGGGGCCATCGCCAGGCCGTCGGGGCCGTCGGTGACGTCGCCGCGCAGCCGGAGTCCGGGGAACCCGGTGCCGCCGTCCGGGCGCGGGGCCTCCGTCTGCAGCCAGTACAGCATCGACAGCGATTGCTGCCGCGCCTGCTGCTTGTGATGCTCCGCCTCTTCGGGTGTGACGTCGACGAGCGTGCCGCCCAGGTAGTCGATCATCGGCCAGTTGACGAGCACGAGGTCGCTGGGGAAGGCGCCGGGGGTGAAGTTGTCGCGCGCGAGGATGCGGCGGAATGTCCAGAGCTCGCGGTCTCCGGGGTCCTTGCCCTGGTCGGCGACGGCCGACGGCCGGGGCCCGTGCGGCGTGAACGTGCGGGTGAGACTGGCAAGGGTGCGCGGGTCGGGCCCGGTGAGCGAGAGCATCGGCGCACCCCAGTACGGCGGCTGCTGGCGGCGCCACGTGTCGTAGTCGGCGGGCCGGTCGATGGTGTGGTCGCCGTCGACGTGGTCGACGACGAAGCACCAGCTGAACGCCTGCTGGTTCGCGGGCTGCGCCTGCTCGGGCGCGCTCGGCTCGCCCGTGTCGGAGCGTCCCTCGAATCCGGTGGCGTACTCGGCTCCGGCGAGCGGCAGCAGGTCGCCGAGCTCGGTCGCGTCGATGACGTAGTCGGCCGCGACCACCACGTCGGTGCCGTCGGTCAGGTGGTGCAGCGTCACCGCGCGGACGTGGTCGCCGTCGACGTCGACGGCGGTGGGCACGGCGGGCTGGATGAGGGTGAGGGCGCCGCTGGCCAGGTGGGGAGCCAGCATCGCCGAAATGACCGCGACGCCCGCGCGAGGCTCCGCGCACAGCCGGCTGACCATGCCGTTGCCCGGGTTGAGGGTGGGATCGGCCAGTGCCGCGGCGGTCAGCGGGTACCACCGGCGGTAGTGATCGCGGATGCCCTCGCGCAGGCGCCGGTACCGTGCGGTGGCGCCGAACTGCTCGATCCAGCTGTGCTCGTCCATGGGGACGGCCTGACTGGTGAGCTGTCCGCCCAGCCAGCGGTACTCCTCGCTCAACACCACGCGGCGACCCGCTTCGAGGGCGGCGAGCGCGGCGGCCACGCCGCCGAGGCCGCCTCCCACGACGAGGATGTCGGTGCGCAGTTCGGTCATCGGGTGTTCTCCTGGGTGGTGCGGGGGCGGGCGAGGGTGGCGCCGTCGTGGACGGCGCAGTCGAGGGTGAGGCGAAGGTCGGCCGGCGGCACCTCGGCCGCGGGGTCGAGGATCCGCGAGAGCAGCGCCAGCGCCTCCGAGCCCAGCTGAGTGCGGGGCGGGCTCAAGCGTGTGAAGTCCGGATCGCTGTCGGTGGACCGGGACGGGTCGGCGAGGGCGACGACCGACAGATCGCCGGGGATCGAGACGCCGGCGCGAGCCATGTGCGGCAGCATCCCGATGGCGTACGTCGGGTTCTCGACGAAGAGCACGGTCGCGCCGGAGTCGCGCACGCGTTCCCAGTCGCCCGCGGGAGCGTCGCCGTCGCTCGCGATGAAGGCGGTCACCGCGTCGGCGTCGACCCCGCGGCGCGCGAGCTCCTCGCGGAAGCCGCGCTGACGGTCGAGCACGGACTCGCCGGTGCTGTCGGGATGCACGTACGCGAAGCGGCGGTGGCCGAGATCCCACGCCCGCGCGACGAGCGCGGCGGTGCCGGTGACGTAGTCGGCCGCGACGTACGGGACGCCGGTCGCCTCGCGGCGGCCGATGGCGACGAAGGGGAACCCGCTCTCGACCAGTCGCTCGAGCTCGCCGGTGTCCATCTCGCGCCCGAGCAGGAGGCATCCGTCGGCCAGGCGCAGCCGGTTGTTCTCGTGGAAGAGCCGGCGTCGCGTGCCTTCGACCGGGGCGCTCGTGAACAGCAGCAGGTCGCACCCCAGCCCTTCGGCCTCGGACTCGATGCCGGTGAGGAGGGCGGCGTAGAAGTCGAGGCTCGCGCTCGGGAACGCCGGCTCGTAGGTGAAGACGCCGATGATCTTGTTGCCGACGCCGGCCAGCCGCCGAGCGGCCGGGTCGGGCACGTACGTCGTGCTGTTGATGACGTCGAGCACGCGCTTGCGCGTCTCTTCGGGAATGCGGCTGGACGCGTCCGCCTTGCCGTTCAAGACGAGCGAGACGGTCGCCTGGCTCACGCCGGCGAGCTCGGCGATGCGGCGCTGGGTGATCCGGCCCTGCGTGCTCGGGGGTGTCGTCATCGGTCTTCCTCTGGTGAGACGGCGTCGTCGCCGTGCGCCCTGCCGGTTCGGTCGAGATCGTGGTTGCCTCTAGCCGAACTCTGGTTATGCGCATTAGCATAGCGGTTCGTGGCTGGTAATGCGCATTAGCAGATGCCGCCCGAGTATACGCACAGACCGCGCAGGTGTGTCAAACGATCATCGGAAGCCGCGGAATCCCATCAAAGGAGATACGGATGAGAACCACAGCGAGACGGCGCACACGCGCCATCGCCTCGCTCGGGACGGCGCTGGCCGTGCTGGTCGCGGGGGTGCTGATCGCGCCCTCCGCGCACGCGGCGCCGATCGCGGCCGCGGCAGCCCCGGCCCCCGAGGGCTGGCCCGAGTTCGGCTACCAGGGCGTCATCACCGACAAGTCGAAGATGATCTACAACCCCACGAACGAGTACATCTTCCCGAGCGTCTTCCACGCCGGCGCCCATCTCGACGATCCGCTCGGCGAGTGGTACCTGTACACGGCGCCGCACGACTCACCGGCGGGAATCGTCCTGATGTACTCCGACAGCCTCGAGGGGCCGTGGATCGAGTACGAGGCGAACCCGATCATCGCGAGCGCCTGGCCGCCGCACTACAACGTCAGCCACACCTCGAGCCCGGACGCGATCTGGAACGACGAGGCCGGGAAGATGTTCATGTACTTCCACGGCGAGAACTCGGTCACCCGCTACGCGACCTCCGATGACGGCATCCACTTCGAGTACGGCGCCATCGTCGTCTCGAACGCGATGGGCGGCCCGAACGTCACCGAGACCAGCTACGCGCGCGTCTTCCGGCACCCCGACGCCGAGTCGGGCTTCGCCTACGGCATGTTCTACATGGGCAACGAGCGCGACAACATCCGCCGCATCCGCCTCGCGGAGTCGGTCGACGGGATCACCTGGACGGTCGACCCCGCCTACGTCGTCGTACCGGGCCCCGAGGAGGGGCAGAACGTCTCGGCCGCCGACCTGTGGGAATGGAACGGCCAGTTGTACGTGATCTATCACGCCTCCAGCGGCAAGAGCTATGCCCGCACCATCGACGAGACCCTGCGTGAGGTGGGAACCGAGCCGATCGTGCTCCATCAGTCGAGCGGCCTGGGTGCCGACGTCGGCCGCGTCGCGGCGCCGGAGATCGTGACGCACGAGGGCGAGACGTACCTTTTCTACGAGTCGGGCGACCGCCTCGGTGCGACGATCGCCTGGGCCAAGGAGGGCGCGGATCCGGTCGTGGAAGTGCCCGGCGGATTCCCCGTCGACCCCGAGAACCCGGTTTTCGACACGTGCGCGGCGCAGGGCTCCGACGAGTTCGACGGCGCGCTGGGCGACGTCTGGGATCGCGTCGTCCGGGAGGGAGCCGCGCGGCACACGGTCGCCGACGGCAAGCTCATCGTGCCCACCTACACCGGCGGAGTCGCCGCGGCCCCGCTGCTGCAGCAGGAGCTTCCCGAGGGAGCGTGGCAGCTCACGGCACCCGTCGAGATCGACCCGACCCAGACGTTCCAGCAGGCCGGTCTGCTGCTCTACGCGACCGACACGCACTACGCCAAGTTCGACCTCGGACGCGCGACGCCCGGTCGCACCGTCGAGCTCGTATACCACCGCAACGGCTCGAACCGCCAGGACTCGTCGCCGCCCGCCGTCGCCGGAACGACCAAGCTCTGGCTGCGGCTGACCAGCGACGGGACCCAGATCACGGCATCCGTCTCGTACGACGGCGCGACCTTCACGGGCTTCGGGCGTCCGATCCAGGTGGCGGACGCGGGCTTCACGCACGTCGGCCCGTACGCGTTCCGCGGCTCGACCGCCGCGGCCGAGATCACCGGCAGCTTCGACTGGTTCCGCTGGTCGCCCACGACCGAGGAGTACGAGGAGTGCCTCGCCGGCTCGCAGGAGCAACCGCTCCCGCCCGACGCCGAGACGGCCGTGCCGGGGGCGGGCGTGCTCTCGTCGACGAGCGGATGGGCCTATGGCCTGCACGACGGCGCCTTCGAGCTTCGCTGGAACATGTGGTGGGGAGCCAACGCCGCACGGCTGAAGGTCTACGAGAACGGCCTGCTGATCCACACCGCGGATCTGGCTGCCGCCGGGCCGAAGGCCCAGGTGGTGACGGTGCCGGTCGCGGGGCGCGTCAACGGCGACTACGTGTACACGGCCGAGGCGGTCAATTCACAGGGCGTGAGCAGTCCCGCTCCGCTCACCGTGACGGTGACGGATGCCGCACCCGGCGTGCCGCGACTGTCGACGTCCAACCGTGACGGCGACGGCGACTACGCGATCGCCGCGAACCTTTGGTGGGGCACCAATGCGACCTCGTGGCGGCTCTTCGAGGACGACGTCGAGATCGCGTCGGGCGACCTGGCTGCGGCCACGCCCGACGCCCAGCGCGTCGAGGTCCCGCTCGAGGGCCGCGCGCGGGGCGAGCATCGCTATGTGATCGAGTTCGAGAACGCGGCCGGCTCGACGCGCAGCGCCGTGCTGAGCGTGCTCGTGAAGACCTGACCGAGGCGGGTGCGGGATGCCGCCGACCGGCGTATCCCGCACCCGCGTGGTCGACTCGTGACCGCGCGGGGCGTGCACCGCCACCCGCGCCGTGCGGGCCGGATCAGCCCGCCACGCGCGCTCGCAGGTGAGGAGAGACGGATGCCGCGAACCCGGCGGCCGTCCGCTGCACCGCGACGAGCGGGTCGGTCGCCCAGATCTCCTCGTTGAAGATCTCGACCTCGATGTCGCGGTCGTAGCCGGTGGCCTCGACGGCGGCGGTGAGGGACGCGAAGTCGATGACGCCGTCGCCGGGGTAGTGGCGGCTCAGGAGCACGTCGGCGGCCAGCGGGGTCTTCCAGTCGCACACCTGATACGTCGCGATGCGCCCCTCGCGGCCGGCCCGTTCGATCGAGGCGAGCACATCGGGGTCCCACCAGATGTGGAACGTGTCGACGGTCACGCCCACCACGGCGGGGTCGAAGTCCGCGGCGAGGTCGAGCGCCTGCCCGAGCGTCGAGACCACGCAGCGGTCGGAGGCGTACATCGGGTGCAGCGGCTCGATGGCGAGCGTGACACCCGCGGCCGCGGCATCCGGTGCCAGCTCGCCGATCGCGTCCCGCACGCGCTCGCGCGCGCCGACCAGGTCGCGGGAGCCCTCGGGGAGCCCCCCGGCCACGAGGACGAGGATCGCGGTCGAGTCGTCGGCGCCCGCGGCCGCAAGCGTGGCCGCCTCCTCGATCGCGACGCGGTTGTCGTCGATCGAGGCGCGTCGCGCGGGGCCCTCGGACATCGTGAAGAAGCCGGAGCGGCACAGGGTCGTGAAGCGCAGCCCCGAGTCGGCGAGCATCGACGCCGCGGTCGCGAGCCCCACCTCCTGCACGGGCTCGCGCCACAGCCCGATCGCCGGCACGCCGGCATCGGAGGTCACGCGCAGCGCTGTCGCGAGGTCGGCGTGCTTGATCGTCGCCTGGTTGATCGACAGGCGAGGGTCGACGCCGCCGTTGAGCGAGAGGCTCATGCGATCACCCCGGGAACGTCGATGCCGTTGTGGCGGAGCATGCCGTGCCAGCGGATCATCGCGAGCTCGGGGCGCTCCAGCGCGAGCGAGGAGTTCGCGAGCTCGACGATGCGTGAGAGATGGGGGAGGCTGCGCGCGGAGTGCAGACCGCTCACCATCTGGAACGCGTCCTGGTGGCCGTTGAGCCACGACAGGAACGCGACACCGGTCTTGTAGTAGAAGGTCGGCGCCGCGAACACGTGGCGGCTGAGCTCCTCGGTGGGGCCGAGGATCTCGACGTAGCGCGCCGGGTCGCCGGCATCCAGCGCCTGGATGGCGGCCGAGGCGACCGGGGTGATCGCGGCGAACGCGCCGAGCAGGGCGTCGGAGTAGCCCTTGCTCGTCGATCCGGGCCGTTTCGTCTCGGTCGCTTCGCTCCCTCGCTCAACGACCGATCCCTCGGACGGTTCGCTCCCTCGCTCAACGACCGACCCCTCGGACGGTTCGCTCCCTCGCTCAACGACCGACCCCTCGGTCGTTGAGCGAGCGAAGCGAGACGAAACGCCGTGGATGGAATCCCCGCCGATGAGGCCGACGTAGTTGAAGTCGTCGCCGGTGAACATGCGCACGCCCTCCGGGAGGCGCTCGCGCACCGACACCTCGGACGCGGCATTCAGCAGGCTCATCTTGACGCCCGCGACCTTGCCGGCGTTCTCTTCGATGATCTGCAGCAGCACCGCCGACGCCTCGCGCCAGTCCGGGCTGCCGAAGTAGCCCTCGAGCACCGGGTCGAACGCGGTGCCCAGCCAGTGCAGCACGACGGGCGTCGTCGCGGCCGACAGCACGTCGCGGAAGACGCGCCGGTAGTCCTCGGCCGACCCGGCGACGCGCGCGAGGTGGCGCGAGGCCATCAGCACGGGGCCCGCGCCCTGCTCCTCGGTGAAGTGCAGTTGCTCCTTGTAGGCGGCGATCACCTCGTCGATCGAGATGACCTCGGCCTCGACGTGGTCGGTGTTGACGCCGACGACGACCGAGCCGCCCTCTTCGCGCGCGACTTGCGCGCTGCGCGCGATCAGCTCGCGGGTGGCCGCGGCGTCCAGGCCCATGTTGCGCTGCGCGGTGTCCATGGCGTCGGCGACGCCGAGCCCCCACGAGTACACCGCGCGGCGGAAGTCGAGCGTCGCGTCCCAGTCCACCTCGGCGGGACGTCCGGGGGTGTTGTCGGCCCAGGTCTTGGGCACCACATGCGCGGCGGCGTACGCCACGCGGCTGCGGAGCGGACCGGTGGGCTTGCGGTGACCCGGCGCGTCGTTGAGCTCGACCGTCGACGCGGCGCCGAGGGGCGAGAGGAGCGTGAGCTGCGGCATCCGTCGATCCCGTCAGTCCAGCGACAGGGTCGGCAGCTCGACCTTGCGGCCTTCGCGGCTCGACTGCAGGCCGGCCTCGGCGAGCAGCACGCCGCGCGCACCCGAGAGGAGGTCGAACTCGTACTCGGTGCCCAGCACGTAGGAAGCGAGGAACTCCTCCCACTGCTGGCGGAAGCCGTTCTGGAACACGTCGTTCGTGGGCACCTCGGCCCAGTCGGCGTCGTAGTCGTGGTCGTCGGCGAGGTCGGGGTTCCACACCGGCTTGGGAGTGGCGTTGCGGTGCTGGATCTTCGCGCCGAACAGGCCCACGATGGCCGAGCCGTGCGTGCCGTCGACGTGGAACTCGACGAGCTCGTCGCGGTTCACGCGCACTGTCCATGACGAGTTGATCTGCGCGATGATCGGGCCGTGCTCGGGGTCGCCCTCGAGCTCGAAGATGCCGTACGCGGCGTCTTCGGCGGTCGCGGTGTAGTGCTCGCCCTGCTCGTCCCAGCGGTCCGCGATGTGTACGGCCGCCTGTGCGTAGACCGTCTGGACGTCGCCGAACAGGTTCTCGAGCACGTAGTTCCAGTGCGGGAACATGTCGACGATGATGCCGCCGCCGTCCTCGGCGCGGTAGTTCCAGCTGGGGCGCTGCGCGGGCTGCCAGTCGCCCTCGAACACCCAGTAGCCGAACTCGCCGCGCACCGACAGGATGCGGCCGAAGAAGCCGGAGTCGATCAGCCGCTTGAGCTTCTGCAGGCCCGGCAGGTAGAGCTTGTCGTGCACGACGCCGGTCTTGACGCCGGCCTCCTTCGCGAGCTTCGCCAGCTCGAGCGCCTCGGCGACGGTCTCGGCCGTGGGCTTCTCGGTGTAGATGGTCTTGCCGGCGGCGATCGCCTTGCGCAGGGCCGACGCGCGCGCCTTCGTCACGAGGAAGTCGGCGTAGATCTCCCAGCGCGGGTCGGCGAGAGCGGCGTCGAGGTCGGTGGTGTAGTCCTCGATGCCGTGCCTGGCGGCGAGCTCGGCGAGCTTCGCCTCGCTGCGGCCGACCAGCAGCGGCTTGACGGTGACCTTGCTGCCGTCGGGCAGGTCGATGCCGCCCTGGTCGCGGATCGCGAGGATCGAGCGGACGAGGTGCTGGCGGTACCCCATGCGGCCCGAGACGCCGTTCATGATGATGCCGATCTCGCGCACGGGCGAGAGGGCGGATGCCGCGGCCGAGGCCGGAGCGAGTGTCGTATCGGTCACGGGGTCCTGCTTTCTGCTCTGACGAAGTCTGGTACCGCACCTGTCCCCGGCGGTCGGGGATCGCGATGGGTAAACGCTTTCCAACAGTGTGCCACGGGCCCTCGCCCCACGCAACCGCCCCGCCCCCTCTGCTCCGCAGTCACAATCTGTCGCTCCCCGGCCGCTCCGCCCGCAAGTCCTGACTGCGGAGCGGAGAACGTCCGTGCTCCGCAGTCAGGTTCTGCGGGTGCGGAGCGCGTTCGCTACGAAAAGTGACTGCGGAGCGGTCGACGACGGGCGCGGAGGCGGAGGGAGAGGGACGCGCGGCGGGGGTCGAGGCGTCGACGGGGGCGGGGTGTGCGGCGGCGGGAGGGGGCGCGGCGGCGGGCGGGTGTGCGGCGGCGGGCGGGTGTGCGGCGGCGGGCGGGGGCGCGGCGGCGGGCGGGGGCGCGGCGGCGGGGCGCGCGGGGCGGGGGCGAGGACGAAGGCGACGCCCTGGGGAGCGAGGACCACGCGGTCGACGACAGCGCCGGACTCGGCATCCGTTCCCGACATCGAGACCTCGACGGTCTCATCGCCGTGGTTGATCAGCGTCACGAGGTCGCCGCGACGCGCGGCCTCGACCCCGGCGGGCAGGTCCGCCACGACGGGGCGGACGCCGGATGCCTCGACCACGGCCGCGACGACGGCCTCGAGCCCGCCGGCCTCCAGCCCGCCGGCGTCGAGCCCGACGGCGTCGAGCCCGCCGGCGTCGAGCCCGACGGCGTCGAGCCTGCCGGCCTCGAGCCCGCCGGCCGAAGGGCCGTGGCTCGTGGGTTGCGTCGCGACGTACCAGGCCTCACCGGCGCCGTGCCGGTGGCGCGTGAGCGCGGGCGACCCGGCCGCGAGGCCCTCGTCGAACACCGCCACGACCTCGGCGCCGGTCGCATGCACGCGCTCGGCGACGAGTCGCCCGCGGTGCACGGCATCCCCCATGCGGAAGGCGACCGTCTCGCCGGCGCCGTCGACGGCACCCGCGTCGCGTGCCTGCGTCGCGCCGACACCGGTTCCGCCCGTGCTCACCCCGCTGAGCGCGCCGAAGTCCTCGAACCGCACGCCCAGCACCGGCCCCAGCTGCGTGAGGAACCCGCCGTCGCGGAACTGGTCGTGCCCGTCGACGATGTCGGTGGAGGGACCGGTGAGGAGCGTCCCGCCGCCGGCGACGAACCGCTCGAGCGCGGCCGCGCCCTCCTCGCGCAGCAGGTACAGCAGGGGCGCGACGACGAGGTCGTACCCGCGGTCGACCTCCTCGGGGCCCACGATGTCGACCTGGATGCCGCGGGCATGGAACCCGCCGTACCACTCGAGCACGAGCGCGAGGTAGTCGACCTCGGTGGGGTGGTCGCGCTCCTCGACGGCCCACCAGCTCTCCCAGTCGAACACCAGGGCCACCTGGGCGTCGTGT
The DNA here is from genome assembly GCF_015277855.1 of Microbacterium cremeum. Lineage (NCBI taxonomy): Bacteria > Bacillati > Actinomycetota > Actinomycetes > Micrococcales > Microbacteriaceae > Microbacterium > Microbacterium cremeum. Next base: position 518,637 of record NZ_CP063812.1, read on the forward strand.
CCGGGCGCGGGGAGCTCGGGCAGCGCCGCCAGGCGCGCGCCGAGCTCGGTGACCGCGTCCCACACGCGCGTCTCGGTGCCCGCGTGCGGGAGCATCGCGGAGTGGAACTTCTCGCTCCCCGCGCGGGACTGCCGCCACTGGAAGAACATGATGCCGTCGGCCCCGCGCGCGATCGACTGCGCGGTCTCGGCCATCAGCGCGCCGGGGCGCTTGCCCGGGTTCGACGGACGCCAGTTGACGGCATCCGTCGCCTGCTCCCACAGCAGCCACGGAACGCCGGGCTTGAGCGAGCGGACCAGGTCGCGCTGGAAGGCGGCGTCGCGAACGCGGTTCGGGTTGGCCGGGTCGGGGTAGCAGTCGTCGGCGATGACGTCCATGAACGGCGCCCACCGGCGGTAGTCCGCGGGCTTGAACGGCCCCATGAAGTTCGTCGTGATCGGCTGGGTGGCGCCGGCCTCGAGCAGGATCTCGCGCTCCATGAGGTAGCACTCGAGCAGCATGTCGGACGTGAACCGGCGGTAGTCGAGCATCGACGACGGGTTGTGGCTGTAGGGCGCGAGCCGCGGCGGGAAGATCTCGTCGAACGACCCGTAGCGCTGCGACCAGAAGCTCGTGCCCCACGCGTCGTTGAGCGCGGCGATCGTCGTGTACCTGTCGCGCAGCCAGACGCGGTAGGCGTCGCGCGCGGCATCCGAGAAGTCCATCGGCAGGTGGCACCCGAACTCGTTGCCGACGTGCCACATCACCACGGCCGGATGCTGCGCGTAACGCTCGGCGAGGCGGCGCACGAGCTCGCCCGCGAGGCGCCGGTACGTCGGCGATGACGGTGCGAAATGCTGGCGGCTGCCCGGCCAGTACTTCGCGCCCGACTCGTCGGCCGGCAGCGTCTCGGGGTAGCGTGCGCTCACCCACGGCGGCGGCGAGGCGGTCGCCGTGGCGAGGTTCACCCGGATGCCGCCCGCGTGCAGCGTGCCGATGACAGTGTCGAGCCACTCGAAGTCCCACACGTTCTCGGCGGGCTGGATGCGCGACCACGCGAAGATGCCGAGGCTCACGATGTTGACCCCGGCCTCTCGCATGAGGCGGACGTCCTCGTCCCACACCTCTTCCGGCCACTGGTCGGGGTTGTAGTCGGCGCCGTACAGCACGTCGAGCAGCTCCTGTTCTGGTGGTCGGGCGGCGGGTCAGCGCCGACCGCGGCGGGCGGGGACGGCGACGACCGCGAAGGCGGCGCAGCCGAGCCCGGCGATGATCAGGGGGATCAGCATCCAGGTCACGACACCGGCCAGTACCGCCGCCGCGGCGAGGTACACCGCACCGATCGGGTCGCCGGCGACGGCCGACGGGATGCCGCGGACCGCCGTGCGCCAGCCGCGCTCGGGTGTCCACGAGCCCGCCGCCACGAGCAGCGCGACCGCACAGGCGACCAGGCCGGTCCAGCCGACGACCGCGACCGCGGGGCCGCCCGGCAACGCGCCGGAGCCGGCGAGGTCGATGTCGAGCACGAGCACCAGTGCGAGGACGGCACCCACCATGCCCACGACGAGCCCGCCCGGCAGCGCCCGGCGGTAGTCCTGCCAGAACGTCCGGGCGTGCGAGGCCTCCGCGTTCACATAGCGACGCAGATGACGGATGCCGGCGGCCAGGGCCGCGGGCAGCGTGATGACCGCGAGGCTGCCGGCGGCGACGAGCACGCCGGTCAGCAGCACCTCGCCGAACAGGGCGAACGCTCCCGTGGCGCCGGGGAATCGGGCCGGCGCGCGCTCGGCGAGCGTGGGCCCGCTTCCGGACGCGTCGGCGCGACGCGCGGCCCGGAGTTCACGGCGATCCATGGTCTGCGGCATCCGTCAGCCCTTCAATCCCTGGGTGGCGACACCGTCGACGAGGAATCGCTGGAACACCAGGAAGAACAGGAGCACCGGCACGAGCGCGATGAACGAGGCGGTGACCGTGGCGCCGTAGTCGGCGCCGCCGGAGGACGCGTCGTTGTAGAGGCGGAGCGCGATGGGGAGGGGGTAGTTCTCGGGGCTGGTGAGGTAGAGGAGGGGACCGAGGAAGTCGTTCCAGGCCCAGATGAACGCGAAGATCGAGCACGTGATGAGCGCCGGCTTGATCAGCGGCAGGATGATCGACCAGAACACGCGGAGGTGGCCCGCGCCGTCGATGCGAGCGGCTTCGTCCATGTCGCGGGGCATCTGGCGGATGAACTGGACCAGCAGGAACACGAAGAAGGCCTCGGTGGCGAGGAACTTCGGCAGCAGCAGCGGCCAGAACGTGTCGACGAGGTCGAGGTTGTTGAAGATGATGTACTGCGGGATGATCACGACGTGGAACGGCAGCAGCAGCGTGCCGATCATCGCGGCGAAGAAGATGCCGAGGCCCTTGAACTGGATGCGGGCGAACGCGTACGCGGCGAGCGATGACGAGAGCACCACGCCCACCACGGAGCCGACGGCGAGGAGGAGCGAGTTCAGGTAGAACCTCCACATCGGCACTCCGGCGATCCCCTCCATCACCTTGACGTAGTTGTCGAACGAGGGATTCTGCGGGATGAGGCTCTGGTTCTGTCCGAACTCGGCGTTGGGCTTGAAGGTGGAGAAGAACAGCCACACCAGCGGGTAGAGCACCACCGCGGCGAGGGCGAGCAGCACCACGAACCAGATCACGGTCTGCCAGGTGCGGCGCTTGATCCTGCGGCGCGGCTCGCGGGCACGGGTGTCGGGGTCGACCTGGTTCTCGGTGATCAGGAGGGCGTTCTCGCCGAACGAGGATGTGGTGCTCATCGGTTGTCTCCGGCGTAGTGGACCCAGCTCCGCTGGGTGCGGAACAGGATCACGGCGATGATCGCGACCACGACCAGCAGCACCCAGGCGATCGCCGCGGCGTAGCCCATCTGGCCGTCGGCGAAGCCGCGCTTGTAGAGATAGAGGGTGATGAAGTTCGTCATCCCGGCGGGTCCGCCGGTGCCGTTGCTGATGATGTAGGCCGACGCGAACACCTGGAACGCGCCGATCAGGCCCAGCAGCAGGTTGAAGAAGATCACGGGGCTGAGCATCGGGAGGGTGACGGCGCGGAACCGGTGCCAGGGGCCGGCGCCGTCCATCTCGGCCGCCTCGTACAGCTCTTTCGGGATCTGCTTGAGGCCCGCGAGGAAGATGACCATGGTGGCACCGAACTGCCACACGGCGAGGAGGATCATCATCGGCAGCACGAGCGACGGGTTGCCGATCCAGCCGCCGATGTCGATGCCGAAGAAGGTGAGCGTGCTGTCGACCGGTCCGTCGCCGGCGAACATCGCGCGCCACACGATCGCGACGCTGACCGAGCCGCCGATGAGCGACGGGGCGTAGAACGCGGAGCGGAAGAACCCGGCGCCGCGGTCGCGGTAGTTCAGCAGCATCGCGACGCCGAGCGCCGCGGCGAGGGTGATCGGCGTGCCGACCAGCACATAGATCAGCGTGATCTGCGCGGACTGCATGAACGCCGGGTCGGTGGTGAACATGCGGACGTAGTTGTCCAGCCCGATCCACTTCGGCGGCGAGAAGATGTTGTAGCTGGTGAACGAGAGGTACAGCGAGTACACCATCGGCACCAGGGTGAGGCCGAAGAACCCGACCAGCCACGGGATCAGGAACCCGTACCCGGCGACCGTCTCGCGGCGCTGCCGGGACCGCTGCCCGGGCCGGTCCAGGTGCTCCGGGCGGCGCTTGCGCGACAACGGCCGGCGCGACGACTTGTCGCCGGTCACGATGACTCTGGTCGCAGTGGTGCTCACGGGGTTCTCCGATACGGGGGGATCGAGTGGTGTTCCGGGCCCGGGTGCGCCGAGCGCACCCGGACCCGGAAGGACTCACTGGTTCAGCACGACGTCCATCTCGGCGAAGAACTGCGAGACAGCGTCCTCGACCGTGATGGTCCCGAAGTTGAGCTCCGTGCCGAGCTGGCGGAACTTCTCCTCGAGGCTGCCGTAGCCGATGATCGGCACCGGCGGCGCGTCGCCGAGACGGTCGGCGATCGACGCCTCGTAGTCGGCGATCTGCTGGCTCAGCGGGTCGAGCTCGGCGGCCGCGAGGGCGGTCTCGGAGGCCGGGATGCCGCGGTTGGTGCCGAAGATCTCACCGGACTGCGGCGAGTTGATGAGGAAGTTCACCAGCGTCGCCGCGGCCTCCGGGTGATCGGTGTTCGCCGAGATCGCGTGGAGCATCGAGGGCTTCAGGTACAGGTCCTTGGCGCCCTCCTCGGTGATCGGAGGAGCGACGAGCCCGAGCTCGGTGTAGCCCTCGCCGAGGTTGCCGAGGTAGCCCGAGCCGAAGTTGTCCCACGTCAGCTCGCTCGCGGCGAGCGCCGTGTCGAACGGGCTCAGCGGCGCGACCTCCTCGACCCGCTGCTGCGGGACGCCGATGCCGTCGCGGACGGTCTGGCCAGACTCCCAGAACTCCGCGAGGCGTTCCTCGTCGAAGCCGGGCTCGCCGTCGTCGCTGAACAGCGACGAGCCCTCGGCGCGCAGCTGCAGCTCGAAGTTCTGGATGCGACCGGTGTAGTCGCTGCCACCCCAGAAGGCGCCGCCGGAGGCGTCGGTGACCTCGCCCATCCAGTCGGCGTAGTCCTCCCACGTGCCGCCGGGGAACTCCTCGACGCCTGCCTGCTCGAGCAGCACCGGGTTGGTGTACATGCCCCAGGCGTTCGTCGACGTCGGGATCGCGTAGGTCGTGTCGTTGACGACGCCGATGTCGAGGATGTTCTGCGGCAGCGGCTCCGACTCGATGATGTCTCCGATGTACGGATCGAGGTCGAGCAGCAGGCCGTTCTCGGAGTACTGGCGCAGGTACGAGTAGTCGAACTGCATGACGTCGGGGAGGTTGCCGCCGGCAGCCTCCGTCTGACGCTTCTCCCAGAACTCCGGGAAGTTGAGGAACGTGGAGTTCACCGTGATGTTCGGGTACTCCTCGTTGAACGCGGCGATGACCTCGTTGTAGAGGCCGGCGCGCACGTCGTTGCCCCAGAACGCGAGGTCGAGCGTGACCTCTTCGTCGGGGTTGAACGTCGCTTCGGCATCGGGGGTGTCGCCTCCGCCGGCGCAGCCGGCCAGAACCAGGGCGGCGCCCGCCGCGATCGCGGCGACGGCGGTGGCCCGCTTCTTGCTGAACATCCTTGTCCTCTCTGTGAACGTCTGCGTTCTCATGGCCGCAAGACGTTCGTCGTCTGTGTGGGCTGGTGTCAGGCGCGTTCTCGGTGCACTGCTTGGAAAGCGCTTGCCCGCTACGGTACCTGAGCGAAAAACGTTTCGCAAGAGTGTTCCACCGGCGGATTCAAACGATTCAGTAACGGGCGACCGTCTGGACGTGGACGGGAACTGTGCCCGGTTACAGTCCCGGCCCGCTCTGGGCTTCGTCAAGCCTGCCCGTGCTGCGGCATCCGTCCCCTGCCTGGCCCGGACGCGCCTCCCCGCGTTCAACAGGTCAACCGCGCCTCCACAGGAGATTGGAACGATCCAACCTCCCGCACAGGTGCGGTTGACCTGTGCGAGCCGGGCTCTACAGGACTCCGGCGGCGGGCGGCCGCGACGGCGGCGCCCGTCGTCAGGGCGCGGGGCGCACGTCGACCACGGCGCTGGCGAAGCTGCGGCGGTGCGTCGGGTGCGCGGCCAGGTCGGCGGGCGTCACCACCGCGCCGTCCTCGGCGGCCGATGCGTAGATCGCCGCGACGAGCTCGAACGACCGCGCCGGGTCGGTGCCGACGGCAGGCAGCGGCGAGCCCGAGCGCAGCGCGTCGAAGACATCGCGCAGCAGTACGTCGTGACCGCTCGGCTCCTCGGTGTCGGGCAGACGCCACGCGTCGGCCTCGGCTTCGAATCCCGGGGCGGGAGTGATCCGCCAATGCTCGTGGCCGTGTCCGTAGAGGTGGTCGACAGTGATGGTCGCGCGCTGCGTGTCGATGCGGATCGCGCTCGTCTCGCGCGGCGACACCGCGCTGGTGACCACCGAGGCGATCGCGCCGTTGGCGAACGTCACGGTCGCGGTCGAGGCATCCTCGGTCTGCGTCTCGCGGTCGAGCCGCCACAGCCGCGCCTGCACGCTCTGCCAGTCGCCGAGCAGGAAGGCGAGCAGGTCGATCTGGTGGATCGCGTGACCGAGCGTCGGTCCGCCGCCCTCGGTCTCCCACCTGCCGCGCCACGGCACCGCGAAGTATGCGGCGTCGCGGAACCACAGCGTCTGGCACTGCGCGATGAGCGTGCGGCCGAACGCACCCTGCTCGAGCAGGCGCTTGACGTGCGCCGCAGCCGTGCCGGTGCGCTGCTGGAACACCACGACGAGCTCGCGGCCGGCGTCGGCCGCGGCTGCGCGCATGTCGTCGAGTTCTTCCAGGCTCGGTGCCGGCGGCTTCTCGACGATGACGTGCGCTCCCGCGCGGGACGCGGCGACGGACTGGTCGCGGTGCGCGACCGGCGGCGTGCAGACGTGCACCACGTCGGGGTGCGCGGACGCGAGCAGCGCGGGGAGGTCGTCGTACACCTCGGGCACGCCGAACTCCGCGGCGAACGACGTCGCGGACTCGCGCGACAGGTCGGTGACCGCGACGAGCTCCGCGTGCGGATACGCCGCGATGGCGGTGGCGTGCGCGCGGGCGATGGCGCCGGTGCCCACGATCGCGCAGCGCAGTGTCTCGGTCATCGTGCTCCTTCGCGGTGTGCGGACGCGAACCCTCGGCCCGCGGCATCGGTCAGCTTATGCCGTCGAGTAGGAAAGCGCTATCCGATCCGTCTCGCCCTCCGCGGAGGTCACGCCGTCGAGGCGCGGACGATGAGCTCGGGCCGGTACACGACGTTCGTGAACTCGGGCCCCGCCGTCCCGCCGATGCGGGCCAGCAGCATCTCGGCGGCGGTGCGGCCCATCTCGCGCGCCGGCTGGCGCACCGAGGTCAGCGGCACGGCCGCGATCGCGGCGAACTCGATGTCGTCGTAGCCCACGATCGCGATGTCGTCGGGCACGCCGACGCCTCGCGAGACCAGGCCGTGCACGAGTCCGATGGCGAGGTGGTCGTTCGACACGACGAGTCCGTCGGGGCGCTCGGCCGGCTCGCGGAGCGCGAGCTGCTCGCCGAAGCTCGCGCCGAGCGCCGACGTCGTCCGTTCGGTCCAGATCAGCTCGAGACTCGCGCCCGGGTGCGCGGCGACGGCCCGCCGGGCTCCCTCCAGGCGCTCGCTGACCTGCCGCACGTCTCGTCGGGCGCCGACGAATGCGAGCCGGCGGCGGCCCTGCTCGAGAAGATGCTCGGCTGCGAGCCGCCCGCCTGCCACGTCGTCGAACGACACCGAGGCCAGCTCGCCGCTCTCGTCGACGGCGTCGACCAGCACGACGGGGATGCCGCGGCCGCGCAGACGCTGAAGCCACGGTTCGAGGGGGCCGAAGGGGCTCACCAGCGCACCTTCGACCTGCACCCGCTCGAACAGCTCGAGGTGATCGCGCTCCTTCGCGATGTCGTCGCTGGAGTTGCCGACGAGCACCCGAAGGCCCGACGCCGACGCCGCGTCCTCGGCCCCTGCGACCATGTCGGCGAAGAACGGGTTGGCGATGTTGATGACCGTCATGCCGAGCAGTCCGCTTCGTCCGGCGCGCAGCTGCTGCGCGGCCTGGAGCGGCACGTAGCCGAGCTCATCGGCGGCGGAGCGCACGCGTTCGACGAGTCGTTCGCTCACCATGTGAGGCCGGTTGAGCGCGTTCGACACCGTGCTGATCGACACGCCGGCGTGCTGTGCGACATCGCGGATGCCGACTCGCTTCATGGCGGCCTCGTCTCTGACGGCTCGGGGGCGCCGCCCCCGTCGCAGGCACCCGGTCCGATCATGGTAGGCGTTTTCCTCACCGGTGACCCGCTCGCGAGAAACGTTTCTCGTCATCCCTTGCCGTCGCCGCCATTGCCGTGCAAAACTGCTCGCCGTCGAACGGAATGCGTTTTCCCGAGCGACGACCCGCGAAACGACCCCGCGCTGCTGCGGAGTCCGCCGCTCCTTTGCCGATGCAGACACAAGGAGGATCCGTGCCCATTCCGTCCGACCGGTCATCAGCCCCACGATTCCACGCCGCCTCGCCGTCGCTGCGGCCGCGACGCGCGGCTGCGGCAGGTCTCGCCGCGGTCGTCGCCGCCGCGCTGCTCACCGCTCCCGCGGCGGCGGCCGCCCTCGAACCGAACGCCGACGGCGCCTACCTGTTCGACTTCGGCGGGCCGTCCTCGCCGCTCGCCGAGGGCTACGAGCGCGTCGTCCCGACCTCGGCCTACAGCGCCGAGTCGGGGTTCGGCATCGTGCCTGCCGAAGGCACGGGTCTGATCTTCCGCGACCGCACCGGTTCGACCGACCCCGCGGATCCGCTCGCCAACGACTGGGTCGCGGGGCTCGACTGGCAGTTCCTCGTCGACCTCCCCGACGGTGCCTACGACGTGACGCTGCACACCGGTGACCAGCTCGCCGGCACGTCCACCACTGCCACGACCATCGCCCTCGAGGGCGCCGAGGCGGGCCGGGTGACGGCGCGCCAGAGCGTCTCGGTGCAGACCTTCCGCACGGTCGTCACCGACGGTCAGCTGACGGTGGGCGTCACGGGTACCGGCATCGGCGGTGTCGTGAACGGCCTCGAGGTCGAACCCGTCACACCGGCGGCGCCGGCACAGCCCGCCATCACACGCGTCGCGTGGAACGCCGTCGACCTCGTCTGGGCGGAGGTGACGGATGCCGCGACCTACGCCGTGCGGCGGGCCCTCGTGGCATCCGACGGCGAGGTGGGCGTCTTCGCGCCGATCGCCGAAGGGCTCACCGCGACCGCCTACTCCGACACGAGTGTCGCTGTGGGCGCAACGTACGCCTACGCGGTCGTCGCAGTGAGCGAGTACGCCCGCGCGTCGGCACCGAGCGCGAGCGTGTCCAGCGGCGAGATCCCGGAGCTTGCGGCGCCCGCGGCACCTGCCGACCTCGCGGTCGCGGCCGTCACGACCGACGCGGTGTCGCTCACGTGGTCGGCCGTCCCGAACGCCGACGCCTACCGCGTCGAGCGCGCTCCGGCCGGCAGCGGTGAGTTCGAGAGCCTCGCGACCGTCGCCTTGCCCGGCTACACCGACGCCGGCGTCGACACCGACCTCGCCTGGACCTACCGGGTGACCGCCGAGAACGCTGCGGGTTCGGCCGCCGCGACGGCGGACTCGCCGGTGTACGTCGCGCCCGCGCCGCTCCCCGAGGGCGACGTCGTCACGTTCGACTTCGGTCCCGGCGCTGTCGCAGACGGGGCGCTGGCGGTCACGTCGTCGACCGCGTACCTGCCCGAGTGGGGCTACGGCTTCACCACGGCTCCGGCCGCCGCGGCGCCCGACGTCGACCGCGGTACCGCCGATCCGCTGCGCAGCGACCTCGTCGCCGTGACCGGCGCCACGTTCGCCGTCGACCTCGGCGCGGGCGACTACAGCGTTCAGGTCATCGCCGGCGACGCTCAGCATCCGACCACCACGACGATCACCGCCGAGTCCATCGCAAGGGTGCTCGCGAACCCGCAGGCCGCCGGCTCGTACCTCGAGATGTCGTTCCCGATCGCCCTGGTCGACGGCACCCTGACCCTCGAGTTCGGAGGGGACGCGGCATCCGTCAACGCCCTCACCATCACCCGGCTGCCCGCACGCGTCGCGGGTGCCCTCACGACGGTCTATCTCTCGGGCGACTCCACCGTGCAGACCTACGACCCGATCGCGTACGCGCCGCAGGCCGGCTGGGGGCAGATGATCGATCGGTTCTTCGCCGATGACATCGCGGTCGCCAACCACGCGATCGGCGGCCGCTCGTCGAAGAACTTCCTCTCGCAGGGTCGTCTCGACGAGATCCTCCGCTCCATCCGGCCGGGCGACTACCAGTTCATCCAGTTCGGCCACAACGACGCCACGCAGGGTGTCGACGACCGGTACGCCAGCCCCGAGGACTACAAGGAGTACCTGCGCGTCTACGTCGAGGGCACCCGTCAGCGCGGGGCGACGCCCGTGCTCGTCACACCGGTCTCACGACGCAGCTTCAACGCCGAGACCGGACTGTTCAACGTCAGCTTCCCCGAGTACGTCGCGAAGATGACCGAGCTCGCGGTCGAGGAGGGCGTGCTGCTGGTCGACCTGTCGGCCTCGTCGCGAGCGTACCTGAACGAGATCGGTCCGGACGCCGCCAAGGCGGTCTTCCTGCACGTGGACCCGGGCATCTTCCCGAACCGCCCCGCGGGCACCGTCGACGACACGCACTTCCAGGAGTACGGCGCGATCCAGATGGCGCGCCTCATCGCCCAGGACGTCGCCGCGCTCGCCGACCCGCTCGCGCAGAAGGTCTCCGACATCGAGCCGCCCGCCGACGTGCCGCCGGCGCCGCAGAACCTCGTCGCGGGTGCGATCAGCAACGGCGGGGCGACGCTGCAATGGGATGCCGCGCCCACCGCCGACATCTACAAGATCTACCGGCAGGCCGTGGCCGACCCCGAGCCCGAATGGGCACTGGTCGGCATGGTGACGCAGACGAGCTCGATCGTGCAGGGGCTCCTCGAGGGCACCGGCTACCGGTACCGGGTCGTCGCCGTCAACGGACGGGGGGACTCGGCGCCGAGCAGCGTCGTGACCTTCACGACCAAGCAGGCGCTGTACAAGTTCGACCTGCAGCTGGCCGGAAACCCGGTGATGCCCGGTTACGCCGAAGTGCGCCCCGACACGGCCTACACCGCCGAACGCGGGTGGGGGTTCCTCAACACCCTTCCTGCGAACGCCGGCCGCGATCGCGGATCGGCGGGCGGCGCGGCGAACGACCTGGTGCGGGACTTCGTGCTCCCCGGAGACAGCTCGACGTTCGCCCTCGACGTGCCCAACGGCACGTACTCGGTCAAGACGTACTCGGGCGACTGGATCGGCTCGTCGCGCACCAGCTTCCGCGTCGAGGGCAAGGAGGCCGGGTCGGGCAACGCCGGCAGCGGCTCGGTGAACGAGACCCTGCGCGGTCCGTTCCTCGTCACCGACGGCCAGCTGAACGTCGAAGCGTACGGAGCCGCATCGGGCAGCAGGTTCAACGGCCTGGAGGTCACGCCCATCCTGCTGGGACCCACCGGGCTCGCGGTGACGGCGCTCGATGCGGACCCCGAGGCGCCCAGTGTGACGCTGGCATGGGATGACGAGTCCGGGCTCACCTGGAACGTCTACCGGCAGTCGCCTTTCGACGCCAAGCCGGCGCTGATCGGAGCCGTCGGCGAGCCGACGTTCGCCGACGTGACCGCGCGCGTCGGGCTCGACTACGCGTACCACGTGACCGCGGTCGACCAGACCGGGCTGGAGTCGGTGGCATCCGCCCCCGTCGAGGTCTCGTTCGTCGACCCCGACGTCGCCGCGCCCGGCGCGGCCACGGGGCTCTCGGTCGAGCGCATCGAAGCGCGCGAGATCGAGCTGGCCTGGGCCGCCCCCGTCGGCGCGGCCTACTACCTGGTGTTCCGGTCCGAGGTCGAGGGCGAGCGCGGTGAGCTCGTCGGCATCGCGCCGACGAACCGTCACGTCGACGACGCGGCGGTGCTCACGGCGATCCCGTACTTCTACACGGTCGTCGCGGTCAACGCGGGCGGCGCGGGGCCCGGCTCCGCGCAGCTCGAGACCGAAGCCGTCACCGTGCTGCAGCGTCAAGCCGAGTACCTCGACCGCGCGCCGCACGCCATGCGCACCGAGTCGGGCAACCTCGTCTCGTGGCGGCTGCTCGGCACGGATCCGGCATCCGTCGTCTTCCACGTGTACCGCGACGGTGCGCGCCTGACCGACGAGCCGCTCACCAGTTCGACGAATCTCCTCGATGCCGAGGGCACGGCCGACTCGACGTACTTCGTCACGAAGGTGCTGAACGGTGTCGAGACCACCGAGACCGAGGCCTTCGGCGTGCAGACCGGCGCGTACTCGTCGCTGCCGCTGCAGAAGCCGGCCGACGCCTACACGAAGGACGGCCAGCCCTACACCTACTCGGCGAACGACGTCAGCGTCGGCGACCTCGACGGCGACGGGCAGTACGAGTACATCGTGAAGTGGTACCCGTCCAACGCGAAGGACAACTCGCAGGCGGGGTACACCGGCAACGTCCTCCTCGATGCGTACCGCCTCGACGGAACGCGGCTGTGGCGGATCGACCTCGGCGTGAACATCCGCGCCGGCGCCCACTACACGCACTTCATGGTCTACGACTTCGACGGCGACGGTTCGGCCGAGCTCATGACCAAGACGGGTGACGGCACGATCGACGGGGTGGGCCAGCCGATCGGCAACGCCGGCGCCGACCATCGCAACAGCTCGGGATACGTGCTCACCGGGCCGGAGTTCCTGACGGTGTTCGACGGCGAGACGGGGGCGGCGGTCGACACGATCGACTACCACCCGGCGCGCGGCGACGTCGGGGCATGGGGCGACACCTACGGAAACCGGGTGGACCGGTTCCTCGCCGGCGTCGCGTACCTCGACGGCGAGCACCCCAGCGCGTTCTTCAGCCGCGGGTACTACACCCGCACCGTCGTGGCCGCGTACGACTTCGACGGCACGCAGCTGCACGAGCGCTGGGTGATCGACTCCGACGACGACGGCGCGTACGGGCTGTACGGACAGGGCAACCACTCGGTGTCGGTGGCAGACGTCGACGGCGATGCCAAGGACGAGATCCTGTTCGGCTCCGCCACCATCGACGACGACGGCTCGCTGCTCTACTCCACGCGCCTCGGGCACGGCGACGCCCAGCACGTCGGCGACCTCGATCCCGGTCGTCCGGGGCTGGAGGTGTTCTCGGCGCACGAGAGCATGCCCGAGTCGGGCAACCGCGGAGCGACGATGCGCGATGCGCGCACCGGCGAGATCCTCTGGGACATCCCCGCGACGGTCGACACGGGTCGCGCCGCCGCCGGCGACATCGATCCCCGCTTCGCCGGGGCTGAGGCGTGGGCGATCGGAGGCTCGGCGGAATGGAACTCACCGGTGGGGCAGCTGAAGTCGGCCGGGGGTGAGCTCATCGCCGAGAAGATCCCCGCCGCGAACTTCCTGGCGTGGTTCGACGGCGACCCGCTTCGCGAGATCGTCGACCACGACTGGAACCCCGCCACGAGCACAGGCGTGGGCACGGTGCGCAAGTGGAACTGGGAGACCGAGACCGCCGATCTGCTGCTCGCCGCCGATGGCCTGTCGAACAACTCGACCAAGGGCACGCCGAACCTGCAGGCCGATCTCTTCGGCGACTGGCGTGAAGAGATCGCGTGGCGGGCGCCGGACTCGTCCGAGCTGCGGATCTACTCGACGACCGACGAGACCGACCTGCGCATCCCGACGCTCATGCACGACATGCAGTACCGTGTCGCGATCGCGTGGCAGAACACCGGCTACAACCAGCCCCCGCACCCGAGCTTCTTCATCGGAGACGGGATGGATGCCGCACCGCTGCCCTCGATCGCGGTGACCGGCGCCCCCACGGGCCCCGGTGACGACAGCGGCCCGGTGCTGTCGGGCGTTCCCGCGGACGGCACGCTGCTGCCGGACTCGACCGCCTTCACCGTCGCCGTGACCGCGGAAGACCCGGAGTCGGGCGTGCGCAACCTCGACGTCGCGTTCGACGGCGAGCCGGTCGCACCCGGCGACGTCATCGAGCTCGCGGGGCTCGCCGGCACCCACACCTTCACGGTGCGGGCGGTCAACCACGCGGGCGTCGTCACGGCCGAGTCGGTACGGCTGCTGGTGTTCGAGGACGAGGGCGCCACGGCCGCGCCGGGTCGCGGCATCCTGTCGTCCGACAGTGGCTGGGACGACGGCCTGCACGACGGAGCGTTCACGGTGTCGCTGAATCTGTGGTGGGGCGTGAACGGGTCGGTGTTCCGGCTGTACGAGAACGGCGAGCTCATCTCGACGCAGCTGCTCGATCCGCACTCGCCCGACGCGCAGGTCGCGACGGTGCGCGTGGCGGGCAAGCCGAACGGCACGTACGTGTACACCGGCGAGCTGATCAACGCGGCGGGCACGACCGCGACCACGTCGGTGACCGTGACGGTGAAGGATGCCGCGCCCGCCCGCCCCGTGCTCTCGCACGACAACCGCGACAAGGACGGCAACTACGTCGTGACGGCCGATCTCTGGTGGGGCACGAACGGCACGTCGTACCGGCTGTACGAGAACGGCGCGCTGATCGACGAGCAGACGCTCATCGCGGCATCCCCGGCTTCACAGCACGCGTCGACCCCGATCGTCGGCCGCGCGCCGGGCACGTACGCGTACGTCGCCGAGTTCGCCAACGCCGCCGGCGCGACGTCGTCGAAGGAGATCAAGGTCACGGTGCGGTAGGCGCGCTCGTCTCGCTCGCCCGCTCGCTCAACGACCGGAACCCCCGGTCGTTGAGCGAGCGAAGCGAGACGAAACGCAGCGACGAAACGCAGCGACGAAACGCAGCGACGAAACGCAGCGACGAAACGCAGAGGGCTAGATGCTCAGCGCTTCTTGATGTTCGTGATGGCGTCGCTGTCGGCGGCGCGGCTGTTCGCGGCCTTCTTGTCGGCCTTCGCGAGGCGCTTCTCTTTCAGCGTCTTGGAGGGGGCGGTCTTGCCGCCTTCTCTGCGCGTGGACTTGTCACCCATGGATCCGGCTCCTTCGAGAGCCGCGGTGACCCTGTGGTGCTGAGGCTACACGTGTTCGGGTCGAACCGGTCCGGGCTCCGCTCAGGCCGGCCAGTCCCACGTCTGCAGCCGGCCGCACATCCCGAACGCTCGCGGGCCACTTCGGCGCTCGCCGCGCGCGACGGCCGCGTCGGCCAGGAGTCCCGGCATCCCGTCGCCCAACCGCTCGAGCTGGTCGCGCGTGCGCGCGGTCTCGGCGGCGACGGTGGACTCCCACAGCCGCTGCCACCGCGCGATCCGCGGTTGCACGAGACGCGCCGCGCGTGCGTGCAGTTCGGCGAGCGCGACCGGGCCGCGGGCCTCGAGGTCGTCGAGAAGCTCGAGATACCCGCTCAGTGCGAGGTCGCGCCGGGCGCGGGCCGCCGCCTCCCGCTCCTCGTCGGTGCCGTCGGGCAGCGTCGCTGCCCGGGCATACGCCTCGGGGTCGTCGAGCACGTCGGCCGGAAATGTCAGCACGGCGTCGCCGGCCTCGGGCAGGCCCGCGTTCTGCATCACGACGAGCAGATCGAGCCCGCCGTGATTGACGAGGCGGTGTACGGTGCCCGGCGAGAACCACACGACGTCACCCGGGTGCAGGCGACGGATGCCTCGACCCGCTGCCGAGACCGTGTGCACCTCGCCCGACCCCGCCGTGACGACGTAGCCCTCGCTCGAGGCGGTGTGCAGGTGCGGCGATCCGCCGCGCAGACCGTCCTCGGCCTCCCAGTCGTAGACGTGCAGGCTGCTCACGGCGACGCCGCCGGGGAACAGCGGATTCACGGTGCGAGCTCTTCCGCGAGGGCGCGGGTCTGCGCCGGCGACCACACCCGGTCTGCGAACACATGGCGATGCTGCAGCGCGAGCTCAGCGCCCGGTGCGAGCACGATGTGCTCGTCGAACGACGGCGAGGGCGCGACGATCGGGAACGGCTCGGTGCGCACGAACCACCGGATCGGCGGCGCGCCGGTCGAGGTGCCCGCGAACACGAGCACCGTTCCGCCGCCGTCGACCTCGTCGTGCTCGCCCGAGACCGCCACCCACGGCGTCTCGGCGCCCATGATCGCGTCGGCGCCCGCGTCGTCGGGCAGCTCGGCGGACAGCACGCGTCCGCCGGTCCAGGCGCGCGGCATCCGCATCACGAATCCGGTGTAGCCGGCGTTCGGGCGCCCCTGCGTCGTCGGGCTGCCGAGCTCGAGGTCGCGGTCGGCGATGCCGCAGAGGGTCGTCGAGAAGTCGAGCATCCACAGGCCGCGCTCGGGGTCGACGCCGTGGAAGAGGTGCGTGCGGGTCTCGGCGATCCACGCCTCGCCCGCCCGCGTGACCCACGTCAGCTCTTCGGTGAACGAGACGGCGGGTCCGGCATCCTGCACGTCCGTGAAGCGGTCATGACGGATGCTGCCCACGTTGTCGAGCTGCCGGTAGCCCGTGTCGCGCTGGAACGTCGGCCCGCCCCAGAAGTTCTCGCCCGACACGTGGGTCCAGGTCATCTGCAAGCCCTTGTGCCAGCGGTGATCCCACGGGCGGAAGGCCGTCAGCGGCGCCCCGTCGAGGGCCCGAAGCGGGTGGAGGAACGGCTTCGGCCCTTCGGATGCCGCGCCCCCCGGCTCGAACGCGTACCGGGCGATGTCGACGCCCGCGGCCGTGACGGTGAGGTCGGCGTCGTCGATGCGCAGCGCGAGTTCGGCCATGCAGCCATTGTGCCCGAGCGTTCGAGTAAGCGCTTGCCCGCCCGCCGAATCCGCGAGGGTGCAGCTGGTGGACGAGGCAGAGGGAAGCTCCCTACCTCTCGTCCGCCAGCTGCACTCTCGGCGATGCACGGCGCGCGGCGCGCGAGGGCGCGGGCGGAGGGCGGGACCCCCGAGGGGCCGCGGACCCCGAGGGACCGCGGTCCCTCGGGTCAGCTGTCGCCGAGGGCCTCCGACACCACGGCGCGCGCCTCCTCCTGCACCTGCGCGAGGTGCTCGGGGCCCTGCAGCGACTCGGCGTAGAGCTTGTAGACGTCTTCGGTGCCCGACGGGCGCGCGGCGAACCACGCGTGCTCGGTCTGCACCTTGACCCCGCCGATCGCGGCGCCGTTGCCCGGCGCGTGCGACAGCTTCGCGGTGATCGGCTCGCCGGCCAGCTCGGTCGCCGTCACCGCCTCGGGTGACAGCTTGCCGAGCGCCGCCTTCTGTGCGGGGCTCGCCGGGGCGTCGACGCGCTGATACGCCGACGCGCCGAACTGCGCCTCGAGCTCGGCGTACCGCTGCGACGGCGTCTTGCCCGTCACCGCGAGGATCTCGGCGGCGAGCAGGCAGAGCAGGATGCCGTCCTTGTCGGTCGTCCACACCGAGCCGTCCTTGCGCAGGAACGACGCGCCTGCCGACTCCTCACCGCCGAACGCGACCGAGCCGTCGAGCAGTCCCGGCACGAACCACTTGAACCCGACCGGCACCTCCAGCAGCGGCCGCCCGAGCGCCTCGGCGACGCGGTCGATGATCATCGAGCTGACGAGGGTCTTGCCGACCGCGGCATCCATCGGCCATCCCTCGCGGTGCGAGAACAGGTAGTCGATCGCGACGGCGAGGTAGTGGTTGGGGTTCATGAGGCCGGCGTCGGGTGTCACGATGCCGTGGCGATCGGCGTCGGCGTCGTTGCCGGTGAGGATGTCGTACTCGTCGCGGCGCGCGACGAGCGAGGCCATCGCCGACGGCGACGAGGGATCCATCCGGATCTTCTCGTCCCAGTCGAGCGTCATGAACCGCCACGTGGGGTCCACGTCGGGGTTCACGACGGCGAGGTCGAGGCCGAAGACCTCGGCGATGAGCGCCCAGTACTCGACAGACGCGCCGCCGAGGGGGTCGGCGCCGATGCGCACGCCGGCGTTGCGGATGGCGTCGACGTCGATCACGTTCGCGAGGTCGCGCACGTACGCGTCGCGGAAGTCGTACTCGCCGATGGTGTCGCCGTCCAGGTCCTTGAAGGGCGTGCGTGCGACGCCGTCGAGACCCGCCGCGATGAGCTCGTTCGCGCGGTTCGCGATCCAGCCGGTGGCGTCGGTGTCGGCAGGCCCGCCGTGGGGCGGGTTGTACTTGAAGCCGCCGTCGCCGGGCGGGTTGTGGCTCGGCGTGACGACGATGCCGTCCGCGCGGCCCGGGTCGGCGGCATCCCGCCCGCGGTTGTAGGTGAGGATCGCGTGGCTGAGAGCCGGAGTCGGCACCCACGAGTCGCGGGCGTCCACGCGCACGTCGACGCCGTTCGCGACGAGCACCTCGATGGCGCTGCGCTCAGCCGGCAGCGACAGGCCGTGCGTGTCGCGCCCGAGGAACAGCGGCCCCTCGATGCCCTGGCCGCGACGGTATTCGACGATCGCCTGGGTCGTGGCGAGGATGTGCACCTCGTTGAAGCTCGCCGACAGCGACGAGCCGCGATGCCCGCTGGTGCCGAAGGCGACGCGCTGCTGGGGCACCGCCGGGTCGGGCTTGACGTCGTAGTAGGCGGCGATCAGCTCATCGATGTCGATGAGGTCGGATGCGTCGGCGGGCTGTCCTGCGCGAGTCATGCGTTCCAGTCTGCCTCTCGGCGGGACTCACCGCACGGCGTCCGTGTCACAACTCCGCCTGAATCGGCCATCAGCGGCGTGCCCGAGGCGGATTCCCGCGGGACGAGGGCCTCCGCACGCGTGGCGAGGCGGAGTTACGCCCTGCCGGGCCGCCGCCCCGGCGCGCGGCTAGGCTGGCGGGCGTGACTTCCGAGGCCGTCGACGCTCAGGCATCCGCACCCGTCCGCCGCACCTACAGCTACCTCGGCCCGGCGGGTACGTTCACCGAGGCCGCGCTCGCGCAGGTGCCGGAGGCGCGCGCGCAGGACTGGCGGTCGGTGCGCAACGTGGGCGAGGCGCTGGCCGACGTCGTGGAGGGGCGGTCGGATGCCGCGATGATCGCCATCGAGAACTCCGTGGACGGCGGGGTGTCGACGGCGCAGGATGCCCTGGCCACCGTGTCCGGACTGCGCATCGTGGGCGAGTACCTGGTGCCGGTCGAGTTCGTGCTCGTCGGACGCCCGGGCGCGCGCCTCGAGGACGTGTCGCTCATCTCGGCGCACCCGGTGGCGTACGCGCAGTGCCTGCAGTGGCTCTCGCGCGAGCTCCCGTCGCACGCGCATGTGCCGGCGGCGAGCAATGTCGCCAGCGCGATGAGCCTGCTGGACGGGACGAGCGACGCGGATGCCGCGATCGCGCCGCCCGGGATCCTCGAGCATCACGAACTCGAACTGCTCGCCTCGAACATCGGCGACAACGCCAACGCGGTGACCCGGTTCGTGCTGGTCAGCCGCACCGTCGCGCCGCCGCCCCCGACCGGGGCCGACAAGACGTCGCTGATCGTCGAACTGCCCGACGACCACCCCGGCGCGCTGCTCGAGATGCTCGAGCAGTTCGCGACCCGCGGCATCAACCTCTCGCTTCTCGCCTCGCGTCCGATCGGCGACGAGCTCGGCCGCTACCGCTTCGTGATCGACGCGGACGGCCACATCGAGGACGAGCGCATGGCCGATGCGCTGCTGGGCCTGCGCCGCTTCAGCCCGCGCGTGATCTTCCTGGGCTCGTACCCGCGCGCCGACCGCGCGGTCGTGCACTACCCCGAGCGCTACGCCGACGACGTGTTCGTCGAGGCCCGCGACTGGCTGCGCGGCCTCATCTCGGGCGCGCCCGAAGAGCCCGAAGAGCGCGGCTGACCTCTCGGGCCGTGCCGTGCCGGACGGGCATGCGGCGCCGTCCCGCCCTCCCGATCGCCCTGTGCACGGCAGTACCCTGAGGCATGGCCGACCGCGGTGCGCTCATCGATTCCGCGCGGAGCGCCTTCGCGGCATCCGACTGGTCCACCGCGCTCGAGTACCTGAGCACGGCCCGGTCCGAGGCCCCGCTCGAGGTCGACGACGTCGTGCTCATGGCGCGTTCGGCCTGGTGGCTGGGCCGGGTGGCCGAGTCGCTCGCCCTCGCGGAGGAGGCCTTCCGCGGTCTCTGCGACACCGACCGCGCGTCGGACGCGGCGATGATGGCGCTGCAGCTGAGCGTGCTGTGGCTCACGCGAGGAGACCTGACGATCGGCACCGCGTGGCTGCACCGCGCGCGGCGCATCCTGGCCGATCTGCCCGAGGGTCCGCCGCACGCGTACCTGGTGTACCTCGAAGCGTCGTTCGGTCAGATCACGACCGGGATCGAGGCCTGGCCCGACCACGATATCGAGCGTCTCGCCGATCTCGCGCGGCGCTTCCCCGAGCCGGCGGTCGAGGCCCTGGCGATGGTGGTGCGGGGGCTGGCCGAGCTGCGGCGCGGCGACTCGCGACGGGGCTTCGCCCTGCTCGACGAGGCCATGCTCCCCGTGCTCGCGGGCGACGTCGCCGCGGAATGGGCGGGCGACATCTACTGCACGATCATCCACACCTGCCATGAGCTCGCGGACTTCCGCCGGATGGAGGACTGGACGCGCGCGACCGAGCAGTGGTGCCGGCAGTTCGGGAGCGAGGCGATGTACACCGGCATCTGCCGCGTGCATCGCCTGGAGCTGCGCAGCGCCCGCGGCGACTGGCCGGCTGCCGAGGCGATGCTCCTGCGTGAGTGCGCGGATCTCGCCGGCGGCAATCCGTGGGTGGCCGGCGAGGGCTTCTATCAGCTCGGCGAGGTGCGCCGTCGCCGCGGCGACCCGGCGGGCGCGCGCGAGGCGTATGACCTCGCCCGCACGGCCGGCGTCGATCCGCAGCCTGGCGCGGCGCTGCTCCTGCTCGACGCCGGGGATCCGGTCGCGGCGCGTTCGGCGCTGACCGCCGCGCTGGCCCCGCGCGATGCGCTGTCGCGGGTGCGGCTGCTGCGGGCGGCCACCGAGATCGCGCTCGCGTGCGACGACCGGACGGGGGCGGATGCCGCGGCCGCCGAGCTGCGCGAGGCTGCGGAGCGCCTGCGGAGCCCCGGGTTCGCGGCGTGGTCGGCGCACGCCGACGGCATGCTCGCGCTCGCGTCCCGCGACGCGCCGGCCGCCCTCGCCGCGCTGCGCCGGGCCGAGGCGTCCTTCCGCGCCGACCGTCAGCCCTACGAGCTCGCGCGCGTGCTGCTGCTGCTCTCGCAAGCGCACGAGCTGGCGGGGGATGCCGCAACCGCCCACGTGGCGGCGACCGAGGCTCACGACATCCTCGCCCGCCTCGGCGTCCCCGAGGATCGGGACGAACCGGTCGTGGACGCCGGTCCGCTGACCCCGCGGGAACGCGAGGTGCTCGCGCTCGTGGCGCAGGGCGCGCCGAACCGCCGGGTGGCCGAGCAGCTGTTCATCAGCGAGAAGACCGTCAGCCGCCACCTCGCCAACATCTACGTCAAGATCGGCGTCGGCTCTCGCACGGCCGCGGCGGCCTGGTGGCACTCCCAGGGGGTCGCGGATTCCGCCGTGAGCTGATCTGCACGATCCCATGCAGCACTGCGTCCGCGCGATCTGCATGATTCGCCCGATTCGCGCCGCCTCTCCCGTTCGTAGCGTCGGAGGTGCGAGGCCATCACGGCTCGCCATGAACGAACGGAGTCCCCATGTCGACCACCCTTCCCGACACCGTCCCGGCCACCGCCGTCGGCCCGAGCGCCGAGGAGTTCGCCGATCGCATGCTCGCCGCCGTCCTCGCCGCGACCGAGGTGCTGGCCGCCTACCTGGGCGATCGCCTCGGCTGGTACCGCAGCCTCGTCGCCGACGGCCCCGCGACCGTCGCCGAGCTCGCCGACCGCACGAGCACGCACCCGCGCTACGTGCGGGAGTGGCTCGAGCAGCAAGCCGTCGCCGGCATCCTCCTGATGGAGGAGGGGGAGGACGGCGTGCCGGCCTCGCGGCGGTTCACGCTGCCGGCCGGGGCAGCCGAGGTGCTGACCGACGAGAGGAGCCTGGCGTATCTCGGCCCGTTGCCGCGCTTGTTCGCGGCCACGGGGCGCGTGATGCCCGAGCTGCTCGACGCGTACCGTCACGGCGGCGGGGTGAGCTGGGAGCAGCTCGGCGCCGACGCGCGCGAGGCGCAGGCCGATCTCAACCGTCCGTGGTTCGATCAGCTGCCCGATGCGTTCGCGGGGGTCCCGCAGCTGCAGTCGGTGCTCTCGAAGCCCGGCACGCGAATCGCCGACGTCGGCATGGGTGCGGGCTGGTCGTCGATCGCGCTGGCCCGCGAGTACCCCGGCCTGCAGGTGGACGGGTTCGACATCGACGAGCCGTCGATCCAGCTCGCCCGCGAGAACGCGGAGCGTGCCGGGGTCGCCGATCGTGTGCGATTCCACAACGCCGACGCCGACGGACTCGCCGCCCACGGACCGTTCGACGCCGCCTTCGCGTTCGAGTGCATCCACGACATGCCGCGGCCGGTGGACGTGCTCGCGGCCATGCGCCGCGCGGTGCACCCGGGCGGAGCCGTGATCGTCATGGACGAGGCCGTCGGCGAGACGCTCGTGGCGCCCGGCGGCGACGTCGAGCGGCTCATGTACGGCTACAGCCTCTTCTGCTGCCTTCCCGACGGGCTCTCGCATTCGCCGAGCGTCGGCACGGGAACGGTGATGCGACCCGGTGTCCTCCGCGACTACGCGCGCGCAGCGGGCTTCGACGACATCGAGATCCTGCCGATCGAGGACTTCGGGTTCTTCCGGTTCTACTCGCTGGTCAGCTGAGCCGCAGCTCGGACGAGAGCAGCTCGAGCGTGCGCACGCGGCCGGGCGCGGCATCCATCGGCTCGTTCTCGTACGATCCCACGACGGGCGAGATCATGACCTCGTCCACGCCGTGCCGGGTGGCGAAGGCGCGGAGGCTCTCGGCCACGGCCCGGGGTGCCCCCACGAACCACTTCGCGCGCGCCGATGTCATGAACGACTCGGCGAGGGCGTCGAAATCGGATGCCCCGGCCTGCGCCTGCTCGACGGTCTCGAGCGCGCCCAGCGGCCGGTTGGTGCGCAGGCGCGCCGTCATGCGCAGGTTGGGCAGCGCCCGCGCCTCGGCCTCCTCGGAGGTGGGGGCGACCAGCACGTTCGCGGTGAGGAAGGTGCGGGGTGCGGCGAGCGCCTCGCTCGGCTGGAACTGCGTGCGGTACAGCTCGAGCGCACGCTCGAGGCCCTCGCCTGAGAAGTGGTTCGCGAACACGTAGGGCAGGCCGAAAGATGCCGCCAGCTGGGCGGAGTAGTCGCTCGAGCCGAGCAGCCACACCTCCGGGACGCTGGTCGCGGCCGGTGTGGCGTGGACGTCGTACGTCCCGCCGCTGGTGAACCGCAGCGCCGCCCCTTCGGCCGACACGAGCGACACGATATCGCGCACATGCTCGGGGAACCGTTCGACGTCGCTCGTGGTGCCGCTCTGCCGCAGCAGCTGCGTGATCACCGGGTCGGAGCCGGGCGCGCGCCCGATGCCGAGATCGATGCGGCCCGGCGCGATCGCCTCGAGCGCGGCGAACTGCTCCGCCACGACGAGCGGCGAGTGGTTGGGGAGCATGACGCCGCCCGACCCCAGGCGGATCCGCGAGGTCCGTGCGGCGGCCGCGGCCGCGAGCACCGGCGGCGTCGTCGACGCCACGGCGGGCATGTTGTGGTGCTCGGCGAACCAGTACCGGCGGAAGCCGAGCCGGTCGGCGGCCGCGACGAGGTCGAGGGATGCCGCGACCGCCTGCGCGCTCGTCTGCCCGGTGCGCACCGGCACGAGGTCGAGGACCGAGAGCGAGAGGTCGGGCACGGGCGTGGTCGTCGCGTCGGTGTTCATCCCCAGCGACAACCGGCCGCGGCATCCCCGGTATTCCTGACGCGGGGGAGAGTCCGAGGCGTTTCGTCTCGGTCGCTGCGCTCCCTCGCTCAACGACCGGGGGGTGGGGGGCCCGGTCGTTGAGCGAGCGAAGCGAGACGAAACGCGTCCCTGCCCCCGGTCGTTGAGCGAGCGAAGCGAGACGAAACGCGTCCCTGCCCCCGGTCGTTGAGCGAGCGAAGCGAGACGAAACGCGTCCCTGCCCCGGTCGTTGAGCGAGCGAAGCGAGACGAAACGCGTCAGGGCAGGCGGTTCGCCTTCGCCAGGTTGTCGCGCAGCTCGGCCGCGGTCTGGCGCGCGACGTAGGCGGGCCGGTCGCGCTCGAGACGCCACGACTCGCTCAGCGGTCCGGCGCTCACGGTGTCGAAGCCGAGCGCGTCGTAGACGCCGGTGACGAACGCGAGCGCCTCGGCGTCGTCGCCCGCGGTGCCGAGGGCACGCCGATCCGGATCGCCCGCGGGCAGGCCGGTCGTGTTGATCTCGTCGGCATAGAGGTGGTTGAAGGCCTTGACGACCCTGGACGTCGGGAGGTGCTGCTGCAGCAGCTCGGACGTCGTGGTCTCCCCGCGGTCGAGCGCGTCGATGTGGCCGTCGCGCTCGAAGTAGTAGTTGTTGGTGTCGAGCACGATCTTGCCGGCGAGGGGTTCGACCGGCACGTCGTTCAGCGCCTTGAGCGGCACGGTGACCACCGCGATGTCGGCAGCCGCGGCCGCGTCGGAGGCCGTGGCGGCGGTGACCCGGGGGCCGAGTCCGGCGACGAGGTCCGTCAGGCTCTCGGGTCCGCGGGAGTTCGAGAGCACGACGTCGTAGCCGAGTCCCGAGAACGCCCGTGCGAGCGCGCTGCCGATGTGTCCTGCACCGATGATTCCGATCGTTGTCATGGTGGGGCGCAACAGCGGCGGGGCACGCGGGTATTCCGTCGACGTCCTCCTGCGTGCGCTGAGCGCACCTCGAGGCCGGCGACGAACTGCTCTTCGAGCCCGAATTTCGTGCTGCGCATTAGTTCCTTCTCATGTGGCCTCGCGCCACAGCGCGGCCGGCACGCCGCCTGCACCGCCGGTAGTCGCGCCGCGATGTGCCGAACCGGGTTGCTTCCGCCTGTGAGGCGGGGCCCCCGGGCATCCCGACGCGTCCGGCTCGCAATGACTCCGGTCCGACTTGGCGGGCGGCGCCTCTCGCATCAGGCAGAAGGTCCGTCGCTCGACGCACAGGCCGGTTCCCTCGCCGTTGACAACGTTGTATTTGCAGGAATAGGGTCGGCGGCGACAGATATGTCGTCTAGCGCAACATATTATGCGCGGACGGATCGGGCCAACTCGAAGGGGAGAACGACCGAATGAACAGACACATCCGACGCGGGGTCATGGGCCTGGCGGCCACGAGTCTCGCTCTCGGCGTCGGCATCGCCGTCGCGCCGGCGCACGCCGAGGACGAGTACAAGGTGCTGGTGGTCGGGCAGACCCTCGGCTTCCGTCACTCGCACATCGACGACACCACGAATGCCATCATCGCCCTCGGCGAGGACAACGGCTTCACCGTCGACGTATGGGACAGCCGACAGCCCGAACTCACGCTGCCTTCCACGCCGTTCACGTCCGCGGAGGACCTCTCGCAGTACGCCACCGTCATCTTCGCGTCGCCCGTCGATGCGACGAACAACCTCGACCCGAACCGCCCGCGACTGCTCAACGACGCCGAGCTGAGTGCGTTCCAGGGCTACATCCGCTCGGGCGGCGGGTATGTCGGCCTGCACGCCGCGACCGACTCGATGCACACGGTGCCCTGGTACAGCGAACTCACCGGCGGCAGCGCGCGGTTCCGCAATCACCCCGCGCAGCAGACGGCGACGATGCGGGTCGAGAACCCCGGTCACCCGTCGACCGCCATGCTCCCGACCGAATGGGTGCGCTTCGACGAGTGGTACAACTTCACCGTCAATCCGCGTGAGGACGTGCACGTGCTCATCACGCTCGACGAGTCGACCTACAACCCGGGCTTCGGCGCGATGGGCGCCGACCATCCGATCGCCTGGTGCCACAACTTCGAGGGCGGACGCTCCTGGTACGAGGGCGCAGGCCACACCGACGCGTCATGGAGCGACCCGCTGTTCCTCGAGCACATCCTCGCCGGCATCGAATGGACCGCGGGCGTCGTGACCGGCGGCGGCGACTGCGTGACGTTCCCCGAGGTCGACGGGATCGTCGCCGGGCTCGCCGGGGGATCGAACCGCGCCGGGAAGCTCTCGAGCGACGTCGCGGCGTACCTCGAGTCCGCCGAAGCGGCGGCGCTCGCCGGTGACCACGTCGCCGCGATCGAGACGCTCGAGCGGGCGTACGGGAAGGCCCACGGCCTCCAGAACGCCACGCTGGTCGCGAAGATCGCCGACCTCATCGAGTGGCAGCAGGCGCTCGTGTCCTGACCTCCCGCACGTTCGCCGCGACCGCCGGATCGGCCACGTCCCCTCGTGGGGGCGTGGCCGATCTCGTGTACGGGCGGCGTCGTCGCGGCACCGCGATCTCGCCGCATGTCAGGTCAAGACATGCGATGAGGTGGTCCTGCTGTTCCTGCGGTCGGCCGGCCTCGGAGGCGCCGTCAAGGGGTGACGGCGGATGCCGCGCCCCGGCGTCGCCGCCTCTTCTTGCGGCTCCCGTTGGCCGGGGGCGTGATGGAGTGGCCGCGGGGGATCGCGATGCGCAGCGCCGCGGGCTCGACGCGCACGGTCACGTGCACCGCCTCGCCGAACTCGTCGCCGTCGAGCTGCACGGGGCGCGGCTCGCTCGTGCCGATGTCGATGCCTTCGCCGCGCGCATAGCGCACCGCGCTGTCGCGCGTACGCAGCGAGAGGATGCGGCGCCCGGCGCGGAAGCGCCGCAGCACGCTGTTGTCCCATGCGACGCGACGCCACACCAGCAGCCACCCGAGCGGGCCCTTGGGCTGCACGATCACGATGTCCAGCTCGCCGTCCGACACGGACGCCTCGGGGATGAGTTCGAGCCCGGCCGGGAGCGACCCGCAGTTGGCGAACAGCACGCTCTGCACACGGGTCGAGTGCAGGCGGTGGCCGGGAAGCTCGTACATGACGCGGAACGGCTGCGCGCTGACCAATGACCGCGCGGCGCCGTCGACGTAGGCCACCCACCCCACCGACTTCTTCAACTGGGGGTTGGTGTTGGCGATCATGGCGGCGTCGAGGCCCATCCCGCCCATCACGACGAACGCGTGCTCCTTGACCTCCCCGTCGGGGCGGCGCAGCCGCGCGAGCCCGACGTCGATGGCCTCGCGATCGCCGTCGAAGGTCGCCCGCACCATCTCCTCGGGGCCGTCGAGGGGCAGCTGCAGGTTGCGCGCGAGGAGGTTGCCGGTGCCGCTGGGCACGATCGTGAGCGGCACGTCGCTGCCCGTCATCGCCTCCGAGACCGCGCGGACCGTGCCGTCGCCGCCGGCCACGAGCACCGCGTCGACGCCCTCGTTGAGCGCCTGCCGCGTGACGTCGTCGCCGAGGTCGTCGACCGTGGTCTCGTAGAACAGCGGCTCCGACCAGCCGGCCTCGTCCGACAGGCGGGTCACCAGCCTGCGCAGCCGGGCGGCGTCGACCTTGATGGGGTTGTAGACGAGCGCGGCCTTCGGGTTCGGGCGCCCGGCATCCGTCAGCGGCTCGGTGCGTCCCGCCGCATCGACCCGGCGGGCTTCGCCGTGCTCGTCGTCGGCGGTGTCGGGCTCGACGTCCTCGGGTTCGCGGATCACCTGGTCGGGAGCGGCCGCCTCCTCGGGGTCGGGCGCGTCCGCCGACATCAGGCCCGCGTCGTCCGGGCCTTCGGTCGCGACCTCTGCCGCGGCATCCGGATCGCCCGTCTCGGCCGCGGCGCGCACCATATCGGCGTCGGACGGTGCCGGAGCGGCGGCCGATTCCCCGAGCTCCCCGGTCTCGGGACCGTCGGCGTACACCTCGTCGGCCGGGTGCGGCGGATCTTCCGCGCCCGGCCGGGAGTTCTCACGGTCAGGACCGGATGCCGCTGCCATGGGACAACCTTACGGCGCGACTCCGGCGTGCCGCCCGAACCCGGCGGGCGACGGATGCCGCGCGCCCGTGCTCGCGGCCGCTTCAGGTGTCGCAACACGCGGGGTCGCGCGATCGTTCCCGCGTGTTGCGGCACCCGAAGGTGTGGTGCCGCCGCTTCGGGTGTCGCGACACGCGGGGTCGCGCGATCGTTCCCGCGTGTTGCGCCACCCGAAGGAACCGGCGGGCGACGGATGCCTCGACACGGCGCTCGCCGCCGACCCCGACGCCCGGATGCCGCATCACCGGGCGCGACTAAGCTTGCAGGGTGATCGATCCCGTGCTTCTTCGCGACAATCCCGAGCTGGTCAAGCGCTCGCAGGTGGCGCGCGGGGAGTCGCCCGACACCGTCGACGCCGCGCTCGAGGCGGATCGCGCGCGGCGCGCCGCCATCACGGCGTTCGAAGAGCTCCGCGCCGCGCAGAACGCTCACGGCAAGCGCGTCGCACAGGCTCCGAAAGAAGAGAAGGCGGTGCTCGTCGCCGAGGCGAAGGAGCTCAGCGAGCGGGTGAAGCAGGCCCAGCACGCGGTCACCGCGGCGGAAGAGGCATCCGACGCCGCCTTCGCCCGGATCGAGAACATCGTCATCGAGGGCGTGCCCGCGGGTGGCGAGGACGACTTCGTCACGCTGCGCACCCACGGCGAGAAGCCCGTGTTCGCGTTCGAACCCCGCGACCACCTCGAACTCGGCGAGCTGCTCGGCGCGATCGACATGGAGCGCGGCACCAAGGTGTCGGGCAGCCGCTTCTACTTCCTCACCGGCATCGGCGCGCGTCTCGAGATCGCGCTCATGAACCTCGCGCTCGACCGCGCGCTGCAGGCCGGGTTCACCCCGCTCATCCCGCCGACGCTGGTGCGGCCGGAGGTCATGCGGGGCACCGGCTTCCTGGGACAGCATTCCGACGAGGTCTACCACCTCGAAGAAGACGACCTCTACCTCGTGGGCACGAGCGAGGTGCCGCTCGCCGGCTTCCACATGGGCGAGATCCTCGACCTGTCGCGGGGCCCGAAGCGCTACGCCGGATGGTCGACGTGCTATCGGCGCGAGGCCGGCTCGTACGGCAAAGACACCCGCGGCATCATCCGCGTGCACCAGTTCAACAAGCTCGAGATGTTCGTCTACACGGCACCCGAGGATGCCGAGGCCGAGCACCTGCGGCTCGTCGGGCTGCAGGAGCGCATGCTGCAGGACCTCGGTCTCAGCTACCGCGTGATCGACGTCGCCGCCGGCGACCTCGGGTCGAGCGCGGCCCGCAAGTACGACGTCGAGGCGTGGGTGCCGACGCAGAACGCCTATCGCGAGCTCACCTCGACGTCGAACTGCACGACCTACCAGGCGCGGCGGCTCGACATCCGTCACCGTCCCGACGGGGGAAGGACGCAGCCCGTCGCGACCCTCAACGGCACGCTCGCCACCACCCGCTGGATCGTGGCGATGCTCGAGACGCATCAGCGCGACGACGGATCCGTCCTCGTGCCGGAGGTGCTCCGGCCCTTCCTCGGCGGCCTCGAGATCATGGAGCCGATCGCGTGACGCCGGCTGCCGGGGACTCGTCCGCTGAGGCGCGCCTGCCCGACACCGGCGAGGTCGACCTCGTCACGCCGGAAGCAGCGGCCGAAGTCGTCGAAGAGCTCGCACGCGAGACCGCCGCGGCGCCGACGGTCGTCGCGCGGCTGCTCATCGTGCTCGACATCGACGGCACGGTGCTGCTCGAAGACGAGTCGCTGAGCCCCGGCGTCGTCGAAGCGGTCGAGCACGCGCACCGCACCGGGCACGAGGTGATGATCGCGACGGGGCGCAGCTGGGAGGGCACTCGCGGCATCCTGCGCGCGCTCGCCATCGCACCCGAGTTCGTGGTGTGCTCCAACGGGGCGGTCGTGCTCAAGCGGGTGGACCCCGACGACCTTCAGTACGAGCGGTGGCACGTCGAGACGTTCGATCCGCGCGAGGTGCTGACGCTGCTGCGTGGGCACCTTCCCGAGGCGCGCTACCTCGTCGAGCTCCCCGACGGCACCCGCCTCTACACCGAGCACCTCGACGACTGGAACCTCCTGCACGCCCGCAAGGTGCCCTTCGATGAGCTCGGCGCGCAGCGCGTGTGCCGCGTGGTCGTCGTCGCCCCCGAGCAGGAGGAGCAGGACTTCGTCGACCTGGTCGCGCGCATCGGCCTGCACCACGTGTCGTACGCCGTCGGCTGGACCGCGTGGCTCGACATCGCTCCGCAGGGTGTCGACAAGGGCACCGGCCTCGACCGCGTGCGCACCGAGCTCGGCATCGACCCCGCGCACGTGCTCGTGATCGGCGACGGACGCAACGACCTCGGCATGTTCCGCTGGGCGCTCGAGAACGGCGGCCGCGCGGTCGCGATGGAGCAGGGCCCGCAGGAGGTGCGGGATGCCGCGGGCGAGATCACCGCGTCGGTGCAGGCGGGCGGCGTCGCGGCCGTGCTTCGCGCTCTCTGACCGACCGGGGCGTTTCGTCTCGCTTCGCGGGTCCTGAGTAGCGACGAAGGAGCGTATCGAAGGGCGCTCAAAGCCCGGGGTACGGTCGCTGAGCCCGAAGAAGCGCGCGCTCCGCGGCATCCGGTGCGCCTTTCAGAGCTTGCACAGCCGTGGTTGGAAGAATGGGCCGACAGTGCTGTCGGCTAGACTCGACGCCTGTTCGACGGATGCCGCCCTCGCGGTGGGATCGGTCGGGAGGGTTGTCCGAGCGGCCGATGGAGCTGGTCTTGAAAACCAGTGGGCAGAGATGTCCCGTGGGTTCGAATCCCACACCCTCCGCAGACGGGCGCGAGGGGTGGACCGCGGGCAAGCATCCCCGAGAGGAACCGAGTGAGCGAGACGAGCAAGCGTGCGAGGCGTGGCCGCCGCACGGTGGCACGCCACGGTGAGCTCTCGTCCCCGCATCCGTTCGGGACGATCCTCAAGATCCTCGGCGTGATCGTCGCCGTCGTGCTCGTGTCAGGCGTCGGCGTCGCGTCGTACGCCGCGTACGATCTGGCCGCGAGCTTCGCCGATGGCGGCGTCGAACTCGAGGGACAGGGCACCGTCCCGCCCGACATCGGCGCGATCGAGGGCGGCGTCGACCTGCTGCTCGTCGGCACCGACGAGTGCGAGCCCGAGTACGCATCGATCTTCGGCGACCGCTGCAAGGGTCCGGACTCCGAGGGTCAGCTCAACGACGTGAACATGCTCGTGCACATCGCCGACAACCCGCGGCGCGTCACGGTCGTGTCGTTCCCCCGCGACCTCATGATCCCGCTGCCGTCGTGCACGCGCGAAGACGGTTCGGTCAGCCCCGAGACCTTCAAGTCGCAGATCAACGAGGCCTGGGGTCGTGGCGGCCTGTCGTGCGTCGCGAAGACGGTCTCCGACCTCAGCGGCGAGAACATCCCGTTCGCGGCGAAGGTCAGCTTCGGCAACGTCATCAACATCACAGAAGCGATCGGCGGCGTCGACGTCTGCATCGGCAACGGCGGCATCCGCGACCCCCACACGGGCATCAACTGGGGCCCCGGGCCGAAGACGATCTCGGGGGTCGAGGCACTCCAGTTCCTCCGTACGCGCCACGGTCTCGAGAACGGCAGCGACCTCGCACGCATCTCGAACCAGCAGCAGTACATGTCGAGCCTGGCCCGCAAGCTCGTGAGCGAAGAGGTCCTGTCGGATCCCGCGGCGCTGTACCGGCTCGCGACGACGGCCGTCGACAACATCACGCCGAGCCAGTCGCTTGCCAACGCCTCGACGCTCGTGCAGATCGCGATGGCCGTGCGGGGCGTGCCGTTCGAAGACATCAACTTCGTCCAGTACCCGGTGCTCACCGACCCGGCCGACGAGAACCGCGTCGTGCCGAACTACGTGCTCGCCGACAAGCTCTGGGCCGCGCTCGCCGCGAACGAGCCCATCGAGCTGACCAACGATCAGAACAAGACGGGCGGCGTCGTGACGGTCGACCCGCAGCCGACCGAGGAGCCGGTCGAGACCGCGCCGGATCCGTCCGCGACGGGCACCCCGGCGCCGACCGAGACGGCCGTGCCGCTCGACGACATCCCCGGCCAGTCCGCCGCCGACCAGACCTGCTCGGCCGGAAACCTCAGGGCCAACGGCTGATGGCGGGGCAGAACCGGTCCTCGGGCGAGGGCCGCGCACCACTCGCGCGTCACGGCGTCCTGCCGACGCGGCATCCGTTCGTCACGATGCTCGCCATGCTGGGTGTCGTGCTCGGCGTGGTGGGCCTCAGTGCGACCGGCGTCGCGGCCTACAGCGTGTGGAACGCCGCCGAGACGATCACCGCGAACGCCGTGGTGCTCGACGAGGAGAAGCCCCTGCCGCCGTCGCTCGGCGCGATCGAGGGCGGCGTCAACATCCTCATGGTCGGCTCGGACTCGTGCGAGGGCCAGGACGTCGCACTGTTCCCCCGCTGCGCGAACGACGACTCGCCGGGTGAGCGCAGCGACGTGACGATGCTGGTGCACATCTCGGACGAGCCGCGGCGCGTGACGGTCGTCTCGTTCCCCCGCGACATGCTCGTGCCGATCCCGTCGTGCCCGAAGGAGGACGGCAGCGGCAACTACTCGGCCATGTCGTCGCAGATGATCAACGCGTCGTACATGTACGGCGGACTCGCGTGCACCGTGCTCACCGTCGAGGAGCTCACCGGTGAGAAGATCCACTTCGCGGCGGCGATCCGCTGGACCGGGGTGATCAACATGTCGGACGCGATCGGCGGCGTCGACGTGTGCGTCGCGGGCGACATCAGCGACCGGCACACCGGCCTCAACCTCACGGCCGGCACGCACACGCTCCAGGGCGTCGAGGCGCTGCAGTTCCTGCGCATCCGCCACGGCATCGGCGACGGCTCCGACCTCGGCCGCATATCGAACCAGCAGCAGTTCATGTCGTCGATGGTGCGCAAGCTCCAGTCCGACGCGGTGCTCGCCGACCCCGGACGCCTGCTGAACCTCGCGACCACCGCGATCGCGCAGGTGCAGCAGGGCCAGCTCGTGCTGAGCTCGGGCCTCACCAACCCCACGCTCATGGTGCAGATCGCGATGGCGATGAAGGACGTGCCGTACGAAGACATCGTGTTCGTGCAGTACCCGACGCGATACGCGTCGGGAGGCGGTGCCAGCCGGGTGCTGCCGGTGACGGATGCCGCGAACGCCCTGTTCGCCGCGCTCGCCGCCAAC
This sequence comes from Microbacterium cremeum, assembly GCF_015277855.1. Lineage (NCBI taxonomy): Bacteria > Bacillati > Actinomycetota > Actinomycetes > Micrococcales > Microbacteriaceae > Microbacterium > Microbacterium cremeum. Next base: position 551,314 of record NZ_CP063812.1, read on the forward strand.
CAGCCGCTGACCCTCACCGGCGACGCGAGCCAGGGCTACGGCGTCGAGGTGACCGGTGAGGTCGCGCAGCAGCCGACCACGACGCCGGAGGAGGCGACGCCGGCGGAGGGCGCGGCGGAAGGCGCCGAGGGTGCGGGGGCGGCCCCGGTCGACTCGACGGCTCCGCCTGCCGAGCAGCGCGTCGAACTGCCATCGGACATCGCCGGCCAGACCGCCGCGCAGACCACCTGCACCCTGCCCGAGAACTGAACCGCCGGTTCTGCGCTCACGCGCGCAGCAGTTATGATTGCCAGGTGTGTTCGTCGGCCACGGCCGTTCGGATGCCTGGAGACGTCGCATAGTCAGGCCTAGTGCACCACCCTGCTAAGGTGGAGTCCCCGTAAGGGGACCGAGGGTTCAAATCCCTCCGTCTCCGCCACAAGACGCCCGGTTGTCCAGGTTTCTTCACGTTGCCTTCCGCTGAAGGGCGTCCTCGATCAGACGAGCCGAGGCGGCGGCGCCGTCTTCGCGGGCATAGGCGGCCCGCACCTCGGATGCAGCCGCGCGGAACGACGGCTCGGTCAGGACGCGTGTTACCGCGGCGGTGAAGGCGGGCTTCGAGACCGCCTTCGGTGACACCGCGAGCGCGTTCCCTCGCCTCTCGCACATCCGCACATGCCATGTCTGCTCCGGCTGGAGGCCCATGCCCACGAACGGGATGCCGGTCGCACACGCCGTTTGCACGGTGCCCTGTCCACCGTGCAACACCGCGGCGTCGACGTGGCCTCCGAGAAGGTGCGCGGGGATCAGGTCCGTGACGTGAACATTGGGTGGCACACTGTCGCCGGGCTTCAAATAGTGACGGATGGGCGCGACGACATTGACTCGTAGCGCGCCGAGTGCGTGGGCGGCCGCGAGAGCGAGCTTGCGGTTCGCGCTGGAGCCCAGGCCGAGGTAGACCAGCGGTTCGGGTGCGGCCGCCAGCTGCTCGACGATCGGGGGCATCGGGGAGTCGATGTGCGCGAAGATCGGCCCGACGCGCTCGAAGTCAGGCGGGATGTCGAAGCCGTCGAGTTCCCACTCCATTTCGGTGAGCAGGTTTCGGTCGGCTGTCAGAAGCGAAGCGATCGTCCGGAGCGGGGGAACGCCGTTGGCCCTCGCGACCTTGGTGAACGCTTTCGGCGCGAGTGGTGCCTTCGTGTACACCCACCGGAAGGCCGACGTCGCGATGCGATCCGCTGTGCGTGCGAGCAGCCCGTCCCCGCGCACGAATTCCATGTGCTCCGTCTGCTCGACCTGGGCTCGGGTGAGGGCGAACGGCACGGGGTAGAACACCGGGATGTTCTCGGCGCGTGCTGAGACGAACGACGTGATGTTCGAGCCGGTGACGACAGCCTTCGCGTCGAGCTCGCGGATGAGCGAGCGCTCGACACCGACACGTGCACTCACGAGTTCGTTCGTGAAGGGGCTGCGCAGCGCCTTGCCCTGGTCGAAGTCGATCGCCTGCTTGCGCTCGGCGGGACCCCACGACGGCCTGCACGCGCGGTACTCCATTCCTGCATCCGTGATGAGATGAACGAAGTCGTCCTCGTACCCCATGAACACGGCCCGGTGCGCCGGGTCCAGAGCGCGCGCGACCTGGATCATCCGGGTGGTCTCAGCAAGGTTGAACGTGACGGGACAGAAGAGCACCGTGGCCATTCTCAGCTCCCTTCCAACAGTCGCCTCAGTGCCTCCAGGGCACGGTGCGCTTGGTCCGAGGCGTCCGGACCCGCATCCGGGTTCAGTGCCCACCGATCGACCGCGACGACCGCGGCGAAAGCGATGTCGCCGAGCAGTTGCGTCGGCAGGTCGGCGCGCACCACACCCAACTCCACTCCGCGAGCGAGAGCGGCATCCGTCCATGACCGCGCTGCGGCCCGCAGCCGCACGGCCTCGTCATCCTCGGCCGCCGCGTGGAACACTCGCGCGAGCTCGATCGTCTCCGGACGCTCGCCGGTCATGCGCCCAACGTCGTCGAGCAGCAGATACATCGCCGGCCAGAACGAGGGCGCGTTGAGCGTCGGGAGGTCGGGGAGGCGGACGTACTCCGAGAGCGTGGCAATGAGTGTCTGCAGCATCCGATCGTGGAGATCGCGTTTGTCGGCGAAGTAGTGATAGAACGAGCTCTTCTGCATGCCGGCTGCGTCGATGATGCGGTTGAGCGAGGATGCCTCGAACCCGCGCGTCAGGAATACCCGCGCGGCGGCCTCGAAGAGGCGAGCCTCGCGCTCTCGTGAGAGCGGTCGCGCGGTTCTCGTCATGCGTGTGAGCATAGCCATTTCCGTACCGCTCCGGTACAGGAACTCGATCGCACGGCGGCGACTCGAGTTCTCTCGGTGAGAGCGCTCGCACACCCGAAGCCGGCGATAGACATCAAGCTTCGCGTTTGCTCAGGGAAGGCGGTGGGCCGTGGCTTCCGCCCGGCCTAGTCTCTCGCGCCACTCACTGCGAGCGCGCCGCCGAGCCCGATCATCATGACGCCACCAGACACCGACATCGCGCTCAATCGGCGAGGAGATCGCGCGAACCACGACCGGGCCGCTCCTGCCAGGAGCGCCCAGACCGTATCGCACAGGAGCCCGATCATCTGGAGCATCAGCCCGAGGAGGAGCAGCTGCGCCCATACCGGCCCCGCAGACGGAGCGACGAACTGAGGCAGGACGGCTACGAAGAACGCCAGCGCTTTCGGGTTGGTGAGACCTACGACGAAGCCCTGTCTCAGGAGCGTCGCAGACGAGACGGAGGACATCGATCCCTGGTCGGACGAATCCCGTCGATGCCGTATCGCCTGCACCCCAAGCCACACCAGGTACGCGGCCCCGGCAATCTTCATCACCGTGAACGCAACGGCCGACGCGGAGATGATCGCGCCGAGTCCGAACGAGACCGCGATGATTGCGGGGACCGTGCCCAAGGTGTTCCCGGCAACGCTCAGAAGACCGCCCCGCCGACCGAGCGAGATGGACCGGCCCACGACGAAGAGCACGCTGGGGCCCGGCACGACGACGAACACCACGCATGCGACGGCGAAGGCGCCCAGGTTCTCCATCGGAATCGGCATGGCAGAACCATACCGGTGGGCGGAGGGGGCCCGGGCGCAGCGGGAGACTCAGGCGCTGTGTCATGGCCACGCAAGGGGCAACCGACGAGCGGGGCCGTTGGAGCGCACCAACAATCGAGGCTGGACGGATCGATTCACGCCGCTCCTTGGCTCGATCCCGCCGCCGCGGTCGGCGCCCTGGCGCCCCGCTATTTCAAGGATCGTGGGTTACGAGGTTGTGGTCTGTGCCGGCACCGTGTACGGTCTGACGTACTTGGAGCGCAACAATTCAGAAAGTCAAGGATGACCACCACGCATTTCGTAGCCGACCTTCCCGTCACCGATGTCGACGTGCTCGTCGCCGGTGGGGGGTGCGCCGGGTTCGGCGCCGCCCTCGCGGCCTCCCGTCACGGTGCCGACACCCTGCTGGTCGAGCAGGCGGGCTTCGCCGGCGGCATCCTGACGCGCGTCGGGAACCCGTGGTTCGACGGCATCGCCCACCTCGGCACCGGCCGCATCGCCTTGGGGGGCATCCCCGTCGAGGTGCTGCAGCGGCTGGGTCTTGCTCGTGTCGGGCAGACGCATCTCGAACACCCCTTCCTCCCGCTGGACCCCGAGGCGTTCAAGAACGTCGCCGACGAGATGCTCACGGAGCAGAGCGACTCACTGAGCCTGCTCTTCCACACCTCGGTCGCGGCCGTTCGCGCCACCCACGGACGCGTGGACGACGTGGTGCTGGCCAACAAGGCTGGACTCACTGTCGTGCGACCGAAGGTCACCATCGACGCGACCGGTGACGGAGACGTCGCGGCCTGGGCAGGGGCGCCCATCGAGCGCAGCATGCCCATGCAGCCGCTCACGCTTCACTTCCGCGTCGGAAACGTGGAGGACAGCGACACCCTCACTTCCCGCATGCGGGAAGTGGTCGAAGACCTGCACGAGTCCGGTGACATCGGGCTGTACTTCTTCCACGCCGAACACGACGACTTCGCACACGCACCCGACGAACTGGTGTTCAACATCACGCGTATGCCCGGAGACGGCACAGACCCTGCCGATCTCACCGCGGCCGAGATCCGCGGCCGCAAAGACGCCAACGCACTCGTGCGCGCCTGGCGGGAGCGCGTGCCGGAGTTTCGCGCCGCCTACCTGATCTACAGCGGACCCTCCGTCGGGGTCCGCGAGACTCGGCGCATCGTCGGCGACTATCAACTGACCGAGGACGACATCCGCACGAGCCGTCGATTCGAGGATGCCGTGCTGAAGGGTGTCTTCTACGTGGACGTCCACCCCACCGATCGTGCGGGAACCCACGACTACGACGCGTGGACGCCCGAGCCTTACGACATCCCGTTCCGCACGCTCCTGCCTCAGGGCTGGGACGACCTGCTCGTCGCCGGCCGCTGCCACTCGGCGACACGCCGAGCCGCTGGCTCGTCGCGTGTCACGGCTACCGCGATGGCGATGGGGCAGGCCGCCGGCACCGCGGCGGGTCTCGCGGCGGCCTCTGGCACGCGCGTGCGCGATCTGGACATGACCGCACTGCAGAATGCGCTACGGGCCGATGGCGTGATTCTGGACTGACGACTCGAAAACGCCCACACCCAACACCAAGGAGAGACGAAGATGTTTCAGCGTAAAGCAGCAGGAGGGCTTGCGGCCGCGGCGGCCGTCACCCTGATCCTCGCCGGATGCTCCAGCACCGGAAGCGACACGGGGGACGGCGGCCCGGAAGACCAGAACGCAGGACCCGTGACCATCGAGTTCTGGAGCATGCCGTTCGGCGGTCACACGGAAGAGGATGTCGCCGCGTACGTCGACGAGTTCAACGCGAGCCAAGACGACATCGTGGTCGAGCTGACCGGACTGCAGTGGGCCGATGGACGCGACAAGATCATCCAGGCGGTCGGCGCGGGGACCGGCCCCGACGTCTTCATCATGGCGCCGGTGAACCAGGACTTCCTCACGTCGGGATCGCTCGCATCGCTCGCCGATCTCGGATACACGCAGGACGAGGTCGAGCCGTTCCTCGACATCATCGAGGCGGCCGCCGGCTACGACGGCGAGATCTACGGCGTGCCGATCGGCTACTACACGAATGTCCTCTACTACAACGCGACACTGCTCGAGCAGTACGGCTTCGATGGGCCACCCGAGACGTGGGAAGAACTGAAGGAGACCGCTGCGACCATCACCACGGAGTCCGCGGCGGCGGGGGATCCCGTCATGGGCTTCCAGATCAAGGGCATGGACGATCACCTCAACGCGATCAACCACACGTGGGCGAACTTCTTCTACCAGGCCGGTGGGGAGCAGCTGATCGACGACCTCACGAAGGCGAACGCCGACTCCCAGTCCGGGCGCGAGGCGCTGGAGTATCTGCGCAGCTTCGTCGAGGAGGGCATCTCGACGCCCGGTCCGAGCGCCAAGGGCGGGTTCATCGACGGCACGGTCGCGATGTTCACGTTCCAGCAGTTGCACCTGCCCGAGATCGAGGCGTCGACGCTGGCGGACGAGTGGGGTCTGGCGCCGATGCCCGAGGGGCCTGACACGGCGAGCTCCTACACCGATGGTGAGTTCCTGGTCGCCAACGCGGCATCCGAAGAGCTCGAGGCCGCCGGCACGTTCATGAAGTGGATGACCTCGCCTGAGCAGGGCCTGCGCTACATGGAGAAGGCGCCGCTGTTCGCATACGACCTCGACGAGGTCAGCGACGAGGTCCGTGGACAGGTCGAGGCCCTCATCGAGGCCGACCCGAACCGCGGGGCGCTGCTCGAGCAGCTTCAGCGCGCCAGCCTGTCGAACATCGTCGCCGAGCGCCATGCGCAAGCCGCACGGTGGGAGGCTCAGAAGCAGTACATCGTGGCCGCCATCAATGGAGACATGTCGATCGACGATGCGCTCGCAGCGATCGATGCTGCGGTCGACGAGGCACTCGAGGTGGCGAGCTACTGATGGGGACGCGACGACGCGGGATGAGCGCGGCGCGGCGCGAAGGAATCTCTGCGTGGCTGTTCATGCTCCCCGGGCTCATCCCGCTCGTCGCCTTCCTCTACTGGCCGCTGGGCCAGGCGTTCGGACTGAGCTTCTTCCAGTGGAATCTCCTGGGGGACCCGAAGTTCGTCGGAACGCTGCAGTACGAACGCCTGATCGCGTCGGAGACGTTCCATCAGTCGCTGATCGTGACCCTGGTCTACACCGTCGGAGTGTCGGTGACCGCCTATGCCCTTTCGCTCGGGACCGCCGTGATGCTCAACAAGGCGATTGCCGGAGTGAAAGCGGTTCGCACCGTCACGCTTCTGCCGGCGATCATCCCGATGGTCGTGGCGGGTGTGATCTGGAAGTTCATCTATGAACCGACGGGCGGTCCGCTGAATCAGGTTCTCGCCGTCTTCGGGATCGACGGCCCGGCATGGTTGCAGAACCCTGCGCTGGCGTTGCCGTCGGTCATGCTCGTGTCGGTCTGGAAGGACTTCGGCATCTACATGCTGGTACTTCTGGGCGGTCTGCAGCAGATTCCGCGTGAGATCGAAGAAGCGGCATCGATCGATGGGGCCAGTGCCACCCAGACCTTCTGGCGTGTCAAGTTCCCCATGCTCGGCGCGGTCAATCTCTTCGTGCTGGTGCTGCTGATCTTCAACTCGTTCAAGGTGTTCGATCAGGTGTGGGTGATGACCGAGGGAGGCCCCGGGAACGCCACGCTCACGATCATCACGTTCCTCTATACGCGCATGCAGATCGACATCGGCTTCGCCGCGGCGGGCACAGCCGTGCTGTTCCTGCTCGTGCTGATCCCGCTCTCGCTCCAGCTGGTCGCTCGACGAAAGGTCACGGCATGAACGCGGCGCTGAAACGCACGGGCTACGTGGTCGCCCTGGTGGGCATCGTGCTGTTCTGCGGAGTCCCGTTCGTCTGGATGCTGCTGGCGTCTCTGCAACCGCTGCAGAACCTGCTCGGAGCGCAGATGGACGTGTTCGCGTTCGCCGACGTGACCCTGAACAACTACGCACGTCTGTTCGAGCAGAAGGACTTCGCGCGATGGTTCTTCAACTCTCTGCTCGTATGCGTCGTCGTCGTCCTGGCGAACCTCGTCTTCGACAGTCTCATCGCGTATCCGCTTGCGCGCATGAACTTCTGGGGCAAGCCGATCGTCATGCTTCTGGTGGTGGCGGCGATCATGATCCCGGCGCAGGTCATCCTCGTGCCGCTCTATATCCAGATGCGCGATCTGGGCTGGCTCAACTCGTACGCGGCGCTCATCGCCCCCTACGTCGTGAGTCCGACCGGCATCTTCCTGCTGCGGCAGACGTTCATGGCGATGCCGCGCGAGCTCGACGAAGCCGCGTTCATCGATGGCGCTTCCCGCCTGCGCACACTGTGGTCGGTCCTCGTGCCGAACGCGCTGGCGATGTACGGCACGCTCGCCGTGCTCAAGTTCATGTGGACGTGGGGAGAGTTCGCGTGGCCCTCGCTCGCGGTGAATGATGCCGACCTGCGCACCATCCCTGTAGGTTTGGCGAGCATGCGCAGTCAGTTCGCCACCGAATGGGACCTGCTGATGGCCGGCTCCGTTCTGGCCATCATCCCGGTCGCGCTGTTGTTCGCCTTCCTGCAGAAGTACTTCGTCGCCGGACTCACCTCCGGGGCGGTGAAGGGATGACCGGCGCCTCGGGGTCGTCGGCGCAAGGGGCCCGGCGGCCGACGATGTCGGATGTCGCTCGCGAGGCGAACGTGTCGAGATCCCTCGTCTCACTCGTCCTGCAGCAACCTGAGAAAGTCGGCGACAAACGCAAGCGCGCCGTGCACGAGGCGATGCGCCGACTGGGCTATCGCCCGAACGCTGCGGCTCGCCAGTTGGCGAGCCAGCGGACCGACATGTTCGGCGTCCTCGTCTCGGACCTGCACAACCCCTTCTATACAGAGGTCATCGACGGCATCCTCGAAGCGGCGGAAGACCTCCGCCATCAAGTGCTGATCGCAAGCGGCGAGCGCGAACCTTCAAAGGAGAAGGCCGCTGCCGAGGCATTCGTCGAACTGCGCGCCGAGGGCCTGATCCTCATCACCCCGACCATGAGCACCGAAGAGATCGAGGCGATCGCCGCAGACGTGCCCACCGTGATCGTCGGGCGGCCGGGTCCGCGCCCCGTCGGCACCGGTCGCGTACTCACCGACGACGCCCAGGGGGTGCGCGTCGCGCTCGATCATCTGCTCGCGCTCGGGCACGAAGACATCGGATTCGTCGCCGCCGGCGCGAACCCGGGTGCTCGTGCGCGCGAGGATGCCTTCCTGCGCGCGATGACCGCCGTCGGGCTGGCCGACCGAGCGCAGGTCGCGAATGCTGCACCCAACCAGGACGGCGGCTACGCCGCGGGCCGCGAACTGCTCTCTTCACCGCAGCGCCCCACCGCGATCCTCGCCTCGAACGACCTCGCAGCGCTCGGTGTACTCGGCGCCGCAGCCGACCTGGGTCTCAGCTGGCCCGCCGACGTTTCGGTCGTGGGCTACGACAACACGATCCTCGCCCAGCTTCAGCCCATTGCGCTGACCAGCGTCAACCAGCCGCGCCGACTCATGGGTCGCACAGCCGCGACGCTGCTGCGCGATCTCACGCGCGGGGGAGCGCCGTCGTCGGTCACACTCGATCCGGAGTTGGTGATCCGCTCGACGACCGGACCCGTCGGCGGAGCACGCTGAGCCGAGTTCGTGACGCACGCGTGGTCGCGCCGCCAGGGTCCGCGGTGGCGAAGCTCGCGCAGCGCGGCGTCAGGCGCCGAGCCGGGGGAAGATCACATGTCTCCGCCCTGCCCGGCATGCCACGCCCGCGCCCAGCACCCGCCGCGCCGCCAGCCGGACGCCGGGCGGCGGATCACGCCGGCGAGATCGGGTGGGCCGCCGCGACCTCGCTGGTGCGTGCCTGTGCTTCACCGAGCGCCTCCGCGGAGAACTGCTCCGCGAACTCTCCGGTCGGTGGGATCGGGGTGATGACGTCGAGAAGCACGTCGTCGGGGCCGGCGAAGATGGCATGCCGCTGACCGAAGTCCTCCGACCGGAGTGGCTGTACGAGGGGGACGCCGGCGGCCAGCAGCCGGTCGTGGACGGCGTCGACGTCGTCGACCTCGAGGTTGAGCAGCAGGCCGCCCGCGGAGCGCCCCCTGAACCGCTCGGGAATCGTCGGGTGGCTCGCGTCGAGAACGGCGAGCTCCCACGGGCCGCGGCGGAGGCTCACGTACCAGTCGGACTCGAACGCGACCTCGAAGTCGAAGTGCTCTCGGTAGAAGGCGGCGCCGGCCGAGGCATCCGTCGTCATGAGCACCGGGTACAGGCTCGTCAGATTCATGATCCTCCTCATGTCGTCTCTCTCGCCGATCGCTTCGATGCTAAGGCTGCGAGGTCATCGACCGCGCGAGCCGGGCGCATTCCCCCGCCGGCTCACCACCCGCCGCGCGTCGGGGTATGCCCCTCTCTCGCATCCTCGGGCATGGACATCTCGGCCCGCATGCCGAGGAGGCGGATCGGCCGATCGGGTTCGATCTTCGCCACGAGCTCCATCGCGCGCGCGATGACGGTGTCGCGGTCGGAGGTCGAGGGGATCTTCTTCGTGAAGGTCTTGGTGAGAAACGGCGCATAGCGCACCTTCAGCCCGAGCCCGACGACGGGGCGCTCATCGGCGGCGACCTCGTCGAGCACCTGGTCGAGCAGGTGCCGCGCGGCCGCCTCGATCTCGGCGGGGTCGACGATGTTCGTCTGGAACGTCGTCTCCTTGCTGTGGCCGCGGGCGACCCAGGGCGTGTCGTCGACGACGGCCGAGCCGTCGCCGCGTCCGAGCTGGCGATACCAGAGACCCATGCGGGGCCCGAACTCAGTCGTCAGCACGTCGTCTTCGGCGACGGCGAGCTCCGACACGGTGCGGATGCCGAGGGCCGCAAGTCGCTTCGAGACTTTCGAGCCCACGCCCCACAGGTCGATGGTGGGTCGTCCGCCCATGACCTCCAGCCAGTTCTCGGCGGTGAGCCGGAACGTGCCGCGGGGCTTGCCGAACCCGGTCGCCACCTTGGCGCGGACGAGGGTGTCGCCGATCCCGATGCTGCAATGGAGCCGGGTCGCGTCGAGCACCGCCTGCTGCATGCGGCGGGCGTAGCCTTCGGGGTCGTCGGTCTCGACGCCGACGAACGCCTCATCCCAGCCGAGCACCTGCACGACCGCTCCCGGCTGCGCTCGCAGCGTCGCCATGACCGTCTCCGAGGCGTGAAGGTAGGCGGGAGCGTCGACCGGCAGGATGACGGCATCCGGGATCTTCCGCGCCGCGATCCGCAGCGGCATCCCCGATCCCACACCGAACTCGCGCGCCTCGTACGAGGCGGTCGAGACGACGGCCCGCTCAGTGGGGTCGCCGCGGCCGCCCACGATGACGGGCTTGCCCGCGAGCTCGGGCCGCCGCAGCACTTCCACGGCCGCGATGAACTGGTCGAGGTCGACGTGCAGCACCCATGAGCGCGGCGTCCCGGTCATGGGCATAGTCTGCCGGTCGCGCGGTCGCAGGTCACCCCGCGCGGCGCTGCTCAGTCCAATGTCGCGATCAGCCGTTCCGCTGCGGCGCGGGCGATCGCGGTGCCGGTGGCCTCCGAGGCGATGTCGCTCAGGAAGACGTTGTGCAGGGCGATGCCCACGACCCCGTAGGCGACGCTCTCGCAGGCGGCCCGGTCTGCGGCCGGGTGCGACCGTTCGAGCAGCTCGGCGAGCAGGTCGTGCGTGCCCTGATACGCCGAGACGAGCAGCCGCGCCAGCACGGGATCGGTGCGGGCCGCTTCGACGAACCCGAGGACGACCGCGTTGTCATTGCCCGGGGCGGAGAACTCCTCGCCGAAGAGGTGGTCCAGGGCTGCATCGACGTCGGTCGTGCCGGCTGGGAGAACCGACTCTCCCTCCATGCCGTCGTAGTAGAACCGGCGCGCGCTCTCGCGCAGCAGTTCCTCGCGGTTGCCGGCGAAGTGCCGCACGTGTCCGCGCGACATGCCCGCCTCCTCGGCGATGCGCTCCAGGCTCGCTCCGGTGATGCCGTGCGCGCCGATCGTGCGGATCGTCGCGTCGACGATCTGCCGGATCCGCTCATCGGCGACGGATGGTCGAGCCATCGGTACCTCCCTTTCGCACCATATCGGACTGGAGTCCCAGTTTATTGTCTAGTCAGACTTGACTAAGAACAGATCCCTCTCTACCGTTGCTCCCATCACGCTCGAAGAGGAGACATCGTGACGCAGATCGTCCACGTCGCACCCGCACCGGTCAGCCCCGCCGCACACGAGCAGCGTGTGCGCATGCGCGACGGCGCGCATCTCGCCACCGACGTGTACCTTCCGGGGGCGCCGGCCGATCCCGACCGCACGCCCGGCGACGCGATCCTCATCCGCCTCCCGTACGACAAGAGCGGCGAATACACGTTCATCCCGCTGATCGCCGAGTACTTCACCGCGCGCGGCTACCGCGTGGTCGCGCAGGATGTGCGGGGCAAGTTCCGCTCCGAGGGCGACGCGCTGCTGTTCGTGAACGAAGTCGACGACGGCTACGACACGATCGAATGGATCATCCGCCAGGAGTGGTCGAACGGGCGCGTCGCGATGTGGGGCGACAGCTACTACGGCTACACCCAGTGGGCGGCCGCCGCGTCGCAGCACCCGGCGCTCAAGGCCATCGCCCCGCGGGTGACCGGAACGATGCTCGGCGAGCCCGTGCGTGCGATCCGCGGGGAGCGCGTGCGCCCGGTGGAATGGGCGATCACGTACCTGTACCCGCTCACGTACTTCCACTCGCAGGACGCCTACTTCTGGGAGCTCGACACCGCGCGGCGTCCGTTCAGCGCGCAGGCGGAGGAGATCGTCGGCCGGCTGGGCTCCCGCTCCGTGTCGTACGACCAGTGGTATCCGCGGCCCGTGCATCTGCCGCGCTTCCCGTTCGCCAGCCCTTTCGACGCCCGCCCCGTACCGGTGCTGCACACGATCGGGTGGTGGGACAACTGCGCACCGCTGTCCTGGGCGGACGTCGCCGAGATCGAGCGGCGACCCGCGTGGGCGCTCAACCACTTCCTGCGGATCGAGTCGATGGACCACGAGGCGTACTACTTGGACGATCCCGAAGAGTCGCGCGCGGAGTCGCGCTCCGACGAGCAGATCCGTCAAGAGCTGTCACGGATGCTGCAGCCCGCGGCGGACTTCTTCGACGTGTTCGTGCGGGGCAACGGCCGGCCCGCCGACATCCCCCGGGTGGCATGGAACCTCGCCGGCACGACGGGGATGCGCACCGGAGAGAGCTGGCCGCCTCCGGGCGCCACGACCCGCATCCTCTACGCGTCGGCCGGCGGCGGGCTCTCGCCCGAGGGTCCTGGTCGTGCGACGGACCTGGAGTGGGTGCACGACCCGGCAGACCTCGTGCCCTCGAGCGTGCCGAACGCGTTCGCCTACCTGCAGCACCGGCCCGACGAGTCGGGCATCGGGGAACGCGACGACGTCCTCGCGTTCACGACCGACGTGTTCGTGCGCGACGTCGATCTCACCGGTCCGGTGCGGGTCGCGGCATCCGTCTCGTCCGACGGCCCGGTGATGGACGTCTTCGCCCGCCTCCTCGACGTCGCGCCCGACGGCACCGCGCTGCGCATCGCCCGCGGACAGGTGCAGGTGCACGACGCGACCGAGCCGGCGTCGGTCGACATCGACCTCGGCCAGGCCGGATACCGGCTGCGCGCCGGGCACCGGCTGCGCCTGCACGTCCACAGCAGCGACTTCCCCGAGTTCATCCCGCAGTCCGGCACCGGCGAGGAGCCGTGGGGCGCGATCGAGACCGTGCCGAACCGCCAGCGGATCACGCTCGGCGGGGACGACCCGCTGCGCGTGATCATCACCGTTTCACCCGACCCGCGAGCCGAGGAGGCCCCCGCATGATCGATCCCATTCTGGAGTTCGCGTTCGAGATCCGCGTCGACGTCGACCCGCATCTTCGCATCGGGCGCAGCGCCGACGAAGAGCTGACGTTCACGCCGATCTCGGGCGGCACCGTCGCCGGCCCGCTCCTGTCGGGAGAGGTGCTGCCCTACGGCGGGGACTGGGCCGTCGATCGCGCCCGCACCGCGCAGCTCGAGGCGCGCTACCTGCTTCGCGCGAGCGACGGCTCCGTCATCGACATCCTCAACCGCGGCTACTTCCGCGCCTCGGCGGAGGTGATCGCGCGCCTCGAGGCGGGAGAGAACGTGCCCGAGGACGAGTACTACTTCCGCACCGCGCCGGTGTTCCAGACGGATGCCGCGGCCCACCGCTGGCTCGCCGAGCACCAGTTCGTGGGGCTCGCGCGCGATGAGGACGGCCAGGTGTGCGTCCGGGTCTTCGTGGTGCGCTGACGCGCAGCCGATCCGACAACCGAGAGGAATCGACATGACATTCCGAGGAAAGGCCCTGGCGGCGATCGCCGCAGGCACGGCGCTCGTCCTGCTGGCGGGGTGCACGCCGCGCGACGGCGAGACGGCGCCCACCGATGACGCCGACGCGGGTCCGGTCGAGCTCGTCGCCGCGCTCCCCGCCGGCACGGCCGAGGTCGACGAGGTGACGTGGGCGCTGGTCGAGGGCGAGCCGCGTTCGCTGGTCCCGGGAGCCGACTACAACTTCGTGCAGCCCAACCTGTGCGACAGCCTGCTGCGCGTGCAGCCGGACTTCGGCGTGGCACCCGGCATCGCCGAGCGGGCAGACTGGGCCGACCCGGTGACCTTCGTCATCGACATCCGCCCCGGCGTCACGTTCTGGGACGGGACGCCGGTGACGGTCGAGGACGTCGTGTACAGCCTCGAGCGCCACCGCACCGATGTGACGTCGGCGTTCTACGGCGCGTTCGTGCTCGTCGCTGCCGAGGACGGCATCGAGATCACCGGCGAGCGTCAGGTGACGATCCGCTTCGTCGCTCCCGACTCCACGTTCCGCGACGCCCTGTCCGGCGGCGCGGGGGCGGTGCTGAACAAGGCGGTGAGCGAGGCGCAGGGCCCGGCGCTGGGCACGTCCGGCGGCGAGCTCCTGTGTGCGGGACCCTTCAAGCTGGCGAGCTGGACGCCCGGCCGCGAGATCGTGACCGTCGCGAACGAGTCGTACTGGGACGGCGCTCCACTGGCGAAGAAGCTGACGTTCCGGTTCATCTCGGACGGCACGACGCTCACCAACGCGCTGCTCGAGGGCGAGGTCGACGGTGCCTTCAACGTGCCGCCCTCCAGCCGCTCCTCGTTCGAGGCGTCCGAGACCGGGCGTCTGGTGGTGGGGCCGTCGACGGCGTCGTTCTCGTTCGGTCCCGCGCGGGAGTCCGGCGCTGGTGCGAACCCCATGATCCGGCAGGCGCTGAGCCTTGCGATCGACCGCGAGCAGTACATCTCGACCGTCCTCGGCGGGCTCGGACAGCCGATCAGCACCTTCGTGACGCCCTTCTCGTGGTCGGGGTCGTCCGCGGCCGAGGACTATCAGGCCGGGTACGACGCCCTCGCCGCTCCCGAGGTCGACCTCGACGAGGCGAAGCGGCTCGTGGCGGAGTCGGGCGAGGACGTCTCGGTGCCGCTGCGCGTCGCGATCCCGGCCGGCAGCAAGGAGCTCTCGCAGACCGCCGCGATCATCCAGAGCGCGGCCCGGCAGATCGGGTTGACGGTCGAGATCGACGAGCGTCAGGCCGCCGACTTCGCCGCGATCTTCCTTCCCGATCCCGCGCCGCGGGAGAACCTCGACTTCGTGGCGACCTCCGGATACATGGAGACCCCGGGGGTGCTGGCATACCCGCAGCTCTTCCTCCTCCCTCCTGACCTGGGAGGCATCTTCAACTGGAGCGGCTATGCCGATCCCGAGGTGACAGGACTGCTGGAGGCCTCGCGTACCGCGCCGGATGCCGAGTCGGCGGCCGAGGCGTACGTGGCCGCACAGGAGATCTTCGCCCCCGACCTGCTGCAGGTCAGTCTCGCGGGCTCGTATCACACGACGTTCCTGAACGACGCGCTCACCGGTGCGACGACCTCCGTGGCCGCGTACGCGAGCCCGTGGGCGCTGCATCTCGGCGGCCGGTGAGCGCCGCGACCGAGAGAGGGGAGCCCGTATGACCGCCACGGTGGCCCGGCAGCTCCTCGGCAGGATCGGC
The DNA here is from genome assembly GCF_015277855.1 of Microbacterium cremeum. Lineage (NCBI taxonomy): Bacteria > Bacillati > Actinomycetota > Actinomycetes > Micrococcales > Microbacteriaceae > Microbacterium > Microbacterium cremeum. Next base: position 566,519 of record NZ_CP063812.1, read on the forward strand.
GGACTGCTGCTCACCCTCTTCCTGTCGAGCGTCCTGATCTTCTCGGCGGTGCTGCTCACACCCGGCGATCCGGTGGTCGCGCTCGCGGGCGGGCTCCGGCCGACGCCGGAGATGATCGCCGCGATCAAGGAGCAGTACCTCCTCGACCAGCCGGTGTGGATCCAGTACCTGCACTGGATCGGGGGAGTGCTCAGCGGCGACCTCGGCACCTCGTTCGTCTACCGGACGCCGGTCGTCGAGCTGATCGCCCCGCGGTTCGGCATCACGGTGCTGCTGGTGGCGTACACGCTGGTGCTGATCCTGGTGTTCGGGGTCGGCTCCGGGATCGTCGCGGCGACCCGCGGACGTGCGGCCGATCGGTCGGTGCTCATCGCGACGTCGATCGGCGTCGCGATGCCGACGTTCGTCGTCGCGATCCTCCTCATCTGGGTGTTCGGCCGTGTGCTCGGCTGGTTCCCGGTGTACGGCTCGGGCGAGGGGCTGCTCGACAACCTCTTCCACCTGACGCTCCCCGCGATCTCGCTCGCGGTGCTCTACATCGCGTACACGAGCCGCATCACACGCGGCGCCGTCGTGGGCCAGCTGCACGCCGAGCATGTCGACACCGCGCGCGTGCGAGGCATCCCTCGCGGGCAGATCTTCCGCCGTCATGTCTTCCTCAACGCGTCACCGCAGATCCTCGCGATCTCGGGCGCGACGATCGCAGGACTGTTCGCGGCCTCGGCGATCGCCGAGCAGGCGTTCGGGATCGGCGGGCTGGGCTCGCTGCTGACCGAGGCCGCCGCGCGCAAGGACCTGCCGGTGGTGCAGGTCATCTCGCTGCTGCTGGTGTTCCTGTTCGTCGTGCTCAACGCGGTGGCCGATGTGGCGATCGCGCTGATCGACCCGGATTCCGTCAAGCCGAGGAGGACCGCATGAGCGTCGCTCAACTCGCCGGCGGCCGCGTGCCGGTCTTCGCCCGCCGGGTCGCAGTCTTCGACCCGCTGTTCATCGTTGCGGCCATCGTGATGTCGGTCATCGTCGTGCTGGCACTCTTCGGGCCGTTCCTGGCGCCCTACCCGCCCGACCAGCTCTTCGTGGGCCCGGTCTCGGGCGCGCCGAGCGCCGCGCACCCGATGGGCACCGACGACCTGGGCCGCGACATCCTGTCCCGCGTTCTCGCGGGCGCAGCGCCCAGCGTGTTCGCCCCTGTCGTCGTCGTGCTCGCCTCGGCCGTCCTGGGATCGGCCGTCGCGATCGCGTCGGCCTGGTTCGGCGGCTGGGTCGACGGCGTCAGCTCGCGCCTCATCGAGGTGATCTTCGCCATCCCGGGACTCGTGCTCGCGATCCTCGCGGTCTCGATGTTCGGCAAGGGGCTGGTCGCTCCGATCGTGGCGCTGTCGATCGCCTACGTGCCGATCGTGGCGCGGCTGGTGCGGGCGGCGGCTCGGCAGGAACTGTCCAAGCCGTATGTCGCCGCTCTGCGGATCCAAGGCGTCGGATCGGGGGCCATCTGCTTCCGGCACGTGGTTCCCGCGCTCCTGCCCACGATCCTCGCGCAGGCGACGGTCGGATTCGGCTACGCGATGCTCGACCTCGCGGCGATCTCGTTCCTCGGCCTCGGCGCGCAGCCGCCGTCGTCGGACTGGGGCGTCATGATCGCCGGCGGGCAGCCGGCTCTGCTGAACGGCGCCCCCGAGCAGTCGATGTTCCCGGCGCTGCTCGTGGTGGTCACGGTGCTCGCGGTGAACATCCTCGGCGCCCGCGTGACCACGTGGGCGGAAGGAGCCGACCAGTGACGCAGAACGTCCTCGAACTCGACCGGGTGTCGATCGCCGCCCCGGGACCGGGCGGTCCCCGCACGCTCGTGCACGACTGCACGCTGCAGGTCCGCCGTGGCGAGGCCCTCGCTCTCGTCGGCGAGTCCGGATCCGGCAAGACGCTCTCGGTGCGCGCGGTCGCGGGACTGCTCCCCGAGGGCTTCACCCAGGGCGGCAGCATCCGCATCGACGGCGAGGACATCGCCGAGATGACCGCCAAGCGCCTGCGCGACATCCGCGCCCGGCGCATCGGCATGGTCTTCCAGACGCCGCGTGCGCACCTGAATCCGCTGCGCACGATCGGCGACTTCATGACCGAGGCGCTGGTGTCGGTGGCAGGGGAGAGGCCGGATGCCGCGGCGCGGCGCGCGATCGACCTGCTCGCCGAGGTCGGCATCCCCGATCCCGGCCGCCGCATGCGGCAGCGACCGGGCGACCTGTCGGGCGGTCTGCTGCAGCGCGTCATGATCGCGGCGACGCTGGCGATGGACCCGCCGATCCTGCTGGCCGACGAGATCACGACGGCGCTGGACGTCACGACGCAGGAGGAGGTCATGGCCGTGATCGCCGACCTCCGCGCGCATCGCGACCTCGCGCTGCTGTTCATCACCCACGACCTCGCGCTCGCGGGCGCCGTATGCGACCGCGTCGCCGTGATGCAGCACGGCCGCACGGTCGAGACGCTCGCCGCGGCCCGCATGCGCGAGGACGCGACCGACGCGTACACGCGCCGGCTGCTGTCGGCCTCCTTGCCGACCGACCTGCTGGCGCACGGCGGCGGCGGCGACCAGCCGGTGCTGGTGGTCGAGGGCCTGCGCAAGACCTTTCCCGTGCGGTCGGCGTCGGGGGTGCGTGAGACGTTCGTCGCCGTCGACGACGTCGGGTTCACGCTCGCCCCGGGCGGGTCGCTCGGGATCGTCGGCGAATCAGGCTCGGGCAAGTCGACGACGGCGCGCATCATCTGCGGGCTCGAGCGAGCGGACGCCGGCACCGTCTCGGTGAAGGGGGAGGACTGGACGACGCCGGCACGCCGTGCGCGCGGGCGGCGGGCGCGTGCCCGGATCGCGCAGATGGTGTTCCAGGACCCGTACCAGTCGCTGGACCGTCGTCAGACCGTGCGGCAGTGTCTCGCCGAAGCTGTCTCGGTGCATCGGCCCGCCGCCTCCCGCGCCGAGCTGAACGCACGCGTGGACGAACTCCTCACGGCGGTGACTCTCGACCTCGAGCTCGCCGGCAAGAAGCCGCGCTCGCTGTCGGGAGGGCAGCGGCAGCGCGTCGCGATCGCGCGTGCGCTCGCCGCGGACCCCGAGATCCTCGTGCTGGACGAGGCGGTGTCGGCGCTGGACGTGACGACCCAGGTCGAGATCCTGACCCTCCTCGACCGCATCCGCCGCGAGACGGGCGTCGCGCTGCTGATGATCTCGCACGACCTCACCACGGTACGACGCGTCTGCGACCATGTCGTGGTGATGCGCGCCGGCGCGATCGTCGAGCAGGGGCCCATCGCCGACGTCCTCGACGAACCGCGCGCCGACTACACGCGCATGCTGATCGACTCGATCCCGCGGCAGGGCTGGGTGCCCCGTCGCCGGCTCCCCGCCCGCACGACCCCCCTGCCGGCCGTGGCCACCGCCACCAACCGGATCGTGACCCCTGGAGGAAAGAGATGACCGACCGACCCCTGTGGCACTACGGCGTGCGCGAGCTCGCCCACGCGATCCGCTCCCGCGCGTCGACCGCGCGGGAGGCGGTCGACGCGCACCTGGCACGCATCGACGAGATCAACCCGGTGGTGAACGCGCTCACAGTGGTCTTCCCCGACCGCGCCCGCGCCCTCGCCGATCGCGTCGACGCCGCCTTGGAGGCCGGCGAGGACCCTGGTCCGCTCGCCGGCGTGCCGTTCACGGTGAAGGAGAACATCGACCTGACGTGGTCGGCGACGACGAGCGGCTGGACGTTCCTGGCCGAGGCCGTCCCCGCCCATGACGCGACGATGGTCCGCCGGCTCCTCGAGGCCGGAGCCGTCCCGATCGGCCGCGGGAACATGCCCGACTGGGGACTGCGGTGGGACACCGACAACGACCTGTTCGGCCGCACCGTGAACCCGTGGAACCCGGCACGCGTGCCCGGCGGATCCAGTGGCGGGGATGCCGTGGCCGTCGCCACGGGCATGACGCCGCTCGGCCTCGGCAACGACTACGGCGGGTCGCTGCGGCTGCCCGCGTACGCCGCAGGCGTCTGCGCGCTGCGTCCTTCGGCAGGCCGCATCCCCGCGCCGACGCTCGAGGTGAACGAGCCGGTGTCGCTGTCGCTGCTCCTCTTCGCCGTGAACGGCCCGATCGCCCGCTCGGTCGACGACCTGGATGTCGCGTTCACGCTGATGCACGGCGCGGACGGAAGCGACCCGACCGCCCTGAGCATCCGGCATCCCGCGTCGTACGACGGGCCACGTCGCGTCGCCGTGGTGCGCGATCCGCTCGGGTGGGGCGTCGACCCGCAGGTCGCCGACGCGATCGACCGTGCGGCCGGCGCGCTGGCCGCAGCAGGTTGGGAGGTCGTGGAGGTGGAGCCGCCCATGATCGAGGAGGCCGCGACCCTCTGGCGCCGGATCTCCTCGACCGAGATGGTGGGCGCATTCCTTCCCGGCGCTCTGCCCGCGCCGCTGTCGGAGGGCTCGACCCGCTACTTCCTCGACAACGTGAAAGAGATCGAGGTGCTCGAGTCGGGGGAGGCCTATGGTGCCGCGTGGGCGCAGCGCGTCGTGATCGCCGGAGCGTGGGAGAGGTTCCAGGCCGAGCACCCCGTGATCCTCGGTCCGGTGTCGGCACGGCGCATGCCCGAGATCGGCTTCGACCTCTCGGGACCGGCAGCGACGACCGAGCTGTGGCGCGATCACCGCCTCCTGGTGACGGTGAACTTCCTCGGCCTGCCGTCGGTGGCCGTCCCCACCGGACTCGACGAGGACGGGCTCCCCAGCGGAGTTCAGCTCATCGGCCCGCGCAACGGCGACCACGTCGCGCTCGCCGCGGCCCGCGACGTCGAGGCGCGGCTCGGGACGCTCACCCCCGTCGACGCACGCGCCGGGGCCGCGATCGCCTGATCGCGGCCGGCCGCGGCGGGTGCCGGCCGTGCCCGGCGCTACTCCCGCCCCGCAGAGCCGTCAACCCCGTGCGGCCGCGGTGGCGGCATCCGTAATCTGGCGGTCCCGGAGGGAGGACCGCGATGACCGACGCCGACCGGCACCCGGTACCGCCGGGCGGCCTGCCGCTGTTCGTGACCGAGACGCTGATCGACACGCACCGGTCGCTCGGCGAGCTCGCGGCGGCCGTGCGGCGCTACGGGCATACGTACGTCCGGTACAGCGAGGGGCCCGGGTCGGATCGCGACCCCAGCGTCGACACCGAGAGCGGGCTGACCCTGCCGGGGCTGTCGGTCAATCCGCTGCATGCCGAGCCGTGGTGGACGCGGCCCTTCGAGGACTGGCTCGCGCGCCAGGTGTGTCAGTACCGCGAGCTGCAGGAGAAGAACCCCGACCGGTACGCGTGGGTGCTGTGCGGCACCGTCGTGGGCCGGGGCCCCGACTGCGAGCCGCTGCTGCGCGAGGTCATCCCGATCGCGCGGCTCGACGACGCGCTGCTCGACGAAGCCGTGGCGCGCTACCGCTCGCGCTTCCACGCCGGCCGCGGCCCGGAGGACTGAGCGGGCGACGGATGCCGGCACCCCCTGCCCGCTCGCGCGCCGGGGGTTGCGGGGGGTCCACGTGTTCCGGGGTCCCGGGTGTTCGCGGGTTCGGGGTTTCGCGGGTTCGGGGTTCGGGGGTCGCGACACGCGGGGTCGCGGTGTCGATTCCGCGTGTTGTGCCACTTGAGTTGCCGCGCGGCTCGGGGGGCGGGGGTCGGGGGTCGGGAGTTCGGGGGTCGCAACACGCGGGGTCGCTGTGTCGATTCCGCGTGTTGTGCCACTTGAGGCGGAGGCCCAGCCTTGGAGCTGGCGTCAGCTGCCCGCTCAGGGTCCGGAGGTTCGCGGGTCGCGACACGCGGGGTCGCTGTGTAGATTCCGCGTGTTGTGCCACTTGAGGCGGAGGCCCAGCGTTGGAGCTGGCATCAGTTGCCCGCTCAGGGTCCGGAGGTTCGCGGGTCGCGACACGCGGGGTCGCTGTGTCGATTCCGCGTGTTGTGCCACTTGAGTCGCCGCCGGGCGCCGGCGCCGCCGCCGGGCGTCGCAGCCGGGGCCGAGCGCCGAAGCCCCGACCCCGGGGCATCGCCGCGGATCGGGCGTTTGCGCCACGTCAGCGCCGGAGCCGCCGCGTATCAGCGGGCGGCGTCCGCCCTCCTCCTCCGTGGTGGAGATACCACCGGGCGCGGCCCGGGGTTCCGGCCCGCGCCGGCCGGATGGGGGGACTCATCATGAAATCCAGGATCATCCCGGTGCTCGTCGCGAGCGCACTCGCGCTGGGCGTCACCGCTCTCGCGCCGCCCGCGAGCGCCGCGCCGCCCGACTCTGCGGGACCGCCCGATCGCGTGCGCGTCGTGGTGGAGCTCGACCGCAAGGGGTCGGCCGACGAGGTCGTGCGCAGCGTCGGCAAGGGCGCGAGCAAGGTCAAGAAGACCTCGACCATGCCCTACGTCATCATGGAGGTCCCGCGCACCGCGCTGAAGGGCCTCGCGCACAACCCGCACGTCCGCGGGGTCGTGGAGGACTTCGCCGACCCGCCGGCGCTCGCCAGCTCTCTGCCGGTGATCCAGGGCGACGACGTGCAGGCTCTCGGGTTCACCGGGGCCGGCGCCACGGTCGCGATCCTCGACTCGGGCATCGACGCCGATCATCCGTACTTCGGGTCGCGCATCGTCGCGCAGCACTGCTTCTCGGATCCCGATGACGACGACGGCGACCCCGACGAGGCGAGCCTGTGTCCCGACGGGACGACCGAAGACACCTCGGCCGACATCGACAGCGACAACAATGCCGCGTGCGTCAACGGCGGAGCGAACATCTGCGACCACGGCACGCATGTCGCCGGCATCGCGGCCGGAAGCGCCGGCGACCACCCGGCCGGCACACCGCCGGGCAACGGTGCGGCTCCGGATGCGCAGATCATCGCGGTGCAGGTGTTCACGCGCGTCAACACTGCGAGCGGCTGCGCGCCGAACGCGGCGCCGTGCGTGCTGGCGTACGTCTCGGACCAGATCCAGGCGCTCGACTGGGTGCGCGGTCAGGCTGCGGCGAACCCCGGCTGGAACGTCGTGGCGAGCAACATGAGCCTCGGCGGCGGACAGTTCTCGTCGGCGTGCGACGGCGACACGCGCAAGGCCGCGGTCGACGCGAACCTCGCCGCGGGGATCGCCACGGTCATCGCGTCCGGGAACAACACGTTCCTGAACTCGGTGGGCGCGCCGGGCTGCATCTCGACCGCGTTCACGGTCGGGCGCACGAACGACGACGACACCACGACGAACTCGGGCAACCGGGGTCCGCTCCTGGACGTCATGGCGCCGGGGTCGAACGTCATCTCGGCGATCGACGACGACGTCTATGGCAGCAAGAGCGGCACCTCGATGTCGACGCCGTTCGTCTCGGGCGCGCTCGCGGTCCTTCGCTCGGCGTACCCGACGAGGGCGGTGACCGACCTGATGAACGACATCACCTCGACGGGTGTGCCGATCACCTACGCCACCAACGCGGCGGGCACGACGACGAACACGACGCCGCGCCTGGACATGCTGGCCGCACTGCAGTCCGCGAACGCGGCGCCGACGGTGACGGCGGATGCCGCATCCGTGAGCGTCGACGAAGGCTCGCAGGCGACGAACACCGGCACGGTGGCCGACTCCGACGGCACGGTCACCACGCTCACTGCGAGCATCGGAACGGTGACGCGCTCCGGCTCGACGTGGGAGTGGACCCACACGCCGGCGGACGGTCCGGCCGACACGACGGTCACGATCACCGCGACCGACGACAAGGGCGAGACCGGGCAGGCGTCGTTCGACCTCCACGTCGACAACGTCGCGCCGACCGTCGTGATCGATGCGATCTCGCCGGCCGACGAGAACGCGCCGGTGTCGCTCGAGGCCCACTTCACCGATCCGGGCACCGTCGACACGCACACGGCGAGCGTCGACTGGGGTGACGGCAGCGTCACCGCCGCGACGATCGCCGCCGGCACCGTCACGGCGACCCACGTGTACGGCGACGACGGGGTGTTCCCCGTCACCGTGACCGTGACCGACAAGGACGGCGGCTCGGGCTCCGACGCGGGCTCCGCGACGGTCGCGAACGTCGCGCCGACGGCCGAGATCACGGGACCGGCGACGACCACGTGGAACGGGCAGGAGATCGTCTTCGGGACGGCGGGCGAGCCGGTGGACTTCACCGCGCGCGGCACCGATCCGGGCAGCGACGACCTGACGTTCGCGTGGGACTACGGCGACGGCGCGACTGCGGTCAACGTGCACCTGGTGAACCCGCCCGCGTTCGACGGCGACCCGAGTCCCAGCATCCAGCCTCGTGATGTGACGGATGCCGCGCCTCACACGTACGCGATCGCGTGCGCTGCGACGACCGGCGTCGAGGTGACCGACGACGACGGGGGCGCCGCCTCCGATCAGGTGCAGGTCATCGTCCTCGGCACGAGCACGGATGCCGGCACCCTCGGGGTGTGGCAGACCGACTACCGCGACAAGCGCAATCACGGTCACACGACCGACGAGAAGGCGTGCCTGCTCTCGGTGGTGCGGGTGCTGAGCGCGGTGTTCGACGAGCATGTGCCGCTGACCACCACCGCGCATGCGGTGGCGGCGCTGTGGCCGAAGCACACGAACAACGCCGAGGACCAGTTCGAGGCGCATCTGCTCGCACTGTGGCTCAACGTCGCAGACGGGGCGATCGCGCTCGACGATCCAGTCGATTCGAACGGCGACGGCACGGCCGACACCACGGTGGGCGCACTCATCCAGGCGGGCGAGGCGGAGCGCACCGCTCCGGTTCCGTCGCACAGCGCGCTGACGGCGTACAAGAACCTCTTCGAGGCGATCAACGCCGCGGCCTGATCCGCGCAGCAAGGAGGGGACGGATGCCTCGCACCGAGGCTGGGCCCCGCGCCCCGAGGCTCCGGGCGCCGCACCAGCGGCGCCCGGAGTGGGCGTGGGGACCGTCTCCTTCTGTCTCGCAGTAGTCTGACGACGGTCCCCAGGTGATCGCGGGACGTGCGTCAAGGGAGAGCGGGCGATGAGGACACTTCGATACTCGATCAACGTCACGCTCGACGGCTGCTGCCACCATGAGGCGGGACTTCCTCCGGACGAGGAGTCCATGCGCTACTGGACCGACGAGATGGAGCAGGCCGACGCCCTCCTGTTCGGGCGGGTGACGTACGAGATGATGGAGGCGGCCTGGCGGAAGCCGGTCACGGGGACATGGCCCGACTGGATGAGCGAGTGGGAGGTCCCGTTCGCCGAGGCCATCGACCGGTCGCAGAAGCATGTCGTGTCGAGCACGCTGACCGCGGTCGACTGGAATGCCGAGCTGACGCGGGGCGAGCTCGGACCAGCGGTTCGGCGGCTCAAGCAGGAGCCGGGCGAGCTCCTGTGGGTGGGCGGCGTGAAGCTCCCGTTGGCGCTGGCGGATCTGGGGCTCATCGACGAGTACGAGTTCGTCGTGCAGCCGGTCCTCGCCGGGCACGGGCCGACGCTGCTCGCCGGTCTGCGCGAGCGCATCGAGCTCGAACTCGTGCACCGTCGGGAGTTCCGGTCGGGGGCGGCCGCCCTGCGGTTCCGGCCGCGCAGCACGTCGGAGTGACGGGCGACGTGGGGTCAGACGTACTGGAACGCCGGCGGGAAGACGACCACCACGATCGCGGCCCACACGAGGTAGACCGGGAGCCAGCCCGTCTGCCAGCGCTCGAGGCGCTCGAACGGGGTCTTGCGCCTAAGGAAGCGCAGCTGCAGCCACGCGGCGCCCGCGAGGTTCGCGAACAGGATGAGGTTGAGCCCGAGCGAGGCGAGCTTGTTGGGGCTCGCGCCGTACTCGGCGATGCGGCCGATCATCGCGACGAGCACCATGATGTCGACCACGAGGGCCGCCGCCACCATCACCAGTTGCAGCCGGTCGAACCATGACGGCGGCGCCAGCCCGTCGCGCGCCGACAGCGCGTACAGGAGCAGGCCGAGCACGACGAGCAGCACGATGTCGAAGAGGATCAGCAGGTCGCGCTGACCGAACACCTCGGGCACGTCGCCGCCCGACTCGACGAGGTTGCCCTGCAGGAAGCCCGCGACGATGAACGCGAGGAGCAGCAGCGTGAACAGCGGCGTGAAGAGCCTCGTGAGCACCGGGGCGATGTTCTCGACGACGCTCTGCTTCGCCTCGACGAGCCAGCCCGCGATGACCACGGCGCCCGCGACGCCGCACGGCAGGACCCAGTCGACGACGAAGCGGCTCGCATCGAGACCGATGGACGCGAAGACGGCGACCGTCAGCCCGATGAGCACGGCGCCGCCCAGGGCGATGAGCACGAAGTACACGAACCACTCGCCGGTGAAGCGGATGAAGTCCATGCGGGCGCGGCTCGACCTCACGGCGCCGCCGACGTAGGCGATGCCGATCACCAGCCACAGCACCACGACCAGGTGAAGGGCCGCGAGCACCAGCGTCGCCCCGTCGGGGGCGAACGGGTACACCGCCATCACGACGGCGCCCAGCACGAACGGCACGGCGACGAAGGCGATCGTCCGCGGCGAGGCGCGGCGGTCGACGAGGAAGAACGCGGCCAGGAAGGGCAGCACCAGCAGCGCGCCGAAGCGTGCGTAGAAGTCGCCGTCCGCTGCCCATTCGATGCCGAAGAGCGCCGGCGCCTTGATCGCGAGGGCCGCCCCGATCGCCAGCCCCAGCGCGAGCCACAGCGATCGGCTGCCGCGCGGCCGGTCGGGTGCGTCGGCGAACATCAGCTGCTTCCACAGCCGGTCGGAGTGCTCCCGTGCGAACTCGCGCGAGAGGTCGTCGAGCGCGCCGAGGCGCTTGACGGCGATGAGGAATGACTCGTCGGGGGCGAGACCGGATACCTCAAGCCGGTCGATCTGGCCGCGCAGGTGGTCTTCGAGCTCGTCGACGTCGCGGACGTCGATCGCCGCTCCTCGCGACACGTACGTCCGCCACGCGGCGATCTGCTCCTCGATACGCGGTTCGAGATCCTCGCTCATGTCAGGCCCCTCCGAGTCCCGGGGCGATCCCGCGGTCCGGCGCGAACGCCCTTCCGCCGTCGCGTTCGGTCCACACCTGCTGCAGCGCCGCGCTCACGACGCTCCACTGCCGGCGCTGCTCGGCGAACGCCGCGCGGCCGGTGCTGCTCAGGCGGTAGTGCTTGCGCGGGCGCCCGGCGGGCGAGACGCCCCACGTCGCCTCGACGTGTCCGAGCCTCTCGAGCCGATGGAGCAGCGGGTACAGCATCCCGTCGCTCCATTCGAGCTCGCCGTCCGACAGCTCGCTGATGCGCTGCAGGATCGCGTAGCCGTAGGACTCGCCGTCGGCGAGGATGCCGAGCACCATGGGCGTCGCCGCGGCGGCGACCAGGTCCTTGCCGATCTTCATGCGACCCCTTCATACCTAGAACTGCGAGGTACATAGAGCTACAAGGTATCACGAGGCCTGCTTCGTCGACATCGAGTGAAGCGGCGACGTCCCGGAAGGGCCCACAATGGTGCCGCGGGCCGCACCCTGACGCCCGCGACCGGGAGGCACTGCCATGGCGAGAGAGCGCGCGCGGACCCGAATCCGCTCCGAGCTGAAGAACACCGCGTACGAGATCTTCATCGGCGCACTGTCGATCCTGTCGATCGCGAACCTCGTGCTGATGCTCGTGTTCGCGTCCGACCCGTCGCTGCAGCTCGTCCTGTCTGTCATGAATGCGCTGTTCAGCGGCATCTTCCTCGGCGACTTCCTGTTCCGGATCTTCACGGCGCCGTCGGCCGCGCACTACTTCTTCCGCGGCTTCGGGTGGGCCGATCTCCTCGCGAGCCTGCCGTTCGCGCAGTTGAAGGTGCTGCGGATCTTCCGCCTCATCCGCGTCTTCCGGCTGCTGCGCGACCTGGGCCCGCGGACGCTGTGGAGCACGCTGATCCACGATCGCGCCAACAGCGCCCTCATGACGCTGCTGCTGCTCGGCATCCTGGTGCTGCAGTTCGGCAGCCTCTCGATCCTCGCGGTCGAGGGCAAGGCCGACGGCGCCAACATCACCTCGGCATCGGATGCGCTCTGGTACACCGTCGTCACGATCTCGACCGTCGGCTACGGCGACCAGTACCCCGTGACCAACGCCGGGCGGCTCATCGGCGTCCTGATCATCGTGGTCGGCGTCGGCATCTTCGGCACGTTCACCGGGTACCTCGCGAACCTGTTCCTCGGGCCGTCGAAGCCCGCCGAGCCGGAGGACGGGGCGACGGATGCCGAGGCCCCGGGTGCGACGCAGGCCACCGCCACGACGGAGGCCGAGGCTGTCACCGCCACGACGGAGGCCGAGGATCCCGCGGGGATGCCGCAACCGGCGGCTGCGGCATCCGTCGCCCCCGGTGCGAGCCTCGCGGACGAGAGCGCGGAGCGACTGCGCGTGCTGCTCGCGCAGTCGGAGGAGACGATGGCCGAGATCCGGCAGCTCCTCGCCGACGCGAAGCGCTGAGCCGGGTCGGGATCAGCGGCGCGAGGCGATCGCGGCCGCGACACCCGCACCGAGCACGAGGAGTGCCGCGGCGAGCGGGGCGTACAGGGCGACGGCCGAGCCGGCCGCGTCGGCGATGACGCCGGTGATGGCCGACGACGCCGACTGACCCACGATGACCGCCGACCCGAGCATCGTCATGACCGTCGCCGAGCGTCCGCGCGGGCTGAACGCCGCCGCGAGGCTGTACTGCGAGACGAGCGTCGGACCGATGCCGATGCCGATCACGAGCAGGCACACCGCGATCGCGGCGACGCTGTCGACGAAGGGCAGCGCGATCGTGCCGCCCACGAGGATCGTCGCGAACGTCAGCCAGCGCGCGGTGAGCGTGAACCGCGCCGGGAACAGGGCGACGCCGAGCGCCAGCGCCGCCGACCCGAGGCCCATGGCGCCGTAGACCAGGCCGGCCTGTTCGGGGGCGCCGCGCTCGGCCATGAACGCCGTGAGCGAGGTCAGCATCGAGCCGAAGAACAGCCCCATGCCCAGGGCGCCGGCGACCGGCGCCAGGATGCGCGCCCGGAAGAGCTCTCGGGCGGGGGCCTGCGCGAACCCCTTCTCGCGGCTCGCGGCCGGGGTCGCCGCGGTCGGATGCAGCGCGAACGCCGTCACGAAGACGAGGGCGAGCAGCGCCGCGCCGATGACGGGGGCTGCGGGGCTCATCGTGGTCGCGAGGAGTCCCACGATGACGGGACCGAAGACGAACGCGATCTCGTCCGCCGCCGACTCGTACGCCATCGTGCCGTTGACGACCTTCGTGCGGCCGTCCTTCGGGAACGCGCGACCGATGATGCCGACGAGGCGGCTGCGCGACAGCGGCGCCACCTGCGGCATGGTCGCGCCGATGAGGAACGCCACTCCCAGGAGCGCGGCATCCGGTGCCGGTGAGAACGCCAGCCACGCCATCGCCGCCAGCAGCAGGCTGTTGACCGTCCCCGCGACCAGCAGTACGCGGCGCTGGCCGAACCGGTCGGCCGCGGCGCCGAGCAGCGGCCCGATGAGCGCGGTGCCGAGACCGGTCATCGCGCTGGTGGCGCCGCCGAGCGCGAGCGAGTCGCGCGCCGAGACGACGAGGGTGAGGATGCCGACCACCATCATCGCGAACGGCAGTCGTGCGATCAGCGCGATGGGGAAGTACGTGTAGCCGGCTTCGCGGATGAGGCTCGGGCGGCGTCCGACGCGGACGTCGGTCGTCTCGGGCTCGGCGATCGTGGTGTGCATCTGAATTCCTGGCTCTCCGCCGCGGACGGCGGTACATCGTGCCGCCTTGTCGCAGGCGCCGGAGCGCGGACAGGTAGATGCACATCGAGGATGGGCACGGCGAGTCTACCGCGGCTTCCTGGACGAGCGCAGAGCAGGCGGCGACGTCAGCTCGAGGAGGGAATCCACACGCGCATCGTCGACGGGCCGCGTTGAGCCCACTCGTGGTACGGCACCAGCGGCACCTCGATCGGTTCCGCGTCGATGTCGCCGGAGGGCGAGCCATAGGGCCACGCCGCGTCGTCGAGCGGCAGCGGCACCACCGGCACCCACACGCGGCCCTGGCGTTCCACGGGCTGAGCGTCCGGTGCGAGCGCGACCGCTGCGACGTCGCCGACACCGGCGGGTGCGAGGTCCACCGACTCCAGTGCCAGCACCTCGGGCCCGCGCTCGATCGCGACGCAGCCGCGTACCGCGTCGATCCGCGAGTCGGGCGCCGAGACGCGCGGCGCCATCGGCAGATCGAGCTCGACGACATCCCCCGCGCGGAAGGCGTGGCGGATCTCGATCATGCCGGGCTCCACCGTCCGCTGCTGCACGAAGTCGGGGCTGACGATGCGCAGGGACGCCCCCGACGCCCACGCCGGCACCCGGACGCTGAGGGTCCACGGCTCGTCGGCATCGGAGACGTGCGTGATCGTCACGCGCCCGTCCGCGGGGTAGTCGGTGTCGACGTCGAAGGCGACCACGCGCCCGTCGTCGAGGGTCGTGCGGATCTCGGACGGCGCGTACTGGTGCAACTGGATGCCGTCCGAGTCCGCCGTGGCGACGTAGGCGTCGAGGCTCGCGAGGGTCCGTGCGACGTTCGGCGGGCAGCACGACACCTCGAACCACGGCGCGCGCAGTGAGGACGACGCGCGCGGCGAGGTCACGTCGGGGTCTGCGGGAGCGCCCGGCACGCGCTGGTGCAGCGTGTTGGCGTAGTAGAACGAACGGCCGTCGGGAGCCGGCGAGGTGGCCACGACGTTGTAGAACGTGCGCTCGATGAGGTCGGCGTGGCGCGGATCGGCACCGGCGAGCAGCAGCCGCCAGGTGAACATGATCGAGCCGATGCCCGCGCACGTCTCGGAGTAGGCGCGGTCGGGGGGTAGCTCCCAGTCCTCGCCGAACGCCTCGTCCTGGTGGTGCGAGCCCTGACCCCCGGTGACGTACGTGCGGCGTGCGATCGTGCGCTCCCACTGCAACCGCAGCGCCTTCTGCAGCTCGTTGTCGCCGGTCTCGACGGCGACGTCCATCGCACCCGCCGACAGGTAGTTCGCGCGCACGGCGTGACCGCGCAGCACGGTCGCCTCGCGCACCGGCACGTCGTCCTGGAAGTACTTTCGGCCCCACTCGATGTCGCGGAGCGTGCCCTTGCCGTGGCGCTCGACGAACAGCCGCGCCTGGGCCAGGTAGCGGCGGTCGCCCGTCACGCGCGAGAGCTCGGCCAGTCCCGCCTCGATCTCGGCGTGACCGCAGATCGCGTCGCGGCCCTCCGGGCCGAACACCTCGCACACCAGATCGGCTGCGCGACGCGCGATCCCCAGGAGCCCTTCGCCGGCGCCGGGCCGCGTGCGCTCGCGCGCGACCGCCGCCTGGAACAGATGCCCGAAGCAGTAGAGCTCGTGACCCCACTCGAGGTCGGACCAGCGCGGGCCCTGCCCGGGTCGGCCGAACATCGTGTTGAGGTACCCGTCCTCCTCCTGGGCGGCGGCGACGCGGCCGACGACCTCGCGGAAGCGCTCTTCGAGCGCGTCGTCGTCGGTGCGGCCGATCTCCCACGCCAGCGCCTCGAGGTACTTGTACACCTCCGAGTCCGAGAACTCCCGCCCCCGCCGCTGCGCGGGCAGGCCCCCCGAGACCGCCAGGTCGAAGTTGGGAAGCCAGCCCTCGGACTCGAGGCGCGACCCGATGTGGTCGAGGGTGTGGCGGCCGTTGACCTCCTGCCGTGCGGCCCAGAACCCGCCCGTGATGCGGACGTCGCCGAGACCGAGCGGTCGCAGGCGTCCGCAGCTCGGGACGGCAGGTGCCTGCGGCGCCGGTGTGATGGTGTGCATGGTCATCCTTTGAACGCTCCCGACATGAATCCGCGGACGTAGTGGCGCTGCAGCAGCAGGAACAGAAGGATGCAGGGCAGCGCGAGCACGACCACGCCCGCCTCTGTGGCGCCGTAGTCGATGACGCCTTGCACCTGCACTCGGAGGTTCGACACGGCAAGGGGCAGCGTCATCCTGTTGGTGTCGGTGATGAGGATCAGCGGAGCCATGAAGTCGTTCCACGCCGCGAGGAAAGCGAACATGCCGACCGTGATGAGGCCCGGCTTGACAGCGGGGAGCAGCACCCGGCGGAGCGCTCCGAACGTCGTGGCGCCGTCGACCATGGCTGCTTCGTCCAGCTCGCGCGGCACCGATTCGAACGAGATCCGCATCATGAACATCGAGAACGGCAGCTGGAACATCGTGAGCACGATCGCGACGCCGACGAGCGAGTTGCTGAGCCCGACGGCGTTCAGGATCACGTAGAGCGGGATGAGCAGTGTCGCGTACGGCACCATGAGGATCGCCAGGACGGTGAGGAACAGCAGGTTCTTGCCCGGGAACGAGAAACGCGCGAAGGCGTACCCGCCCAGCGTCGCGACCACCAGTGTGAGCAGCACCGTCAGCAGCGCTACGAACGTCGAGTTGCCGAGATACACCCAGATGCCGGCCTGGTAGTCGGCCAGCGCGGCGTAGTTGCCCAGCCCCCACCCCTCGGGCTGGCTCGTGCCGGCCCGAGGCGCCACCGAAGAGACCGCCGTCCAGATGAGCGGGTAGAGGAACATGATCGCGAGAGCGGTCGTGAGCACGGCGTACGGGATGCCGAACACCAGGCGGGCGGCGGAGCGTCGGCCGCGTTGACGTGGCGAGCGCGTCTGGATGAGTCGCGTCGCCGACGGAAGGGTCTGTGCAGACATGGCGGGCTCTTTCAGTCCTCGTCGGCGCGGCGGAAGGCGCGCAGCTGGAGGATGTTGATGACGATGAGGGCGAGCAGCACGATGACCGACAGCGCGGCGGCGATGCCGAGGTTGTTCTGCCCCTGGAAGGCCACGTTGTAGATCAGCTGCACGATGGTCATCGTGCTGTTGTCGGGTCCGCCCTTGGTGAGGATGTAGAACTGCTCGAAGGCGAGCAGCGAGCCTGTGACGCACAGCACGATCGTGAGCGCGAACGTCGGGCGCAACAGCGGCACCGTGATGCTGCGGAACGTCTGCCAGGTCGAAGCGCCGTCGATGCGCGCAGCCTCGTACACGTCGTCGGGGATCGCCTGGAGTCCGACCAGCATCAGGAGCATGTAGAAGCCCGCGTACCGCCACACGATCAGGAAGACCGTGGACCACAGCGCACCCTCCGGCGTGCCCAGGAACGTGAAGCCCCACGCCCGCATGAGGTCGGCGAACGGGCCGGCGTATGGCGAGTAGAGGACGTAGAAGAGAAGGGATGCCGAGGCCAGGCCGAGGGCGCTCGGCACGAGGAACGACGTGCGGAGGAAGGACTTCCATCGCGTCGACTCCTGCACCAGCAGCGCGAGCCCGAGGCCGAGGCCGATCAGGAGGACCGTCGTGACGACCGTGTACTTCAGGGTGAACCAGATCGAGTCCCAGAACAGCCGGTGGTCCACCGCGTCGATGTAGTTCTGGGGGAGGTTCCACCCCCGGTTGCCGGCTAGCAGCGGCCAGTCGGACGCCGACATCTGCAGCACCAGCACCAGCGGCACGAGAAAGACGAACACGACGAACAGCGCCGTAGGTGAGGCGTACAGCCAGCCCCGCACGGCATCGCGTCGCGCGCGCGGCGTGCGGCGTCTGGTCCGCGGAGCGCTCGGCGGGCTCGCCGCGCGCGTGGACGGCGTGAGGGTGTCGGCGGACATGTCGTTCTCCGGGGGAGTGGGGGTGGTGGCCCGGTCGCCCGGGCCACCACCGGGCATCACTGGGCGAGGATCTCGGTGATCGCGTCGTTGTCGGCGTCGACGGTGTCGGTGCCTTGCAGGACGGCGTTGCGTACCAGGGTCAGCCACGGGCTGCCGGGTGCGTTGAACGCCTGCTGGAAGTTGAGCGCCACGGGGGTGTCGCCCTCGGATGCCACCTCGTTGATCGTCACCAGGCGCGGGTCCTGGGCGGCGTACTCGTTGTCGGCGAAGTCGGCGCGCGAGACGACGTCGTTGTTCTTCGCCAGCACCTCGACCTGCGCCTCCTCCGACATCAGCCACGTCAGGAAGTTCCACGCCTGAGCCGACTGCTCCGAGTCCTTCGAGACGCCGATCCCATCACCGCCGACGAACGTCGATGCGCCGCCGTCGACACCGGGGATGCCAGCCACCCCCGCGTCGAACGGGGTGGACGACAGCAGCGTCGCCGGGTAGAACATGAGGCCGACATTGCCCTCGGTGAATCCGGCCGTCCACGTGGGACCGGCCTCGTCCTGCGAGCTCGGCAGCACTGCACCCGACTCCCACAGCTCGTGCCACGTCGCGTAGACCTCCTGCGCGGCGTCGTTCGCGAGCAGGGACTCGCGTCCGTCCTCGCTGAGGACTTCCTCGCCCGACGCCCAGATGCTGGGGAACCACGTGAAGACGAGGCATCCGCCGCAGTTCAGGCCCGTCGCGGTGCCGTACACGCCCTCCTTGTCGAGCGCCTGGATCTGCTTGGCCGCCTCGGCGTACTCCTCGAGCGTCGCGGGCGCCTTCTCGGGGTCGAGTCCGGCCTCGGCGAACAGCTCCTTGTTCCAGAAGAGCATCGAGAGGTCGAGCACGAACGGCAGCACGTGCTCGTTGCCGTCGGCATCGGTGCCGGCCGATAGGTGACCCTTGTTGATCTCGTCCTTGTAGTCGAGACCGTCGATCTGGGTGCTGAGGTCCTGGAACAGCCCCTGCTCGACCCAGTTCGGAACGTACACGATGTCCGCGGCGAAGAGATCGGGGAGCCCGCCCGATCCTGCGGCGGCGCCCACCTTCGCGACGTAGTCGTCGTTGGGTACGACCGTCAGCTCGACCTGGTTCTCGTGGGTTGCGTTGTAGGCGTCGACGAGCAGGTTCGCCTGCTTCTCGAGGGGTGCCCGCGTCCACAGCGTGAGCGTCGAGCCGTCGTCGACGCCTTCAGCGGGAATGGACTCGGCCGGGGTGGTGGTGCTCCCCGTGCCCGAGCAAGCGGCGAGGGCGCCGATGAGAGCCCCCGCTGTGACGAGGGCCGTGGCCGCGCGCAACGCGCCACGACGTCGGGTGGTGATCATGCAACTGTCTCCTCTGGCTCTTCTTCGAGCGGATGACGCCGATCGGGTCGGCACCGCTGCTGGGGTGCTGTACTTTCGAAAAGACCGAAAGCCATTTCGAGCAAGCTATCGTGAGGATCGTCGCGTCGTCAAGTATCGTCGGCGATAACCTTTCAGCACCAGAGGAGGTGCCCGTGGCAACGAATGAGACGGGCCCGCGGGCCGCCACGCTGAGCGACGTGGCGCGGCGGGCAGGCGTGTCCATCGCGACCGCCTCGAAAGCGCTCAACAACAGGGACGATGTCGCGGTGGCGACGCGGCAGCGCGTCCTGCGTGCGGCGGATGAGCTGGCATTCACCCCGAACGCCATGGCGAAAGGGCTGCTGGCCGGCCGCACCGGCACCGTCGGTCTCCTCACGAGCGACCTCGAGGGCCGCTTCATGCTCCCGATCCTGATGGGGGCCGAAGACGCTTTCGGAGCCGGGAAGGTGAACGTCTTTCTGTGTGACGCGCGCGGCGACGCCATCCGCGAACAGCACCACCTCAAGGCGCTGCTGAGCCGGCGCGTCGACGGCATCATCGTCGTGGGACGCCAGACCGACCCGCGACCGTCCCTGGGGCAGGAGATCCCCGTGCCCGTCGTCTACGCGTACGCTCCGTCCGACGACTCGCGTGACCTGTCGCTCACCCCCGACAACTACGCCGGCGGCCGCCTCGCGGTGGAGCACCTGCTCTCGTGCGGTCGGACCCGCATCGCACATATCACCGGCGACCCGGCGTACGCAGCGGCGCAGGACCGCATCGCCGGCGCCCATGCGGCGCTCGACGCTGCCGGCCTCGAGCTGGTCGGCGAGCCGCTGTTCTCGGAGTGGAGCGAGCACTGGGGGAGGGATGCTGCGGCGATGCTGCTGCAGCGACACCCCGATGTCGATGCGATCTTCTGCGGCTCGGACCAGATCGCGAGGGGTGTGCTCGACACCGCGCGCGACCTCGGTCGGACGGTTCCCGATGACCTCGCCGTGATCGGCTACGACAACTGGAAGGTGCTCGCGACGAACTCGCGTCCGCAGCTGACCAGCATCGACGCGAACCTGCAGCAGCTCGGACGCCAGGCGGCCCAGCGGGTGTTCGACGCGATCGACGGCGTCGACATCGGCGAAGGCATCCACCACCTGCCGGTGCGGCTCGTCATCCGAGGGTCGACGATCGCGCGCCGATGAGGTCCGGTCCGGACTCGGCGGTCAGAGGACGGCGCCGACCATCGCCTCGCCGAGCGGGGTCCGGCGGTGCAGCATCCGTGCCCCCGCGCGCGTGCTCGCGACCAGCCCGGCGTCGCGCAGCACGGTGAGGTGGTGCGACGCCGTCGAGACCGCCAGCGCGCAGTCCCGCGCGACCTGCGAGGTCGTGCGGGGCTCGTGCGCGTCGAGCAGGATGCGTGCCCGCGCCGGCCCGAGCAGGGCTCCCAGCGCCGTCTCGACATCGGCGGGGTCACGCGCCCACGAGGCCATGACGCCCTGCGCGGGGTAGAACAGCGTCGGCTGCGCCGGCGGCTCGGTGAGCACGTTGCACCCGGTCGAGCCCATCACCGACGGCACCAGCACGAGACCGCTGCCCCGGCAGTCGACGACCTCGCTCCAGATGCGCATCGTGACGCGCACCGCGCCGTGCTGCCACGCGACCCGCTCGTGCAGCGTCTGGATCATCGCGCCGATACCGCTCTCGGCGATGCGGCGGGCGCGCACGGCGATGTCGGCGCGCAGCACGCGCTCGAGCTGGGTCCACACCGGCGCGATCGCCGCGTTCCACACGCCGAGCCACGCCTCGGCGATCATTGCGCGCGCCCGGTCGGGGTGGTCGAGCATGCGCTGCACCGCGGCGCGGCGCGCCTCGCCCTCGGTGCGCACGAGCACCTTGGTCATATCGACCTGGTATCGCGCGTCGTCGATGTCGCGCAGGCGCTCCGACTCGGCCTCGGGCGTGAGCTCCCACGTGGGCGACGTGGTGAGGAAGTCGGGGAAGTAGCCGTCGTCGCGGATCAGCAGCGCGAGCACCTCGAAGTCCTCCCGCGGGATCGCGCCGCGAGCTGCCCGCATCCATCCCCACTGCAGCGGATAGTGATCGGGCCGCTGCAGCGCGCGCACCGCGTGGCACAGCTCGTGCCCCGGCGAGATGCCGAACCGGATCGCGGTGAGATCATCGGGCGCGAGCCGGAAATCGACGTACTTTCGATCCACATCGAAACTCTAGGGCGACGGATGCCGCGGCGAAAAGCTGTGGGCATGAACACCGACACCGCCACCATCGTCACGCCGGCCATCGTTCCCGGGGCCGAGCTGGTCATCGGCACCGGCCGCACCCGCCGCTTCATCGGCGCCGAGCACGGCGCCGGAGTCTCGTACTTCTTCGTCGACAACGAGCCCGGGCAGGGCCCCGACATCCACCGCCACCCCTACCCCGAGACGTGGGTCGTGCTGGAGGGCGAAGCCCGCATCACGATCGGCGACCGCACCCTGCGGGCGGTCGCCGGCGACACCGCCACGGCGCCCGCGGGCGAATGGCACAGCTTCAAGAACAGCGGCACCGGCCGGCTGCGGGTGCTGTGCATCCACGCGTCGGACCGCATCATCCAGGAGTGGCAGGATGCTCCCGGAGTGCTCGACATCCCCACCACCGACCGCTGAGGAGAACCACATGTCGTTCCAGGCATACCTCGACACGATCGAGAAGAAGACAGGGCTCACGCCACGCCGGCTCATCGAGATCGCCCACGAGCGGGGCTTCGACGAGAACACCAAGGCGACGCCGGTCGTCGAGTGGCTCGCCGCCGACTACGGCCTCGGCCGCGGTCACGCGATGGCGCTGTACCACGTCCTCACGAAGGGTCCGCAGATCAGCGACAAGCACGTCGGCACCGACGGCACGCACTCCGACCCGTCGAACGTGCTGTGGCTCGACGGCGCGGCGACCAACCCGAACCCCTAGTCGCGCACCGGCTCGGCTACGCCCCGCGCCGCCGCCACCAGGTCCGGCGGCGGGGAGGCGCGGCATCCGTCTCGTCCGAGGCGACGCGTGCCGCCCGCCGCTCGCGCCACGCGCGGACCTCGGCGTCGACGTCGCGTGTCGGCGTCACCACGGGTGGTCCGCCGAGCAGCTGCCGCCGTGCCTCGATCACCCGCCGGTTGAAGTCCTCCACGGCTTCGCGGACCCCGTGCTCGTGGTGCAGCTCGTCGAGCCGCGCTTCGAGCTCGCGGTCTTCGACCCGCAGCATCAGCGCCGGCGGCCCGAGACCGGTGAGCTTCTCGGACTCGATCTTGCGCCGGATCCACCAGTCCGGATCGTGGCTCTGGCCGAGCCCGGGGATGGGCTTGCCCGCACCGGGCAGATCGTCGAACTCGCCGCGGCGGATCGCCTGCTGGATCGAGACCTCGACGACGGCGGCGCGGTCCGCGGCCGAGTACGCACGGCCCGCCTCCGACGAGCCGGACGGCTCGGGGTGGCCGGGGTCGTCGCCCGACGGGACGAGGCCCTGCTCGCGCTGCCACTTCTCGAAGCGGTAGCGCTCAGCCTTCTCGCGGGGGTCTTCGCTCATCCGGCCGCCACATGGTCGCGCCAGGAGTGCTGCGGCTCGTAGCCGAGGATCCGGCGCGCCTTGTCGATCGACAGGAGCGTGTCGTGCTCGCCGAACGAGCGGGTCTCGACGCCGGGGAACACCTCGGCGACGAGCTCGGCGTTCGGGCGCGACATCACGGTGTCGGCCGCCGCGATGATGTAGGTCTCGAAGCCGGCCGGGGCGGCCTCGAGCGCGCGCTGAACCGCCTGGGCGCCGTCGCGCGCGTCGATGTAGCCCCACAGGTTCCACTTGCGACGGCGCGCGTCGGCGTCGAACGAGGGGAACTCGGCGTAGTCCTCCGGCACCATGACGTTCGAGAACCGGAACGCCGTGATCGACAGGTCGGGGTGCCACCGCACCAGCTCCACCGCCATGCGCTCCTCGAGCGTCTTCACGAGCGAGTACACCGACTCGGGGCGCGGCGCGTACTCCTCGTCGACCGGGATGTACGGGGGCGGCACGTCGAACGGCAGACCCAGCACCGTCTCGCTCGACGCGTAGACGAGGCGACGGATGCCGAGCCTCACGGCGGCCCAGAACACGTTGAAGGTGGCTGCCATGTTGTTGTGGAACGTGGCGACGTCGGAGCGGATGCCGGGCGCGGGGATCGCGCCGAGATGCACCACCGCGTCGAACCCGTCGTGACGGTCGTTCACCGCGGTGAGGGCGTCGACGACCTGCCCGTAGTCGGTGAGGTCGACCTGGACGAAGTCGGGGCCGCGGGTGCCGACGACATCGAGACCGATGACGTCGTGCCCCGCCGCACGGAGTTCGCGGGCGACGACGGTGCCGAGCTTGCCGGAGGAGCCGGTGAGAGCGATACGCATGGTTCCAGCGTGCCACGCGTTGAGGGAGCGGGGCGGAAACGGCGGCCACCGGCATCCGTCGATCCCGGGAGAGAGGGTGCGAGAGGTGATCGGGGGAACGGAAGAGGGCTCGCTCTCTCAGAGAACGAGCCCTTTCCGACCCAACGGTGCCTGTGGGTGTGTCAGCCGCCGCAGGTGCTCGCCGGTGTCGGCACCTCCTGCACCACCGAGACCGGCTCGCCGCCGACCGTGGCTGTCGCCGTCAGCGTGGCAGAGTCGGCGGGCACCGCCACCTGCCGCGTCGTGAACGACGCCGAGACCGACTTGCCGGCAGCCAGCGCGCCGAACGACTTCGACCCGAAGGGGGTGGTGGCCGCGACCGTCACGGGGAAGCCCTCGCTGTTGGTGACGGTCAAGACCTGGACGACCTTGCCGGCGATGCACCGCGAGATCACCACGCCCGAGACGTTCAGCTGCGGCGAGGCGCTGCCGGTGACCGTGACCGTCAGCGAGACCGTCCGGTTCGCGGGGGCGAGCTCCTCTTCACGCGTCTGGTTCAGCACGGCCGAACCGTCGGCGGCGAAGTGCACCGTCTTGACCCGCGCGTGACGGCTCGGGTCGTTCAGGCCGCCGTCGGCGCCCGGGATCCACTCCGAGAACGGCGGGCGGGCGTGGTACACGATCACCGGGTTGCCGTCCGCGTCGAGCGTGAACGAGTTGTGACCCGGGCCCTGCTGCTGGCCGCCGAAGTCATCGGACGTCAGCAGCGGGTAGCCGGTCTTCTTCCAGGTCGACGGCTTCATCAGGTCGCCGTCGATCGGCGCGCGCAGCATGCCGATCGAGTAGGTCTCGTTCACCTCGGAGGCCGAGAAGAAGACGAAGACCTCCTTGTCGCTCTTGATGACCGCGGCTCCCTCGTTGATGACCTGCGAGTTCGTCCGTTCCCACGCGTAGTTGGGGGTCGAGAGCAGCATCGACGGACCGATCAGCTGGCTCGGGTCGGACGGGTCGATCTCGGCCATCCGCAGGTCGGAGCTTCCCGGCTTCTCGGCCCACACCATGTAGTGCTTGCCGTTCGCTTCGAAGTACGTCATGTCGAGCGAGAAGCTGGTGAACGCCGAGGTGTCGCCCGGTGCCGCCTTCATGTAGCCGAGGTGCTCCCAGTTCGACGCGACCATCGGGTCGGTGTCACCGGGTGCTCGCATGATCGCGGGGCGGATGTTGAACACGTCGCCGTTGCGGCTCGACGTGAACAGGATGTACCAGTCGCCGTTGATCTTGTGGAACTCCGGCGCCCAGAAGTAGCGGAACGCGGTCGTGGCGACCTTCGACCCGTTCGACGTGTCGGGCGACTGTGCGTTGTTCGCCCACAGCAGCACGTTCTCCTGCGCGGTGGTGAGGCCGTTGATGGTGTCGGCGCGGCGGATCACGATCCGGTCGTAGCCGACGCGGGTGTTCGACTGCGTCGTGGGGAACGAGCCGGTCAGGTAGTACTCGGCCGAACCCGTGCGCTCGTCGTCGCGGAGCACCCACGGGTCGGCCCGCTCCCGGACGAGGATGCCCTTCTCGTCGCCGTAGACGGGCTGGTTCACCGTGCCGGTGACCGTGTACGTGCCGGGCTTCTGCAGATCGACAGCGCTGGTGTCCCAGTCGACGCCGAGCTGCTTGGACGAACCGTCCGAGTAACCCAGCTGCACCTTCTCGGGCAGGGTCAGCTCGCCGCCGAACTCGACCTCGACGTCCTCGCCGGCATCCACCGTCGTGTTGACGATGCGGCCGAGCGCCTTCTGCAGCACGGCGAGCTCCGCTGCCGTGACCCGAAGGGCCGAGGCCTCGATCGCGCCGGCCGGAAGCCCGGAGACACCGGGCGTCGCGGGTGCCTCGACCGCCACCGGGGCGCTGAAGGTGGCGAAGTCGGCCGTCGTGACCTCGTACGAAGCTCCCGCCGGCGTGCGAAGAACGACGCGGTATGCGCGCAGACCGTTGTCGTACGAGACATCGGCCCGTGCGACCGTGATGCCCTGGGTATTGGTCTGCACCCACTTCTGGTCGGTGAAGGTCACCAGGTCCGTCGAGCGGTAGACGAAGATCCGGCCGTTCGAGGCGTTGTCGGAGGCGACCATGCCGAAGCTGCCGTCGGGGTGGCGGAACAGCGTCGGGTGGGCGAATCGCGACGTGCCGGTGCCGAAGGCCGGGTACAGCACGCCCTTGTTGTTGTTGAGCGCCACCAGCGCGTCGCCATCCGCGGCGGCTGCGAGGTGCAGCACCTCCGTCTTGGCGGTGTCGCCGGTGCGGACGTATGCCACCGCCTGACCGGCGTCCTGCGCGCGCACAGTGACGGTGAAGCTCCGCTGGGCGGTGCGTCCGTCGCGCGCGAACGTCGCGGTGAGCTCGACCTGCTGGTCGGCTTCGGTGCGGGTGACGGTGCCGTCGGTCGACACGGCGGTCGGGTTCGACGAGCTCCAGCTGAGGTCCGCGCCGTCCACGCTGTCTCGCAGGACGATGTCGGAGGCGACCACCGAGATCCCGAGGTCGAACGACTCAGCGGTGCGATCGAGGTCGCGCTGAGCGTCGAACGCCGGCACCGTCACATCGTAGCCGCGGGTGAGCGTCTCGCCGGCGAGCGTGAATGTCGCCGTGAGCGTCACGGCGGCGTCCGGCTGACCCTCCGCCGGGCGCGTGACGCGGCCGTCTGCTGCGAGCACCGAGGGCTGCGAGGACGCCCACTCGATGCGGGACTGACCGACCGAGCCCGTCGCGGGCAGGGAGATGTCGGTGATCGCCTCTGCCGGCAGCGAGACGGCGTCGGCGTCGGCGGTCATCGATGCGATGGTCTGGGATGCCGGGACGCGCTCGCTCAGGTGGTAGAGCTCGGCGACCTGCTGGGGCGTGTAGGCGGAAGTCGAGACGACCACGTCGTCCACGCCGCCCTTGTAGAAGATGTCGGGGTACGAGGAGCGGCCGATGTACCCCACGAGGCCGGTTCCGAACTGCGAGACGCTGCGGGGGATCGCCACCTGGCCGACGAGCGCGCCGTTGTAGTAGCCGGTGATCGTGTTGGCGGTGATGACCGTCGTGTACATCGTCCATTGCGTGCCGGTGGTGGGGCCGAGCACGCCCTGCGAAGCCGTCGTCGGCGAGATCCCGTACTCGGTGCCCCACGGGGCGCTGGCGTTCGGGGCACCCGTGACGACGGACTTCATGCGGTTCTGCGGGTTGCGCGGGTTGAGCATGTAGTACTGCGACGGCGGGTTGGCGGTGGAGCCGAAGAAGAGAGCGGCGTAGTTGCCGGCGCCTGTCTCGTTGCGCAGCCACGTCGAGATCGTGAGCGTGTCCTTGCCGTCGAACAGGTTCGCCGGGAAGCGGACGTGGCCCGCGCCGCTGTTGGATGCCCCGCCCGGGAGCGTGAGCACGCCGTCGGCGACGCTCGCTCCGGTGCCGAGGATCGTGCCGTGGTTGCCGTTGCCCGAGACGTCCGCCGCCTCGCCCGGAGTGCTGAAGTCGTAATGCAACAGCAGATTCGGGTCGGGGGGTGTCGGGTCGGCGTGTGCTGCCGGCGGTGCGAGCACGCCGATGGCGAGCGCGGCGATCGCCGCGCCTGCCATCCCGACGCGTCGCCAGGACTTCGTTGCCATGTCAAACCTCTCCATCGCGGCCTGTCGCCCACTCGGGAGTGCAGGCGATGTTGCGAGGATAGCGCGTTAGCGCTCACATCAACAGAATTAGGAAGTTGACTCGAGTCAACGAAGTTAGCGGTTTCCAGACATCGATGCTGGAGATTCTTAACGAGTTACCGCTAACGTGAGCGATAACAACCTGCCCGACGACGGTCAGTCACTTGATGGAGAGTGAAGATGAGATTGTTTACCCGCGCTCGCAGAGCCTCGGTGGCGGTCGCCGCCGCCGGCGCCATGGTCATCGGCATGGGCGTCAGCACCGCCCACGCCGCGCTCCCCGACGACGGACTCGTCGCCGAGTACCTGTTCACCCAGGCATCCGGTGCCACGGTGCCCAACTCCGCCGACGGATCCGCTCTCGGCGCCGCCACCGTACGGAACGTGCAGGCCGCCGACTGGACAGGATCCTCCCTGACCCTCCGCGGCGGTGCGAAGACGTCGACCGGCAACTGGGTCGAGCTTCCCGACGACATCCTGACGGGCAAGCAGTCGGCGACGGTGACCGCCGAGGTCAAGGCCTCGGCGGCGATGCTGACCGGATTCCACTTCCTGTGGAACGTCGGCAACGAGTCATCCGCCACCGAGTACTTCTTCGCGTCGCTCAACTGCGGCTCCAGCCGCGCGCCCCTCGTCGGCATCAAGGCCGGCGGTGTCGAGCAACTCGTGCAGGCGGGCTCGTGCGGTGTGACGGCGAACCGGTGGGTCAACGTGACCTCGGTCGTCGACGGGGCCGCCGGCACGGCCTCGCTCTACATCGACGGCGTGCGCGTGGCGCACGGCTCTGTCGCCGCGACGCCGGCCGACATCGTCGATCAGTCCCTCAACACGATCGGGCGCGCTCCGTGGCCCGACCCGCTGTTCCAGGGGGCGATCTCGTCGTTCCGCGTCTACGACCGGGCGCTGTCGGCGGCCGAGGTCGCCGACGTCTCAGCCGCGGACGCGCAGCTCAACGCCGCGGAACTGCAGGCTCAGGCGCAGGCGATCATCGACGGGCTCGGCGTCGCCGACCTCGAGACCTCGACAGACATCGACCTGCCGACTGCGAGCGGACGCGTCACGTGGACGTCGAGCAACCCCGCGGTCGTCGCTCCGACGGGCCTCGTGACCGCGCCGCTGTCCGGCCAGCCCGCTGTCGCCGTCGAGCTGACGGCAACGGCGTCGGTGCGAGGCCTGAGCGCGAGCAAGACAATCACGGTCACGGTGCTGCCCAGTGAGGAGACGTCTGAGGAGCGCATCGAGCGCCTCGCGCAGCGCTTCGTCATTCCGTCCGTCATGCGCTCGGGCACGGCGCTTCCCGCGGCGCCCGAGGGCACGACCGTCGCCGTGGCCGCGGTCAGCGGCGACATCGCGGCCGGCGAGACCATCACCTCTTCGTCGGAGGAGCCGCAGGACGGCGAGATCACCGTCCGGGTCACCGACGCGACCTCCGGGGCGAGCGTCGACCGGGCCTTCGCCGTCCGGGTGATGCCCGCCGGGGCCCCGCAGCTGCTCGCCTACAACCGCAACCCCACCACGGTGGCCGAGGCCAACAACGCCGACGTCGCGCTCAGCATGCACCTCGCCCTGCAATCCGAGGGCAGGTGGACACCGCTGAACGAGAACTACGGCATCTTCTTCCCGAAGACCTCGGCACCCGTTCCCGCGAACGGACCCAGCGAGGGCCTGATCCGGAGCCTCCGCAACCCGCACGTGTTCTACGAGGCGGACGGCGGCTTCGGCATCGTCGCCACGCGCACGCTGCGCAACGGTGGTCGCGAGGGGCTGCAGTCCAGCAGCCTGCTGTACGCCCGCAGTGCGGACCTCCTGTCGTACCAGGAGGTCGGCATGGTCGATCTCGGTGTCACGAGCGGCGTCAACGATCCGGCCGTGATCTGGGATTCCGCCTCCGAGCGCTTCGTCGTGAGCTGGACCTCCGACGCCGGGGCGCCCTTCTACACCACCTTCGGCAGCCTCACGGATGCGACCACGCGTGGCGACGTCGAGCGCGGCTCCATTCCCGCCAACGCGGGGACGGCAGACACCGGCATCCCGAACTACGCGACCGGCAACGCGATCGTCGTCTCGACCGAGGTCGCCGACGCTCTGAAGGTTCGCTTCGGCCGCATCGTGAACACCGGGGTCGACGACCTCGCCGGCGTCGAGATCGAAGCCGGCGACGAGATCGCCGCCGGCGATCTGCCGCAGCGTGCGCAACTGTCGTACAACGACGGCTCCACTGCATCGCGCGCGATCGAGTGGGATGCCGAGTCCCTCGCCGCCGTCGACGTCACGACGCCCGGCACCTATACCGTCACCGGCGCGATCAAGCACCCGCAGTACGCGACGCCGTTCGCGGATGAACGCGCCGACCCGTCGATCTTCAAGTTCGACTGGAACGGGCAGACGAAGTTCCTGATGATCGCGACGGAGGACCTCAACCTCAATCCGGTCAATCCTGCGAACGGGCCGCACATGCCGATCCGCATCGCGGACAACATCGAGGACCTCTCGGACGACGCCATCCGGGCCGGCCGCAACGTCGAGATCGACCTGCTGAAGCGGGGCGACACCGACGCGGAGGGAGCGGTGATGACCGGGTGCTTCTGGGCTCCGGAGTTCCACCTCGTGAACGACACGCTCACGATCTTCTTCATGCCCTGCTACAACGGCTCCAACGGTCAGCCCGACATGTGGACCGGCCGCGCGAGCATCATCCAGCTGAAGAAGGACGCCCAGGGCAACGACCTGGACCCGGCGGTCCCGGCGAACTGGACGAAGGCCCAGAAGGTGCTTCGCGCCGACGGCTCGATCCTCAACCCGGTGCAGAACATCTCGCTCGACATGACCTACTTCGAGGACTCGGGTCAGTCGTACTACGCCTGGCAGATGCTCGGGTCGGTGTTCATCGCCAAGATGGACCCCGCGAACCCCACGCGGCTGACGTCGGCGCCGGTGCGCATCCTGCCGCCCGAATTCGCGTGGGACAACGTCATCGCGGAGGGCCCGAACGTCCACGCGCACAACGGCACGCTGTTCATGATCTACTCCGGCTCGAGCGTGGGCGACTCCTACACGACCGGTCTGATCACCGCGAAGGCCGGCGAGAACGTCGACCTGACGTCGCCGGCCGCCTGGACCAAGCTGAATTACCCGGTCCAGAAGTCCGGCATGTTCAACGGCGCCTGGCAGCTGGGCACGGGTCACGGCATGTGGTCGATGGATGAGGACGACAACCTGCTCTACGTCTTCCACGCCCGCACCAGCAACCGTGGCCTGACCGGTCGCGACATGTTCGTCCGTCGCGTCCACTTCGCTTCGGACGGGATGCCGATCTTCGACATGGAGTCTGACGAAGAGGTCGCGCCCGACAACCGCCAGGTATCGGTGACCGTGACGGTGAATCCGTCGACCGGACCGCAGCTGGACATCTCCGGAGTGGTGACCTCGCGCTGCGTCGTCGGCAAGGTCGTGCAGGTGCTGACCGTCACGAACGGCAACGACGTGCCCGTGTCGGTGTCGTCGTCGACGCCGTACGGTTCGAAGACGTTCACTTCGCTGGCCGCGGGCAAGTCGGCGTCGGCGTCCTTCACCACCCGCCAGGTCGCTGTGCCCGGTGATGTGGTCACCCTGACCGCGACAGCCACGATCGACGGTTCGCCCGTCAGCGTGGAGCGCGAGGTCAGCTACCCGGCCGCCAGCTGCGGCTGACCGAGCCCCGATCTGCTCGCGGACGATCCGTCCGCCTCGGAACCCGAAGTACCAGCGAAGAGGATCTTCATGAACGTGATCTGGAAGACGGGCGCCGTGGCGCCGATGTCTCGCCGATGACGGACACGGCGGAGGTGACCACCGCGCCCGCCTCGTGCGGGTGATCTGACCCGGCCGCGCGAGCGGCCGTCGCGACGCGCGCCGCGGGTGGGTACCGACCCCGCGGCGCGCTGTCGCGCGCCGGGCCTCTGCCGAGATCAGGACAGCTGACGAAGACAGGACGATTCCCGCGAGATCGTCCTGCCTTCGCCAGATGTCCTGTTTTGGGATGCCGCGGAGGGCGCTGCCGCCGACAACCCCGCTCAGATGGCCGGCGCGCGGCACCAGGAGATGGCGAAGCCGGGAACGACCTCGGTCTTCTGCGTCTCGAGCGAGATGAGCCGGGTCTCGACGCGCTCGGGCATGGCCAGGATCGCGTCGTCGAGCGTATTCGCGGCGATGTCAGGTGCGACCACCAGCCCGACCCAGCGACCGCTGGGCGCCGCGCACACCTGCATGACGGCATCCGTCGTCGGCACCTCGGCGATCACGTGCGAACCACCCGCGTCCGTGTGCAGTACCACGCGCTGGCCGGCGAGCGTCCCGGAATCGTTGAAGCTCAGATAGGTGAGGAGCGTTCCGCGCCCCGTCACCTCCTCGGCCGCGAACGGCTGGCCGAGCGCGCCACGGTCACCGGGCGCCGGCGAACGCGAGCCGTCGCGAAGGTCGACGAACTCGGGCCCGTCGTCGGTCCGCACGTACGCCTTCGGCTCGGTGCGGGACACGTCGTCGATCACCGTCGCCTTTCCCAGGGGGACGGGTTCGCCGTCGAGCGCCGGATCGGCGAGCAGGAGGTCGCGGCCGCGCGTGATCAGCAGCAACGACGTGGTGCCCTGGACGAAGCGGAAGTCGTCGATGCGAGGGTCGGAGGCGCCGAGTTCGAGCTGCTGGGGCTTCGCTTCGGGTGCGGAGATGGCACCGAGGAAGACCATCGAATCGCGGAGCGGAATCCCTTCGACGGACGGATCCGTCCACGTGTAGGCGAATCGATCGCCGGAATCCGACAGCTGCAACCTGGCGAGCCGGCC
The DNA here is from genome assembly GCF_015277855.1 of Microbacterium cremeum. Classification (NCBI taxonomy): domain Bacteria; kingdom Bacillati; phylum Actinomycetota; class Actinomycetes; order Micrococcales; family Microbacteriaceae; genus Microbacterium; species Microbacterium cremeum. The sequence goes on from NZ_CP063812.1 coordinate 598,412, forward strand.
CACCGCGGGAAGCCGCACCTCAGCGACGTGTCCGTCCGGCCGTACCACCACCAGCTCGGAGTCGCCCTGCTCGGTGCGCAGGGCCACCAGCAGACCGCGCGGCGAAGTTCGGAAGTCCTCGATGCGCGGATGCTCGAACACCGTCGTCTGCTCGGCGCCGTCGAGCGTGGTGCGGTAGATGCGGTCCTGCTCCGGCGTCCGCTCGAGCAGGTAGGCCTCGGCAGGAGGCGTCTGAAGCGTCGTCGAGAACGTCGACGTCGGACCACCCGAGATGCCTGTCACCTCGGTGATCGTGACCTCGTAGCGTGTGCCGTCGGCGAGCGGGGCGCCGAAACGGATCCCCACGTCGCGACCGGCGGTGTCGACCGTGAACGGAACATCCGGTTCGATCTCGACGTGGCGCGGGGACACCGCTGCGAGCGGCTGATTGGCGGTGAAGATGACGCGCGAACCCGGAGACGTGGTCGCTGCGGCTGGGTCGGCGAGGACGGAGGACACGCGCGGACCGGTGAGCAGACTGGCGCCTGCCACGGCCGTCGCGGCGAGCGCGATCACGGTGAGGAGGACGAGGTAGATCGATGCGAATCGCCGGCGCTGCGAGGGCGCCGGAGCGGTGTCAGTACTCATACGGGTCTTCGGGTTCGTCGATCGGCGTGATCTTCGTCGGACGGATGGCGAGGCTGTCGTCCCTCGGCGTCACGGCGCCCTCGATGCGCACCCACTGGCCCACATCGATGTCGGACGCCCAGGCCTCGGACGCGACGGGCACGGTCGCGGGCTGCGCGTCGATGACGCAGTGTGTGATCACGAGGCGCGTGAGGAGGAACACCCCCGGGTCCTCCGGGTGGGGCGTCACGAATCCTTCCAGCTCGACGGCATCCCCGACGAAGTCCTCCGGCGATGTCGCCGTGGCGAAGACGGTCGACCAGTCCGGGACGCCGAAGTGCCGCGTATCTCCGGAGCTCACCAGGGCGACGGCATCATCCCGATCGAAGAGTGCCGTCGACGCCGATGCGCGGTCGATCGCCAGGGCGACGGAAAGCGTCGTGGGCGGAAGCAGCCAGGCGCCGACGACGACGGCGGAGGCCAGCGCGCCGCCGAGGACGGACAGGGCGGCAGCGGGCGAAGTCGCCCTCGACGGTCTCGTCGGATGGGCGGAATCCACGTGCGGGTCCTCCGCATCGGGCTTCCCTAGTCCATCGTGATCGTGATCGTGATCGTGATCGTGATCGTGATCGTGATCGTGATCGTGATCGTGATCGCGTTCCGCTCCGAGCGGCAGCGCGAACCCGACGACGCCCACGGCGATCGCGACGACCGCCATGGACACTGCGAACCAGGAGTTGGCGGGATTCAGGTAGAGGCCGAGCTTGCCGGTCAGCGCCAGGACCACGATCGCCACGCCCAGCAGCGCCGCGAGTCCGGCTCCGAGCCAGCGTTCCCATCGGTCACCCAACGACATTCACCACCGCACCGATGAGGAATGCGCTCGCCACGACGATGGCGACGAGCCCGACGAGGAGTCGCGAGGTGAAGGTGGTGCGCAGCAGGGCGAGCATCTTGACGTCCACGAGCGGGCCGATCAGCAGGAAGGCGACGATCGAACCGGGGGTGAAGGTGGAAGCGAAAGACAACGCGAAGAACGCGTCGACGTTGGAACAGATCGCCACGACGACCGCGAGCGCGGCCATCGCCAGAATCGACAGCACGGGGTCGCTGCCGATCGCGATCAGCACATCGCGCGGGACGAGCACCTGGATCGCGCCGGCGAGGGCCGATCCGATGACCAGCGCAGACATGACCGCCCTCAGTTCGGCGAGCAGCTGCGTCACGGAGCGTCGGCCGCGGCCGTCCCTGCCCTGCGTCGGCGGCGTCGCGCACGTCTGCGCGAAGCGGGGGGTGAGCAGCGACTTCGGGTCGGGGTGGCGCGAGTAGAGCCATCCGATGAGGTTGGCGATGGCATAGCCGCCGGCCAGGCGCGCCACGAGGATGCCATCGCTGAAACCGAATGCCTGATGCGTGGTCAGGATGACGATGGGGTTCACGATCGGCGCGGCCATGAGGAACGTCAGCGTCTCGGGCACGGAGAACCCGCGCATCAGCATGCCTCGCGCGAAGGGCACGTTTCCGCATTCGCAGACCGGGACGAGCATGCCCAGCAGCGACAGCACGGCACGGCGCGCCCACGCCGGACGGGGGAGCCATCGCTCGATGGCTCCGGGCGGGACCCAGACCTCGATGACGACGGCGAGCAGCACTCCCAGCATCACGAACGGGAGGGACTCGACGAGCACGCTGACCGCCAGCGTGAGCCCATCCTGCAATCTGTCCGGAAGCGGGACGGCGGTGAACGAGTGTGTGACGAGCGCCGTACCGATCAGGACGACCGTCAGCAGCGCGCCGGCCCAGAGCCGACGTCGCCGGAGCTGCGGTCGCCGCGCTCGTTCGACGGCCGTGCGCTCGGCTGCCGTGACCCGGGTCGCCGCGACGCGCTCTCGCGACGACGGGCTCAGGGTCGCCGCGGGGCGGCGATGTCTAGCCATCTGCGTTCTCCTCTCCCACCTGGAATTCCGGTGAACAGCCCGGATGCCGGCGGCGCATTCACGGCCGCCGGCATCCGGGTACTGGCTACAGCACGCCGCAGGGAGCCTGGGCGTACGGCGCGTTCACCGTGGTGGAGACCTCCTCTCCGCCCACCGTCGCGGTAGCGGTCACCGTTGCTTCGCCCTGCGGAAGGACAGCCGCGCGAGTCGTGAACGCGTAGCTGCCGGTCTTGCCTGCGGCCAGCGTCACGGCTTTCGAGCCGTATGCCGTGTCGATGCGGACGGCGACGGGTACGTCATCGCCGTTCGCGACACTCACGGTGAGCACCGCCTTCCCTGCGACGCAGCGTGTCGCAGTCGTCGCAGTCACCGCCAGTTGCGGCTCCGTCGCCTCGCGAATGACCAGGGTGTAGGTCGTCGACGTCTCGTGATCCTGCGCGAACGAATGGATCGTGAGTGTCTTCTCTTCGCCCGGTACGAGGCTGACCTCGCGCGGCTCGGTGTCGTCGATGAGGATGTTCCCGACCCGGACGAGCCCGGTGGGCACGTTCGGTGTGGCCGTGAACGACATCGACGTGGCGCCCTGGGGGACTGTCACGACGTAGTCGGTCACATCGCCCGAGAACGACGGGGTCAGGACGCCGCCTTCGACGCTCAGACCGGTCAGCGCGGACTCCGTGCTGTAGGTGACGGGGCGCGAGGTGGCGACTCCGAAGACACCGCCGACGAACCCGCCCGTCGACTGGTACCGCACCGTCACGACCGGAATCCGGTTGCCCTGACCATCGAGCACCGGAGCCCCGTTCGCGTCGACCTTGTACCGCACGTCCGGGCCCGTCAGATACTGCGCAGGAATCTGGTCGACGACTTCATAGAAGACGCCGGAACCCGCTGCGTTGGTGATCTGCTGGGTCTTGAACAGTGTGTCGTTCAGGTACACCTGGAACGAGCGCCCGTTGTCACCCGAGAAGTACGTCGTCTCCAGTCGGTTGATCGGGGCGGCCGGATCGATGGCCATGTCATAGCTGAACCATCCGTTGCTGTTCCCATGGCGGTACTGTCGGCCGTTGTGCACACCGACACTCGTCGTGCCTCCGGTCTTCAGGTTCTTCGCGGCCTCACCGTTGTTGTTGTCGAACGTGGTGAGGATGTCGATGAACCGTGCGAGATCGCGCTGACGCTTCTTCTCGTCCAGGATCGCCTGCTGGGCCGCCGGCGAGTCGGGAACCTCGAAGTTCATGTAGATGGCGTAGCGCTGGCCGTGCTGCGAGTAGTGCGGGGTGTAGATCAGATCGCCACCGTTCCGCGTGTTCCGCAGTGTGAACTGCACCTTGCCGTCCGCGCTGTCTTCGATGCGCACGACGTTCTCCGCGACGTTCTCGTACCACTGCGTCGTGTTCTCGGTCGCGACCGTGACCGTCTGCTGGACGTTCGCGGAGGGCGCGAGAGCGATGCGCACGCTCACTCCGACCGTGCCCCAACCGGTCATGTTCTCGGTGCCCAGGCCGGCGCTCAGCACCGTCGGGCCGTACTTGAACGCGACGAAGTCGGGGTTGTCGGGAGTGTCGTAGGCGACGACCTCCATAGGCATCTTCAACTCGATGACATCGCCGGCTGCGACGTCGCTCAGAAGGATGTAGCCCTGTCGGACATCAGGCGTCACCGCGGCACCGTTCACCGTCAGTGTCGGCTCCCCGGCCACCCAGTCCGGCACACGCAGGCGAAGCGTTGCGCCGTCAGCGAGCTCGGTCCCCGTGAGCGCGTCGACGGTGACCCGCACCGTGTCGTCGTTGGGGAGGTTCGCCTCCTGGGTGATGCGCATGTTGCTGTCGGCGTGGTCGTACTGCGAACTGAAGTACAGGTTCACCCAGACTCCGCGGTCGCGTGAGAAGTACAGCGTGTCGGCGAGCTTGGAGAAGTTCTCCATGCCCGTGCCGACGCAGCACCAGAACAGCTGGGATTCGCTCGGCGCCGGTCCGTAGATCTTGTAGTACCCCGGGGCCATCGGATTGAAGTACATGCTCATCCCGTTGTCGGGGTTCTGCGAAGACACGATCGTGTTGATGAACGTGTTCTCGTAGTAGTGCATGTACTTGACGTCCTGCGTCACCTTGAACAGCTCGCGCGACAGCTTGAGCATGTTGTACTCGTTGCACGTCTCAGCTGTCTGAGGGTTGCCCGTCGATCCCTGTTGCGTCGCGTACCGCCACAGCGTGTCGGGGGCCCGGAAGTGCTCCGACTGACTGTTCGCACCGGTGACGTAGGTGTGATGATCCACCACCGTCTGCCAGAAGTTCTGTGCTGCCGAGAGGTACATCCCCAGGTTGTCCTTCTCGGACTGGGTGAGCATCTCGTAGTACTCGGGGTTCTCGGTGAACACCGTGTATCGCTTGAGCGCACCGATGAACTTCGGGATCGTCGTGTTCGCATGACGGCCGGGCAGGACATCAGTCCCGTTGGCGAGCGACTGGAAGAGGGTGACCTCGTCGAAGGCCTGCGCCGCGGTCTTGAAGTGAGGGTTTCCTCCCGACACGTCGAAGAGCTCGTACAGCGCCTCATTCATGCCGCCGTACTCGGTGCCCAGAAGCGCCGCGTTGTTGGTCAGCGTCGAGACGCGTCCGTGCATGTACTCGCCGAAGCCCTCGGCGACCTCGAGCGCGAGCGCCCCGAGTTCGCCCGGCACGTACTCGTACGTGTCGAGCAGGCCGGCCAGGATCTTGTGCAGGTTGTAGTAGGGCACGATCACCTGGTCATCGGAGGTCCCTCGTCCTTCGACCGCATTGAGAGCAGAGTCGCGGAACGGGGCGATGTAGCCGGCGCGCGCCGTGCCGTCATATGTGTCCTGCACCGCGGCGAGACCGCGGACAGTGGCCTCGAGGTCCGCGAGGACGTCGGCCTTGACCGTCGGGTCGTCGCTGTTGGCGTAGTTCATCGCCAGAGCCGACATGTAGTGGCCGAAGGAGTGACCTCGGAAGTTCCACGTCACCGACCCGTTCTCCCATCCGGGGTACGTGGTCGTGTTGATCGCGAAGCTTCCCGGCTTGTAGGAGTTCGCGGTGACGCGGAACCAGTGCAGGTAGCGATCCGGATCGAGGGTGAGGAGGTACTCGATCTCCTTCTCCTGCGCGTTCTTCAGGTAGTCGTCCAGGATCACGACGTCCTCCAGACCGGTGTCCTGGATGGGGGTGACCACGGCGGGAACATACACCTCGAACGTCCTGGTCGTCGTGGGGCCGCCGAGGAAGCTGGCCCGTGCGGTCAGGGTGACCGTGAGGTCGTCCTGACCTGCTTCGGGGCGCACCACCTTGCCCGACGGGGCGATCGTCTCAGGATGCGAGGACGACCACGACACCGTCGTCCCGTTCGACGTGGAGGTGGGCAGCGTCAGGTCGACGGTCGCGGTCGTCGGAACCGTGAGACCGGCCGCCCCTTCGGCCGCCATCGCGGCGCGATCCACCGTGCCGCCGCCGTCTTCGTAGAGCGCGACGACGCCGGTGAGGTCAGCGACGCCTTCGAACAGGCGATAGTCGTCCAGCGCGGACGTCAGGTAGCCGCCGTTGTAGTTCGGTCCGTTGTACCCGATCGACTTCGGCAGCGCCGGGGTGGCTTCGGCGATGATCCCGGTCGCGGTCGCGCTGACGGGCGTCTGCACCGAGGTGGGCACCTTCACGCCGTTGCGGTAGAGGGCGAACTGCTTCGATGCGCTGCTGTAGGTCGCCGTGATGTGCGTCCACTCGCCGACCGGGAAGAACGCCGCCCGATCGGTGGACGCGGCGCGCACCTCGTGCGGTTGTCCACCGCCCTGCCCGAACGAGAACAGGAGGGGGTTGGTGGCGTTGACCGATGATGCGTACCAGCCGGCGCTGTTGTAGGCCCGCTTGTTCCACGAGATGATCTGCTCTCCCGACCCCATCGCCGCCGTGGGCTTGAACCAGAACGACAGCGTGAGTTCGGACGGCACGAGCTCGCTGCTCGTGCCGAGGTCGAGGTAGGTGCTTCCGCCGAGCTTGAGCGCAGCCGTCTCTGTCTTCACTCCCGGCACGTACTCGTAGTTCAACGTCGCAGAGCCGTTGTGGCCCTTCAGCGCCGTCGGATGAGCGAGCGGGCTGCTGTCGGCGACGGTGTTCTCGAACATGAGCTCGAGAACTGGGTCACCCAGCCCGAAGTCATCGAGGGCGTGAGCCGGCGCCACTCCGCCGAGAGCGATCGCCCCGGCTGCGACAGTTGCGACGGCCGATAGACCCGCATGTCGCATCCTCTGATGGCGTCTCAGACGCTGTGAATCTCGCATGCCAACCTCCCTGTTGGACCGACATCCGCCGTGGATGTCGAGCATGGCTTGTGCCGCCAAGGTAGTGGTAGCGGTAACATCGCGCAAGGGGGAAAGGTCGATCGATCAATGTGCGAAGTCGGCACTCGGGCGGGATCGGGTGGTGCCGACGTCGCCTGCTCCTCCGCGCCGGATCACGGCCGGAAGGGGCGCACCGGGAACTCGATCTTGTTTCCGCTAACTGTTCTCGGTAACATCATCGCGAGAGCCCGCCGATCCATCGAAGGATCCGTACGCAAAGGTGCCAGATGCTCCAGCAGACCACCCCGCAGTCGCGGGTGACGTCGTCGGCGCACCCTGTCGCGCACCGGTCGTCCGGACCTGTGACGACGGTGACGACGGATGCCGCAGCATCCGTCGTCGACCGTACGACGGTGCATTCGGCCGGGGCTGGAGATCGTGCGAGACCCGAAGGCCGGACGGTCCGGTCGCTCGCGAAGTCGGACGGCGCAGCTGCCGGCCGGGGATTGGAGAAACGCATGAACAAGAAGGGCCTGCTGGTCCGCACGGCGGTCGGCGTCGTCGGCAGCGTGATGCTGATCGGTGCCGCCGGTGCCGCGATCGCAGACGAGGTCGGCGAGGGCGAGGACGTCAGCGTCAACGTCGAGATCACGCCGCAGGAGCCGGTCGGAGCGCTGACGATGTCGGTCGCGAGCGACTCGACGACGCTCACCGAGGGCGACGCCCCGGCCGAAGGCGTCCGTCAGTTCAACGGCTTGCTTCCGACGGTCACCGTGACCGACGACCGCGAGACCGTGCCCGAGGGCGTCTTCTGGTACGTGACCGGGCAGTCGTCGTCGTTCTCGACCGTGGGCGGCGACACCATCACCGCCGACTACCTGGGCTGGGCGCCGCGCCTGCTCACCGAGGCGCCCGCGGGTGAGGTCGCCGAGGGGCCGGTGGTCGACACCGTGATCGACGGCGGTCCCAATGGCGTCGGCCTCACCGGCGAGGAGCTGCTCGCGATGAGCCTCGATTCCAGCGACGCACGTCCGACGGGATCGTGGTCCGCGAACGCCGACCTGTTCCTGAAGACGCCGTCCACCGTCGCGCCGGGCAGCTACTCGGCGACGCTCACGCTGACCCTGTGGGAGGACGCGAGCTGACACGTCGACCACGCAATCGTGTTGAATCGGGTCGGGGCCGCGCACGCACGGCCCCGACCCTGACGTCTGGACCCGCACTTTGCCCGAATTCCCGCACCGCACCACCGTGCTCCACCGGGTGCTGCTCGTCGCAGCGCTCGTGGCGACGCTCACATCGGCGAGCGCGCCCGCGTTCGCCGATGACACCGACGACGCCGCCGGGCAGCCGACCGTCCGCTGGTCGGTCACGCCCGCCGACGAGAACGGACCCGATGGCCGCACAGCCGTCGAGCTCGACGTCGATCCGGGCGAGACGGTCTCGGACCACTTCGCGGTGCGCAATGTCAGCGCCGACGAGGTGACTTTCCGGCTGACGGCCGCGGACGGCTTCTACACCCGCACCGGTCGCTTCGACATCCTGCCCGCCGATCAGGAGTCGGTGGACTCCGGCACCTGGATCTCGATCCCCGACGAGGTCACCGTCGCGCCCGGTGCGACCGTCGTCGTGCCGTTCGGGATCGCCGTGCCCGAGACCGCCGAGCCGGGCGACCACGCCGCCGGCATCACGGCGTCGGTGCTGTCTGTGCAGACCGGCGACGGCGGCACGAGCGTCGGCGTCGAGAGCCGCGTCGGCTTTCGCGTGCTCACGCGCGTGACCGGTGAGATCGCCCCGGCCGCCGCCGTCACCGACCTCGGGGCGCAGTACGCGCTGTCGTGGAATCCGTTCCGTCCCGGCGAGATCACGGTGACGTTCGACGTCGTGAACGAGGGCAACACGCGGCTCATCGCCGAAGGCGCCGTCGAGGCGGGCGGCCGGAGCGTCGTCTTCCCGGCCGAGGACGGCATCCGTCAAGAACTGCTCCCGGGCGACACCCGCACGCTCACGGCCGTCGTCGAGGACGTGTGGCCGCTGTTCGTCGTGCCCACCACCGTCACGCTCTCGCCGATCGTCGTCACGATGGACGGCGAGAGCTCGACCCTCACGCCCGTCGTCGCCAGCGTGCCGGCGTGGGCCGTGCCCTGGCCGCAGCTCATCATCCTCGCGGGCCTCGCGCTCGTGATCTGGGCGGTGCTGCGTGGGCGCACCCGCTCGCGCCGACGGATCGATGCGCTCGTCGCCGAGGCGCGCGAGGCCGGCCGCCGCGAGGCCGAGAAGGTGGACGCCCCGTGAGTCGTCATCGCACGTCGTTCACCGCCGTGGTCGCGGGCGTCGCCCTCGTGGGCTCGCTGCTGCTCGCACCCGGGCTTCCGGCTGCGGCGGACGAGCCCGATCCCGACTCGGAGGGCGTGACGATCTCGGTCGAGATCGCCCCGCTCGACTGCACGTGGCCGCCCGGCAAGGGCCCCAAGCCCGGAAAGCCGGGCCACGCCGGCCGGCCCGGCCCGCCCGACGCGCCCTGTCATCCCGGCAATCCCGACAACCACCCCGGCAACCCCGGCAACCCGGGCAAACCAGAGAAGCCCGAGAAGCCCGATAAGCCGGGCAAGCCGGGGAAGACCGACGTCGCGTCGTCCTCGACGGCGGATGCCGCACCCGCGGCGCCCGCCGACGCATTCGTGCAGGGTGTCGTGGTCGCAGTCGTGTCGGCGCTGGCAGGTCCGCACGCGCTGCTTCTCGCTCCCGTCGTGGCGTCGTCCCTTCCCAGCACGGGCGACCTCTACGATGTGCAGAGCAAGAGAGCGAGGTGATCGGCCATGTCGGATCAGGCGACGCGAGGCTGGCAGCGCCCCAGCATCTATGACGTGGCCAAGCAGGCAGGCGTCTCGCACATGACCGTGTCGCGCGTGCTCAACGGCCACCCGAACATCCGCGAGTCCACTCGCGAGCGCGTGCTGCAGGCGATCGACGAGATGAACTACACGCGCAGCTCCATCGCGCGTGCTCTCGCGACGCGCCGGGCGATGCGCATCGGAGTCCTCGTCGACAGCCCGGTGCAGTGGGGCCCGAACAGCACGCTGCGCGCCATCGAGAGCGCCGCGCGCGACGCCGGCTACGCGATCAGCGCCTTCTCGATCTCGGACGACGAGGAGTCGAAGATCGACACCGGGGTGGTGGAGCTCGTCACCCAGGGCGTCGATGCGCTCTGCGTCATCGCGCCCCGCGCCTCGTCGCTCGACCTGCTGCGCCAGCAGAGCACGGGCCTGCCGACCCTCGTCATCAAGGCCGAGCCGGATGCCGAGATGCACACGGCCGCGGTCGATCAGCGTGCCGGCGCCATGACTGCCGTGATGCACCTCATCGAGCTCGGTCACCGCTCGATCGCGCACCTGTCCGGACCCCTCGACTGGTACGACGCGCGGGCCCGCGAGCAGGGCTGGCGCGACGCGCTCGCCGACGCCGGGCTCTCGATCGCGCCGCCGGTCGTCGGCGACTGGACGTCGGACTACGGCTATACGTTCGGCAAGACCCACGACTTCTCCGAGGTGACCGCGGTGTTCGCGGCGAACGATCAGATGGCGCTGGGTGTCGTCCACGGGCTCGCCGAACGCGGCCTGCGCGTGCCCGACGACGTGAGCGTCGTGGGTTTCGACGACCTCCCCGACGCGCGCCACTTCCTGCCGCCGCTGACGACCGTGCGGCAGGATTTCGCCGCCCTCGGCGCGCTCGCACTCCAGATCCTGATCGCCGCGATCGAGGGCGAGGACGTCACCGAGCACGACATCATCGAGCCCCGACTGGTGGTGCGGCGCTCGACCTCGGCGCCCCGCTCCTGAGCCGGTGGCGCGCCGCCGACCGCGGCGCGCGGACCCGCCGTGCGCGGCGGTCGCGGCATCCGATGTGTCCGCTCACGGACGCGTGTTAATGTTCGCGGTAACGGTGGCGTAACAAATCCCGAAATGGCAGTTGCGCGCGAGCATGTTAGCGCGCACAATGGACGAGCACACCCGAGAGTGTCCCGCCTGGGGCACAGGGACTTCTCTCTGACCGGGAACGTCGGAGAGTCTCAAGGAGGAGAAAAGATGTCAAACAAGAAGCGGATGCTCGGCCTGATCGGCTTCGTCGGTGCGGGAGCCCTCGCGCTCGGCCTCTCCGGCTGCGCCGGCGGCGACGCAGGCGGTTCCGGCGACGGCGGGTCCGGCGACGAGCTCACCACGGTCGGCTTCGTTGCGGTCGGCCCCGAGGGCGGATGGCGCAATGCCAACGAGCAGGCGATCAAGGACGCCTTCACCGAGGAGGCGGGCTTCGACCTGAAGTACGCTCCCGCGGCCAGCCCCACCGACCAGAAGTCGCAGATCGACGCGTTCGCGACGTTCGTGAACGACGAGGTCGACGTCATCCTCCTCACCGCGACCGAGGCCTCGGGCTGGGAGGACTCGCTCGAGCTGGCCCAGGAGGCCGAGATCCCCGTCATCCTGCTCGACCGCGGTGTCGAGGCCAGCGACGACCTGTACGTCACCCGCATCGCCCCCGACAACGTGAACGTCGCCGGCATGGTCGGCGAGTGGGCTGTCGAGACCTTCCCGGAGGGCGCGAACTACTTCACGCTCGAGGGCGTCCCCGGCCTGTCGGTCGTCAACGAGCGCAACGAGGGCTTCGATGCAGCGATCGAGGGCAAGGACGGCTGGAACAAGATCGGCGCGCAGACCGCCAACTGGACGGCTGACGAGGGCAAGTCGGTCATCGAGACCGTGCTGAAGGAGAACCCCGACCTTCAGTTCATCTTCGCCCAGAACGACGAGATGGGCATCGGCGCGGCCGCTGCCGTCAGCGCCGCGGGTCTCGTCCCCGGCACCGACGTCAAGATCGCCACGATCGACGGCACCACGCCGGCTCTCGAGGCGCTCGCCGCCGGCGAGCTGAGCTTCGTCGCTCAGTACAACCCCTTCTTCGGCGACCTCGCCGTGCAGGCGGTCAACGACGCGCTCGCGGGCGACGACGTCGAGAAGACGATCATCGTCGAGGGTGAGACCTTCAACTCGCCCGAGGCCGCGCAGGCCGCGATCGAAGAGGGCAAGGGCTTCTGACCCGACCCCGTCGACCGGACGAGAAGTGATGCGAGCGGGGGTTTGCCGTTCCGGCGGCCCCCGCTCGTACTCGTTTCCGTCCCCGTACGAGCCCGCGCAGTGACGAAGGAATCCAGCAGCCATGATTGAACCGATCGCGATCGTCGAGGTCCGAAACGCGTCCATCAGCTTTCCGGGAGTGAAGGCGCTCGACGACGTCAGCTTCCGGCTGCTTCCCGGTGAAGTCCACACCCTCATGGGGGAGAACGGCGCCGGAAAGTCCACTCTCATCAAGGCGCTCACCGGCGTCTACCAGATCGACTCCGGCGAGATCGTCGTGGCCGGACAGGTGAGGCACTTCAACAGCACCGCATCCGCTCAGGCGGCGGGAATCTCCACCGTGTACCAGGAGGTCAACCTGTGCACGAACCTCACCATCGGTGAGAACGTCATGCTCGGGCACGAGGTGCACGATTGGACGGGCGTCAACTGGCGCAAGACCTATGCCCGCGCCCGTGAAGCCCTCGCCCGGATGGGTCTCGGCGACCTCGACCCTCGCGCACCCCTGTCATCGATCTCCATCGCGCTGCAGCAGCTCGTCGCCATCAGCCGCGCGATGGTCACCAACTCCAAGGTGCTCATCCTCGATGAGCCCACCTCCAGCCTCGATGCGAACGAGGTCGAGGTGCTCTTCGACGTGATCCGCCGCCTCCGCGACCAGGGTGTTGCGATCCTCTTCGTCTCGCACTTCCTCGACCAGGTCTACGCGATCAGCGACCGCATCACGGTCCTGCGGAACGGCAAGTTCGTCGGCGAGTACCTCAAGCGCGACCTCGACCGCACGCAACTCATCTCGAAGATGATCGGCAAGGACTTCGAGGCGCTCCGCGCCCTCGGCTCCAACCGGCAGACGCAGCAGCGCGACCGCAGCGTCACTCCGCTCTTCGCCGCCGAAGACCTCGGTCGCAAGGGAGCGATCGAGCCCACGAACCTCGAGATCCACGCCGGCGAGGTCGTCGGGTTCGCCGGGCTCCTGGGGGCCGGCCGCACCGAGCTCGCCAGGCTCATCGCCGGGGCTGACAAGGCAGACACCGGGGCGATCCGGGTCCGTGGCAAGAAGGTCTCGCTGAACTCTCCCGTCGCAGGGCTCGCGCACGGCATCGCCTACTCCACGGAGAACCGCCGCGAAGACGGCATCGTGGGGGATCTGAGCGTCCGCGAGAACATCATGCTCGCCGTCCAGGCCCGGCGCGGCTGGCTCCGCCGTGTCCCCGCCCGCGAGGTCGATCAGTTGGTGAAGACGTACATGGCGCGGTTCAGCGTCCGCCCGAACGACCCCGACCGTCCCATTCGCCTGCTCTCGGGCGGCAACCAGCAGAAGGTGCTGCTCGGCCGCTGGCTGGCCACCAACCCGCACCTGCTCCTGCTGGACGAGCCGACGCGCGGTATCGACGTCGGCGCCAAGGCCGACATCCAGGAGACCGTCGCCGAACTCGCCGAAGGCGGGATGGGCGTGGTGTTCATCTCCTCCGAGCTGGAAGAGGTGGTTCGACTCTCCGAGCGGATCGTCATCCTCAAGGACCACGAGAAGGTCGGTGAAGTCGTCAACGGGCCCGAAGTCACCGCCGAGAGCATCGTCTCGGTCATCGCCACAGAGTCCGGCAATGTGGCGGAGAAGACCGTCGATGCGCTTGCCGACGAGGTGGTCGCCGGTGAATCCGCCGCCAACCATGAAGGGAGCGCGTCATGAATCGCGTGAAGACCGCGCTGCGCACGCCCTGGTTCTGGGGCATCGTCGGCATCGCGCTGCTGCTGCTGATCAACTCGATCAAGAACCCGGCGTACCTCGCGCTCAGCATCAACCCGACGACGGGAATGCTCACGGGCAACGTGCTCGACATCCTGCGCGTGTCGGCGCCGATCATCATGATCGCGCTCGGCATGACGTTCGTCATCGCCACGGGCGGGATCGACCTCTCCGTCGGTTCGATGATGGCGGTCGGCGGGGCGGTCGCCATGGAGACGCTTCGCAGCCTGGACGGATCGTCACCCATCGGCGCGATGTTCGCGGCGATCGGCCTGGCGGTCGTGCTCGCGATGGTCCTCGGCGCGATCAACGGCTTCTTGGTGTCGGTCGTCGGGCTGCAACCGTTCATCACGACGCTGATCATGATGCTCGCCGCCCGCGGGATCGCCCGCGTCGTGACCGGCGGGCAGAACACCAACGCCACGAACGAGCCCTTCCGCCTTCTCGCGAACGGACAGATCTTCGGCATCCCGACCAGCTTCGTGCTCGCCATCGCGATCGTCCTGCTCATTGCGCTCGCGATGCGCCGCACGGCGCTCGGTCTCATGATCGAGTCCATCGGGATCAACCCGCACGCGAGCCGGCTCGCCGGTATCCGGCCCCGGCCCATCCTGTTCGGCGTCTATGTCCTCTCCGCTGCACTCGCCGCGGTCGGCGGCCTGTTCAGCGTCTCGGAAGTGATGACGGTGAGCGTAGGCGGCACGGGCAACCTGATGGAGCTCGATGCGATCCTCGCCGTCGTCATCGGCGGCACCTCGCTCGCCGGTGGCAAGTTCTCCATCGTGGGATCCACCGTCGGGGCGCTCCTCATCGCGACCCTGAACAAGACCGTGCTCTTCCTCGGCATCCCTGCCGCCGCGACGCCGGCCTTCAAGGCCGTCGTCATCATCGTCCTCGTGCTGCTGCAGTCGGAGCGCGTGCGCTCGTGGGCCTTCGGCGGCTCGTCACGCAGATCCAGCGGGCCGACTCGACCCGCAGCGGAACAGGGCACGCCGCCCGTCTCGAAGGAGGTCGTCGCATGAGCTCTACGCGCACGCTCGCCGAAGCAATACCCCCCGTCCCCAACCTGGCGGAGACCAAGAACACCGCGGTCGCCGGTGGTCTGGCTCGCCTCTGGGAGCGCAATCAGACGCTGATCCCGACCCTCGCCGCGCTCGTGCTGCTGTTCGGCATGCTCATCTACGCCGAGGTGGCGTACGGCCGGGTGTTCCACGCGGGAACCATGTCGAGCCTCCTCATCAGCTTCGCACCCACGATCATCCTGGCCGTCGGAATGACGATCGTCATCGTCTCGGGCGGAATCGACCTGTCCGTCGGTGCCGTCGTCGCCTTCAGCTCGGTCGCCGGCGTGATGCTCATGAACATCGGCATCGACGGCTGGGCATCGATGGTCCTCATGATCCTGTTCGGTGCGCTCTTCGGCGTGATCGCAGGCGTCATGGTCCAGTACTTCAGCGTGCAGCCCTTCATCGCGACGCTGGCGATGATGTTCCTGGCCCGCGGACTGGCCTCGATGCTCTCGACCACGCCCATCCAGGCGCCCGAGAACTCGCCCATCCACCTGCTGGCCACCGACTGGAAGCTCATCGACGGGCCCAAGGTCAACGACCTCACCATCACCCCCGGCCTGATCATCGCCGTGCTGGTGGTGCTGGGCGGGATGTTCTACATGCACCGCAGCCGCAGCGGGCGCACGGTCTACGCCATCGGCGGCAACGAGTCGTCGGCGGGTCTGATGGGCTTGCCGGTCGCGCGGACGCGGGTGGGGATCTACATCATCTCGGGCGCGCTGGCCGGCCTCGCGGCGGTGGTCTACACCGCTGAAGTCGGCGGCAAGGCGCAGAACGTCACCGGCATCGGCTGGGAGCTCGACGCGATCGCGGCCGTCGTCATCGGCGGAACACTGCTCACGGGCGGCTACGGCTACATCCTCGGCTCCGTCGTCGGCGTGTTCGTGATCGCCGCCATGCGTCTCATCATCACGAAGGACGGCACGATCAACCCCGAATACCTCACGATCATCACGGGCGGCGTTCTGCTCGTGTTCGTGCTGCTGCAGCGCGTTCTCACGCGGCGGAGGGCAAGCTGATGGCAGCTCTCACACCCGAGGTCCAGGCATCCGTCGACGCCGTCCGCGAGGACGTCGCGAAGCTCCACGGCGAGCTCGTCCGGTACGGGCTCGTCGTCTGGACCGGCGGCAACGTCTCGGGCCGCGTGCCCGGCGCCGACCTGTTCGTCATCAAGCCCTCGGGCGTCTCGTACGACGACCTCGCGCCCGAGAACATGATCCTGTGCGACCTCGACGGCAACGTCATCCCCGGCACGCCCGGCAGCGACCGGTCGCCGTCGAGCGACACCGCGGCGCACGCGTACGTGTATCGGAACATGCCCGACGTCGGGGGAGTCGTGCACACGCACTCCACCTACGCGGTGGCGTGGGCGGCGCGCGGCGAGGAGATCCCGTGCGTCATCACGGCGATGGCCGACGAGTTCGGCGGACCCATCCCGATCGGACCGTTCGCGATCATCGGCGACGACTCGATCGGCCGCGGCATCGTCGAGACGCTCTCGGGCCACCGCTCCCGTGCCGTGCTGATGCAGAATCACGGCCCCTTCACGATCGGCACCTCGGCCAAGGACGCGGTCAAGGCCGCGGTCATGGTGGAGGACGTGGCCCGCACCGTGCACCTCGCCCGTGAGGCGGGTCCGCTGATCCCCATCCCGCAGGACGCGATCGACCGCCTGTACGACCGGTACCAGAACGTCTACGGGCAGACCGGGGACGAGAGGCGATGACCGGGATGCAGCAGGCCGACGTCGCGGCGGCGATCCAGGACGGACGCGCGGTGCTCGGGATCGAGCTCGGCTCCACCCGCATCAAGGCGTGCCTGGTGCTCGCCGACGACCCGTCGACCGTGCTCGCCGTCGGCAGCCACGCGTGGGAGAACCGCTTCGTCGAGCGCCTGTGGACGTACACGCTCGAGGACGTGTGGACCGGCCTGCAGGCCGCGTACGCCGACCTCGTCGCCGACGTGCGGCGGACCCACGGCGTCGGACTCGACAGGCTCGGCGCGATCGGCGTGTCGGCGATGATGCACGGCTACCTCGCGTTCGACGAGAGCGGCGAACTGCTCACGGCGTTCCGCACGTGGCGCAACACCAACACCGACCGGGCTGCGGCGGTGCTGTCGGAGCTGTTCGGGGCCAACATTCCGCTGCGCTGGTCGGTCGCGCATCTCTACCAGGCGGTGCTCGACGAGGAGCCCCACATCCCCGACGTGCGCTTCCTCACGACGCTCGCCGGCTACGTCCACTTCAGGCTCACCGGGCGCAAGGTGCTCGGCATCGGCGACGCGTCGGGCATGTTCCCGATCGACCCGGCCACCCGCGACTACGACCTCGGCATGATCGAGAAGTTCGACCGGCTCGTGGCGGATCGCGCGTACGGGCTGCACGTCTCGGACCTGCTCCCCGAGGTGCTCGTCGCGGGGCAGCCTGCCGGCGAGCTCACCGCCGAGGGCGCCGCGCTGCTCGACCCCAGCGGTGCGCTGCAGCCGGGCGCGGTGTTCTGCCCGCCCGAGGGCGACGCCGGCACCGGCATGGTGGCGACCTGCTCGGTCGCCCCGCGCACCGGCAACGTGAGCGCGGGCACGAGCATCTTCGCGATGGTCGTGCTCGAGCGGCCGCTCCAGCGCGTGCACCACGAGCTCGATGTGGTGGCGACGCCGGCGGGCGACCTGGTGGCGATGGTCCACTGCAACAACGGGGCGAGCGAGCTGGCCGCGTGGGTCGGCCTGTTCGAGCGGTTCGCCGGGGTGACCGGCGGCGAGCTCGACGCCGACGAGGTGTTCGAGGCCCTCTTCCGCGAGGCGCTGGACGGCGACCCGGATGCCGGGGGCCTGCTGGCCTACAACCACCTGGCCGGCGAGCCCATCGCCGGCCTCACCGAGGGCCGGCCGCTGTTCGTGCGCACGCCCGACAGCCGCTTCACCCTCGCGAACTTCATGCGGGCGCAGCTGTACGGCGTGTTCGGCACGCTCGCCCTCGGGATGCGCGTGCTCGAGACGGAGGGTGTCGCGCTCGATCGGATGTTCGCGCACGGCGGCATCTTCCGCACCGCGGGAGTCGCGCAGCGGTTCCTCGCCGGTGCGATCGGTGCGCCGGTCGCCGTCGGCGAGACCGCTTCGGAAGGCGGTGCCTGGGGCATCGCGGTGCTCGCGGCGTACCTGTCGGCCGCGGGCGAGGCAGACCTCGACGCGTACCTGCGCGAGCGCGTGTTCGGCGGCGCCGACTTCGCGATCGTCGAGCCCGACCCCGAGGACGTGCCCGGGTTCGCCGCCTACCTCTCGCGGTACCGCGCGGGGCTCGCCGTCGAGGCCGCGGCCGTCCGCGCCCTCTAGACCGTTACGACTCGTCGCTGGCCTCCTGGCTCAACGACCGGAATCACCGAAGGACACACCGCATGACCCGTCAGCCTCTCGCCACCTCCCTCGACTCGTACGAGGTGTGGTTCGTCACCGGCAGCCAGAACCTCTATGGCGAGGAGACGCTGCGCCAGGTGGCGCAGCAGTCGCAGGCCGTCGTCGACGGGCTGTCGGGGCTTCCGGTGAAGGTCGTATGGAAGCCGGTTCTGAAGGACAGCGACTCGATCCGCCGCCTCGCGCTCGAGGTGAACGCCCGGGACGACGTCATCGGCGTGATGGCGTGGATGCACACGTTCAGCCCCGCGAAGATGTGGATCGCGGGCCTCGACGCGCTGCAGAAGCCGCTGCTGCACCTGCACACCCAGGCCAACGTCGAGCTGCCGTGGGCCGACATCGACTTCGACTTCATGAACCTCAACCAGGCCGCGCACGGCGACCGCGAGTTCGGGTACATCCAGACGCGCCTGGGCGTCGCGCGCAAGACCGTGGTCGGCCATGTGTCGAACCCGGCCGTGCGGCAGCAGGTCGAGGACTGGCAGCGCGCCGCCGCGGGCTGGACGGCCGCCCGCACCCTCAAGCTCGCGCGGTTCGGCGACAACATGCGCTACGTCGCGGTCACCGAGGGCGACAAGACCGAGGCGGAGCTGCGGTTCGGCGTGCAGGTGAACACGTGGGGTGTGAACGAGCTCGCCGAGGCGGTGGATGCCGCGACCGACGCCGACATCGACGCCCTGGTCGAGGAGTACCTGGAGTCGTACGACGTCGCCTCCGAGCTCCTCCCCGACGGCGAGCGTCACCAGTCGCTCCGCGACGGCGCGGCGATCGAGCTCGGCCTGCGGTCGTTCCTCGAGGAGGGCGGATTCGGGGCGTTCACGACCTCGTTCGAAGACCTCGGCGCGCTGAAGCAGCTCCCGGGCCTGGCGGTGCAGCGGCTCATGGCCGAGGGGTACGGGTTCGGCGCCGAGGGCGACTGGAAGACCGCGATCCTGGTGCGCGTCGCGAACGTGATGGGCGCGGGACTGCCCGGCGGCGCGAGCCTCATGGAGGACTACACGTACGACCTGGTCGCCGGCGACGAGAAGATCCTCGGTGCGCACATGCTCGAGGTGTCGCCGTCGCTGACCACCGCGAAGCCGCGCCTCGAGATCCACCCCCTCGGCATCGGCGGCAAGGACGACCCGGTGCGGCTGGTCTTCACCGCCGACCCCGGTCCCGCGCTCGTGGTCGCGATGAGCGACATGCGCGACCGGTTCCGCCTGGTCGCCAACGTCGTCGAGAACGTCGACGCCCCTGACCTGCCGAAGCTTCCCGTGGGCCGCGCGGTGTGGAAGCCGCAGCCCGACTTCGCCACCTCCGCCGCGTGCTGGCTGACCGCGGGCGCCGCGCACCACACCGTCATGACGACCGCCGTCGGCCTCGAGGTCTTCCGCGACTTCGCCGAGATCGCCGGCACCGAGCTCGCCGTCATCGACGACGACACCACCGTCCACGCGTTCCAGCGCGAGCTGCGGTGGAACCAGGCGTACTACCGGCTCGCTCAGGGACTCTGAGCGCGCGACCCGACCCGACCCGAGGAGCTCTCACCGATGAGAACGCAACCGACCCTCCCCGCGCGCGCCGCGCGCCGACGCGCCATCGCAGCGGGTGTCGCGGCATCCGTCGCCGTGTCGCTGATGGGCTTCACGGCACCGTTGGCGGCGACCGCGGCCGAGGTGCCCGCACCCACGGCGCACTACGACATGTCGCACGCGGGCGGGAGCCTGCTCGACGTGTCGGGCAACGGGCGCCACGCCGCGCTCACGGGCCTCACCGACGCGTCGTTCGCCGACGCGGCCGGTGACGACGTGCTGCGGTTCCGCGCCGACGGCTACGCATCGCTGCCGCAGGGGCTCGTGACCGGCGCCGACAACGACTTCACGGTCGAGTACACGGTCTCGACGCAGACCGCGGCCAACCACTTCGGCTGGGTGATCGGCGACGGCGTCGGACCGTGGAACACCACCCAGCTCGGCAATCACATCTTCCTGAGCCCGCGATCGGCGCAGGGCGGCTACACCAACCAGGTGCTCGCCGCCATCCGCGTGAAGTCGGGCACCGACAACGGCGAGTCGCGCATGCCCGCGGGCGGCGGCCTCAACCCGGGCTTCACGACCCTCACGATGGTCGGCTCGGGAAGTACGCTGACGCTGTACCGCGACGGTGCCGTGATCTCGACGCTCACGCACGCGCGCTCGCTCAGCTCGATCATCCCGAGCGGCAGCGTGCTGGGCTATCTGGGCCGGTCCCTGTACCAGGGCGACCCGCTCCTGCGTGCCGACGTCGCCGACGTGAAGGTGTGGGATGTCGCCCTCACCGCCGAGGAGGTCACCGCCAGCATGCCGACCGCCGCTGAGAAGACCGCGGCGACGGCCGCACTGCTGCGCGGCGACGTGCTCGCCGTCATGCTGGGCGCCAACCCCGCACTCGACAGCGTGTCGAGCAAGCTGACGCTTCCGGCATCCGTCAACGGCGTGAGCCTCACGTGGGCCTCGTCGGCCCCCGAGATCGTGTCGGCCACCGGCGTCGTCACGCGGACGATCACCGAGAACGCGTCGGCGACGCTCACGGCCACGACCTCGCTCGGCACGACGCTCACATTCGAGGTGACGGTGCTCGCACCGGCCGTCTCGGCCGACCTCGACGCGATCTCGCTCGCCGCGCGCACCACCGAGCACCTGCCGCTGGTCACGTCGGGCGCCGTCAACGGCGCGTCGATCGCGTGGACGTCGTCCGACCCGCAGCTGGTGACGCCGACGGATGCCTCGTACGCGGCGCCCGCCGTGGGCGCAGCGGACCCCTACCGCGGGGGCGGCCTGGTGACGCGGCCGGCGTACGGCTCGGGCGACCGCGAGGTCACCCTCACCGCGACCGCCACGCTCAACGGCGAGACGGCGCAGCGCACGTTCCAGGTGTCGGTCGCCGAGAAGGGCCGCTGGGCGCCCGACAGGGGCTACGCCGCGGCGTACTTCAAGTCCGACAGCGACGAGAAGATCTACCAGGCGGCGACCTCGGGCAACGACTTCTTCACGTTCTCGCCCGTCAACGGCGGCAGCGCCGTGATCACGTCGACCGCCGACACGAAGGGCCTGCGCGACCCGTACATCCTCCGCTCGAGCCAGGGCGACAAGTACTACATGATCGCGACCGACCTCTGCATCGGCTGCGGCACCGGCTGGGGGCCCGCGCAGTCCGCGGGCAGCCTCAAGGTGCACGTGTGGGAGTCGACGGATCTGGTCGAATGGACTCGGACGAACGGCGAGAACGCCGGCATCACGATCAACCAGCCCGAGGCCGGCATGACGTGGGCGCCGGAGGCGTACTGGGACGACGAGCTGCAGTCGTACGTGGTGTTCTTCGCCTCGCGCCTGTACTCCGACGCGAGCCACACGAACACCGACAAGCTCTACGCGCGCATGTTCTACGTCCTGACGCGAGACTTCAAGACGTTCACGTATCCGCCGGCGACGTGGCAGGACACCGGGTACGCGCGGATCGACTCCACGGTGACGAGGATCGGCGACTACTACTACCGATTCACCAAGAACGAGGAGAGCGGCGCGGCCGGCATCCTGGAGGCGGGCAAGGACATCTTCCTGGAGCGGTCGAAGGTGCTCACGTCTCCCACGACGCAGTCGAACTGGTCGGGTAACCCCGAGACGACGTGGCAGCTCACCGACACCCGGATGACGAGCCTCGAGACCGGGCAGTCGGGTGAGGGTCCGCAGGTGGTCAAGCTGAACGACGGCGACCCGAACAACAACGCGGCGGGCGACGGGTACGTGTTCCTCGTCGACAACTACGGGGCGGGCGGCTACCGCGCGTTCGTCACGTCGGAGCAGGCCATCGCGTCCAGCACGCAGGCCGACCGGCTGTCGCACCGGGCGGAGTGGAACGTCCGGCCCATCGGCGGCCTGCCGGCGAGCCCGCGACACGGCTCGTTCGTGAGCGTGACGCAGTCCGTGCTCGACGCGATGCACGGCTGGACCGCCGTCGAAGCGGTCGACTCGGTCACCGAGCTCACCGTCGACGGCCGCACCGCCACAGCCCGGGTGACCGCGGCCGACGAGGGCGAGGTCGCCGGGACGGTGACGTTCTCGGGCGGCCAGTGGAGCGCCACCGTCGACCTGGACGGCGGCACCGCGACCGTCGACGTGCCCGACGGTGTGTCGTCGGTCACGGCGCACTACGACGGCTACGGCGACGACCTGGTCGCCGTCTCGACCTCGGAGACGGTGTCGCTCGGCCTCGACCTCGCGGCCACCGCCATCACGCGCTGCGTCGCCGGCAAGGTCACCGAAGTCGTCAGCGTCTCCAACCGCGACGACGTCACCGCCTCGGTCACGGTCGAGGGTCGCTACGGCAGCAAGACGGTGTCGCTCGCCGCGGGCAAGACCGTCTCGGTCAGCTTCACGACGCGTGCCACCGCCATCGTCGCCGGCACCGTGACCGTGACCGCCACGGCGGGCGACGGCCGCACCCACTCGTCGACGACGATCGTGCCGGCCGCCACCTGCCAGTAGACCTCGGTCGCTCCGCACGGCGCGGGTTCCGGTCGCGGAACCCGCGCCGCTCGCGGGATACTGAGGGTCGCCTTCTCCACCGACCATCCAGGGAAACTCACTCATGGCTCGAACCCCCGCATCCGGAACCCAGCACGCGCTCCGCGCCGGCGATTACGAGGCGGTCATCGCGAGCGTCGGCGCGACGCTGCGCTCGCTGACGCACCGCGGGCGTGATCTCGTGGTGCCGTTCGACGCCGACGAGGTGCGCCCCGCGCACCGCGGCGCGACCCTGGCGCCGTGGCCGAACCGCGTCGTCGACGGCGCCTACTCGTTCGGCGGGCGCCAGTTCCAGCTGGCACTCACCGAGCCGGCGCGCTCCCACGCCCTGCACGGGCTCGCGACCTGGCTCGACTTCGAGGCGATCGACAAGGGCCCCGACCACGTGACCCTCGCCGCGGTCGTCCAGCCGCAGACCGCGTACCCGTGGCGGATCATCGTCATCACGCGCTTCGAGCTGGGCCCTGACGGGCTCACGCAGTCGGTGACCGCGCGCAACGAGAGCACCGAGCCGGCGCCGTGGGGCACGGGCCCCCACCCGTACCTCGTCGCCGGCGACGGCCGCGTCGACGACTGGACCCTCGAGCTGCCGGCCCAGCAGGTGCTCGCTGTCACGCCCGACCGCCTCATCCCGACCGAGCTCGTCGGGGTCGACGCGGAGGACCCGGAGCGCTTCGACTTCCGCACTGCGCGGCGCATCGGCGCGGCCGAGATCGACCACGCGTACACCGGGCTCGTCCGCGACGACGACGGCACGACGACCGTGCGCGTGACGGTCGCCGACGGCACGGGGGTCTCGATGTCGTGGGATTCCGCGTGCCCGTGGGTGCAGGTGCACACCGCCGACAAGCCCGAGCCCGCGCAGAGCCGGCTGGGCCTCGCAGTCGAGCCGATGACGTGCGCGCCCGACGCGTTCAACGCCTCGCGCTACGCCTACGACGCGGGGCTCATCGTGGTCGAGCCCGAGGCATCCGCCACCGCTTCCTGGCGCATCGCGGCCATCGCCTGAGGTTCGTTCCGGGCGCGGATGTCACACCGCGGGCACGACCGGTGTCTTCATGTTCAAGGACCCACCTTGGAGGAGACATGACCGGAACCACCCGCGTCCCCACGACCGAGATCACCGGCGTCTACGGCGGTGTGCTGAAATTCGCGATGCGCAAGATGCTCGGCGACGTGCCCGAGTCGGCAGGTGTGCTGTGGCACCACCCTGCGGTGTTCAAGGGCCTCATGGGCATCAACGCCAAGGCCGAGAAGTGGGACGAGCTCGACAAGGGCTTGGGCGTGCTCGCGCACATGGCGACCGCCGCGACGGTGGGCTGCACCGCGTGCCTCGACCTCAACTACTTCATGGCGCACCGCCGCGGGCTCGATGAGGCGAAGGTGCGCGAGGTACCGCGGTGGCGCGAGTCGACGGTGTTCACACCGCTCGAGCGGCGCGTCATGGCGTACGCCGAGGCGATGAGCCAGACGCCGCCTGCGGTCACCGACGAGATGTCGGCGCAGCTGCTCGACGAACTCGGCGCTCCCGCGCTCGTGGAGTTGACCGCCCGCGTCGCGATCATGAACACCGCGTCGCGCATGAACATCGCGCTCGGCATCCATTCCGAGGAGTATGCGGCCGCATGCGGCCTGCCGCCCCTCGCCGAGCGGAGCCCCGTAGGCTCGGCGGCATGAGCACCCCCGCCGGGGCCGCCGACCCCTTCGTCGAGCACCGCGGCCTGCTGTTCACGGTCGCGTACGAGATGCTGGGCTCCGCCGCCGACGCCGAGGACGTCCTGCAGGAGTCATGGCTGCGCTGGGCCGCCGTCGACCGCGACACCGTGCGCGACGAGCGGGCCTACCTGGTGCGCGTCGTCACGCGGCAGGCGCTCAACCACCTCCGGTCGGTGTCGCGACGGCGCGAGGACTACGTGGGGGAGTGGCTGCCCGAGCCGCTGCTGACGAGCCCCGACGTGGCCGACGACGTCGAGCTCGCCGAGAACGTCTCGATCGCGATGCTCACAGTGCTCGAGACGCTCGCACCGACCGAGCGCGCGGTGTTCGTGCTGCGCGAGGTCTTCGACATGCCTTACGACGAGATCGCGGACGCGGTCGAGAAGTCGCCCGCGTCGGTGCGGCAGATCGCGCATCGCGCCCGCGACCACGTCGCGGCCCGGCGTCCGCGCGTGCAGGTCGCGCGGTCGGAGCACGAGCAGGTCGTGGAGCAGCTCGCGCGGGCCGTGAACACCGGCGACCTGCAGGCGCTCATGGATGTGCTCGCGCCGGATGTGGTCTCGGTCGCCGACGGCGGCGGTCGCGTGCGCGGGGCCGCACGCCGGCCGGTGATCGGTGCGGAGAAGCTGGCGAAGTACCTCATGCACGGAGTCGCGAAGTACGCCGGACGCATGACGCTGTCGCCCATACTCGTCAACGGGCAGCCCGGTCTGCGCATGGATGTCGACGGCGAGATCGCCGGCGTGGTGACCGTCACCGTCGAGAACGGGAAGGTGAGCCGCATCTATTCGATCGCCAACCCCGAGAAGCTTGAGCACGTCGACGCGGTGATGCCCCTCAGCCGCTGATCGGCGGCGGGGTGCACTGATGCTGCGGACCGGCGTCGGGGGCGACGAACGCGGGCCGGCCCCCCGGGCGGCCCTGTGTCGCTCGTCTGCGCCCCGGCGCCGAGTCCGCTGCGTCCGCGCCCGTCCCCGCGACGGGGCTCGGGGGCAGACGACGAAGGAGCTCCGATGCCTCGGAGCCCTTCGCGGTCAGGCGAGGCGCTCGCCGTGAGGCGCGGGGTCAGGTGTCGTCCCGCAGGTCTTCCTTGATGTCGTTACGCGCCTTCACCGAGTCGCGTTCCGCCTCGGCCTTCTTGGCCTCCGACTCGGCCTTCATCTCGTCGACCTTGTCGCCGATGCGGTCGGTGGTGTCTTCCCACGTGTCCTTGACCTTCTCGCCCATGGCTTTGGCCGTCTCTTTGGCGTCGTCCATGAATCCCATGCGTGTCTCCTCTCGTGAGGGCGTACTTCGACGGTACGAAGACACGGGTCGCGAAGCAGGGGGCTTGCGCCCTGGGCAACCGCTTGCTACACGGCCGCCCGCTGGTACGGGGCAGACGCGGGGAGGGCAGGCGCAGGGCGGCGCGGGATCTCAGCGCAGCGGCGTCACCGTGTCGATGGCATCGCGCAGCGGGCGCCGCATCACCGACCAGTACCGGGTCGGCGCCACGCGCACGAGCACATCGACCAGCCGCGACTCGCGCCCGATCATCGTGCGGGGCCGGCGCCGGACCGTCGCGTCGACGATGCGGGCCGCGGCATCCGTCGGCTCGGTGTGGTACATCGCCGCCTGCGCGGCGGCGGCCCGCTGCGCGACGGCGGGGTCGATCGCCGCGGCGTAGCGGCCGTGCAGGATGATGCCGGTCTTCACGCCCGCGGGGTAGATCGCGCCGACCGTGACGGTGGAGCGCTCGAGCTCGTGCCGTAGCGACTCGGTGAACCCCCGCACTGCGAACTTGCTCATCGCGTACGGGATGCGCCCCGCGGGGGCGGCGAGACCGTAGATCGAGACGAGGTGCGAGATGTGGGCCGCCGGCTCGCGACGGAGCGCCGGCAGCAGCGCCTTCGTGACGTTCACCGTGCCCCACAGGTTCACGTCCATCAGCCAGCGCATCTCTTCCATCGTCAGCTGGTCGACATCGCCCAGCATCGACGATCCGGCGCATGTGATCAGCGCCTGGATCCGGGGGTGGGATGCCTCGACCTCGGCCGCGAGCGACAGAACGGCGTCGTCGTCGGTGAGGTCGACGACGTGCGTGGTGTGGCCGGTGCCCTCGAGCACTGCCGCGACCGACGCGAGACCCTCCGCGTTGCGGTCCAGGAGCGCCACCCGCGCGCCCCGCGCGGCGAGCTGCTTCGCGACCTCGGCGCCCATGCCGGCTGCGGCCCCGGTGATCACGGCCGTCCTGCCGCGCACGTCCAGCCGCCGCATCCTGCCCATGTGTCCGCCTCTCGTCGCCCCGCCCGCCTTCGCGCCGGCCGCCCCCTACGATTCTCGCCGAGTCGTGAGCGCTCACGGGACGCTAGCCTTTCCGAGGGAGGTGCGATGGGCAAGACCGCAGAGGCGATCGCCGAGGGCGTGTCCATCGCGTCCGCCGCGGCGCGCCTGACGATCCGCAACCGCATCGTCGTCGGCACGATCGCCAACGACGAGCCGTTCGACGTCGCCGGCTTCGGCCCCTTCGCGCGCGAGACGCTGCTGTCGCTCGCCGAGGAACAGGAGGCGGCGGCCGAGCTCGCCAAGCGCCAGCGCAAGAAGGCGTGGGGCAAGTTCAGCGACCCCGACGGCACCCACGACTACCGCGATCGCGACACGCGCAACCTCCGCAAACGCCATCGCCAGTACGTCGGCGTCGCCAAGGAGCTGCGCCGCATGGCCGATGACCCGCACGTCGTGCGCACCCTCGTCGAGCAGTCGCGCGATGCCGCGTGGGGCGACGTCGAGGCGAACCTGCAGCGGCGCCTGCGGGTCGAAGGCATGCGCCCCGAGCTCGACCCCGACTACGAGCGCATGCGTTCCGCGCGCATGCAGTCGATCCGGCTCGTCGACCTGCCTCGCCTGGCCGCGCATCGCCGTCGCCCGGGCGACGATCACGCCGGCGAAGAGGCGACGGATGCCGAGCCCGCCGTGGCCGACGAGTCACCGGCTCGCCGCGTGTCTGGCATCGACCTGAGCGAGCTCGACTCCTGACTCTGTCGCCGGCAGCGACTACGCTCGCGGCGTGGGCACTGACGCCGGCTCGGAGCACTCGATGACCTTTCCGCCCGAGCATCCGCTCGTGCAGCGGGTGCGTGGGCTGTGCGCGCCGTACCCCGAGCTGGCCGAGGTGATCTCGCACGGTCGCTGCACCTTCCGCGCCGGCAAGCGCCAGTTCGCGATCGTGGGCGCGGCGCACGATGACCGCGGTGCTGTGCTTTTCATCCCCGACGAGCTCGAGCGCCCGGCGTTGCTCCCGCGCGACGACGTCTTCGTCCCTCCATACGAGGGCGCGTACGGCTGGCTCGCACTGCGTGCGGAAGCGGACTCCGGCGACTGGGACCTGCTCGCCGAGCTGCTCGACACCTCGTATCGCCGGGTCGCCCTGCAGCGCCAGTTGCGCGCACTCGACGCAGGCGAAAGCGACTCCGCTGCCGATTCGCGCCGCGGCCGGGCGTGAGGTATTCTGGACGACGTTGTGCGCGCGAGCGAGCAACATGCGCCCGTAGCTCAATGGATAGAGCATCTGACTACGGATCAGAAGGTTAGGGGTTCGAGTCCCTTCGGGCGCGCACTGTGTTGAGACAGTACTGATCGAAAACCCGCGGATCTCCGCGGGTTTTCGTGTCTCCGGGGCGGCTCGCATCCTTCTGATTCCGCGGTGGTGCACTCTGACCACAGCGGAGACCGCCATGGCCACAACCCAGCGGCGAAGCTTCACGCGCTCGCCCTAATTCGGTCCTGCCCCTTAGTCGATCCGCCATCGCGCGCAGCGGACGGCGCGGAGCTGCGATCACGGGTGATTTGCGCGCGGATGACGACCGCCATCCGTTCGCGAGGCAGTTCGAATATGCTCGCGCTCGTGACGCCAAAGACTGCGAGTGATGTCAACGCCGAACTCGAGGCCCGCTATCGAGACGACCCCGCGTACCGGGCCGCCGTCGATGCGCGTGAAGCATCAGTCCGCGCCCGTGCCGAGCAAAGACAGCGAAACCTAGCTCCGTTCACGCAGGCGCTGGAACAAGCAGGTGTATCCGAGACATCAGATCGCGGCACGGGGCGGCGTCACGCCGACCCACGAATATTCGAGATCGCATTCAAACACCTAGATAGGTCTGGTTACGACGACGAGACTCGGGCAACGATTGCTAGAAGCTTCGAGACTCGTGGGGCCGCGCCCCACTGGGATCGTCTGGAAGCGCTGTATCTGGCCGCGGACGGTCCGCAGGAGCGTGAGGCGCTGGCGGCTGCACTCTCAACGTGCGCCAAAGCAGCCAATGTCGGCCAGATGAAACGGATTTGTCCGAACGCCGGAGCTGGGAAGCAGCCGGATACTTTTCCTCCGGCCCATTAATCGACTGGACCGCCAAGGCGGGCGGGAATTCGTCCTCGCGATGATTGGCGATCCCGATCTGGGGGTGGAGGCCGACCGCATCCGTCGGCGCGTGTCCCGGAACGCCTGAAGTCGATCCATGCCGGTCTCGTAGAGCGCTCAGATTGCGAGCAGGCGGGTCAAAAGTTGGTCGCGCTCTTCGTCCGTAACCCAGCGGAAATCTACCTCGACCTCGGTCCCAGCCCCGGCCTCCTGCGCAGCCAGAGGATCAAGCTGGGATAACAGGGCGGTGTACTTGCCAGCGCCCAAGTTCGCGAATGCTTCCTCCGGGCCGACGTTGTCGCCGGCGTAGGACGACATGCCGCCGTCGGGCGCGATGAACCATTCCTGTGTTTCTACCCACGCGTCCTGCACCTTTGACAGGCGCCACGACCGATTCGCGTTCCACTCCACGCCACTGCGCGATGCCCGAAAGTACACGTAACCGACGATGCGACCCGAGATCGAAAGTTCGCCGAGCTGCATGTCCCAGCGGTGAGGTTGTGACAGGCCGCGGCTGCGCATGAACCGACCTTATCGGCGCGCGCAAGCCCGGCCTGTCCGCTTCGTCCGCACAGCGACCGGTCGACGGGCGCGTGCGCGGTACGCAGTAGGAGGCTCGAGCTACGAGTTCGTTGCTTCCGGTGAGTGGCGTGATCTTGCACGCTGCGTCCGCAGGGCCTGCTCGTACTGGTTCAGATGCGCCGAGCGAATGTCAGCGGAGGAGAACGTCTGTTGCTTGAGATACAGGGCCTTGCAAAGAGCGAGAACTTCGTCCTCGGGAGCGGCTCCCTGCGCGTAAGCATCCTGGCATAGTGCGTGGAAAAAATGAGTGAGAACCCACGTCGCTTCGGCATGTTCCACAAGTGCAGTAGCCTTACCTGCCCAACGAGGCGACCGAAGAAGAAAAAGCAGCAGAAGTGCAGCCGTCAGCCGTTCGTTGGTTCTACTGAGTTCACCGCTTTCCAAGGCCGTATCGAGTATTGATGCGAGCTTTGGTGAGGAGAGCGTCATCTCGATGCCTCCGATCGCAACGCCCGCTGGGATCGATCGACTCAGAAATTCGGTCAGCTTGTCTCCGCCTGATTCCGGATCATCGCCAGCTTCGTCGAGGTGTCGCGTCACTGCGCTTCTAAGGTCAGCCAACGATGCATCAGCGCTAAGCACGGTGACGAAACGCCCCCACAGCTCGAGCGTGTCGACGAGGATTCTGCGCTTGAGCTCGAGGTTCTCGACCTGATCTAGGTCACGCAACACGCTGGACACGAGAGACAGAGTCCTGTGGAGCCGTGCGGTTGTTGCCATATCCGCTTTGACTAGACCGAACCCTCCTGCCGAGTTGCTTTCGGGGAACTCGATCTCTTCTGAGTCTGAATCGCTCGGCGGTTCTGCTGAGGAGCCAACGACAATCGATGGCGGCATTTCGTCGATGGTGATTAGCGGCACCGGTTCGTATGGCGAACCCGGGCCAACATTGTCCGCGAGCTCTTCGTCGATTAGGAGCGGGAGGCGTTCGAGCATGTCCTCGTCCGCCCTTGATAGTGCCGCTAGCTTGATCGCGACAGGTTGGTAGTAGAACAGGTCGGCGACGACCAGATCCCGGAACTCCTTGTCTACGAGGGCTCTTTTCGCTGCGAAGAGCGTGAAGTACGTGTATCGGGCGAACTCAACCGAGTCTCCATGCCGGCGAAGGAGGCGCTGCTTGATGAAGAAGTTCAGGACAGCCGCGGCGCTTGCTTGCCAGCCAAACTTGCTGAGCGCGTCGTCGATCATGCGCAAAGCCTCCGACTCCCGAACGCTCGGTTTCTCGTCCCAGATCAGCGATTCGGCGAACTTGCCGAGTACCGCGGTTAGGTCGGTCTCCGTGAGGCCAGTTTCGTTGGCGTGAGGATCACCGATCCCGAGCAGCAGAGCTGTATAAGCGTCCAGGACACTTGTCAGGTTCCGGGTTTCAGCGGCTGTACCTCGCAGGGCGAGGTAAAGGAGCAATGACACGGTGAAGGGCGTCCGACGCAACCCCTCAGCTTCCAGAACTCGTACAGTGTGTTCGGCCAACCGCGCGCTCTCGGTGGGCGCGAGTTTCTGGGCGAGCGCGAGGATGTCAGATTTACGCATGCGGCCGAGAAAGAGCATTCTAGGGGTGACCCCGAGAGCGCGCAGTCGGCTAACTACTTCGTCCTCATCACCCTGCCTACATCCGATTATTTTGACGATGGCCTGCGAGTCAACGATGCCAGCGAGCACGCGGTCCGACAGGCGCGGTATCGAGGCGGTGACGTCGTCGATGGCTAACACGTGCGGCGGCAGAATCGTGGTTCGGTCGTGGACAAGACCGCAACTAGTCGCCGCGTTGATCACGGCGATCCCCAACGGATCGCGTTTCACCCGACAGTCTGTGAATCGGACGAAGATCGGTGCGGCGGATCCCAGCACTTCTGAAGACTGCGTCGCGAGCCACTTGATCGCGGTGGTCAGCCCGGATCCGTCATCGCCGACTACGACAAAGAAGTCGTGCGATTCCACTTCTGCGAGCCCATCCAGTCGCTCAACATCGGTACTGCGCCCCCGGCGAATCCGCTCCCGCACAAACGTTGCGTGAGGAACCGGCAAGAGAATCGGCGGGATGACGAGCTCTCGTCCAACGAGATCACCGCCGCCGGCGTCCACCAGAACCGACTCATTGGTAATCGACTCGCGGAGAAGGTCGCGCGCCTCCTGAACGACATCGCGCGCGAGCCCGACTTCGTTCGTCACCAGAGTCGCGCTTGCCGGTGCGTGCTCGGCGAGAAAGGTTGGAAGGTCGGCGTGCCTTGATCCGTATACGAGCGGGACGACATGGTCGTTCGCATGCTCGCGGGCCACCATCTCCTCTTCGTCTGCACGACAAAGGCGGTAGTGGAAGACGCTCGACTGAGGAAACGTGCGGCGATGCCAGTCGAGCAAGGTGGAGAAGTTGGGGTCGCTAAGTCCGCCTCCAAAGCCGACATAGACTACCGACTTCAGCGTGGCCATTGCCTGCTCAAGAGCTCGGGTCGACTCATGCGCTAGAAGCTTCGCGTAGTCGCCCTCGGTGAGGATCACAGAGTCGGGCCGATTCCACACTCCGTGTAGATGGCCGATAGCGTCAGTCGCGCGGGTCACAACCTCGTGGAAACCAACGGTGTCCGTCCAGTCCTTCGATTGACGACCACCCGCCTGCTCCAGCAGCGTGTCATAGTTCGTGGTCAGGATCGGGAAGGGGTACGACAGTAGCGCCGAGGCAACGGATGATGAGCGAACCGCCAATCCGCCGATGTCGTCGCGTAGCCAGTCGCTGAAGGCGACATCGCCCACCTGCTTCAACGCGGTCGATACCATGCCGGCTGCCTTGATTACGGTCTCGACTGAGCCAGTCTTGAGTCCGTAGCGAATGAGTCCCTCGACGAGTTCCTCCCAGTCCTGACCAAGGTCGGCGTCAATCTTGCGCGCGCGCTGAATGCCACTGCGCACGAGTCCAATCCAAGTCGCCGTCGGCGCGTTGCCGGAGGTTGCTGCAGATACACCGGTGCCAACGATGAATATGACGTCTGACTGCGACACGACCTGCTGAAAGGACTTCACATGTGCTCCTTCGCCCAGTCCCCAATAGCTGATTAGCTGGGGGCGACCCCGGTAGCCAACATAGCGACGCCTCTGCTGACTGACTCTCTGTAGCACATACGTGTCGGATCAGAAACTGCGAGCTACTGGCGATCTGAATGCGTGTGCCGTCGTCGCGTAGAATCGCCCAAGGCGATTAGGTGGTCGAGTGTGGCCTTCTGCTAGTCCGCGAACTCGCCACGCGCGACCTGGGTTTCGGGCGACAAGTTGCACACAAGCCGCCACGGAACGCCCTCAATGGCCCGGGAGCCGCGCGATAGCCGACCCTTGGGTTCTTGCGGTGGTCGCAACACTTACTGAGTGGAGAGTGTTGTGGCGGAGTTGGCGTTGAGGTTCCGGCTGGATCTTGTGCAGTTGGCGTGGGCGGGCTTTCAGGCTGGGCAGTTCGCGAGCGAGGTGGGCGAACGGATCGGAGTGAACCGCACGACCGCGAAGCGGATGCTGGTCGCGGCCGGCGGTGTCAGGCCGCGTCGTGGCCGGAACCTGCAGGGCCGGTATCTCTCGTTCGCCGAGCGGGAGGAGATCTCAGTCGGCGTCGCGTCGGGTGAATCGGTGCGGTCGATCGCGCGGCGGATCGGGCGGGCGCCGTCGACGGTGTCCCGGGAGCTGATCCGCAACGCCGTGCGTGGCCGGTATCGGGCATCGACGGCGCAGATGACGGCGATGGGGCGCGCAGAGAGGCCGAAACCCGGGAAGCTGGCGACCAACGTGCGGCTGCGTGCGAGGGTGGAAGCGGACTTAGCAAGGCGCCGATCGCCGGAGCAGATCGCGGGT
The DNA here is from genome assembly GCF_015277855.1 of Microbacterium cremeum. Classification (NCBI taxonomy): domain Bacteria; kingdom Bacillati; phylum Actinomycetota; class Actinomycetes; order Micrococcales; family Microbacteriaceae; genus Microbacterium; species Microbacterium cremeum. Next base: position 631,666 of record NZ_CP063812.1, read on the forward strand.
CGGCTACGTCGAGAGTTCCCCGACGACCCGGAGATGCACGTGAGCACGGAGACGATCTATCAGTCGCTCTACGTGCAGTCCCGGGGCGCGTTGAAGCAGGAACTGACCCGGTATCTGCGCACCGGGCGGGGGCTGCGCCATCCCAGCCGAAAGGTGGGTCAGCGGAAGAACCGGATCCCGAACATGGTCAACATCTCGCAGCGGCCGCCGGAGGCGAGCGACCGGGCCGTTCCAGGAAGTTGGGAAGGCGACCTGATCATCGGCGCGGGGAACTTGTCTGCGATCGGAACTCTCGTGGAACGGCACTCGAACTTCACGATGCTCGTGCACCTGCCCGACGGTTACAAGCCCGACCAGGTCGCTCCTGCGCTGACTCGGAAGATTCAGCAGCTCCCGGTGCAGCTGCGCGGTGCACTGACGTGGGATCAGGGTCCGGAGATGCGTGACTGGGAGAAGGTCCGCATCGATACCGGCATCGACGTGTTCTTCTGCATCGACGTGTTCTTCTGCGACCCGCACTCGCCCTGGCAGCGCGGCATCAACGAGAACACCAATGGGCTGCTTCGCCAATACTTCCCGAAAGGCACCAGCCTCGACGGGTTCACCGAGGGACAGCTTGACGCCGTCGCCCACGAGCTCAACGACCGACCCCGCAAGCGGCTCGAGTTTCAGACCCCGAATGAGATCATCAGATCTGTCCTGTTGCGATGACCGCTTGAATCCGCCGGTCCGCTTTCGTGCGGAGTCACGGCAGGGAACACCACTGATCGCGGGCTATCGTCGGAGCGGTGAGCAGAGTCGTTCTGATGTGCGGGCCAGCGGGATCCGGAAAGTCGACCGTCGCGAGGCGGCTCGAGTCCGAGGGTATGGTTCGCCTTTCGTTCGACCAGGAAGCCTGGCGACGCGGGATCCAGACGATGCCCCTACCAACGGACGTGCACGAAGACATCGAGCAGGAACTCCGCGCTCGCCTCATCACGCTTGTCGTGGCTGGCGCGGATGTGGTGCTCGACTTTTCGTTCTGGTCGGAGCGCGCCCGCCTCGCGTATCGGGACCTTTTGCGCCCGCTCGGAGTGGTGCCGGAGACGATCTATCTCGCGACGCCACGAGCGGTCGCGCTGGAGCGAATGTCTGCGCGCGGCCACGAGCACGCCGACGATTACGCGCTTCCCAAGGACGTAGCGGCCGAGTACTTCGACCACTTCCAGCCCCCGACAGCCGACGAAGGTCCTCTTACGGTCCTCGGTGCCGCCGCGTTGCAATGAGCGGTCCCTCTGCGCTCGCGATGTCTCCAGTGGCCTCGAGGCGAACCTCCGGTCCAGGTACTCCCGCCACTGGCGAGGAGCAGACACAGCGCAGCCTCAGATCGTTGCGGCCGACCTGTGGAGCCGAGAGGCTTGACCGACGAGGCGCGGCCATGCTCGTATAGCCCACGCGAGACGATGCACGATGAGGGCCCGTCTTGCGAAGTTCCGGCAGTCCGCAGATCAGGTTGGACTCAGGCGATCGACGGGACGTGTGCGCCAGCTCGAGATCCGCGGAATCACGCGTCAGTTCGCACCTTCCCCGCTGACTACGGATCAGAAGGTTAGGGGTTTCGAGTCCCTTCGGGCGCGCACTGTGTTGAGACAGTACCCGGAAGAAGCCCCGTTCAGGGGCTTTTTCTGTCGCTGGGTCCCGTTCTGGTCCGCCTCGCGAGTCGTCTAGCGAAGCGTCACTGCCACGTGAACGATGTCGCCGATCTCCTTGCCGAGTTGCTTGCGCAGCTTCGCGCTGAGCGAGATCATGTGGCCGCCTTTGCCCGTGACCATAGCTCCGACGTTCTCCAGCGGGATCCCGTCTATCTCGGCGTCCACTCGCACCGACTTGCCGGTTCCGAGGAAGTCGACCGACCCCGGAATCTCGACACAGGACCACAGTTCACCCTTGACGTCGACTCCGATCGGCGCCTCGAAACGCAGGTCCGGTTGTGCCATGCGGCCACCCTAACGAATTCGGGTCGAGCCGCGACGAATGTAGGCGCAGGTGCCTCTACATTTGTGAGAGTACTCAAAACTGAGTACACTCACTAACTGTCGCCGAGCAACCCCACCGAGGAGTCACGCGCATGCGAGCGTTCGTCATCGATCGATACAAGGCCGCCCTTCACGAGGCGAGCGTGCCCGAACCCGCCGTCGGCGAGCGCGACGTGCTCGTACGCGTCGTCGCTGCGGGGGTGAACCAGCTGGATGAGAAGCTCCGAACCGGTGAGTTCCGGCAGATCCTCCCGTACCGATTCCCCTTGACGCTCGGTCACGACGTCGCGGGCACGGTCATCCGCGTCGGATCGAAGGTCGACGCGTTCGCGCCGGGTGATCTGGTGTTCGCGCGTCCGCGGGACGGTCGGATCGGCGCCTTCGCCGAGGCGATCGCGATCGACGAGACCGATGCTGCGCTCGCACCCAAGTCGATCACCGCCGTCGAGGCAGCATCCCTGCCCTTGGTCGCGCTGACGGCCTGGCAGGCCCTCGTCGAGCGCGGCGACGTGCAGCCGGGCCAGAAGGTTCTCATCCACGGCGGCAGTGGGGGTGTGGGAACGATCGCCATCCAGCTCGCCAAGCACCTCGGCGCCCACGTGGCGACGACGGTATCGGCCGCGAACGCTGACTTCGTGCGGGAGCTCGGGGCGGACGAAGTGATCGACTACAGGTCGCAGGACTTCGCGGACGTTCTCCAGGGCTATGACCTCGTGCTGGACAGTCTCGGAGGCGAGAACCTCGAGAAGTCTCTCCGGGTGCTCTCGCCCGGTGGCAAGGCCATCGGGATCGTGGGGCCACCCGATCCGGCCTTCGCGCGCAGCGCCGGACTGAACCCGCTGCTGCGAGTCGCGGTCGCGGGGCTGAGTCGTAAGATCCGCACGCTCGCGCGAAAGCTCGGCGTCTCCTACGAGTTCCTCCTGATGCGCGCGAGCGGAGACCAGCTCCGGCGGATCGCCGCGCTCGTCGATCAGGGGGTGCTTCGTCCTGTCGTCGGAGAAGTCCACGGGTTCACCGACGTTCCACGGGCTCTCGCACGCCTTGAATCGCACCGCGTCCGCGGGAAGTCCGTCATCGCGATCGACGGAGGAACCGCGGCCACCGACCACACCGCCGACAGTCGAACCAGAGGATTCTCATCATGAACTCGATCGACAGCGAACCCGTCGTCACGACGTATGCGAAAGCGCCGACGAAGACCATCACCGCGCGCGGCACCACCTACGCGTACCGGGAACTCGGTCCGAAGGGTGGCATCCCGGTCGTCTTCTTCGTCCATCTGGCGGCCACCCTGGACAACTGGGACCCGCGCATCGTCGACCGGATCGCGACGACCCGGCACGTGATCACTTTCGACAATGCGGGCGTCGGTGCCTCGTCCGGAACCGTACCCGGAACGATCGAGGAAGCCGCCGACGACGCGTACGCCTTCATCGCCGCCCTCGGATTCGACACCGTCGACGTCTTCTCGTTCTCCATGGGCGGCATGATCGCGCAGGACCTCATCATCAAGCACCCCCTGCTGGTGCGAAAGCTCGTCCTCACCGGGACCGGCCCTCGTGGCGGCAAGGACATGGACAAGATCGTGGGTGTGACGTACAGGGACATCCTGCGTTCGGCCATCACCCGGTCGGATCCGAAGGAGTTCCTCTTCTTCAACCGCGACGAAGCGGGCAAGAAGGCGGGCAAGGCATTCGTGAAGCGCCTCGAGGAGCGGACGACGGACCGAGACAAGCCGATCAGCATGAGAGCGCTCCGCACCCAGTTGAAAGCCATCCAGCGCTTCGGCCGCTCTGCGCCCTCAGACCTTTCCAAGATCACCCAGCCCACGCTGATCGCCAACGGCGACAACGACCGGATGGTGCCCTCAGCGCTCTCGCACGACCTGCACGCCCGCATCGCCGGCAGCGAGCTGATCATCTATCCCGACGCGGGCCACGGTGGCATCTTCCAGTACTGGGAGAGGTTCGCACCCGTCGCCGCCACGTTCTTGGCGGAGGGATAGCGGGGCAGCAGCTGCGCGAGACGCCGCCGAGGGTCGGGATCAGTCTGTCCAGAGTGCGTCGACTTGGAGGCGGATGTCGTCGAGGATCGCTTCGACGCTGAGGGTGACGTTGGCGCTGTCGGCCATCGCGAGGAACAGGATGGCGGTCACGATTCGCGCCAGGGTCGCGGCATCCGCCCTCTTCGCACGGGCGAATACTTCGGCGACGGCTTGCTCCGTCCCCGAGACGATGGCGAGCGCCTCGCGATGGCGCGGCTCCTCCGGGTCGCCGAACACCATCTCGCGCAGGTAGACGCGTCCGTTGTCCACCTGCACCCGATTGCACTCGACGACGGGCCGGACGATGGCCATCACCGCATCCCGCGGATCCGAGACGGATGCCGCGTCCGACCGGCCCTCCTCCAGAGCTTTCGCGTAGTGGGCGTTCTGGACCAGGAGGAGGAGTTCCCCCTTGGTCTTCGCATAGAGGAACAGTGTGCCGGCGCCGATGTCGGCTCTGTCGGCGATCTGCTGGGTGGTGACGTCGTCCACCCCATAGGTCGCGAAGAGTTCGCTCGCGGCCGCGATGATGCGGTCGAGCTTCTCCTGCTTGTTGCGCTCGCGTCGCCCGACGGGCTGATCGGCCAGAGGCATGTGACGTTCTCCGGAGTAGATGGCGATTGCACTCAGTTATGAGTGTAGTCACCACCTCGCCGGGGTGTCCTGCACTCATGATCGCTCAAATGGTCGGGTGCGGGCGTCAGGCGAGATACGGGTCGACCAGGAGTGGCCCGCGGATGCCTCGCAGCACCTCGACGAGACTCTCGAGCCCCTTCCTGTTCCAGGTCGACAGCTGCAGATCATAGGGGCCGAGAGGTTCGAGTCTGCCGGTGCGGATCCGGATGACCTCCCACTTCGCGGCACGCAGCGCCCGGTCCTTGCGGCGGTCGGCGTCCTCGCGCCTGCCGACGTGCTCGAGACCGTGGCGCCCGGTGCTGTCGTACTCGATGGCGACGCGCAGCTCCGGCAGCAGGACGTCGGGCCACACCTCGACGTGGTCGAAGAACGGGCGCGAGATGCGCACGGCGTTCAGCCCCGGTGTCACCGACAGGCGTTCGAACAGATCGGCGCGCAGCCGCGCTTCGATCGCCGACGCCGGCTTCGGCGCGCACTCCGAGAGGAACGGCTCGCCGACGGGGACGTCCGGTGTCTTCGGGCACAGGCTCTCCTTCGGTCTCGGCCTCCTCGGCTTCAGGACTGTGCGCTCGGCCGGGCGTGCGATCGCGGCGGGAACGGGGGAGCCGGGCGGAGCCACCACCTCCCGCATCGGCAGAGCGCGGGCGGGCCGGGCGAGTTCCGTGCACTCGGGACACCACGCCGAGCGACGGCGTTCCCGGCCCGGCCGATTGCGCTGCTCGTCGGGCGTGGCGGCGAACTTGTGCCCCGCCTCGCACTGCCACAGCAGCAGCACGTCGGCTGCCGGCGGCACCTGGCTCAGGACGATGCCGGCATTGAGCTCGGGATGGTACTGGCGGATGAGCGCGGGGAACGGCGCCCAGGCCTCGCGGTAGCTCCCCACCGGGTAGGGGACCTCCGTGCCCTTGGAGAACTGGCGGCGAGCCCACCACAGTTCGACACGCTCCGGCATGCGGGCACGCTATCGGCCTCCACCGACACACCCGATGGGGCCGCGTTGCATGTAAACTGAACATCGGTTCATTATAAGGAGGCGGGGATGTCGCGAACATCGGCGCAGAACGAGGCCCTGCGCGCGGCCACTCGCGAAGCGGTCGAGGGCGCGGCCATCCGGGTGTTCGCGCGCCATGGCTTCGCGGCGGCGAACATGCGGCAGATCGCGGCCGAGGCGGGACTCAGCATCGGATCGATCTATCGGCACTATCCGAGCAAGGAGCAGCTGTTCGAACAGCTCCTCCAGCAGGCGACGACCGGCCTGGTCGCGGCATCCGATCGGCTCTCGGGTGTCGAAGCTCCGCTGGATCTCGCTCGCGAGTTCACGGCGACATTCCTGTCGGATCTCGCCGGCGATCACGGAGCGGCCGAGTTCTATCTCGTGATCAATCAGGGATTCCTCACCGACACCCCGCAAGGGACCACGCAACGGCTGGCATCGACGCAGGCGGCGCTGTGGCGCAGCTTCTCCGCCCTCGTGCGGCGTGGTCAGAACCTGGGCGAGTTCGCCGCCGGCGACCCCGACCGGATCACCGCGTACTACTTCGCGATGCTGTCGGGCATCGCGACGATGCGGTCCGTCATGAACAACGAGCTGGGCGAGTCCGGTGTCGAGCTGGTCCTTCGTCTGCTCACGAAAGGGAGAGCGACATGATCGACGTCAAGCGAGCCGACGAGCTCGGTGAGGGCTACCGGCGACGAGTGGCCGAAGTCCTGGTGCGCGGATTCGCCGAGGACTTCGAGTACTTCTCGAAGGATCCGGATGTGCTGGCCGAGGCATTCGCGCACATGATCCTGCTCGACCGCTTCTACGTCGCGATCGTGGACGGCGAGCCGGCCGCGATCGCTTCGGTCACCGAGGGCGACCAGGAGTGCTTCGACCCCGATCGCCGAGCGATGCAACGCACTCTCGGCTGGTGGCATGGGTTGATGAGCTTCGTGATCGTCCGCAGCCAGTTCCTCGGCGCGTACGACGGTGCGCGCCCCGGGCTCGCCGAGATCGGATTCGTCACGACGGCTCCGCAGTCCCAGGGCAAGGGCGTCGCGACCGCGCTGATGCGGCACCTGCTGCGGCTGCCGTATGACGAGTTCGTGCTCCGCGACATCAAGGACACCAACGCGCCCGCCCTCGGTCTCTACCGAAAGCTCGGGTTCGTGGAGTTCGACAGCCGCCCGGTCGCCTTCGCGAAGCGGGCCGGGTTCTCGTCGTACGTCTCGATGCGGCTCCAGCGGAACGCGGCTGCACGGGCCTAGACCGATGCGGTGCTCCGCCGCCCCGGTCGTCACTCGTGCTCCGGCAGCACCGGCGTCGACCATCCCGGATCCCGCCCGAGCTGCGTGGCCCGGGCGACCGAGGCCGCGCCGAAGCGATCGCGCACCGCGTCGAGCACCGTGTCGAGACGTGCTCCGCCGTCCCAGTCGAGGGGAAGCTCGGGCTGGATGCTGTCGGCGCGCCCGAGCTGCGACAGCGAGACGCCGATCAGCGAGATGCCGCGTTCCATGATGTGGGGCTGGGCGGCGGCGAGCAGGGCGCGTGCGATATCGAGCAGCACCGTGGTGCGGTCGGTGGGGAAGCGCAGCGTGCGAGACCGTGTCGCTTTCGCGTAGTCGCCGAAACGCAGGCGCAGCACGACCGTGCGGCACACGCGGTCGCGCTCGCGCAGGCGGCGGGCGAGCCGATCGATGATCTGGGTCAGGAAGAGGTCGAGCTCTTCGGCCGTGCGCGGGCGGTTGCCGAGCGCGCGCTGCGAGCCGATCGAGCCGCGACGCCGCGTGGTGTCGACCGGGCGCGGATCGCGCAGCCGGGCGAGGGCGTGCAGGTGGGCGCCGGTCGCCTTGCCCAGCAGTCTCTCGGCGGTGGCGGCTTCGAGCTCGGCCAGCTGACCGACGGTGCGGATGCCGAGCCCGTGCAGTTTCGCGGCGGTCACGGCTCCCACGCCCCAGAGCCGTTCGACCGGAAGGGGGAGCAGGAACGCCTGCTCCTGCTCGGGCTCGACGACGAGCAGCCCGTCGGGCTTGCTCACGGCGCTGGCCACCTTGGCGAGGAACTTGGTCCGGGCGACGCCGACCGAGATGGGGAGGCCGACCTCGGTGCGCACGCGCTCGCGCAACCGCACCGCGATCTGCTCGGGCGTTCCTGCGATGCGCCGGAGGCCCCCCACCTCGAGGAACGCCTCGTCGATCGACAGCCCTTCCACGAGCGGCGTCGTGTCGCGGAAGACGCCGAACACGGCCCGGCTCGCCTCGGAGTACGCGTCCATCCGCGGCGGGACGATCACGGCGTCCGGGCACAGCTCGCGCGCCTGCCGGCCGCCCATCGCGGTGCGCACCCCGCGAGCCTTCGCCTCGTAGCTCGCCGCGAGCACCACGCCCCCGCCGACGATGACGGGCCGGCCGCGCAGAGCCGGAGCATCCCGTTGCTCCACCGACGCGTAGAAGGAGTCGAGGTCGGCGTGCAGCACGGTCGCCTCGCCCCGCATGCCGCCCTCCCACCGGTCGTCGTCTCGCGCGGATCATCGCACGCACCGCGGACACCGGTGTCGAGCGTTCAGCCCCCGAAAGCGTGCACCGGCGCGCCGGTCACCTCGGTCTCGACGGCGAACAGCCCGCCGGCCTCCGGCTCGGGATCGGCGAGGCCCTGGCGCGAGGTCGTGATGTAGAGGGTCCGGCGGTCCGGGCCTCCGAACGCGCACGAGGTGACGTTCACCGTGGGCAGGGGGATCGTGAGGTCGAGCACACCCGCCGCGGTGTACCTGCGGACGGCGCCGCCGCCCCACATCGCGACCCACACTCCGTCGTCCTCGTCGATCGCCATGCCGTCCGGCACCCCGGCCGTGCCGTTGAAGCGCACGTGAGGGCGGCGATCGCCGAAGGCGCCCGTCTCGGAGTCGAAGTCGTATGCCCAGATCACGCCCTCGCGCGTGTCGGCGTGCAGCGCGACGTCGCCCGCGGCGGTCCAGACCAGCCCGTTCGGGATCGTCACGCCGTCCAGGGCGACGTGCACCGACAGATCGGGGTCGAGCCGGTACACGCGTCCGGCGTCGGGGTTCGCGTCGTAGGCCATGCTTCCGCAGTAGAAGCGGCCGGCGGCATCGCACGCCCCCTCGTTCATGCGCAGGCCGGGGTCGGCGAAGACCGGGATCTCGCGGTCGATCGTCAGTGCGTCGTCGGTGAGCGCGAAGCCGCGTTCGGTCGCCACGACGTATCCGCCGTCCGCGCGCGCACGGATCACCGCGGCCACGTCCGACAGGTGGTCGCGCCGCAGGGCCGTGCCGTCCCACGTCATCACGTCGCCGCGGAGCATGTCGACGAACCGGATGCGGCCGGTCGCGGCATCCCAGAAGGCTCCTTCGCCGTGGAAAACGCCGGCTGTGTCGCGCGACACCAACTCTGCCGTCATGGAGTCCTCCCGCATCATCCGCACCTCGCCGGCGGTCGGCCATCCGACGCTTGGCAACGTTGTAAATCGAAGCTACTCTGAACTCAGAATTGTTGCTAGCAAAAACAAATATGCGGAGGGTCGAGGATGACGCAGCCGACCGATGTCGTGACCGCACCACCGTGGGCCGACCCCACGGCAGACGCCGACACCCGGGTCGAATCCCTGCTGGCAGAGATGACGGATGCCGAGAAGCTCGCGCAGCTGGGCAGCTACTGGGCTGACAGGCGCGACTCGACGCAGATCATCGCGCCGATGCAGGACGTGCTCTCGCGAGGGCGACCGCCGTTCGAGGAGGCGACCGCCGACGGCATCGGGCACCTCACCCGCGTCTTCGGCACGACCCCGGTCACCCCGCGCGAGGGGATGGGGAAGGTTCGCGAATCGCAGCAGCACCTCCTCGAGCGCACGAGGCTCGGCATCCCGGCCGTCGTCCACGAGGAGTGCCTCACCGGCTTCACGACGCTCGGTGCGACGGTCTACCCGGCCTCGATGGCGTGGGCGGCGACGTTCGATGCCGCCCTCGTTCGCGAGATGGCCCATGCGATCGGCTCCGACATGGCCGCGGTCGGCGTGCACCACGGCCTCTCACCCGTGCTCGACGTCGTCACGGACTACCGATGGGGGCGTGTCGAAGAGACCCTCGGTGAAGACCCGTACGTGGTCGCGACCCTGAGCACCGCGTACGTCGAGGGCCTGCAGGAGACGGGCGTGATCGCCACGCTCAAGCACTTCGCCGGCCACGCCACCTCGCGCGGGGGCCGCAACCACGCGCCGGTCTCGATGGGGGAGCGGGAACTGCGCGACCTCGTGCTGCCGCCGTTCGAGATGGCGGTGCGCGTGGGGCGCGCGAAGAGCGTCATGAACTCGTACACCGAGCTCGACCGCGTTCCCGCCGCGGCCGACCGGTGGCTGCTCACCGAGGTGCTACGCGGCGAGTGGGGCTTCGACGGCACGGTCGTGTCGGACTACTGGGCGATCGCGTTCCTCAAGTCCAAGCACGGCGTGGCCGAGACGATGGCGGATGCCGGACGCCTGGCCCTCCACGCGGGCATCGATGTCGAGCTGCCCGACACCGCGGCCTACCGGCTCCTCGCCGAGGCCGACCCCGACCCGGCGCGCACGAAGGCCGACATCGACACGGCCGTGCGGCGGGTGCTGCGGCAGAAGATCGAGCTGGGTCTGCTCGACAGCGGGTGGACCCCGGCGGAACCCGCCGACGTCGATCTCGACAGCGCCCGCAATCGCGACATCGCCCGCCGTCTCGCCGAGGAGTCCATCGTCCTCCTCGACAATCGCCGCGGCATCCTCCCCCTCGGGCACGGCACGCGTCGCATCGCGCTGATCGGGCCGTGCGTCGACGACCCGGGCGCGATGATGGGCGCGTACTCGTATCCGATCCACGTGATGCCGCGTCATCCCGAGCGAGGGCTCGGCATCCACGCGACGTCGATCCCCGACGCGCTGCGCCGGGCCATGCCGGGCACGGAGGTCGTCGTCGAGCCGGGATGCCCGCTGTCGGAGCCGGCGCACGAGCGGCAGATCGCCCACGCCATCGTGGCGGCGGCGTCGAGCGACCTCGTCGTCGCCGTGGTGGGCGATCGTGCCGGGATGTTCGGGAAGGGCACCTCGGGGGAGGGGTCCGACGCGCCGAGCCTCGACCTGCCCGGCGATCAGGGTCGGCTCGTCGATGCGCTGCTGGCCACCGGCAAGCCCCTGGTGCTGCTGGTGGTCTCGGGCCGCCCGTACGCGCTCGGTGCCTACGCCGACCGGGCGGCGGCGATCGTGCAGTCGTTCCTGCCGGGCGTCGAGGGCGCCGGTGCGATCGCCGGGGTGCTCACCGGCGCGGTGAACCCGAGCGGGCATCTGCCGGTGCAGATCCCGGGGATGAACGGGGCGCTGCCGCATACCTATCTCGCCCCGCCCCTCGGGCAGGACGGCGATCGCATCAGCAACCTGTCGATCGCGCCGGCGTTCCCGTTCGGCCACGGGCTGTCGTACACGACGTTCGAGCTCGGCGACGTCGACCTCGACCGGAACGAGATCGCGAACGACGGCACGGTGGTCGCGTCGGTGACCGTCACGAACACCGGGGTCCGGGCGGGTGCGACGGTCGTGCAGCTGTACAGCGCTGACCCGGTGGCGCAGGTGACGCGCCCGGTGCAGCAGCTGGTGGGCTACGCGCGGGTGTCGCTCGAGCCGGGGGCCGCGGCATCCGTCTCGTTCGAACTCCACGCCGACCGCTTCTCGTTCCACGGACTCCGCCGCCGCCGCATCGTCGAGCCGGGCGTCGTGCACCTGACCGCGGGGCTCTCGCTGACCGACCTGACCGCTTCTGCCGACCTGACGATCCGCGGCCCGGAGCGCGAGGTGGACGACCCCGTGCTGGTCACCGGGGTCCGTATCGAACGGGAGGATGCCGCATGACCGGCCTCACCGCGGACGACTGGCCCATCGCCGCCGCCGCCCTGCCCTTTGCCGGTCGCACGCCCGACGGGCGCACGATCGCCGAGGCCGGACCCGAGGAGTGGGCGCGCACCCTGACTGAGATCGCCGATGCGGGCTTCGACCGCGTCGACCTCACCGACTCGTGGCTGCGGGTCGCCGACCTGGACGAGCAGGGGCGGCGCGACCTGACCGCGGTCGCCGTCGAGGCGGGAGTCGTGCCGACCTCGATCTCGGCCATCCGCTGCAGCGTCATCGACCACGCCCGCGGCGACGAGAACCTCGCGTACAGCCACCGGACGCTCGACGCCGCGGCCGCCCTCGGCATCGAGACCGTGTCGTTCGGCCTGCACCAGGCGCTCACCCCGCAGCAGCAGGAGCAGCTGTGGTTCTGGACGGTTCCGGGCCACCAGGACGACCCCGCCGACTGGGGCCTCGCCGTGAGCCGGCTGCAGGAGCTCGGCCGTCATGCGGCCGAGCTCGGCATCGTGATGTCACTCGAGATGTACGAAGACACCTTCCTCGGCACCGCCGACTCCGCCGTGCAGCTCGTGGAAGACATCGGGCTGGACAACGTCGGGCTGAACCCCGACATCGGCAACCTCGTGCGGCTGCACCGGCCGATCGAGCCGTGGTGGGAGCTGGTCGAGAAGACCCTGCCGTACGCCAACTTCTGGCACGTGAAGAACTACGCGCGCGATGAGGACACCGCGCGCGGCGAGTACTTCGCGGTGCCGGCGCCCATGCCGTACGGGATCATCGACTACCGCCGCGCGTTCCGCTACGCCCTCGAGCAGGGGTTCCAGGGCGTCATCTGCGTCGAGAACTACGGCGGCGACGGGCTGAGCGTGTGCGCCGACAACCGGGACTACCTGCGCCGGCACGTGCTGCCCAAGCGCGGGGGCTACGCGCTCGGCACCAGCAAGGTTCGTCAGCCGCGACACGCACGGGGAGGGGCACGATGACGCGCCTCGCGAACGATCCCGCCGACTTCGTGCCGCAGGCGCTCGCGGGCTTCGTCGCCGCGCACGGCGACCTCGTGCGGGCCGTCGACGGCGGCGTGGTGCGCGCGGCGCCCGCCGCCCGCGGCACGGTCGCCCTCGTCGTCGGCGGCGGTTCGGGGCACTACCCCGCATTCGCCGGCGTCGTGGGCGCGGGTATGGCGGCCGGTGCCGTGTGCGGCAACATCTTCACGTCGCCGTCGGCCGGGCAGGCGTACCGCGTCGCGAAGGCGGCGCACCGCGGTGGCGGCGTGCTGTTCAGCTTCGGCAACTACGCGGGCGACGTGCTCCACTTCGGCGAGGCCGAGGCCCGGCTCCGAGACGAGGGCATCGACGCGCGCACGGTGCTGTGCACCGACGACATCGCCAGTGCGCCGCCGGACGAGCTCGACCGGCGCCGCGGCATCGCGGGCGACTTCGTGGTCTTCAAGGTCGCCGGGGCCGCGGCCGAGCGCGGCGATTCGATCGACGAGGTCGAGCGTCTCGCGCGCCACGCGAACCATCGCACGCGCACGCTCGGGGTCGCCTTCGGCGGCTGCACCTTCCCGGGCGCCGACGAGCCGCTGTTCACCGTCCCCGAGGGCATGATGTCGATCGGTCTGGGCATCCACGGTGAGCCGGGCATCCGCGACGTGCCGCGCACCGGCTCCGTCGAGCTCGCCGCGACCCTCGTCGGTGCGCTCCTGGACGACGTCCCCGAGCAGCGCGGCGACCGCGTCGCCGTGATCGTCAACGGTCTCGGCACCGTCAAGTACGAGGAGCTGTTCGTGCTGTACGGGGATGTCGCGGCCGAACTCGAGCGCGCAGGCGTCACCGTCGTGCAGCCGGAGGTCGGCGAGCTGGTGACCAGTCTCGACATGGCCGGGGCATCCGTCACCCTCTTCTGGCTCGACGACGAGCTCGAGCCGCTGTGGGCGGCCCCCGCGTACACGCCGGCGTACCGCAAGGGCTCGGTCGAGGTCGCCGCCGCGTCGGACGCCGGCGACGAGGCATCCGCCCCTGAGGAGGCCGAGCTGGCTCCCGAGGCGTCGGAGTGGTCGAAGCGCGCGGCCGCCGTGGCGCTCGGCTACCTCGACGCGGCGCGCACGACGATCCACGAGCACGAGGCCGAGCTCGGCCGCATCGACGCGATCGCGGGCGACGGCGACCACGGCGTCGGCATGCGCACCGGCATCGACGCGGCGCGCGAGGCGGCCGTCCCCGAGATCGGCCTGCGCGCGATGCTCGCCGCTGCCGGAGACGCGTGGAGCGAGCGCGCCGGCGGCACGTCGGGAGCGCTGTGGGGCTCGATGCTCGTCGCGATCGGGCGCGCGCTCGACCGCGAGGGCGCCGGCGTCCTCACCACCGCACCCGCGGCCGCGCGCGCCGCGCTCGACGCCGTGACCTCGCGCGGCGGCGCGCACGTCGGCGACAAGACCATGGTCGATGCGCTCGATCCCTTCGTCCGGACCCTCGAGGCGCGCCTGGCCGCGGGTGACGCGCTCGCCGACGCGCTCGCCGCGGCCGCCGGTGACGCCACGGCGGCGGCCGCAGGCACCTCCGCGCTGCGGCCGGCCCTCGGCCGCGCCCGCCCGCTGGCCGAGAAGAGCCTCGGACACCCCGATGCCGGCGCGATGTCGCTGGCCCTGATCGCCACGGCGATCGCTGAAACCACGCGAAAGGAAGCCGGATGACCGACCCACTCCGCATCGTCGTCGGAAGCGACGATGCCGGCTACGAGTACAAGACGGCCCTGAAGGCCCTGCTCGAGAGCGACCCCCGCGTCGCGGTGGTCTCCGACGTCGGGGTCGCCGGCGACGAGCACACCGATTACCCCCACGTCGCGGTCGAGGCCGCACGCCGGGTCGCCGCGGGGGACGCCGACCGGGCGCTGCTCGTCTGCGGCACGGGGCTCGGGGTGGCCATCTCGGCCAACAAGGTGCCCGGCATCCGTGCGGTCACCGCTCACGACAGCTATTCGGTGGAGCGCTCGGTGCTGAGCAACAACGCCCAGGTTCTCACGATGGGCCAGCGCGTGATCGGACTCGAGCTGGCCAAGCGACTCGTCTCGGAATGGCTGGGCTACCGGTTCGATCCGACCTCTTCGTCGGCGCCGAAGGTCGCGGCCATCGAGTCGTACGACCGCGCCGCCGACGTGCGCGACGCCGATGGGCAGACCTGCTGATGGCCCGGATCGCCGTCGTCGGCAGCGGCTACATGGGAGGGGGCATGGCGCAGGTCTTCGCGCTCGCCGGCCACACCGTCGCGCTCGCCGACGTCACCGCCGAGATCGCCGCCTCGAACCTCGATCGGGTGCGCGCAGAGACCGCGCAGTTCGAACAGCAGGCGCTCTTCCCCGCCGGCGCCACCGAGCTGATCGCCGCCCACATCTCGTCCGCCGCGAGCATCGAAGAGGCGGTGACGGATGCCGATTTCATCGAGGAAGCCGTCCCCGAGCGCATCGAGATCAAGCACCAGACGCTCCGGCGCATCTCGGAGGCCAACACCGACGCGATCATCGGCAGCAACACGTCGACGATCTCGATCACGCGGCTCGCCGAGCCCGTGGTCAACCCCGAGCGGTTCCTCGGCGTGCACTTCTCGAACCCGGCGCCGTTCGTGCCGGGCGTCGAGATCATCCCGCACCCCGCGACGGCCGAGGCCGTGATCGACACGGTTCAGCAGCTGATCGAGGGGAGCGGCAAGATCGGCGCGCGCGTGAAGGACGCGACGGGGTTCGTGCTGAACCGCCTGCAGTACGCCCTGTTCCACGAGGCGACCCAGCTCGTCGACGAGGGCGTCGCCACCCCGGAGGACATCGACGCCATCGTGCGCTCGACCTTCGGGTTCCGGCTGCCGTTCTTCGGGCCGTTCGCGATCGCCGACATGGCGGGACTCGACGTCTACGCGTTCTGCTACGCCTCGCTGCAGGGAGAGTTCCCGGAGCGGTTCGCCACGCCCGCGATCCTCGCCGAGCGCATCGAGCGCGGCGAGCTGGGCACGAAGACCGGCGCGGGGTTCCGCGCGATCGACCCGGCGCGGATCCCCGAGCTCGTGGCCTACCGCAACCGCGCGTACGCGAAGATGAAGGTGCTCCTCGAGGAGCTCGGTCCTTCCCCCTTCGACGAGCCGGCACAGGAGACTCGCCCTTGACCTCGACCCCGTCCCACCCGGTCGCCGCGCGCAACTGGGCCTCGAACCTGACCTATGCCGCGGCGACGGTGGTCGCCCCGCGCTCGCTGGACGAGCTCGCCGAGGTGGTGCGCACTTCCGCGCGGGTGAAGGCGCTCGGCAGCCGTCACTGCTTCAACACGATCGCCGACACCGATGGCGTGCACATCCTGTCGAGCGAGCTGCCGGCCGAGATCTCGATCGATCCCGGGCGGCGCATCGTGCGCGCATCGGCCGGGCTGCGCTACGGCGACCTCGCGCCTGTGCTGCACCGCGAGAGATGGGCACTGGCGAACCTCGCGTCGCTGCCGCATATCTCGCTCGCGGGCGCGGTCGCGACCGGCACCCACGGTTCGGGCGACGCCGTCACCTCGCTCGCGGCCGCCGTCGCCGGGCTCGAGCTCCTGACCGCCGACGGCGAGCTGCTCACGGTCCGCCGCGGCGATCCCGGCTTCGAGGGGTTCGTCGTCTCGCTGGGCGCGCTCGGCATCGTGACCGCGCTCGAGCTCGACATCGTCCCGGCGTTCGAGGTCGCGCAGACGGTGTACGAGCGGCTGCCGCTGGAGGCCGTGCTCGACGACCTCGACGCCGTCACCGGGCTCGGCTACAGCGTCTCGATGTTCCACACGTGGCGCGAGCCCGACGTCGTCGACCAGCTGTGGGTGAAACGGCGCGCGGATGCCGTCGGGGCCCTGCCCGACGAGGTCCTCGGTGCCGCGAAGGCCGCGGTCACGAGGCATCCGCTCCCCGACGTGTCGGCCGAGAGCTGCACCGACCAGCTCGGCGCGCCGGGGCCGTGGTTCGCCAGGCTTCCGCATTTCAAGCTCGAGTTCACACCGTCCAACGGCGACGAGCTGCAGTCCGAGTTCCTCGTGCCGCGGCGCCACGCGGTCGCCGCGATACGCGAGCTGCGCGGGCTCGCCGGGGCCGTCGCGCCGCTGCTGCAGGTGTGCGAGCTGCGCACCGTCGCGGGCGACGACCTGTGGCTCTCTCCCGCCTACGGCACCGACGTGCTCGGCCTCCACTTCACGTGGCGGCCGGATCAGCCCGGCGTCGAGAGGCTGCTGCCGGCGATCGAGAGCGCCCTCGAGCCGCTGGGCGCGCGGCCGCACTGGGGCAAGCTGTTCACGCTCGACGGTGCGGCCGAACGGATGCCGCGGCTCTATCCCCGCTGGAACGACTTCGGCGCGCTGCGCCGCCGCCTCGACCCGCGCGGCGTGTTCGGCAACGGCTTCCTCGCACGACTCGGCCTCTGAATCCGCGCGCGTCACCGGCGCGCGTGCTCGTTGGGATCGCGTTCGAGACGCTGCGCGGCGATCGGCACCGCGACCGCGGCGACGATGCACAGCACACCGCCGATGAAGACGAGCCCCGGCAGGATCGGCGATGCGAACGAGATGCCGACCAGCCACATGCCGCCGATCAGCAGGATGCCGTAGAGGGCGAAGAGCATGGTCCACCTCCGATGGGATCGGTTCTCCCTCCGTGATACGCCGGTGGGCGGCTCGCATCGCGGGGGTTGACTTCGCCCCGGACGCCGGACTCGCTCTCGCCGCGGCATCCCGTTCGCGTCACAATGACGGCATGAGACTCGTGCAGATCGCCCAGCACGCCGACGATCTCGACCGGGCGGCCGCCTTCTACTCGGCTCTGCTGGGTGCCGAGCCGACCGCCGCGTTCGACCCGCCGGGGCTGCTGTTCTTCGACCTCGACGGCGTGCGGCTGCTGCTGGATCGCAACGCGCCGTCATCGCTCGTGTACCTGCGCGTCGACGACGTGCCTCAAGCTCTCGAGCGCCTCGCCGGGGTCGAGGTGGTCTCGGAGCCGCACGTGATCTTCCATCACGACGACGACCGCCTCGGACCCGCGGGGCACGACGAGTGGCACGCGTTCGCGAAGGACTCCGAGGGCAACACGCTCGGGCTCGTCGCCTTCCGGCCCTCCTGAGTCCGCGGTCCACGCGGCCCTCGACTCCGGGCGTTCGCCCGGCGGACCGCTCTCGTTCACACGCATTGCCGAGCATCGAGTGCCCGAAGGAGCCCGATGCCACCCCGTCACCCCCGCCGCCGCCCCGCCCACCGTCCGCTGGTCCGTCTCGTCTTCGCCGTCCTCGCGCTCGCCGTGGGGCTGGCCGCGTCGCCGGCCGCGGCGACGCCGGCCGCCGCCCACGGCTTCTCGAGCGTGGTCTACGTCCAGGCCTCGGCGCTCGGCGGTGACACGGTCGGCACGGTCGTCGAGCTCGAGTACGACCTCCTGGTCTCGTCGGTGGCGCAGTACGCCGACGCGCCGGAGTTCTCGCAGGACGGCATGGACGTGTGGAAGACGGGGGAGGAGGCATCCGCCCTCAACGCGTACGACGACGCGATCGTCGCCTACGTCACCGCGCGCTTCGGCGTCTCCGCCGACGGGGCCGCGTGCGATCCGCGGCAGGCGGGCGAGCTCAGCGCGACCGAGCGCGACGGCGTCCCGTACGCCGTGCTGACGCTCGAGCACGACTGCCCGCCGTCGGGCGTGCACGAGATCCGCAGCGCGCTGTTCCCCGACGGCGAGAACTACGTGCGCAACACGGTCACGATCGTCGAGTACGAGCTCGACACCCAGGCCGGCACCGCGACTCTCGACAAAGGTGCGCCCGTCTTCAGCACCCAGCAGTCCCTCGGCGAACGGCTCGGCCACTTCTTCGTGCTCGGCGCCGAGCACCTGCTGTTCGGCATCGACCACGTGCTGTTCCTGCTCGCGCTCATCGTCGGCTCGCGACGCCTGCGCGACATCGTGCTCGCGGCGACCGCGTTCACGCTCGCGCACTCGGTGACGTTCATCCTCGCGGCGCTGGGCGTCGTGTCGGTGCCGGCCGCGATCGTCGAGCCGGTGATCGCGCTGTCGATCGCCGTCGTCGCGCTCTGGTACCTGTGGCGGGTGTGGCGCGAGCGGGGCGGCCTGTTCGCGGAGGCCACCGCTCCCGCGAAGCGGGGGTTCGAAGCGACGGATGCCGCACGCCTGACGGTCGTGTTCCTCTTCGGCCTGCTGCACGGCGTCGGGTTCGCGGGTGCCCTCGGTATCGACGAGCCGTTCTCGTGGCAGCTGCTGGGCTCGCTGCTGGTCTTCAACGTCGGCATCGAGGCGGTGCAGGTGGCGATCATCCTCGCGGTGTTCCCGCTGCTGCTGCTCCTGCGCCGTCGCGCCCCTCGCACCGGCCTGGGCGTCGGGATCGCCGTCGCTGGGGGAGTCGCCGCCATGGGCCTGGTGTGGTTCGTCGAGCGTCTGCTCGGCCTCGGCTGAGAGGTTCGCGGCAGACTGCGTGGCGCAGGTGGGTGGGTCGAGGCATCCTGCTGCTATCGAGTCGGTAACGGGGTGCAGAGTGCCCACCGGCACGGCGTAGCCTGGACGGGTGAGCGCCTACGTCTCGGCGTTCGAGCTGTTCTCCATCGGTGTAGGACCCTCGAGCTCCCACACGGTCGGTCCCATGCGGGCCGCCCATGACTTCGTCGTGCGACTGCGCGAAGCCGGCCTGCTGCCGCGCGTCGGCCGCGTGACCTGCACGCTGTACGGATCGCTCGGCGCGACCGGCATCGGCCACGGCACACCCGACGCCGTGGTCGCCGGCCTCCGCGGCCTCGAGCCCGAGACCGTGGACCCCGATGCCGTGCGTGCCGCCTGGAGCGGATGGCCCGCGGACGCCATGCTCGACCTCGGCGGTGAGCGGCAGATCCCGTTCGACCGGGGCGACGTCGTGTTCGCACCGCGGACGCGGCTGCCGGCGCACCCCAACGCGATGACGCTCGAGGCCTGGGCCACGGCCGACGACGGACCCGTGCGTGCCGTGGCCGCCGCGACGGGGGTGCGCGAGACGGGGGCCGCGGTAGCTCCGGTGGTGACGGCGCCGGGGGCGGTCGCGCCGGGAGCGATCGCGTCGGGGACGGTCGCGCCGGGGGCGACGGGGTCGGGGACGGTCGCGCCGGGGACGGTCGCGCCGGGGGCGACGGGGTCGGGGACGGTCGCGCCGAGAGCGACGGATGCCGGACTCCTCGTCCGCGAGACCTATTACTCCGTCGGCGGCGGGTTCATCCGCCGAGACGGCGAGCCGACGGCAGGGGAAGGTGCCCACCCGTTCCCGCTCGCGTTCACGAGCGCCGAGGAACTGCTCGCCCTGTGCGACGAGCGCGGGCTCACGATCGCCGAGGCGGCGAGGCTCAACGAGGCGGCGGGGCGCAGCGATGAGGAGATCGCCGAGGGCCTCGACGCGATCTGGGACGCGATGGCCGCCTGCGTGAACGCGGGCCTGCACGCCGGCGGCGTGCTGCCCGGGATGCTGGGAGTTAAGCGCCGTGCCGCCGCGATCCGCGTGCAGCTGGAGGCCGCCGAAGCCGACGGCCGGAGGGAACTGCCCGGCGAGTGGCTCGGTGCGTTCGCGCTCGCGGTGAACGAAGAGAACGCCGCCGGCGGGCGCGTCGTCACGGCGCCGACGAACGGCGCCGCGGGCATCGTTCCGGCGGTCGCGATGTACTGGTGGCGCTTCCTCGCCGACTCCGGGCTCGGGGCCGGCAACGCCGTGACTCCCTACGGCGAGCTCGTCGGCAGCGCCCTCCTCGGCTACCACGGACACGCCGTCGCACCCGAGGGGGCCGCCCGCTGGGACGACGAGCAGGTGGCCGAGGCGAACCGCCGCCGAGGCATCCGTCGTTTCCTGCTCACGGCGACCGCGCTGGGCTCGCTGTTCAAGGCGAACGCCTCGATCTCGGGGGCCGAGGGCGGCTGCCAGGCCGAGGTCGGCTCCGCGTGCGCGATGGCGGCGGGCGGGCTGACGGCGGTCATGGGCGGCACCAACCGCCAGATCGAGAACGCCGCCGAGATCGCGATGGAGCACCACCTCGGCCTCACGTGCGATCCGGTCGGCGGGCTCGTGCAGATCCCGTGCATCGAGCGCAACGCGATCGCCGCGTCGACGGCGGTCACCGCGGCCCGCCTCGCGCTGCGCGGCGACGGCAGCCACTACGTCTCGCTCGACGCCGTCGTCGAGACCATGCGCCAGACCGGCATCGACATGTCGCATAAGTACAAGGAGACCAGCGAGGGCGGCCTCGCGGTCAACGTCATCGAGTGCTGACGCTTCCCGCGGTGCTCTCGCGCGGGTTTCGTGTGCTCGGGTCGGGGTTGCCCGGTTCAGGTGGCGCAACACGCGGAATCGAGCGAGCGATGCCGCGTGTCGTGCCACGTGAATGCACGCGGTTCCGCGGGTTTCGTGTGCTCGGGTCGGGGTTGCCCGGTTCAGGTGGCGCAACACGCGGAATGGCGTGACGGATGCCGCGTGTCGTGCCACGTGAATGCACGCGGTTCCGCGGGTTTCGTGTGCTCGGGTCGGGGTTGCCCGGTTCAGGTGGCGCAACACGCGGAATCGGGTGAGCGATGCCGCGTGTCGTGCCACGTGAACGCGCGCGGTTGCGCGGGTTTCGTGTGCTCGGGTCGGGGTTGTCTGGTTCAGGTGGCGCAACACGCGGAATGGGGTGAGCGATGCCGCGTGTCGTGCCACGTGAACGCGCGCGGTTGCGCGGGGTCGCGTCGCGTGGTCGGGTCCGGGGTTGTCTGGTTCAGGTGGCGCAACACGCGGAATGGGGTGAGCGATGCCGCGTGTCGTGCCACGTGAACGCGCGCGGTTGCGCGGGGTCGCGTCGCGTGGTCGGGTCCGGGGTTGCCTGGTTCAGGTGGCGCAACACGCGGAATGGCGTGGCGGATGCCGCGTGTCGTGCCACGTGAATGCGCGCGGTTGCGCGGGGTCGCGTCGCGTGCTCGGGTCGGGGTTGCCCGGTTCAGGTGGCGCAACACGCGGAATGGCGTGACGGAGTTCGCGTGTCGTGCCACGCGAACGCACACACGCCCGCGCCCCGCCACGCGCCTACGACGGCGTGGGGTTCCAGCCGCGCCGACGCAGGACCGACCGCACGATCGCCACCCCGCGTCGATCGGCGCTGCGCACGTGCGCGGACGTGAGGCGGACGACCTCCCAACCCTCGGCGACGTACGCGGCGTACTTGTCGATGTCGCGATTCCACTGCGCGCGATCGGTGCGGTGGTGGTCGCCCTCGATCTCGACCACAGTCCGATACTCGCGAAACACGAACTCCGTGATCCCCAGAAGGACCCCGCGACCGTCGCGGATCTCGACGTCGAGCTCGGGCGTCGGCAGTCCGTCGGCCGCGGCATCCAGTCGGAAGTCGGTCTCGAGCGGCGACGCACTGCCCACCTGAATGAGCGGAAGCGCCTCGACGAGGCGACCGATGCCGCGGCGCCTGCCGGCGGAGACGATCGCCGTGAGGTCCTCGATCGTGCCGAGGCGCTCGCCTGGCTGAGGCCTTCCACGCTGGTCGCGAGGGATGCGCACGATCTGATCGCCGAGCGCGACGAGCTCTCGCACGCTGAGCTCCGCAGCGAGCATGGCCCACGTCGAGGCCGCGTCCGTTGTGCGTATCCCAGCGTGCACGCGCACGTTCGCGAGTTGCGGCTCGACTTTGATTCCACGGATGCCTCGTGCCCGCGGTGCACGCGCCGGTGCGAACACGGCGACCTCGAGGCGTGTGCCCGGGCCGACCGAGAAGCCGAGATGCACCGCGGCGCTTCGCCCTGCGAGGAACACGTGCGGCCGCATCGCTGTCGCGTACGCCTCGATCTTTCGCTGCTCGCTGCGCTGGGCGACCTCGTCGATGGACAGATCCAGGCCGGGCTCGGGAACTTCCTCAGCCTGACGGACGCCATGGAACGGTGCGCTGAGGTCGCTCGCCTGCAATCGGCCGGATGACACGCCGCATCGGCGAGCCTCGGCGACGGCGAAGGCGCTTCCGAGGCGCTCGGGCAACGGAGTCGGACGGGCAGACATCTGACGAAGATGCCGTGCGCGGACGCCACCTGGGGCGCGGCGGCCCGAGATTGTGAGCGCCGCACCGCACACCGCCACCTGTGGAGGAGACGCTGCTCACCGCCGATTCCAGATTCACGTGGCGCGACACGCGGGGTAAGTGGGGTGATTCCGCGTGTTGTGCCACTTGAGCTGGCGGTGTGGTTGTTCGCGCGGGGTGGCGCGCTGGCGCCGGGGGCTTCGGGTGGCGCGACACGCGGGGTGGGTGGGGTGATTCCGCGTGTTGTGCCACTTGAGCTGGCGGTGTGGTTGTTCGCGCGGGGCGGCGCGCCGGCGCGGGGGCTTCGGGTGGCGCGACACGCGGGGTGGGTGGGGTGATTCCGCGTGTTGTGCCACTTACGGCGACGGCAACGGCTGCGGCTGCGGCGGGCAGCAGCGGTCGCGCGCCGCGACCGGCCACGAAGAACGGCCGCGGACGGATGCCGGGGCATCCGTTCGTTCTGGGCGAACACGGACGCTCTTAGCACTCGGCCAGGCAGAGTGCTAATCTGTCGTTAGTTGAGTCGAGTGGGCTCAACTCTAGGACAGAGAGGAGATATCCCATGGCCACGTACGACCCGTTCCGTGACCTCGACCGCCTCGCGTCGAGTCTCTTCGACACGCGCCGCGGCCCGCGCCGCATGCCGATGGACCTCTACCGCGACGGCGATCACTACGTGCTGACCGCCGATCTGCCGGGCATCGACCCCGGCTCGGTCGACATCGACGTCGACGGCCAGCTGCTGACGATCCGTGCCGAGCGCACGCTCAGCACGGGCGACGGCGTCAAGTGGATCACGCGCGAGCGCGAAGCTGCGAGCTTCCTGCGCCAGCTCAACCTGGGTCAGGGCATCGACACCGAGCGCATCTCGGCGAGCTACAGCAACGGCGTGCTGAGCGTCACGATCCCGGTGAGCGAGCAGGCCAAGCCGCGCAAGATCGAGGTGATGGCCGAGAGTAGCAACCCGACGATCAAGGCGCACGAGTCGAACGAGACTCCTCAGCCGATCGAGCAGTAAGGATCGACAGAGACGGATGCCTCGTCCCGCCGGGACGAGGCATCCGTCGTTCACGCCGCCGGCGGCCGGTCGCCGGTGAAGTGCCGGCGGCAGCGCGCCTGGTACGACTCGATGCCGCCCACCTGCGCCTGCGTCGGAATGCTCGGGTCTCCGGACTCTCCTGAGACGAGGCGCTGATGGAACGCGGCGTCCGCGCCGCACACCGCGCACACCGCGGTGAGCTTGAGGACGTCCTCGGCCAGAGCCATGAGCGACGGCAGCGGCTCGAACGGGCGCCCGTCGAAGGTGACGCACAGTCCGGCGACGATGACGTTGAGTCCGCCGGCGACGAACGCGCTCACGGCGGGGACGAGGGCCGCTCCGAAGAACTGCGCCTCGTCGATCGCGACGACGTCGAGACCGCGGCCACGCACGTGCGAGACGAGCGCATCGACGTCGGGAACCGAATGCGATTCGATGCGGAGTCCGGAATGCGAGCTCACCTGCCCCGGGCCTCGGCGGTCGTCGAGCGTGTGGCTGACCACCTCGACCGAGAGCCCGGCGATGCGCGCCCGCCGTACGCGGCGGAGCAACTCTTCGGACTTGCCGGCGAACATCGGTCCGGCGACGACTTGCAGACGAGCGAGTGCGGGCGGATGCATGGCGCCACCCTACGGCGCTCTAGGATCGAACCACGCCCCACTACGGACCGTCAGCAAGGATGCCGATGACCGCATATTCCTCCGTGCCCGGTGCCGCCCTCCGAGAGCTCTCGGAGCGGACGTCGCTGACCCTGCCGAACGGCCGCCTCAATCCCGATGCCGTCGGGTGGGCGCGTCAGCCGATCATCGATACGTCGGGGATCGCGCGCGGACGAGGGCGCAACAAGCGGTGGGAGTACTGGAACGTCACCACCCCGACGCACATCCTCGCGCTCACCGTCTCGTCGATCGACTACGCCGCCGTGCACGAGGTGTGGGTGCTCGACCGCGCCACCGAGCGCTCGTGGGGCAAGACCTCGACCCTGATCCCGACGCGCGGCGCCGAGCTGCCGGCGGCCGTCGAGAGCGGCCGCGCCCGGGCACGTGCGAAGGGACTCGAGATCGACATCGACTCCTCGGCAGGCGCGGGAGTCGAAACGGCTTCCGGTGCGGAAGCCGACTCAGACCCGGAAGGCGGCTCGGGACCGGAAGCCGGCCCCGGGGCTGCCCGCCGCACGCGCCTGCGGGCGAGGACGACGGATGTCGCATTCGACGTCGTCGCCGAGCTCCCGGACGCGCACGAGCGGCTCGCCGTGGTGGTGCCGTGGAGCAGCACCCGGTTCCAGTACACCGTGAAGGACGTCGCACGCCCGGCGTGGGGCTCGCTGACGATCGAAGGGGTCACGTACGACGTGCCGGCGGGGGAGTCGTGGGCGGTGCTCGACCACGGCCGCGGCCGCTGGCCCTACGACGTGCGGTGGAACTGGGGAGCCGGGTCGGGTCGCTCCGGCGACCACGTCGTCGGCATCCAGGTCGGCGGCAGGTGGACCGCGGGCACGGGATCCACCGAGAACGCCGTCTACGTCGACGGTCGGCTGCACAAGATCCACGACGAGCTGACGTGGGAGTACGACCTCGCCGAGTGGCGGCAGCCGTGGCGGGTCACCGGCGGCGGGCTCGAGGCATCCTTCACGCCCTTCTACGACAAGACCTCGCGCATGAACCTCGGCGTCGTCTCGTCGCGCACCGACCAGTGCTTCGGCCACTGGTCGGGCAGCTTCGCGGTGGCCGACGGTTCGCCGCTGACCTTCGCCGGCATCCTCGGCTGGGCCGAAGAGGTGCACAACCGCTGGTGACGGATGCCGCGGCCCAGTGGTCGGTCGTTGAGCGGAGGGCGCTCCGGCGCCCGAAGACGAAACGCAGCAAGCTGACGTGCGACGGCGGTTGAGGGCGTTTCGCCTCGCGGAGCGGTTCCTGAGCTTGTCGAAGGGCGCTCAGCGACCGATCGGGTCAGCAGCCGGGCTGGTTCTTGCGGAGCTTCGAGGTGAGGTTCCGCAGCTGGGTCAGTTCGTCGTCGCTCAGCAGCGACATCCGCTCGGCGATCGCCTTGCCGTGGGCACTGGCGACCCGGCGGAAGAGGGAGGCTCCGGCATCCGTCGCCCGCACGAGCGACCCGCGTCCGTCGTCGGGATCCGCGCACTTCGTGATCAGGCCGCGCGCGACCATGCGATCGACCAGGCGCGACACGCTCGGCTGGCTGATCAGCATGTTCGCCGTCACGTCGCGCAGGCGCGCGGTCATGTCGTCGCCGCGCGTCACGGTGAGCAGGACGTCGTACTCGGCCTGACTGAGCGTGCCGTCGTCGAAGTCGTCGTTGACGTCGCCGAAGATCTCGTGCTGCGCGCGGAACAGGCTCTCCCAGGCGTCGATGGCGAGGCGGCGATCGGTCATAGCGACAAGATTACGGCGAACCACCACCCCTAGGCTGGCCACCATGGGGACTTCTGCCATCGCGCCGTCGCGCGGGCCGATCCGGTCGCTGACGGCCATGCTTCTCGGAGCGCTGCTGGGCGGGCTGCTGATCACCGCGACCGCCACCGGCGCAGTGCCGGCGCACGCCGATGTCGACGACTTCACGTTCGAGAGCCTCGACGCCGAGTACCAGCTCGGGCGCACCGAGGAAGGGGTCAGCACCCTGACCGTCGTCGAGACGTTCGTGGCGGTGTTCCCCGAGTTCGACCAGAACCGGGGCATGCGGCGCACGATCCCGGACTCGTACCAGGGCGCGCCGCTGAACCCCGAGCTCGTCTCGATCACCGACGAGAACGGGGTGCCTCGCAACTCGGAGGTCGAGTCGGACGACGGCTCGTACATGATGACCTCGCGCGGGGACGGCTACGTCCACGGACGGCAGACCTACGTCTTCACCTACACCCTCGAGAACGTCACGCGATTCTTCGCCGACACCGATGCGGACGAGTTCTACTGGGACGTCAACGGCACCGACTGGCGGCAGTCGTTCGGCCGCGTCACCGCGCGGGTCACGATCCCCGCCGAGCTGGCAGACGCGCGAACCGGGCAGCAGGCGTGCTACGCCGGATACCAGGGATCGACCTCGCAGACGTGCACCATCACCGATGTCGGAGATGGGGTCGAGGCATCCGCCGGACCGCTCGAGCCGTATCAGACGCTGACGATCGCGATCGGCTTCGACGCCGACACGTTCACCGAGTTCGACTCGTCGTACCTCGCGTCGCCGTGGGGCTGGCTGCAGGGCGCCGTGGCGCTGCTGGGCCTCGGCGGCGCCGTCACCGCCGCCGGCGTGGCGCGGCGGCGGCACCTGCGCGACGAGCCCGGCCGGCCGGTCATCATCGCCGAGTACACGCCGCCCCGCGAGGTCGATGCGCTCGAGAGCGCCGTGCTGCTCGGGCTCTCCGCGAAGGGCATCCCGGCCGAGGTGCTCGAGCAGGCGGTGGTCGGAAGCATCCGTATCGAAGAAGGGCACCGCAAGCTCTTCGGCGGGGTGAAGCTGAAGGCCGTGCTCGTGGACCCCTCACGCGCCGACGGCGACGGCAGGATGCTGCTCGAAGGCCTCTTCCCGCACGGGCGGCCGGGCGAGGAGTTCGAGTTCGGTCGCAGCGACACGAGGTTCTCGTCGGCCGCGCAGAAGATCCTCAAGGCCGCGAACCAGGAGCTCGCCACCCGAGGTCTCCGTCGCGCGGTGCCGGCGTCGGCGCGAGTGGGGCCGGTGCTGGTGGCCATCCTGGCGGCCGTGCTCGTCTTCCTCCTCGGGTTCGGCGCGCTCTCGGCGTTCGTCGCACCGCTCGTCCCGATCGCGCTGATCGTCGCGGCGGTGGTGGCGGTGTTCGTCGTCGTCGGGCTGGTCTCGCACAAGCCGCTCACTGCGGCGGGCGCGGAGGTGCGCGACCACCTCGCCGGGCTCAAGCAGTTCATCGAGTGGGCCGAGGCCGACCGCATCCGGATGCTGCAGTCGCCGCGGGGCGCCGAGCGCGTGCCCGTCGACGTCTCGGATCCGCGGGTGAAGCTGAAGCTCTACGAGGCGCTGCTGCCGTACGCCGTGGTGTTCGGGCAAGAGAAGGAATGGGCGCGCGAGCTCGCCGTCCTGTACGGCGACGGCAACTCTCCCGGGTGGTACTCCGGCAGCTCCGGGTTCAACGCCGCCGCCTTCTCGGCGGGCATCTCGAACCTGTCGTCGTCGACCGCTTCTTCGTCGTCCACGTCGGGCGGGTCGTCCGGCGGCGGGTCCGCCGGCGGTGGCGGAGGCGGCGGAGGTGGCGGCGGCGTGTGAGACGGTCCGCACGCCCCCTCCCGGCGCCGCTGACGCGTCGCCCGGAGCCTCCGGGCGCGTGAGCCCAGCCGCGACCGCGGCCCTCCCGCGCGGATAGCGGATCGCGCGCCGCGGCGGAAGGGGCTGTCGCGCGGCACGGGCGTCAAGGCAGACTCGGCCCCCATGAGGATCACCGATACCAGTGACCTGTGGTGGAAGTCGGCTGTCGTCTACTGCCTCGACGTCGAGACGTACCTCGACTCGGACGGCGACGGCGTCGGCGACCTGCAGGGGCTTGCGGCGCGCATCGACTATCTGGCGCAGCTGGGCGTCACGTGCCTGTGGCTGATGCCGTTCTACCCCTCGCCCGACCTCGACGACGGGTACGACGTCACGGACTTCTACGGCATCGACCCACGGCTGGGCAACCACGGCGCGTTCGTCGAGATGGTGCGCACGGCGAACGACCGCGGTCTGCGCGTGATCGTCGACCTGGTCGTCAATCACACGTCGGATCGGCATCCGTGGTTCGTCGCCGCGAAGCGGAGCGTGAACTCGCCGTACCGCGACTTCTACGTGTGGCGCGACGATCCGCCGCCCAAGGGTCAGAAGAACACCGTCTTCCCCGGTGAGGCCGACGGCATCTGGACGAAGGACGAGAAGTCGGGCCAGTGGTACCTGCACAGCTTCTACGAGCACCAGCCCGACCTCAACATCGCGAACCCGGCGGTGCGCGACGAGATCGCGCGCACGATCGGGTTCTGGCTTCAGCTGGGCGTGGCAGGCTTCCGCGTGGACGCGGTGCCGTTCTTGCTCGAGGTCCCCGAGGGGGCCGACATGGCGGACCCCCATGACTTCCTCCGCGACGTGCGGCGCTTCATGCAGCGCCGGTCGAGCGAGGCGGTGCTGCTCGGCGAGGTCAACCTCCCCTACGAGCAGCAGGTGGCGTACTTCGGGGCGAACGACGACGGCCAGGAGCTGACGATGCAGTTCGACTTCGTCGCCATGCAGCGGCTGTACCTGTCGCTGGTGCGGCAGAACCCCGAGCCGCTCGTCGAGGCGCTGACGAAGCGGCCGAAGCTGCCGGTCGAGACGCAGTGGGCCAACTTCCTGCGCAACCATGACGAGCTGACCCTCGACCAGCTGAGCGAGGACGAGCGGCAGGAGGTGTTCGAGGCGTTCGCCCCCGACGAACGGCAGCGCGTGTACGGACGCGGCATCGTGCGTCGCCTGCCGACGATGCTGCAGGGCGACCCGCGGCGGATCCGCATGGCGTACAGCCTGCTGTTCACGCTTCCGGGCACGCCGGTGCTGTTCTACGGCGAAGAGATCGGCATGGGTGAGAACCCGGAGATCCCGGTGCGTCAGGCCGTGCGCACGCCCATGCAGTGGTCGCGCGACAAGAACGGGGGATTCTCGGATGCCGCGGCCTCGCGACTCGCGTCGAAGCCGCCGTCCGACGGGTACGCGCCCCAGCACATCAACGTGGCCGATCAGATCGAAGACCGCGACTCCCTCTTGCACTTCTTCCGCGAGCTCATCTGGCGCTACCGCATCTCTCCCGAGCTCGGCTGGGGAGAGTTCGAGGTGCTGTCGCACGAGAGTCCGGCGGTCCTGGTGCACTCGCTGCGCGCCGATGTCGGGCGGATGGTGGCGGTCCACAACTTCGCGGACGTGCCGACGCTGGTCCGATTCTCGGTGGATGACGAGCCGGATGGTGCCGCTCTCGTCGACCTGCTCGGCGCGCATCGGTACGACCTCGACGACCGCGGTCGGGTGGAGCTCGAAGTCGACCCGTACGGGTACCGGTGGTTCCGCGTGTCGCGACCCGGGGACGGGCGCGTGACGTAGAGGGCGGCGTCGACCTCGCGGAGAGAGCCGCGGCAAGAGTAAGGGCCGGTCGGAGAGGCTTACCGACCGGCCCTTGTCCCTTGCACCAAGAGTGTCCTGCAATCACATGCCGGTAGCTGCCACAGCAAAACAACTACCGTGCATGCACTCTATAACGGCCAGGTAACGACGGCAAGGGTTTGCCGTTATCTTTTTGTGATTCAGTTCGCGCGTCCCCGAAGTGCCTGATCACGTGCCCTCCCGCCGCCCCGCTGATCGGCGCTGACGCGCGCACGACGGCAACCCCTTGACCTTCGCGCCGGGATGTGTACAGTGTGAACATATCGCCCGCCGATCCGGAGGCCGTCATGCCGAGCACGACTGAGAAAGCACTTCCGCCCGTCGTCGACGCCACGCAGTGGCGCCGAGAGCTCGATGCGCTGCGGGCGCGGGAGAAGGCCGCGACGCGCGAGCTCGATGCCATCGCCGCTCAGCGACGGCGTCTGCCCATGGTCGAGCTGCCGGAGTACCGACGGGCGCGGCAAGCAGCTCGCACACACGTTCCCGCTGGTCGACCTGCTGCCGTACGGACGGCAGGAGTCGTGGCAGGACTCGCCTGACGGCTGGCCGCAGCGCGAGACGTTCGACGGCTGGCTCAGCTCGCAGGACGTCGCGCGCCTCTACGGCCCGGCGTCAGCGCACATCGACTGACCCGCGTCCCCTGCGCCGGGAGGGGCGCCGGGAAGGTCAGTACCAGTTGGTCGCCTGCGAGTGGCCCCACGCCGCGCAGGGGGTGCCGTACGCACGCGCGATGTAGTCCAGGCCCCAGCGGATCTGCGTCGTGGCGTTGGTCTGCCAGTCGGCACCGGCGCTGGCCATCTTGTTGCCGGGAAGGGACTGCGGGATGCCGGTGGCGCCGCTGGAGGCGTTGTAGGCCTGGTAGTTCCAGCCCGACTCCTTCGTCCACAGCGACTCGAGGCACGAGAACTGGCCGTCGCCCCAGCCGTAGTCCGACGCGGCGAGCTGACGTGCGGTCGCCTTCGCGCCCTCCGGGGTGTTGGCGGCGGCCTGCGCGGCTGCCGCAGCTGCCGCCGCAGCGGCGGCCTCGGCCTCGCGCTGCGCCTGAGCGGCCGCCTCGGCCGCGGCGACCGCAGCGGCGGTCTCGGCAGCACGCTGGGCGAGGCCGGCGTTGAGCCGTTCGCGAACGTCGGCCGCCAGCTCGGTGACCTCTTCCGCGGCCGTCGCCACGTCGGCGGTCACGTCGGGGGCGAGCATGAGCGCGACCCCGTCGAGCTCGCTGAGCCTCTCGGCGGCGTCGCGCAGGTCGCCGGTCTCGATCTCGGTCGGCTCGGCGCCGAAGTCGAGACCGGATTCGGTCACGGCGGAGGTCACCGCCTCGGCCTCGGCGAGCGCGACGCGAGCCTGCGCGAGAATGCTGCGCGCATCGGAGGTCGCATCATCGATCGGCTCGGCCATGATCGTCTCGGCCGCGAGCGACGCGGCGCCCACGGGTGAGAGAGCGGGTTCGACGGCGGCGGCGACGCTCGGCGTGGCGACGACGAATCCGGTGGTCGCGATCGTCACGGCGACGGCTCCGGCGACCACGAGCGGCGCGATGCGGCGTCGGGTCGGACGGGCGCGCAGGGCGCGGCGAGTAGGGGCGGTCTGAGTGGTGTGCTGCATGGAGGCGGCGTTCCTTCGGGTGTTCGCGCGCGTCAGCGCGCCCTGCGCGCACATCAGGCGGCGCAGCGCGCCCTCGGGTCGGGCGCGGCACAAGGCACACCGAGTCTGCGCGGCCCGTCTGGACGAATCCTCCGCCCTCCCTGGCAGAACCGTGTACGCCACGGCATCGCACGGCACCATTGCGCGGCGCGTACGGGCGCGAAGACGGATGCCGTCACCCGGCGCGAGAGCCGGGGCGACGGCATCCGTCTGTCGCTGTCAGGCGCGTCGCTGTGCGGCGTAGTACGCGAGCAGACCCCGGGTCGAGGCGTCCTGCGCGGCGATCGCATCGGCGTCGCCCTCGACCGCCGGCGCGATCTGCAGGGCCAGCTGCTTGCCGAGCTCGACGCCCCACTGGTCGAACGAGTTCACGCCCCACACGACGCCCTGGGTGAAGGTGATGTGCTCGTACAGTGCGATCAGCTGGCCGAGCACCGACGGTGTGAGCGCGGGGCCGAAGATCGACGTGGTCGGCTTGTTGCCGGCGAACGTGCGGGCGGCGACGAGGGGGCCGGTCGTGCCCTCGGCCTCGACCTCGGCTGCGGTCTTGCCGAACGCCAGCGCCTTCGTCTGCGCCAGGAAGTTCGACAGGAAGAGCCCGTGCACGTCGGTCCCGCCGTCGCGGAGCGGGTACGCCGGGTTCGCGAACGCGATGAAGTCCGCCGGGATCAGGCGCGTGCCCTGGTGGATCAGCTGATAGAAGGCGTGCTGCCCGTTCGTGCCCGGCTCTCCCCAGAACACCTCGCCGGTGTCGGTCGTGACGGGGGTGCCGTCCCAGCGCACGGACTTGCCGTTGGACTCCATGGTCAGCTGCTGCAGGTACGCGGGGAAGCGGTGCAGCTGCTGCGCGTACGGGAGCACGGCGTGCGACTGCGCGCCGAGGAAGTTCGTGTACCAGATGTTCAGCAGACCCATGAGCACCGGCACGTTGCGCTCGAGCGGCGTCGTGCGCACGTGCTCGTCGACCGCGTGGAAGCCCGCGAGCAGCTCGCGGAACACGTCGGGGCCGAGCTCGATCATGAGCGAGAGGCCGATCGCCGAATCCACGGAATAGCGGCCGCCGACCCAGTCCCAGAAGCCGAACGCGTTCACCGGATCGATGCCGAAGGCGGCCACCTTGTCGATCGCGGTCGAGACGGCGACGAAGTGGTGGGCCACGGCATCCGTCTTCTGCGCGTCGCCGCCGTCGATCGCGCCGCGCGCCTGCAGGCCCGACCACAGCCACTCGCGTGCGAGGCGGGCGTTCGTGAGCGTCTCGAGCGTCGTGAACGTCTTCGAGGCGACGATGAACAGCGTCGTCTCGGGGTCGAGGCCCTTTGTCTTCTGCGCGATGTCGGTCGGGTCGATGTTCGAGACGAACCGCGCTTCGATGCCGGCGGTCGAGTAGGGCTCGAGCGCCGCCGACACCATCACGGGGCCGAGATCGGACCCGCCGATCCCGATGTTGACGATGTGCGTCACCTTCTTGCCCGTGACGCCGGTCCACTCGCCCGAGCGCACACGGTCGGCGAAGTCCGACATGCTCGAGAGCACCGCCTGGACATCGTCGTCGATGTCCTGTCCGTCGATGACCACGGCCGGCTCGGAGCAGGCGGGGCGCCGCAGCGCGGTGTGGAGGACGGCGCGGTCCTCGGTGGTGTTGATGTGCTCGCCCGCCACCATCGCGGCGTAGCGCTCGGCGACGCCGGTCTGCTCCGCCAGGCGCACGAGCGAGGCGAGGATCTCGTCGGTGATCAGGTTCTTCGAGAGGTCGACGTGCAGGTCCGCCAGCGGGAACGTCAGCCGCTCGGCGCGGCGCGGGTCGATCGCGAACCAGTCGCGCAGATCGGGGGCGAAGCCGTCGCGGTATGCGGCGAGCTCTGCCCAGGCGGACGTGGCGGTGGCATCGACGGGCGCAGTCATGCCCCTAACGTAGTCGCGCCGGTGGCCGCGGTGATTTCGCGTTACTCACCTCCCCCGGGTCGCGGTTGTGAGCGCCCCCGTGCTCCGCAGTCGGTTTCTGCGGGCGCCGGTCGCGGCTCGTCGCCGAAGGTGACTGCGGAGCGGGAGGTAGCCTTCGGGTGTGGCCGTGAGTCAGACCCGAAGGCAGCGCGCCGCGCGCCGGCGAGCGCGCCGCGTCGCCGCCGCAGACAACGACCTCACCATCGACGAGTGGGAGGCCCTCGTCGAGGCGTGGGCGGCCTGCGCATACTGCGGTGCGACCACAGGGCCGTTCCAGAAGGACTGCGTCCTGCCGATCTCGCGCGGCGGCCGCTACACGTTCGAGAACGTCGTGCCGGCGTGCCGTTCGTGCAACGCGAGCAAGAGCAACGACGAGGTCACCGGGTGGCTGCGGCGCAAGCGGCTCGACGAGCGGGCATTCCTGCTCCGGCACGTCGAGATCCTCGCCGCCTGGAGAGGGACGGGCGCCGGCGGCTGAGCGCCGTGGCTCGGCATGCGTCGTCGCGCGAGCTCATGGTGCGTCGTCGCGCGAGCTCAGGGTGCGTCGTCGCGCGAGAGCAGCGCGACACCGTCGAGCACGGCGCGGTGCGTGGTGGCCGGGCCGAGCACGCGGAAGTGGCCCGCCGTCGGCACGATGACGTTCGTCGCCCCGTCGAGCGCGCTCCCCTCGGGGATGTGCGGGTCCCACGGGCCGAAGACCGACACGATGCGGCCGTTGACGGACGTCTCGCGGCCCAGCATCACGATGATCTCGTCGTCGGGCACGAACGCCCGGATGCTCGGCACGATGAACAGGCGTGCGAGGCGTGACCCGCCGAAGGGCGTCGCCACGGTGACGAGGCCGAGGAGTCCTGACGCGCGGCCGCCGGAATGGGGAGTCGCGGTGGCGGCGGCATCCGCCGGATCTCCGCCGGATGCTGCTTCGGCCGCGGCCTCGACCGCCGCGCCGGAGGTGACGAGCGCGTGCTTGCCGATGAGCCCGCCCTTGCTGTGCGCCACGAGCACGCGCCCGGCGGGAGGCGCGGGGGTCTCGCCGAGCAGCTGCACGAGCCGCGCCGCCGTGGCGGGGACGCTCCGGCGATTGACGCCGAGGCCGTGCACGACGCGCACGCGGTGCCCCGCGGCGGCGAGCGCGTCGCCCAGCGGGCGCAGGAAGGTCCAGTGCTCGTACACGCCGGGGAGGAGGAACACCTCGGGCAGGCTTCCGTCACCGCGATGCCATGCGTCGGGCGTGGGGCGGCGTGCCCCGATCGCCCACGGAAACGACAGCACGGCGAGCTGGCGGCGGCCGGCGTAGAGGTAGTCCGCGGCCCACCACAGCGCCCGTCGCAGCATGCTCGGCCGCGCCGCGGCGTCGGGTGTCATGCGATGCAGTCTAGGGGCGACGCCGCGCCCCCGATCACCCGCCCTTCACCGCGATCCAGGCCCGCACGACGACGTCGTCAGGGTCGTGGCTCGGCCGCGCCGGCTTCGAGGCGCGCGGACGTGGGGACTCCGCGCACCCCGGTGATGGTCGACTCGACGACGGTCGAGGCCAGAGTGTCGATGACGGATGCCGGCTGCCACCGCACCGGGCCGTGCACGGCGATGTCGGCGAAGCCGTGGACGGCCGACCAGCACGCCCATTCCGCGTACGGCCGGCGCTCGGCGGCGAGCGCGCCGGCATCGACCATCGCGTCGAGCGTGTCCATGAGCACGCGGAACGGCGCGACGATCTCGTCGTCGAGCGTCACGATGTCGTCGCTCGCGATGGTGTCCTGCGTGAAGAAGGCGATCTCGAACAGGCCGCGCTCCGCTCGGGCGAAGTCGATGTACCCGAGCCCGACGCGACGCAGCCGTTCGATCGCGGCCTCGTCGGGGGCGAGGCCGCCGGGTGCGGCGGCGACGCGTTCGCCGATCGCGCGGGCGAGGGCGAGCTGCGCTTCGCGCGCCACGGCGCGGACGAGGTCCTCGCGGTCGGCGAAGTGGCGGTAGGCGGCGTTGGGCGAGACGCCGGCCGCGCGGGTCGCCTCCCGGAGCGTCACGGCCGACGGTCCGCCCGTGCGGGCGAGCTTGAGGCCCTCGTCGATGAGGGCACGTCGGAGGTCCCCGTGATGATAGGTGCGCGCGGAGGATGTCATTGCGCCGCCTCCGTCGAGTGTGTACGGTGTGAACATTGATGTGCACGATGTCCACATCGAGCCTACCCCTCGTCGCCCTGTCGTCGAATCCACACGCCGAAGGAAGTCCATGAGCCTCCCCTCGCCCGCCCCGGGCGCTCAGACCGCGGCCGAAGAGGCCGCCCAGCATCGTCCCGACGCGCGCACGCTCCGCGCCTTCTACCAGGTGCTCGTCAACACGGCCCTGGCCAATGTGACCTCGAGCTACCTGTGGTGGGCCCTGACCTTCTGGGTGTACCTCGAGACCCGGTCGGTGCTCGCCACCGCCATCATCGGCGGGTCGTACATGCTGCTCGTGGCCGTCCTGGGCGTGGTGTTCGGAGCCCTGGTCGACCGCATGAAGAAGAAGGCCGTGATGCTGCTGTCGAGCACCGTCACGCTCACCGCCTACCTGCTCGCCGGCGCGCTGTACCTGGCGTTCCCCGAGAGCACGCTCGTCGACTGGGGCGGGCCGTGGTTCTGGGTGTTCGCCGGAGTCATCCTCATCGGCGGCGTGGTCGAGAACCTCCGCAACATCGCGCTGTCGACGACTGTGACGCTCCTGGTGCCCGCCGACCGCCGCGACAAGGCGAACGGCCTGGTGGGCGCCGTCCACGGCATCGCGTTCATGGTGACGAGCGTGTTCTCGGGGCTGTCGATCGGCCTGCTCGGCATGGGGTGGACGGCGGCGATCGCGATCGCCGCCACCGCGATCGCACTCGTGCACCTGATCTTCGTGCCGATCCCCGAGCGCGGCATCGCCCACGTCGAGGGCGCGCCCACCGGGCTGAACCTGCGCGGCGTGATCCCCGCGGTCATGGTGGTGCCGGGCCTGCTCGCGCTGATCCTGTTCGCGACGTTCAACAACCTCGTGGGCGGCGTCTTCATGGCCCTCATGGACCCGTACGGTCTGACGCTGTTCTCGGTGGAGATCTGGGGCATCGTGCTGGGGGTCACCAGCTTCGGCTTCATCATCGGCGGCGGCCTCGTCGCCCGGTTCGGTCTCGGCAAGAACCCGGTGCGCACGCTGCTGCTGGTCAACGTCGGCATCGCCCTGCTCGGCATGACGTTCGCGATCCGTGAGGTGTGGTGGCTGTACGGGCTCGGCATCCTCGTCTTCATGGCGCTCATGCCGATCGCCGAGGCGTCCGAGCAGACGATCGTGCAGCGCGTGGTGCCGTTCGAGAAGCAGGGCCGCGTGTTCGGCTTCGCTGCGAGCGTGGAATCCGCCGCTGCACCGATCTCGGCGTTCCTCATCGGCCCCATCGCGGAGTTCGGGCTGATCCCGTTCATGGAGTCGGCGAGCGGGAAGCAGGCGTTCGGGTGGTTGCTCGGCGAGGGCGAGGCGCGCGGCATGGCGCTGGCCTTCGTCGGCGCGAGCCTGCTGCTGCTCCTGGTCGTCCTGCTCGCGTTCGTGTCGAAGCCGTACCGCGAGCTGTCGGCCGCGTACGCCGCTGCGCCGCCCTCGCTCCACACCGACGACGAGACGGATGCCGAGCCCGAGGCCGCTTCGGAGCCGATGGACGCGATCGGCGGGGCCGGCGAAGACCTGCGCTCGAGCGTCCGCTGACGGAGCGGGCGTCGCTCGTACGCTCGCCGCGTTTCGTCTCGGTCGCTGCGCTCCCTCGCTCAACGACCGGGGGTGCGGACCGGGGGTCGGACCCGGGGTCGGCTCGGGGCGTTTCGTCTCGGTCGCTGCGCTCTCTCGCTCAACGACCGGGGGTGCGGACCGCGGCTCGGAGCCGGTCGTTGAGCGAGCGAAGCGAGACGAAACGCGTCAGCCGAGCTCGGGCGTCCGGGGCGGGGGAGTGCGACGCGGCCGCAGCGCCTCGAACGCCGAGCTCCACGCGAGAAGCTCGGCGTCGGCATACGCCCGGCCGGCGAACGTGAGCCCGACGGGCATGCCGATGTCGGCCATCGTGCCCATCGGCACCGTGACCGTCGGGATGCCGAGATGCCGGATCGCGAGATTGCCGTTGGCCACCCACACGCCGTTGCGCCACGCCTGCACCGCCGAGTCCTCGTTCACGTCGGCGTCCGCGGGACCCACGTCGGCCACCGCCGGGAAGACCACCGCGTCGAGGCCGAGCCTCGACATCCACTCCTCCAGGTCGACGCGCCGCGTCTCTTCCAGTCCGCGCACGCCGTGTTCGAGCTCGGGGATGTCGGTGAACGACGCGTACGGGTGCTCGCGCACCTGAGCGGGATACGTCGCGATGTCGTCGTCGAATCCGGTGTACCGGTCAGGCAGCGCGCCGTCGGGGTGCGGGAAGATCGCGGCCCCGTCCACCTCATCCAGCCGGTCGAGCGACGGATCGCCGTTCGCGCGCAGGAAGTCGTCCCACGCCCACGCCGAGAGGTCGACGATCTCGCGCTGCAGGAACTCCTCGGTCACGAGCCCGCGGGTCTTGATGGTCGGCGCGCCCGGCCGGTCGCCCTCGTAGTTCGTGACGACGGGGAAGTCCACCTCGACCACCTCGGCGCCCGCAGCCTCGAGGTCGCGGCGTGCTGCCTCCCACAACGCGATCACCGACGGTCTGGTCTCGATGCGCGTGCCGGTGGGGCCGCCGATCCCTCCGTGCGGGTTGGTCCCGGCATCCGGATCGGCGTTGACGTACATGCGCGGCACCCCGAAGCGACGACCCGCGAGCGTGGCCCGCGCGCCGTCGACGTCGTGCGAGCCGAGCGCCGGGTACGACGCGGGACGCGTGGCCGAGGCATCCGGGATCTCGATCCAGGGCTGCGCGCGCCAGAAGTCACCTCGGGCCTCGGGATCGTCGGCGACCATCACGTCGAGGATCTCGAGCAGGTCGGCCATCGTGCGGGTGTGAGGCACGACGACGTCCATGGTCGGCACGAGCGGCCAATTGCCGCGCACCGAGATCACCCCGCGCGAGGGGGTGTAGGCGCACAGCGCGTTGTTCGACGCCGGCGCGCGACCGCTCGACCACGTCTCTTCGCCGAGGCCGAAGGCCGCGAAGGATGCCGCGGTGGCGGTTCCCGAGCCGTTGGACGATCCCGAGCCGAACGCCGACGTGAGGAAATCGCCGTTGTAGGGGCTCTCGGCGCGGCCGTACAGGCCGCGCTGCATGCCGCCGTTCGCCA
The DNA here is from genome assembly GCF_015277855.1 of Microbacterium cremeum. Classification (NCBI taxonomy): domain Bacteria; kingdom Bacillati; phylum Actinomycetota; class Actinomycetes; order Micrococcales; family Microbacteriaceae; genus Microbacterium; species Microbacterium cremeum. The sequence goes on from NZ_CP063812.1 coordinate 670,278, forward strand.
TCGGAGGCATGTTCGTCAGCCCGAGGAGGATGCAGCCCGCGCCACGCAGCCGCTCGATCGAGAACGCATCGCGTTGCGCGACGAGGTCGGCGAACGCGGGCGAGCCCGCCGCGACCGTGAGTCCGCGTGCCATGAACGAGTCCTTCGCCGTGTACGGGATGCCGTCGAGCGGCCCCCGCGTGCGCCCTTCCGCGCGGCGGCGGTCGGAGGCCTCGGCCTCGGCCCGCGCGTCGGGATTGCGCACGACGACCGAGTTGAGGGCCGTCGCCGTGCCCGCTTCGTCGTACGCGGCGAGCCGTGCGAGGTACGCGTCGACGAGCTCGACCGCGGTGACCTCGCCGGCCTCCAGGGCGGCGCGAAGCTCGGCGATCGACTTCTCGACGACGTGGAACAGACGGGTCATCGGTGTCCTCCGTGCTCGGGGCGTTTCGTCTCGGTCGCTGGCGCTCCCTCGCTCAACGACCGGAGGGTTCGGGTTGTCGAGCGGGCCTCGCTCAACGACCGGAGGGTTCCTGCGAGACGGAACGCTCATCGGGCGACCGCCGGCTGCTGCTGGGTGATGCAGTGGATGCCGCCGCCGCCGGCGAAGATCTGCCGCGCGTCGACCGTCACGGCGCGGCGCCCCGGGTAGGCGGACTCGAGGATCTCTCGGGCCCGGGCGTCGGCTCGTTCCTCGCCGAACCCGCACGCGATGATGCCGCCGTTGACGAGCAGGTGGTTGACGTAGCTGTAGTCGACGAACCCCTCGTGGTCGCGGAGCACCTCGGGCGCGGGCAGATCGATGATCTCGAAGCTGCGGCCCGCGGCATCCGTCTGTGCGGCGAGGAACTCCCGCAGCGCGCGCGTCACGTCGTGGTCGGGATGCTCGGGATCGTGCTGGGCGTGCAGCAGGAGGCGACCGGGGGTCGCGATGGTCGCGACGATGTCGACGTGGCCGTTCGTGCCGAACTCGTCGTAGTCCCGAGTGAGGCCGCGCGGCAGCCACACCGCCTTCGAGGCGCCGATCGTGCGGAGCATCTCGGCCTCCACACGCGCCTTGTCGGCGAAGGGGTTCCGGCGCGGGTCGAGCTGCACCGTCTCGGTGAGCAGCACGGTGCCCTCGCCGTCGACGTGGATGCCGCCGCCCTCGTTCACGAGAAGGGAGCTGACCGTCTCGGCCCCGACGAGGTTGGCCACGAGGCGCGCGTGGGCGGCGGACTTGCCCCATTCGGCCCAGTCCGGCGCGCCCCAGCCGTTGAACACCCAGTCGACTGCGCCGAGCACACCGGGGCGGTCGTCGTCGACGACGAACGTCGGGCCGTGGTCGCGGAACCAGAACTCGTCGACCGGCGCCTCGACGAGCTCGATCTCGGATGCGAGCATGCGGCGCGCACGGTCGGCCTTCGAGGGGTCGACGATCATCGTCACCGGCTCGAACTCGGCGATCGCGTGGGCGACGCCGCTCCACGCGCTGTAGAAGCGCTCGTGCTCCACGGGATCGTCGCCGAGTGTCGGGCCCTCGGTGGGGAACGCCATCCAGGTGCGCTCGTGAGGGTCGCCCTCGTGCGGCATCCTCCAGGCCATCGTCGGTCCTCTTCTCGTTCGCGCACTCGCGTGCCGCTTCGCTTATTGATCTTGCGATCAATAAGCGAAGCTACCTACACTGGCGAAGTCATGTCAAGCACCGCTTCGCGTCCGCGTACGCGCAAGGCTCCGGCCGAGCGCGCCGCCGAGATCGTGGCGGCCGCGACCGCGCTCGCCCGCGACAGCGGACTGGGCGCGCTGACGCTCCGGTCCGTCGCCGACCGCGCGGGGGTCGCCCCCGGGCTCGTCGCGCACTACCAGCCGTCGATGGACGAGCTCGTCGCGCGCGTCTACACGGATCTCGTCGACGCCGAGGTCCGCGACGTGAAGCGGGTCGTCGCAGCCGCCGGCGATCCCGCCGCCCAGCTGGGAGCGCTCATCGGCACCCTCACCGACGGCGCGCGGGACGATCTCACGGTCGTGTGGGTCGAGGGCTGGGCGATGGCGCGGCGCAGCGATCCGCTCGCCGCCGCGGTGCGCGCGCAGATGGAGCGCTGGCAGCGCCTCGTCGAGGCGATCATCACCGACGGATGCCGCGCCGGCGTGTTCGCGGCATCCGAGCCCGCCGAAGTCGCGTGGGAGCTCATCGGCCTCATCGACGGACTGAACGCGCAGTCGCTCGCGCGCGGCGCGGGCGCGGCCCGCCTCGCGCCCCGCATGGCGCGAGCCGCGGAGGCGCTCGTCGGAGCCGCGCCGGGGACGATCGTCGCCTAACGCGCGGACGCACGGTGCGCAAGCCCCGTGCCGGGACCGCGCCGACGACATACCTTCAGCGTGAACCGAAGGAGGATGCCATGTCGAACCAGCCCGTTCCCCCTCTCGTCCCGCCCGCCGACGACGATCCGATCACGGGAGACCCTCTCGACACGACGGAACTGCTCGGCGCCGACGATTCGATGATGGACGACGACGATCGCCTGCTCGACACCGACCTCGATGCCGACCGCATCGACAGCGCCGCGGCCGACGAGCGCGCCGCCACGGAGGGCACGATCGGCGACCCGTCGGCTCCGTGACGCGACCCGGCCCCGCCTCCGGCGGCCGGGTCGGTGACCGCCCCGTCTCCCGCGAGCTGCACCAGGATGGACTCATGATCTCGATCCCCACCGTGAACCTGAACGACGACAACTGGTTCCCCGAACTGGGCCTCGGAACGTATGACCTGCGAGGCGAGGACGGGATCGAGGCGATGGTCGCCGCGATCGAGGCCGGGTACCGCCTCCTCGACACCGCCGTGAACTACGAGAACGAGCGCGAGGTCGGCGAAGCCGTGCGCCGCAGCGGCGTGCCGCGCGACCAGCTCCTGATCGCGTCGAAGATCCCCGGACGCCACCACGGTCGCGAGCAGGCCGTCGACAGCGTCAAGGGCTCGCTCGACAGGCTCGGCCTCGACCGCATCGACCTGCACTTGATCCACTGGCCGAACCCGAGCGTCGGCAAGTACGTCGACACGTGGCGCGGCATGATCGAGGCGCGCGATCAGGGTCTCGTGCGCTCGATCGGCGTGTCGAACTTCACCGAGGGCATGATCATCGAGCTCATCGAGGAGACCGGGGTCGCGCCGGCGGTGAACCAGGTCGAGCTGCACCCGTACTTCCCGCAGGCGCCGCTGCGCGCGTTCCACGCCCAGCACGGCATCCGCACCGAGAGCTGGAGCCCGCTCGCCAAGCGCAGCGAGCTGTTCACCGAGCAGATCCTGCAGGAGCTGGCGGCTGTGCACGACGCCACACCGACCCAGGTCGTGCTGCGGTGGCACACGCAACTGGGCAGCACGCCGATCCCCAAGTCGTCCGACCCCGACCGTCAGCGCGAGAACGGCGACGTCTTCGGGTTCACGCTGGCCGACGAGCAGCTCGACGCGATCAGCGCTCTGGAGCGCGGCCGGCTGTGGGGCGGCGACCCGCTCACGCACGAGGAGATGTAGCCGCGGCATCCGTCGTCGCGTCCGCCGCCCCCGTCGCGACGGTGTGCGGTCACGCGTCGGGGAGCGCGTCGAGCCACTCGGAGAAGGTCTGCTCGCCGAGCACCGCCCCCGGGCCGGGAAGAAGCGCGCCCCCGCGCAGCGCGTGGCCCCACGCGCCGGGGGCGTTCACCGCGGGGACCGGCCCGCGATACCCGATCGCGCGCGCATACCGGCGCACCATGTCGGAGAGTTCCTCCTCGCGCGGACCGGCGAGCTCCGCGGCCCTGCCCTGCGGTGCACGCTCGGCGAGAAGGACGAGGTGCGCCGCGACCTCGCGGGCGGCGACCGGCTGCACGCGGCCTCTCGGAGCGAGGTGCGCGCCGGCGCGTCCGCGGTGGAACAGCAGCGCGGCGTACTCGTGGAACTGCGTCGCACGCAGCACCGTCCAGGGCACGCCGCCCCCCGCGATCAGCCGCTCCTGCACGAGCTTGCCGGCGTAGTACCCGTCGGGTGCGGCATCCGCGCCCACGATCGTGAGGGCGAGGTGGTGCGGCACCCGCGCCGCGCGCTCGGCCGCGAGCAGGCTCTTCGTCGCCCCGGCGAAGAACGACACCGACACGTCGGGCTTGTTCGTCGTGACGTTGGCGACGTCGATGACCGCGTCGACTCCGTCGAGCGTGCCGGCCAGGCCCGCTCCGCTCAGCAGCTCGACACCGGTCCGCCGTGACAGGACGATCACCTCGTGGCCGCGGGCGCGGGCGACGTCGACGAGGTGGGCGCCGGTGAGTCCGGTGCCGCCGGCGACCGCGAGCTTCACATCGTCCTCTCGGGTGAGTCGTTGCGGACCTCCATCGTGGCCGAGGCGCTCGGGCGGGGGAAGCACCGGAGGCGATCAGTCCAGCTCGTCGAGCCACTCCGCGAAGGTCTGCGTGCCGAGCGTCGCGCCCGGGCCGGGAAGACCCAGTCCCGCACGCATCGCCTTCAGCTGGGCGCCGGGCAGGTTCACCGAGGGGATCCAGCCGCGGTGGCCGGTGCGACGCGCGTACGCCTTGACCATCTCGTCGAGCCGCTCCTCGCGAGGACCGGCGAGATCGGCGACGCGTCCGCGTGGCGGGCCGGCGGCGAGGCGCGCCACGTGCGCGCCCACCTCTCGCGCCGCCACCGGCTGGGAGAGTCCGCGGGGGGCGAGATGGAGCGGACCGACCTTCGCCCGCTCGAACAGCTGTGCCGCGAACTCGTGGAACTGCGTCGCTCGCTGGATCGTCCACGGGACGGACGATCGCTCGACCGCGCGCTCCTGCGCGAGCTTGCCGGCGAGGTAGTCGTGCGGCATCCGGTCGATGCCCACGATCGACATCACGACCACATGGCCCACCCCCGCGCGCTCTGCCGCCGCCAGCAGGTTCGCGGTGGCGGCCTCGAAGTAGCGGACCGAGGTCGCCGCGGACAGCGTCGTGACGTTGGCGGTGTCGACGATCGCGTCGACGCCGTCGAGCGCGGCATCCAGGCCCGCGCCGGTGGTGAGGTCGACGCCGGTGCTGCGGGCGAGGATCACGGGCCGGTGCCCGTCGGCTTCGAGCGCGGCGACGACGTGGCTGCCGACGACGCCGGTGCCTCCGGCGACGGCGATGGTGAGCGGTTCCTCAGGGCGTGGAGATGCGGTCATACCCATTCGACGACGCAGGTCGCCAGAATGTGAGCAGACGGCTCACATCCGCGTCCGCTGCGTCGTCGATCATCCGGGTCACGAAGGAGGCATCGCATGGACGGCATCGACGCGCTGGAGGGCGAGCGCCGTACGCTGCTGGCCCTCGCGTACCGCATGCTCGGCACCGTGGCCGACGCCGAGGACGCCGTGCAGGAGACGTACGTCCGCTGGTATCGCATGACGGATGCCGAGCGCGCCGCGATCGAGAACCCCGGCGCGTGGCTGACACGGGTGGCGAGCCGCGTGTGCCTCGACATGCTGGGGTCGGCCCGGGCACGCCGTGAGCGCTACGTCGGCGAGTGGCTGCCGGAGCCGGTACCGGGGGATTCGCCGATCGCGGCATCCGTCTCCGTCGATCCACTGGATCGCGTGACGCTCGACGATGCCGTCTCGACCGCCCTGCTCGTCGTGCTCGAGTCGCTCTCGCCTGCCGAGCGGGTGGCGTTCGTGCTGCACGACGTCTTCGGCGTGCCGTTCGCCGAGATCGCCGAGACGGTGGGCCGCAGTCCGGATGCCGCACGCCAGCTCGCATCGCAGGCCCGGCGGCACGTGCGGGAGCGGCGCGCCGGAGCGGCGACGCGCGAGGAGCATGACGCCGTCGCGCAGGCATTCGCGCAGGCGACCGCGACCGGCGACCTCGACGCGCTCGTGGCGCTCCTGGACCCGGAGGTCGTCGCGCGCAGCGACGGCGGCGGACGGGTGTCGGCGGCGCGGCGACCCGTCGTGGGCGCGGACAGGGTCGCGCGGTTCCTGCTCGGCCTGCCGCGGCTGCAGCCCGACGCGGTGCTCTCACCGGTCCAGACCGCCGACGGGCTGGCGTTCCTGGCGACCGTGGGCGGGCGCCCCGACGCGGTCGTCTCGGTCGCCGTCGCGCACGGCCGCATCACCGACGTCTTCCTCGTGCGCAACCCCGACAAGCTCACGCTGTGGTCCGGTCCGGCGCCGGAGGAGCCGGGCGCGCCCGGCTAGCGTCGTCAGCGCGCGCGTCGACCAGCCTCGCCGAGCCCCCGCTCGCCGAGGACTCGCTCGCCGGGGCGCGCCGCCGTCGGGTCAGGACGCGTGCCGGACTTCGCAGTCGCTTCCGGGCGACAGGATCGCCTCGTGCCCGTCGTCGTAGCGGACGACCAGGAGCGGGTTGTCGTCGCTCCCGCGCACCTCGATCACCTCTCCGGCGCGCTCGGCCGCCCCCACGACGCGACCGTGGATGACCACGCGGTCACCGACGCTTGCATGCATGCGGACCACCTCCTGGGCTCACGATACGACGCGCTCGCCGTGAGGTACAGGGGCGTCCTCGCGGGTCAGAGCTGCGCGCCGTCGTCGTCGCGGTTGTCGAGGCCGACGTTGCGGCCCCGCCACGACTCGTAGGCCATGAGCCAGCCGATCGACACCGCGGCCGCCAGCACCACGCCGAGCAGCACGTTGTGCCAGATGAGGCCGAAGACGATGCCGAGTGTGAAGATCAGCGCGGTGCCGAAGGCCCACCCGGTGTGGCCGCGGGTCCAGCCCTTGCGAGTCGAGGTCATGGCCAAAGCCTAGGGCCGCGGCGGCGCCGGTCGCGACGGCCGATGCCCCGCCCGGCGTCGATAGGTTGGAATCCACTGACCCGCGACCCCGGAACGGATGCCATGACCCTCAACGTCAGCCCGCTCACCCTCGGAACCTCCGGCCTCGGCCGCGACACGGTGCCGGGGTCGCCAGAGGAGGAGGCGGCCGTCGCGGTCGCGGTCGACCTGCTCTCGAGCAGCCACCGCTTCACCGACACGTCGAACAACTACTCGGCGGGGCGCTCTGAGACCGTGATGGGCGTCGCGATCGCGCGCCTCGGCGAGGATGCCGCGACGCGCGTGATCTCGAAGGTCGACGCCGACCCCGAGACCGGCGTGTTCGACCGCGACCGCGTGCTGCGTTCGTTCGATGAGACGACGGCGCGGCTGGGCGTCGAGCGGCTGCCGCTGCTGCACCTGCACGATCCCTACACGGTCACGTTCGAGGAGGCCATGGCGCCGGGAGGTGCGGTCGAGGGACTGATCGAGCTGCGCGAGTCCGGCCGTGTCGACGCCATCGGCGTCGCAGCCGCTCCGGTGCCCCTCCTGGCCCGCTACGTCGCGACGGGGGTGTTCGACGCTGTGCTGATCCACAATCGATTCACGGTCGTGGACCAGTCGGCCGCGCCGGTCTTCGCCGACGCGCACGAGCGGGGCATGACGGTGTTCAACGCTGCGCCCTTCGGTTCCGGCATCCTTGTCACCGGTCCGCGTCCGGCCGCGATCTACGACTACCGCCCCGCCACGCCGGAGCTCATCGGCTGGGTCGAGCGCCTGGAGCGCGTGTGCGTCGCGCACGGCGTCTCGCTGCCCGCCGTCGCCTTGCACTTCTCGCTGCGATCGGCGCTGGTCGACTCGACGATCGTCGGGGTGGCGACTCCCGGTCGCCGCGCGCAGCTCGACGAGCTCGCGGCGACCCCGGTGCCCGACGAGCTGTGGCGCGAGGTCGAGGCGCTCGGCCCCGCGCCGTCGCCCGTCGACGACAGCGCCCACGCCTGACGCGAAGCCCGCTACGACCGCGGTGCGTTGAGCGCGACCATCCAGTCGATGCCGAAGCGGTCGGTGAGCATGCCGAACCGGCCGCCCCACGGCGGCGTGTCGAACGGCATCACGACGGCGCCGCCGTCGGAGAGCTTGTCCCAGAAGCCCTGCAGCGCGGCCTCGTCGTCGCCGCTGACCGACACCGAGATGCCCGCGGGCTTCTCGTACGTCATCCCGGAAGGGGTGTCGGCCGCCATCAGCACGAATCCGTCGGGGCTCGTCAGCTGCGCGTGCATCACGAGGTCGTTCTCGGCGGGGTCCTGCACCATGCCCTCGAACTGCGCGAAGGTCGAGATGTCGAGCTCACCGCCGAACACGCTCTGGTAGAACGTCATCGCCTCGCGGGCGTCGTTCTGAAACGAGAGGTACGGGTTGAGGCTGGCCATGGTGGAACTCCTGTGCGTCGTCGGTGGATGCCGCGCCCCGGCCGCGTGGCGCTTCCCAGTGTCGTGGTGGGGTCCGACATCGGCAAGGACCGGGAGCGAGGAGTCCGGGAACGATGCCGCTTGACGCGCCGCTCGCCGCTCCCGTATGGTCGTGAGGCTGTGCCGCCGGCGCAGCAGCACGTGAGCCGAGAAGGACGACGGATGACCGCGCAGCGCGAACTCCGCTTCGACACGGTCCTGGGCAACCAGCCCAGCGACCGCTACGAGTCGTCCCCTCCGGCGCAGGCCGTGTAGCAGCATCCGCTCTTCCACGCCCCGCACCGCACAGGTCCGGGGCGTTTTCCTTTCCGAGGATCCCCGTTCCTGTGGCCCACCGCTCTCCGCGCGTCCCGGACGCGCTGCACGGCCGGCTTCCGCCGGCGGATCACAAGGAAAGGAATCATGGAGAGGCTCTCCGCACGGCTGCTCTCGTGGGCGAGCCTGATCGACGGAAAGACCGTCGACCAGGCGCGCACCTCGTCGCGCATGCCGTTCATCCACCCGCATCTGGCGCTCATGCCCGATGCGCATCTCGGCAAGGGCGCCACCGTGGGCTCGGTCATCCCGACTCTCGGTGCCATCATGCCCGCCGCCGTGGGCGTCGACATCGGATGCGGCATGATCGCCGTCCGCACGCAGTTCACCAAGGACCAGCTGGTGGCGCGCGACCTCGGCCTGCTCCGCGAGCAGATCGAGCGCGCGGTGCCGCTCTCGGCCGGACACGACAACCGCAAGATCGTCGCCACCGCCGAGCCGCGTGTCGCCGAGCTCGAGGAGCTCGCCGAGAAGGCGCAGTTCGACCCCGCGACCTACGCGGGACATTGGCGCGTGCAGCTCGGGTCACTCGGTTCGGGCAACCACTTCATCGAAGTGTCGGTGGACGAGCTCGACCGGGTGTGGATGTTCCTGCACTCGGGTTCGCGCGGCGTCGGCAACAAGATCGCGACGCATCACATCGCGGTCGCGCAGCGCCTCGCGAAGCAGTGGTGGATCGAGCTTCCCGACCCCGACCTCGCCTACCTCGTGGAGGGCACGGAGGAGTTCCGGCGCTACATCCGGGAGCTGCGCTGGGCGCAGCACTTCGCGCTCCTCAACCGCGAGGAGATGATGGACCGCGTCGCGCGGCAGCTGTCCGAGGTGATGGGAGAGCCGGTCGTCGAGCACGAGCGGATCAACTGCCATCACAACTTCACCGAGTCGGAGAAGCACTTCGGCAAGCAGGTGTGGGTCTCGCGGAAGGGCGCCATCAAGGCGGATGCCGGTCGGCCGGGGCTGATCCCGGGATCCATGGGCACCGCGTCCTACGTCGTGGAGGGACTCGGCAACCCGCTGTCGCTGAACTCCTCGCCGCACGGCGCCGGGCGCGAGTTCTCCCGGTCGGCGGCACGCCGCACGTTCACCCATGAGCAGCTGCGGGAGGCGATGACGGGCATCGAGTTCCGCGACACCGACGCGTTCATCGACGAGATCCCGCAGGCCTACAAGCCCATCGACAAGGTCTTGGCCGATGCGGCCGACCTCGTCGCGGTGCGTCACACGCTGCGGCAGCTCGTGAACGTGAAGGGTGACTGACGCTCCCCACGCGCCGCTGGGCGCGTGGGGACGCCGCGACCCGGCCGGGTGCCGGGTCGCGGCAGCGTCGGCTCGGCGTCGGCTCGGCGTCCCCGTCAGCGGTCGCGGTGGTCCTCGGGGTGCAGGCGCGGACCGCGGCGGGGTTCCCGCACGCCGCTCGCGCCGATCAGCCGGATGACCCGCTGACGGTGACCCGCCCACGGCGCCAGGAGGCGCAGCATCCCGTCGTCGTCCGTGCGGCTGCCCGTCAGCGCAAAGCCGACCTCATGCGCGACGTGGTAGTCGCCCACGCTCACGGCGTCCGCATCGCCGAACGCGCGGATACGGGTCTCGGCCGAGGTCCACGGGCCGATGCCGGGCTGGCTGACCAGCACGCGGTCGACCGCCTCGCCGTCCTCGGCGGCCTCGACGGCCCGCACGATCGCTTCGCCGCGGCGTGCGGCGAGCACGACGGTCTTCGACTGCGGCGGCTCGAGGCCCGCCCGGTGCCAGACCCACGACGGGACCCGCTGCCAGCCCGCGATGGTCGGCGGGGCGAACATCGGTGCGGGAGTCGGGCCGGGCGCCCGTTCACCGGCCCACGTCACCACGCGGCGCCACGCTCCGAACGCCTGCATCCCGGTGACCTTCTGCTCGAAGATCGCGCTCGCGAGAGCGTCGAAGACGAGGTCGGTGCGCGAGAGGCGAAGTCCGGGGTTCCGCCGATGGGCCTCGGCGATGAGCGGATGCCGCGAGGCGTCGAAGCCGCGGGCGTCGTCGTCGGCGCCGCACAGGGCCGGCAGCTGGGTCAGCGCCCACTCACGGCCCGGGCCCCAGGCCGCGCCCCGGACCACGCCGGGGCGGACCTCTCGGATCGCGAGCGTCGCGACCCCCTCCGGAGTGCGGCTCGCGCGCCAGATGACCGAGCCTGCGACGGTCATGGTGGGGTCGCCGGCGCCGCGCCGCTGATACAGCACCGTGCGGCGCAGATCGAGCGGATGGCGCGGGCGGTACTCGGTCTCGATCGGGCGCTCGTGTGCGGGCCGGGGATCCCGGACCGGGGCCGCCCGTGCGGCGAAGCGCTCGGCATCCCTCGCCCGGGGAATGCGCGAGAGCGACGTCGTCATGCCCTCACCCTACGCTCCGCCCCCCGACATGCCGGAGCCCTGCGTTCGGCGTCGCCGGCCGCTCGGAGCGGCGTCGCGGCGCGGGCCGGTGCGCACGGCGCCCGGAACAGCGCCGGAGCGGCGTCGGGTCAGAAGCGGTCGGGCGACGGGGTGCCGTGGCCGTAGCGGATGACGACGTCGGCGTGGCGGTCGAAGCGGTAGCCGACGCCGCGCACGGTGCGCACGATGTCTTCGTAGCGGCCGAGCTTGGCGCGCAGACGCCGCACGTGCACGTCGATCGTCCGCTCGCCGGGCGCCTCGTCCTCAGAGGCTCCCTGCCACAGCGACGTGACGAGCTCGGTGCGCTCGATCGTGCGGCCCTCGCGCAGCACGAGGTACTGCAGCAGCTCGAACTCCTTGAACGTGAAGGAGGCGGACTCGCCGTCGATGAGCACGCGCTTGCGCGAGATGTCGACCACGACGCCGCCGGCGCCGCGGTCCTCGTCCTCGGGCTCGTCCTGCTTGGTGCGCGCGATCGCCGAAGGCTCGTGCAGGGCCAGCCGCACGACGTCGACGTCACGGCCGCCCGCTCCGACCGGGGCGAGGGCCACCGTGGCGTACGTCTCGGCGGCGGGGGCGAGGTCGGCGAGCGTGCGGCGCAGCGCGTCGACGAGGACGCCGAGGCTGACGCCGGACGCCGCGGCCTTCGCCTCGTCGATGCCGACGTAGAGGGCGAAGCCGCGCGGCGCGGTGCCGGCGGGCAGGGCACGGGCGGGCTGTGCCTGCTGCGGAGCCGGAGCGGCGGGGGCGGCGGGCGCCGCCGGCGCCTGGACGGGCGTCGGCGCCGTGACGGCGCGGAGGTGGCGGGCGGGGGCGGCGGGGCGGTCGAGGAGAGCGGAGATCGACATGATGATGGTCCTTGCGGAAGGAACCCGGGTGGACACGCGGGTTCGGGTGTGCTGCGGCCCTATGGCCGGGAGCCCTGTGGGGGCTGGTGCCCGACGATGGGCGGTGTACGAAGCGGATCCGGGTGCGCGTGATCGACGCACGAAACCGGTGCTTCGGGGGACCCCGTGCTTGCCGAGTTCAGAAGCGGAAGCGGAGTCCGACGGGGGTCACCGTGCTAGTGGCACATTCGACAACACATGACAACGCGGCCGGCCATCATCATGCCGGCAGTCCCGTTCGCCTCCCAGGCGGACAGAGAGCGTGCGTTGTCAGTCATGTGGCCGATTATGTCCGATTTGGTCGTAATGCGTCAAATCGCACGGATGTCGCGGCCCGATCATTGCGGAATGTGACAGATTGCCCAATCGCCGCCGGCGGGAACCCATGATGACGCCGTCCGGGCCGTCGCACGGTCCGCTCTTCCGCCGACAGCGTGGCTGAGTGCCCGCTGGAACCGCGCCGAGGGATCGCCGCGACATCCCGTGCGCTGCGTCCGCGTGGGAGAGGGCGGGCGTACTCTGTCGGGGTGACTGAGCTGAGTTTCACTCATGAGACGGATGCCTCGCGCTACACCCTGCACCGAGGCGATGACCTGGTGAGCGTCCTGGACTATCGCGACGACGGTCGCACGGTCGCCATGACGCGCGCCTACACGGTGCCGACCTTCCGCGGCCACGGCTATGCGGGGGAGGTGGTCGATCGCGCCGTCGCAGAGCTCGAGCGCCGCCACGATCGCAGAGTGATCCCCGTCTGCTGGTACGTCGCCGACTGGTTCGAGGCGAATCCCGATCGCCGCGGCATCCTCGCGGCTCGCCGCCCCGCGACATCCTGACGTTCTCGCCCCGTGCGCATGGAAGAGGTGTTCACCGGCGTCGCCGTCGGCTTCGAGGCGATCGGCGCCGTCGCGATGATCATCGGCTTCGTCGTCGCCGTCGTGCTGGGTGCGCGGTCGCTGGCTCGCGGCGAGGGAGGCCGGTCCGCGTTCATGGCGCTGCGGACCACGCTCGGCGGCGCCATCCTCCTCGGTCTGGAGGTGCTCGTGGCGGCGGACCTCATCCGCACGATCACCTCGAAGCCCTCCCTCGAGGAGGCGACGATCCTCTTCGTCATCGTCGTGATCCGGATCATCCTCTCGATCTCCATCCAGATCGAGATCGACGGGACGCTCCCCTGGCGCCGCGCTCTGCTGCGCAGCGGCGGACAGGTGATCGGCGATGCGGTCGCGCGAGACCGCGCCGCGGGCCGCGCCGCCAGGGCGGATTCCGGCACGGAGGCGTCCGGCATCGAGTGAGCCCTTGTCAACCCCATGTCGTCCGCGCGTGATGGCGCGCACCCTGGGAGGAGACGAGAGGAGCACGCGATGGAACGCGACCTGCCCGAAGGCGTCGTCGACGCCGACCCGGCCGGCGGCTGGGACGAGAACGACGACCGCGAGGCGCAAGAGCGCGGCGCGGAGGCTGCCGATGCCGAGGCTCTCCTGACCGATGCGGCCCTGCGCCCCGACGACCCGCTCGAGGGGGAGGCGGTGCGGCGCGGAGCCGACCCCGACCTCGCGACCGACGCCGAGCGCGGCGAGGAACCCTGAGAGGAGAGGCACGATGAGCACGACGGGCAACGAGTACGAGCGGCCGGGAGTGAACTACCCCGACCGAGAGGACGCCGGAGGCGCCGCCGAGACTCCGGGCGCTGCCGACCCGAAGCGCGATGAGGCCCCCGCCGCCCCGCCGACGATGGGAGAGCCGGACGCGGATGCCGGTGAACCGCCCGCCGCGAACGAGGGCCCCTCGCAGGGCGTTCCGCAGAGCGACGGCGCGACTCCGGCCGCGGCGGAGCCGTCGCACGAGGCGGTCGGCATCGGGGTCGTCGACGACGGCCACGACCACCACGGCCACGACGACGGACGAGACACGCAGACCGTGAGCGAGGCGCAGCAGACGCCGGGCGGCCTCGGCACCGAGCAGGAGCAGCGCCTTCCGGCGATGGCGCAGAACAACGCGTCCGGCCTCGAGAAGGTGTCGGGCATCGTCGCGCAGACGCGGGCCGACGTCGGCACGGAACCGGTCGAGCGCATCGCCGAGGTGCTGCGCCAGCGACTCGATCAGGCCGGCGTCCACCTGCCCGACGGCGACGTCCAGGAGCTCGCGCGGCAGGTCTCCACGGGGGATGCCGAGAGCCCGACGCAGTCCTGAGTCCGCGAAACGTCGCCCCGCCCGCGTGAGCGGGGCGACGTGCGTCTCAGGCCGTCGCGCAGACGGTGGTGCACTCCGCCGACGACTGCACGCCGATGGGGCGTGCCCAGGGGCGGCGTGCGCGCGGTGCGACCCGCTCCACCGGCGCGGCGACCGCGACCGGCGCGGGCGCGCGGCGTTCGCGGATCGAGGCCAGGACGGCGATCTCGCGATCGCGGGTCCAGGAGTCATGACGGTACTGGTGTTCGGCGGCGGTGACGAGCGAGAGCATGGTTTCCTCCGTTGCTTCCGACAGAGAGAACCTACGCGGGGGTTCCGACATTGCCCCCGCCGCCGAGGATGGCAGGAATCGGCTGAATCGCGGCAGTCGTCGGCCGCCGTTCAGAGCGCCCGGGCGAACTCGCGGATCAGGCGGGCGGCGGGCGCGGCATCCCGGATCATCGTCTCGTGACCGTGCCCCTCGACCTCTTCGAACCGCCCCTGGGGCAGGGCCGCGGCGACCTGCCGGCACCACGCCTGCGGGGCGACGACATCGTCCTCGCCCCGCAGGACGAGCGCCGGCACGTCGGTGCGGGCGAACACGTCCTCGGGCCGGTGGACCAGCATCGCGCGGAACTTCGTGCGCAGGCGGGGTCCCGCACGCAGGTACTCGCGCGCGCCGAGTGCGATCACCCGGGGGTGCTCGACGGCGATGTCGCGCAGCAGCCGCCACAGCTGCCGCGGCGCGGTGCGGGCCGACGGCTCGACGGTGGGTCCGACGAGCACGATGCCCTGCACGGCCCCGGGGTGGCGCGCCGCGACCTCGAGGGCCACCTGTGCGCCCATCGAGTGCCCCACGATCACCGCCGGTGCCTTCACGCGTGCCCGCAGATACGCCGCCACGAGGTCGGCGTTGCGCTCGATCGTCGGCACGCGCGGCGGCTCGGGCGCTTCGCCGTATCCGGGCAGGTCGAGCGCGACGGTCTCTCCGTCGCCGAGGTGCCTCGTCAGGTCGGCGAACACGGTGCGCCCCATGCCGATGCCGTGGATCAGCACGTACACCGGCGGACCGGCTCCGCGGCGCTCGGCGACGAGGGTCGCCCCGGCGTGGGTGAATCGCTCCGGGCTCGCCACGTCAGGCGGCGCCCGGCTCGTCGCGCAGCCCCACGCGGTCGGGGATGTCGAACTGCACGCGCGGCAGCCAGGTCGCCGGTTCCGGCCACGGCCGCGAGGCGGGGAGCGCCCGCAGCCGGGCGCGGAGAGCGGCCCCGGATGCCTCGACCGGCAGCACGCGCGAGGGCGCGTGGTGGGCGAGGGCCCCGAGCCACCAGTGCCGCCACGTGCCCTCGATCGCCTCGGGACCGGCGACCACGTAGTAGTCGGGCATGACGGCCTCGCCGGCGGCGAACTGGCCGAGCAGCGTCTCGACCTCGATCTCGAGCGAGCCGAGGGTCGCGCGTTCCTCGTACAGCTCGACCCAGGCGGCCGCGACGTGCTCGAGCGGATCCGCGTCGTGGACGACGTAGGGCATCGCGACGGAGGCCACGAGGTGGGCGGCGACCGCCGGCTCGGCCTCGCGCAGCGAGAGCGCGACGAGCGCCGGGACGTCGGCGAGGCCGGTGAGCAGCTCGTCGCTCTCGGCGCCGACGAGCGCCACGACGGTCGATCGCGGGGCGGTGTCTGCGTTGTGCGCCATATTCCACGATATGCCGGACGAGCCCGAGTCCGGCCGACACGCCGCGGATCGGCATCCGTCTAGTGCGCGCCGAGCACCACGGTCGCCAGGTCCGCGCCGAACGTGAAGCGCGCGTCCACGGTGCCGCCGCGCAGGACGCCGGGCAGCCAGCGCGAGGCGTCGTCCCACATGCGCGGGTAGGGCACGGCATCCAGCGTGTACCAGTGCGGCGTGATCTCGGCCGTCTCGACCGGCTCTCCCCGCCACCTGCGGCAGACGAAGACCGTGGAGCGCTGCGACCACTCGGGCTTCGTGGGGAAGTGGTAGTCGATCGCTCCGGCTTCGTGCAGGTCGGATGCCTCGACCCGCACGCCGATCTCTTCTGCGACTTCGCGCACCGCCGCCTCGCGCGGCGTCTCGCCGGAGTCGAGCTTGCCGCCGATGCCCACGACCTTGCCCTCGCCGAGGCCCGTGCGCTTGTCGCCGAGGAGCACCTCGAGGCCGTTCGGTCCGCGCCGGAGCAGGTAGACGACGCAGACCTCGGGCAAGGGCATGGCACGAGGGTACGCCGGTGCGCGAGGTCGGGCGTGCCCGGCCTGCCTCGGCGGCGATGTCGGGGGACGAACGTAGCGTGTGAGCATGCGGATCCTGCACACCTCGGACTGGCACATCGGGCGGTCGTTCCACGGCCACGCCACGCTCGATGCGCTCCGCGGCGTGCTCGAAGAGCTCGTCGCGCAGGTGCGCGAGCACGGGGTCGATGTCGTCGTCGTCGCCGGCGACGTGTTCGACTCCGCGACGCCCGCCGCCGCGGCGTACACGCTCCTGTCGGACGCGCTGCGGGCGATGTCCGACGCCGGCGCGACGGTGATCGTCACGAGCGGCAACCACGACTCGGCGGCACGGCTCGGATTCCAGGCCAGGCTGCTGCGCGACGGCGTGCACGTGATCACGGATGCCTCGGCCGTCGGCACGCCCGTGACCGTCACGGACGAGCACGGGCCCGTCCACTTCTACGGCATCCCGTTCCTCGAGCCGGTGCTGCTGCGCAGCGAGTGGCCCGGCGTCCGCTCGCAGGCCGACGTGCTCGCGCACGCGATGGGCCTCGTCCGCGACGACCTCCGTTCGCGCGGCGGGCGGTCGGTCGCGATCGCGCACTGCTTCGCCGCCGGTGTCGAGCCCACGCCGCACCTCGAGCGCGACATCCAGCAGGGAGGACTCGACGTCGTTCCGCTGTCGACGTTCGACGGCGTGGACTACATGGCGCTCGGGCACATCCACGGCCGTCAGCAGCTCTCGCCGCGGGTGCGGTACGCCGGAGCGCCCCTGCACTACAGCTTCGACGAGGGCGACAAGCCGCGCGGCTCGTGGCTCGTCGAGCTCGACGCCCGCGGGCTCGGCACGGTCGAGTGGCTGCCGCTGCCGGTGCCCCGTCCCCTCACCACGCTCACGGGGCCGCTGGAGGAGCTCCTGAACGACGAGCGCTTCGCCGAGTTCGAGGGGCACTGGATCCGCGCGGAGTACACCGATGCGCTGCCTCAGCGCGACCCGATGCGGCGGCTGCTCGCGCGCTTCCCGCACTGCGCGCAGGTCTCGCACGCGCCGGTCGCCGCGCCCGGCGCCGACGCCCGCACGTACGCGCAGCGCGTGCGGTCGGCGCGCAACGAGGCCGAGCTGGTCGACGCGTTCCTCTCGCACGTGCGCGAAGGGGAGGGCGCCAGCGCCCGCGAGGCCGAGCTCATCGCCGGGCTGCTCGACGAGCGCTCCCGCGTGGAGGCGACGGCGTGAGGCTGCATCGGCTCGAGCTCACCGGATTCGGTCCCTTCCGTGAGCGTCAGAGCGTCGACTTCGAGGCGTTCGAGCGCGACGGGATCTTCCTCATCGCCGGGCGCACCGGGGCCGGCAAGTCGAGCATCCTCGACGGCGTGTGCTTCGCGCTGTACGGCTCGGTCCCGCGCTACGACTCGGGCGAGAAGCGGCTGCGCAGCGACTACTGCGAGCCCGACGAGCCCACCGAGGTCCGCCTCGAGTTCACGGTGGGCGAGCGCCGGTGGCGCGTGACGCGCGCCCCGGAGTACCAGCGGCCCGCGCGCCGCGGCGGCGGGCTCACGACCGAGCCGACGCGCGCCGAGCTCGAGGAGCTCGTCGACGGCGCTTGGATCGGTCGCGCCGCACGTCCGCGCGACGTCGGGCTGCTGCTCGACGAGGTGCTCGGCCTGAACGCGCAGCAGTTCCAGCAGGTGATCCTGCTCGCACAGAACAAGTTCTCGCGGTTCCTGCTGGCGTCGGGCACCGAGCGCCAGTCGCTGCTGCGCGCGCTGTTCGGCACGCGGCGCTACGAGGAGTACGCGCGGGAGCTCGGCGAGCGGAGCAAGCTCGCGCAGCGCGAGGTCGATGCGCTCGGCGAGCGCGCGCGCACGCTCCTCGAGCAGGCCGAGCGCCTGCTGCCGGCGCTCGAACCGGACGACGGCGGCGCCGGCGGCGCCGACGGCGCGAGTGCGGCGGAAGGCTCTGCGGGCGGGGGCGCGGGTGCCGCAGACGACGGCGGGGGTGCTTCAGGCGACGGCGGCGGCGCTTCGGGCGACGGCGCACGACCCGAGGACCTCGTCTCGCGGCGTGCGGCCGTCGAGCTCGGCGAGCAGCGTGCGGCGTACCGGCTCGAGACGCGCGTGCACGAGCGCGAGGAGGCGGAGCGGCGGCGAGCCGCGGCGGATGCCGAGCACGCCGCGCGCACGGCGCTGGCGAAGTCGCAGTCGGAGCTGCTCCAGGCGCGCGAGCGACTGGCCGCGCTCGACCGGTCCGCCGATCGGGTCGACGCCGACCGTGCGCGGGTCGTGCGGGCGCGCGCGGCCGAGTCGTTGCGGGCGCCGCTGGACGCCGTGCGCCGTGCCGGGGCGACCGCCGACGCGGCCCGCGAGCCGAGCGCGAGGCCGTCGCCGCGTGGGAGGCGGTCGCCGGCGCGGCGGGCATCGACCCGACGCAAGACCTCGACGCGCTGATCGAGCGCGTCACCGGCGAGCTGGCGGTGTGGGCCGTCGCTGCGGCCAAGGAGGCCGAGCTCGCCGCTCGCGAGGGCGAACTCACCGCCGCGTCCGCCCGTGTCGGCGAGCTCGAGCGAGACATCGCCGCGCTCGACGCGCAGCGAGAGCACGTCCCCGGTGAACTCGCCCGGATCGACGCCGAACTGCAGCGCGTCCGCGACGACGCCGCCCGCGCCGACGATGCGCGGGAGCGGCGCGCCGGGCTCGCATCACGGCTGGATGCCGCGCGCGACGCCGAGGCGCTCGCCGCGGTGCTGCGTGAGGCCGAGACGGTGCATCGCGACGCCGCGGCAGCGGCCGCCGCCGCGGCCGCCGGCGTGGCCCGGCTGCTGCTGCAGCGGCGCCTCGACGGCTACGCAGGCGAGCTTGCGTCGACCCTCGTCGAGGGCGAGCCCTGCGCGGTGTGCGGGTCGCCCGAGCACCCCCATCCCGCCGAAGCCGCGGCCGAGCCGGTGACCGACGACGACCTCGCCGCCGCCGAGGCGCACCGCGACGAGACGATCGCGCACGAGCGAGCGGCGGCGGATGCCGCGCGAACGGCGCGCGAGCGCCATGCGACGGCCGCCGCCCGCGCCGGCGGCGACGGCGTGACAGCGCTCGAGGAGCAGCTCGCCGCCGCCGACGTGCAGGTCGCCGAGGCCACCGACGCCGTCGCACGCCGCGACGCGCTCACGGCGCAGCGCGACCAGCTCTCGGCACTCGACGCCGAGGCCGAGGCCGCGCGCACCGCCCTGGTCGACGCCGCGCACGAACAGCGCACGCGGGTCGCCGCGCTGGGTGCCGGCATCGAGGACTCGCGCGCCGCTGTCGCCGAGGCCCGCGGCTCGTTCGCGAGCGTCGCGGAACGGCTCGCCGAGGTCACCGCCGTGCGCGACGCCGCCCGCGCGTGCGCACAGGCGCGCGCCGAGGCGCAGCGGGCCGGCGCCGCTCTCGCCGAGGCGGTCGCCGACGCGGATGCGCGGCTGGCGGCATCCGTCTTCGACGACGCGTCGGATGCCGAGGCCGCCCTGCTCGGCCGGCACGAGGTCGACGAGCTCGCGGCACGCATCGCAGATCACGACGCCCAGCTCGCCGCCACTCGCGGCCGGCTGCTCGATCTCGAGCTCGAACTGGCGGGGACCCCCGACGAGCCGGTCGACATCGCCGCGTCGCGGGCGTCGCTCGAGGAGGCCGATGCGGCGCGCACCGCGGCGCTGGAGGCCGAGCGCGACGCCCGCCACCTCGCGACAGGTCTGCGCGACCTCGCCGTGCAGATCGACGCCGCCTACGCCGGCGTCGCGGCACGGGCCGCGGACGTCGCGGCTCTCACGCGGCTCGCCGACACCGTCGCCGGCCGCGCCCCGAACACCATGAAGATGGACCTCGAGACGTTCGTGCTCGCCGCCGAGCTCGAAGAGATCGTCGCCGCGGCCAACGTCCGCCTCGCCGACATGTCGTCCGGACGCTACCGGCTGCAGCACACCGACGCGCGCGCCGCGCGCGGCGCGGCATCGGGTCTCGGCCTGGAGGTCTTCGACGCGTATACGGGCCAGTCGCGCCCGGCGCAGTCGCTGTCGGGCGGCGAGACCTTCCTCGCCTCGCTCGCGCTCGCGCTCGGCCTCGCCGAGGTCGTCACCGCCCGTGCCGGCGGCGTGCGACTCGACACGCTGTTCATCGACGAGGGCTTCGGTTCGCTCGACGAAGAGACCCTCGAACTCGCGATGCGCACGCTCGACGAGCTGCGTGCCGGCGGGCGCACGGTGGGCGTCATCAGCCACGTCGCCGCCATGAAGGAGCAGCTCCCGGCTCAGCTGAGCGTCGAGGCCGCCGCGCATGGGCCGAGCGTGGTCCGGCAGTTCGCGGTCGTCTGAACCGGCGCGCCCGGGCGGGGCGCCGGCCTGCTCACACGCCGTAGTCGGCGCGGACGCGGTCGCGCAGCAGCCGGCTGCACGCGGCGACGGTGGCATGCCAGTCGGTGATCGCGCCGTCCTGTGCGCGATCCGACACCGCCTTGAGCACGCGGATCGGCACGCCGAACTGCTGTGCGACCCAGATGTACGCGTAGGTCTCCATGTCGACGAGCCCGGCACCGAGCGGCCGGATCACCTCGACGGCCTCGGCGTCGTCGACGAAGTGGTCGCCCGTCGCGATCGTCACGCCGTCGCGTTCGAGGTCGACGCGCGGCGGCAGCGACACGTGCTGGCCGACGATCCCGTCGATATCGGTCACGTCGTGCTGGATCGCCCCGTCGATCTCGTAGACGGATGCCTCGAGCAGGGGATCGATCGCTCCTGCCGTGCCGACCACGACGACCTCGTCGTACGGCGTGGCATCCAGCGCGCGGGTCAGCGCGTACGCGGCCTGCAGCTTGCCGGGCCCGGTGACCAGCCGGTCGAAACCCTCCAGCTCGAGGGGGAAGGCGACCAGCTCGCTCTCGAGCGCTGCAACGAGGAGTCTCACCCACCCATCATCTCCCGACTCGTCCTGAGCATGTTCCGAGAGGCCGTGCCCGCATCGCCTGCGGGAAGGCGAGCGGGCGTCGGATGCGGCCGGACCCGGCGCACCTGGCACGCGCAGGGCTAGCCTGGGCAGGATGCCCAAGCCTGATCCACAAGCGCCGGAGGTGACCGGCACGGCGCGCGCGGTGCCTTCGCACACCGCTGTCATCCCGCTGACCCACGGCGCGCGGTGGCGCGCGTTCTGGGTGTGCGTGTCGGTCGCCGCGATCACGATCCTCGACATGACGAAGGTCAATGTCGCTCTGCCCTCGATCGGCGAGGTGCTGGGGGCCGGGTCGACCGAGCTGCAGCTGGTCGTCTCGGGCTTCGTCCTGACGTTCGGCCTCGCGCTGGTCCCGAGCGGCCGCCTCGGAGATCAGCGCTCGCGCCGCACGCTCTTCATCGTCGGGCTCTCGCTCTACACCGCGACGAGCATCCTGTGCGCGCTCGCCCCCACCGCCGCCGTGCTGCTGGTCGGGCGGCTGCTGCAGGGCGTGGCCGCCGGCATCCAGATGCCCCAGGTGCTCGGCATGGCGCAGGAGCTGTTCCAGGGCAAGGAGCGCGGCCGGGCCTTCGGCCTGTTCGGCGCCACGATCGGCGTCGCCACGGCGTTCGGCCCCACGCTGGGCGGACTGCTCATCGCACTGGGCGGTCCGACCGACGGGTGGCGTCTCATCTTCTGGATGAACGTGCCGCTGTGCCTCGCGGCGATCGCGCTGGCGCTGTGGCTCCTGCCCGACACGCGCACGCGTTCTCGCCGCCCCGTGCAGCTCGATCCGGTCGGTCTGCTGCTGTTCGCGGCCAGCGTCGTGTCGCTCATGTGGCCGTTCCTCTTCACGACCGGCGCGCCGACCGACAACCCGGCGCGCTGGTGGCTCTTGGTGGCGTTCGCACTGTTCGTGTCGGCATTCATCGCGTGGGAGCGGCGCTACGCCTCGCGCGGGCGCAATCCGCTCGTGCCGCTGGCATTGTTCCGCATCGCGTCGTACCGCAACGGCACGCTGCTGCAGACGGCATACTTCACGGCGATGCCCGCGATGTTCCTGGTCACGACCCTGTTCCTGCAGATCGGGCTCGGCCTGCCGCCGGTCTATGCCGGCATGGTCTCGATCGGCTTCGCGCTCGCGAGCGCTGTCACGTCGTGGATCGGGGGCACGCTGGTCAGCCGTCACGGCCGGTCGGTCGTGGTGTGGGGACTGGTCGCGATGCTGACGAGCGTCGGCGGTCTCGTGCTCGCCGCCTTGTACACCGACCCCGCGTGGACCCCGTACGTGATGGCCGCGATCATGACCGTCGGCGGGGCCGGCGGCGGCCTCGTGATCGCCCCGAACCAGACGCTGACGCTCGCCGACATCCCCGTCAAGCAGGGCGGCGTCGCCGGGTCGGTCGGTCAGCTCGGTCAGCGGGTGGGCGCCGCGGTCGGCACGGCCGTCGCGCTGTCGCTGTTCTACGCCGCGATCTACCGTGAGTCCGGCACGCACGACGATCTCGTCGTGTATCACGACGCCTACGCGTTCGGGATGCTGTCGGTCGGCGTCTTCGTGGGGCTCGCGTTCATCGTGTCGATCGTGGATCTCACCGCCCGCCGCCGGGGCCGCCTCAGCATCGACCGCAGCGACGCGGCCGGCGCGCCCACCCCCTGACCCGCGGCGCCGTTTCCCGCCCGGCCTCGGTCCTCGGTCCTCGGTCTTCGGTCTTCGGTCTTCGGTCTTCGGTCTTCGGTCTTCGGTCCTCGGTCCTCGGTGCTCGGTGCTCGGTCCCCGGTCCCCGGTGCTCGGTCCCCGGTGCTCCGCAGTCACTTCTCGCGGCTGCGCGGGCCCCCGGATGCGCAGAATGTGACTGCGGAGCAGGAGTTTCGGCGCGCGGCCGGGGGCTCGGCGCCTGCGGCGCGGGACCCGCGGCGCGGTCCTGTCCCCGCTGGGACCAGGGACTCCGCAGTCACTTCTCGCAGCTCCTCGGGTCCCGGGATGCGCAGAATGTGACTGCGGAGCAGGAGTTTCGGCGCGCGGCCGGGGGCGCGGGGCCCGCGGCGCGGTCCTGTCCCCGCTGGGGCCCTAGGTTCCGCAGTCACTTCTCGCGGCTGCGCGGGTCCAGGGATGCGCAGAATGTGACTGCGGAGCAGCGGTGTCGCCGCACGCGGCCGGGGCGCCGGGTCGGCGCGCGGCCGGGGGCGGCGGGTCGGCGCGCGGGGCTGGGACCGGGGCGCCGACTCGCCGCGCGGGCCGCGGGCGAGGGCGGGGGTCCGCCGGGCGCTCGACAGCCCGGCAGACCCGCCCACGCTGACCTGGAAGGGGGCCGGGTCTGCGTGCCCATCAGGACCGGCGATGGCTGGGGACATCGACGATCCCACCTGAACGCTAGGGCGAACCGCCCGCGTGCGCGTCGTCGAATCTGCGTGATTCTGCGGTTCGCGGTCAGCGGTGCAGCGCGACCGGACCCAGCACCGGCCGGCGGCGGTCGCGGGCCCATCGTGCCCGGGTCGCGCGGAACTCGGCGCGCGTCGTGAACCGATAGCGGTACGACACCGCGCGCACCCACCGCGGCCGCTCGCCATGGAACGGGTCGTGGGCGAGCAGGCGCAGGGTCGCGGCATCCGCTTCCAGCAGCTTCACCAGGAACGCCGTGAACCACTCGTCGAGCGACCGGCCGAGCGGCAGGAACCACATCAGCCAGTCGAGGCGCAGGTGATACGGCGCGTATTGCCGCGGCATCCGGTGCACGTCGCCGGGCTTGCCCTTGAATCCGTACTCGTGCCACGTCGCGGCATCGGGATCCGCATCCATGGTGCCTTCCACGACGATCTCGATACGCACCTTCGTCACCGTGCCGAACGCGCCGTATGCGTTCGCCAGCTGCCAGCGGTTGAAGCTCGCGTTCATGAGCTGGCGTCGCGCGAAGAGGTTCTGCAGCGGAGCCCAGCTGAGCACCACGTACAGCACGCCCACCGCGCACGTGACGACGAGCCAGGGGAGCGGCATCCCGTCGATGATCCACGGTGCGCCGGCGGGCTCGGAGTCCGGTCGGTGCGCCGGCTGCAGGCCGGGGATGCCGATCGCCGAGAACGCCAGCACGACGGTGATCCAGTTGAGCCACGCGAAGTTGCCGGTGACCACGAGCCACAGCTGCGTCGCGATCACGATCGCCGCCGCCACCGCGCCGACGACCGCCGGCACCGGGCCGGGAATCCACAGGCCGAGCAGCGGAGCGAATAGGAACCACGGCACCACCAGCTGCGCGAAGTGGTTGCCGACCACCTCGATCTTGTGGAACCAGCCGGGGAGCAGATGCGCCTGGCGGCTCAGCGGGCCGGGCATCGGCTGCGTCTCGTGGTGGTACATGAGCGCGGTGAGGTCGCGCCACTCCCGTCCGCCGCGGATCTTGATCATGCCCGCACCGAACTCCAGGCGCAACACGAGCCACCAGAAGAGGACGACGACGACCGTCGCCGGCGGCTGGTCGTCCGAGCCGAGGAACGCCGCGAGGAAACCCGCCTCCAGGAGCAGCATCTCCCACCCGAAGCCGTAGAAGGTCTGGCCGACGCTCGTGATCGACATGTATCCCAGCCACAGCGCGAGAAAGCACAGCATCGGCACCCACGGCGGACCGAGTTGCGGGATGCCGCACACCAGCGCCGCCGCGATCACGATGCCCGCGATGCACAGCGCGACGAGGCGGCGGTCGGTGTACCGCACGTACCGGAACAGCGTCGGACGGAGGAGCCGGCCCGTTCGGGCCGACGAGCGGGCCCACTCGAGCAGCTCGGGCGCCGGGAGCATGCCGCGTTCCCCGAGGAGCGGGCGGAACTGGTTCAGGGTCGACACGAACGCCACGACGAACAGCGCGGCTATGCCCCGCTGCAGCACCTGCCGCGCGAACTCGAAGTCGACCGCTGCGAAGCCGTCCACCGCCACATCCTCCCACCCCGTCGTCGGCGCGCGAACGGTCTTGACAGGCGCTGCGGCCACACCCGGCGCGCGCTCTTCCTCGATCGCGCGGCCTTCGCCAGGATGGAGGTGCGGGGCGGCCGCGGAAGAGGTGGGGATCATGGAATCGGTGCTTCTCGACACTCCGGAGGGGATCACGGCGCGGCTCGGCTGGGACCCCAAGCTGAGCGAGCACGACCGCAAGCGCATGCTCGCGAAAGAGATCGTGTCGGCGCGGCTCGGCATCGACCCGAAAGAGCTCCGGGTCGAGCGCGAGGCGCCGCGCACGTTCGGGTTCCACACGCAGCTGTTCGCCGAGGTCGACGGCGAGGAGGTGCCGCTGAGGATCCGCAACGTCAGCTTCCGCGCCGCGACCGTCGTGGCGGTGGCCGATCCGGCGGTGCCCCTCGGACTCGACTTGCGCGACGCGCACCCCGACGAGTCGGAGCTGAACCACATGAGGCGGCATTCGCACCTGCTCGAGGAGCACGACCTGAGCAAGTTGCTCGCGCACTGGACGCGCGTGCAGGCCGTGCGCGACGCCGACGGGCGCGGCGCGCGCGTCGCCGCCGACCACGTGCGCTTGAACAGCCCTCTCACGAAGGGTTGGATCCCCGACCGCCGCGTGCAGTACGACCTCACCGATCTGTCGCGCGACGGCTGGATCATCACGCTCGCGTACGGGGCGACGCCCGCCTGACGGTTCCCTCGCGCGCGCCGGGGGACGGATGCCGGGGCCTCCTGTGTCTGCGAAATCACCTGTTCTCGCGTGTGCAGGATGATTCCGGCCTCGAACGTCCTGCGTCCGTCAGATCACCTGTTTTCGCAGAAGGGAGCGCGCGCCGGGGACCCGACGCCGGGGTCTCCTGCGTCCGCCAGATCACCTGTTTTCGCAAAGGCGAGCGCGCGCCGGGGACCCGATGCCGGGGCCTCCTGCCTCCGCCAGATCACCTGTTTTCGCAAAGCGAGCGCGCGAGGGGACGGATGCCGCGAGCCGCGGCATCCGGAAGTCACTCCTCGACGAGCTCGGGGAGGGCGGCCTTGAGTTCGGCGATCCACGCGCGGGCGTTGCCGTCCGACGGCGCGCGCCAGTCGCCGCGCGGCGACAGTGAGCCCGCGGGAGACACCTTCGGCCCGTTCGGGATCGCGGAGCGCTTGAACTGGGCGAACGCGAAGTAGCGCTGCAGGAACACCTGCAGCCACTTCGCGACGGTCGGTAGGTCGTACGCGTAGCGGTCGTCGTCGGGGAATCCGGGAGGCCAGGCCCCGGCATCCTTGTCCCCCCACGCGTGCGAAGCGAGGTACGCGATCTTCGAGGGCCGGAACCCGTAGCGCAGGATGTGGAACAGCGCGAAGTCGTGCAGGGCGTACGGTCCGATGCGGTCCTCGGTGGACTGGATCCTGCCGTCCTGCCCCGCCGGCACCAGCTCGGGCGAGATCTCGGTGTCGAGCACCGACTGCAGCACCTCGGCCTCGGCGTCGTCGACGCCCTCGCGGTGCGCGATCACCCAGCGGATGACGTGCTGGATGAGCGTCTTGGGCACGCCGGCGTTGACGGCGTAGTGGCTCATGTGGTCGCCGACCCCGTAGGTCGCCCAGCCGAGAGCGAGCTCCGACAGATCGGACGTGCCGATCACCATGCCGCCGTTGTGATTGGCGAGGCGGAAGAGGTAGTCGGTGCGCAGACCGGCCTGCACGTTCTCGAACGTGACATCGTGCACCGGCTCGCCGTCGGCGAACGGGTGGCCGAGACGCTCGAGCATCTCGGTCGCCGCCGGGCGGATGTCGATCGTCTCGATCGACGCGCCGACCGACTCGGCGAGGGCGATCGCGTTGGACTTGGTGTGCTCGCTGGTGGCGAAGCCGGGCATCGTGTACGCGAGGATGTCGCGACGCGGGCGGCCCATACGGTCCATGGCGCGCGCGACCACGAGCAGCGCATGCGTCGAGTCGAGCCCGCCGCTCAGGCCGATGACCGGCTTCGGATCGCCGATCGCGCGCATGCGCTGCACGAGCCCCGACACCTGGATGTTGAAGGCCTCGTAGCAGTCCTGTGCGAGGCGCTGCGGGTCGTCGGGTACGAACGGGAACCGGTCGAGCGCGCGGCGCAGGCCCACGTCGGCCGACGGCGGGTCGAGCTCGAAGTGCACCGTGCGGAACGCGCCCGGGCCGAGCTCGGTGGCGCCGTGGATCGCCTCGGTGCGCCGGTTGTCGTCGAACGTCCCCTGACGCAGGCGGTCCTGGCGCAGGCGGTCGAGGTCGACATCGGCCACCGAACGGCGCGGGCCGTCGGGGAAGCGCTCGGTCTCGGCGAGCAGGTTGCCGCCCTCGTAGATCATCGTCTGGCCGTCCCACGACACGTCGTTCGTGGACTCGCCCGTGCCCGCCGCGGCGTACGCGTACGCCGCGAGGCATCGCAGCGACTGCGACTGGCAGAGATCCTTGCGGTCCTCGGCGCGCGCGATCGTGATGGGGCTGCCGCTGAGGTTGAGCAGCACCGTGGCACCCGCGAGCGCCGCGCGCGACGACGGCGGGATGGGCACCCACACGTCCTCGCAGACCTCGGCGTGCACCACGAGACCGGGGACGTCGAGCGCCTCGAATACGAGGTCGGGACCGAAGGGCGCTTCGAGCTCGCCGACGCGGATGTACTCCCCGGCCTGGTCGTCGCCGGGCGCATACCAGCGGCGCTCGTAGAACTCGCGGTACGTCGGCAGGTACGACTTGGGCACGACGCCGAGCAGTTCGCCGCGGTGGATGACGACGGCGCAGTTGTAGAGGCGATTGCGGTGGCGCAGCGGCGCACCGACCACGAGCATCGGGAAGAGATCGACGGATGCCTCGACCAGCCGTTCGACGGCGGCCACGACGGCGTCGATCACGGGGTCCTGCATCACGAGGTCGTCGATCGCGTAACCGGTGAGGCAGAGCTCGGGGAACACGGCGACGGCGACCGCCTCGGCGTCGCAGTTCTGTGCGGTCTCGAGCACCGCGTCGGCGTTGGCGGCGGGGTCTGCGACCGAGACCGGGATCGTGCAGGCCGCGACGCGGGCGAACCCGTGGCGGTACGCGCTCTCGAACGGCAGGCTCATGCGCTCCAGTCTGGCAGGTGGTGTCCGCCTCGTCCCCGCTTTCGGACCGCGCAGCGCGGTGCTCCCGCAGCGGGGCGGGGGTGTCGGATGCCGCGGCTAGGGTCGAAGGAGAAGGGCAGGGCATGCGATACATCGAGGACGAAGGCCGGATCGTCTGGAGCGCGAGCGACCTCAAGGCCGCCGCGGAATGCGAGTTCGCATGGCTGCGTGCGATCGATGCGCGCCTCGGACGCGTCGCCGCGGTCGAGGAACCTGAAGACCTCACGCTCGAGCGCGCCGGCCGGCTCGGCACCGTGCACGAGCGACGCGTGCTCGCCGACTACGTCGAGCGGTTCGGCGACCGCGTGGTGCAGATCCCCGAGGTGCGGTCGTCGGATGCCGCGGCCCTCGCCGATGCGGTGGCGATGACGAACGCCGCCCTCGCGTCGGACGCCGAGGTCGTCTACCAGGCCGCCTTCTCGACCCCCGACTTCGTGGGATTCGCCGACTTCCTCGTGCGCGAC
Organism: Microbacterium cremeum; assembly: GCF_015277855.1. Classification (NCBI taxonomy): domain Bacteria; kingdom Bacillati; phylum Actinomycetota; class Actinomycetes; order Micrococcales; family Microbacteriaceae; genus Microbacterium; species Microbacterium cremeum. The sequence goes on from NZ_CP063812.1 coordinate 698,949, forward strand.
GCTCCGACCGGCTCGGGCGACCCGGGTGCCCGGCCGTGGGTCGTGCAAGACACCAAGCTCGCGCGGCGCGCCCGCGTGACCGCGCTCATGCAGCTGGCGGCGTACGTCGATCAGCTCGACCGGCTGCACGTGCCGCGCGCGGACCGGGTCGAACTGCTCCTGGGCGACGGCAGCGTCAGCGTGCACGAAGTCGCCGACCTGCTGCCGGTGTTCGGGTTGCGCCGGGAGCGGCTCGCCGCGCTCATCGCCGACCGCCGCCTCGACCTGGGTGCCGCGGGCGAGCCCATCGCGTGGGGCGATCCCCGGGGCGAGCTCGGCGTCATGGCGTGCGGGCGCTGCGCGACGTGCGACGCCGAGGTCGTGGCATCCCGCGATCTGCTGCTCGTCGCAGGCATGCGCCCGGTGCAGCGCGAGAGGCTGCGCGCCGCCGGCATCAAGACGATCGAGCAGCTCGCCGAGGCGGGGCTCCCGCGGCCGGGAGGGCTGGATGCGGCGGCGGGCGGACCTGTCGGGGGGACCACGGCTCCGGCCGGGATGAATCCCGACGTGTTCGCGTCGCTGCGCACGCAGGCGCGGCTGCAGCTCGAGAGCCCGGCGGGCACCCCGCCGCTCTTCCCGCCGAAGCCGTCGCCGAGCGCGGCCCCCGAGCTCGCCCTCGCGCGGAGCCACGCCGAGACCGCGGTCGTGGCCGGCGGCCTGGCCCCGGGCCCGGCCCCGGCGTCCGCGGTGCTCGAGACGCCGGTCGCCGAGGCGCCGCCGGTGCCCGTGTTCGAGGTCGTGGCGCCCACGGCCCTGGGCGCGCTGCCCCGGCCCGACCATGGCGACCTGTTCTTCGACTTCGAGGGCGATCCGCTGCACACCGAGCCGCCGGCGCCGGGCGAGCCCACCCAGTGGGGCATCGACTACCTGTTCGGCTGGGTCGACAGTCAGGAGCGGTACACCGCGCTGTGGGCGCACTCCTTCGCCGACGAGAAGCGCGCGCTCGAGACCTTCCTCGACATCGTGAGCCTGCGCCGTCAGCAGTTCCCCGGCATGCACATCTACCACTACGCGCCGTACGAGCCGACCCACCTGCTCGCGATGGCCGCGCGCCACGGCGTGCGCGAGACCGACGTCGACCGCCTGTTGCGCGACGGCGTGTTCGTCGACCTCTACCCGATCGTCCGGCGGGCCCTGCGCGTCGGATCGCGGTCCTACTCGATCAAGAAGCTCGAGCCGCTCTACATGGGCGACGAGGTGCGCACCAGCGACGTGCAGAAGGGCGACGACTCGATCGTCCGCTACGTCGAGGCCCGCGCGATCCGCGACGACGGCGACGCCGCGGGCGCCCAGCTGATCCTCGACGACCTGGCCGACTACAACCGTTACGACTGCGTCTCGACGCGCCGGCTGCGCGACTGGCTGGTCGACCGCGCGCGCGAGGCGGATCTGCGCCCTTCGCCCAACCCCGAGCCCGACGAGCAGGCGTACGAGCCGTCGGCCCGCGCGACCGTCCTCGACTCGCTCGCGCTCCAGCACCCGGAGGACTCGATCGCGGCGCGTGCGCTGCGTCTGGGCGCTGCGGCGATCGACTACTACCCGCGCGAGGGCAAGTCGTTCTGGGCGACGCATTTCCTGCGGCTGCGCGAACCCGTGTCGCTGTGGGAAGAGACCCGTGACGTCATGGTGACCGATCCCGCGCGCAGCCGCGTCCGCGAGGACTGGCACTTCGCCGAAAGCGGCCGCGGGGGCGAGCGACGCATCGTCGAGCTGCGGGGTGAGCTCGCACCCGGCACCCGGCTGAGCGAGGGCACCACCCCGTTCGCCCTCTACGAGCTGCCTGCCCCGTATTCGTTCGAGGCGTCGCCGCGCTGGATCCACTCCTACCGCTCGGTCACGGTGCTCGAAGTGCTCGACGACGGCGCGGTGATCGAAGAGACCGCCGTGGACGGAGAGACGTGGTCGCGGCTCCCGCTCGCCCTCACGCCGCCGGCCCCGCCGCGCGCCGGCAACCAGCAGGCTGCCATCGACGCGTGGGCCGACGCCGTGATCGACGCCGCGCCGCAGCTGCCGGCCGACCCCGCGACCGACATCCTCTGCCGGCGTACGCCGCGGATGCTCCGCCGGGGCGACGACCACGGTCAGGCGCCGCAGCCCGGCGCCGGACAGCTGCCCCCCGGCGATGGCGGCGACCTCGTCGACGCCATCGCACGCGCGGTCCGCGACCTCGATCGCAGCTACCTCGCCGTGCAGGGGCCTCCCGGCACCGGCAAGACCTACGTCGGGTCCCACGTCATCGCGAAGCTCGTGCGCGAGCACGGCTACAAGGTCGGGGTCGTGGCGCAGGGCCACGCCACCGTGGAGCATCTGCTGGAGAGGGTGATCGCGTCCGGCGTTCCGGCCGCTCAGGTCGGCAAGGCGCCGAAGGATCCCGCGGCACCGCACTCCTTCACGGTTCTCCCCAAGAACGGCGTCGCCGCGTTCACCGCCGAGCACGAGGCGTCCGGATACGTCCTGGGCGGCACGGCGTGGGACTTCAGCCACGAGGGTCGTGTCCCGCGGGGCAGCCTCGACCTGCTCGTCGTCGACGAGGCCGGGCAGTTCTCGCTGGCGTCGACGATCGCCGTCTCGCTCGCGGCGCCGAGGCTCCTGCTGCTCGGCGATCCGCAGCAGCTGCCGCAGGTGAGCCAGGGGACGCACCCGGCGCCCGTCGACACCTCCGCGCTGGGGTGGGTCATGGACGGCGCCGACGTCATCCCGCCCGAGCTCGGCTACTTCCTGGCTCAGACGCGCCGCATGCGGCCCGAAGTCGCCGCGCCGGTGTCGATGCTGTCGTACCGGGGCGAGCTCGAGGCGCACGCGTGCACGCGGCTGCGCCGGATCGACGGCATCCGCCCCGGTCTCGTGCCCGTCCCGCTGCGGCACCACGGCAACGCGACGCAGTCGCTCGAAGAGGCCGCCGAGGTGGCGCGGCTGGTCACCGACCTCATCGGCCGCGAGTGGACGGAACCTGCGCCCACGCCGCCCGACGCCGGCGGCGCCTCGGAACGTGTGGCCCCGCCAGAGGCGGCGGCCGACGACTCTGCCGCGATCCTGTCGTCGCGGCCGCTGGAGCAGCGCGACCTCATCGTCGTGACCCCGTACAACGCGCAGCAGGTGGCCGTGGAGGCGGCGCTCGCGGCCGCCGGCTTCCCGGACGTTCCCGTCGGCACGGTCGACAAGTTCCAGGGCAAGGAGGCCGCCGTCGCGATCGTCTCGCTGGCCGCGTCGAGCGGACGCGACGCGCCGCGGGGCCTGGAGTTCCTGCTGCTGCGCAATCGGCTCAACGTCGCGATTTCGCGCGCCATGCACACGGCGTACGTCGTGTACTCGCCGGGGCTGCTCGACGACCTGCCGCACACGCCCGAAGGGGTCGCACGGCTGAGCGGCTTCGCACGTCTCGTGGGCCGCTGACACGCGCAGACGCGAGCGCCGGTCGCCGCGTAGACTCGCGCCCACACCGCGCGCGCACCCGCGCCGGCAGCAGGACGGCCATCGCGCGACCCTCGCGCAGGGACGCGCTCCGCGCCCGGACAGGAGGCACCATGACCGACGAGGCCCCGCGCCAGTTCGAGATCGACCTTCCTCCGGAGCTCATCGGGGGCGCCTACGCCGACTTCGCGAACGTGTGGCACACGCCCACCGTCTTCGTCATGGACTTCCTCACCCTCGCGCAGCCGCCGCGCGAGCAGGTCGACGCCGAGACCGGAGAACGTCACACGGTGGTGCCGGCACGCGTGGTGAGCCGCATCCGCATCCCTCCCGAGCAGGTGTTCGAGCTGGCCAAGGCGCTGACGCAGCAGCTCGAGTTCTGGGAGCAAGAGACGGGCCGGCGCAATCCGCAGGGCCCGCCGCTGGTCGACTGACCTGCGCCCTAGACAACCGCACCGGGCATGTCAACCCCGTGTGGTGTGCCCTGGCCACCTCGTAGCCTGACAGCGCGTCCGAGGGACGCGGGCGCGGCATCCGTTCGGCGAGGGGCGGGTGTCGCGCCTGGGCCCCTCGGACGCGACGCGGTCGGAAACCCGCCTCAGACGGTGCCGTAGAGGCGGTCGCCGGCGTCGCCGAGACCGGGCACGATGTAGCCCTTCTCGTTGAGGCGCTCGTCGAGCGCGCCGAGCACGAGCGTGACGTCGCGGCCGTCGACCTGCTTCTCGATCGCCGCGACGCCCTCGGGCGCGGCGAGCAGGCAGATCGCCGTGACGTCCTGCGCGCCGCGGCGGAACAGGAACTCGATCGCGGCGCCGAGCGACCCGCCGGTCGCGAGCATCGGGTCGAGCACGAAGCACTGCCGATCGCTGAGGTCGTCGGGGAGGCGCTCGGCGTACGTCGACGGCTCGAGCGTCTCTTCGTTGCGCACCATGCCGAGGAAGCCCACCTCGGCGGTCGGGATGAGCTTGACCATGCCCTCGAGCATGCCGAGCCCGGCGCGCAGGATGGGCACGACGATCGGTCGCGGCTCGCCGATCTTGACGCCGGTGGTCGTGGTCACCGGCGTCTGGATCTCGACCGGCGTGACCCGCACGTTGCGGGTGGCCTCGTAGGCGAGGAGAGTCACGAGCTCTTCGGTCAGCTGCCGGAAGACCGGCGACGACGTGCGCTGGTCGCGCAGCACCGTGAGCTTGTGGGTGATGAGGGGGTGATCGGCGACGTGCAGGCGCATACGCCCAAGGGTAGTGCCCGTCCCGCCCCTCCTCCGATGGGAAAAGACCAGCCGATCTTCCCGACACGCCGGTGGCGACCGCTGCGCCTCGGCGTGTCTGATCGCCGGCTGGTGTTTTCGCAGTGCGGGCGCGGGAACGGGCGAGGCGGGGCGGACGCCGGGATAGCCTCGTGCTGTGAACCTCGACCCGGCCGATCTCGCGGCGATGGAACGCGCGCTCGCGCTCGCCGTCGCGGCGGGGGCGGCCGGCGACGTGCCGGTCGGCGCGGTGGTGACGGATGCCTCGGGCACGGTGATCGGCGAAGGCCGCAACCTGCGCGAGGTCACGCACGACCCGACCGCCCACGCCGAGGTCGTCGCGCTGCGGGAGGCCGCGACGGCGATCGGCTCGTGGAACCTCGAGGGCTGCACGCTCGTGGTGACCCTGGAGCCGTGCGTCATGTGCGCGGGTGCGGTGCTGCAGTCGCGCATCGGTCGGCTCGTGTTCGGCGCGTGGGACGAGAAGGCCGGCGCCGCGGGGTCGGTGTACGACGTCGTGCGCGACCGGCGCCTGCCCTATCGCGCCGAGGTCGTCGCGGGCGTGCACGAGGCCGAGGCATCCGCCCTTCTGCGGGACTTCTTCGACGCACGCCGCTGACCCGCCGCCCGGGGGACAGCCGCCGGGGGGATGCGGGGGTCTGCACCCTGCTGAGCGGAGGCGCGGCGGGCCTAGCGTGACTCGCGTGACCCGCCTCATCGAACCCGTCCGCACCGCACCGGCCGTCGCACGGCCGGGCGGCATCCGCTCCCGCATCGGCTGGACGTTCGTGCTGCTCACGGCGCTCGCGATCGTCGCGTACGCCGCCACGCCGTACTTCACCGCGACGCTGACCACGCTCGCCGGCGACGGCGTGGGACTCGCGTCGACGTATGCCGACGCCGCCCCGTTCGTGCAGGGCGCCTTCTACGCCCACATCGTCGGCGGTGCGGTGGCGCTCGCCCTCGGACCCCTGCAGTTCTGGCGCGGGCTGCGTGACCGGGCTCCGCGCGTGCACCGCTGGGTCGGCCGCACATACCTCGTCGGCGTCGCCGTCGGAGCCGTCGCGGGGTTGATCATCGCTCCGACGAGTCGCGCCGGGTACGTCGCGTTCTTCGGGTTCGGCGCGCTCGCCGTGCTGTGGCTCGTCACCGCGTGGCGCGCCTACCGCGCGATCCGCCGTCACGACGTGCCCAGCCACCAGGCGTGGATGATCCGCAACTACGCCCTCACGTACTCGGCGGTGACGCTGCGCATCTGGCTGCCCCTTCTGCTGCTGGCGCCGCTCGCGCTCGGTCAGCCGTGGGAGATGGAGACGGCGTTCGCCGACGCGTATGCCGCCGTGCCGTTCCTGGCCTGGCTCCCGAACCTCGTCGTCGCCGAATGGCTCGTCCGGCGGCGGGGCCTGCCGTCGTACCGACTGCCGGTCTGATCAGCGGGGCAGGCGGGGCAGCACCTCGGCACCGAGGTACTCGACCTGCGAGAGGTCCTGCAGGTCGATGAGCTGGAAGTACACGCGCTGCGCCCCGAGCGCCGCCAGCCGCTCGACCTTCGCGACGATCTCGTCGCGGCCGCCGACGATGTTGGTGTCGCCGCGCAGCTCGGCGACGGTGCGTCCGATGTTCGCCGCGCGCCGGTCGAGTTCGGCCTCGGATGCCGCGGCCAGCGTGGGCAGAGCGACCGACAGCTTGAGCGTGTGAGGGTCGCGGCCGACGCGTTCGCACGCGGCGCGGACGCCCGCGAACTTCTCGGCGATCACGTCCTCGGGCTGGAACCCGATGTTGAACTCGGTCGCGAACCGGGCCGCGAGCTCGGGCGTGCGCCGGGGGCCTGCGCCGCCGACGATGACCGGCACGCGCGACTGGACCGGCTTGGGAAGGGCCGGTGCCTCGGCCAGCCGGTAGTGGTCGCCGGTGAAGCTGTAGGTCGTGCCCACCGGCGCCGACCAGAGCCCGGTGACCAGCTCGAGCTGCTCCTCGAGCAGACCGAACCGCTTCGCCGGAAACGGGATGCCGTAGGCCCGGTGCTCGCGTTCGAACCACCCGGTGCCGAGCCCGAGCTCGACGCGCCCGCCCGACATCGCGTCGACCTGAGCGACCTGGATCGCCAGGATTCCGGGCACGCGGTAGGTGACCGACGAGACCAGTGTGCCGAGGCGGATGCGCGAGGTCTCGCGCGCGAGCCCTGCGAGCGTGGTCCACGCGTCGGTGGGGCCCGGCAGGCCGTCGTCGTCGCCCATGTGCAGGTAGTGGTCGGAACGGAAGAACCCGTCGAAACCGAGCAGCTCGCCGGTCTGCGCGAAGGCGAGCTGGTCGTCGTAGGTCGCGCCGCCCTGCGGCTCGGTGAACAGGCAGTACTCCATGCGTGGGTCCTTGAGCGTGTATTCGCGAGCGTGGCGGCGGTCAGTCGGCGGACTTGATGACGAACTCCTCCGTCGGGGGAGTCCGGTCGGTGCCGGGGCGGTAGATGTCGGGCTCGAAGTAGATCACTCGCGCTGTCGGCACCGCCGCACGGACGCGGGCCTCGATGCGATCGATGTCGGCGGCGACGTGGGCGAGCGGCGAGTCCGAGGCGAAGCCGAGCTTGGCGGCGACGAGGAGCTCGTCCGGACCGAGGTAGAGCGTCTTGATGTGGATGAGCTTCTCGACTTCGGGCCCGTCCTGGATGGCGTCGACGATGCGCCGGTGATCGGCATCCGTCGCCCCTTCCCCGACGAGCAGGCTCTTCGTCTCGATGCCGAGCGTGATCGCGACGAGGATCAGCAGCGTTCCGATCATGAGCGTGCCGATCGCATCGAACAGGGGGTTGTGCGTGATCGCGCTGAGGCTGACGGCGACGAGCGCGAACGCCAGGCCGAGGAGCGCGGCGATGTCTTCGAGCAGCACGACGGGCAGCTCGGGCGCCTTCGCGTGACGGACGAACGACACCCACGACTGGCCCTTCGCCCGGACATGGTTGCTCTCGCGAATCGCGGTGCGCAGCGAGAACGACTCGAGCACGATGGCGATCACGAGCACGGCGATCGGGATCCACACGTTCTCGATCTCGTGCGGGTGGGTGAGCTTGTCGACGCCTTCGTAGATCGAGAACAGGCCACCGACCGAGAACAGGATGATCGAGACGACGAACGCGTAGACGTAGCGTTCGCGGCCGTAGCCGAACGGGTGCTCGCGGTCGGCGGCGCGCTTGGCGCGGCGGCCGCCGAGGAGCAGGAGCAGCTGGTTGCCGGAGTCGGCGACCGAGTGGATCGCCTCGGCGAGCATCGACGCCGAGCCCGAGAGCAGCCATGCGATGAACTTCGCGATCGCGATTCCCAAGTTCGCCAGAAACGCCGCGATGATCGCCTTGCCGCCGCCGGAAGCACTCATGCGACGAGTCTACGGATGCCGCGGCCCCCGCCCCGCGCCGCCCCGCGCCGCGGTCGGGCACGGGCGCCGGGGTCGTTCGCGGAGCCCTCGTCGAAGGGTCAGTCGGAGGAGCGCAGGATGATCGCCTCGGTCGGCGGCGAGGGGTTCTGCGGGTGCCCGACGTAGCCGATCACCTCGAGGAGCGCGTGACGGAACTCGACCGGACGCTCCAGGTGCGGCGAATGGCCCGTGCCCTCGAGCGCGAGCTCGCGCACCTCGCCGCCCGCCTCGGCGTAGCGGCCCAGCACATCGCGCGTCTGCGACACCATCTCCTGCGCGGGCGCGACCTCGTCGCCGGGCCATCCGGGGATGACGCCGAGCTTGCCGAGGTTGTTGAGGTCGTAGAAGGACGAGTCCGACACGATGGCGTCGACGGTGCCGTGGATCCACAGGATCGGGGGCTTGTCGGCGAGCTCTGCGATGCCCGACACGTCGAAGTGCCCGGGCGTCATCGTGTTGAGCACGCCGACCGTGCCGGCGCCGAAGCCGGGCCAGCTCTCGCTGGTGACGGAGTCGCCGGGGTAGTTGCCGGTGGCGGTCGAGGTGGTGAGCATCGACTCGACCCACACGTCCTCGTGCTCGGTCTCGTAGCCGGCCGCGACGTAACCGGCGCGGAAGACGCTCCGCGGCGACGTCGGCGCTTCGTCGGACGTGTCGCGGTCGGTCAGGCGCTGCACGAAGTCCGGGTTCGCGCCGCCGCCGCCGCATCCCGCGTCGTCGTCGGTCAGACGGCTGCCGTCGCGCCGGGTTCCGCCGAACCCGTACGGCGACACCGGCGCCTGCAGCGTGAGGCTCAGCACCGGGTGGTCGAGGGCGTACTGCATGATGACGCCGGCGCCCATGGACCAGCCCACGAGGTGCGCGGTCGCGATGCCGAGCGCCTCGAGAGTGGCGTGCACGTCGTCGCTGAAGTCGCGCACGCCGCGCGTGGCGTCGATGGGGAGGTGCTCGGATCCTCCGAACCCGCGGAGGTCGATCGCCAGCACGCGCAGATCCGACGGCAGATCGAGCATGGTCTCCTGCCAGAACAGCGACGACGAGACGTTGCCGTGGATGAACACCACAGTGCGCTCGGGCGGCGTCGCCGCGGAATCGCCCGTGCGCTCGAGCACATTGACCGCGAGGCGCGGGGTCTCGACGAGTCGGGCCGTGATGCCGTCGAAGAGGGTCATTCTGGGTGCCTCCGGAGTCCGCGCGGGAGCGCCGTCACCCCCGCAGTTCCGAGCATAGACCGTCGCGATCGACGTTGGTGAACCGCCTCTCAGGTTGTGCGGGGTGACGGCGCCGGCTCACGCGTCGGGCATCTCCACCGCCGCCTGCCCGGTGTAGAAGGCGTAGGTGTTGTCGGCGGCGCGGACGGCGGCCTCGGGGTCGGCGCCCCCGGCGGCGTGCGCGCGGCCCCACGCGGTGGCGGCGGCGCGGTGGAACGCCTTGCCCTCGTCCGACACGGCCCACGTCTCGGCCGCTCCCGGAGGCAGCTCGGTGTTGCCGGCGAGGTGGAGCGCGAGACCCAGCAGGCCGCCGTCCCACCCGACGCCGGTCGCGCCGGGGCCGAACTGCTCCCAGAAGCCGGGCGGCACGTCGGCCGCGCGGGCGGTGTGCTCGAGCTCGAACCGCGTCGTGTCGTCGCCGATCGAGGTCAGGCGCACCACGACCCAGCTGCTGCCGCCGCCGTACTCCCACGTGATGCGGTAGTGCGCCGCGCCGTCGGCGGGCGGCGCGCATTCGAGCACCTCGCCGCCGGCGTTGCCCTCGAGCTGATAGCGCCCGCCCAGCCGCAGCTCGCCGCTGACGGGGAGGAACCAGCGCGGAATCCGCTCGGGGTTCGTCACGGCGTCCCACACGTCGTCGATCGGGCTGGGGTATTCCTGCTCGAGGGTCTGGACGTACGCCTCGTCGCCGTCCACCTTCACGGTGTCGACGCTGCGCGTGACGGCGTCGACCTGGGCGTTCACATCGACCATGTCAGTTCTCCTCTGGTTCGTCGGGGTCGGATGGTCCATCGGGGGCGGGCGCGGCATCCGTCGCCTGCCCGGCCGTCTCGGCCGCTTCGGCCGCGAGCCGCCGCGACCGGCGGCCGCGAGCGAGCTCGGTGCCGAGGGCATCGAGGTGCGGCTGCCAGAACCGGCGGAACGGGTCGAACCACGAGGCCGCGGACTCGAGCGGCTCGGGGTCGATCGCGTAGAGCCGGCGCGTGCCTTCGGGGCGCACGGTGGCCAGGCCCGACTCTCGCAGCACGCGCAGGTGCTGCGAGACGGCCGGCTGCGAGATGCCGAACTCGCCCTGCACGACGTCGCCGATCTCGCCGGCGCTGCGCTCGCCGTCCGCGAGGAGTTCGAGGATGCGCCGGCGCACCGGGTCGCCGAGGATGTCGAGCGCGTGCACGAAACCTATATTTGCACCCGTCCTTATATAAGTCAACACGCAAATCATCGAACCGCGTACCCGACTCGGGATGGCCCGCCGGCGGAATCGGCGGGCGCCCCGAGTTTCCGCGGAAGGCGCGGGCCTGCGGCCGCACTCTTGCGGAGTTGCGGCACGGGTGGGCGGGGAGGCGGGCACGTAGGATGGCCGGATGGCCGCCGTCGTACCGCCCCTTCCGCCCATCGCGATCCTCGGCGCCGGCTCGATGGGCGGCGCGATCGCACGCGGACTGTCCCGTTCGGGCCTCGCCGCGGCGGTCACGACCACGAACCGCTCGCGCGCGAAGGCGGCCGAGCTCGACGGCCTCGACGGCGTCACGAGCGTCGCGCTCGAGGAACACCCGACCGGGAACACGGATGCCGCAGCCGCCGCCGACGTCGTGCTCGTCGGCGTGAAGCCGGCCATGGTGCCCGACCTGCTGCGCGAGATCGCTCCGGCGCTGCGACCGGGCGCGATCGTGGTGAGCCTCGCGGCCGGGGTCACGATCCAGACGTTCGAAGACCTCCTCGGCGACGACGCGGTCGTGCTCAGATCGATGCCGAACACGCCGTCCCTGGTCGGGCGCGGCGTGACCGGCCTCGCCGCCGGGACGCGCGCCGACGCCGAGGCCACCGCGGTGGCGCGGCGGCTGTTCGAGACCGTCGGCACGGTGGTCGAGGTGCCGGAGGCGCAGATCGACGCGCTGTCGACCATCTCGGGCTCGGGCCCCGCGTACTTCTACCTCGTGGTCGAGGAGTTCACCAAGGCCGCCGTCGGGAAGGGGTTCGACGAGGCCGAGGCGCGGCTCATGGCCGAGCAGACCTTCATCGGCGCGGCCGCGCTGCTCGAGGCATCCGCAGGCGACCCGGCCGAGCTGCGCCGTCGCGTGACGAGCCCCAAGGGCACGACCGAGCGGGCGGTCGCGGTGCTGCACGACGCGCGCCTCGACGACGTCTTCACGCGCGCCACCGACGCCGCCCTCGCCCGCGCGAGGGAACTCGCCGCCGGGGCGTAGCCTCAGCGGTCGAGCGCGGCGAAGCGCTCGATGTCGGAGTTCGTGCCCGACACGATGATCAGGTCGTGGTTGGTGACGACCGTGTTCGCCTCGGCGTACCGGAACGGCCGGCCCGGGCTCTTCACGCCGACGACCGTGACGTTGTACTTCGTGCGGACACCCGACTCGTTCAGGCCCACGCCGCGCACGAACTTCGGCGGGTACATCTTCGCCAGCACGAAGTCGTCGTCGAAGCGGATGAAGTCGAGCATGCGCCCGCTGACGAGGTGCGCGACGCGCTCGCCCGCTTCGCGCTCGGGGTAGATCACGTGGTTCGCGCCGACGCGGGCGAGGATCTTGCCGTGCGACTGCGACACCGCCTTCGCCCAGATCTGCGGCACCTTGAGGTCGACGAGGTTCGCCGTGATGAGGACGGATGCCTCGATCGACGAGCCCACCGCGACCACCGCGACCTGGAAGTCCTGTGCGCCGATCTGCTTGAGGGCGTCGAAGTTGCGGGCGTCCGTCTGCACCGTGTGCGTCACCCGTTCGGACCACTTCTGCACGAGTTCGAGGTTCTCGTCGATCGCGAGAACTTCGCGGTCGAGTCGGTCCAGCTCTCCCGCGCACGCGGCGCCGAAGCGACCGAGCCCGATCACCAGGACAGGGGCGTCGCTTCTGATCCGCTCAACCAACGATGGGCCTCTCCACGGGCAGCTGGTACAGCTGCGTACTCGACCGCGCCGCCACGGCGGCAGCGATTGTCACTGTACCAATGCGTCCCATCAGGATCGTCACCGCCATGATGTACTTGCCCACGTCCGGCAGCGACTCGGTGACGCCGGTCGAAAGTCCGACCGTGGCGAAGCCCGAGATCACGTCGAACAGCACGAAATCGATCCGCTGCTGAGTGATCTGGCCGAGGATGATGGTGCTCAGCGCGACGATCGTCGACCCCCACCACACGACCGAGAGCGCGACGCGCTGGACGTCGCTGGGGATCCTGCGACCGAAGACCTCCACCCACTGACGACCCCGTGCCTCGGCCGCCGCGGCGAGGATGAGCACGGCGAGCGTCGTGACCTTGATGCCCCCGGCGGTGGATGCCGACCCGCCGCCGACGAACATGAGCATGCAGGCCACGATGATGCTCGACCCGTTCAGCTCGTCCATGTCGAGCACGGCGAATCCGCCGGAGCGGGTCATCACCGACAGGAAGAAGCTCTGGAACGTCGTGTCCCACGCATCGGCGCGCCCGAGGGTCTCGGGGTTGAGGTACTCGAGCGCGAGGAACGCGACCGCGCCGGCCACCCACAGGAACGCGACGCACAGCAGCGTCAGCTTGGTGTGAAGCGACCACTTCCGCATGTGCCAGTGGTGCTTGGAGAGCGAGTAGATGACGGGGAACCCGACGCTGCCCACCATGACGCTCACGGCCATGACCGTCAGGAACCAGTAGTTGGTCGCGAACGACGCGAGGCCGTCGGGGGTGGGCGTGAAGCCCGTGTTGGTGAACGACATCGCCGCGAAGTAGGGCGCCTGCCAGAGCGCGGTCAGCGGATCGGTGCCGCTGAGCAGCATCGCCGGGTACAGCAGCACGGCCACGACGGCTTCGATGAGGAGCGTGCTCAGCGCGATGGTCCGCAGCAGCTGGCCCACTTCGCCCAGCCGCACGCCTTGCTCCTCCTTCACGGGGCCCGCGTGGGAGCGCAGCGGATTGGTGTCGCCGGCGGCGACGAGCTTCGCGCGCAGACCCAGCCGCCGCGAGATCACCACGCCCATCATGGCGCCGAAGGTGAGCACCCCCATCGCGCCGATGTTGACGCCGAGGAAGATCATCGAGTTGCCGAACGCCGACCAGTGCGTGCCCATGTTGACGGTCACCAGGCCCGTCACGCAGATGGTCGACACCGCGGTGAAGAACGCGTCCGCGAGGGGGGTGACGCGGCCGTCCGCCGAGGAGATGGGCAGCGACAGCAGTGCCGTGAACAGCAGGACCAGCGACGTGAAGACGAGGATCGCGAATCGCGCCGGCGAGGAGGTCGTGAAGCGGCGGATCGCGCTGAAGACGAGTCGGGGGCTCGGCGACGCGGCGCGCAGGACGCCGCGAGTCGAGCCTTGACTCATCCGCCGGCCCCCTTCGTATGGAAAGACCCGAGTCATGGTACTCCGCAAGGGTCCCGACTAATCTGAGCACATGGCGGACATCTTCGACGTGATCGCGGACGGCACGCGTCGCGACATCCTGCGACTCCTGCTCGACAGATCGACCGCCGGCGAACACGGCACCAGCGTGTCGCATATCGTGCACGAGCTCGGCGCGAGCCAGCCGACCGTCTCGAAGCACCTCAAGGTGCTGCGCGATGCCCATCTGGTCTCGGTGCGCGAGGAGGGGCAGCACCGCTACTACAGCCTGTCCGCCGAGCCGCTCGACGAGGTCGACGACTGGCTCGTGCCGTTCCTCGACGGCGCGACCGCCGAGCCCGTCGCCGCGCAGCCTTCGCTGCCCGACTCCGCCGCGCACGCCGCCGAGGTCGTCGGCCGGGCCGCGGCATCCGCCAAGCACGCCCTCGAGAGCGCCCTCAAGAGGCTTCCCGGCCGCTGAGCCCGCTCGGTCCCCGAGAGAGTGGGGGTCAGCGCCTGCCGGCCTTGCGGCGGAACAGCCACGCGCCCCACACGAACGACACCACGAGGATCCCCACGCACCACGCGATCGCCCACACGGCGGTGTCGCCGACCGGCGTGCCCATGAGCAGGCCCCGGATCGTCTCGATGAGCGGGGTCACCGGCTGGTACTCCGCGACGCCCTGGAGCCATTCGGGCATCGTCCCGACCCGCACGTAGGCGCTCGAGAGATACGGGAGGAACAGGATGATGAACCCGTATCCGTTCGCACCCTCCGGGCTGCCCGACGCGAGGCCGATGGCCGCGAACAGGTAGGTGATCGCGAGGATCCACAGTGCGATGACGCCGATCGCCCCGATCCAACCCCACGCGTCGGCGGTCGGCCGGAACCCGACGAGCAGGGCGACGCCGATCACGATGGCGGTCGCGAACAGATTGCGCAGCAGGCTGGCGACGACGTGCCCGGTGAGCACGGCGCTCGCGCGCAGCGGCATCGTGCGGAACCGGTCGATGATGCCGGCCTTCATGTCGCCGGCCACGTACACGGCCGTCGACGCGGCGCCGAAGCCGGCGCAGGTGAGGATCACCCCCGGCACCACGTAGTTCACGTAGTCGCTGGTGGGGTCGATCGCGCCGCCGAACACCCAGGTGAACACCAGCATGAGCATCACCGGGAGCAGGATCGCCATGAGCAGGGATTCGCCGTCGCGCAGCGAGTGCAGCAGGCTGCGGCCGACGAAGACGCTCTCGGCGGTGAGCCCCGAGATGCGCGGGCGCAGCGCGGGAGCTGCGGGGGAGGCGGTCACGGTGGTCATGCGTTCTCCTTCAGGGGGGATGCCTCGGCGTCGCGCGCAGCGGCGCGGCCGCGGCCGTCGGACGAGGTGAGGGTGAGGAACACGTCATCGAGGGTGGGACGGCGCAGGGTCACGACGCCCTCCGCGCCGGACTCGTCGAGCACGTCGAGAGCGCGGCGGAGGTCGGTCACGGTGCCGTCGGTGGGCACCTCCCGCAGCAGGTCGCCGTGGGCGTCGTGGAGCTCGACGGTGTCGCCGCCGACGCGCGACTTCAGCGCCGCGGGGGTGCCGCTGGCGACCACGCGCCCGCCGTCGAGCACCGCGATGCGGTCGGCGAGCTGATCGGCCTCCTCGAGGTACTGCGTCGTCAGGAACACCGTCGTGCCGGCCTCGGCGAGGGAGCGGATGACGTCCCACAGCTCGCGGCGGCTGCGGGTGTCGAGTCCGGTGGTGGGCTCGTCGAGGAAGAGCACCTCGGGGGTCACCACGAAGCTGAGGGCCAGGTCGAGCCGGCGCCGCATGCCGCCGGAGTAGGCGCCGACGCGCTTGGCTGCGGCATCCGTCAGCGCGAAGCGTTCGAGCAGCTCGGACGCTCGCGTGCGCGCCGCACGATTCGACAGGCCCGACAGGCGCGCCAGCATCACGAGGTTCTCGGTGCCGGTGAGGACGTCGTCGACGGCAGCCGACTGCCCGGTGAGGCTGATGCGCTGCTTCACCTGTTCCGGTGCGCGCACGACGTCGATGCCCGCCACGGTGGCGGTGCCGGCGTCGGGCCGAACGAGCGTGGTGAGGATGTTGATCGTGGTGGTCTTGCCGGCGCCGTTGGGGCCGAGGAGGGCGAAGACCTCGCCGCGCTGGACGGTGAGATCCAGTCCGTCCAGGACGCGGTGACGCCCGAACCCCTTTCGCAGTCCGCGGACTTCGACGGCCGGTGGTGTGGATCGGCTGCTCATCGAGGCATCCCTTCGTGTGATCTGTGTACTACGGAAACTGTTTACGTCGGTAACTGTTTATGACCGTAACACACTGTTTACGTGCTAAACAGTCCTAGACTGACGGGATGACGGACGCCCCCGACCTCGAGCTGCCGCGCGGCATCGCCCTCGCGTGGGGCGTCGCGGCCAACCCGCAGCGCGGTCCCAAGCGCGAGATGAGCGTCGAGCGGATCGTCGAAGCCGCCGTCGAGATCGCGGATGCCGAGGGCCTGGGCGCCGTCTCGATGGCCGCCGTGGCCGCGAAGCTGGGCTTCACGCCGATGTCGCTCTACCGTTACGTCACCGCCAAGGACGACCTGATCCTGCTCATGCAGGAGGAGGCGACGGGGCTCCCGTCGGAGGAGACCCTCACCGCCGGCGACTGGCAGGCGCGGCTGACGGCGCTCTACCGCGAGCAGGTGGAGCAGTACGTGCGCCACCCGTGGGTGCTCGAGGTGCCGATCACCGGCTCGCCCGCGACACCCAACAGCGCCGCGTGGATGGATGCCGGACTCGCCGCGCTCGCCGACACGCCCCTCAGCCACGAGGAGCGGCTCTCGGTGCTGCTGCTGGTCACCGGCGCCGCGCGCTGGACGGGCATCGTGCTCGCCGGTTATCAGCGCGCCGAGCGGGACGGCGGGCTCAGCGGCGTGGACATCACCGCGCGCGAGGACGCGATGTTCCGCGCGCTCATCACGGCGGACGCCTACCCCCACCTGCGCGCCGCCATCGATGCCGGGGTCTTCCTCGACGAGTCGGACCCGTTCGTCTTCGGCCTCGAGCGCGGTCTCGACGGCGTCGCGGCCTACATGGACGTCGTCGCTCAGGGGCGCACCGTGGAGCGCGTGCCGTTGATGCCCCTGGAAGACGCCGACATCGCCGACGACAAGAAGTACCGCGAGGCGCGCAAGGCGGTGAGGGACGCCGAGAAGGCGCTTCGCGACGCCCGCAAGCTCGAACGACAGGCTGCTCGAGACGCTCGCGAGCGCCGGGCGCGCGTGCGAGGCGACTCCTGACGGCGCGGTACCAGCTGTCTCACAGGCCACACAGGTTTACACACGCCCCTCGACGGTTCTAGAGTGTGGTCAGGACTTCTGGGGAAGGGGATCGACATGGCGGAGCTGCCGGACGTGCGCTTCCTCACGGTGGCTGAGGTGGCCGAGCTCATGCGCGTCTCGAAGATGACGGTGTACCGCCTCGTGCACTCGGGCGAGCTGCCCGCGGTCCGGTTCGGTCGCAGCTACCGGGTGCCCGAGTCCGCGGTGACCGAAGCACTGCAACGGCCGATCGCCGACGTCGGCTAGACTGATCCGAGGCATTTTTCGAAATCTGCCGGTTCCCGGGCGAGCACGTGCGCGCCCAGACCCCGACATAGTGAGGTTCTCCGTGGGTTCTGTCATCAAGAAGCGCCGCAAGCGCATGGCGAAGAAGAAGCACCGCAAGCTGCTTCGCAAGACTCGCCACCAGCGCCGCAACAAGAAGTAAGCGGCATCCGCACCAAGCGTCCCCCGACCGGCGCCCGTCTTCGCAGACGCGGCACTCGGTCGACGGGGGCGCTTCGTGTCTGCGGTGAGCCCGCCCGTCCCTCGAGAGGCCGATCATGAAGTCCATCACCGTCCACGAACTGCGCGAGCGTGAGGGCACCCCGCTCATCGACGTGCGCGAGGAGTGGGAGTTCGAGACGGGGCGCGTGCCGGGCGCGGTCAACCTGCCGATGTCGACCATCGGCGACCGGCTCGACGAGTTGCCCGACGGCGCCTTCGACGTCATCTGCAAGGTCGGCGGCCGCTCCGCCCGCGTGGCCGAGGCCCTCGCCGCCCGCGGCTACGACGCGACCAACGTCGACGGCGGCACCGACGAGTGGATCGCCGCCGGCTACCCCGTCGAAGGCGCCGCGTGACGACGCTCACGCTCATCGGCAAGCCGGACTGCCACCTCTGCGACGTCGCGCGCGAGGTCGTCGAGACGGTCGTCGCCGAGCTTCCCGACGACGCCGTCGAGGTCGAGGAGCTCTCGATCGCGGACGACCCCGCACTGTACGCGCTGTGGTGGGAGAAGATCCCGGTCGTGCTGATCGACGGCGAGCTGCACGGTCACTGGCGGGTGTCGCCCGACCGGCTGCGCGCCGCGCTCACCGCTGCCGGCTGATCGGACCGCCTGCGCGGCATCCGTCGGTCGTCCTTCACCCCGGTGTTCTCGCAACACCGCGCGGCGGGCCGCGGATGCCGGGACCCGCGCCCGCGGCGAGGTCAGGGGGCGAGGCGGGTGGGACCCCGGAAGAGGTACGTGACCTCGCGGATCGAGTCCTGCCCGAGCAGCAGCATCAGCACGCGGGCCAGGCCCATGCCGAATCCGCCGTGGGGCGGGGCGCCGTAGCGGAAGAAGTCGAGGTAGAAGTCGAGGTGCTCGGGCTCGAGACCCTTCTCCTTCGCCTGCTCGACGAGCACGTCGACGCGGTGCTCGCGCTGGGCGCCCGTCGTGATCTCGACGCCCTTGAAGAGCAGGTCGTACGACTTGGTGAGCCCGGTCTCTTCGTCGCGCATGTGGTAGAACGCGCGGATCTCGGGGTGGTAGTCGGTGATGAAGACGAACTGGTGGCCGTAGGTCTCCTCGACGTGCGCCGAGATCTGACGCTCGCCCTCGGGGTCGAGGTCGCCGTCGGTGCGGGGGATCTCGTAGCCGCGGGCCTTGACGATCTCGCGGGCCTCCGCGAGCGGGATGCGCGGGAACGGGATCGCGGGAACCTGCACCTCGATGCCGAACAGCTCCTCGATCTCGGCGCCGTGCTTGGCCTTGACCGCGGCGATCGCGGTGGCGAGGAGCTCCTCCTGCATGCGCGCGACGTCTTCGTGCGAGTCGATCCAGCTGATCTCGGCGTCGATCGAGGTGAACTCCGTCGCGTGACGGCTCGTGAACGAGGGGTCGGCGCGGAAGGCCGGCGCGATCTCGAAGATCTTGCCGAAACCGGCGACCTGCGCCATCTGCTTGAAGAACTGCGGCGACTGCGCGAGGTACGCGGTCTGGTCGCCGAAGTACTCGAGCGAGAACAGCTCGGCGTTGGACTCGGAGGCCGACGCCATGAGCTTCGGCGAGTGCACCTCGATGTAGTCGCGCTCGATCCAGTACGAGCGCATCGCGTGCTCGAGGGTCGTCTGCACGCGGAAGATGAGGTTGTTGCGGCGCTGCCGCAGGTCGAGGAAGCGCCAGTCCATGCGCTTGTCGAGGCCGGAGTCGGCGGCGATCGGCGTCTCGGGGAGCGCGGCGGCCGCGATGTCGAGCGAGCCGATCTTGATCTCGACGCCGCCGAGCTTCACGCGCTCGTCGTGCTTGAGCACGCCGTGCACCGTGAGGAAGGTGCCGGTGGCCAGCTCCGAGATGGTGCTGGTGAGGGCGAGGGATGCCTCTGCCGCGGCGTCCGCGTCGTCGGCCGGCTCGCGCGTGGCCGGGTTGACCAGTTGCACCGCGCCGGTCTCGTCGCGCAGGATGACGAACTGCACCTTCTTCTGGTCACGAACGGTCTCGACCCATCCGGACACCGAGACGGGTCCGTCGGCGAGACCCTGCAGCTGCTGGACGAGAACGCGTTCACTCACGAGGGTCAAGTGTACGTTGACGCGGAGTTCCCGCCCGCCGGTACGATTCGGGCATGACGACGCCGCCCTACTCCGAGCCGTCCGCGACGGCGTGGCCGCCGGCGCCGCCCGCGAAGCGCCCGGTGAGGACGCTGGATGTCGTCGTCACGATCGTGCTGCTGGTGGCGGACGGCGTGCTCGCCGCCCTCGCCTCGATCATGGGCATGTTCCTCGTGATGGCATCGGACCCGTGCGGCGTGGTCACGTGCAGCAGCGACCTCATCATGGTCGGGTGGCTGATGGGCATGATCCTGCCGTGGCTCGCGTTCGTGGCGACGGCGATCGTGGCGATCGTGCTCATGGTGAAGCGGCGTCTCGCCTTCTGGGTGGCGCTGATCGGCGCCGGGGCGATCGTGCTGTCGCTCGTGCTCGCCTTCGTCGTGACCGCCGCGGGGGTGCCCGGCTCGAGCCTGTGACCTGCTCGTCGCGGTGACCCCCTGCCGCTTCCGGGGGTCTGCACCCAGGAACGGTTCACATTCGTCGCCTAACGTCGAAGGCGTGACAGAGATCAGTGCGACTGCCACCTCCGACGGCTCCTGGCTCAGCTCCCTCGCGGACTGGGCCGTCTCGTTGATGGACGTGATCGGCCCCGCCGGCGCCGGACTCGCCATCGCGATGGAGAACCTGTTCCCGCCGCTGCCGAGCGAGGTGATCCTGCCGATGGCGGGTCTGGCCTCCAGCCGTGGCTCGTTCACGCTCTTCGAGGCCCTGTTCTGGACGACGGCAGGTTCGGTGGTCGGCGCGATGCTGCTGTACGGCCTCGGCGCGTGGCTCGGCGTCGCGCGGCTGCGGGCCATCGCCGCGAAGGTGCCGCTGCTGCACCCCGAAGACATCGACCGCACCGTCGCGTGGTTCTCGCGGCACGGCGGCAAGGCGGTGTTCTTCGGGCGCATGATCCCGATCTTCCGCAGCCTCATCTCGATCCCCGCCGGCATCACGCGCATGCCGCTGTGGCGGTTCGCGCTCCTGACGACCGCCGGCAGCCTCATCTGGAACTCGATCTTCGTGCTGTCGGGCTTCGTCCTCGGTGAGTCGTGGCACATCGTGGAGCGGTATGCCGACATCCTCCAGTACGTCGTGATCGCTGCGACCGTGCTGGGAGTCGCGTGGTTCGTGTACGTGCGGGTGCGTGCGCTCGTCAGCGAGCGCGGATGGCGATCGGGCGCCGAGCCGGAGCTGGACTGACGCTCAGCCGCCCCACAGAACGAGCCGCCGTAGACTGGTCGGGTGCCCGCTGACCGCCTCCATCTCGTGCGCCACGGGGAGGTCCACAATCCTCGCCGCGTGCTCTATGGGCGACTCCCGGGGTACGGACTGAGCTCCGACGGGCGGCGCATGGCGCGCCAGGCGGCCGAGTTCGTCCACGCGATGCAGCGCCCCGTGTCGTCGCTGGTGTGCTCGCCGCTGCAGCGCACGCGCGAGTCGGCCGAGCCGTTCGGCGAGGTCTTCGGGATCGAGCCCGTCATCGACGAGCGGGTGATCGAGCCGACCAACGTGTTCGAGGGCAAGCGGATGGCGCTCGCCCTGGTCAATCCCTGGAACTGGCGGCACCTGCGCAAGCCGGCGCTGCCCAGCTGGGGCGAACCGTACGCGGACGTCGTGGGTCGCATGAACGCGGCCATGACGCAGGCGTGGGATGCCGCGGACTCGGGCGACGTCGTGATCGTCTCGCACCAGCTCCCGATCTGGATCACGCATCTCGCGGTCGCGGGACTCCCGCTGCGGCACGACCCCCGCGAGCGGCGCTGCGCGCTGTCGAGCGTGACGAGCTTCGAGATGGTCGACGGCAAGTGGACCGAGACCGCCTACGCCGAGCCGGCGTCCACGGCGGGCGCGGTGGATGTGGGGGCGGTATGACCGGGCGAGCCGGGGCGAGACGCGGGCTGCGGGGCGCGGCATCCGTCGTCTTCGCATTCTCTCTCGTCGCCGGACTGGCGGCGTGCACGAGCGATCCGCTGGCCGATCAGTACCGCGATGGTGACAACAAGGGCTTCATCGCGGCGAGCGGCGTGCGCTACGTCGAGATCCCCGAGGCCGAGCGCACCGAGCCCATCGACTTCGAAGGCGTACTCGACACCGGCGGCACGGTGACCGAGGCCGACTTCGCGGGCGACGTGCTGGTCGTGAACTTCTGGTACGCCGCGTGCGCGCCGTGCCGCGTCGAGGCGCCCGCGCTGGACGAGGCTCACGCGGCGCTGGCGGGCGAAACCGTGTCGTTCCTGGGGGTGAACCTCTACGACGGCGCCGAGGCGTCGCGGGCGTTCGCCGAGACATACGGGATCCGGTATCCGAGCGCGCTGGCGACCGAGGACGGCTCGATCAAGCTGGCCTTCGCCGGCCAGACGCCGCTGAACGCCGTGCCCTCGACGCTCGTCCTCGACAGCCAGGGGCGCGTCGCGGTGCGCATCATCGGGCAGCTCGAAGACGCCTCGATCCTCGAGACCCTGGTGCGCGAGACGCTGGAGGAATCGTGAACCTCGCCGAGATCGTCGCCGACGGCTCGCTCCTGATCGCGATCCCGATCGCCGTGCTCGCCGGCGTCCTGTCGTTCCTCTCGCCGTGCGTGCTGCCGCTCGTGCCGGGATACCTGGGCTTCATCGGGGGAGCGGTGGCACCGCGGCCCGTGCCCGTGGGCGCTGCGGGCGTTCCGACACGGTCGCCGGCGCTCCCTCGCTCGACGACCGAAGGTCCGCGGTCGTCGAGCGAGCGCAGCGAGACGAAACGCCCCGACCCGACGAGCGCGGCCGAGCCCCGACGCGGGCGGCTCGTGCTCGGGGTGCTGCTGTTCATCGCGGGGTTCACGGTCGTGTTCGTGAGCATGGCGATGCTCGGCGGAACCCTCGGCCGGTTCCTGCTCGAGTACGCCGATGTCATCACGCGCGTGCTCGGCGTGTTCGTCATCGCGATGGGCTTCGTCTTCATCGGCTGGTTCGGCCTCGCGCAGCGCATCTCGCGCCCGCAGGTCCGCGGCAACCTCGGCCTCGTCGGCGCGCCGCTGCTGGGCGTCGCCCTCGGCATCGGATGGGCGCCGTGCATCGGACCGACCCTCGCGGTGATCCTCACGATGGCGTTCGACTCGGGCTCGGCGGGCCGGGCGGCGCTGCTCGGCGTCGCATACTCGCTCGGGCTCGGCATCCCGTTCCTGCTGCTCACGCTCGGCTTCGGGTGGGCGACGCGCTCGGTCTCGTTCGTGCGACGCCACATCCGCGTCGTCAACCTGGTCGGCGGCGGCCTGCTCATCGTCCTCGGCCTGCTGATGGTGACCGGCGTGTGGACCTCGATCATGGCCCAGCTGCAGGGGGTGTTCGCGAGTGTCCCGACCCCGCTCTGACGCGGCGGGCTCCGCGACCGCGGAGCCGGTCGAGGGGACGCTGCGCCCGGCCGACCACGCCGACGCCGCCGACGACCCTCGCGACGCCTCGGCAGGCTCCGCGGCCGACGGGCCCGCGCTCGGCGTCGTCGGATGGATGCGGTGGGGCTGGCGCCAGCTGACCTCGATGCGCACGGCGCTCGTGCTGCTGCTGCTCCTCGCGATCGCCGCGGTGCCGGGGTCGCTCGTGCCGCAGCGCAGCGCCGACCCGAACGGGGTCACCCAGTACTTCCAGAACAACCCCGACCTGGCGCCGGTCCTCGACAACCTCAGCATGTTCGACGTGTACACGTCACCGTGGTTCTCGGCGATCTACATCCTGCTGTTCGTCTCGCTCGTGGGCTGCATCATCCCGCGCACGCGGCACCACTACAAGGCCCTGCGCGCGAAGCCGCCGCGCACGCCCGCACGGCTCGGGCGCCTGGAGGCGTACCGCTCCGAGACGCTCGAGTACGCGGATGACGCGGATGCCGCAGCCGCGGCATCCGGAGCGATCGAAGTCGCCCGGCAGCAGCTGAAGAAGGCGGGCTACCGCGTCGAGCGCTACGACACGCGCACCGCACTGTCGGTCTCGGGGGAGCGCGGCTACCTGCGCGAGACCGGCAACCTCGTCTTCCACGCGTCGCTCGTGGGCGTGCTGCTCGCGGTCGGCATCGGCGGCGGGCTCACCTACACCGGCCAGACCGTCATCATCGAGGGCCGCACGTGGGTCAACACGCTGCTGGACTACACGTCGTTCAACCCGGGACGCTTCGTCGACGAGGAGACCGCCCTCGCACCGTACTCGCTCACCCTCGACCGGTTCGACGTGACGTATCAGCCGCTCGGCAGCCAGGGTCAGGGCCAGGCCGGCGACTTCGTCGCGAACCTCACCACGCAGCTCGCGGGCGGCGAGCCGGTGACGGGCGAGGTGCGCGTCAACCAGCCGCTCGAGATGGCCGGCGACCGCATCTACCTCATGGGCAACGGATACGCGCCGACGCTCACGATCCGCGACGCCGAGGGCGACGTGATCTTCTCGGAGTCGGTGCCGTTCCTGCCGCAGGACACCAACATGACCTCGCTCGGCGTGGTCAAGGTGCCCGACGGCCTCGACGAGCAGCTGGGCCTCGTGGGCTTCTTCTACCCGACGCAGGTGATGCGCCAGGACGGCGCCTTCGCGTCGGCGTACCCGGCTCTGACCAACCCCGTCGTCACCCTCGACGTGTACGAGGGGGACCTCGGCATCGACGGCGGCGTGCCACGGTCGGTGTACACGCTCGACACGAGCGAGATGGACAAGCTCACCGGCCGCGGCACCGACGTCGAATCGATCGAGCTCGCGCCCGGCGAGACCGCCGACCTGCCCGGCGGACGCGGCACGGTGACCTTCGAGAACGAGGCGACGGACGCCGCCGGCGGCTACGACGGATCGGTCAAGAGGTACGTGTCGCTGTCGATCCATCGGGATGCCGCGGCCACGTGGGTGCTGCTGTTCGCGGTCCTCGCGACCGCGGGCCTGCTCGCCGGGCTGTTCGTTCCGCGCCGCCGCATGTGGGTCAAGGCGACGACCCGCGGCGATGCCGTGGAGCTCGAGTACGCCGGGCTCGCGCGCGGTGAGGACCCGGCGCTCGCGGCCGCCGTCGAGCAGTTCGCCCAGCGCCACCTCGCCTCGCTCGCGCACGCCCCCGCGAATTCCGAAGAACCCCCGCCGGGGGGCCGCACCCGCCCCGACGTAGACTGAGAGCCATGCCCGAAGCATCCGTGTTCAGCGCTGCCGCCGCCGAGACCCAGACGCTCGGACTCGAGTCGATCTCGGTGCTGCTGGTCTGGACGGCGATCACGATCTACGCGCTCGCGTTCGCGGCGTACGCCGTCGACCTGGCGCGGCGGGGCGCCGCGGCGGTGGACGCGAAGGATGCCGCGACCCGGCGCGAGCGCGAGCTCGTCGGCGCCGGGGTCGGCTACGCCGGCTCGGTCGACGCGATGCGGGCACAGGAGCATGCCTCCGAGGCGGCGCTGCACGCCCCGATCGGGCGCCGTGAGCGCTTCGTGTGGGCACGCATCGGCACGTCGCTGACGGTGCTCGCCTTCCTGTTCCACCTCGGCGCGGACGTGACGCGCGGCATCGCCGCGGGTCGGGTGCCGTGGTCGAACATGTACGAGTTCGCGCTCACCGGCACCCTGCTCATCGTCGCCGTGTATCTGGCCGTGCTTCTGCGCTACGACCTGCGCTTTCTCGGCACGTTCATCACGGGTCTGGTGGCGGTGCTGCTGGGGGGGACGGCGATCTGGTTCTACACCGAGATCGTGCCCCTCATGGACCCGCTCAAGTCGGTGTGGCTCGTCATCCACGTCTTCGTCGCCTCGCTCGCGACGGCGCTGTTCGCGCTCGCGTTCGGGCTGTCGGTGCTGCAGCTCATGCAGGCGCGACGGGAGCGCAAGACGGCGGCGACCGTCGGGGCCGAAGACGGCGGCGACGTCAGGACCGGACCGAAGTTCCTCCGCACGCTGCCGAGCGCCGACGCGCTGGAGTCCCTGGCGTACCGGTTCGCGATCATCGGCTTCATCTTCTGGACCTTCACCCTCATCGCCGGCTCGATCTGGGCGAACGACGCCTGGGGCCGCTACTGGGGCTTCGACACGAAGGAAGTCTGGACGTTCGTCATCTGGGTGCTGTACGCGGGGTACATCCACGCGCGTGCCACACGCGGGTGGCGCGGCGCCCGATCGGCCTGGCTCTCGATCATCGGGTTCACCGCGGTGATCTTCAACTTCACGATCGTCAACATGTTCTTCAAGGGCCTCCACGCCTACTCCGGACTGAGCTGAGCCCAGCCGGACGCCACTGCATTCCGTCTGCGGCATGCGGCGGTTCGGAGAGTTCTCCCGAAATCTCTCTTGACGATCTCCCACGGCGGGGCTAACTTTGCCCGCGGGTCGGTTCGCCGACCGCCCGGTCCTCGGACCAGGTGGTCGTCGCAGTCGACTTGGGGTTGTTTCATCGCCGGGGTTCGGGGGAGCCGCGAAGCGGATTGAAGTGCACCGGCGCGTTGTCAAGTTCGTCCATCGAGCGACAGGCGCGTCATGGTTCGGGGAGAGGGAACGGAGCGCTCTCAGAGCGTCACGTTCGGCGTACTCGCGTACGCGACGGCGATCGTCGTCGGCGTGAGCCTCGCCGTCCCGTTCGGCGTGCCTCTCGCGCCCGCGCCCAGCGCCGTCGTCACGGTCGTCCCCGACAGCGGGGCCGAGACCGAGCCGGCGGCCGCGCCCGCAGCACGGATCTCCGGCGCGACGACCTCCGACGCGGCCACCGACATCGTGGGCCAGGCGGCGTTCCTCAACGTGCGGCCCTTCGATGCCACCGCCGGCGGCGAGCCCGCGACGGAACCGGCCCCCGAGCCTGCACCCGACCCTGCGCCGGCCCCTGAGCCCGCACCCGAGCCCGCACCCGAGCCCGCTCCCGCGCCGACACCCGAACCAGCTCCCGAACCGGCTCCGGCCCCTGAGCCCGCACCGGCGACACCGGCGCCGGCTCCGGCACCCGACGTGGTGCCGGCCGAGTCTGCGCCCGCGGTGGCCGTGGTCCCCGCGCCGTGGACCGTGCAGATGACGTCGACCGCGTCGACGCTCGTGTTCCACGCCGACGGCACCGTCACCTTCGAGGGCGTCACGCGCTCGCTCGCCGAGATCTCGGAGATCCGCGTGGTGGGCACGGGCGGCGACGACACGTTCACGGTCGACCTCGGCGGGACCGACCCCGGAATCGCGATCCACTTCGACGGCGGGGCGGGCTTCGACACGCTCGCCACCCACGGCGGGGGCGGCGTCGTCTCGCACGCGACAGACGCGTCGAGCGGCTCGATCGCCCTCGGCGCGACCGTCGTGCACTACGCCGGCATCGAGCCGATCGTCGACACGACCCCCGGCAGCAAGACGCACGTGCTCACGGCCGGCGGCAACCAGGCCGAGCTCATCGAGGACCCCGACAACGCCGGACGCCTGCTGCTGAGGTCGATCGGCGGCGACGCGTTCGAGCAGTTCAGCTTCGTCCCCCCGACGTTCGGCGGCGAGCTGCTGCGCATCGACGGCGGCGACGGGCACGACTCGATCGTGGTGCGCGGATTCATCAACCTCGTGCAGGCGGCGTTCGAGCTGCTGTTCGAGTCGATCACGTTCGACGGCGCCCAGGTGACGGCGGGCTCGGTGACGCTCACGGCCGCCGAGACCAACACCGACGGCGTGCCGCTGAACGTGGCGGACTGCACGGACTTCGACGACTTCAGCATCCTGGGCTGCATCGACCACGATGCGACGGCCGAGGTCGTCATCGACGGCAGCACGATCGACACGACCGGCGACGTCACGATGACCGCCGACGCGACCGTCATACCGGACGCCTCGGCCGCCACGGCGTACGCGGTGCTCGTGAACTCGACGGCGACCGTCGACGTGCGCGGCGCGTCGCGCATCACCGCGGGCGGGAATCTCACCGCCGCGGCCCGGTCCACCGTCGGTCCGTTCACGCTGAACAAGCAGTACGGCGACGCGGCGATCGTCTTCTCGACCGCGACATCGCGGATCGGCGGCAGCACTCTCCTCGACGTGGACGGCACCGCGACGATCAGCGCGACCTCGACGGTGACCGCCGGCGCGACGCCGCAGGCGGACGCGTCGAAGCAGGAGGCGCCGGGCTCGTACGACGCGGCCGTCGCGATCGTCACGGTCTTCGCCGATGCGGTCGGCAAGATCACCGAGACCGCGCGGGTCGTGGTCGGCGGGGCACTCGGCATCGCCGCGTCCAACACGGCGACCCTCACCGGCGTCGGCGACGCGAAGGACGCCGCCAGCGGCGCCGGCGTCGCGGTGGTCTACCTCGAGCAGTTCACCGAGGCCGCGATCGACTCGACGAACGCGACAGGCTCCAGCGCGGCATCCGTCTCGATCCTCGCCGAGCAGGTCTCGACGGTCACGGCGCAGGCGAAGGCCGGCAAGGGCGGTGCGACGCAGAACAACAAGCCCGCCAACGGCGCCGGCCGCGGCGACGGCCAGTCCGCGACGAGCGACGGCGCGATCGATGTCGCCGGTGCGATCGCCGTCGCGATCCTCGAGAACGTCACGCGCGCCCACATCTCGGGCGCGAAGGTCACCACGACCGGAGCCCAGTCGGTCGTCGCCCACGCCAAGAACACCGTGGTCGCCGACGGCGACGGCGGCACGACCGACGGGACGGGCGGATCGAGCGGGTTCGGGCTCGCGATCGGCGTCGCGCTCATCATCGCCGACCTGCTGACCGAGGCCTTCCTGCTGAACGCCATCCTCAGCGCACCCGGCGGCATCACTGCGACCGCCGCCGAGCCGGCGACGGCGGAGTCGTCGTACACGGCGACTGCCGTGTCGGGCAAGAAGTCGTCGGGCTCCGTCTCGATCGCCGGCTCGCTCGGCGTCGTCAAGAAGGACGCCCGCACCTCGGCGCAGCTGAGGGGGACCGGCGCGTACGGCGGAAGCGCCGTCACGCTCGGTGCGCGAGGCAGCCACCAGAGCACCTCGAAGGCCACCGCCAAGCAGGCCGGCGCCGGCGACAACGGCAGCGCCGTGGGCGCGGGCGCCTCGGTGGCGCTGACGCTGGTGCGCACGACCGTCGAGTCGGGCGTCGCCGACGGCGCCAGCCCGGCGGGACTCGCCTCGCTCACGGTCACCGCGACCGGCATCGACCACGCGACGACCGAGACCATCGGCGGCGCCGACGGCGGCACCAACCTCTCGCTCACCGGTGTCGCGAGCATCGCGATCCACAACGTCCTGACGGTCGCGCGCATCCTCGCCGGTCCGGCGCTCACTGTGGGCGGCGCGATCACCGCGACCGCCGACCAGACCGCGAAGGCGACGACGAAGGCGACCGGCTCGACCGGCGCCGGGGCAGGGGCGACGCTCGGCGCGGCGATCGCCTTCGCGCTCACGTCGGCCGACCACGAGGCCTCCGCGAGCATCGGCCGCGACGTCACCGCGCAAGGGGCCGTCACCGTGACCGCCGAGGGCGTCTCGACGACGGCGACGTCCGCCGAGGCGAGCGCGCAGGGCGCGCCCGGCGAGTCGGGCGGCAGCGGCAAGGACGCCACGGGCAAGGACGCCAACACCAAGTCGAACGACAAGCTCGGCAATGCGTCGGGCCGCACGACCGGCGGCGCCGGCGGCGGGTCGACGACGCCGCAGGCGCAGAACGAGGACGGCACCACGGTCAGCGTCGCCGCGGCGATCGCGTTCAACCTCGTCCGCTCCGTGACGACCGCGTTGCTCTTGGACGGGGCGTCGCTGACGACGACGGGCGCGGCATCCTTCCTCGCCAAGAACAACACGGATGCCTCGGCCACCGCCAAGGGCACCTCGACGAACTCCAGCTCGGTCGGCATCGGCGCGGCCCTCGCGGTCAACAAGGTGCGTCTCATCAACCAGGCGAGCATCGGCGTGGGCGCCTCGCTGCAGGCGGCGAGCCTCACGCTCAGCGCCACGGTGAAGCAGGTCGCCGCCGACGCGACGCACGCGTTCGAGGCGACGGCCGAGGCGGGCGCCGGCAACACCAGCGGCACGCTCGGCGTGGCAGGAGCCTTCGCGCTCAACGTCGTCGAAGAAGACACGACGGCGGCGATCCTCGGCAGCAGCGCCCCCGGTCCGCACCCGGGCCCCGAGCCGGTCCCCGGCATCGCGATCGTGGGCGGAGGAGCGGTCACCATCACGGCGGGGTCCAAGAGCACCGACAAGGCCTCGGCGAAGGCCACGCAGTCCGGCGGCGCCACCGTCGGCCTCGGCGCCTCGCTCGCGCTCAACCTGCCGACGCACCGGGTGTACGCCGGCATTTCACCGGTCGCCGACCCGACCCGCGGCCCCCCGCTCACGGGAGCCGGAGCACTGTCGCTCACCGCGACCCACGACGTGACGCTCACGACCGAGGCTCAGGCCGGAGGCAAGTCGGGCACCGTCACGATCGTCCCCGCCGTCGCCATCGTCGTCGCATCCATCCGCACCCACGCCTCGCTCGGCGCGAGCAGCACCGCGCTCACCGCCTCGAGCATCACCGCCTCCGCCACCCAGAACGTCGCCGCGACCACGACCGCCAAAGGCTCGACCGTCGCAGGCAGCACCGCCGGAATCGGCGTCTCGCTCGCCCTGGCCGTTCTCGACGACATCGTCGCCGAATCCGCCAGCGCTCGCAGCATCGACACGACCGGCGCCGCCTCGTTCACCGCTCATCAGCGCGTCGACGTCGTGACCAAGGCCGAGGCCGCCACGAAGGGCGCGTCGCCGTCCGAAGGCTCGAGCGGCGGCGGCAAGGACGTCAACCAGAAGGCCGATGCCAACCTCGGCAAGGCCAACGAGAGCAAGCAGCAGAACGCCGGCGGCGGGTCGTCGACCTCGAGCACGCCGAAGGCCGCATCCGGCGAGAACAGCGGCAGCAGCGTCTCGATCGCCGGCGCCATCGCCATCAACGTCGTGAGCAGTCTCGTGCGCGCGTTCTTCGCCGACGGCATCACGGTGCACGCGGGCGGCACCGTGACCCTCGAGGCGCGGGGAGACACGGATGCCTCGGCCGAGGCATCCGGTGACTCCGCGACCGACGGCTCGGTCGGAGTCGGCGCCGGCGTCGCGGTGCAGTCGGTGACCATCGTCGTCCGGGCGACGACCGGTGACACCACGATCACGGCGACCGGCCTGAACGTCGTCGCCGGCATGCTCGCCGGCGACACGAACGACGTCGTGCGCCGCTGGAACGGCAGCGCATGGGAGGTCGTCGAATCGGGCAAGCAGCTGCCCGGCCCGTCCAAGGACGACCTGTACTTCGTGACGACGAACGCCGGCAGCGGCGGCAACGACGGCCTGTACAAGTTCGACGGCTCGAACTGGAGCATCGACACCGACGTCAGCCTCACCGGCACGGTCGACGAGCTGCCCGGCGCCGCGAGCGACGGCCAGTACTACCTGCTCAAGAAGGCCAAGGACGGTCACCCGGCCGGGAGCGTCTGGAAGCGCCAGGGCGGCGCGTGGGTGTTCGTGACGAAGTT
The DNA here is from genome assembly GCF_015277855.1 of Microbacterium cremeum. Taxonomy (NCBI): domain Bacteria; kingdom Bacillati; phylum Actinomycetota; class Actinomycetes; order Micrococcales; family Microbacteriaceae; genus Microbacterium; species Microbacterium cremeum. The sequence goes on from NZ_CP063812.1 coordinate 729,881, forward strand.
CACGGTCAAGGAGAAGGCCGAGCTTCCCAAGGACGAGATCGCAGAGGGCGCGTGGTTCCAGCTGACCGAGGCCGACGGGTCGAACGCCGCGGGCTTCTACAAGCGCAACGGTCAGCACCAGTGGATCCTGCAGGGATCGGCGACCGTCGGCTCGGGCGATCAGCTGCCGTCGAGCCCCGCCATGGACGCGCTCTTCCGCCTCTTCGAGCACGAGGTCACCACGACCGCGCGGGCGGGCGCCAGCAAGGCCGACAGCGTCGGTGTCGCGGGTGCGCTCGCCATCAACATCCTCGACAACACCACCGAGGGCCTGGTCGCGACCGGCGCGACCGTGACGCTGAGCTCGGCGGCGAGCACCGTGGTCGGCCACAGCAACGAGCGCGACGCCGCGACGGCGACGAGCCGCGCCACGGTCGGGTCGGCCACCGGCGTCGGAGCATCGTTCGCGCTGCAGGTCATCGACGGCAGCGACGTGCGCGCCGAGGTGCAGAACGCCGCGCTGCTCACGGGGGGTGCGGGCCTCGCGATCACCGCGATCGGCCTGCGCGACCTGGCCACCAAGGCCGAGGGCGGCACCGAAGGCGGTACCGCGGTGACGCCGGTCGTGGCTCTCGTGGTGAGCGTCGACGACGACGTCACGGCGCGGCTCGGCACCGCGGCCTCGGGCTACACCGGCACCGGCGCCCTCGTGGTGAAGGCCACGCACGTGCTGTGGGTCACGACCGAGGGCAAGGCGGATGCCGCGGGCAAGAGCACGGCGGTGGGCGTGGATCTCGCGATCAACGCCGTCGTCGACTGGGACACGCTGGCAGAGATCGCCCGCAACGCCCAGGCGATGAGTGTCGACGTCCTCGCCGTCTCGGAGGCGCGGACGCAGGCGCGATCGGTCGCCAGCGCCAAGGGCGCCGAGGAGTCGGACTCCAGCGGCGACCAGAAGTCGAACGAGCAGGTCAACGGGTCGAGTAACCCGAACACGCAGGGCACCAAGGACTCGACGGCGGGGCTGCCCTCCTCGAACGGCGGCACGAACGGCTCGAACGGCGCCAACGGAGCGAACGACGCGCAGGCGGGCCAGTCGGGCCAGTCGGGCTCGCAGCAGAACAACACCACCGCGGTCGCGGCGGCCGTCGCCGTGAACTGGCTCGTCGCCACCTCGACCGCCCGCATCACGGGCGTGGTCGTCACCGCGACCACCGGCGCCGTGACGGTCCGCTCGACCCTGCTGCTCCACGCCTACGCGTTCTCGGTCGGGTCGGCGATCGACCTCGACTCGGGCGGCACGAAGGTCGGCGCGACGATCGGCCTGAACGTGCAGGACGCCGACAACATCGCGACGATCGGCGCCGGCGCGCACGTCACGGGCCAGACCGGCGTCACGGTGGCCGCGGGGCTGCCCGCCGGCGCCCGCAACGACTTCATCGTGTGGTCGTTCGCCGCGGGCGGCGGCAAGAGCACGAGCGTCGCCGGCAGCGCCGCGGTGCAGATCCTGCTGCTCACCACGAACGCGAGCGTCGGCGCCGGCGCCGAGCTCGACGCTCCCGCCGGCGGCATCTCGGTCACGGCGGCGCAGGCCGTCGGACTGCAGAACCTCGCGATCGCGGGCGCCCTGTCGACCGACTCCGGTTCGGCGATCGGCGGAGCGTTCCTCGTGAACTTCCTCGAGGTGAACACGCGGGCCTGGATCGACTCGAGCGGCGCCCAGCCCACCGCGGTCGATGCGAGCGGCGCGCTCGTCGTCACCGCGACGAGCACGCTCGTGCCCCTCGTGCCCAAGGTGCCCAAGCCCCTGGCCGGCAAGATCGACTGGCTGACGCTCACGAACGTCGCGATCGCGGGCGCGGCCAGCGCGGGCGGCGTCGCCGTGACCGGCGCCTTCATCGTCAACATCCTCAACTTCTCGACGCGGGCCTGGATCGGCGCGAGCGCCGCGGTGAACCAGGCCGGCGCCGTCGGCGGGGCGGCACAGGACGTCACGGTCCGCGCGCAGGACGACATCGAGGTCGTCGACATCGGCGGCACCCTCGCGCTCAGCAAGGACTCCGCGGGAGTCGGCATCACCGTGGTCGTCGAGATCTCGAACTCCGACGTGCGGGCGTGGATCGCCGACTCGGCCTCGGTGCGCGTGGGCGGCTCGGTCGTGGTCGAGGCGCTGTCGGCGGAGGACTGGTTCGTGCTCGCCGTCGCCGGCGCCGCGAGTGCGGGCTCGGTCGCCGCGACCGGCTCCGTCCTCGTCGTCGTCTCGAACCAGGGCGGCTCGTCGCCGCAGACCCTCGCCGAGATCGGCGACGCGCTGGTCGACGCGCTCGACGACATCACGGTGCACGCGCAGAAGACCACCTCGGCCGACCTCGCCAGCGGCAACCTCTCGGTGTCGACGAGCGGCGCCGGGGTCGGGGCATCCGTCACCGTCGTCGTGCGCGACAACCACGTCACCGCCCGTATCGACGACGGCGCCGACGTGCGGGCGCGCGACGACCTGACCGTCGAGGCGGAGCAGACCAGCGACTACCTCCTGCTCGCGGTCGGCGGCGCCGGCGGCCAGTCGGCAGGTGTCGGCGGATCGGTCACCGTCACGGTGCTCGACCACTCGACGACCGCCGAGATCGGCGACGGCGTCCGCGTCAACTGCGCCGGCGTGTCGTGCGCCAACACCGGCCCCACGCTCACCCAGAACGTCGTCGTCACGGCATCGGACGAGACCGACCTGCTCGCGCTCGCGGGCGTCCTGGCGGTCGGCGGCACCGCGGGCGTCGGCGTCGGCGTGGACGTGCCCGTCGTCACCAAGACGACCGCCGCCTCGATCGGGGCCTCGACGATCGTGCGGGCCAACGGCGACATCGTCGTGCGGGCGACCTCGCGCGACGACTACAAGTCGATCTCGGTCGGCGGCAGCGGCGGCGGCACCGCCGCGGTGGCGGTGAACGTCACCGTCCCGGTCATCACGATCACGACCACCGCCTCGGTGGGGGCGTCGGCCGACCTGCGCGCCGGCGGCAACGTGATCGTCTCCGCCGACTCCGCCCTCACCCTCTTCACGATCACCGGCAACATCTCGGTCGCAGGCACCGCCGCCGTCGGCGCCGGCGTCGCCGTGCCGGTCGTCACCAAGACCACGAGCGCGACCATCGGCGCGAACGCCCGCGTCACCTCGCTCGCGCTGGCCGGCCACATCACGCACTCGACCGTCAACGCGGGCAGCCACGCCACGACGGGCACCGATACCCGCTTCGACCCGCGCGGCACGCTCGGCGGCTGGCCGGTGCCGTTCCCGGGCAGCCCGTTCGACGGCAAGGGTCTGCAGGCCGACGGCGCGACGATCAACCTCGGTTACAACCACGGGTTCAAGGCCGGCCAGCAGGTCATCTACGACGCCGGCGGCGGTGCGCCGATCACGGGGCTCACCAGCGGCGCGACGTACTTCATCATCCCGGTGTCGGCGACCGCCATCCAGCTGTGCACGAAGCGCGGACCCCCGCTCACGCCGGGCTCCGACGAGTTCTCGTGCGCTCCCGGCTTCGCCGTCACGGGCCTTTCGCTGCCCGCAGGTGCGATCATGGGCGAGAACCACCGGTTCGTCCCCACCACCGAGCCCGGCGTCGCGTCGGATGTCTCGGCGAGGTTCACGGCGGAGCGCGCCGTGCACGTCGGCTCCAACTACATCGTGCTTCCCTACGTCCTCTACGAGGACGACGGCGTCACCCCGATGGTGCTGCACAACGGCGATCCCGTCGTCTACAGCGCCGGCGGCGGCACCCCCATCGGCGGGCTCGTCGACGGGGCCACCTACTACTTCTTCACGGCGAACCCCGCCGACCCGGTGAACCTCAGCCACGTGCAGCTGGTCCGCACGAAGTGCGAGGCGACCGGCAAGAAGGAAGACTGCAACACCCCGGCCGACATCGCGCGCGGAACCCCCATCGACTTCACGTCGACCGGCAGCGGACGCTCGCACAGCCTCGTCCCCTCGGGCATGCTTCCCGCCGGCCCCGGCTCTGAGGTCGGCCCGCAGGCCATCCAGGCTCCGGTGCGGACGGGCTTCGGCGGCGTCGCGGTCGTCGCGTCCAACAGCGACTACCTGGGCTCGATCGGCATCGCCGCAGGCGGCGCCGGCACGGCGGCCGTGAGCCTCTCCGGCTCCGTCGCCGTCGTCACGGTCCACACCACCGCGACGATCGGGTCCGGCGCCAAGATCAACTGCGCCGACGGAGACGCCGCGTGCTCCGCGAACAGCGGCTCGGCCGGCGGCAGCCAGTCGGTGCTCGTCTCGGCCGTGAACAGCTTCCGCACCCTCGGGATCGCGGCATCCATCGCCATCGGCGGCTCGGCCGGCGTCGGCGCGTCGGTCGCCGTCCGGGTGGTGGAACTGCACACGGATGCCTCGATCGCAGCGAACGCCGTGGTCAACGCTCGCAACAACATCGAGATCCGCGCCGACGCGCAGACCGCGGTGGTATCGGTCAACGCCGCGGCCGGCGGCGGCACCGTCGGCGTCGCGGGCACCGTGGGCGTGTCGGTCATCAAGGAGTTCACCAACGCCTTCACGGGATCGGGCGTGACCCTGCGGTCCGACAACAACATCGGCGTCTTCGCGAGCAGCGCCTCCAAGCTCATCCTCATCACCGCATCGATCGCCGCCGGCTTCGTCGGCGTCGGCGTGGGCGTGGGCGTCGCGGTCATCGAGAAGACGACGCGGGCGTACCTCGGCAGCAGCAACACCGTCATCGTCAAGGCGCAGGGCGGCGGGCTCTCGGGCGTGGCCACCGGCACGATCGGCGCGAACGGCTTCCCGACCGCCGTCTTCCGCGGGCTCGTCGTGCAGGCACAGTCGTACGAGAAGCTGTTCGGCCTGGTCGCGGGCGTCGGCGCCGGGTTCGTCGGCGTCACCGCCAACATCGGCGTCAACGTCTTCACCGTCATCACGCGGGCGTACATCGACGGGTCGACCACGGTCAACCAGGGCGCCGGAACGATCGTGGCCGGCGTGAACGACGCACAGGGCGTCTCGGTCACCGCCACCGATCAGTTCGACTCGGTCACTTTCGCCGGCGGCGTCGCGGGCGGCTTCGTCGGAGCGTCGGGTGGAATCGACATCGGCGTCGCGTCGATCACGGTCAACGCCTACACGGCGGTGGGCACCGACATCTGGGCCAAGGCTGTCGTCAAGGTGCAGGCCCTCGCGATCAAGAACGTGCAGTCGTACGCCGTCTCGATCGGCGGCGGCTTCGTGGGCGTCGCCGGCGCCGTCTCGGTGTGGTCCATCGGCACCGCGCCGAACGCGTCGTACTCCACCGATGCCAACGGGCCGCACCGCGGAGCGTGGAACAACACGCAGACCTATGCGGCAGGCGACGTGGTCACCTACGGCGGCCAGACGTGGGTCGCGAAGGTCAGCAGCACCGGCGTGCAGCCGGGCACCGACGCCGCGAAGTGGCAGCAGGACCAGCCGCAGACCGCGACGGACGGCGAGGGGACGAACGGCCAGCAGCAGGCCGACCAGGTCGCCTCGGGCAACGGCAGCAGCGGCCCTGCACCGGCGTGGAACAGCGGCACCGCCTACGACGAAGGAGACCAGGTCACCTTCGACGGCGTGCGGTACCAGGCCACGGCCGACATCACCGCCGGACAGCCCGACCCCGAGAACAACTCGAACTGGTACGCCGTCAAGGACGGCTGGAAGTCGGCGCTCGACGGCGCTCCGCAGGACTCGACCCCCGCCTTCGTGCTGGGCAGCGCCTACACGGCCGGCGCCTACGTCCGCTTCGGCGGTCACTACTACCGCGCCAAGGTCGCGATCGCCAACGCGAACGTCAACCCGAACGCCGACACCGCCCGCTGGGCGCTGGCCGACGACGACTACCGGTTCCGCGTGTTCGGCGGGGCCGCGGCATCCGACGGTCACGTCAACGGCTCGTACTCCGAGTCGAGCCCGACGCAGGACCAGTTCTCGCAGCCCGCACCGCCGTCCGGCGTCTCGGCCGGCATCTACGGCAGCGTGCACTCGATGCTCGCGAGCGTCGAGGTGCAGGCGCACGAGCGGGCCGACGTGTTCGTCCTCGCCGGCGCGGTCGCCGGCGGCGTCGGAGCCATCGGCGCCGGCATCGCGATCCTGACGGTCGCGGGCAACGTGAACGCGGGCATCTTCAGCGGCGCATCTGTCTCGGCCGCCGGCGCCGTGCGGGTCGAGGCATCCCTCGACGAAGACATCGAGGTGTTCGCCGTCACCGGTGCGATCGGCCTCGTCGCCGTCGCCGGTCAGATCCTCGTGATCACCGACACCTCGGCGGTCACCGCCCACATCGACACCGGCGCGACGCTGCCGCGGGCGAGCGGCGGCATCGTCGTCGACGCCGACTCCGACAAGACGGTCGCCGGCTACGCGGTCGGCATCACCATCGCCGCGGGCGGCGCCGGTGCGGCGGTCTCGGTCATCGACATCTCGGGCGACACGAGGGCCACGATCGGCGCGGTCCCCGTGGGCACCGCGGGCAGCGTCGGCGCCGTGAGCGTCACCGCCACCGACCACTTCACCCCGACCGCCTGGGCCGTCGGCGTCGTCGGCGGAATCGTCGTCGGACTCAGCGGCGTCGTCGCCGTCATCGAGTACTCCGGCACCACCCGGGCCGCCTCGTCCGCGACCTTCACCGGCACGATCGGCGCCGTCACGGTACGGGCCTTCGGTGACCGCGACACTCTCGCCGCGCAGACCGTCAACGTCGCCACCGGCGCGCTCGCCGTCGGCTTCACCGTCAACATCGCGACGATCTCGCGCCACACCGAGGCCGCGCTCGGCGGCTCGCTCACCTCGTCGGGCGCGGTGCTGGTCGAAGCGGATGCCGTCAACGTCGTCGTCGCGAACACCCCGGGCATCACGATCGGCGTCGCCGCGATCGCCGCGATGATCCCGATCGCGACCGTGTCGGGCCACACCACCGCCACCCTGAGCGGATCGGTCCTGGGCTCGGCGAGCACCACCGTCCACGCGATCGCCGAGAACCGCGCCAAGGCCGACGTCCTCGTCATCGGCATCTCGGGCGTCGGCGTCAACGTCGCGTTCGCCCAGGCCACGATCGCCGACAGTGCCGACATCGTGGCATCGGTCACCGCCGGGGCCTCGATCGCGTCGAGCGGGGCCGTGGTCGTCAAGGCCGAGATGAAGGGCGCGAACGCCCGCAACGAGGCGATCGCCGAGGGCGAGAACGTCGCCGCCGCCCTGTTCGCCGCGGCCGCCGTGTTCGCCGCGCAGGCGCACGTCGGCGGCGCACTCAAGGCCACGCTCGACGGCAACGTCACCGGCTCGGCGTCGGTCGCCGTCTCGGCGATCGGCAAGAACTACGCGAAGGCCGACCTCATCGTCGTCGCCGGAGCCGGCCTCGCGGGTATCGCCGTCAGCATCGCGGATGCCGAGATCACGAGCGGTGCGGTCGTCGAGGCGTCGTCCACCGACGCCGACGACAACCAGCAGATCACCTCGAGCGGCGCCATCAGCTTCACCGCGAACTCCACGAACACCGCGACGACGACCACCGGAATGGGCGCGGGCGGCGCGATCTTCGGCGCGGCCGTCTCGGTGCCCACCGCGCTCGTCTCCGCCGCGACCATCGCGAGCGTCGAGGGCAACCTCACGGCGGGAGCCGCCGGCGTCACCGTCTCGGCGACCAGCGCCAACAGCGCCACCACGAGCGTCGTGATCGTCTCGATCGGCGGCATCGGCTCGGCGGCCTTCAACTGGGCCGAGGCGCTCATCACGGCGGCCGCCGTCACCAACGCGCTGGTCCTCGCGAACTCGGCGGTCAGCGCCCCCGGCGGCGCGGTGCTCGTGACCGCGACGTCGGCCAACACCGCGAGCGCGACCACCACGGCGGTCGGCGCCGGCATCGGCGTCAGCCTCAGCGTCCAGATCAGCAAGGCGACCGCCGACGGACACACGACCGCGTCGTTCGACGGCGACATCCCCTCCACCGGCACGAAGACCGCGAGCCTCACCGTGCAGGTGCGCGCACGCAACCAGGCGGTGTCCGACGTCGACGTCGTCACCATCTCGGCAGGGTTCGGCGGTACCGGCGTCAAGGCCGAGGCGAGCGCGGGCGGCAACGCCGACGCGACGGTCGGCGCGAACAGCAGCGTGAACGTCTCGGGTGCCGTCTCGATCGACGCGCAGCTGACGAGCGCGAACGGCCAGCAGAACTACGCACGGGCGCAGGTGCACGGCGCCGCGGCGGGCGGCATCAGCGCCGGCCTCGTCTCGGCCCTCGCGACGGTGAGCGGCTCGGTGCGCGCGAAGCTGAACGGCGCCGTCGCAGGATCCGGCTCGATCACGATCAACGCCGACGCGACCATGGTCGCCGTCGCCGACAGCACCTTCGTCGGCATCGGAGGCATCGCGATCTCGGGCACCGAGACGCGCGCCATCGTCTCGGCCGACACCATCGCCGGCGGCGACAGCGGCAGCGCGTTCACGAGCGGCGCCTTCACCGTAACGAGCGACTCGACCTACACGGCGACGTCCGACTCCGACGGCCCGACGGTCGGGCTCGGCACGGTCACGGTGCGCCTGCCGATCGCCCGCGTGAGCGGTGCGACGAAGGCCAGCTACCTCGGGCAGGTCACGGGCGGCACCTCGGCTTCGGCGACGGCGAACTCGCACAACACCGCGACCGCCGACGCGTCGGAGATCATCGCGATCAGCATCGTGGGCGTGATCGTGGCGTACGCGCTCGCCGAGGTCACCGCCACGACCGAGGCCGCGATCGGCGGCGCGAACGTCGGCTCGGGCGCGGTGACGGTCTCGGCGACGTCGGACGACGACGCGACCGCCTACGCGGGCGGCGCATCGGGCGGCGGCCTATCGGTCGCGCTGCTGCAGCCGGAGGCGAACGTCACCGGCAACACGCGGGCCTTCGTCGGCAACAGCAAGACCGTCAACGCCGGCTCGCTCACGATCACCGCGATCGCGACGCCCGACGCCACGGCCGAAGCCAAGATGGTCGGCATCTCGGCCCTCGCCGACGTGCTGGTGTCGGGCCCGCGCGCGACGGTCGGCGGCACGACCGAGGCGTTCATCGGCTACGACGAGACGGTGAGCCTCGGGTCGGGGGCCGCGGTGCTCAGCGCGACGCGCACGGCGAACTCGACTGTGCTCGCCACGAACGTGTCGGCCTCGCCGATCAGTATCTCGTTCGTCGACCTTCAGACCACCACCGGCGGCTCGATCAACGCCTACATCGACGACCGGGCCGACGTCACCGCCGGGTCGGTGAGCCTCTCCGCCGGCGGAACCAGCACCCCGAGCGCAGTCAGCGCCGCCGTGCAGATCACGATCATCGGCGTCTCGGGCGCACAGGTGAGCGCGACCGACTCGACCTCGGTCGCCACTTGGATCGGCCCGGCCGACGGCGACACCGCCGACGACGCGGCCGACCCGACGAGCGTCACGACGTCGGGGTCGGGCGGCGTCACCGCCACAGCGAGCCTCACGTCGAAGCCGTTCGCGGCATCCCGCGCCGGCGGCTTCTCGCTCGGCGTCGCCGCCGCGGTGGTCAAGGCGACGACGACGTCGACGCCGACGATCCGGTCGTACCTGGGCCACAACGCCGAGGTCCGCGCGAACGGCGCGGGCGGCGTTTCGTTCGTCGCCTCGACCATCGCGACCGCGATCGTCGACGCGCAGGGCTTCGGCGCCGCGCTCGGAGTCGCCGCGGGCGTCACCTCGACGAAAGCCGATCTGCGGCCGACCGTGCGCGCCTACACCGTCGGCGGCGGCGTGCTGCAGGGCGCGAGCGTCACTCTCACCGCACGCTCGAACGTCGCGGACGACGGCACGCCGATCCAGCCGAGCTATGCGTACAACACCCTGGTCGGCAACAACGTCCTGACGGTTGTCGCGCCCGCCTTCGCGCGGGTCACCCTCGGTGCGGTCGCGCTCGCCGCCGGTGTCGCCGGGGCATCGGCCGAGGCGATCAACTCGCCGATCGTCGGCGCCGTGGTCGGCAGCGGCACCACCGTCAGCGCGACCGGCGCCCTCACCGTGACCGCGCGGTCGTTCGGCGACTCCCAGGTCGACGGGTTCTCGCTCGCCGCGGGCCTCGGCGCCGGGGTCGGTCTCGTGAGCGGCACTGCGACGTCGGGCGGCACCGTCGACGCGGGCTTCCACGGGCTGTCGGGCACCATCGGCTCCGCGACGATCCAGAGCATCGTGACGGCACGGGCGGTCACGCATGGCCGCGGCTTCAGCGGCGCACTGGGCGCGGCGGTCAACGTGGGCAATCAGCAGGCCACCGTGTCGGTGACGGTGCGCACGCTCGTCGGCGGGACGCTCGTCACCACCGGCAACGTCATCGTCCGCTCCGACGTACGCACCTCCGCCTCGGCGGAGTACCGCGCCCTGCAGCTCGCGGCGCTGGCGGCCGTCGGCACAGCCGACGTCGACGCCACCGACGAGTCCAGCATCCGCACCGCGGTCACCGGCTCGGGCACCGTCCGGTCGACCACCGGCAGCGTCACCGTCTCGGCATGGCACAACTTCAACGGCGTCGACTTCATCGACACCAACATCGTCGAAGCCTCCTCCAAGATGGTCAGCGCCTCGCTGCTGCTCGCGATCGGCACCGCGAGCCTCGACGCCGTCGCGAAGGCCACGACGAAGGCCGAGGTCGAGGCGGGCGCCACGCTGGCCGGCCCGTCGGGCTCGGTCACGCTCGAGGCGCTGTCGGGCAACTACGCGCTCGCCCGCTTCGAGCGGACGCAGGGCGGTCTCGTGAGCGTCGCGCCGTCGGCGAACCCGACCGCCGAGGCGAGCGGCACGACCGAGGCGAACCTCCTCGGCCACGTGCGCGTCGTCTCGGGCGGCACCTCCAGCGGCGCGTCCGGACTGACGGTGCTCGCCAAGGCGGAGGACCTCGCCCGCGCCGGCATGGACAACGCCGGCGGCGGCCTGCTCGAGATCTCGAGCTCGAGCTCGACCGCGAAGGGCACGCCCAAGGTCAAGGCGACGCTGGGCGGCGCGTCGAGCGTCATCCTCACGACGGGCGCGATCTCGGCGAAGGGGGAGAGCCTGAACGACGCGGATGCCTCGACCTCGAGCGTCTCGGGCGGCCTGCTGCGCGTCTCGACCTACTCGGCGACGGCGTCGATGGACCCGACGGTGTCGGTGCTCGTCACGGGCGGCGCCTCGATCACCAGCACGAGCGGCAACGTCACGATCGACGCGACCAGCAACCAGCCGCCCGCGCCGAGCTCGGACGGCACGTTCAACGCCGGCAGCGGAGTCGCGGGCAACACCATCTCGTTCGCGCTCCAGCACAACGCGTACACCGGCCAGCTCGTCATCTACGACGCGCAGGGCGGCACCCCGATCGCGACGGGGCTGAACGGCCGCAGCATCAACGTCATCGTCACCGGTGCGAACACGCTGCAGCTCGGGCTCGAGTTCACCTTCGACAACCCCGCCACCGTGGACGTCATCGAGGGCGCCGTCATCGACCCCGACACCGACATCATCGACTTCGGCTTCCAGTCGCATCGCTTCGAGACCGGCGACCTGGTCGTCTACCAGCCGGTCGGCGGCGCGATCGGCGGGCTCGCCGCCGGCGTCTACAAGGTCTACAAGATCGACGCGTTCCGGCTGAAGCTGCAGCTGACGAGCGTCGACGTGCTGAACGCTCCGCAGGTCGTGGCCCTGCCCAGCCAGGTCAACACCGCCACCGACCGGATCACGGGCACCTTCAGCAACGGGCAGTACGTTACCTACCACGCGGCGCCCGCGTCGAACTACTTCTCGTCGGCGAACGTCAGCGGCAACGTCATCACGGTCGGCATCGCGAACTCGGTGCCGCTGAGCGGAACCCCGATGGTCTACCAGGCGAACGGTGCCACCATCGGCGGCCTCAGCAACGGCGCGACGTACTACGTCATCCGCGTCAGCGGCAACCAGCTGCGCCTCGCGAGCACCTACTGCAACGCCCTCGGCATCGCGCTCGGTGCGAACGGCGTCTGCAACAGCTCGTTCTCGGGCGGTATCGGCGGCGACGACGGTGCGGTCGGCAGCGCGAGCGTCGTGGCGATCTCGCTGAACCCGGGTGCGAGCCCGTCGACGGTGCGCCACCAGCTGAACGCGACGACGACCCGGGCGCTCGGTCCGCTGCAGGACGGTCACGGCTACTACGTCGTCGGTGCCGACGGCTCCAGCTTCCAGCTCTCCCAGACGTTCAACGGCGGAGCCGTCAACCTCACCGGCGGCGGCGCCTACCCGCACGTGTTCCGCGTGGAGGGCGTGAACCTCACCGGCTCGGGCAGCGGCATCCAGCGTCTCATCCTCCAGCTCACACCGACGAGCGGCACCCAGAAGCTCAGCGGCATCGGCGGACCCTCGGGCGCCACGAGCTCGACCGACGGCGTGATCTCCGCCTCCGCGGCCGGTGGCGGCGGCGGCGCGATCAACGTCTCGAAGGCCAGCTCAAGCGCACGGACGACCGTCACGGTGAACGTGACCGTGGGCGGCGGCGCGCACATCACGGGCACCGACGTCACGATCAACACGCACGCGACGGCGCTCGCGAAGGGTGTTGCGGGCAACGCCGGCGGCGGCGCGATCTCGATCGGCGACTCCGACGCCCGCGCCTCGACGTTCATCGTCAACGACCTCACCATCGAGTCCGCCGCCGTCATCACCGCCACCGACGACCTGACGATCGCCGCGTACAGCGACCTGCGGCCCAAGGTGCTCGCCTCGACGCAACAGGGCGGTCTCGTCGGCGGCTCGTTCGGCTCGACCGACGCGCGCGGCGGCTACTCCACGAAGACCACCTCGAACGGCACGCTCAAGGCCGGCGATCGCCTGGCCGTCGAATCCCACACGTCGTTCGACGGCTTCTCGGACTCGGTCGCCGACGTCGGCGGTCTGGGCGCCTCCGCCGAGACCGAGGCGAACGTCCTGATCGGCAGCGGTGCCGACGACGCGGACACGCTCACCACCGTCGGCGGGTCGCTCACCGGTCGCCACGTCCGCATCGGCGCCTTCGTCGACTCGGCCCGGGCGTACGCGCACACCTCCACGTACGCGATCGCGCTCGGCGCCGACTCCGATGCCGACTCCGAGATCAATGTGACCGGCTTCACCCGCGCGACCCTCCTCGCGAACGTCGCGATCGTCGGCCACGTCGACACCGCGATCCTCGCCGAGTGGCTGGGCGTCGACTTCAACTCCGACGCGTTCGCCGAGTGCGACTGCGGCGGCGGCGCGACCGACTCGTACGCCCGCATCCACCCGACGCTCGAGGCGAAGGTCGTCGGTCGCAACCTCGCCGTCATCACCACCTCCGACCTGACCGTCCAGGTGAACGACCAGATCCAGCGGATGCGCCGGCACGCCGACACCTCCGACGGCTTCCTCGACTTCGGCAACGACGGCGACGCGGTCGGCGACAACGGCTCCCTGCGCCGCGAGATCTTCTGGGAGGTCCGGGTCATCATGCTCGGCGAGCCCAACCCGATCCTCGTCATCGACGGCAGCGGTGCCATCGTCGAGATCGTCAACGTGCGCGTGTGCGACGACCAGGGCCACTGCTTCGAAGACAACCCCTTCACCGACACGCACACGCAGGGCACTCTCACCGGCACCACCATCACGGTCGACGACATCGTCCACGACCGCGGAGCCCGCGCCCGTTTCCTCGCGAACGACCTGTCGCTCCTGGGCGGCCCCGACGGCAACATCTGGGGCGGCGTCGGCCGGTTCGAGTTCCAGCAGACGTGGGACTTCGTGCGCATCATCAACGCGTCGAACCTCAACCTCGTCACCAACATCATCGACGTCGTCAACTCGCAGAGCCCGCCGCGCATCGACATTCGCGTCGACGAGATCTGGAACAACGGCGCCGCGGCGAACGCGTCGCTGCCGGAGGCCGACCCGAACACGACGTTCGACTTCGACATCGAGTACACGTTCCCGCCCACGTACGTGCAGATCCACAACACGTGCGCCTTCGCGTGCCCCGTCCGCAACCCCTTCATCCGCCTCGACGACTACATCGAGAACCCGCTGGGCGAGACCGAGATCTTCAACGCCTCGGGCGACATCCTGTCGGGCAGCGGTCACGAGCTGATCCGCACCAACATCATCGACATCGACGCGCCGCACGGCAGCATCGGGCACCAGAGCCCGACGCACCAGAACCCCGACCCGGTGCGCAACCCGATCGAGATCGAGCTCGTCCACTACCTCCACCCCGACCCCGACTTCTGCCCGGGGAGCGCGCCGTGCGACAAGGCCCCCATCGTGACGCTCGACGCGGGCAAGGACGTGGTCGTCGACCTCACGTACTTCCGTCGCACCGACACCGCCCTCGGCACTCCCGCGACCATCGTGATCGACCGCATCCGCGCCGGCGACGACGTCGACGTCGTGCTCAACGACTCCAAGAACGGCAACGACCTGAGCGGCCTCGTGCTGGTCGTGGTCGACCTCTACGAGCCGGCGGCCACCTCCACCTACTACGGCTTCACGTTCCCGTCGACCTTCACGCCCGCGATCAACGACGGCAACTCGATCCAGCGCGGCGACTGCGCCGGCCCCTACCCGGGCGACTGCGGCACCGGCTCGGGCCAGTACGAGACGCACTTCCGCCCCGACGTGTCCAACGCCGATCTCGCGCACATCCTGCGCGCGCTCGGCACCGACAACGACGGCGAGATCGACTCGACGTACGACTTCACCGAGGTGCGCGCCGGCGACGACATCGACATCTGCCACGTGACGACCGGCGGACAGGAGCCCAAGACCTGCTACACGACGTCGATCGACAGCGGCACGCACACCGTGACGGCCGACACGACGCCCGACACGACGATCCACATCGTGATCAACACGGATGTCGCGTGGACCGGCGGCGGCCACACCGGGCCGGTCGACGACCCGGGCATGGCGGTGAACGTCGCGCAGATCTTCCTCCGCACCAACGGCGACATCACGGCGACGGAACTCGCCGGCGACATGCTCGTCGGACACATCCACTCCACAAACGGCGACGTCGAGCTGCACTCGCCGATGCGGATCCTGGATGCCGACAGCCGGCCCACGATCGACGTCACGGGCATCAACATCACGATGTTCGCCGGTGAGGCGGGCGGTATCGGCGGCATCGGACTGCCGACGGACTGGCTCGAGATCAACACCGCCGTGCTCGACCCGACGTGGGACGACGTGAGCGACGGTGTGCTCAAGGCCTACGACCTCGACTCGAACGACGCCCAGACCGCGGGCATCTACCTCGACGAGCTCACCGGAGACATGCCGCTGTGGGAGATCTACACCGCGGGCAACTCGTCGACGGCGACCGGCAACGCCGGCCTGCGCACCGTGGACGGCTCGGTGCTCAACGCCAAGCTCGACGACACCGACAACATCCGCGCCGACTCGGTCGACATCGACGCCAACGGCGGGTCGATCGGCCTGCAGTCCAAGGACGTCATGGTGGACTCGGGACGCGCGCCCCCGTTCGGCTGCACGTACACGAACTGCGGCAACAACCCTGTGACCGGGGCATCCGACCCCGCACTCGCGTCCGCCGGCGACGACGTCGGGCTCGAGGCCACGGGCGGCATCTACTACACCGAGACCGACTCGTACCTGCGGCTGGTGCTCGCGCACTCGCTCACCGGCAACATCCGGCTCACCGTCCGCGAGACGTCGCAGACCGACGAGGACCTGTATCTCATCCACAGCGGCACCGCCCGCTTCGCGGAATCCGGCACCCGGGGCCCGAACTCCGACGCCGACGCACCGCGCATCGTCCCGAACGGCACGATCTTCGCCGAGGTCGGCAGCGTCGAGCTCCGCGTCGGCGACGACGTCACGCTCCACCAGAACAGCCAGATCCTCGCGAACCTGTCGATCGACATCCGCGGCGACTTCGGCAACGCCGACACCGGCGGCGGTGCGGGCGAGTACGGCACGTCGATGATCCTGCGCGGTCGCATCATCGCCGACTGCAACGTCACCGCCGGCGGCCCGGGCGACGAGCCGATGGGCAGCTGCGCACCCTCGACCGCGAATCCCGTCGCCGGACGCCAGACGCACGTGTGGGGCGGCAGCGACGTCGACATCATCCAGCTCGGCGACCCGTCGGGGCTCGACACCGCGCAGCCCGGCTCGAAGACGACGTGGGGGAGCCCGGGCTACATCTTCCTCGGGTCGAAGACCACGATCCACGGCAACGCGACGCTCGCCTCCAACACCGCCGACGGCGAGGACCGCATCACGGTCTGGTACCTCCAGTCGATGGACGTCGTCACCAGCCCGACCGGCCTCCAGGAGGGCACCGCCGGCACGATCGGCAACGGCAACGGCGCCGGCCACGCGCTCAACCTCGACGGCCAGGGCGAGACCGACTACTACGCCGTGTACACCAACGGCAGCCACGGCAGCCTCCGCAACTACGTCATCAACGTGCTCGACTCCGGCCCCGCGAACCACGGCGTCGACGAGCTCGCGATCTACGGCTACGACAACACCGCCGCCGGCTACAACGGCGCCGGCAAGCCGGTCGACGACATCTGGCTGCTGCGGGCGCTGAAGTGCATCGACAACGAGTCGCCGTTCACGCTTCTCGGCGGCATCCCGAGCGCGTGCGGCACGCCGACCGAGCAGGCCGACCACCCGGCATTCGTGGCTCTGCTGGCGGGCAACGGCACCGCCGGCGACGGCGGCGACGGCGGCCTCGGACTGTACCGCGACCGCATCGCCGGCAACGAGCCGAGCTGGATGGTCCAGCGCATCAACTACGACCGCGCGCTCAACGGACGCATCACCGTCTACGGCCAGGGCGGCAACGACGCCTTCTTCGTCGACGACACGCAGGCCACCATCACGCTCGACGGCGGTGCGGGCGACGATCAGTTCCAGATCGGCCAGATCTTCGGCACCCAGCGCGACGGCCAGTCGGCGCCCGACGGCGGTGCGCTCCTGCCGGCCGACACGTTCCCGTCGCTCATCCCGACGACCCGAGGGTGGCTGAGCCCCGGCACGCACGCGCCGCTGCTGGTCACCGGCGGCACCGGCAACGACCGGTTCACCGTGTACTCGAACCAGGCCGAGGTGCAGCTCAACGGCGACGACGACAACGACCTGTTCGTGGTGCGGGCCTTCGCGATCGCGGCGGTCTGCGACACCAGCGCCGACAACATCGCCGGCTGCGGCCTGCTCGACGTCGACTTCCGCCCCGCGGGCGGCCAGTTCCCGACCGCCGTCGGCGGCCAGTGCGTCATCGGCACCTACCAGGGCATCGCGAACTACATCCGCTACGACAACAACGGCGACGGCGTCTGCAACAACGCCGACGCGCACATGACCTTCACCCACGCACCCGGCTCGAACGTCGACCTCGACCACACGATGTGGGAGGACGACGTCATCCCGCTCGACGCGAACGGCGTCGCCGTGCCCGTGATCGGCCTCGGATTCTCGACCGCACGGCCGCTCGACATCCGCGCCGGCGGCGGCGAGGACGAGGTCCAGTACAACGTCAACGCGCCGGTCAACGTCGACGGCGGCACCGGGTTCGACAAGCTCGTCGTGCTCGGCACGGAGTTCGCCGACGACTTCGCGATCACCGACAAGGCCGTCTACGGCGCCGGGCTCAACGTCAAGTACACGACCATCGAGGTGCTCGAGATCGACGGCCTCGAAGGCGACGACGAGTTCTTCGTCCTGTCGACCGCATTCGGCGTCGCCTACCGCGTGATCGGCGGCCTCGGTTCCGACCGCATCAACGTCGCCGGCGACGTCACCGCCGACATCGTGACGCGCGAGCTCGAGGGGCTCTCGGGTGCCGTCGACCACATCGTGACGGCGCCGAACGACCCCGGCTACAACGGTCTGCCCACCGACGGCGTGCCGTACAACGTCGCGACCGGCAACCAGGGCATCGTCGTCATCCGCGAGGCCACCGGCGGCACGAACGTCCGCGAGGGCGGCGGCACCGGACCGATCAAGAGCTACGCCTACTACGAGGTGTCGCTCGCGGTGTCGCCGACGGCGAACGTGTACGTCACCGTCTCGGCCGCGTGGTCGCCGTCGCAGGAGGCGAACGGCACCCTCATCAACCCGGCACCGCTGCCCAACGGCATCGGCGACACCGTGTGGCTGTGCGTCGGCACCGCCGACGCGCAGTGCGACGAGGCATCCGAGTTCCAGCGCCACTACGTCGTCAACGGCCAGTTCGTCGACGAGAACGGCCGGGCCGTCGTGCTCACCTACCTCGCCGGGTCGGCCGCTGGCCAATGGCAGCGCGTGTACCTGTGGGCGGTCGACGACACCCGCGCCGAGGGCGACCGGATCGTCGTCATCCAGCACTCCGTCATCTCGGCCGACGCCCGCTTCCACGGTGCGGCGGTGCGCCAGGTGAACGCGCTCGTCTACGACAACGACACCCCGGGCGTCTACGCCGTGCCCGTGACTCCGGGCGGCACCGATCTCGACGGCCGCACGATCGTCATCGAGGGGTCGGCGCTCACCGAGCGCACCGACGACATCCTGCTCTCGCTCGCGAAGGCCCCCAACGGCACCGACCGGGTGTGGGTGAAGATCTGGATGGATGCCGACAGCCAGCGCCTCGTGACGCTCGACCTGAGCGGCATCCCGTCGAACCCGCTCGACCCGCGCTGGGTCATGGTGGTCGACGCGACCGGCACGTGGTACTCGGTCTGGTTCGACGCCACCAACTGGGACGACCCGGTGCGGATCGTCGTGCGTGCGCGCACCAACAGCGACCCCGGCGACCCGACCACCGCCGTCATCAGCTACACGCTCGACCTCACGCGCACGCTCCCGGCGGTCGCCGCGGCCTACCCGTTCCCGAACCTGCGCAGCGGCCTGCAGCGCACCGACGTGCTCGTCTACGACGACGAGACGCCGAACGTCGTGTCGATCCCGACCGGCACCGACACGGTCATCCTCCCGTGCGGCAACCCGGTGCAGTGCAACGACGGCTACACGATCCGGCTCACCAAGGCCCCCAACGGCCAGGTGCAGATCGCGCTGGTGACCGACGGCCTCGCAGACGTCGTCTCGGTCGGCGGCGTCGCGGTCTCGCCGACGGACTACGCGGTCATCGGCGGCGACGTCCCGAGCCGCCGGTTCCTCGGCAACCTGACCTTCGCCGGCACCCTCATCACGCGGGCGAACGGCAGTGACCTCGGCAGCTTCCTCGACGAGGGCTTCGCGGCCGGGCAGCGCATCACGATCTCGTCGTGCGGACCCGCGATCTTCACGATCCAGTCCGTCTCGGCGTCGACGATCACCGTCACCTCGCCCGTGGGCGGCTGCGGCTCGGGCACCGGCGCGAGCATCAACATCCTCACGCGCGTCGGCACGTGGGACGGCGCCGCGACCATCCAGGCCGGGACCGCCACGACCGGCTGGCGGCTCGTGCGCGACCCGTCGGCGCCGGGATGGCTCACCGAGGGCTTCCTCGAAGGGCAGTGGGTGCAGATCTGCCAGGGCGGCACGTGCATCCGGGCCAAGATCGCGGTCATCCGCGGCACGAACGCCACGAAGGACAACATCCTCGAGCTGCGCCTGGAGGGCTCGGGCGACACGCTCGCCGCGTTCCTGTCGGGCGGCTCGTTCACCGTGGAGCGGATCGCCGCCGTCGTGCACTTCGCCGGCGACTGGGCCACCGAGAAGTACATCGAACTGCAGGCCGACACGTGGTTCACGCAGCCGATCCAGCGTCAGGGCGTCAAGGTCTTCCCGGCCAACACGCACCTGCTCTCGCGGCTGCGCGGACCGCTGGCGGTCGAGGGCGGCGTCACCGGTGCCGACCGCTCGCTCGAGCTCGGCCTGAAGCTGCCGGGCGAACAGGACGGACCGCTGTTCGCGATCGCCACGCAGGCGCCGGAGTCCAAGCAGATCGACGTCCTGACGATCTACAACGACTCCAGCGTCGCGCACGGCCGCGGCGTCATGACCAAGACGGGCCTCACCGGCTTCGGCATGGCGAAGGACCTCGACTTCGGCGCGGCGTACGGCGGGGACTCGGGTGAGACGTTCGGCGAGCCGCAGGTGTTCGCGGGCGGCATCGGGTTCGGTTCGGTGCAGTTCGTCGACGGCGTCTACCAGACGGATGCCGCGACCTCGACGATCGAGGTCGTCAACCTCCTGCTCGGCTCCGGCAACGACCGGCTCGACATCCAGGGCACGCTGCAGCCCGACGTGCCGGTGAAGCTCACAGGCACCGTCGTCCTGCAGACGCAGGGAGCCGGTGCAGGCCTTCCCGTCGGCACGACGCACCGCCTGTCGCGCCCGACGCCGTTCGACTTCAAGGCGCAGGGCTTCCTGATCGGCCAGACCGTCACGATCAGCGGGATGACGGGGCAGTTCCGCGTGGTGGGCTTCGGCGACGACTTCCCCGGAGACACGACCGACAACACCGTCATGTACCTGCAGCTGCTGAGCGGAACGGCCGCCACCGGACAGGCATCCCGCATCGTGACCGCGGCGGACGTGCCCGTCACCTTCACGGGCGGCGTCACGATCACCGCGGTCGGCAGCGACGGCGGCACCATCACGCGCTCGAGCGGGAGCTGGATCGCCGACGGGTTCGTGGTCGGCCAGCTGCTGCGCATCCAGAACGTCGTCGGCCAATGGCGCATCGTCGGCGTCACCGCGACGACCCTGACGCTCGCGCGCGGCGACAGCCTCGCCGGCGTCGCAGGCGGCACGCGCACGGTCTACGTCCCCGGCCCGCACGGCGGACTCACCACGGTCCACGGCGGCGGCAACGCCCCGATCCGCAACGAGTTCGAGATGAGCGTCACCGTCCCGGTCGCCGGTCCCGGCGTGCCGGCCGGCTCGGCGCTCGCCGTGACACGGCTCGACGGCCTGCCGTGGTCGTACACCGGCGCCCTCCCCGGCAGCGGGTACGTCGCCGGCAACCCGTACGGCGCCGGCTTCCAGCACATCCAGCTCGCCGGCGAGAGCTTCACGCGCCTCATCCTCGGCTTCGGCAATGCGCCGTGCCCCTTCGCCGACGCGTTCCCCGGCTGCGGCGTCGGCGCCATCATGTACCTCAGCGGTCCGCTGCTTCCCGGCGGCACGACGTTGACGCCCGGCATCCAGAACGTCTCGGTCCACGTCGCGAAGCCGCTCGAGGTGACCGCCGCGGGCCAGTTCACCGTCCGGCACAACTCGCTCACGCGCTCGTCCGGCTCGTTCCTGACCGACGGATTCCGGGTGGGCATGCAGGTGCGCGTCAGCGGCCTCCCGGGCATCTACACCGTCGCCTCGCTGACCGCGACGGTCATGACGTTCGCCCACACCGCGCTGCAGCCCACCGTCAAGCTCGTGAACGGCATCGCGACCTGGTTCACGACCTTCCTCACCGTCAGCGCCCTCGACGGCGCCAAGGACGGCGGCCCGCGGATCGGCGGCGACATCATCACCGTCTGCAACCTCACCGCCCCCATCGACCCGGCCGACCCCGACTCGACGGACGGCCTGCGCACCGTGCCGTGCGACCAGGCGAACACCGCCGGACCGAACTCGCCGCTGGTCATCTACGGCGACACGTCCCAGGACGGCGTCTGGTACTCCGGTCGCACCGGCGACGTCCTCGGCATGGAGTTCGGCCCGAAGCCGTTCGACCCGTTCACGCACATCCCGGATGCCGAGAACGAGGACGACGAGTGGCTGTTCGGCCTCGCCGACCCGTACGACCACGCCGGCAACGACATCATCGACGCCAGCGGCCTGTTCGCGAACATCGTGTGCAACGCGACGTGCAGCAACCTGCCGTCGGTCGGCATCACCGCCTACGGCGGCCTCGGCGACGACCTCATCATCGGCAGCCAGGCCGGCGACCACCTCGCCGGCGGCTCGGGCGACGACGAGATCCGCGGCATGCGCGGCGTGGACCACATCTACGGCGACTCGGGCATCAACGTCGACATCTTCAGCCGCGTGCTCGAGATCGCCGTGACCGACCGCTCGCCGAAGCCCAGCGTCACCGGCGCCGGCTACCTCAACAACGGCACCACGATCCAGCCCTACCCGTCGCCGGTGCGCGACGACCTCCTCGTCGCCGGCCGCGACCTGCTGTGGGGCGAGGACGACCCGGCTCGCGGCGCCACGGTGCCCGCCGGCCCCGACCAGGCCTTCGACGACATCCTCTTCGGCGATCACGGGGTCGTGATCCAGAACGGCCCCAACGCCTGGAACACCGCCGACACCAACGAGCCCGACGCGCGTCTGCAGAAGATCCAGACCACGGCGGTCTCGACGATCGTCTCGATCGAGAGCCGCAACCTGCAGCGCGGTGCCGACGACGCGATCTTCGGCGGTCTCGGGCGCGACGTCATCGTCGGCGGCGCCGGCCACGACCTCGGCGACGGCGACGCGGCCGACGACATCCTCTTCGGTGACAACGTGCACTTCGTCCGCACGCCGGGCGACTGGACGAACGGCCGGTTCCAGAGCCTGTGCGGCACCCTGCTCTACTCGCGCAGCGACATCCCCACCGCGGTGTGCCCGGGCATGCCCGCGCCGAGCGAGAACGACTCGGGGGTCCTGCTGACGAACGGCGTGCCCAGGCCCTACCGCGACCCAGACGGGGCGCCGTGGTGGGCCGAGTACGACGTCACCGAGCTGTGGCACACCTTCGCGATCGACGCGGGCACCGAGGGCGCCGGCAGCTTCGGCAACGACCACCTCGCCGGCGGCGCCGGTCACGACCTGGTCTTCGGGCAGCTCGGCAACGACGTGCTCGAAGGCGACGGCGACGCCTACCTGGCCTTCGCGCGGGCCACCGACCAGGACCGCGACGGCGTGCAGAAGATCACCGTGCACGCCGGCGCGAGCCGCACCCCGCTCGGCTGCGTCGGGCCCGCCGGCGCCGTCGTGTGCGACTACACCGGCACGCTCGTCGTCGTGGGCTCCTTCGAAGCCGCGACGGACGGCGACGACTACCTCGAGGGCGGCGGCGGCAACGACCGCATCTTCGGCGGGCTCGGCCAGGACGACATCATCGGCGGATCGAGCGACTTCTTCAGCCTCGACCAGCAGACCGAGCGCCCCGACGGGCTGCCGACGCCGGCGGACTGGTACCAGCCCGGTGACGACCGCGGCGCCGACATCATCTTCGGCGGCGCCGGCACCCGGATCGGCATCAACGACCAGACCAACGGCCCGACCGCGCCCGCCAGCACACCGACGACCGGCGGCTCGCTCGCCGACAACACCGCGACCGCCGACATGGACGCCCGCGACGCCGACACCATCGTCGGCGACAACGGCCGCATCATCCGCATCGTCGGCGTGAACGGCAACGACGTCAACGGCAACGCGAACACCGGGCAGATCGGGGTCGCCCCCACGACCGGACCGAACTACGTGACCTTCGTGTACGACACCTACGGCGGCGCCGCAGCGGGCACGCTGCGCCTCGTCGTCCGCGGCGTGCACCTGCTCGACTACACCGTCGGCGGCCCCGACTACGTGCCGCAGAACTTCGGCCTCGGCGTGGGCGCAGACTGCAACGGTTCGCCGACGCAGCCGACCTGCTCGCTCGTGCTCGACACGTCGACCGGCGCCTGGAAGCTCACCCAGATCGGCGGGCGCGACGAGGTGCACGGCGAGACCGGCGACGACACGGTCTACGGCGGCGCCGACCACGACATGCTCTACGGCGACGCGCAGAACGACGACCTCATCGGCGGCTGGGGCAACGACTGGATCTCGGGCGGCACCGGTGACGACGGCATCCTCGGCGACGACGGCCGCATCTTCACGAGCCGCAACACCGGCTGCTCGGTGGCGTCCACCGTCGTCTGCACCGAGTACGCCGAGCCGCTGTACGGCGTCCGCCGCCTGCGGACCATCGACCCCGACACCAAGACGAGCCAGGGCGACGTGCTGAACGAGTACATCTACACGCCCGGGCAGGTGCAGACCGCCACGATCAACGTCGCCGGCGAGCTCGTCAAGTCCGTCGACCTCACCGTCTACAACCTCGGCCCCGACACCAACCAGAGCCAGAACCACGTGGCGAACCAGCCGACCTACGACGCCAACAACTCCGACGACATCATCTTCGGCGGCTGGGGCAACGACTGGATCCACGGCGGCGCCGGCGACGACGCCATCAGCGGCGCCGAGGCCATCGGAGTCGGCGGCACCGCCGGCTACGCGCAGCACTTCGACGCCGACGGCGACCCGGCCGGCCTCGAGTACATCGACTTCGCCCACCCGTGGAACCCCGGCGACGTGCTCCACTTCGGTGCCGACACCAACCCGTGGCACGCGAACAACCACAACGAGCTGCGGCTGGGCGAGTTCTACCTCTACAACGAGTACGACCCGCGGCGCACGATCCTCTTCAGCGCGGCGGGCGGCGTGTGGGGCTGCACGTCGTACTCCCCGAGCGGCCACACCTGCACCGGAAGCGCCCCGATCGCGCAGTTCCCGCACCACTTCTTCCTGAACCACGAGGACCTGACCGGCAACCACGTCACCGCCTGCATCGCGGTCGACAACAAGGGCAACTGCACGCAGACCACGACCACGCAGCCCTCCGACGGCAACGACGTGATCTTCGGCGACCTCGGCAACGACTGGCTCGTCGGCGGCACGGGTCAGGACACGCTGTGGGGCGGCTGGGGCAACGACCTGCACAACGCCGACGACGACCTGCACTCCGGATGCCTCGCCGCGACGCCGAACGGCACCTGCACCCTCGCGGGCGACACGTGGCTGAACGACACCCCTGACGGCGTCAACTCGAGCTTCCAGGACCGCGTGTTCGGCGGCGCTGGGCTCGACATCCTGATCGGCAACACCGGCGGCGACCGGCTGATCGACTGGGTCGGCGAGTTCAACTCGTACCTCGTGCCCTTCTCGCCCTTCGGCATCGCGACGGTGAGCCGCCAGGTCGAGCCCCAGCTGCCGCAGTTCCTGTACGCGCTGAGCCGCAGCCAGGGCGTCGACCTCACGCGCTGGAGCGACGAAGGCACCGAGCAGATCCGCAACGGCGAGCCGTACGGCGAGCTCGGGCTCATCACGCAGCACGACCGCGGCCAGTGGCAGACGCAGACCGGCGGGCCGACCGACCCGCAGGCCGGCAACATCCCCGGCGGCCGGCGCGACACGCTGCGCGGCGCGGACTTCAACGACGGCACGCAGCAGGGCTTCGCGGTCGACTCCGGCGTCTTCACGGTGCAGCAGGGCGTCCTCAAGGTGACCGCGACCGACAGCTCGGGCGACGCGCTCGCGGTCTGGTACTCCGACGCCTACAAGAGCGTGTACTTCGAGCTGTCGGCGAAGATCTCGATGGACAAGCCCACCGCCGGCTGGAAGGCGAACGCCTACGTCGTCTTCGACTACTTCGGGCCGCTCGACTTCAAGTTCGCCGGCATCGACCAGTCCACCAACAAGCTCGTCATCGGGCACCGCACGAGCTGGGGCTGGACGGCTCTCGCGCAGGGCACGGTGCCCGGCGGCGTCAAGGCCGGCACCTACTACGAGCTCAACGTCATCGTGAACGGGCTCATCGTGACGGTGACGGTCGACGGGCGCAATGCGCTGTCGTACACGTTCGCGCCGCGCATCCTCGACGGGCAGCAGGTGGCGCTCAACAAGGGGCTGACCGGCTTCGGCTCCGACCAGGCGCGCGGCCTCTTCGACAACATCGCCCTGACGGTCATCTCCCCGGCGATCACGATCGAACGCGCCGAGTTCTTCGAGGGCACCCCGCAGGTCGTGTGGTCGCCGCAGACGGGCACGTGGACGATCGCCGGCGGGCGCCTGCAGGGGGCGACGGATGCCTCCGGCACCGCGATCGCGCTGGTCGGCGTCCCCGCCGCCGGCGTGGTGCCGGTGTTCGAAGCGCTCAGCTACGTCGAGCTCGAGACCCGGCTCCGGGCGATCGGTCTCACCGGGTTCGTCTTCGACTGGTATTCGGCATCCGATCACAAGTTCGTCGCGATCGACGCCGCCGGCCAGCGCGTCGTCATCGGGCACGTCTCGCGCGGCGTCCGCATCATCGACCGGTCCATCCCGTGGGCGCTCGTCGCCGGCTCCGAGCACGTCCTCAACCTCGTGCTGAAGGGGATGGTCGCAACGGTCACCCTCGACGGCCACGTGCTCGCGTCCTTCGCCTTCAACTCGCCGCTCGGCGACGGCCGGCAGGGCGTATTCGGCCTCGGCGCCGCGATCGTCGCGTCGTTCGACGAGTACCGGCTCAAGACCGACGATGACGCGTACGCCGGGGTGCCGCCGCCCCCGCCGACCGTGTCCATCGCCGACGCGGTCGTCACCGAGGGTGCGGCCGGCACCACCAGAACCGTCACGGTGACCGTCACACGGTCGTCGGGCGAGGGGGCGCTGTCCCTCGCGTGGGGCGTCGAAGCCGCCTACGCGGGGGACACGGCCACCTTCGGCAGCGATGTGCTGGGGCCTGTGAGCGGCACCGTCACGTTCGCTCCGGGTCAGACGTCGGTGTCGATCACCTTCACGGTGGTCGGCGACGACCTTTCCGAGCAGGACGAGAGTTTCGTCATCCGGCTCCTCCCGAACAGCGCGGTGAACTACCAGCGCACCGGGGGAGTGGTGACGATCGTGACCGACGACGCTTCCAGTGGAAGCGGCGGCGGCTCCGGCGGGTCGGGTTCGACTCCCCCGACGAACCCGACCCCGCCGGGCAAGAAGACGTGAGCCGCCGGGCGGCCCGCGTCAGCGCGTGCCGCCCGCGGGCTCGAGCACGACGATCGGGGTCTCGCGCGAGCGTCGCGCTGCGTGGGCGTCGAGGTCGTCGCCGCCCTCGAGCGTGCGGTAGACGTTCCACAGCCGTGCGCGCTCGCTGCCCTCGGCCTCGCGGGCGCGCACGCGGCGGTGGCCCTCGGGGAGGTCGACGGATGCCTCGGGGTGGGCCTTCAGGTTCAGCCACCACGCCGGCGGCGGGTCGCCCCAGCCGTTCATGGCCATCGTTACGAGGTTCGGACCGTCCTCGATGTACGCGACGATCGCCTGGCGGGGCTCACCCGATCGGCGGCCGACCGTGTGCAGGCGCATCATGCCCCACACCTTCGCGGACGGCGGGCGAAGTCCCATCCGCCCGCGCGAGACGTTGTAGATCGCGCGGTGCACGACCCAGGCGGTGCGGATGAACCAGCGCGGCGGAAGACGAGGGGAACTCGCGGGCGAGGATGCCGGAGTCTGCGGCGATTCGGTGCTCACGTGCCGATCATGACGGTGTCGCGGTGCGCGCACAATCGGCCGATCGGCCGATCTTCGATGCGGGCGGGCCGGTTGAGGGGGCTCGCGCGTTCCGCAGGAGAAGGCGCCTTCCGCAGGCCGGGCTCGGGGGATCCGTCCTGTGGAGCGGGAGTTCTCCTGCGGAAGCGCTACGCGGCGGCCGGTGCCGCCTCGAGCAGCGCGCGGGCCGACGTCGTGCGGCGGCGCGCGACCGCGAGCATCGTGGCCGCGAGGGCGACGAGCGTCCAGATGACGAGCCCGGCGAAGGCCGTGCCGATGCCGGAGCCCGCGGTGAGCGCGACGACCATGCCGTCATACGCCGGCGCGGTCGGCATGAATCCCGCGACCTCGCTCAGCGCTCCGGGCGCGGTCGACACGACGCCCGTCGCGACCGCGAGCACGCCGACGAGCGCGGCGATCCAGCGTCCTGCGCCCCCGAACACCGCGACGAGCGCCTGGTTCACCGCCGCGAACGCGATCCCGGCGACGACGCTGACCGCGGCGAACGCCGACCACTCCGCCCACGAGTACGACGCGGCCAGCTGCACCACGCCGGCGACGAGCAGGCCCTGCACGGCGCCGAGCGCCGCGGCGGGGAGGTACGAGCGCAGCGCGAGCAGCGCCGAGGGCGCCCGCGAGGTGAGCGCCCGCCGCGACACGGCCTGCAGTGCGATGAACGTGCCGAGCCCGCCGAACCACAGCGCGAGCGCCGCGAGCAGCGGCACCGCCGATGCGCCGAACAGCGACGTGCCCAGGCCGGTCGCCTCGACCGGGTCGGCGACCACGGTGGCGAGATCGGTCGCCTCCTGGTCGGTGTACGAGGGGAGGGAGTCGGATGCCGTGGCCAGCCCGGTCGCCAGCTCCTGGTTGCCCGTCGCGAGCTCGGCGATGCCGTCCGCGAGGGTCGTCGCGCCGTCCGCCGCCTGTCCCGCGCCGGACGCGAGCTGCGACGCGCCGGAGGAGAGTCCTGCCGCACCCTCCTGGATGCCGGTCGCACCGCTCGCGAGCTGGGCTGCGCCGGTGGCGGACTGGTCGATGCCACCGGCGAGCTGGGTGAGGCCGCCGCCGAGGGCCGCGACGTTCGCGCCGATCTCGCGGAACTGCTTCGCGAACTCGGCGGTCGCCTTGGTGTCGAACGCACCGAGCGCGAGAGTGGTTCCCGAGGCCGCGGCATCCGCTCCCGTGGCGGCTGTCAGGAGCGTGTCGCAGTAGGACTGCGCCGCGCCGCTGGCGGCACACTGCTCGGCGAGGACGAGGACGCCCGCCGCTGCCTGAGCGGAGGCGGATGCCGCCCCGCTGACGCGGTCATCCACGATGCCGTTCTGCTCGAGCTGTGCGGCGCCGGCGTTCACGCCGTCGGCGAGCTGCTGCGCGCCGCCCGCCGCCTCGCGGGTCTTGTCCGCGATCGTCGCAAGCCCGGATTGCAGAGACGAGGCACCTCCTGCGAGCTGCCCTGCGCCACCCGCGAGCTGCGACGCTCCGCTCGCCAGCTGTGCCACGCCGTCGCCGAGCTGCGTGATGCCGGCGGGCAGCTCGGCAGCGCCGTCCGCCGCCTGCTGCGCGCCGTTGGCGAGCTGCTGCGCGCCGTCCGCGGCGGTGCCGAGCTCGTCGCCGAGGGTCGTGAACCCGAGGAGCACGTTCTCGAGGTACACGCTCGACAGCTCCGAGCCCATCGCCGAGGCGGCGGCGTTCGCGACCTGCGCCGTGATGGCGTCGTCGACGATCAGGCTGTCCGGCGGCGTCTGCACCTCGATCGTGGCCTTCTCGGGCACTTCGCCCGGCTGCGTCGAGGTCGCCGCGGCCGAGAAGTTCTCGGGGATCGTGACGACGGCGGCGTATGTGCCGTCGGCGAGACCGGATGCCGCGTCATCCGCATTCGAGATGGTCCAGGTCAGGTTGCTGTCGAGCTCGTCCGAGCCTTCGACGAGGCCTGCGGTGAGCTGGCGGCCGAGCGGCACGGTCTGCCCGTCGATCGTGACCGGGTCGTCCTCGTTCACGACGGCGGCGGTCAGGCTGTCGAGCCGTTCGACCGGGTTGTAGAGCGCGGCGACGAGGACGCCGCCGATGACGACGGGCAGCAGCAGCACGCCGATGATCGTCAGCCACGTGACGGGGCGGCGGGAGCGGGCGCGCTCGATGGCGAGCGCGAAGCGGTTCGTGGTCATGCGGTCACCTCTGCGGTGGTGGGGGTCTGGGTGCGGCCGGCGCGCAGCGGCAGCGACATGATGCCGGAGCGATGCGCGTCGGCGAGGAGGGCCAGCGCAGCGCCCTCGGTGCGGGCGGTCACGACGAGGGTGAGTGCGGTGCCCGTGTCGCCGGAGCGGCTGCGCAGCTTCGCGGCGGCGTCCTGCAGCGCGGCGGCGGCCTGATCGCGCTCGGCGGCGTCGAGCGCGTCGATGCCGTCCACGACGACGACCGTCGCGCCGCCGGCGAGCGCCCGGCGCAGCGACTGCACGCGGTCGTCGGCGTCGCCGAGGAGTGCGAGCCCGACGTGCGCGCGCACCCACACCGCGCGCTCGGGCAGCAGGTGCCCGCCGACACGCAGCCTGCCGTCGCTGATCGGCACGCGGCCGGCGATCGCCAGCGCGAACGCCTGCGCCGCACGTGGGTCTCCGGTCGCCACGAGCGTGCCGCCGGGCTCCACGCGGAACGCGGCCTCCTCGAACAGGGCGACGTCACCGACCGTCCGTCCGCCTTCGGCGCGCACGGCGACGCCGTCGCCGACGACGGCCGCCGTCGTCGCGGGCTCGGGCCAGTCCCGGAGCGACAGCTCGCGCTCCACGGCTTCGCCCTCGATGTCGAAGTGGGGGAGCACCCGCTCGAGCCACCGGGGGATCCACCACGCCTTGTCGCCGAGCAGGGCCATCACCGCGGGAACGAGCGTCATGCGCACGAGGAACGCGTCGACGGCGATGCCGACGGCGAGCCCGAGTGCGATCGGCTTGATCGACGAGTCGCCTTCGGGGACGAACGCGGCGAACACGGCGAACATGATGACGGCGGCGGCCGTGACGACACGCGCCGACGCCGTGAAGCCCGAGCGCACGGCCGCGAGCGCGATGTCGCGCGCGGAACGCGTCCGGTGCCCCGAGGCCGCGCGGCGCGCGTGGACGTAGTCCTCGCGCATGCGGCTGACCAGGAACACCTGGTAGTCCATCGCGAGTCCGAACAGCACGCCCATGAGGATGATCGGCATGAAGCTGATGACCGGGCCCGTGCGCGTCACGTGCAGCAACTCGGCGAACCATCCCCACTCGAACACTGCGGCGACCACGCCGAACGACGCGGCCACCGAGAGGAGGTAGCCCAGCGCCGCCGTGATCGGCACCCAGATCGAGCGGAACACGATCATCAGCAGGATGAGCGACAGGCCGACGACGAAGATGCCGAACGGCAGCAGCGCCGCGCCCAGGCGATCCGAGATGTCGATGCCGACGGCCGTGAACCCCGTCACCTTGAGGTCGACGCCGTACTCGTCCTCGAGCTCCGGCGCGAGGGCCCGCAGCTCCCGCACGAGATCCGCCGTGGCGGGGTCGTCGGGCGCCGTCTCGGGCACGATCTGGAGGAGGCCCGTGTCGGCCGTCTCGTTCGGGGTCGCGAGCGCGATCTCCTTGACGCCCGGCACCTGCTCGATCTCGTCGGCGAGGTCGGCCATCAGCCCGAGGGGATCCGTCGACGTGACGATCGTGCCCGTCATGATGAGCGGGCCGTTCGCGCCCGGGCCGAAGTGCTCGGCGGTGAGGTCGTACGCCTGACGCGCCTGGCTCGACTCGGGCTGCACGCCGGCGTTGGGCAGCGCCAGCGCGAGGCTCGCGGCGGGGATCGCCATGACCCCGAGGGTGACCACGACGGCGATGGTGGTGACGAGCGGGTGGGAGGTGACGAGGTTCACCCACTTGTTCGTCTTCTTCGAGTGCAAGGGCTGCGTCGGCGGCGTTGTGGGGGCGTGATTCGGTTCGCGCGTCTCCGCGGCATCCGTCGGCGCTCCCGCGCGACCCGTGAGTCCTGCGGGGGCGAAGTCGCCCGCCGTGGGCTCTGCCGTGTGTCCGTCCGAGATCGCCGGTTCCTCGGGTTCGACGCGTTTCGTCTCGCTCTGCGCGCTCAACGACCGGGAGTCATCCGTCGTTGAGCGACCGCCCTTCGGTACGGCTCGTCCCTCGCTGCTCAGGAACCGCGGCGAGGGAGACGAAACGCCCTGGGTCTTCGAGGAGAGGCGGGGGAGAGGCATCCCCCGCCGCTTGCGGCCGTGGCCCCAGCCGGCCACGCGGGCCTTCGCGAACCCGAGCAGCGCGGGCGTCAGGGTGACCGCGACGACGACGGCGATCGCGACGGCGACCGCGGCGGCGACGCCCATGGTGGTCAGGAACGGGATGCCGGCGAACCCGAGCCCGACGAGCGCGATCAGCACCGTGACGCCGGCGAACACGACGGCCGAGCCCGCAGTGCCGGTCGCGCGCGCGGCGGACTCCTCGGGGTCGACGCCCGCACGCACCTGGTCCTGATGTCGCGCGACGATGAAGAGGGCGTAGTCGATGCCGACCGCGAGGCCGAGCATGATCGCGAGCATCGGCGTGGTCGACGAGATCGACGCGAACGCGGTCGCGACGTAGATGAGGGCGATCGACAGCCCGACGCCGATGAGCGCCGACACCAGCGGGAACCATGCGACCGCGAACGAGCGGAACGTCACGATGAGCACGAAGAGGGCGATCAGCACGCCCACCGCCTCGATGAGCGACAGTGCCGGCACCGACGTCGAGAACAGGTCGCCGCCCATTGCGACCTGCGACCCCTCGGGAAGCGACTCGCGCAGGTCGTCGGCGACGTCTTCGAGCGCCGCCTTCGTGTCGTCCGGCACGTCGGTCGCCTGGCCGTCGAACTGGAGACGGACGATGGCTGCGGACCCGTCATCCGCGACCATGCCGGTGACCATGTCGTCGAACGGGTCGGTCACCGCGATCACGCCGTCGAGGTCTTCGAGCTCGGCGACCGCGTCGGCGATACCTGACGCGTACGGGTCGACGTCGATCGCATCGCCGTCGTCGGCGACCACGACCAGCTGGGCGCTCGTGCCGCTCGCCTGCGGAAAGCTGCGGTCGAGCAGCTGGATGCCCTCCTGCGCCTCGGTGCCCGGGATCGAGAAGGAGTTGTCGGTGCCCTGCATGAACACCAGCGCGCCGCCGCCGGCGATGCCCAGCAGCAGCACCCACGTCACCAGCACCCGCCACGGGTGGCGGTACGACCAGCGGCCGAGCGCATACAGAAGAGTCGACACAGCGCCTCCGATTTCACGGGTGAGAGGTTCCGGAACTGTCGATACAGCGCTGTATCGGATACATGAGTGTATCGTAAGGCGGGTTACGGCCCCGAAACTGTGTACCTCGTGTGAGACTGGCCGAAAGGAGAAGTGGTCCCATGACCGACGCCGTCGTCACTACGCGCCGCCGCGAGGCGACCCGGCAGAAGCTGCTGGATGCCGCGGCCCAGGTCTTCGCCGAGGTCGGGCTGGACGCGGCATCCGTCGAGGCGATCTGCGAACGCGCCGGATTCACGCGCGGCGCGTTCTACTCGAACTTCGAGACCAAGGACGAGCTGTTCCTCGAGCTCGCCGCGAACGTCGCACGTGAGCGGGTCGAGTCGGTGCGCTCTCGCGTGGCCGAGCTCGAGCGGGCCGGCGTGTTCCGGGGTGCGGCCGACAGCGCGTTCGAGATCATCCAGCAGGTGCTCGACATCACGGCCGACGACCGCCTCGGCGTGCTGCTCATGAGCGAGATCCGCATCCACGCGCTGCGCAGCGACACGCTCGCCGCGGCGTACCTCGCGCAGGACGACGAGATGCGCCGCAGCGTCGCGCAGATCATCGACGACATCGGCCGCGCGAACGTGCTGCGTTTCCGGCTGCCCTCCGACGAGGCCGCGCGTCTCATGCTGACGGTGTGGGAGAGCTCGTCCGTGCGCGCCGCGATGGCGGGACTCGACTACGACGAGATGTGCCGCTGCACCAACGCCGAGCTCGCCCGTGTCGCCGAGCTGATCATCGAGCCGCCCGCCGGCTGAGCGCCCCTCGCTCGTTGAGCGGGCTGTGTGCCCGGCCCTCTCTCGCTCGCTGAGCGAGCTGTACGGCCCCGGTCCTCTCTCGGTCGTTGAGCGAGCGAGCGCCAGCGAGCGAGACGAAACGCCCCGTCCCTCTCTCGGTCGTTGAGCGAGCGAGCGCCAGCGAGCGAGACGAAACGCCCCGGCTCAGCGAGCGGCTTCGAGCTCGCCGTAGCAGCGCGCCACCCGCCCGAGCCACCAGTCGCGCCGGTCGACGGATGCCGCGTGCGCGTCCAGCAGCGCGGGTTCGGGGTCCACTCGACCCACTGCCAGTGCCCCGCGGTGCGGCTGGAGCGACGGCTCGGCGACGTCGGCGGTGAACAGCGACGCCGTCCCGAGCCCGCAGTCGTAGTCGAGGTCGGGGAGCGCGGCGGCGAGGGCGACGCCCATCGCGAGCCCGACGGACGTGTCGAGCGCGCTCGAGACCACCGCGGGCAGTCCGGCCTCGGCGACGATGTCGAGCGCGCGCCGCGCGCCGCCGAGCGGCTGCGCCTTGATCACGAGCAGGTCCGCGGCTCCGGCGCGAGCCACCGCGAGCGGGTCGGCCGCCTTGCGCACGCTCTCGTCGGCGGCGATCGGGATGCCCATGTACTTCACGCGGCGCCGCAGCTCGGCGAGCTCGTCGACGCTCGCGCACGGCTGCTCGGCGTACTCGAGGTCGAACTCGGCGAGGGCATGCAGTGCGCGCTCGGCCTCGTCGACGTTCCAGGCGCCGTTCGCGTCGATGCGGATGCGCCCTTCTGGACCCATCGCCTCCCGCACGGCGCGCACGCGCTCGATGTCGTCGCCCAGCCGCTGCCCGGCCTCGGCGACCTTGACCTTCGTCGTACGGCAGCCGTCGAAGCGCGCGAGCACCGCCGACACCTCGGTCGCGGCCACCGCCGGCACCGTGGCGTTGACGCCGATGGACTCACGGCGGGCGGCGGGCTGCGGCATCCACCCCCAGTCGACGGCCGCGGCGAGCCACACCGAGGCTTCCGCGTCGTCGTATTCGAGGAAGGGCGAGAACTCGGTCCAGCCCTCGGGTCCTTCGAACAGCACCGCCTCGCGCACGCCGACGCCGCGGAACCGCGTCGCGAGCGGCAGCGCGACCACGCGCGCGGTCTCGAGGATGTCGCCGAGCGGGGGCAGGCGTGCGTCGTTGCTCACGTCCCCATCCTGCCGCTCCCGGGCGATTTCCCGGAGTCGACCGGGCAGACTCCATGTTCAGAACAATGTGCAGTTGACGATAGTGTGTGCCGCACAGTAACGTGTGAAGCATGAGCGAGACCGACATCCTCGAGACGCACCTGCAGGAACTGCGGCGCGGCACCATCGTGCTGGCATGCCTGCGGCTGCTCGAGAAGCCGGGCTACGGGTACGGGCTGCTCGAAGAGCTGGGGCGGCGCGGCTTCCCCACCGACGCGAACACCCTCTACCCGCTGCTGCGGCGCCTCGAGAAGCAGGGGTTCCTGACGAGCGAGTGGAACACCGACGAGGCCCGGCCCCGGAAGTTCTACCGAACCAGCGACGCCGGCGTGCAGCTGGCCACCACGCTCACCGACGACTTCCATGCGATCGCCACGGCGATCGACGCACTTCCGGAGGAGAACTGACATGACTGTGAAGACGACCCTGACCGACCGCTATGTCGACGCCGCGATGCGGACCGTTCCCGAGAAACAACGCGACGACCTCGCCGCGGAGCTCCGCGGCTCGATCGAGGATCAGATCGACGCCCGCATCGCCGACGGTGAGCAGAAGGATGCCGCGGAACGCGCGGTGCTGACCGAGCTCGGCGACCCCGACAAGCTCGCGGCGCAGTACACCGACCGACCGCTATGGCTCATCGGTCCGCGGTACTACCTCGAGTGGTGGCGCCTCCTGAAACTCCTGCTCTGGATCGTGCCGGTGTGCGCCGCGTTCGGCGTCTCTCTCGCGATGGCGCTGGGCGGCTCGTCGTTCGGAGAGATCGTCGGCGCGGTCGTGCCGCTGCTCATCGCGATCATCGTGCACCTGACGTTCTGGATCACGCTCGTCTTCGCGATCGTGGAGCGCTCGAACGCGAAGATCCCCGCCATGCCCTCGGTGACCGTGGCCACCCCGGGCGGGCGCAACCGGCTCACGGCGCGAGGGTTCATGGAGGAATGGACCCCCGACATGCTCCCCGAGCCCCGTCCGCGCGGCGTGGGCTTCGGAGACATGGTGGCCTCGCTCGTGTTCCTCGCGATCATGGTCGGGGTCGTGCTGTGGGACCAGTTCGTCGGATTCATCCCGTCAGAGCCGGGGCTGTCGTTCCTCGATCCTGGGCTCTGGCCGTGGTGGATCACCGGCCTGTTCGTGGTCATGGCGCTCGAGGCGGCACTGGCGGTGGTCGTCTACGCCGTCGGGCGCTGGACCATCGCGCTCGCCGTGGTCAACGGCATCCTCAATCTCGTCATCATGGTGCCTGCGCTGTGGCTGCTGTTCGAAGGCCGCCTGATCAACCCGGCGTACTTCCCGACCATCCTCGGCGGCGACGGTGCCCAGGTGGAGGCCATCGTCTCGGTGGCCGCCGGTTTCGTGATCGTCGGGGTGGCGGCGTGGGACACCGTGGACGCGGCGCTCAAGGCCGTGCGGGACCGCCGAGAGTGACGGCTCGTCCGTCACGGTGCGGGACCGAGCCGACCGTCTTCCGCCGCCCATAGGCTTTCCCCATGCCTCTTCTCGACACTCCCGTTCGCCTGGGCGTGCAGCTGCAGCCCCAGCATGCCCCGTACGCCGCGTTCCGCGATGCCGTCCGCCGCCTGGAAGACATGGGCGTAGACATCCTCTTCAACTGGGACCACTTCTTCCCGCTGTCGGGCGACCCCGACGGACTCCACTTCGAGTCGTGGACGATGCTCGCCGCGTGGGCGGAGCAGACGGAGCGGGTCGAGTTCGGGGCGCTGGTCAACTGCAACAGCTACCGCAACCCCGACCTGCAGGCCGACATGGCCCGTACCGTGGACCACATCTCGGCGAAGGGCGGCGCCGAGGGCCGCTTCATCTTCGCGACCGGCGCCGGATGGTTCGCGCGGGACTACGAGGAGTACGGCTACGAGTTCGGCACCGCGGGCTCGCGCCTGGACGACCTCGCGACCGGCCTCGAGCGCATCGAGGCGCGGTGGGCGAGGCTCAACCCCACCCCGACGCGCGAGATCCCGGTCATGATCGGCGGCAAGGGCGAGCAGAAGACGCTGCGGCTGGTCGCGCGTCACGCCGACATCTGGCACAGCTTCGTGCGACCCGAGGAGCTGCCGCACAAGCTCGACGTCATCGAGCGGTGGGCGGAGCGCGAGCAGCGCGACACGTCCGACCTCGTCATCTCGAACGAGCTGCACCAGCGCGGCGAGGACCACGCCGACGAGCTCCACGCCGCCGGCGTGCGCCTGTTCACGCTCGCCTTCCACGGCCCGGACTGGGACTACGACCTCGTCGCCCGGTGGCTGCGCTGGCGCGACGCCAAGAACGCCTGACCCCCACGACCCCGACGCCGCCTCGTGCTCGGGTGGCGCGCGTTCGGGTGGCGCGGCGGTTCGGGTGGCGCGGTCGCGCGGCGGTGCGGGTGGCGCGGCGGTTCGGGTGGCGCGGCGGTTCGGGTGGCGCAACACGCGGAATGTCCGGGCGGATGCCGCGTGTCGTGCCACGTGAAGCGTTCGGCCCGTGCTGGGGCCGCGGCCGGGCGTGGTGCTCGCCGACGAGACGTCGTGATTCGGGTGGCGCGACACGCGGAATGACCGGGCGGATGCCGCGTGTCGTGCCACGTGAAGCGTTCGGCGTGCGGGGTGCCGGGTGTTCGGGTGGCGCAACACGCGGAATCGCCGGACGGATGCCGCGTGTCGTGCCACGTGAAGCGTTCGGCCCGTGCTGGGGCCGCGGCCGGGCGTGGTGCTCGCCGACGAGACGTCGTGGTTCGGGTGGCGCAACACGCGGAATGTCCGGGCGGATGCCGCGTGTCGTGCCACGTGAAGCGTTCGGCGTGCGGGGTGCCGGGCGTTCGGGTGGCGCAACACGCGGAATGACCGGGCGGATGCCGCGTGTCGTGCCACATGAAGCGCTCGGCCCGTGCTGGGGCCGCGGCCGGGCGTGGTGCTCGCGACGAGACGTCGTGATTCGGGTGGCGCAACACGCGGAATGGCCGGGCGGATGCCGCGTGTCGTGCCACGTGAAGCGTTCGGCGTGCGGGGTGCCTGGCGTTCGGGTGGCGCGACACGCGGAATGACCGGGCGGATGCCGCGTGTCGTGTCACGTGAAGCGTTCGGCCCGTGCTGGGGCCGCGGCCGGGCGTGGTGCTCGCCGACGAGACGTCGTGGTTCGTGTGGCGCGACACGCGGAATGGCCGGGCGGATGCCGCGTGTCGTGCCACGTGAAGCGTTCGGCGTGCGGGGTGCCGGGCGTTCGGGTGGCGCGACACGCGGAATGACCGGGCGGATGCCGCGTGTCGTGCCACGTGAAGCGTTCGGCGTGCGGGGTGCCCGGCGTTCGGGTGGCGCGACACGCGGAATGACCGGGCGGATGCCGCGTGTCGTGCCACATGAAGCGCTCGGCCGGCCCCGATCCCGGCGACGCCCCGGCCCCGACCCCCCCGGCCCCGACCCCGACGGCCCCGCCCCGACGGCCCCGGCCCCGACGGCCCCGGCCCCGACGCCCCCGGCGAGTCACGGGCGGTCACGGACGGCGGGCCGGGCGGATGCCGCGACTAAACTCGCGCGGGTGACCGCCGCTCCGTCCGCACCCCGTTTCGCCCTCGACATCGACGGCGTGCCGCGGCCCGAGCGTGCTCAGGCGCTGCTGGACGCGGTCCATGGACGCGTCGTCGTCGCCGACGGCGCGATGGGCACGATGCTGCAGCAGCACGACCTCTCGATCGCCGAGGACTTCGCCGGCCTCGAGGGGTGCAACGAGATCCTCAACGTCACGCGGCCCGACGTCGTCGGAGCCATCCACGACGCGTACCTCGGTGTCGGCGTCGACGCCGTCGAGACGAACACCTTCGGCGCGAACTGGTCGAACCTCGGGGACTACGGCATCGACGACCGCATCGCCGAGCTCGCTTCCGCCGGTGCGCGCATCGCGCGTGAGCGGGTCGAGGCGGCCGAATCCGCCGACGGCCGCATGCGGTGGGTCCTGGGGTCGATGGGACCCGGCACGAAGCTCCCCAGCCTCGGGCACACCACCTACGACCACCTCAAGCAGACGTTCGCGCTGCAGGCCGAGGGGCTCATCGACGGCGGCGCCGACGCGTTCCTCGTCGAGACCTCGCAGGACCTGCTGCAGACCAAGGCGGCGATCAACGGCTGCCGGCAGGCGATCGTGAGTCGCGGCATCCGTCTGCCGATCTTCGTCGAGGTCACGGTCGAGACCACCGGCACGATGCTGATGGGCTCCGAGATCGGCGCCGCGCTCACGGCCCTCGAGCCGCTCGGCGTCGACGCGATCGGGCTCAACTGCGCGACCGGCCCGACCGAGATGAGCGAGCACCTGCGGCACCTGTCCAAGCACGCCTCGGTGCCGATCGCATGCATGCCGAACGCCGGACTGCCGGTGCTCACCGCCGACGGCGCGCACTATCCGCTGTCGCCCGCCGAGCTCGCGACGGCGCACGAGCAGTTCGTGCGCGAGTTCGGGCTGGGCCTGGTGGGCGGATGCTGCGGCACGACGCCCGAGCACCTAACCGCGGTCGTCGAGCGCCTCCAGCCGTCCCGGAGCCCCCGGTCGTCGAGCGAGCGCAGCGAGACCGAGCGCACCGCCGACCCCGGAGTCGCGTCGCTCTACCAGCACGTGCCCTTCCAGCAGGATGCCTCGTACCTCGCGATCGGCGAGCGCACCAACGCGAACGGCTCGAAGGCGTTCCGCGAGGCGATGCTCGAGGAGCGGTGGGACGACTGCGTCGAGATCGCGCGCAACCAGATCCGCGTCGGCGCGCACCTGCTCGACGTGTGCGTGGACTACGTCGGACGCGACGGCGCGGCCGACGTGCGCGAGGTCGTCTCGCGTCTCGCGTCGGCTTCGACTCTGCCGCTCGTCGTGGACTCGACCGAGCCGGCCGTGATCCGCGCCGGCCTCGAGCTCATCGGCGGACGCCCCGTGGTGAACTCGGTGAACTACGAGGACGGCGACGGGCCGGCATCCCGGTTCGGTCGCATCATGCCGCTCGTGAAGGAGCACGGCACCGCCGTCATCGCCCTGACGATCGACGAGCACGGCCAGGCCCGCACGACCGAGGGCAAGGTGCGCATCGCCTCGCGGCTCGTCGACGAGCTGACCGGCAGGTGGGGCCTGCGGGTCGAGGACATCATCGTCGATTGCCTGACGTTCCCGATCGCGACCGGTCAGGAGGAGACCCGCCGCGACGCGATCGAGACGATCGAGGCGATCCGGCAGATCAGCGCGAAGTACCCCGGCATCAACACCACGCTCGGCGTCTCGAACGTGTCGTTCGGGCTCAACCCGGCGGCGCGCAGCGTGCTGAATTCGGCGTTCCTGCACGAGGCGGTCGAGGCGGGTCTGACGTCGGCGATCGTGGATGCCGCGAAGATCGTGCCGCTCGCCTCGATCTCGGACGAGCAGCGCCAGGTCGCCCTCGACCTGGTGTGGGACCGCCGCGAGTACGATGCCGACGGCAACATCACGTACGACCCGCTGGCGCGCATGCTCGACCTGTTCGCGGGCGTCGACACCGCGGCGCTGCGCGACCAGCGCGCGGCCGAGCTCGCCGCGCTCCCCGTCGGCGAGCGGCTGGAGCGCCGCATCATCGACGGCGAGGGCAAGGGACTCGAGGCCGACCTCGATCTCGCACGCGCCGGCGGGCTCACGCCCCTGCAGATCATCAACGACCACCTGCTCGAGGGCATGAAGGTGGTGGGCGAGCGGTTCGGCGCGGGCGAGATGCAGCTGCCGTTCGTGCTGCAGTCCGCCGAGGTCATGAAGACGGCGGTCGCTCTGCTCGAACCGCACATGGAGAAGTCGGATGCCTCGGGCAAGGGCCGCATCGTGCTCGCGACCGTCCGCGGCGACGTGCACGACATCGGCAAGAACCTCGTCGACATCATCCTCACCAACAACGGCTACGACGTCATCAACCTCGGTATCAAGCAGCCGATCGCCGACATCATCGCGGCGGCCGAAGAGCACGACGCCGACGTCATCGGCATGTCGGGTCTGCTGGTGAAGTCGACGGTCGTGATGAAGGAGAACCTCCAGGAGCTGCAGTCCCGCGGCCTCGCGAAGAAGTGGCCGGTGATCCTCGGCGGCGCCGCCCTCACGCGCGCCTACGTCGAGGACGACCTCGCCTCGCTGTTCGACGGCGAGGTCCGGTACGCGCGCGACGCGTTCGAGGGCCTCGCGCTCATGGAGCCTCTCGTCGCGATCGCACGCGGCGCCGATCCGGCCTCGGTCGGGCTCCCCGCCCTGAAGAAGCGCCGGCATGCCGCGGGCTCGAAGCTCACGCTCACCGAACCCGAAGCCATGCCGGCGCGCTCGGACGTGGCATCCGGCAATCCCGTGCCGTCGCCGCCGTTCTGGGGCACGCGCATCGTGCGCGGCATCGCGCTGCACGACTACGCCGCATTCCTCGACGAGCGCGCGACGTTCATGGGGCAGTGGGGGCTCAAGCCCGGCCGCGGCGAGGACGGGCTGAGCTACGAGCAGCTGGTCGAGGCCGAAGGGCGCCCGCGGCTGCGGTACTGGCTCGACCGGATCCTCGCCGAGGGCATGCTCGACGCCTCGGTCGCGTACGGGTACTTCCCCGTGGTGTCGGAGGGCGACGACGTCGTCGTGCTGCACCACGGCGACGACCCGACCGGCGCGCTCGGTGCGGCCGGGCTGCTCGCACCCGACGGCGGGTCGGGCGACGCGCCCGGAGCCGACCGCCTGCGCTTCCACTTCCCGCGCCAGCGCCGCGACCGGCACCTGTGCCTCGCAGACTTCGTGCGCTCGCGCGAGTCGGGCCAGGTCGACGTGCTCCCGGTGCAGCTCGTGACCGCCGGCGCGCACATCGACTCGGTGACCGCGAAGCTCTTCGCCGAAGACCGGTACCGCGACTACTACGAGCTCAACGGGCTCGTGATGCAGCTGACCGAGGCGCTCGCCGAGTTCTGGCACGCGCGCATCCGCTCCGAGCTCGGGTTCGCCGGCGAAGACCCCGCCGACACGGCCGGTCTCTTCAAGCTTGAGTACCGCGGCGCCCGCTTCTCGCTCGGCTACCCCGCGTGCCCCGACATGGAGGACCGCCGCAAGGTCGTCGAGCTCCTGCGCCCCGAGCGCATGGGCGTCGAACTCAGCGAGGAGCTGCAGCTGCACCCCGAGCAGTCCACCGACGCCTTCGTCTTCCACCACCCCGAAGCGAAGTACTTCTCGGTCTGACCTCGTGCCGCACCTGTCGCGAGATCACCCGATACGGTGACGGATGCCGCGGGCCGCGGCATCCGTCATCCGGCGTCGATCCGCACCGTGACGTTCGGCGGCAGCGTCCCGCCGACCCACGCCTCCGGCGAGGACGCGAAGAACGCCCAGAAACTGAGGCCGGCGACCGCGAGCGGGATCACCCACATCGCCGTCGCCGCGCGCGAGAGGATCCGCCGGATCACGACGATGTCGGTCGCCTTCGACGTCCGTCCGAGCGAGACGACGAACACCACCGCCATCGCGAGCCACACCAGCGGCGACGGGTTCAGCACGGCGGTGTAGCAGACCGCGTCCGCGGCGGCGTCGGGGGCGAGGCATCCGCCCGAGCTTCCTCGGGCGAACAGACCGTAGAGCACCGCCCACAGCAGTCCCCGCCTCGCGAGCGCGTGGATCTCCGGCACGTAGTGCCCGATCAGCGGCGCGGGTGCCACGATCGTCGTCGTCATGTGGTGCCCTTCCGTGTCGGCTCGAGTGTCACTGTAAGGCCGCGGCGCGCTGCGGCGCCAGCGCCCGGTGCGGCCGGGTGAGCGGCTTCGCGCGGCGCAGCGCGGCGAGCACGGCACGGCCGATGACGAGGATGCCGGCGACCGAGGTGATCGCGCGGAGCGTGTCCCACGTGAGCGTCGAGGTCACGAGCGAGTACAGCACGAAGCTCGTGAGGTTCGTGCCGATCGGGCCGCCGGGAGCGTACGAGATGCCGGTGCCGTACCCGACCGCGAACGGCCAGAACCAGAGGTTCATCAGCAGCCCGAACGCGTACGATGCGGCGACGCCGTAGACGCACAGCATCGCGATCTCGGCCGCGGGGCCGATGCGGCGGGGGAGGAGGCCTGCGACGGCGCCGACCCACGCGCACGCGAACATCTGGAAAGGGGTCCAGGGTCCGAAGGTCCCGGTGATCAGGGTCGACAAGGCGATCGTCGCCATCCCGAGCAGCAGCCCGAACCGTGCGCCGAACGCGCGCCCGGCGAGGATCAGCAGGATGAAGACCGCCTCCACGCCGCCCACCCCGGTGCTCGCGATGCGCACGGCCGCGCCGATCGCGGCGAGCGTGCCGAGGAGCGCCAGGAGATGAGCGCTGCGCACCGTGTCGTCGAGGGTCGCGACGACCACCAGTGCGGCGAGCGGCGCGAGCGCGAGCGCGACCACCGGGACGGCCGCGTGGGCCTGCTCGGGCACGGCGGACGCCACGAGCGGCCAGCAGAAGGCCGCGAGGGCGACGAGGTTGGCCGCCGCCAGCGCGAACGGCGACAGCCGGCCGGCGGCGACCGGCGCGCGGGTGTGCCATAACTCCGCCTCGACCTGGGGTGTGCGCGCCCTCTCCGCCGTGCGTCCACGCGCCGCGCGCGCGTCAGGCGGAGTAAGTGACCGGCTGCTGACGGATGCCGCGTCTGCCGCGTCCCACGGTGGCCCCGCCGCCACCCGCTCGCGTGGCGCCGCCCCCGCCCGCGGTGGCGAGACCGCCCGCGGTGGCGAGACCGCGCGCGGGGGCGAGTCCGCGCGCGGGGGCGAGACCGCCCGCGGGGCGGCGCCCGCCCGGTCCGGCGCGGTCCACAACTCCTCCTGAGCCCGGCGCGGGTCCGAGCGGGAGCCGGTGACACGGGGGATGACGTGTGATTCAGGCGGAGTTGTGGCACGCGGCGCCGCGGTGCCCGCGGCCGGGAGCATCCCCGCCTCCATTCGCAGCGCGCGGTCGGCGAGGGCGGCGGCCTCGGGCTCGTGCGAGGCGACGAGCACGGCGGTTCCGGTGCCGGCCAGCCCGCGGAGAGCCCGCCACACCAAGCCGCGCGCGGCCGGGTCGAGACCTCGGGTCGGCTCGTCCACGAGCAGCACGGCCGGGTCGCCCGCGAGCTGGATCGCGAGCGCCAGGCACCGCCGCTCGCCGACGGAGAGATCACGCGGATGCCGCGCCAGGCGCGCCGCGAACTCGGGGCCGGCGGGGTCGAGCCCGAGGAACCCGGCGAACCGCGCCGCAGTCACCCCCGCCGCCGCAGCCCCGAGCTGACGGCGTCCGTGGAGATGAGGATCACGGTGAGGGAAGCGCTCGTCGTCCCGGCGCAGCTCGCCACCCGAGTGGGCGCGCCGCGCGAGCTCCCTCGGCTTCGCGGCGCGGCGGTCGGCGCGTCGGCACTCCGCGGCGACGGTGTCGTACACGAACAGGTCGTCCGAGGCATCCGGAACCAAAGCCACGCGCCCCGCGGCATCGACGTGCCCTGCCCGCGAGGGAAGCGCCAGCGCCGCGAGCAGGCTCGACTTGCCGGCGCCGTTCGGTCCCGCGAGCACCGCGATCTCGCCCGCGAACAGCTCGAGCGTCGCGTTGTCGACCGCGACGACGTCCCGGTGTCGTACCGTGACCGCCGCGGCGCGGAGGGCGGGCTCGCCTTGCGGCGACCGGCTCGGGGCCGCACGCAGACGGTGCGCCGCGCGCACCTCCGCCTCGTCCGGG
Source organism: Microbacterium cremeum (assembly GCF_015277855.1). Lineage (NCBI taxonomy): Bacteria > Bacillati > Actinomycetota > Actinomycetes > Micrococcales > Microbacteriaceae > Microbacterium > Microbacterium cremeum. Next base: position 774,064 of record NZ_CP063812.1, read on the forward strand.
GCCTCGACCACGGTGCCGTCCTCGTCCGGGGCCTCGACCACGGTTCCGTCCTCGACCCGCAGCCGCAGGTCCGCGTACGGCGCGATCGGCTCGACGCGATGCTCGGCGACCACGACGCACAGGCCGGCCTCGTGCGCGAGCCGATCGAGCAGTCCCGCCACCCGGACGCGGGCGTCGGCGTCGAGGTCGGCCAGCGGCTCGTCCACGAGCAGCAGGATCGGGTGCTCGACGATCGCGGCGGCGATCGCGACTAGCGTCGCCTCGCCGGCGGAGAGCCCGCGGGTGGGCCGGTCGAGCAGCTCCGCGATGCCCACGCGCGACGCCGTCTCGGCGACGCGGGCGCCGACGATCACGGGTGCGACCCCCCGCAGTTCCAGCGCCAGGCCGATCTCATCGCGCACGCGATCGGTCGCGAAGGCGTCGCGCGGATGCTGCAGCACGACGCCGACGCGCTGCGCGAGGTCGCGCGGCGGGACCGCACCGCGGTCGTGCCCGACCACGCGCAGCGAGCCGACGGCCCAGCCGCCGTCGACATGCTCGTGCAGCCCGGCGAGGGCCCGCAGCACGGTGGATTTCCCCGAGCCCGTGGCCCCCGACAGCAGTGTGAGCGAGCCCGGTTCGAGCGTCAGCGACGGCACGTCGACGACGGGCGCGGCATCCGTCGTGCCGCCGTACCCGAGTGCGACCCCGTGCGCCTCGACTGCCGCGCGGCAGTCGCCGTCGAGCCCGCGCCCGGCGAAGCCGCGCAGTTCGAGGGCGGCGGCGACGTTTCCGGCCCGCTCGAGGGTGCGCTGCAGCAGCGGCATCAGCATCCGCACCCCGCCGCGCTCACCGCGCAGACGCTGGGCGAACCGCACCGCCCGGGCGCCGTCGGCGAGTGACGGGAGCGTCGCCCACGCGATCGCGAGGGTGCGGGCGAGTCCGCGCAGCGGTCCGCGGCGCGACGCGCGGGCCAGCAGGCGCGCGACGTCGACGAGCGAGTTCACGAGCCCGAACGCGACGATGCCCAGAGCGATCGGCAGGGCGCTCGCGGCGGCATCCGCCAGCCCGTCCGTCGTGACGGGGCCGAGCATCACGACGTGCGCGAACGGCGGCGGCAGGCGCAGCTCGGGCAGCGCCAGCAGCACCGCTCCGTCGCCGTCGGCGCCGTGGAAGAGGACGCGGTATACGACCCGGACCACCACGAACCCCGCGGCGAGCACCGCCGCGGCGCGCAGGGGACCGGGCCGGAACGTCATGTCACGTCGTCGGCGCGGCGGGCTCGCCGTGCAGGGTGAACAGCAGCTCGACGGCGTCGCCCGGCTCGAGCTGCAGGGTCGACAGGCCCTCCTGCGCGTACCCCCACTCGCCGCCGGCGGGCTTGACCCACAGCGACCAGTACGCGAACGCGGCGGGCATCGCCGCGCACGTCTCGAAGTAGTCCGAGCCGTCCTCGGCGGGGATCGCGGTGTCTTCGGCGGGCACGCCGTTGACGCGACACACGACCTGGTCGCCGTACTCCTCGGTGCCCTCGGTCTCGACGCCGGCGAGCGCCAGGGCATCCGCGGCGCCGATGGTCTCGTCGGCGATGACGCACGTCTCCTGCGATTCGCCCTCGAACGCCGACGCGTCGACGACGACCGTGACGCCCGAGTCGCCCGTGCACGCGGCGTCGGTCGTGACCGACAGGCTCGACTCGCCTGTCGCCGTCGGGCTCGGCGTGGGCGCGGGGGAGGCGCACGCGGCGATCGAGAGCAGCAGGACGACGGATGCCGCGGCGGCGGCGAGAGAGCGAAGCTTCGAGGTCACCGATCCAGGGTAGGCGCCGGCCCCTTGTACGCGTGGCCAGATGACGCTGTCTGTCGCGTCGCCGTAGGCTGGCCGGGTGAGCGTTTCGGAGCTGTTCGACGAGGACGAGTGGACGACGGCGCCGGGATCGCCCGCGGGCGGGTACACCGACATCACCTCCCACGTGTCGAAGGACGGTCGCATCGCCCGCATCGCGTTCGACCGGCCCGAGGTGCGCAACGCCTTCCGCCCCCACACCGTCGACGAGCTGTACCGCGCGCTCGACCTCGCGCGGCAGGACCCCCGCATCGGCGTCGTGCTGCTCACGGGCAACGGCCCCAGCCCGAAGGACGGCGGCTGGGCGTTCTGCTCGGGCGGCGACCAGCGCATCCGCGGCCGCGACGGGTACAAATACTCCGAGGACGAGGCATCCGTTCCCGCTGAACAGCACGCGCGGGCGGGGCGCCTGCACATCCTCGAGGTGCAGCGGCTCATCCGCTTCATGCCCAAGGTCGTGATCGCCGTGATCCCGGGGTGGGCCGCGGGCGGGGGGCACTCGCTCCATGTGGTGTGCGACCTGTCGATCGCGTCGGCCGAGCACGGCCGGTTCAAGCAGACCGATGCCGATGTCGGCTCGTTCGACGCCGGCTACGGGTCGGCGTACTTCGCCCGCCAGATCGGGCAGAAGTTCGCGCGCGAGGTGTTCTTCCTCGCCGAGGAGTACTCGGCGCAGCGCGCGCACGAGATGGGCGCGGTCAACCGCGTCGTGCCGCACGCCGACCTCGAGCGCGAGGCGGTCGCGATGGCCCGCACGATCCTGACGAAGTCGCCGACCGCGATCCGCATGCTGAAGTTCGCGTTCAACGCCGTCGACGACGGGCTCGTCGGGCAGCAGGTGTTCGCGGGCGAGGCCACACGGCTGGCCTACGGCACGGACGAGGCCGTCGAAGGACGCGACGCGTTCCTCGAGAAGCGCGACCCGGACTGGTCGCCCTACCCCTGGCACTTCTGATGCGTGCGGACGCTACTCCTGAGACCCTGGCGGCCCTGGGCCGGCAGAGTCCCATCGGGGGCGGGGTCGCCGCGGATCTCAGGAGTCGTGAACACCTATGAGGCTCGAGCCCGTCCTCGGCGACGACCCGCGCGAGATCCTGCGGGGCCTCCGCGGTGCGCTGCACGGCGCCGGCCCCGCGCTCGCGCTGGGGCTGGTCGGCGATCTCCCCGGGGAGGTGCGGGCAGGCACCGCCGTCGTGGTCACCACGTCGGGGTCGACCGGGGTGCCCAAGAGCGTCGTCCTCAGCCGCGATGCCCTGACCGCGAGCGCGCTGGCGACCACCGACCGCATCGGCGACGGCGCGTGGCTGCTGGCGCTGCCGGCGAGCTACGTCGCGGGACTCCAGGTGCTGGTGCGCTCGCTCGTCGCCGACCGCGAGCCCGCGATCCTCTCGGGCGCCTTCACCCCGCAGGCGTTCGCCGCGGCCGCGCTCATGATGGTGTCGACCGAGCACGGTGAGCGCGTTCCGACCTTCACGTCACTCGTGCCCGCCCAGCTCTCGAAGCTCCTCGACGCCGCGGAGCACGACTCGGCGGTGGCGGCCGCGCTGCGCTCGTTCGAGACGATCCTGGTGGGCGGCCAGGCGCTCCCGGCCGCGATGCTCGAGCGCGCCGAGGCCGCGGGTGTCCGCGTCGTGCGCACGTACGGCTCCACCGAGACCAGCGGCGGCTGCGTGTACGACGGGGTTCCGCTGCGCGGCGTGCGCGTGCGCATCGAGCGCGGCGAGGTGCAGGTGGCCGGTCCGGTGCTCGCCGACGGGTACCTCGGTGATGCGGAGCTGACGGTGTCCACGGCCCCGGCGCTCGCTGTCGGCGTGCCGGGCGGAGCCGTCGGCAGCGTCAGGCCGGCCGCGTTCTTCCGCGATGCCGACGGCACGCGGTGGTATCGCACCGGCGACGCCGGGCTCTTCGACGACGGCGTGCTGCGGGTGCGGGGCCGCATCGACAACGTCATCGTCTCGGGCGGCGTCAACGTCTCGCTCGACCGCGTCGAGCGCATCGTCCGTACGATCCCGGGACTCGACGAGGCCGTCGTGGTCGGGGTTCCCGACGCGCGGTGGGGCGAGGCATCCGTCATCGTCGCCAGCCGCGGCGAGGCCCTTCGCCGCAGCGAGGCCGTGCAGCTCGAAGAGGCCCGCGCCGCCGTGCAGCACGAGATCGGACCGCACGCTCGCCCGTCGCGCCTCGTGCTGGTGGACGAGCTCGAGACGCTGCCCTCGGGCAAGCCCGACCGCGAGGCCATCCGCCGCGCGGTGCTCGCCCTGCATTGACGTCACGCCGGCCGGCGACTCAGGACTGCGGGGACGGACCCGTCTGCACGACGCAGAACCGATTGCCCTCGGTGTCTTCGAGCACGACCCAGTCGGCGTCGTCGGGGTAGTCGTCCCAGTCGACGTCGCGTGCGCCGAGTCCGCGCAGCCGCTCGATCTCGGCGGCTTGGTCGTCGGCGTAGAGGTCGAGGTGGATGCGGGGCGGGTAGTGCTGCGGATACCCCGTCACCGACAGCGCGAGGCTGGCGCCCGGCGCCGCCCAGTTCGCCTTGCCGGGCGGATCGAGGATCACCCACTCCTCGCTCGGCTCGCTGCGGTTCACGTACCCGAGGGCCGCGCGCCAGAAGGCGCCAGCACGGTCGATGTCTTCGACGGTCAGCACGATCGATCCGATGCTCAGCATGGCGTCCATCCTGGGCCGGGCGTCCGACATCGGCCACGGGCTCGCGCGGCAGGCGCCTATGATGTGCATTCGTGGCAGGAACCTCCAGCAAGAAGCGCAAGAACGCCGGCCCGAAGAAGAAGGCGTCGCGTGGCAACCCGCAGAAGGTGCGCGAACCGCGCGATCCCGCGCGCGTGGCCCCGGCGACGGCGCGCGACTGGATCGCTGCCGCTCGGCTGCGGACGCTCCCGCTCGCGATCACCCCGGTGCTGATCGGCACCGGGGCGGCGATCCTCGCGGCGGATCTCTTCCACTGGGTGATCGCGCTGTTCTGTCTCATCGTGTCGGTGTCGTTGCAGATCGGCGTCAACTACGCCAACGACTACAGCGACGGCATCCGGGGCACCGACGACCACCGGGTCGGACCCGCGCGTCTCACGGCGTCGCGCCGGGCCAAGCCTCGCACGGTGCTCCTGGTCGCACTGGCGTTCTTCGCGCTCGCGGCGCTCGCGGGCCTGGCGATCACGATCCGCACGCAGCAGTGGTGGCTCATCGCCGTCGGCGCCGTGTGCCTCCTCGCCGCGTGGTTCTACACCGGCGGCAAGCGACCGTACGGGTACTACGGCCTCGGCGAGCTGTTCGTGTTCGTCTTCTTCGGGCTCGTCGCGACGCTCGGCACCACGTGGGTGCAGGCCTTCATCCTGCCCCAGGAGGCGTGGTTCGGGGGTGTCGGGGCGGGCCTCCTCGCGTGCGCGGTGCTGCTGGCGAACAACCTGCGCGACATCGACCAGGACCGCGCCGCCCGCAAGCGCACGCTGACGGTGCTGATCGGCCGCACCGCGACGCGCTGGCTGTTCACGGTGTTCGTGCTCGCGGCGTTCGGCATCGCGGTCTTCCTCGCGCTGTTCTACCCGATCGCGTGGCTGACGCTGCTCGCACTGCTGGCCGGGCTCCCGGCGATCCTGATCGTGTGGACCTACCGCGACCCGAAGGAGCTCGTCGTCGCCCTCGGCCTCACGTCGCTGACCTCGGTCGCCTACGGCGCGTTCCTCATGTGGGCGTTCATCGGCTGATCCCCCCGCCGTCCCGCCGTCGCCTCCGCGGCCTCGCGGGTCTCGCGGGCCTCGCGGGCCTCGCGGACTCGGGGCCTCGCGGCCTCGCGGCCGGTGAGGTTGAGAAACCATGCGCAGGTTGAGAAACCACGGTTTGGGGCGTGCCTCAACCTATATGTGGTTTCTCAACCTCGAGCGGGGTGGGTGGGCGCTTAGCGCGGGCGGCGGATGCCTCGGCCCGGCGCCCCGGAGCTTGAGAAACCGCGCGCCGGTCGAGGCGTCACGCGGAGGTTGAGAAACCATGCGCAGGTTGAGAAACCACGGTTTGGGGCGTGCCTCAACCTATATGTGGTTTCTCAACCTCGAGCGGGGTGGGTGGGCGCTTAGCGCGGGCGGCGGATGCCTCGGCCCGGCGCCCTGGAGCTTGAGAAACCGCGCGCCGGTCGAGGCGTCACACGGAGGTTGAGAAACCATGCGCAGGTTGAGGAACCACGCGGAGGTTGAGGAACCACGCGGAGGTTGAGAAACCACCGCTGGGGGGTGTGCCTCAACCTACATGTGGTTTCTCAGGCTTGAGCGGGTGCGGAGGCAGGCCTCGCGGGCGACGGATGCTGCGGGCCGGCGCCGGAGCGCGGTCCGAGGCGCAGGGGTCAGGGGCGGTCGGGCTCGTCCGACGCGGCGGCGTCGGCCGCGGCATCCTCGGCCTCTTCGTCGCTGACGGCGGTGCGCGACTGGGTGCGGCGCTCGGCGAGGCCCGCTGTCACGTCGTCGAGCGGCTTGCGCAGGAACAGGATCGACAGGCTCAGCCCGATGAGCGCGGCGAAGATCGCGGCGAGCCAGTAGTACGTCTGCATGACCGGGAACAGCATCAGGACGCCGAACGGCACGAGGAACGCCAGCAGCCGCAGCACCGAGTAGACGATGGCAGAGCGTGCTTTCACCCGACAATCCTACGTTCCCGGTGCGGGTGCCCCGGGCTTCGGTTCGGTCACGAGACGCTCGCCGGCGCCCGCGCAGGCCCTGCCGCGCCTAGGATGGATGAATGGCGAGGGGACTGTTGATACTGGCCCTGGTGGCGGCCATCTTCTGGGTCTTCACCATCGTCGACTGCGCCGTGCAGCCCCCGTCGCGTCACCGCGGCGTGAGCAAGCCGGTGTGGATCCTCATCGTCGTGCTGCTGCCGGTGCTCGGCGGCATCATGTGGCTCGTGGTGGGTCGCACCCGCAAGTCCGCCGTGGTCGCACGCCGCGCGCCCGACGACGATCCCGAGTTCCTCGGACGCATCGGCACGATCAGCGACCAGGACGAGCGCATCCGCCGCCTCGAAGAGGAGCTCGCGCAGCTCGACGCCGAAGACGACGACCCGCGTCACCTCCCCGACAGCGGTTCCGTGGCATCGGCCGAAGCGCCCGCCGACGCGGCGACCACCGCCGACGACGACGCGCCGAACTCGACCCCGCGCGCCGAGCCTCCGGCCCACCCGGCGGACGGCGAGGACGACACCCGCGGTCAGCGCGGAGCCGTCGGCTGACGTGACGGCCGCGACCGGCGCCGACGCGAGCGGCGCGAACCCCGAGGGTGCGCCCGGTGCGCCGGGGGACCCGGCACCGCTCGAGGGCGCTCCGGCGACCGACCCGAACGTGACCGACCCCGAGGGTGCGCCCGGTGCGCCGGGGGACCCGGCACCGCTCGAGGGCGCTCCGGCGACCGACCCGAACGCGACCGACCCCGAAGGTGCGGCCGGCTCGCCGACGGGTCCGGCACCGCTCGACGGCGATCCGGCGACCGACCCGAACGCGACCGACCCCGAAGGTGCGCCCGGCGCGCCGGGGGGTGCGGCACCGCTAGACGGTGCTCCGGCGACCGACGCGGCAGCGGCGCTGCTCTGCCGGCTGGTCGAGCTGGGCGTGCGGCACGTCGTGCTGAGCCCCGGGTCGCGATCCCAGGCGCCCGCCCTCGTCGCGGCCGAGCTCGAGCGGCGCGGCGCGCTGCGCCTGCACGTGCGCATCGACGAGCGGGTCGCCGGTTTCACCGCCCTCGGCATCGGACGGGAGACACGGATGCCGGCGGCCGTGGTCTGCACGTCGGGCACCGCGGTCGCCAACCTGCTGCCGGCGGCGCTCGAAGCGCACCACTCGGGGGTTCCGCTGCTGCTGCTGACCGCGGACCGCCCGCCCGAGCTACGGGGCGTGGGCGCGAATCAGACCACGCGACAGCCGGGCATGTTCGCGCCGAACATGCGGTTCGAGGCAGACCTCCCCGTGCCCGAGACCCTGGACCCCGACGGCGACTCCGAGCAGAGCGCCATGCTGCGCGCCGTCGCCGAGGAGGCGGTCGCCGCCGCTCTCGGCTCGGGCCTGCGCTCGCCAGGGCCGGTGCACCTCAACCTGCCCTACCGCGAGCCGCTGTCGGGTGCGCTCCCGGCCTGGATCGGGGTACCCGCGCCGTCGTCCGGCGCGACCGCCGACGACGATCCCGACGCGACTTCGTCGGACGCGCACGGCGGAGCGGCGGACGCGCACGGCGGAGCGGCCGACCCGCGAGCGGCCGACCCGCGAGCGGCCGAGCTCCGCGCGGCCGCCGGCGACCACCCCGACGCACCTTCGTCGGACGCGCACACTGCCGGCGATCACCACGCCGACGCGCCGTCGTCGGAGGCGCACGCCGGAGTGGCCGGCCCGCCCGCGGCCGAGACGGCGTGGGGGGCATCCGGTGCGCTCTATCAAGGCGGTGGCGGGATCGGCGAGGCCGATGTCGCGGCTGAGCCCGACGGAGATCCGCTCGTGCTCGTGCGCGGGCCGCGAACGGTCGTGCTCGCCGGGGCGGATGCCGGTCCCGACGCCGAAGCGCTCGCCCATGCGGGCGGCTGGCCGCTCATCGCGGAGATCGTCAGCGGCGCCCGGTTCGGGCGACACCTCGTGCACGGCTACCGCGAGCTGCTGCGCGATCCCCGGCTCGGCGGCCGGATCGAGCGGGTGGTGGCGCTCGGACACCCCACGCTCAGCCGTGAGACGGCGGCCCTGCTCGCCGACCCGCAGGTCGAGGTGATCGCGCTTCGTGGTCCGGGCGAGCCGCTCAACCTCAATGGCACGACCGCCGCCGTCGACGCGGTCGCGGTGGCGCCGGGCGACCCCGATCGCGAATGGCTGGGCGACTGGATGCGGGCCTCGCGCGCGGCATCCGTCGATCTGGCGCCCGCCGCTCCCGACGCCGACGGGCTCGCGTCGGCGGTGCCGGGGGAGCGTCTCGGGGCGATCGCGAACGAGCTCGCGGCGATCCGCGCACCTCTGGACCGCGCCGCCGTGGTCGACGCGGTGTGGCGGGCGACCTGGCCGCACGACCGGCTCGTGTTCGGCTCGTCGCGGCTCGTACGCGTGGCCGACGCGGTGCTTGCGGGCAAGAAGGTGCCGGTGCACGCGAACCGCGGTCTCGCGGGCATCGACGGCACGGTCGCCACGGCGACGGGGATCGCGGTCGCGAGCCAGTCCGACGGACGCCCGGGCGTGACCCGCGTGCTGCTCGGCGACCTCGCGCTGCTGCACGACGCCGGAGCGCTGCTGCTGCCGCCGGACGAGGACGAGCCGCGGCTGCAGGTGGTCGTCGGCAACGACGGCGGCGGCACGATCTTCGACGGACTCGAGGTGGCGGCCGTCGCCGGCCGTGACGCGCGGGATCGCGTGCTGTACACGCCGCAGGCCGTGGAGCTCGAGCAGCTCGCGCTCGCGTACGGCTGGGAGCATCACCGCGTCACGACGCGCGCGGCGCTCGACCAGGTGCTGACCTCGCCGGTGCGCGGTCGCCAGCTCATCGAGGTCCCGCTCAACCGCTGAACCCCGCGCCCGGACCCCCGCCCCCGCGCGCTGAACCCCGCGCCCGGACCTCTGCCCCCGGGCCGCCCCCGCCCCGGCCCCCGCGCTGAACCCCGCGCTGACCCCCGCCCCACTCCTCCGCTCCGCGCCCGGACCACGCCCCACGCTCGACGGCGCGGGCGCGGGGCCGCCATGATGGCTCCATGATCGCCAAGAGCCAGAGGCACTGGACCGGAGACGTGCAAGACCTGCTGCGTGCCGGGGACGGGTTCGCGCTCGCCGACGTCGACCCGCGCGCGACTCCGGGATACGAGCAGGACAAGGTGCAGGCCGCCGAAGATCTCGAGGCGGGGGTCGCGCAGCTCAGCGAGTACCAGGAGCGCCTGTACGCCCGCAGCCGCGTCGATGCCACGCACGCCTCCGTCCTGCTGGTGCTGCAGGCGATGGACTCGGCCGGCAAGGGCGGCATCATCCGCCACGTCGTCGGAGCCGTCGATCCGCAGGGCATCGACCTGGCGGCGTTCAAGAAGCCGACGCCCGAAGAGCTCGAGCACGATTTCCTGTGGCGCATCGAGCGCCGCCTGCCCGAGCCCGGCATCATCGGGGTCTTCGACCGCTCGCACTACGAGGACGTCCTGATCGGCCGCGTGCGCCGGCTCGCGCCGGCCGACGAGATCGAGCGCCGGTACGGGGCGATCAACGAGTTCGAGAAGCGCGTGACGGATGCCGGGACCCGCGTCGTGAAAGTCATGCTGCACATCTCGCCCGAGGAGCAGAAGGAGCGGCTCATGGAGCGGCTCGACCGCCCCGACAAGCACTGGAAGTACAACCCGGGCGACGTCGACGAGCGCGAGCTCTGGCCGCAGTACATGGCCGCGTACCAGACGGTGTTCGAGCGCACCTCGACCACGTATGCGCCGTGGTACGTCGTGCCCGCCGACCGCAAGTGGTACGCGCGGCTCGCGGTGCAGCACCTGCTGCTCGAGGCGCTCGAAGACATCGACCCGCAGTGGCCCGCGGCGACCTTCGACGTCGCCGTCGAGAAGCAGCGCCTCGCCGCGAGCTGACGCCGCCTACGGCACGATGCCGCGCGCTGCCCACGCGGTCGCGGCGACGTCGAACGGCCCGGCGGGCAGCAGTTCGGCGCACCGCGCGCGGACGCGCTCGCGATCCTCGGGTGACAGGGCGGCGAGCTGGCGGCCGGCGGGGGCGACGCCGAGCGTGTACGGCTCCCACCACTGGTCGAAGCCGGCGTGGCCGACGGTGACGCCGAGCTCGGTCTCGCTCACGTCCACGCAGCCGGCGCCGCGCAGCAGGTGCGCGAGATCGCCGCGGCGCGCGCCGACCCGATCGGTCTCATCGTCGACGCCGTCGACGGTCGCCGTCAGGGCGTCGAAGAACGTGCTCTGCGGTGCCCGGTGCCCGGCGAAGTCCCACACGCACGCGGCGATCACGCCGCCAGGCCGCGTGACGCGCAGCATCTCGCGGGCGCCGGCTGCGGCATCCGTCATGAAGTGCACCACCAGTTCGGCGAGCGCCGCCGAGAAGAGGCCGTCGTCGAAGGGGAGGGCTTCGGCGGTGCCGTGGCGGATGTCGGCCCACGGGAAGCGCGCGCTGGTGGCCGCCACGAACGACGCGGACGGGTCGACTCCCGCGACCTCGGTCTCACCGCAGCGCCGCGCGAGCACGGCTGTCAGTGCTCCGGTGCCGCACCCGACGTCCAGCGCCCTCCCGCCCGCGGGTGGGGCGACCCACTCGACGAACAGCTCGGCGAGCGGCTGCGAGAAGCGGCCCATGAAGCGGTCGTACGAGTCCGCGGCGACGTCGAACGTCATGCCGCGAGTGTACGCGCGAGCTATTGACGCGGTATAGATACCTGATGCGTCAAGTACTTGATGTGATACAGTACTTGCCATGACACAGGATGACGCCTTCGCGGCCGACCTGCTGCGCGGCCATACCGACACGATCGTGCTCGGGCTGCTGCGCCACGGCGACGCGTACGGCTTCGAGATCTACAAGGCCATCCGCGATGCGACCGGCGGCGAGCACGAGATCAAAGAGGCCACGCTCTACGCGACGTACCGCCGCCTCGAGAAGGACGGGCTCGTCGAGTCCTACTGGGGCGACGAGACGCAGGGCGGCCGCCGCAAGTACTACCGCATCACCGATGCCGGCCGCGCGGTCTTCCGCAGCAACGTCGCGGCCTGGGTCGCGACGCGGCGCATCATCGACTCCCTCCTGGACGTCAAGGGCGCGGACGTCAAGGGCGCAGCCACCAAGAGCACAGACGTGAAGGGCATGCAGGACCAATGACCGAGAACACCCACATTCATCGCCTCCTCGACGAGGCCTTCCAGGGCGTCGAGATGACGTCCGACGCGCAAGACCTGAAGGAGGAGGTGCGCGCCAACCTGATGGCGCGCGCGGCCGAGCTCGAGACGACCGGGCTGACGTCGACGGATGCCGCGATCGAGGCCGTCGCCGAGCTGGGCGATGTGCGCGACCTCCTGTCGGACGAGGGGGCGGATGCCGCGACCCGCGGCGCACCGTCGGCCCGAGGCGCCGCGCGAGGCGCCGACTACGCCGCCCAGTATCAGCGGTACCGTGTCCGGCCCCAGCCGGGGTTCGTCGTTCGGGCGGTGATCTGGGCGGGCGTGGCCGTGCTCGGCATCACGCTCTGCGTCCTCAGCGCGGTGGGCGTCTTGCCCATCGTCCTCGGCGGTCAGATCGCCTTCCTCGGCTTCGCGTCGACGGCGCTCGGGCTCCTCGTGGGCGACTCCCTCTCGCAGGAGACGACGACGAACCATCCGATGCCGCAGCAGCGCGCGGGCGGCTATGCCCTCGCGACGTTCCTCGGCGCGTTCGGCCTGGGCGTCGGCGGACTGGTGTGGGCCGGGTCGATGCCGGTGTGGGGGATCGTCTTCGTGGCGCTCGGCGTGATCGCGGCGATCCTGCTGTTCGCCTTCCTCGGCGCCACCCAGACCAACCGCCACAAGGCCTGGACGCGGCACGCGCACGCGCAGGAGCCGCCGAACCGGTTCGAGCGCGAGCCCGAGGCCGCCGCACGCTTCGGCATCTACACCGTGGCCATCTGGATCCTGGCGTTCGCCGCGATCGCGGTGCTCGTGTTCACCGTCGGCTGGTGGTGGGCGCCGGTGGCCTTCGCCGTCGCTTTCGCGCTGTGGATGCTCGTGCTGGCGCGCATGCTCTTCGGCACCGACAAGAAGTCCGACGCCACCGCTCGCTGAGCGAGCGAGGTGAGACGCGCCACGCCTCGAGCCTCTCGTCCCGCTCGTTCCCCGCCCGCTCCCTCGACGATCGGGCACTCGACTCCACTCGAAGGAAGGGATGCTTCGCCATGCCTGAGAACACCCTCCGCGACGACCACGCGATCGTCGCCCGCGACCTCGTGAAGGTCTACCCCGGACGGGGCCGCAAGCCCGCCGTCCGAGCCTTGGACGGCGTCGGATTCTCGGTGCCGGCGGGCCGCGTGTTCGGCCTGCTCGGTCCGAACGGCGCGGGCAAGTCCACCACCACCAAGATCCTCACGACGCTGTCGCGTCCGACGAGCGGCACCGCCGTCGTCGCGGGGCACGATGTCGCCGCCGACCCGGGGTCGGTGCGCGCGTCGATCGGATACGTGTCGCAGGGCACGAGCACCGACCCGCTGCTCACCGCACGCGAGAACCTCGAGATCGCGGCGCGCCTGCGGGGCGTGGCCGCCGGCGAGGCGCGGAGCCGCGCGATGCGCCTGCTCGGCGAATTCGGGCTGGCCGAGGCATCCGCTCGTCCCGTCAGCAGGTTCTCGGGGGGAATGCGCCGGCGCCTCGACGTCGCGGCGGCCCTCGTGCACCGCCCGCGCGTGCTGTTCCTCGACGAGCCCACCACGGGCCTCGACCCCGAGGCGCGCGCCGCGATGTGGGCCGAGATCCGCAGGCTCTCGGGCGAGGAGGCGCTCACGGTGGTGCTCACGACGCACTACATGGAGGAGGCCGACCGCCTCGCCGACGAGCTGCTGCTCGTCAACCGTGGGCGCGCCGTCGTGCAGGGCACGCCGGCCGAGCTCAAGGCGAGGCTGCACGGCGACTCGCTGCGCGTGAGCCTCGTCGAGCCCGACCCCGCCGCCGTGCGCGCCGCGGTCGCGGGCATCGCGGGGCTGCGCGATGTCGTGGTCGAGGCATCGGGCGTCGACGGCGTGCTCGCCGCCCGCACCGACGACGCGTCGGCGGCCGTCGGCGCGGTCATCGCCGCGCTGGATGCCGCGGGCGTGCGCTACGGGCAGGTCGCGGCATCCCACCCCACCCTCGACGACGTGTACCTGCACTTCGTCGGCCACACCTTCGGCGACGCCTCGACGACAGGAGCCGCAGCATGACGACGCTCACCCTCTCGCCGGCCCTCGCCCCCGCGCGCGCAGGATGGTTCACCCAGACCGGGCAGGTGCTGCGTCGCTGGCTCCTCGCGTCGCTGCGGCAGGCCTGGGGTCCGGTCATGTCGCTGATCCAGCCCGTCATCTGGATCGTGCTGTTCGGGCAGGTGTTCGCGTCGCTGGGCGCGCTCCCGCAGTTCGGCGCGTCGGCGGGCACCGGAACCGGAGGCTACATCGACTACCTCGTGCCCGGCATCCTCATGATGACCGTGCTGTACTCGGGGGCGTGGGCGGGTACCGGCTTCATCGACGACATGAACTCGGGAGTGATGGACCAGTACCTGACCTCGCCGGTGCGGCGGTCGGCCCTCATCACGGGCCAGCTCGCGCAGCAGCTCGTGCTGAACCTCGCGCAGTCGCTCGTGGTGCTCGGCATCGGATGGCTGGCGGGGGCCCGCTACCCGGGCGGCTTCGGCGGCATGCTCGCCGCGCTCGGCGTCGCCACCGTGCTCGCGACGGTGTTCTGCTGCGCATCCACCGCCGTGGCCCTGATCGCCCGCAGCCAGATCGCGCTCATCAGCCTCTCGCAGCTCATCGTGCTGCCCGCGACCTTCCTGTCGACGACCATGATGCCCGCCGGCCTTCTGCCGCCGTGGGTGCAGGACGTTGCTCGCTGGAACCCGATGACGTGGGCGGTCGAGCTCGGGCGCGGCGGGCTCTCGGGGGACTATCCGGCAGCAGGATGGTGGGAGCTCTCGGGTCTGGTCGTGCTCGCGGGTCTCGCATTCCTGTGGGCGGTGCGGTCGATCAGGGCCTACCAGCGCTCGGTGTGAACCCGGTCCGGCGAGCGGTGCACGTATTTGTTGGGAAAAACCACCAAATACTTGCGCCGCTCGCCCGCGTGTGTCTACCATGTCGTCGAAGCGTTTCGCGAAGCGCTTCGACTCCCTGATTCGAACGGGGAGTCGCCGCAGCCGGCAAGGCAGCCGAGGCGAACGACGGAGTGGACATGGTGAAGATCAACGAGGTGGCCGAGGCCGCCGGCGTCTCGATCAGCACGGTGTCGTACGCGCTCAGCGGCAAGCGCCCGATCTCGCCGGCGACGCGCGAGCGCATCGAGCGCGCGGTCCGCGAGCTCGGCTACAGCCCCAACGCCGGAGCCCGCATGCTGGCGGGGAGCCGTACGCACATCTTCGCCCTCACCGAGCCGCTCCGGCGCGACACGCACGCACCGACCCACATGTCGTTCGTGCTGGCGACCACCGTCGCCGCGCGGCGCAGCGAGTACGACATCCTGCTCCTGACCGAGGAGGACGCCTCGGCGGGGATGGCGCGCGTCGCCGGGAGCGGGCTCGTCGACGCGATCCTCGTGCTCGACGTCGCCCCCGACGACGAGCGGGTCGCGCTCGCACGGTCGATCGAGACCCCCACGGTCTTCATCGGCGTCCCTGACGACCACGAGGGGCTCGTGTGCGTCGACCTCGACTTCGACGCGGCCGCGGCGCTCGCCGTCGACCGGATCGCCGACGCGGGCCATCGGTCGGTCGGGCTCGTCGGTCAGTCGCAGGTCGCGTACGAGAAGTCGAACTTCCCCCCGCGCGTGCGGCGGGCGTTCGAGCGCCGCGCAGACGAGCGCGGCGTCGCGCACGCCTTCCGCGTCTCGGGGGACCGCCTCCCGAGTGCCGAGACGACGCGCGCGGCGGTCGCCGACCTCCTCGACGGCGGTGCGACGGCCCTCCTCGTGCATGCCGCCGACGACGTCCACGCCGTGGTGCTGGCCGAACTGGACGAGCGGGGGATGTCGGTCCCCGCAGACGTGTCGGTCGTCTCGGTCGCGGCGTCGTTCGACACGTCGCGGCTGACGCACCCGGTCGACGTGATCCCGCTCGATCCCGAGCCGTCGTGCGACCTCGCCGTCGCCCTCGCGGTGCGCAGCCTCACCCCGGAGCGCCCCGAGCCGGGACTGCACCTCATCCCGCCCGCCTATATCGATCGCGGCACGGTGGCACCCCCGCCGGCGTCCGCGGACTGAACCCTCCCACCCGACGGCGCTTCCGCATACCCGCTATCGAAGCGCTTCGACAATTTCACATCGACCCCCCGCTCCCCGTCATGGGGATCAAGAAAGGAGTGCCGACGATGGCACGCACCACCACCAGAAGGACCCTCGCGGTCGTCGGCACGCTGTCGGCCGCCGCCCTCGCCCTCGCCGCCTGCTCGGGCGGACCCGGCGACTCGGAGCAGGACGCGAACACCCTCACGCTGTGGCACTACGAGGGTGAGGACAGCGCCATGGGCAAGGCCTGGGACGAGGCCATCCGGATCTTCGAGGAAGAGACCGGCGCGACGGTCGAGTTCGAGGCGAAGGGCTTCGAGCAGATCCGCTCGACGGCGAGCCAGGTACTCAACTCCGACGAGGCACCCGACCTGCTCGAGTACAACAAGGGCAACGCGACCGCAGGCCTCCTGGCGAGCCAGGGCCTGCTCTCGAGCCTCGACGACGCCGTCGGCGAGTACGGCTGGGACGACCTGCTCGCCCCGTCGCTGCAGACCACCGCGCGGTACGACGAGGACGGCATCATGGGCTCGGGCTCGTGGTACGGCATCCCGAACTACGGCGAGTTCGTCACGGTCTACTACAACGAGGACATGTTCGAGGCCGCGGGCCTGGAGGTCCCCACCACGTACGACGAGTTCGTGGACGTGCTCGACGCCTTGGTCGCCCAGGGCATCACGCCGCTCGCCGAGGCCGGGGCGGAGTACCCGCTCGGACAGCTGTGGTATCAGCTCGCGCTGTCGCAGGCCGATCGCCAGTTCGTCAACGACTACCAGCTCTACGAGAACCCCGTCGACTGGCAGGGCGACGAGATCGGCTACGCGACCGAGACGCTCAAGGAGTACGTCGACGCGGGATACCTCTCGCCGGACGTGTCGGGCATGAAGGCCGAGGACGCAGGCACCGCCTTCATCGCCGGCGACTACCCGATGTTCGTGTCGGGCAGCTGGTGGTACGGCCGCTTCGCCACCGAGATCACCGGCTTCGAGTGGGGTATCTTCCCGTTCCCCGGCGCGGACCTCAGCCTCGGCTCGTCGGGCAACCTCTGGGTCGTCCCCGAGAACGCGAAGAACAAGGACCTCGCGTACGAGTTCATCGACATCACGATGCGTCCCGAGATCCAGGCGATCATCGGCAACAACGGCGGCGTGCCGGTCGCCGCCGACCCCGCCGACATCACCGACCCGAAGAGCCAGGAGCTCATCGCCGCGTTCAACGCGATCACCGAGCAGGACGGGCTGTCTTTCTACCCCGACTGGCCGACGCCGACGTTCTACGACGCGCTGGTGGCCGAGCTCCAGGAGCTCGTCAACGGCACGAAGCAGCCCGCCGACGTGCAGACCTCGCTCGGCGACGAGTACGACTCGTACGTCTCGAGCATCCGCTGACGGACGCGGGAGGATGCCGCGGGCCGCGGCATCCTCCCGCTCCACGGCCCCGACACCCCACGTGAGGAACCGGTCATGACCGCAGTCCCCTTCGTCCGCCCTGCGCGGTCGCGACGGGCCAGCCTCCCTCCCGAGGAGCCGCTCATCCCGCAGCGCGGCCGCGGCGGCTCGGGCGGCTACTGGCTCTACCTGATCCCCGGTCTCGTGCTGCTGACCGCCGTCATCGTGATCCCGCTGGTGTGGAACGTCTACCTGACGTTCACCGAGTACCGCGGCATCCGTCCCCCGGTGTGGATCGGCCTCGAGAACTGGGTCGAGCTGTTCCAGGACGCGAAGTTCTGGACCTCGTTCATCAACTCGGTCTGGATGATCGTGGCGATGGTCGTCGTGCCGACGCTCATCGGACTGCTGCTGGCCGCGTTCCTGTTCGACATCATCGGCACGAAGTTCGGCGGCCGCACCGCGAGCTTCCTGCGCGCGTCGTACTACCTCCCGCAGATCCTCCCCGCGGCGATCGCGGGCATCGTGATCGGCTGGATCCTGCGCCCCGAGGACGGTGCGCTCAACGAGATCCTGACGAACATCGGCCTCGGAAACCTCGCGCACAACTGGCTCGGCAGTCCCGACACGGCACTGGCGAGCATCATGGTGGTTCTGGTCTGGATCCAGATCGGGTACCCCGTCGTGATCTTCATGGCGGCGCTGCAGCGCGTCGACCCGGAGCTGTACGAGGCCGCCGAGCTCGACGGCGCGAACTGGTGGCAGCGGTTCCGCGCGATCACCGTGCCGAGCATCCGCCCCGAGGTCTACGTCGTGACCCTCACGTGCACGATCGCGGCGCTCAAGGTCTTCGGCCCCGTCTACGTCCTGACGCGCGGCGGCCCCGGCACCTCGACGATCGTGCCGGCCTACTACGCGTACAGCGAGTTCTTCCAGGCCCAGCAGGTCGGCTACGGCGCGACCATCGCGACGGCCCTGACGGTCGTCATCGCAATCGTGGCCGTCTTCTTCATCCGGGCGCAGAACGCCTCGGAGCGCAAGGAAAGGGCAGGTCTCTGATGGTCGCCCCCGCTGTCCTCACCGACACCACCACCGCGCCCGCGCCCGTGCGCCGGCCGCGCGCGAACACGCGCAAGCGCCCCGGCGGCGTGGACTGGCTCGTGCTCGCCTTCGCGATCGTGGCCGCGATCCTCATCGTCGCGCCGTTCTACCTGATCGTCGTGAACTCGTTCAAGTCGCCCGCCGACTATTCCAACAGCGGTCCGCTGAGCCTGCCGACGTCGTTCTACACCGACGGCCTCGTCGCGTTCTGGAACCGCGTGAACTTCCCCGAGAAGGTGTGGAACTCGTTCTTCATCGCGGGGATGACGGCAGTGCTGGCGGTGCTCATCTCGGTGCTCAACGCCTTCGCCATCGGCATCGGGCGCGTGAAGGGCCGCACCTGGATCGTGCTGCTGTTCCTGCTGGCGAACCTGCTGCCGCAGGAGGCGCTGCTGTACCCGCTGTACTTCATGGCCAAGGCGGTGGGCCTCTACAACAACGTGTGGTCGGTGATCATCATCTTCACCGTCATCCAGGCGGCGTTCGGCACGTATCTGCTGTCGGCGGTGTACGGCACGTTCCCCAAGGAGGTGCTGGAGGCCGCGGCGATGGACGGCGCGTCGCGCTGGCAGATCCTGTGGCGCGTCATCTTCCCGATCAGCCGCCCGACGCTGTCGGTGCTGCTCATCTTCTTCTTCATCTGGACGTGGAACGAGTTCCTCATCCCGCTGACGTTCCTGGTGTCGAACTCGACGCAGACGGTGCCGGTCGCGATCAGCGTGCTGCAGGGGGACCGGCTCATGGACGTCACCACCACCAGCGCGTCGGCACTGCTGGGCCTCATCCCGACGCTGCTGTTCTTCCTCATCTTCCAGCGCACACTCACACGCGGCATCACGGCAGGAGCGGTCAAGTAAATGAAGTTCACCGACGGGTTCTGGCAGCTCCGACCGGGCGTCACCGCGCTGTACGCGCAGGAGGCGTACGACATCGAGGCGACGGATGCCACCGCCGACGGCCCCGGTCTCGTGGTCACGGCGCCCACGAGCGTCATCTCCCAGCGCGGAGACACGCTCAACCGCCCCGTGCTGACGGTCACGCTGTCGTCGCCGCTGGAGGGCGTGGTGCGCGTGCGGATCTCGCACCACCGCGGACGGGCGTGGCACGGCGGGTTCGGCCTGCCCGGTGCCGTCGACGGCGGAGCGGGCGAGGCATCCGTCGCCGTCGACGGCGGGGTGCTCGCGACCGGACCGCTGACGGCGCGCGTCGCGCCCGGCGCGCCCTGGTCGCTGTCGTTCGAACAGGACGGGGTGCGGCTCACCGGCAGCGGCCGCAAGGCGCAGGGCTACATCCAGCTGGCGCAGGCGACGGATGCCGCGCACGGCGTCGCCGGGAACGCTCGCGGCGGCCTCGGCGCACCGCGGTCGGCGACCTACGTCCACGAGCAGCTCGACCTCGGGGTGGGCGAGCTCGTCTACGGCCTCGGCGAGCGCTTCGGTCCGCTCGTCAAGAACGGGCAGACGGTCGAGATCTGGAACGCCGACGGCGGGACCTCGAGCGAGCAGGCCTACAAGAACGTGCCGTTCTACCTCTCCAGCCGCGGGTACGGCGTGCTGGTCAACGACCCGGGCCACGTCTCGTTCGAGGTCGGCTCGGAAGCGGTCGAGCGCGTGCAGTTCTCGGTCGCGGGCGAGGAGCTCGAGTACTTCGTGATCGCGGGTCCCACCCCGAAGGACGTCCTGACGCGCTACACGGCGCTCACCGGGCGGCCGCCGGTCGTGCCGGCGTGGTCGTACGGGCTGTGGCTCTCGACATCGTTCACGACGGACTACGACGAGGCGACCGTCACGTCGTTCATCGACGAGATGGCCCGGCACGAGCTGCCGGTGTCGGTGTTCCACTTCGACTGCTTCTGGATGCGCGAGTTCAACTGGTGCGACTTCGAGTGGGATCCGCGGGTGTTCCCCGAACCGTCGGCCATGCTGGCGCGGCTGCACGAGAAGGACCTGCGCGTGTGCGTGTGGATCAACCCGTACATCGGGCAGCGCTCGCCGCTGTTCGACGAGGCCGCGTCGCAGGGATTCCTCGTGAAGCGCCCCGACGGGTCGGTGTGGCAGTGGGACCTGTGGCAGGCCGGCATGGGCCTGGTCGACTTCACCAACCCCGAGGCGACGGCGTGGTACCAGTCGAAGCTGCGCGCCCTCGTCGATCAGGGCGTCGACTGCTTCAAGACCGACTTCGGCGAGCGGATCCCGCTCGACGTCGCCTACTTCGACGGCTCGGACCCCGAGCGCATGCACAACCTCTACACGCAGCTCTACAACCAGGCGGTGTACGACGTGCTGGTCGAGGCGCGCGGCGAAGGGGAGGCGGTGCTGTTCGCGCGCTCGGCGACCGCGGGCGGCCAGACCATGCCGGTGCACTGGGGTGGCGATTCCACCTCGACGTTCGAGTCGATGGCCGAGACGCTGCGCGGCGGGCTGTCGCTCGCGTTCTCGGGCTTCGCGCACTGGAGCCATGACATCGGCGGCTTCGAGGGAACGCCGGATGCCACGGTGTTCAAGCGGTGGACCGCCTTCGGTCTGCTCGGCTCGCACTCCCGCTTCCACGGCTCGGGCTCGTACCGCGTGCCGTGGGCCTTCGACGAGGAGGCCGTCGAGGTCACGCGCGTCTTCACGCACCTCAAGATGCACCTGATGCCGTACCTGTTCCAGACGGGGGTGGATGCCGCCGCCACCGGCCTGCCGACGCTGCGGCCGATGCAGCTCGAGTTCCCCGACGACCCCGCGGTCGCGTACCTCGACCAGCAGTACATGCTCGGCCGCGACCTCCTGGTCGCGCCCGTCCTCTCGGCATCCGGAGACGTCGAGTTCTACCTGCCGGCGGGCACCTGGACGAATCTGCTCACCGGCGAGGAGGTCCAGGGCGGCTCGTGGCGGCGTGAGAACCACGGCTTCACCTCGCTGCCGCTGTACGTGCGGCCGGGGGCGGTCATCCCCTGGGGTGCGCGCAGCGACCGACCCGACTACGACTACCTCGACGGCCTGCGGCTGCGGGTCTTCCCGGGCGGAGAGGGCGAGGCATCCGTCACCGTCACGAACCCCGACGGGCGCTCGCAGTCCTTTAGGGTGAATCTCTCGGAGGTGACCAGATGACGACACCCTCTCGCCGGTCGTTGCGCGAGCAGAACGAGACGGCACGCCCTGGACCGCAGGGGAACCCCGACTACCGCGACGCCGGTCTGGTGTTCCCTCCCGGGTTCACGTTCGGGTCGGCGACGGCCGCGTACCAGGTGGAGGGCGCGTTCGACGAGGACGGCCGGGGCCCGTCGATCTGGGACACCTTCTCGAAGACGCCCGGCAAGGTGTGGAACGGCGACACCGGCGATGTCGCATGTGACCACTACCACCGCTGGGAGAGCGACCTCGACCTCATGAAGGAGCTCGGCCTGGGCGCCTACCGGTTCTCGATCGCGTGGCCGCGCATCCAGCCGACGGGAACCGGTGCGGTGAATCAGGCCGGCGTCGACTTCTACTCGCGTCTCGTCGACGGGCTGCTCGAGCGCGGCATCCGCCCGGTCGCGACGCTATATCACTGGGACCTGCCGCAGGCGCTGGAGGATGCCGGGGGCTGGCCCTCGCGTGCGACCGCCGACGCGTTCGAGCGCTACGCCGAGATCATGGGTGCGGCGCTCGGCGACCGCGTGCACACCTGGACGACGCTCAACGAGCCGTGGTGCTCGGCCTACCTCGGCTACGGCCAGGGCGGGCACGCGCCGGGCCGCCACGAGCCCGCCGCCGCGCTGGCCGCGGTGCACCACCTGAACCTCGCCCACGGGCGGGCCGTCCAGGCGCTCCGGGCGACCTCGACCGGCGACCCGCAGTACTCGGTGACGCTCAACTTCCACGTGCTGCGCGGCCTCGGCGACGGCGCGGACGAGGCGATGCGCCGCATCGACGGCCTCGCGAACCGTGCGTTCACGCACCCCCTGCTGCGCGGCGAGTACCCGGCCGATCTGCTCGAGGACACGGCATCCGTCACCGACTGGTCGTTCGTGCAGGACGGCGACCTCGCCGCGATCCACCAGCCGATCGACGTGCTCGGCGTCAACTACTACTCGACCGCGACCGTGCGGCTGTGGGACGGCGTGTCGCCGAAGCAGATGAACGACGGGCACAAGGGCGCCGCCGGCGGCACCGCGTGGCCGGGCAGCGACCAGGTCGTCGAGTTCGTCGAGCAGCCCGGGCCCTACACCGCCATGGGCTGGAACATCGCGCCCGAGGGTCTCGAAGAGCTGCTGGTGTCGCTGTCGGAGCAGTTCCCGGCGCAGCCGCTCATGGTGACCGAGAACGGCGCCGCGTTCGACGACGTCGTGGCCGAGGACGGATCGGTGCCCGACCCCGAGCGGCTCGACTACCTCCGCCGGCATTTCACGGCCGCGCACCGGGCGATCCAGCGCGGTGTCGACCTGCGGGGATACTTCGTGTGGTCGCTCCTCGACAACTTCGAGTGGGGTTACGGGTACGCGAAGCGCTTCGGCATCGTGCGCGTCGACTTCGACACGCTCGACCGCACCGTGAAAGACAGCGGGCTCTGGTACGGGCAGCTGGCCCGCACGGGCGTCGTCCCCGGCTGACGGGTGCGGCGCGTTTCGTCTCGGTCGCTGCGCTCCCTCGCTCAACGACCGGGTTGCGGTCGCTGCGCTTCCGTCGCTCAACGACCGGGTTGCGGTCGCTGCGCTTCCGTCGCTCAACGGCCGGGTTGCGGTCGCTGCGCTTCCGTCGCTCAACGGCCGGGTTGCGGTCGTTGCGCTTCCGTCGCTCAACGGCCGGGTTGCGTTCGTTGCGCTTCCGTCGCTCAACGGCCGGGTTGCGGTCGTTGCGCTTCGTTGCTCGACGGCCGGGTTGCGTTCGTTGAGCGAGCGAAGCGAGACGAAACGCGCCGCCGCCTAGGCTGAATCGGTGAGCGTTCCCGACCCCGTCCGCGTCGTCGCCGACGCCTACGTCCGCGAGCTGGCCCAGCACGAACCCGATGCCGCCATGGCCCTGGGCGTCGACGGGCCGCCGCTGCCCGACCTGTCGCCGGAGTGGCTGCAGCGCAGGTACGAGCTGCAGGGCGAGACCCTCGCCGCGCTGCGGGCCGCCGCGCCCGGCGACGAGGTGCTGCGCGCCGCGCTCGGCGAACGCCTCGAACGCGAGCGGCTGCTCTTCGACACCGGGTTCACGTCGCGCCTCGTCGCGGGCCTCGCGACGCCCGTGCACCTGGTGCGGTACGCGTTCGAGGGCTTGACGGTGACGCCGGATGCCGCGGGCGCGGCGCTCGTGCGCCGGCTCGAGGCGGCGCCCGCCGCGGTGCGCCAGTACATCGCCGCCCTGCGGTGGTCGCGCGATCACGCCGACCGCTTCACGGGCACCGGCGTCGCGCCCGTGCGCCAGCTCGACACCCTCGCCGCGCAGGTCGAGTCGTGGGTGGCCGCGGACTGGTTCGGCTCGGTACCGGTCGCGCCGGGCGTCTCGGACTCCGACACCGCGCGCGTGCGCGCCGCCGCCGATGAGACGGCCGCGGCACTCGCCGAGCTGGCCGTGGTGCTGCGAGACGAGCTGCGGCCGGTCGCACCGGCGGCCGACGGCGTGGGCGAGGCGGTCTACCCGGAGCTCGCGGCCGCGATGCTCGGCGCCCGCATCGACATCGGCGACACGTATGCGTACGGCTGGGCCGAGCTCGAGCGGCTCGTAGCCGAGTCCCGCGCGCTCGCGGTGGAGCTCGGCGGCACGGGAGACGATCCGGTGCGGGCCGCGGCCGCCGCGCTCGATGCCGACCCACGGTTCCGGCTCGACGGCGTCGACGCGATCCGCACGTGGCTCACCGCACGGGTGGCCGAGTCGATCGACGCGGTCGCGCCGGCGTTCGACCTGCCCGACTCGGTGCGCGACGTCGAATGCCTCGTCTCGGAGGCGGCCTCGGGCGTGGTCTACTACACGCCGGGCGCGCCCGACGGGTCGATACCCGGCCGCGTGGTCTGGACCATCCCGAGCGGCGTGCCGGTCGCCGCGAGCTGGCAGGAGGTGACGAGCGTCCACCACGAGGGCGTGCCCGGGCACCATCTGCAGTTCGTGCTCACCGCCGCCGACCCGCAACTGCACGCCTGGCAGCGGCACCTCTGCCACATCCACGGGTACGCCGAGGGGTGGGCGCACTACGCCGAGCAGCTCGCCGACGAGCTCGGGCTCATCCGGGACCCGGCGGAGCGGCTGGGGCTGCTCCTCGGCCAGATCTGGCGGTCGGTGCGCATCGTCGCCGACATCGGGCTGCACACCGGGCGACCGATTCCGCCGAACGCGTTCGCGGCCGAGGGGGAGTGGACGCCGGAGCTCGCGCGCCGCCTGCTCGTCGAGCTCGCGCTCGTCGAACCCGCGCTCGCCGGATTCGAGGTCGACCGCTACCTCGGCTGGCCGGGGCAGGCGCTCGCGTTCAAGGTCGGGGCGCGGCTGTGGCTCGAGGCGCGCGCCGCGCGCGAGCGCCGGCTCGGCGGTGCGTTCTCGCTCCGCGACTTCCACCGCGACGCCCTCGCGCTCGGTCCGATGGGCCTCGACCCGCTGCGGTCGCTGCTCAACGGCCGCTGAGTCTGTGCGGGCCGGGGCGTTTCGTCTCGCTCGCTGGCGCTCGCTCGCTCAACGACCGGAGGCCGCCGCTGGCGCTCGCTCGCTCAACGACCGACAGTAGCCCGGGGCGTTTCGTCTCGCTCAACGACCGAGAGCAGCCTGGGGCGTTTCGTCTCGCTCGCTGGCGCTCGCTCGCTCAACGACCGGAGGCCGCCGCGGGCGTATCGTCTCGCTCAACGACCGAAGGGCCCGGGGCGTTTCGTCTCGCTCGCTGGCGCTCGCTCGCTCAACGACCGGAGGCCGCCGCTGGCGCTCGCTCGCTCAACGAACGGCAGCAGCCCCCGGGTGTGTTTCGTCGCGCTCGGCGACCGGCAGCAGCCCCCGGTCGTTGAGCGAGCGAAGCGAGACGAAACGCCCCGAGCCTACGGACGACCGCAGCCGCGGTCATCGCGCACGACGACCCCGGCCTTCATCACGAGCTCGAGCGTGCGCAGCGCCCCGATCCCGGCCGTCGGGTCTTCGCGCATCGCGACGAGATCCGCGGCGAGGCCGGGGCGCAGCATCCCGTACCGCTCTTCGTCGCCGAGCCACCGCGCCGGCGCCGCGGTCGCCGCGCGGACGAGGTCATGCCCGGTCAGGCCGCCGGCCTCCATGTGCTCGAGCTCTCGCACGATCGCGGTCGTCCCCTCGAACGCCCAGTACGGCGGCATGTCGCTGCCCAGCAGCACCTCGACGCCGGCGTCGAGGGCGTACCGGAACGACTCCCGGTGGCGTTCGCCGGCCCCGAGCGAGCGCTCCTGCATCCACGGCGGCACGCCGAGGTCGTCGAAGAACGCCGACGCGCGTGTGACGACGAGCGTCGGCACGAGCGCCGTGCCGTGCTCCGCCATGAGCCGCGCGACGTCGGGCGTCAGCTCGTAGCCGTGTTCGACGCAGTCCAGGCCGAGCTCGACCGCCTCGGCGATGACCGGCGCCGGACCGGCGTGCGCGGTGACCTTGCGTCCCCACGCGTGCGCGGTCGTGATCGCGGCCGCCATCTCGTCGCGGGTCAGCTGCGCGGTGGTGATCTGCTCGTGCTCGCCGGCGATGCCGCCCGAGATCATGAGCTTGACGAGGTCCGCGCCGAGCGCGATCTGACCGCGCACGCCACGGGCGAAGGCGTCCGCGCCGTCGCACTCGACCGTGTCGTCGGTGTCGTGCCCGTGCCCGCCGGTGCAGCACAGCGCGCGTCCCGCCGTCCGGATCCGCGGTCCGGGCACGAGCCCGGCTTCGATCGCGCGCCGCAGTGCGAAGTCGGCCCCGGACTTCTCGGCCACGCACCGCACGGTCGTGACGCCGGCGAGCAGCGTCCGGCGTGCGGCATCCGCCATGTACAGCGCCAGGTCGTGCGGCCCGAGCGCGCTCACGGCGTCGCCGCCGGGACCGGGCAGCGACAGCGAGAAGTGGTTGTGCATGTTGACGAGCCCGGGCATCACGAAGGCACCGTCGAGGTCGATCACCTCCGTCGAGGACGGGACGGATGCCTCCGCCGCGACCTCCGCGATCACGCCCTCCTCGATCACGAGGGCGAGTCCCTCCTGCGGCTCCGGCGTGACGCCGTCGACGAGCCGCAGGTTCGTGAGCACCGCGCTCCCGCGCGTCGGCAGCGACGAGGGCGCGTTCATGCGATGGCATCCACGATCGGCCTGAACTTGACACGGGTCTCGAGCAGTTCGGTCTCGGGGTCGCTCGCGGCGACGATGCCGGCGCCCGCGTGCGCGACGACGGGGATCGTGTCACGGAACTCCGCGTACCCGCGCGTCGGCCCGGCGCCGATCTGCGCGCAGCGCAGCGCGATGGCCCACTCGCCGTCGCCGTCGCCGTCGACCCAGCCCACCGGTCCGGCGTAGCGGCCGCGGTCGAACGGCTCGAGCCGGCGGATCGCCTCGACCGCGGCATCCGTCGGCGTGCCCGCGACCGCCGCAGTCGGGTGCAGCGCCGCCACGAGGTCGAGCGACGACGCGTGGTCGGCGATCTCTCCCGCGACATCGGTCGCGAGGTGCCACAGGTTGGGCAGCTCGAGCGTGAACGGCTCGGCGTCGGCGCGCAGCCCGGTCACGTGCGGGCCGAGCGTGTCGAGCACGCTCTGCACGGCGTAGCGGTGCTCCTCGATGTCCTTCGCGCTGTGCGCGAGGGTCGCGGATGCCTCGACATCGTCGGCCGCGTCGGTTCCGCGCGGGATCGTGCCGGCCAGCACGCGCGCGGTCACCGCGCCGCGCGAGACGGTCACGAGGGTCTCGGGGCTCGCTCCGATGAGCCCGTCCACGGCGTACGTCCAGGTGTCGGGGTAGTCGTGGGCGAGCGCGCGGACGAGCCGTCGCAGGTCGGCGCCGGCGGGGATCGTGCCCACCAGGTCGCGGGCGAGCACGACCTTCTCGAGCTCGCCGCGTGCGATGGCGTCGACGGCGGCGCGCACGGCGACCTGGTACCCGGCGGGATCGAGCGCGCCCGGTCCCAGGGTGCCCGACCAGTACGGCCCGTACGGGATGGGCTCGAGCTCGGGCGCTTCGAGGTCGGATTCCGAGCGGATGCGGGTGACCCACGAGCGTCCCTCGTGCCGGCCCACGACCAGCTGCGGGACGACGAGCCGGCTCGTCGCCGTCGACCGGGCGTCGAACGCGAGCGTGCCGAAAGCGACCAGGCCGGTGCCGGGGAGATCCACCGGGTCGTCGACCACGGCGCCCTCGGCCAGCCACCGCCAGCTGTCGGCGGGCGACGGCATCCGTTCCCGGTCGAATCCGGGCGGCAGCGCCGGGCCGTTCTCGTAGCCGCCGACGGTGCCGACCCCGACGATGCCGTCGCCGCGGCGCAGCCACGCCAGCGGCGCGGCCGGGGAGGTGAACGCGAGGAGGTCGTCGACGGGCTCGATCTCGCGGGTCTCGACCACCAGCTGAGGCGGGCGGTGCGAAGATGTCACCCTTCCAGCCTAGACTCGCCGGGTGACCGACGACGCCGTCTCAGATCGCCCGCAGCCGGGCACTGCGGTGCAGTTCCGCTGGCGCAAATGGGACGGCAGTCCGCACTGGGTCAACGACGCCATCTACCTCGGCCGCGACCGCTGGGGCGATTGGCTGGGCCAGCCTGCGGGCTGGGCCAACGTGCGGCCCGGTCTGTCGTTCCCGGCCGAAGTCGACAACGTGACGCTGCTGCCGCCGTCGGGCGACCACGCCGTGACCGTGCACGCCCTGCCGCATCGTGTGCGCGTGTACATCGACATCGCCTGGGACATCCGCTGGGAGGAGCGCGCGCCCACCGGGATCGACATGGACCTCGACGTCGTCAAGGCCATCGACGGCCGCGGGCTCTACATCGACGACCGCGACGAGTGGGACGAGCACCGCGCCGCCCACGGCTACCCGCCCGAGGTCGTCGAGCGGCTCGAGGCGCTCGCCGTCGACCTCGAGCGCAGGGTCGGCGCCGGCGAGGCGCCCTTCGACGATGCGACGCCGGATGCCTGGCTCGCGCGGCTTTCCGCCCTCGCGGCAGCCTGACCCGCGGTCGCAGCGAGCCCGCGGCCTAGACTCGAAGCCGTGGCATCCGACCCCTCCGCTCACGAGCCGAACCGCGCCGACCTCCATAAGGACCCGTCGCGCGTGAGCGGCATGTTCGACCAGGTCGCGGCCGGGTACGACCGCACCAACACGGTCCTGAGCATGGGCAACGACCGGTTCTGGCGTGCGGCCACGACCCGCGCCGTGAGCCCGAGGCGCGGACAGCGCATCCTCGATCTGGCCGCAGGCACCGGCGCCTCGAGCGTCGCCCTCGCCCGCAGCGGCGCGTACGTCGTCGCGGCCGACTTCTCGCCCGGCATGATCGCGGAGGGCACGCGCCGTCATCGCGGCATCCCGAATCTGTCGTTCGTCGAGGCCGACGCCACCGCGCTGCCGTTCGGCGACGAGGAGTTCGACGCGGTCACGATCTCGTTCGGGCTGCGCAACGTCGTCGAGCCCGAGAAGGCGCTGCGCGAGATGCTGCGGGTGACCAAGCCCGGCGGGCGCCTCGTCGTCTGCGAGTTCTCGCACCCGCCGTCGAAGACGTTCCGCGGCCTCTACCGCTTCTACAACGACCGCGTGCTGCCGGTCGTCGCGAAGACCGTGAGCTCGAACGCCGACGCCTACGACTACCTCAACGAGTCGATCCGCGACTGGCCCGACCAGCCGACGCTCTCGGCATGGATCCGCGAGGCGGGCTGGAGCGACGTCGCCTACCGCAACCTCTCGATGGGCATCGTCGCCCTGCATCGCGGCACCAAGCCGGCGAGTTCCGGTCGTTGAGCGAGCGGGTGCCAGCGAGCGAGGCGAATCGCAGAGAGCCGACGCGGAGGCCATGGCGTTTCGTCTCGCTTCGCTCGCTCAACGACCGGGACCGGACCCCCGATAGGCTGGGCACGTGACTCCGACCGCGCCGGGCTCGCATATCGCGGGCAACCTGGGCCTTTCCGACCGCGTCTTCGCTGGGCCGCGTTCGCGCAGGCTCCAGTCGACGGTCGAGGCCGGTCTCAAGCGCGTCGACAGTGCCCTGGAACGCGAGCTGCGCGTGACCGACGCGCTCGCCGACGCCACCAGCCGCTACCTCTACGAGGCGGGCGGCAAGCGCGTGCGCCCGATGCTCGCGCTGCTGACGGCGCAGCTGGGCGACGGCATCACCGACGAGGTCATCGAAGGGGCCACGGCGCTCGAGATGACCCATCTCGGCTCGCTGTATCACGACGACGTGATGGATGCCGCCGACAAGCGCCGCGGGGTTCCCAGCGCCCATGCGGTGTGGGGCAACAGCGTCGCGATCCTCACCGGCGACCTGCTGTTCTCCCGGGCGAGCCAGATCATGGCCCGCCACGGCGAACGTGCGATCCACCTCCAGGCCGACACGTTCGAGCGGCTGGTGCTCGGGCAGATGCACGAGACGGTCGGCCCCGGCGAAGGCGACGACCCGGCGGAGTTCTACCTCGAGGTGCTGTCCGACAAGACCGGCTCGCTCATCGCCGCAGCGGCGCAGGCCGGCATCATCTTCTCGAACGGGCCGGAAGAGCTCGAGCAGCCGATGATGACGTTCGGCGAGAAGGCCGGCGTCGCCTTCCAGCTGCTCGACGACGTCATCGACCTGTCGGCCGACCCCGACGAGACCGGAAAGGTGCCCGGCACCGACCTGCGCGCCGGCGTCCCCACCATGCCGTACCTCGTGCTCGGTCAGCGGACGGACGACGCGTCCCGAGAGCTCCGTGCCCGCATCGACGACGGCGTCGCGCGCATCGCCGACGGCGCCGACCCGGCCATCCTCGACGAGCCGCTCGCGCGTCTGCGCGAGCACGAGGCCACCGCGGCCACCCGCGAGCTGGCCCGCGCGTGGTCGCAGGAGGCCATCGATGCCCTCGCGCCGCTGCCCGACGGGCCCGTGCGCGAAGGGCTGACGCGTTTCGCCCAAGCCGTCGCCGACCGCTCCAGTTAGCCGCACCCGCGTCTCGTCTCGCTGCGCTCGTTCAACGACCGGGCCGTGACGACCGGGGAACCGAAAGGACCCACATGACCAAGCTCCGGCTGGCGATCGTCGGTGCAGGACCGGCGGGCATCTACGCCGCCGACATCCTGCTGAAGGCCGAGCGCAAGTTCGACGTCTCGATCGATCTCTTCGAGCAGCTGCCGGCGCCGTACGGGCTCGTCCGGTACGGCGTCGCGCCCGACCACCCGCGCATCAAGGGCATCATCACGGCGCTGCGCGAGGTGCTCGACCGCGGCGACATCCGGCTCTTCGGCAACGTCCGCTTCGGTGAGGACATCTCCCTCGAAGACCTCAAGCGCCACTACCACGCCGTGATCTTCGCGACGGGGGCGATCCGCGACTCCGATCTCGACATCCCCGGCATCGACGCCGCCGGATCGTACGGGGCCGCGGACTTCGTCAGCTGGTTCGACGGCCACCCCGACGTTCCCCGCGAGTGGCCGCTGGATGCGGCATCCGTCGCCGTCATCGGCAACGGCAACGTCGCGCTCGACATCTCCCGCATGCTGGCCAAGCACGCCGACGACCTGCTGCCCACCGAGATCCCCGACAACGTCTACGAGGGGCTCGCCGCCTCGAAGGTCACCGACGTGCACGTGTTCGGCCGTCGTGGCCCCGCGAACGTCAAGTTCACGCCGCTCGAACTGCGCGAACTCGGCGAGCTGCGCGACGTCGACATGGTCGTCTACGACGAGGACTTCGACTACGACGAGGCCTCGCGCGCCGCGATCGCCAGCAACAAGCAGGTCATGGTCATCGACCGCGTGCTGCAGTCGTGGCGCAAGCGCGACTCCGTCAACAACGCCGGCGGCACCGCGTCGCGGCGTCTGCACCTGCACTTCTACGCCAAGCCGCTCGAAGTGAAGACGGATGCCGAGGGCCGGGTGTCGTCGTTCGTGTACGAGCGCACGCGTCCCGACGGCGAGGGCGGCGTGGTCGGCACCGGTGAGATCCGCGAGGTGCCGATCCAGGCGCTGTACCGTGCGGTCGGCTACTTCGGCTCGCCGCTGCCGGGCGTGCCGTTCGACATGCGGCACGGCGTGATCCCCAACCGCGAGGGGCAGGTGCTGAGCACGGACTCCAACCAGCGCGTGAACGGCGTCTACGCGACCGGCTGGATCAAGCGCGGGCCGGTCGGCCTCATCGGCCACACCAAGTCCGACGCGATGGAGACCATCCGCCACCTCATCAACGACCAGGGCACGTGGTGGCAGCCGGCGGACCCGTCCGAGAAGGCGATCCCCGAACTGCTGGCGTCCCGCGGCGTCGCGTGGACCGACCTCGAGGGGTGGCACCGGCTCGACGAGCACGAGATGGCCCTGGGCGCACCGAGCGAGCGGGCTCGCATCAAGGTCGTGCCGCGCGAGGACATGGTGAGCATCTCCCGCGGCGAGTGAGTTCGCGCACGTAGGCTGAGGCCATGGCCGGGCAGCTCCGACAATGGGTCCCAGATGTCCTCGGGGCTCCGTTCGAGCAGCTGACCTTGCCGCTCGGGGTCGACGACGAGGCCGGGCCTGTCGTCGCGACTCTGGTGCGCACCATCCCGAACCCTCTCACGTCGCTGTTCGCGCCGCTGCGCGACGTCGACGTGCTGGCGGTGCACGGCTGGTCGGACTATTTCTTCCAGCGCGAGGTGGCGCAGTTCTGGACGCGGCGCGGTGCGCGCTTCTACGCCCTCGACCTGCGCCGGTACGGGCGCAGCCTGCGCGACGGTGACGCGCCGGGCTACATCGACGACCTCGACGACTACGACGCCGACATCGAGGCGGCGCTCGAGGCGATGGGGCAGACGGATGCCGGCACCCGGCGCCGGCTGGTGCTCCTCGGTCATTCGACCGGCGGTCTGACACTGACGCTGTGGGCGGACCGGCACCCGGGGCGCGCCGCCGCGCTCGTGCTCAACAGCCCGTGGCTCGAGTTGCAGCTCGGTGCGATCGGCCGCCAGGCGCTCGCGCCTCTCGTCGAGATGCGCGCGCGGCTGGACCCGCGCGGGTCGCAGCCGGCGGTCGATCTCGGCTTCTACACGCGCGCCCAGGCCGAGATCGGCACCCTTCCGGCGGGGGAGGAGCAGGCGGCGTGGCGTCCCGAGCGCGGCTTCCCGACGGCGCCGGGCTGGCTCGCCGCGGTGCTGGACGGCCATCGCCGCGTCGCCGGCGGCGTCGAAGTCGGCTGTCCTGCGTTCGTGCTGCTCTCGGCCGAGTCGACCCCGCCGCTCGCGTGGCGGGACTCCATGACGTCGACCGACTCGGTACTGTGGGTCGACGACATCGCGCGGGCGGCCACGCGCATCGGGCGCCTCGTGACCATCGCGCGCATCGAGGGTGCGATCCACGACGTGTTCCTCTCGCGTCCCGGACCCCGTGCAGCGGCGTTCACGACGCTCGCGGAGTGGCTCGACGGCTACGTCGCACGCGGCTGACAAATGTCCCCCGAAGAGGGGACAGCGATGGTTCTACCAATCGGGATACACTTCTACACGAGGTGTCCCCAGCGCCTCACGGGAAGGCCCTCCCCAAGATCCTTCCCAGATCACGTCGTCAGGTGCCGTTCGCCGGGGGGTGGACGAGCGAATTATCGACGACGACAGGCCCCGGGTGTCCCCAGCACCCGGGGCCTTTTCGTTGCCCGCGAGGTGTGAGAAACGCGGATGCCTCGAGCGGGCATTCTGCGGACCGGGGGCGGAGCTTCAACCGATGACGATCCCGCGAACGCTCCGCTCTCCTGGTGCGATCAGCCCTGACGCCCCTTGTAGCCCGCTCGCCCCATGGCGCGCGGCTCGCCTAGCGCGCGCGGCTCGCCCCAGCGCCCACCGGTCGCCACGCCCCGCGCCGGCCAGCCGCTGCGCCGGGGTCAGCGCATGCGACCTGCCACACCTCGCGATCGCGAACGATCCGCACTCGTCGGTCATCTGCGTCGTCGATGCGGTGCACCTGGGGGACGACCTCCGCGACGGCAGGCCGCTCATCGGATCCGTGAGGCCGGGCGATGACAGGGGCGACTTCGGATCGCGCGCGCGCCAAGCGATCTCGTACCTCGAGTGCGCGACGCTGATCACCTTCGTGAACTGGGAATCGACGCCCACCGCGGAACTGTCGATCCTCATGGCGATCACCTCCCATCTCAATCCGACGGCACGGGTCCGTCTCTCCCGCGGGCCCGCAGAAGACGTCCATGCCCTGCTCGCGGCTGGGCGGAGCGCGCCCCCGCTGCTCGAGCGGGCCGGGTGGGTCCACGCCCTCAACGATGAGCACGGT
Organism: Microbacterium cremeum; assembly: GCF_015277855.1. Taxonomy (NCBI): domain Bacteria; kingdom Bacillati; phylum Actinomycetota; class Actinomycetes; order Micrococcales; family Microbacteriaceae; genus Microbacterium; species Microbacterium cremeum. The sequence goes on from NZ_CP063812.1 coordinate 807,646, forward strand.
CCCGACATGACCGATCGCCGCGTGACGACGTCGCGGTACGAGCAGCCGCGGCCGTTCCACCCAGGCCGACTGTCGACGGTGTTGGACGAACTCGATTCCGGTCGACTGGGGGACCATCCTCCGGTCGGCCGGCTTCTGTCGCCTCGCGACCCGTGCCGGCGTCCTCGCGCGCTGGAACCATGTCGGCTCGGCGATCTGGATCGACCCGATCGCCGCGGATGTGGAGACCGCGACGACGGCGCAAGACCTGCCGTTCACGGGCCTCGACCTCGACGTGTACGGAATTCGCGACGCGCTCGACACCGCCGCGATCACAGATGACGAGCTCGCCGCCGGTCCTGTGGCCTGGAGCCGTTTCGCTGATCCGCTTCCCGCGTGGTCCGTGAGTGTGGAGGAGATCCCGTGACCGAGCCGTTCACCTGGGCGACGCGACCACGCCAGGGGTGAGTACTAGCGGTAGTTGACGAACTGCAGGTCGACGTCGAGGTCGGCGGCCTTCAGCAGGCGCTGCACCTCCTGGAGGTCGTCGCGGGACTTCGACTGCACACGCAGCTCGTCTCCCTGGATCTGCGACTTCACCGACTTCGGGCCCTCGTCGCGGATGATCTTCGAGATCTTCTTCGCGTTCTCGGACGAGATGCCGTCCTTGATGGTCGAGGTGATGCGGTATTCCTTGCCGCTGGCGACCGGTTCGCCCGACTCGAGGCTCTTGAGCGAGATGCCGCGCTTGATGAGCTTGGACTGGAAGACGTCGAGCACGGCCTTCGCGCGCTCCTCGGAGTTCGCCTTGATCAGGACGGCTTCGCCGCTCCACTCGATCGAGGCCCCCGTGCCCTTGAAGTCGTAGCGCTGCTCGACCTCCTTGCGGGCCTGGTTGAGCGCGTTGTCGGCCTCCTGGTGGTCGACCTTGCTGACGATGTCGAAGGAGGAATCTGCCATGCGCGGCAGTCTATCGGCGTGCGCGCGCCGCGCAGCGGAGCCGGTGCCGGAGGCGCGAAGAGTCCCGGCCGCGTTCATGCAAGCGGTTCCACGGTGATGCGAATGTCACAGGGCGGTATCGATTGTCAAGGTGCGAGTTGCCTGAATCCTTGCCATCAGTCAGAATGTAAGCGCTTGCAGTTCCGGTGAACCCGTTCTCCGTTCGCTGCGGGCACTCAGGAACGGTCTTCAGCGTCGGCTCGAAGGTCGGCACTACATCAGCACTCAAGAGAGGCACCCACCAATGAAGGTGAACAAGAGGAGCATCGCCGCTTTCGGCGCGATCGCTGCTGTTTCGGCCCTGACCCTCGCCGGCTGCGCCGGCGGCGGCGCCGACAACGGAGACTCGGGCGACCAGGAGTCGGCCGGCGAGATCACGGTCTGGGTCGACGCGGACCGCGCGTCGGTCCTCGAGGACGCAGCTGCCGCGTTCACCGAGGAGACCGGTGTCGACGTCAAGCTCGTGCAGAAGGAGTTCGGCGACATCCGCGACCAGTTCGTCCAGCAGGTTCCGACGGGCGAGGGCCCCGACATCGCGGTGGGCGCTCACGACTGGCTGGGCGTTCTCGTCACCAACGGTGTCGTCGCCCCCGTCGAGCTCGGCGACTCGGCCGGCGACTACGAGCAGGTCGCCATCGACGCATGGAGCTACGAGGGCCAGGTCTACGGCGTTCCCTACGCGATCGAGAACATCGGTCTGCTGCGCAACACCGACCTCGTCCCCGAGGCGCCCACCTCGTACGACGACATGATCGCGAAGGGCCAGGCGGCCGGTACGGAGTACGCGTTCCTGGTCGGCCTCGACCCCGAGGCGGCCGACCCGTACCACCTCTACCCGTTCCAGACCTCGTTCGGCGCCCCGGTGTTCGGCACCGGCTCGGACGGCGGCTACGACCCCGCCGACCTGCAGATCGGCAACGAGGGCGGTCAGGCGTTCGCCACGTGGCTGGCCTCGCAGGGTGCAACCGGTGCCGGTGTGCTCAACACCAACATCAACGGCGACCTCGCGCGTGAGAACTTCGTCGCCGGCAAGTCGCCCTTCTTCCTCACCGGGCCGTGGAACGTGCCCGCTGCCGAGGAGGCCGGCCTCAACCTCGCCGTCGACCCGATCCCGTCCGCGGGCGGGCAGGCCGCGCAGCCGTTCGCAGGTGTGCAGGGCTTCTTCCTGAGCGCCGAGAGCGACAACAAGCTCGCCGCGACGGACTTCCTGGTGAACTACATCGGCAGCGAAGAGGTCCAGTCGGCCCTCTACGAGGTCGGTGGACGTACGCCCGCGCTGACCTCCGCCTACGAGGCCGCTGTCGCGAGCGACCCGATCACCGCCGGCTTCGGTGCCGTCGGCGCCGACGCGGTGCCGATGCCCAGCATCCCCGAGATGGGTGCCGTGTGGCAGTTCTGGGGCGTGACCGAGGGTGCGATCATCAACGGCGCCGGGGGCGACCCGGTCGAGCTGTGGAACAAGATGGCGGCCGACATCCAGGCCGAGATCGAGTAACCCGCGCAGCCGGGGCGGCGTCCGACAGGACGCCGTCCCGGCCCGGCGTTCCCGCAGCCCCGGAAAGAGGAGCCGATGACGACCCCGACGATTGACCGCGAGACCGCGGCCGAGACCATCAAGAGCAAGCGCTCGCGTCGCGCCGCCAAGATCGCCGAGGCCGCCGGCGCAGGATGGAAGCTCCTGCTGTTCAAGGTCGTCGCGCTCGGCATCATCGACGCCCTGGCGCTCTACGCCGCACTCGTCCTGTTCCAGAGCGAGCAGCTCATCCCGGCGATCCTCCTCCTGGCGATCACCGGCATTGCGAACTGGGTGTACTTCAGCCGCGGAAACCTCCCGGCCAAGTACCTGATCCCCGGACTCATCTTCCTGCTCGTCTTCCAGATCTTCGTCGCCGGCTACACCGCCTACATCGCCTTCACGAACTACGGCACCGGCCACAACAGCTCCAAAGAGAGCGCCGTCAACGCACTCATGCTCTCGGCGCAGGAACGCGTCCCCGACTCCCCGGCGTACGACGTGACGATCGTCGAGCAGCTCGGCGAGTTCTCGTTCCTCGTCACCGACCCCGACGGCGAGATCGAGCTCGGCGGGGTCGAGCGGCCGCTCCAGCCCGTCGACAACGCCGAGATCGAAGACGGCAAGGCCGTTTCGGTGCCCGGCTACAACACGCTGCGCTTCGCCGACGTCGTGGCGAACCAGAACGTCATCGCCGAGATGGCCGTACCGCTCAGCGATGATCCCAACGACGGCGCGCTGCGCACGCCCGACGGTTCCCGCGCCTACGTGTACCTGTCGAACCTCGAGTACGACGAGGCGGCGGGCACCATGACGGACACCCGCACCGGCACGGTGTACACCGACATCGGCACCGGCGCCTTCACCGCACCCAATGGCGCGGAGCTCCGGCCCGGATGGCAGATCAACGTCGGATTCGACAACTTCGTCCGGGCCTTCACCGAGGAATCGATCCGCGCACCGTTCCTCGCGGTGCTCGTGTGGACCTTCGTCTTCGCGTTCCTGTCGGTCTTCACGTGCTTCGCGCTCGGCCTCTTCCTCGCGATCGTCTTCAACGATCCGCGCATGAAGTCCAAGAAGTACTACCGGGTCATCATGATCCTGCCGTACGCGTTCCCCGGATTCCTGTCGGCGCTGGTCTGGGCCGGCATGATGAACCAGGAGTTCGGCTTCCTCAACGTCGTGCTGTTCGGCGGCGCCGACATCCCCTGGCTCACGAACGAATGGCTGGCGAAGTTCAGCATCATCCTCGTGAACCTCTGGCTGGGCTTCCCGTACATGTTCCTCATCTGCACGGGGGCGCTGCAGTCGATCCCCGACGACGTGCAGGAGGCGGCGCGCGTGGACGGCGCCAGCGCGTGGCAGATCTTCCGCAACATCAAGCTCCCGCTGCTGTTCGTGGCCGTGGCGCCGCTGCTGATCGCGTCCTTCGCCTACAACTTCAACAACTTCAGCCTGATCTACATGCTGACCGGCGGCGGGCCGCGCGATGTCGCCGCCGACGTGAATGTCGGGGCCACCGACATCCTCATCACGATGGTGTACAAGGTCGCCTTCGTCGGCTCGACCGCGGACTACGGCCTCGCGAGCGCGTTCTCGATCATCATCTTCCTGCTCGTCGCGACGATCTCGGTGATCGCGTTCCGACGCACCAAGGCACTCGAGGAGCTGAACTGAAATGAGCACTCTCCAGCCGGGCGCCCCCGCCGCGCGCAACCTTCTCGACCGCGTCGCTGCGGACGATGCCGATCTCGACACCGCCACCGGGCACGACGCCGGAGGCGTTCGGGGCGAGGCGCCACTGCCGCGGCGCCGCTTCAAGCGCTACTTCCGAGAGACCGGGTGGCGTCACCTCGTGGGCATCGTGATCACGGTGTTCGCCCTCTTCCCGCTGCTCTACATCGTGTCGGCGTCGCTGAACCCCGGCGGCACGCTGCTCACGGCCAACGCGCTCTTCTCGAACGTGAGCATGGAGAGCTACGTCGACCTGTTCCGCTCGTCGACCCATCCGTATGGCGCGTGGTTCGTCAACACACTCGTGATCGGCCTCGTCACGGCGGCGGGCACGGTGATCCTGGGTGCGCTCGCGGCGTACTCCTTCTCGCGCATGCGATTCACCGGGCGTCGCTTCGGGCTGACCACGCTGCTGGTGGTCCAGATGTTCCCGCAGATGCTGGCGATGGTCGCGATCTTCCTGCTCATGGTGCAGATCAGCGACATCTTCCCGGCGATCGGGCTCAACACGCAGATCGGCCTGATCATGGTGTACCTCGGTGGCGCGCTCGGGGTGAACACCTACTTGATGTACGGGTTCTTCAACACCGTCCCCTCGTCGATCGACGAGGCGGCGAAGATCGATGGCGCGGGGCACGCGCGCATCTTCTTCACGATCATCCTCCGCCTCGTCGCGCCGATCCTGGCGGTCGTCGGACTGCTCTCGTTCATCGGCACGTCCAGCGAGTTCGTCATCGCGAGCATCATCCTCATCGACCCCGACAAGCAGACGCTCGCGGTCGGGCTGTACAAGTTCATCTCCGACGAGTTCTCCAAGAACTGGAGCCTGTTCGCGGCCGGGGCCGTGCTCGCGGCGATCCTGCCGGTGGCGCTCTTCCTCGCGCTTCAGCGCTACATCGTCGGCGGTCTGACCGCAGGCAGTGTGAAGTAAGGGGATGCCTCGTCCGCGACGCTCCGATGCGCGTCGAGGTCTGCTCGCCGCGCTCGCGGCGCCGGCGCTGCTGGTGCTCGCCGCATGTGCGGCGGCCGGCGGCGCGACCGGCGAGCGGTCGGCACCCGATGTCGGCATCCAGCTCTTCCAATTGCCGTGGTCGGCGATCGCCGAGGAGTGCGAGACGACCCTCGGTCCGAACGGGTTCGCGTGGGTGCTGACCTCGCCCCCGAACGAGCACGTCGACCGCCCCGAGTGGTGGGCGTCGTACCAACCGGTGAGTTACCGCGTGGAGTCGCGGCTCGGCACGCGCGAGCAGTTCGCCGACATGGTGGCACGGTGCGACGCGGCGGGCGTGGACGTGATCGCCGACGCCGTGGTCAACCACATGGCGGGGCAGGACGCGCCGGGCGAGGGATTCGCGGGCACGCCGTACGCGCACGACGACTACCCGGGCCTGTACGGCGCGGAGGACTTCCATCACTGCGGGCTGACGGCGGATGACGACATCGACGACTACGACTCCCGCGAGCAGGTGCAGACGTGCGAACTCGTCAACCTCGCCGATCTCGACACGTCGAGCCCGCGTGTGCGCGAGCGGATCGTGGCCTACCTCGACGACCTGCTCTCGCTCGGCGTCGCGGGCTTCCGGATCGACGCGGCCAAGCACATGGCCGCGGACGACGTCGCGGCCATCGTCGCCGAACTGCCCGAGGGGACGCGCGTCTTCAGCGAGGTGATCCGCGGCGGGGGCGAGCCCATCGTTCCCGAGGAGTACGCCGGGTTCGGCGAGGTGTTCGAGTTCACGTATGCGCGCGACCTCGCCCCTCAGCTCGGGAACGGCATCTTCGCGGATCCCGTCCTCGACGGAGACCGTCCGCTGCACGTCCCCTCTGACGCCGCCCTCGTCTTCATCGACAACCACGACACCGAACGCGGCGAGGCGGGCGTCACGTACCGCGCCGGGCCGCTCTACGTGATCGCGAACGCCCTGATGCTGGCCGACGACTACGGCACTCCGGTCGTGTACTCCGGGTACGCGTTCAGCGGTCGTGACGCCGGCGCTCCCGCGGACGCCGGGGGATCCGTGCTGCCGGCCTCGTGTGCGGGCGTCGAGGGACCTGCGCAGTCCTACGCCGACGGCGATCGCACGTGCGTGCAGTCGTGGCGCGCGATCGCCGGCCTGCTCGAGTTCCGCGCCGTGGCGGGCGCGGCGCCGCGACTCGAGGGGGTCGACGAGGGCGACGCCTACGGGTTCGAGCGCGAAGGCAGGGGCGTCGTCGCCGTGAACGTCGGGGACGAGCCGCAGCGCATCGAGGTGCCCACGACGCTGCCGGCCGGCGAGTACTGCGATGTCGTCTCGGGCGGCGCCGGTGCGGAAGACGACGACGGATGCCGCGGCACAACTTATCGGGTCGATGACGGCACGGCCGTCTTCACGCTCGATCCGTTCGCCGCGGCGGCGATCCACCTCGAATCCCGGCGCTGACCGCGCGGAGAACCCGCGAACCGTGTCAGGATCGTGGCGGCACAACTGAACAACAACTCAAGGGCTCTGTCATGGCTCCCGCCGTGCAACCACGTCGCACCGATCTCTCATCCGGCGGCGCTGCCGCCTGTTTCACGAAAGGCCAGAGCATGACAACCCTTCTTCCGCACCACGACGGCTCGTCGCTGTACGTCTCGAACCTTGCGCCGTCGCTCGGCGATGTCGTCACCGTCCGGCTGCGCGTGCCCGAGGGGTACGGGCCGCTCGCGGCGGTCCGCACGCGCTCCAACCCCGATCACGAGCCGGAATGGACGGATGCCGTGCGCCTCGGCACGATCGACGGCTGGGAGTGGTGGGAGGCGCCGGTCACGGTGCGCAACCCGCGCCACGGCTACCGGTGGCTGCTCGTCCACGAGGCCGGTCCCGACGGCTCGCCGGGCGCCGTCGAGTGGCTCAACCAGACCGGGCTGCACACGCTCGAGACGCTCGACGCCGAGGACTTCGCGCTCCTCAGCTACCCGGCGCCGCCGGCGTGGCTGACGGATGCCGTGATGTACCAGGTCTTCCCCGACCGCTTCGCCCGTTCGGCGCAGGCCGACACGCATGCGACTCCCGAGTGGGCGGTCGCAGCGAGCTGGGACACCCCGGTGGACCCGGTCATGCCCGGGCGCTCGCAGCAGTTCTACGGCGGCGATCTCGACGGCGTCACCGAGAAGCTCGACCATCTCGTGTCGCTCGGCGTGAACCTCCTCTATCTCACCCCGATCTTCCCGGCGGCCTCGAACCACCGCTACGACGCCTCCAGCTTCCACAGCGTCGACCCGCTGCTCGGCGGCGACGAGGCCTACATCCGCCTCGTGGAGGCGGCCCATGCCCGCGGCATCCGTGTCATCGGCGACCTCACGAGCAACCACTCGGGCGACCGGCACGAGTGGTTCCAGGCGGCTCTCGGCCACCCGGGCGCGCCGGAGGAGGAGTTCTACTACTTCACCGACGGCGCGAACACGCAGTACGAGTCGTGGCTCGGCACGCCGACGCTGCCGAAGTTCAACTGGGCATCGCAGGAGCTGCGCCGGCGCTTCATCGACGGCCCCGACTCGGTGGTCGCGAAGTGGCTGAAGCCGCCGTACTCGACCGACGGCTGGCGCATCGACGTCGCGAACATGACCGGGCGGCTCGGCGAGATCGACCTCAACGCCGAAGTGCGGCAGCTGCTGCGCCAGACGATGATCGAGATCAACCCCGACACGATCCTGCTGGGGGAGTCGACGAACGACGCCGCGAGCGACCTGCAGGGCGACGGCTGGCACGGCGCGATGACGTATCCGTCCTTCACGCGGCCGCTGTGGGGCTGGCTCTCCGAGCCGACCGGCACGCCGTACCTCACGGCGGAGGGCGACGAGAAGACGGAACCGTGGTTCTTCGGGCAGCCTATCGGCGGCATCCCCCGCTACACCGCGCGGGAGTTCGTCGATGCGGTGGTCCGCTTCACCGGCGGCATCCCCTGGCGCGTGCGGCTCGGCAACATGCAGCCGCTCGACACCCACGACACCGGCCGGTTCGCGACCAACGCGGCGCCGGGGACCATCCCCGTCGCGGTCGGCCTCATGATGACGATGCCGGGCCTGCCGGTGGTGTTCGCGGGCGACGAGTTCGGCCTCGTGGGCGCCGACGGCGAGGCGAGCCGGACGCCCATCCCGTGGGGCACCGAGACCGAGCCCGAGACCGCCGCGCGCATCGCGCTGTACCGCGACCTCATCGCCCTGCGTCACGCGCACCCCGCGCTCGCGACCGGCGGTCTGCGGTGGGTGCACGTCGACGACAACACCGTGGTCTTCGTGCGCGAGTCTGCCGACGAGACGCTTCTCGTGCTGGCGGCGAAGGGCGACGCGGATGCCGAGATCGCGGCATCCGCTCTCCCCGGTGCGGTCGGTGCCGAGGCGCTGTTCGGCGACGCGACTCTGGCGGTCGCCGACGACGGCGCGGTGCTGCTGTCGGCGGACGGTCCCGCGTTCGCGGTGTGGCGTCTCGCCGGTGTGTCGCTGCCCGTGCTCGACGACGCCCGCGCATGACGGCTCCGGATCGCTTCGACGAACTCAGCGCCGGGCTCGTGGCCGGAGTGCGGGCGCGGGACGAGCTCATCGGCCTCGTGCTCCTCGGTTCCGCATCGGAGGAGGCACGTGACCGCCGCGACGAGTGGTCGGATCACGATTTCTTCGCGCTGACCGCGTCGGGGAAGGGGGCCGCGGTGCGGCCCGACCTGTCGTGGCTGCCCGACCAGGAGCGGATCGTGCTCACCGCGCGCGAGGGCGAGATCGGGTTCGCCGCCGTCTACGACGACGGGCACGTGTTCGAGTTCGCCTTCTCGGACGCCGCCGAACTCGCGGGGGCAGTCGCCGGCGACGCGAGCGTCGTGGTCGACGACGGGGCCGGCACGACCGCGGCGCTGATCACGGAGGCCCGTGCCCGCGCCGCCGCCGCCGACCGGTTCGATGCCGCGAACGACGTGCGGCTCGTCCTGGTGAAGCTCCTCATCGGGGTCGGCCGCGTGCGCCGGGGCGAGGTGATCAACGGGAACGGCTTCATCCGGCAATGGGCCGTGCAGCATCTCGTGCGGGCCATCCGCGGTCGCTTCGCCGAGGCATCCACCACTCTCCGCGACACGATCGACCCGCTGCGACGGTTCGAGCGCGACTTCCCGCGGTGGGGTGCCGACATCGGCGCGACGCTGGACCTGCCGATAGAGGAGTGCGCGTACGAGCTGTACCGCATGACCCGGCGGGTGCTCGAGCCGGGCTGGGCGGAGTTCCCCTCAGAAGCCGCGGACGTCGTCGCGGTGCGCCTCGGCTGGAGGTGATGTCCGGGTTGTCCACGGTTCCGCGGCGGCGGGACTGTGGACAACCCGCGACACGGGGTCGCACGGTGGGGCACACTGAGTCCCATGTCAGCGTTGACCACCATCGGGCTGCCCGTAGCCCTCGGCATCATCATGCTCGGTCTCGGCCTGAGCCTCACCGTGGGCGACTTCGCCCGCGTGCTCAAGCAGCCCAAGGCGGTGATCATCGCCCTGCTGTGCCAGCTCGTCCTGTTGCCTGCGATCTGCTTCGGGCTCGTCCTCGCGTTCCAGCTCCCGCCCGTGCTCGCCGTCGGCATGATGATGCTGGCCGCCTCGCCCGGCGGCACGACCGCGAACCTCTACAGCCACCTGTTCCGCGGCGACGTCGCCCTGAACATCTCGCTCACGGCGGTCAACTCCGTCATCGCGGTGTTCACGCTGCCGATCATCACGAACCTCTCGATCCTGTACTTCGACCCGTTCGACGATCAGCTGGGCATGCAGTGGGCCAAGACGCTCGAGGTGTTCGCGATCGTGCTGCTGCCGGTCGCCGCCGGCATGGCCGTGCGGCGCCTCTGGCCCCGTTTCGCCCAGGCGATGGACAAGCCGGTGCGCATCGCGTCGGTCGTCATCCTCGTCATCGTGATCGCCGGCGCGGTCGTGCAGAACTGGACGCTGCTGGTCGAGAACTTCGGCCGCCTGTCGCTCATCACGACCCTGTTCTGCGTCATCAGCCTCACCGTCGGCTACCTCGCGCCGCGCCTCATCAAGGTGGGGAAGCGACAGTCGATCGCGTCGTCGTTCGAGATCGGCATCCACAACGCCACGCTCGCGATCGTGATCGCACAGACCGTGCTCGGCTCGGTCGAGCTGTCGCTGCCCGCCGCTGTGTACGGCGTGCTGATGTTCTTCATCGCATTCGGCTTCGGCTTCCTCATCCGCGACCGCTCCCGCGCCCCCGAGACCGCCGACGCCACGCCCGCCCCCTCCGCCTCGCCCCCCTCCGCTCCGCGCCCCTGATCCTGGGCCCTAGGCCCTAGGCCCTAGGCCCTAGGCCCTAGGCCCTAGGCCCTAGGCCCTAGGCCCTAGGCCCTAGGCCCTAGGCCCTAGGCCCTAGGCTCGTCGCCCCTGGCCCCTGGCGCTGGGCCCGTCGCCCCTGGCCCTGGGGCTGGGCCCGTCGCCCCTGGCCCTGGGGCTGGGCCCGTCGCCCCTGGCCCTTGACCGCGAGAGTGCAGCTGGCGGACGAGGGTGTGGGTACTCCCCACGCCCTCGGCGACCAGGTGCACTCTCGCGGGTGGAGCGCGCGGCGGCGGCCGAGACCGCGGACGCCACGCGGGGGAGGGCGCGGGGGGTACGGGGTGGCGGAGAAGCCCGTCGTTCGTAGACTGGGGCGGCGAGGAGGTGCCATGCGCCCGCTGACCGAAGAGGACGTGCGTTCGTCGTTCGTGAACGCGTCGCCCGACGAGCTGCGGCTCGTCACGCTGCCCGCCGATTTCGTGCTCACCGACTGGGACCACCTGGACTTCCTGGCGTGGCGCGACCCACGCACCCGAGGCCGCGGCTACCTGGTCGCCGAGCTGGACGGCGAGCCGACGGGCATCGTGCTGCGTGCGGCCGACGGCTCGTCGCGTGCCCGCGCGGCGATGTGCAACCTCTGCCACACGATGCAGCCGGCCGACCAGGTCGTGCTCTACACCGCCCGCAAGGCGGGCGAGGCGGGAGCGCACGGCGACAGCGTCGGCACCTACATCTGCGCCGACCTGTCGTGTCACGAGATGGTGCGGCTCGCGGCTCCCCTCGCGCCGAACGAGGTACGGGCGAGCGTCGACCTGAAGATCGACGGCACGAAGCGGCGCACCGAGGCGTTCGTCGGCCGCGTGCTCGAGACCGCCGGGGTGCCGCGATGACCGTCGTCGTGATCGGCGACGCGCTCATCGACGAGCTGCGCGACGACTCCGGCGTGCGCGAGTTCGTCGGCGGCGCCGCGCTCAACGTCGCCGTCGGCCTCACGCGGCTCGGAGTGCCCGCGACGCTCGTCGCGATGCTCGGCGACGACGAGCCCGCCTCGCGCGTGCGTCACTACCTCGACGACTACGGCGTCGGGCTTCTCGCGACGCCGTCGCTGCACGGCACCGCGCGCGCCGTCAGCACGCGCACCGGCGGCGGCGAGCCGACCTACGTCTTCAACGAGGCGTCGCAGCGGCGGCGCATCCGGTTCGGCGACGCCGAACGCAAGGCGATGACGGATGCCGACCTCGTCGTCGTCAGCTGCTTCGCGTTCGACGACGCCGAGCAGACGGCCGAGCTGGCCGACGCGATCACCGCGGCCGAGGCATCCGTCGCCGTCGACCCCAACCCGCGAACGGGGATGCTGCACGACAAGGACGAGTTCGTGCGGGGCTTCGAGCGGCTCGCCGCCGGGGCATCGCTGGTCAAGGTCGGCGAGGACGATGCGGCGCTGCTGTACGGCGATCGCCTCGACGCGCTGCGGGCGCGTCTGATCGACCTCGGCGCGCGCGCCGTGCTGGCGACCGAGGGCGCTGCCGGCGCGACCATCGAGGCCGACGGCACGGTGGTGACCCGGCCCATCTCGACCCTTCCCGGGCGCATCGTCGACACGATGGGTGCCGGCGACGCCGCGTTCGCCGCGACGATCGCCGCTCTCGTCACCGACGAGCCGTCGGGGTCGGACTACTGGGGTGCCGTGCTGCAGGCTGCGATGGATGCCGCGGCCGCGACGTGCCGGTTCGAGGGGGCGCTGCTGCGCACCCCGAGTGCGCTCGCGGCGCTCGATCCCGACAGCGTCGGCACGTAGACCGGGCTCGATTTTCGACCGCGCGGAAGACAGCGTAAGATTGTGGATCGCGCCTCCGGTCGACTGTACAAGCCGGGCGGGTGCGCACCTGGCGAGTTACCCAAGCGGCCAAAGGGATCTGACTGTAAATCAGCTGTCATCGACTTCGGGGGTTCGAATCCCTCACTCGCCACCCGAATCCGAAAGGCCCCCGCGATGCGGGGGCCTTTCGCATGTGCGGGGCGGGTTGTCCGCTCACTCCTCCGGGACGCGGGGGAGGGTCCCGATGGCATCGCCGTCCTCGTCGAAGACCACCAGCGTGTCCTCGCGGACGACGGCGGTCGAAGGCCGGAGCCACACGTCGAGACCCGAGCACGCCACCAGGGTGACGAAGACGTCGTGGAACTCGACGGTTCCGTGCTCGAGTTCCCACGTCCCGCCCATGGAGTTGCAGCCGTCGTGGGCCTGCATCGTCCCGTCGGGCAGGATCGTGAGGTAGGTGCTGCGATCGGCGATCTCGCCCCACTGGCCGACCGGGTCGCCGCCGCGCATCGCCGGGGCCACCGGGCCGACGACTCCGGAACCTCCCGGCGCGCACGCGGTGAGGAGGAGGCTGAGGGCTCCGGCGAACGCGAGGGGGAGCGTCCATCTGCGACGGCGCGGCATGCGCACATGATGCCACGGCGCCGTGGGGCGCGCCTGAGGATTCGGCGCGGTTAGTCTGGGCCGATGATGTGGACCGCGACCGGCACCCTGACCGCACAGCCCGCGACGCAGCATCCTGAGCTCGTCGCCGCGCCGGTCTCCACGGCCCTGAAGAGCCTCGCGCCGGAGGTCGCCGCGACGGTCGGCGTCGTCGAGATCGACCCGGCGCTCGCCGACACCGCCGCGTTCTGCGAGCGCTACGGAGTGGCACCGGATGCCTCGGCCAACTGCGTCATCGTCAAGGGCAAGCGCGGCGGCGACGTGCGATTCGCCGCGTGCCTGGTGCTCGCGACCACGCGCGCCGACGTCAACGGCATCGTGCGCCGGCGCCTCGATGTGCGCAGCGCGTCGTTCGCGCCGATGGATGAGGCCGTCGCGCTCACCGGCATGGAGTACGGCGGCATCACGCCGGTGGGGCTCCCAGCGGGCTGGCCGATCCTCGTGGACCCGGAGGTCGCCGACGCCCCCGAGGTCGTCATCGGCGGGGGAGTGCGCGGCAGCAAGCTGTTCCTGCCCGGCGCGGCCCTGCTCGCGCTGCCGGGCGCCGAGCTCGTCGAAGGGCTCGGTCGGCCCCTCGGCTGAGGCATCCCCTGGCGGTCAGCCGGTGATCGAGTCGCCGACGACCCTGCCGGCTTCGAGCCGGATGACCCTGTCCGCCATCGCGATCACCTCGAGGTCGTGCGTCACGCACACGACTGCGGTGCCTCGCCCGGCCTCCGCCGCGATCGCCGTCCGGATCCGCTCGCCGCTGTCGGCATCCAGTGCCGTGGTGGGTTCGTCGAGCAGGAGCAGGTCCGCCCCGCGTGCCAGGCCCTGCGCGAGCAGCGCGCGCTGACGCTGACCTCCCGACAGCTCCGAGAACGGGCGTCGCTGCAGTGCCGTCAGTCCCAGGCTCTCGAGGGCATCGTCGACGGCGCGCCGCGCGATCGCGTCCATGCGACGCCACGGTCCGAGTCGCCCCCACGCGCCGACCGTTACGACGTCGCGCACGGTGACGGGGAGCCGTTCGGCCACCGCGGCCCGCTGGGGGACGAAGCTCGACGACGCGTCATCGCGGACGACGAGACCCGCGGAGGGGCGCCGCGTCCCGGCGAGCACCTCGAGGAGCGTGGACTTTCCCGCCCCGTTCGGGCCGGCGATCACCGTCAGCGCTGAGCGCTGCACGACGACGTCGACGTGGCAGAGCACGTCGCGCCCGCCGAGTTCGACGTGGACGCCCTCCAGCCGGGCGATCTGCGGACGGGTCGTGACAAGGGACATGCCACGACCCTATCGAGTTTGAGAATCGTTCTCAATAACGCTACGGTCGTCTCCCGTGACCTGGATCGCCGAACCCTTCTCGCTCGACTTCGTGCAGCGCGCCTTCCTCGGCGGTGCGCTCGTCGCCGTGCTGTGCGGGGTCGTCGGGACGTGGGTGGTCGTCCGCGGCATGGCGTTCCTCGGCGAGGCCCTCGCGCACGGGATGCTTCCCGGGGTGGCGTTCGCGACGGTGCTCGGCTTCCCCGTCGTACTCGGCGCGACGGCCAGCGCCATCGCGATGAGCCTCGGAATCGGAGCGCTGCAGCGCCGCGGCCGCCTGTCGTACGACACCAGCATCGGGATGCTCTTCGTCGCGATGCTCGCTCTGGGCGTCATCGTGATCTCGTACTCGGGCAGCTTCGCGACGGATGCCACGGCCATCCTCTTCGGCGACATCCTGGCGATCTCCCTCCCCGACCTCCTGGGCCTCGCGATCGCGACGGCCGCCGGTCTCGCCCTCGCCGCGGCCGCGCATCGACCGCTCGTCGCGCTCGCGATCGACCCCCGCACCGCAGCGGTGCTCGGGCTCGCCCCGCGCGCGGCACAGGCGGCGCTGGTCGCGCTGGTCACTCTCGCGATCGTCGCGTCGTACCAGGCCGTCGGGTCGCTCCTCGTGGTCGGCCTGCTCCTGGCACCGTCCGTCGCCGCCGCGCAGTGGACGTCGCGAATCCCCACCCGCATGGTCCTGGCCGGTGTGCTCGGGGTGGGCGCCGTCACCGCGGGGCTTCTGCTGTCGTGGCACGCCGGAACCGCGGCGGGCGCGTCGATCGCGCTCTCCGCGATCGGCCTGGCCGGCCTGTCGTGGATGCTCCGCGCCGCTCGCGACGGCCTCACCGCGCCGGCACCCGCCGCCGCCTGAATCGCACCATCTCCCCGACACGAAAGGACTCTGTGTTCCGCTCCGCCTTCGCGCTCCCCGCCCTCGGGATCCCCGCCCTCGGGATGCTGCTCGCGCTCCTCGCCGGATGCGCGGCTCCCACGGCCGGCGCTCCCGCCGCTCTGCCCTCGGACGACGGTCACGGCGACATCGCCGGCGCGACCGAGGTGAGCGAGCCGTCCCTCGGGCTGACGACCGTCGATCCGGAGGGCGCGGTGAGTCACCTCGATCTGCTCGACGAGGAGGTCACCGGACTCGGCGCGATCGCACCGCCTTCGACCGTGACGGGCGACGGCCGCTACCTGTTCGCTTCGGGCCCCGGGGGCGTCACCGTCGTCGACAGCGGGCGCTGGACGTGGGATCACGTCGATCACTTCCACTACTACGTCGCCGAGCCCCGCATCGTCGGAACCGTGCGAGGCGAGGGCCCGGCGACCGTCGCCACCACGAACTCGTCCACCAGCGGAGGCACCGGGGTCTTCTTCGCCGACACCGGCGAAGCGGTGCTCCTCGACACCGAGGCCCTGTCGAAGGGAGAGCTCGCCGAACTGTTCCGACTCGAGGTCGAGCCGCATGACGGCTTGGTCGTGCCCGTCGGATCGTTCGCGCTCGTGACCGAGGCGCAGTCCCCGGGTGCGGCTGGAGCGGTCGCGGGGACCGTCACGGTTCACGACGAGAGCGGGATGCCGGTGCCCGGCGCGTCGGCGGAATGCGCCGACGCCCGCGGAACCATCACGACGCGCGTGGGTGCGGTCATCGGCTGCGCCGACGGCGCGCTGCTGGCGACAGTCGACGCCGGCGCCGTCGTGCTCGAGCGGATCGCGTACCCCGAGGACGCGACGGCGCCACCGGCGACGGCGTTCGCGAATCGCGAGGGGCGGCCCACTGTCGCGGGCCTCGCCGGCGATGCCGGAATCTGGCTGCTCGACACGCGCGAGCGGTCGTGGACGCTGCTGCCCGCGCCCGCCCCCCTCGTGCAGGTGACCGCCGTCGACGACGCCGCGCAGCACGTGCTCGCGCTGTCCGCCGACGGGCGCGTCCTGGTGCTGGACGGCGCGACGGGCGCGGTGCTGGCCGAGACGGCCCCGCTCGTCGCCGAGTCGCTCGCCACCGGCGCCGGCGCGCCCCTGCTCATCGCGGATCAGCAGCGCGCGTACCTCAACGCGCCCGCGGAGCGGCGGCTGTACGAGATCGACTTCGCCGACGCGGCACGGATCGCCCGCGAGTTCGAGACTCCGACCGCACCGTCATCCGTTGTGGGGAGCGGGCGATGATCCGGCGGCTGATCCCGGCGCTTGCGACCGCGATGCTCGTGACGGCGCTCGCCGCGTGCGCTCCGGCATCCGATGACCGGCCGCTCGTCGTGGTGTCGACCAACATCCTCGGCGACGTGGTGACCGAGCTCGTCGGCGATGAAGCCGACGTGATGACGCTGATGCGCCCCAACGCCGACCCGCACTCGTTCGAGATCTCGGCGCAGGAGGCGGCCCGGCTGCGCGCAGCGGATCTCGTCGTCTCGAACGGGCTCGGACTCGAGGAGGGGCTGCAGCAGCACCTCGATGCGGCGGCCGCCGACGGCGTCGGCACGTTCGTCGCCGGCGACGTGATCGACATCCTCGACTACCGGGAAGGCGATGCGGCGGGTCTGCCCGACCCGCACTTCTGGACCGACCCGGCGCGGATGGCCGAGGTCGTCGACGCGCTCGTGCCTGCCCTCTCGCGACTGCCGGGCGTGGACGGTGCGGCGATCGCCGCGAACGCCGCGGATTACGGCGACGGACTGGCGGCCCTCGACGCCGACATGACCGAGGCGTTCGCCGCCATCCCCGGCGCACGCCGGGCCCTCGTCACCAACCACCATGTCTTCGGCTATCTCGCGGAGCGCTTCGACTTCCGCCTGATCGGCGCGGTGATCCCCGGCGGCACGACACTCGCCGCGCCGAGTGCCTCCGACCTCGCCGGTCTCGTCACGGCGATCGAGTCGACGGGCGTGCCCGCGATCTTCGCCGAGTCGTCATCGCCGGACCGCCTGATGCGGGCGCTCGCCGAGGAGGCCGATGTGCACGTCGAGGTCATCGAGCTGTACACCGAGTCGCTCACCGAGCCCGGCGGCGGCGCCGACACCTACCTGACCATGATGCGCGTCAACACGGAGCGCATCGCCACCGGGCTCTCGTCGTGAAGCCCACCACCAAGAAAGAGGACACTCTCATGCGAATACCCACGTTGCGCCGCGCCGGATCGGCCGTCGTCGTCGCCGTCGGTGCCGTCGCCGCCCTCGCGGCCTGCGCGTCCACGCCCGCCGGCGTGACGGATGCCGCACCCTCCGCATCGTCGGAGCTTTCGGCCGGACCGCGCGTCGCCCTCTCGTACGAGGGCGGCATCCTCGTGCTCGACGGCGCCACGCTCGAGGTCGTCGCCGATTTCGACAGCGAGGAGTTCACCCGGCTCAACCCAGCCGGTGACGATCGTCACGTCATGGTGACCATGAGCGAGGGCTTCCAGGTGCTCGACACGGCCGCGGGCACCACCGAGGAGCCCGCGCTGACCGACCTCGTGTTCGAGGCCGACGCCCCCGGACACGTCGTGCGTCACGGGGGGAAGACGATCCTGTACGCCGACGGCACGAGCGACACGACGATCTTCGACACCGCCGATCTCGCCGCGAGCGAGGACGCGCTCCCCGAGACCGAGACGATCGAGGGAGTCGAGGCGCACCACGGCGTGTCGGTCGTGCTCGAGGACGGCACGTTCCTGACCACGGTCGGCAACGCCGACGGTCGCAACGGGATCGTGGTGCAGGACGAGGCCGGTGAGGTCATCGCCGAGAGCGACCAGTGCCCGGGCGTGCACGGCGAGGGCACCGCGGCGGACGAGGCGGTCGTCTTCGGCTGCGAGAACGGCGCGCTCCTCTACCACGACGGCGAGATCGTCAAGCTCGACGCTCCCGACCAGCCGTACGGCCGCATGGGCAACGCGTACGTCAGCGAGACGAGCCCGCTCGTGGTCGGCGACTACAAGAACGACCCGGATGCCGAGGGGTACCTCCTGCGCGCCGTCACGGTCATCGACACCGAGGCCGCCACGCTCGAGGTCATCGACCTCCCCGACGGTGTCGAGTACACGTTCCGCGACATCGCACGCGGACCGGAAGACCTCGGGTACATCCTCTCCGCGGACGGCTCGATCCACGTGTTCGACCCCGAGTCCCGTGAGCTCGTCGACGCCTTCCCCATCGTGGAGCCGTGGGAGAGCCCTGTCGAATGGCAGGACGCTCACCCGGCGATCGTGGTCGTCGGCGACATCGCCTACGTCACCGAGCCCGCCTCCGACAAGGTCCACGCCGTCGATCTGACGACCGGCGAGGTGGTCGCCTCGGCGACCCTCGAGGTCACGCCCAACGAGATCGCCGTCGCGGCCGGGTGACGATCGGTGCGGAGGCAGGGATCGCCGTACCTGCCTCCGCATCCCCGGGGATCCGGCCGGACCCTGTCCACCGGCGCGCGTCGCCAAGCTCCCGGCCGAACGAGGCCGCGTGCCAGGATGGGCATGCGGATCTCATCCGCGACACGAGAGGAACGCCATGACCGCGCCCGACCCGTACGCCCCCACCCAGTCCCCACGCGCCGCGTCGTGGCTCCGCGCCGCGATCTGGGTGGCGATCGGCGCGCTCATCGCCGCGGCGATCGTCTGCGTGATCTGGGTGCTCGTCGGCGACCAGAACGACATCGTCGGGCGCGCCTTCCTCACGATCCTGCTGCTGGCGGCGTTCGCCGGCGTCGCGATCCTCGACGCCCACCTCGCACCCCGCCGGCCCGCGTGGTTCGCGCTGGCGAGCATGGCGACGTGGATCGTCACGCTCCTGCTCGGAGCCGTCATGATCTGGATGCCGGAGCGCTTCCCCTGGCTCGGATTCTCACGCTTCATCCAGTTCCTGCTGATCGTGCTGATCCTGCAGCTGGTGCTGCTTCACGTCCGCCTCTACATGAAGGCGTTCCAGCGCTACGACACCCCCTTCACGCGCATCGTCGCGATCGTCACGATCACCCTGGTGGTCTCGCTCGCCGCGCTGCTGGTCATCCCGCTTGCATTCGGCGAGTGGCTCGACCTCCCCGAGATCTACTGGCGGATCGTGGTCGCGGTGGCGATCCTCGCCGCCGTCGGCACCGCCGTCATCCCGCTCGTGAACCTGCTCTTCGCGCCGAAGAAGCCGCAGCCCCAGCCGATGGCGTACGGCTACGGCCAGGCCGCCATCCCGGCCGGTCCGTACGCGCCGGCCGAGGCTCAGTCCCAGACCCCGGCGTACGCGCCGGCACCGCCGTCCGCCCCCGAGCCGGCCGCGCAGGAACTCCTGCCGTGGCCGACCTACGTGGACGGCGCCACCCCGCTGCCGATGCTTCCCGATGGCTCGCCCGACTGGAACGCCTACTACACGGGGTATCCGACGCCCGGCGCCCACGTGTTCGCTCCGGCCGACGCAGCCGCTCAGGCCCCGTCGGCCTCCGAGCAGGCGCCGGAGCCGCCCGTGTCCCCGCAGGCGCCGACGGCACCGTCCGGGTACGAGGGCTACCCGCCTCCGCCTCCGCTCCCGCCGAGGAGCTGACCGCGGACGCGCGGGCGACGGCCGGGGTCGTCGCCCGCGACACCGCGGTCAGCGGGCGAGCAGTTCCAGTGCGGCCATCGCCGCATTGTGCCCGCCCAGGCCGCTGACCGCGCCGCCGCGGCGGGCGCCCGACCCGCACACCAGCACGTTCGGGTGCGTCGTCGCGACGCCCCAGCGCTCGGCCGGCGAGTCGAGAGGCTCGTCGTCCTCCGCCCACGGCCACGCGAGTGCGCCGTGGAAGATGTCGCCGCCGGCCATGCCGAGCGAGCTTTCGAGGTCGGCGGTCGTCCGCGCCTCGATGCATGGCGTCGCGTCCGGGGCCTCGTAGAGGACGCTCGCGAGGGGCTCGGCGAGCACCGCGTCGAGCGATGACTGGGCCGCGTCGAGGAGAGCTTGGCGCGAGGCATCCGGGTCCCGCTCGTCGACGAGACGATGCGGCACCTGCAGGCCGAACAGTGTCAGGGTGTGCGCACCCGAGGCGCGCAGCTCGGCCCCGAGGATCGACGGGTCGGTCAGCGAATGGCAGTAGATCTCGGCCGGCAGCGGATCGGGGATGCCGCCGCCCGACGCCGTCGCATGCGCCCGGTCGAGCTGCGACATGGTCTCGTTCACGTGGAACGTCCCCGCGAACGCCGCCTCGGGCGAGACGTGCGGGTCGCGCAGGCGAGGCAGGCGGCGCAGCAGCATGTTGACCTTCAGCTGCGCGCCCTCGGGTGCCTCCGCGCCGGGCGCCGCCGCGCCGGCCCCGCCGGCGGCGAGCAGGCGCGCCAGGACCGTCGGCCCGACCCCGCTCAGCACGAGACGGCCGTGCACGGCTCCGGGTGCGGCGCCCGCGATCTCGACGTGCCCGTCCGGTGAGACGGCGGTGACCTCGGCGCTCGTCCGCAGTTCGGCGCCGGCGGCTCGCGCGGCGCGGGCGAGTTCATCGGTGACGTGGCCCATGCCTCCCACGGGCACATCCCAGTCGCCGGTGCCGCCGCCGATCACGTGGTACAGCAGGCAGCGGTTCTGCCGCAGGCTCTCGTCGTCCGCGGTCGCGAAGGTGCCGATCAGCCCGTCGGTGAGCGCGATGCCGCGCGCGATGTCGGTCTCGAGCGAGGCCCGCAGCATCCCGCCGAGCGGGCGATCGACGAGGTCCGCCCACAGTGCGTCGTCTCGGAGCAGGCCGCGCACCTCCCGTCGCCGGCGCAGCGGCTCGGTCATCGTCGGGAACAGCAGCCGGGCAGCGGGGGCCAGGCGTGCGTAGAAGGCGCTGAACCTGTCGGCCTCGGCGCCGCTCCCGGTGACTCGGGCGAACGAGTCGGCGGTGGCCGAGGCATCCGCCGTGTCGACGAGGACGCCGCGCGACGGGTCGCCCGGGTCGGGCGTGTACGACGAGTAGCGCCGGCGGCGCAGACGGATGTCGAGCCCCAGATCGTCGACGATGCGGCGGGGGAGGAGGCTCACCAGGTACGAGTAGCGCGACAGCCGGGCGTCGACGCCGGCCCACGGCCGCTCCGACACCGCCGCGCCGCCGACGTGGTCGAGCCGCTCGAGGACGAGCACCGAGCGGCCGGCGCGTCCGAGATAGGCGGCCGCGACGAGGGCGTTGTGCCCGCCGCCCACGATCACGACGTCGTAGCTGCGGGATGGGTCTGCGCTGGCCATACGCCCCCACGGTACCGGCACCGTCCCTGTGGGAAAGAACCCGAGAGGGCGAGGGGCGGAAAGAGCGGAAGAGGGGCGGGATAGCGTGGAGGCATGAGCCTCGCACACGACCTCGAAGCCCTCGCCGTCGGCATCGCGCGCGAGGCCGGCGATCTGGCGCGCGCACGCCGTGACGTGGGCGTGGCCATCGCCGCGACCAAGTCCGCGCTCGCCGACATCGTCACCGAGGCCGACCGCGAAGTCGAGGCGCTCATCCGGTCGCGCCTGAAGGCCGCACGACCCGACGACGGGTTCCTCGGCGAAGAGAGCGGCGCCGAGACCGGGCGAAGCGGCATCACGTGGGTCGTCGACCCCATCGACGGCACCGTCAACTACGCGTACGGCATCCCGACCTACGCCGTCAGCATCGCGGCCGTGCGCGGCGAGCCGGTGCCCGAGAGCTGGGAGGTGCTCGCCGGCGCGGTACACAACCCCGCTGCGGGCGAGATGTTCCACGCGGCGCAGGGCGAGGGCGCGTGGCTCGGCGATCGGCGACTGGCCGTCAGCACCGACGTCGGCGGGGCGGGCGCGCTCATCGGGACGGGCTTCGGCTACGACCCGGCGACCCACGCGGGCGACCTCGCTCTCGTCGAGCGGGTCATGCCGATCGCGCGCGACCTGCGGCGCGCGGGTGCGGCGTCGCTCGACCTCGCCTCGGTCGCGGCCGGACGGCTCGACGCGTACTACGAGCGCGGGCTGCAGCCCTGGGACCTCGCCGCCGGTTCGCTCCTCGTCGCCGAAGCCGGTGGTCGTTTTGCGCGGGCGACGCCCGACGGATCAGGCCGCGCGCCGCTCGTGGTGGCCGCCTGCCCGGCGGTCTTCGACGAGCTCGCGACCATCACCGGACTCGCGTGAACCGGTGTCCTCTCACAGAACCCTCATGAAACGCCCGGGCAAAACCCGACCTGTACATGGCATTCCCAGGGCACCCGGGGTAGTGTTTACCCGATCGTTACCTTCGTCACCCGAACGACGAGGGTCGTCATAGCCCGAACGACCGATTCGTCGCGTCCCCCCGCGACTCGACCGAGAGCCCGCCGCCGCATTGCCTTTCGACGCCCCGATGGCTGAGCCTGCGCCCACGCGCCGGTCGAGCCGCACCTCCGCAACGCCTGCTCAGGCGACCCCGGAGACCGCAGGGGCATCGCGCGCGGAGGCCCGCCGTCAGGCGGCGAGCGGGGCTCCCGAACGCCCGACGGTGGTGTGGGGCCGCGCCGCCGCGACGACGGCGCCGGATGCCGCAACCCGCACCCCGCGCAGCGCACCGGCGGCGCCGACCGTCCGGCCTGATTCGAGTGCGCCGGTCGTCGGGTCTGCGGAGACCGCCGCAGCCGAGTCCGCCGCCAGGCCCGCGGATACCGCCCCGACTGCACGGACGGCCCAGTCTGCGCCGATCGGGCCCGCCGCCCCGGCTGCGCCCGTGGCATCCGCAACCGCGGCGTCCGCGGCCCCTGGCATGCAGCGGCGGCGTCGAGCCGCCTCGGCATCCGCCCCCGCAGCTCGAGAGTCCGCTCCCTCCCCTGAGCCTTCGGCTCGCAGCACCGCTCCCGCTCCCGCGTCGGTCGAACCGGCGGTGGTCGTCGGGCACGTGATCGAGCCCGTCGTACCGGCGTCACCCGCTCCCGCTGTGGCTGCGGCGGCCGTCGCCCCCGCGGCCTCTGTCGCCCCCGCGGCCGCTGCCCCGACGAGTCGCCGCGCACGTCGCACGCAGACCGCCGAGCAGCCCGTCGTGGTGCCTCCCATCGCCACCGCGGCGGTCGACGTGCCGCGCGCCGCGTCGACGTTCGATGGCACGCCGCGTCGGCGCGACGAGCCGGCCCCCCTGCTCGAGACGGTCCTCGCCCCCGCCGAGCCCTTCGAACTCCTCGAGCCCGCACCTGAAGCCGCCGTCGGCCGTCCCGTGACCTCGTCCGACGAACTGGCGGAGGCACCCGCAACAGCGTCTGCTGGCGGCGGCGTGTCCGGCGAAGAAGCTGATCGCGTAGGCGCCGCCGAGCACACCATCGAGACCATCGCCAAGATCGTCGCGGCCGAGGCCGTCGCCGCCGCGGCGGATTCCGCGCCGGTCGCCGAGCGCCGCGAGACGCCGGTCGCCGAGCAGCCGGCGCAGCCGCGGCCGTCGTACGACGAGCGCCCCCGCACCGCGCGCGTCGAGCCCCTGACCGGCCCGATCGCGGAGCAGACGGCATCCGATGTCGACGAGTTCGAGGCGGCGAGCCGGATGTTCTCGTTCGCATCCGAGGTTCCGGTTCGCGAGACCGCGGCCGACGAGGCGCCTGCCGAAGACACCGCGCGGGCGGCGGCGTCGTCGAAGCCCCATGCCGCTCCGCGTCGCGCGAGGGCCGCTCGGGGAGCCTCGTTCAAGCGGGTCGCGACCGCGTCGTTCTCGATCGGCGTGTTCGGGATCGTCGGACTCATGGCGGTCGGCATGACGACCCCCGTCGAGGCGGTGGCGGCGGCCAGCGGCGCCGACGCGTCGATGTCGGTCGTCGCGCCCGCGAAGGGCACCGTCGTCACCGAGATCGACGAGGACGAGATCCAGGCGTACGTCGCCCCGGCCAGCGCCCAGAACGACACGCTCGATCGCACCGAGAACTATGCCACGACGACGATGGCCGAGCTGGCGTCCGAGGCGGGCATCAAGAACTTCTCCAACCTGTTCCGCAACGACCCCAACTCCAACATCCAATGGCCGTTCGCCGTGGGTGTGACGATGTCGTACGGCTTCGGCATGCGCTCGGGTCGCATGCACCAGGGCGTCGACTTCACGCCCGGGGCGGGCGCTCCGATCCAGGCGATCGCCGACGGCACGGTGCGCGTTGCTTCGGAGGCGGGCGGCGCCTACGGCGTGCACGTCATCATCGACCACATGATCGACGGCCAGCTGGTCTCGAGCCACTACGCGCACATGCAGTACGGCTCGATGGAGGTCACGCCCGGCCAGCACGTCACGGTCGGGACGATCCTCGGCCGGACCGGCAACACCGGACGCTCGTACGGCGCCCACACCCACTTCGAGATCCTCGTGAACGGCACCACCGCGATCGACCCCATGGCGTGGCTGCGCGAGCACACCGACGGCACCCACACCGTGGGCTGATCAGTTCGGAAGGATGCCTCGGCTCTGGTATTCTCTTCTAGTTGCCTGCGAGCAGGCAGCACGCCCCGATAGCTCAGTGGCAGAGCACTTCCATGGTAAGGAAGGGGTCGTCAGTTCAATCCTGACTCGGGGCTCGCAGCATCCGTCTCAGTGACCGCGGATGCGGTGCGGCAGGGTAGCTCAGTTGGTGAGAGCGCACGACTCATAATCGTGAGGTCGCGGGTTCAAGCCCCGCTCCTGCTACAGATCAAGACCCCCGGATTTCCGGGGGTTTTGTCGTGTCGGGCCCGTGACTGCCGCGTACCCACCTTCTGCAGCTAGCGTCGTAGGAGATGGTGGCGCGTCGCATCGCGCGGCGAGGAGGAACCGATGAGCGCTGTGGGGGTCGACCCGCCGGCGTTGCTCGACGGTCGGTATCGGCTGGGCGAGTGCGTCGGCGAGGGCGGCATGGCCCGCGTCTACCGAGCTGAGGACGTGATTCTGGGCCGGACGGTCGCGATCAAGCTGATCCGGCCTGGAGTCGACGGCGCCTCGTCGGAGCGCGCGCGGAGCGAGGTGACACTGCTCGCTTCGCTGAATCATCCGTCTCTGGTGACGCTGTTCGATGCCCGTCTCGTTCCCGGCGAACCCGAGTATCTGGCGATGGAGTTCGTCGACGGACCCACGCTTGCATCGCGGGTGGCCTCCGGCGGGCCGCTGCCCGCCGAGATGGCCGGACACCTCGCAGCGGAGCTCGCCGAGGCGCTTCACGTCGTGCACACGGCCGGCATCGTGCACCGCGACATCAAGCCGTCCAACGTGCTGCTCAGCCCCGCCCCGCTGCCCGGCGCCCGGCCGCGCGCGAAGCTGGCGGACTTCGGGATCGCATACCTGCTCGATGCCTCTCGCCTCACCTCGCCGGGGCTCGTGATCGGGACGGTGGCGTACTTGGCGCCCGAGCAGATCCGAGGTGGTGAGCCGGCACCCGCGTCCGACATCTATTCGCTCGCCCTCGTGCTTCTGGAAGCGCTGACGGGGGAGCGCGTGCATCCGCACGGGGCCGGCATGGCGGCTGCGCTCGCGCGGCTCGAGAGCCCGCCGCCGATCCCTGCGTCGCTGGATCGCCGCTGGGCCGATCTGCTCACGCGCATGATGCGCCTCGAGCCGTCGGAGCGCCCGACCGCGGCCGAAGTCGCCATCGCCGCGCACCATCTCACCGAGCGGGTGCCGGCGGTCGCGCCCGAGACGCCCCGGACGCAGACCGACGCCACCGCTGCGCTCACCGCACCGACGCTCCTCGCGCCGGCGGAAGTCACCGCGCCGACGCTCCTCGCGCCGGTGGCGGCCACCGTCCCGGCGTCATCGGCGCCCGCCTCAGGTGGGCAGCCGCTCCGCGACCGTCGACGGAGGCGACTGATCGCGACGATCGGAGGAGCCCTCGCCGCCGCGGTCGTGGCGACCGCGGCGATCATCGGCATCTCGACGCTCGCGGGCTCGCCGCAGACACCCGATCCGGCGCTGACCGTGCCCGCCGAGGACCCGTCCGACGTCCCGCCGGATGACACCGGCAACGACATCGTCGTGGGTCCCGGGATGACCGACGAGGAGCGCAAGGCCGCGGAAAAGGAGCGCAAGCGACTCGAGGAGGAGCAGAAGAAGCGCGAAGAGGAGCAGCGCAAACAGCAGGAGGAGGAGCAGAAGCGGCTTGAGAGGGAACAGCGGGACGACGACGACTGACCCGGCGCGGCGATCGCGCCCAGCGGCGGAGCACGCAGCGGCACGCCGACGTCATGGTCCGATGGCGGGCAACCCGGGCACAATAGGATGCCGTCGTGGGGGATGATCTGGGCGACGATTCGTCGCGCCGCGATCTGCAGAGGATTCTGCTCGCGAGCAAGACGCGTGCGCCTACGCCGCGAACGGCAACCGTCAGTCGCCGGCATCTCATCGATCGCGCACGAGCAAGCGCGGCGCCGGTGGTCTCGATCAGCGCGCCCGCCGGCTACGGCAAGTCCACGATGCTCGCCGAGTGGGCGGCGACCGAGACGCGCGTCGTCGCGTGGGTGTCGCTCGATCGCACCGACGACGACCCGGCATCCCTCCTTTCGGTGATCGCAGCGGCATGCGCCTCGTTCAGCCCGGCCGCCGAAGACGTGATCGCCGAGATGCGAGGCATCGGCCCGACATCGCTCGGCCGGTCGGCGCCGCTGCTCGCCGGTGCGCTGGCCGCGTCTCCGAAGGCCTTCGTGCTCTTCATCGACGACCTGCACCGCGCGCGGTCGTCGGCGTGCCAGGACGCGATCGAGGTGCTGCTCTCTCGCGTCCCCGCCGGGTCGCAGGTCGTCTTGTCGAGCCGTCATGAGCCACCGGTTCTCGCACGTCAGCGGGCCGCCGGGCGGTCGTGGGATCTGTCTGCGGGCGATCTCTCGCTCGACTCGCGGGGCGCCCGCGCGATCTTCGACCAAGCCGAGGTCGCGATCGACGACGACGATCTCCGCGGCATCGTCCAGCGTTGCGAGGGATGGCCGACAGGCATCTTCCTGTGTGCGCTCGTCGCGCGCAGCGGTGGCGAGGCGCGCTCGGTGACGGGCGAGGACCGCTACCTCTCGGACTACCTCTACCGCGAATGCCTCACCCGGCTTCCGGACTCGCTCCAGTCGTTCCTGCGGCGGACCGCGGTGTTCGATCAGCTGTCGGCGGCGAGCTGCAACGCGCTGCTCGGCACGGACGATTCCGCTGCCCGCCTGCAGGAAGTCGAGGCGCTGAACCTCTTCCTGGTGCCGCTCGACCGTGAACGCGGGTGGTACAGATACCACGCGCTCTTCCGCGAGTTCCTCCTCGCCGAGTTCGAGCGCGCGGAGGGGGCGGATGCCGTAGCCGACATGCATGCGCGGGCGGCCCGGTGGCACGAGGACCACGGCCTCCGGGTCGAGGCCGTCGAGCACCTCCTGCGCGGCGGCCGGACGGCGGATGCGGCGCGGCTGATCGGCGAGATCGCTCTGCCGCTGTACCAGGCCGGGCAGGTTCTGACGGTCGATCGCTGGCTGTCGGCGCTCGGCGAGAGGTTCGTGCGGGCCAGCCCGCCGCTGGCGCTCTTCGCCGCGTGGATCGCGATCCTCCACGGGCGCACGCGAACCGCCGAGGCCTGGGTGCGGATCGTGGAGGAGGTCGACACGACGCCGTTCCCCCCAGAGGCCCGCCAGGCGTTCGCGGCCTCGCAGGCGATGCTGCGCGCTGCGATGTGCGCGGGCGGGTTCGAGCAGTTGCTCGTCGACGCGACCTTCGCGTACGGGCACGAGCCGGCGGGCAGCGACTGGCGGAGCCTCGCGGCGTACCTGTACGGCTCGGCGCTCCTGCTCGCCGGCGACGCGGACGCCGCCCGGCCCGCGCTCACCGAAGCCGCCGGCGCCCTGACGCCCGCCGCCGCCTCGGATCGCGTCATCCTCGCCGAGGCGGAGCTCGCGATCCTCGCGATCGAGGAACGGAACTGGCCGGATGCCGCGGCCCACGCCCACCGCGGAGTGGCGCTGATCGACGAGCTCCACGTCGACGGCTACGCCACCACGGCGCTGGCGCTGGCCGTGGCGGCCCGCGTGGCGTTCAACGACGGGAGGCGCGCCGAGGGCGATCGCCTGCTCGCCCGCGCCATGCGCGCCCGTGTCGGATGCACGTACCTGCTGCCCTATCTGTCCATGCGCGTGCGACTGCAGCTGGCGAAAGCACATCTCGCGATCGGCGACCGCTCCGCCACCAACCATCTGATGCGCGAGATCGACGACCTGCTTCACCGGTGCCCTGACGTCGGCGCACTCTCCGACGACATCGAGGCGTTCCGTCGCACGCTCGACACGCATCCGGCGCTCGGCGGGTCGGTGCCGCTCACCCCGGCCGAGCTGCGCCTGCTCCCGTACCTGCAGACGCACCTGACCGTCGCCGAGATCGGCGATCGCCTGTTCGTCTCGCGCAACACCGTGAGCTCGCAGCTCGGGTCGATCTACCGCAAGCTCGGGGTCACGACTCGCAGCGGGGCTGTCGACAGTGCGATCGAGGTCGGCCTGCTCGGGCGCTGATCAGACGGCTCGCGCCGTGTGCGCGTGGCCGCGCCTCGGGCGCGTGACGATCGCCGCGACGCCTCCGCCGATCGCCCCGAACAGGTGTGCCTGCCACGAGATCCCCTCGGCGGCGCCGAAGATCCCCGCCAGCATGCTGCTGCCGTAGAGCACGGCGACGGCGATCGCGATGAGCGCATAGAGGATGCCGTGCCCCAGCGATCGCGCGACGAATGCCCGGACGAGCAGGTAGCCGAAGTACCCGAACACGAGTCCCGAGGCCCCCACCGTGACGGCGCCCGGCGCGGTGAACACCCACGTGCCGAGACCGCCGATCACGGCGATGATCGCCGTGATCGCCCAGAAGCGCCCGATCCCATCGAGCGCGACGAGCACTCCGAGGATGAGGAACGGCACCGTGTTCGACAGCAGGTGCGGCCATCCGCTGTGCAGAGCGGGCGAGAGCACCAGGCCGTCGAGCCCGTCGAGCGTCCACGACTCGATGCCGTACAGGTGATTCCAGCTGCCGGGAATCACGTCGTCGAGCACGCGGACGATCCACATCACGCCGAGGAGGATCAGCGGCTGGATGACGCGGCCGAGGATGCCGCCGCCCCGGCGCTGCGGTGGGCTCGTGCTCGTCATATGCCCATCGTCGCATCCATCGCGTCGGCTTGAGCGGCTGACGCGACACCGGCCGATAGCCTCATCGGAAGGACCACGATGATCGGGGGACAGCGATGGCGCCGGAGACGGACGAGAAGCGCACGCGTACGCGGCGGCATCGGGGACTGCTGATCTCTCTCGGAGTCGTCCTGTCGATCGTGCTGGCCGTCGTGGTGGTCCTCTCGCTGACGCCGTGGCCGTCGGCGATGCTGATCCGGGCGGTCTTCGAGCAGGGCGGCAGATCGACCGCCGCCGAGATGAGCCGCCACGTTCCCGACACGCCGCTGCGTGAGCTGACCGGCGTCGCGTACTCCGACGCGGGCGACGGCCTCACCCTCGATGTGTACACCGCCGCCGGGGAGGGGGAGGAGCGCCCGGCGGTCGTGTGGATCCACGGCGGGGCATGGATCTCGGGGTCGTCCGCCGACGTCGATCCGTACATGCGGATTCTCGCCGACGCCGGGTACACCGCGATCGCGGTGAACTACACCCTCGGACCGGAGGGCGTCTATCCGACGGCGGTCGACGAGATCAATGAGGCGATGGCCTATATCGACGACCACGCCCAGGCACTGTCGGTCGACTCGAGCCGGCTGGTGATCGCGGGCGATTCGGCGGGCGGTCAGCTCGCGAGCCAGATGGCCACCTTGGTGACGAACCCCGAGTACGCCGAGCTGATGGACGTCGACCCGGCGTGGTCGGCCGACCAGCTCGTAGGGGCGATCCTCAACTGCGGCGTGTACGACCTGCGGGCCATGACGGAGTTGCCGGGCATCGCCGGCTGGGGCTTCAAGGTCGCCCTGTGGTCGTACACCGGCACGAAGGACTGGGCGGCGGAGTCATCCGGCGCCACGATGTCGACGATCGAGTTCGTCACGTCGGACTTTCCGCCGACGTACATCAGCGGCGGCAACGGCGACGGCCTCACATGGCTCGAGGGCATCCCGATGGCCCAGCGGCTGCGGAGTCTCGGTGTGCCGGTGACCGCCGTGTTCTGGCCGGCGGATCACGAGCCGGCCCTTCCACACGAGTACCAGTTCCATCTCGACCTCGACGAGGCGCAGCACGCTCTCGACGAGACGCTGGCGTACTTGGACTCCGTCACGTCCTGACGATCCGGCACCGCGTGCCGGCCGAGGCGACGACGGATGCCGGGGGACCGCGCTCGCGCGGGGCTGGGCGGCATCCTTCACGAACGTCATCGATTGGAGCTCGGTGAAG
Source organism: Microbacterium cremeum (assembly GCF_015277855.1). Classification (NCBI taxonomy): domain Bacteria; kingdom Bacillati; phylum Actinomycetota; class Actinomycetes; order Micrococcales; family Microbacteriaceae; genus Microbacterium; species Microbacterium cremeum. Next base: position 838,106 of record NZ_CP063812.1, read on the forward strand.
CCTGCCACGCCTGGAATAGTGTGCGCGCCGGCGGGGTTGCGGGTGATACCCCCTGGGGGTACTAATGAAGTAGCGCGAGAGGAGAGCACGATGAGCGACCCGCACGATCACGGCACGCACGGCCTCACCCATGCCCACGACACTCACGTCGGCGACGCCGGGAACGACGGGCACGGCGACCACGCGCACGATCACGCGGGTCACTCGCACCACGCCCACGATTACTCCGGCCACGCGCAGGACCACTCCGGCCACGCGCACGATCACGCGGGCCACGCGCACGATCACGCGGGCCACGCCCAGGCCGGCGACACCCCCGCGATGGATCACGCCGCGATGGACCACGCCGCCCACGCCGGGCACGCTGCCCCGGGCGGCCACGCCCGGCACGGCGGCCACGCCGGACACGGTGCTGACCATGTCGCCCAGTTCCGGCGCCTGTTCTGGATCAACCTCGCGCTCGCGGTCCCGGTCGTCGCGTTGTCGGGCATGTTCGCGATGATCCTGGGGTACTCGCTGCCCGATGTGCCGCTGATCGGATGGATCCCGCCCGTCCTCGGCACGGTCATGTTCGTGTGGGGAGGCCGGCCGTTCCTCACCGGCGCCGTGTCGGAGCTGCGCGCCCGTCAGCCCGGCATGATGCTGCTGATCGGTCTCGCGATCACGGTGGCGTTCGTCGCCTCGTGGGGGGCGACCCTCGGGCTGCTCGACCACCAGCTCGACTTCTGGTGGGAGCTCGCGCTCCTCATCGTCATCATGCTCCTCGGGCACTGGCTCGAGATGCGCTCGCTCGCGCAGACGACGTCGGCGCTCGACTCGCTCGCGGCGCTTCTCCCGGATGAGGCCGAACGCGTCGAAGGCGACCGCATCGTGACGGTGGCGCCCGCCGAGCTGCGTGTCGGGGATGTCGTCGTCGTCCGCCCGGGCGGCAGCGTCCCGGCCGACGGGCGCATCGTCGACGGACGCGCCGACATGGACGAGTCGATGATCACCGGCGAGTCGCGCCCGGTGGCGCGCGCTGCTGGTGACCCCGTCACGGCGGGCACCGTCGCGACCGACTCGGGGCTGCGTGTCGAGGTCACCGCGATCGGGGACGACACCACGATCGCCGGCATCCGTCGCCTCGTCGCCGAGGCGCAGAACTCGACGTCGCGCGCGCAGCGCCTGGCGGATCGCGCGGCGGGCTGGTTGTTCTGGTTCGCGCTGGGCGCGGCGGCGGTCACCGCGATCGTGTGGACCGTGCTCGGTCTGCCCGACGAGGCGGTCGTGCGCACCATCACGGTGCTCGTGATCGCGTGCCCCCACGCACTCGGCCTCGCGATCCCGCTCGTGGTGTCGATCGCGACCGAACGCGCGGCCCGCGGCGGCGTGCTCGTGAAGGATCGCCTGGCGCTGGAGAGCATGCGCACGATCGACGCCGTGCTCTTCGACAAGACCGGCACGCTCACCAAGGGCGAGCCGACCGTCGTCGACGTCGCCGCGGAGTCGGGCCTCGATGCCGACACTGTGCTCGCGCTCGCCGCGGCCGCCGAGGCCGACAGCGAGCACCCGCTCGCCCGGGCGATCGTGCGCGCGGCCGAGGCCCGCGGCATCCGCATCCCCACCGCGACCGGGTTCGCCTCGTCGCCCGCGGTCGGCGTCACCGCGACGGTCGAGGGCCGCGACGTGCGGGTCGGCGGCCCGCGGCTGCTCGAAGACGTCGGGGCCGCCGACGTGAGCGCCGCCGAGGCGTGGCGCGAGCAGGGCTCGATCGTGCTTCATGTCGTGCGCGAAGGCACCGTCATCGGTGGCCTCGCGCTGGCCGACGAGATCCGCCCCGAGTCGCGCGAAGCCGTCGAGGCGCTGCACAAGCTCGGTGTCGAGGTGGTCATGATCACGGGGGATGCCGAACCCGTGGCCCGGTCGGTGGCCGAGGCCCTCGGCATCCGTCGTGTCTTTGCGGGCGTGCGTCCCGAAGACAAGGCCGCGAAGGTCGCCGAGCTGCAGCGCGAGGGCAAGAAGGTCGCGATGGTCGGCGACGGCGTGAACGACGCTCCCGCACTCGCGCGAGCCGACGTCGGCATCGCGATCGGCGCGGGCACCGACGTCGCGATCGGGTCTGCCGGGGTGATCCTCGCCTCGAGCGACCCGCGGTCGGTGCTGTCGGTCATCGAGCTCTCGCGTGCGAGCTACCGCAAGATGACCCAGAACCTGTGGTGGGCGGCCGGGTACAACCTCATCTCGGTGCCGCTCGCGGCCGGCGTGCTCGCACCTGTCGGGCTCGTGCTCCCGATGTCGGTGGGTGCGATCCTGATGTCGCTCTCGACGATCGTGGTCGCCCTCAACGCGCAGCTGCTGCGCCGGCTCGACCTCGCGCCCGAGCGCAGCGCCCGGGCCGTGCTCGAGCGCTGACCCGTCCTCCTGCCAGTCACGACTCCGCCTGGGCAGCGTCTCAGGCGGAGTCGTGACACGCCCCGCAAGGATAGGGTTTGAGGATGACGACGACTCCTCCCGGTTGGTACGACGACGGCCACGGCGCGATGCGCTGGTGGGACGGCAGCCACTGGACGGAGCACGTCGCACAGCCCGACCCCGAGCCCTCGGCGGATGCGCCCACGGAAGCCGAGATCGTCGCCGCGTATCCTGCGCAGTCCGCCGACCCGGCGGGCGCCTACCCGCCGCATCCGGGCGACCCGGCGGGCGCCTACCCGCCGCATCCGGGCGACCCGGCGGCCTACATGGCCGCGCACCCGGGGTACGGCGCAGCGGGCTATCCGGGTGGCGGCTTCGCCGCCGCGACCGAGCCGCGTCGCACCTCGAAGCTCTGGATCCTCTGGCTCGTGCTCGGACTCGTGCTGCTCGGGATCGTGATCGCCGCCGCCGTGCTCATCCCGATCCTGCTGATGAGCGCTGCGACGTCGGGCGCCGGGGGCGCCGCCGGGTCCGACGACGAGCGCGCGGCGGTCGCCGCCGTCGAGCTGTACGACGACGCATGGCAGGATGCCGACTGCGAGGCCTTCGAGGCGTCGACGACCGACGACTTCCGCGCCTCGACCGGCATCGGCGACTGCGAGTCGTTCGTCGCCGAGGCGGAGCTGTTCGTCGAGTCCGTCGAGGACTACGAGGTGCGCGTCGACGACGTCGCGAGCGAGCAGGGCACGATCACGGTCACCACGACCGAGACCTATCTGACCGTGCTCGACGACACCGGCGAGCCGCTCGAGACGCCCGAGCCCATGTCGGCCGTCTACACCTACACCGTGGTCGCGGTCGAGGGCGAGTGGGCCATCGACGCGATCGGGTAGCGCGTGACAGAGCTCCACCCGCGCCAGCGCGGCGCTCGCTTCCTGCTGACGTGCGTGGGCATCGGGCTTCTCGCGGGAGTCCTCTCGGGTCTGTTCGGCGTCGGCGGGGGCACGGTGATCGTGCCGTTCCTGGTGCTGTTCCTGACCTTCAACCAGCGCCTCGCGGCGGGCACGTCGCTCGCGGCGATCGTGCCGACCGCCGCCGTCGGGGTGGTCTCGTACGCGCTGCATGACTCGGTCGCGTGGATCCCGGCCCTCCTACTCGCCGCGGGGGCCGTCGTCGGCGCGCAGATCGGCACCTGGATGCTGCCGCGCGTGCCGCTCACCGTGCTGCGCTGGGCGTTCGTCGGGTTCCTCGTGGCGGTCATCGTCAGTCTGTTCCTCGTCATCCCGTCGCGCGACGCCGAGCTCGCGCTCACGTGGCTGAGCGGCATCGGGCTCGTCGCTCTCGGCGTGGGTACCGGCATCCTGTCGGGTCTTATCGGCGTGGGCGGCGGGATCGTCGTCGTGCCCGCGCTCATGGTGCTGTTCGGCACGAGCGATCTCGTCGCCAAGGGCACATCGCTGCTCATGATGATCCCGACCGCGTTGTCGGGCACGATCGGCAACCTGCGTCGCGGCAACGTCGACCTCGTCGCCGCGGCGGTCGTCGGGGTCGCCGCATGCACGACGACCGCGCTCGGCGCGTGGGTCGCGACGCTCGTCGACCCGTTCGTGGCCAACCTCCTCTTCGCCGCGTACCTCGTCGTGATCGCCGTGCAGCTGGCGCTGCGCGCCCTCCACAGCCGCCGGGCCTGACTCCTGGTCCCGGCGTCCGTTCTCTGGCACGGCGTCCGGCGGCGCGGCGTCCGGCGGCGCGGCGTCCGGCGGCGCGGCGCCTTTCCCGTGGCTCCCGGGGCCTCGCGGCGCGGCGGCTGTTTCCTGGCACGGCGGCAGTTTCTTGGCGTGGCGCCAGTTCCCTGGCGTGGCGCCATATTCCTGACCCCGGCGGCGGGTCGTGGCGCCAGTTTCCTGATGTGGCGCCACAGATCTGGTGCGCCCCGGCAGGAAAGTGCAGCCGCGGCTGGAGCAGCGTCCCGGCCGCGGCCGAACTGGCGCGCCGGTGCACGAGTTCGGACCGGCGCGGCGGCAGTTCCCTGATGCGGCGGCAGTTTCCTGGCGTGGCGCCATATTCCTGACCCCGGCGACGGTCGTGGCGCCAGTTTCCTGATGTGGCGCCACAGATCGGGTGCGCCCCGGCAGGAAAGTGCAGCCGAGGCTGGAGCAGCGTCCCGACCGCAGCCCCGCCCCGCGCGCAGCGCACCGAGCCCGGACCGGCGGCGCCCGGCCGCAGCCCCGCCCCGCGCGCAGCGCACCGAGCCCTGGACCGGCGGCGCCCGGCCGCAGCCCCCGGCGGGCGTGCGGCACGTGCTCGGTAGGATGGCCTGGTGCCAGTGAACCCCGAGCTCGTCGGACGAGAGTTCCCGCCGACGCCCCCCTACCTCGTGGGTCGCGAGAAGGTGCGCGAGTTCGCGCGCGCCGTCTTCGCCGAAGACCCGCAGCACCTCGACCCGGCAGCCGCGCAGGCGCTCGGCTACGCCGACGTGGTGGCGCCGCCGACCTTCGCGATCGTCGTCACCGATGCCACGCTCCAGCAGTTGCTCGCCGAGCCCGACTCGGGCATCGTGCTGCAGAACGTGCTGCACGCCGAGCAGAAGTTCCGCTTCTCGCGTCCGATCGTGGCTGGCGACGAGCTCACGGCGAGGCTCGCGGTCACCGGCATCCGCGCCATGGGCGCCGCGGCGATGGTGACGAGCGAGTCCGAGATCACGGATGCCGCGGGCGAGCACGTCGTCACCACCACGTCCGTCCTGCTCGTGGGGGAGGGCGACGCATGACCGCCCCGTCAACCGGTCCCGTGGTGGGCGCGCTCGCCGTCGGCGATGTCGTCGCCGAGCGCACGGTTCATCTCACCCGGGAGTCCCTCGTGCGCTATGCCGGGGCATCCGGCGATTTCAATCCCATCCACTACCGTGACGACGTCGCCGCCGCCGTCGGCCTGCCCGGCGTGCTCGCGCACGGCATGCTGACGATGGGCCTCGCGGTCGGCACGATCGAGCCGTGGCTCGGTGACACCGGGCGCATCCTCGAGTATGGCGTGCGCTTCACTCGACCCGTCGTCGTCGCCGCCGAGACGGGCGCCGACGTCACCGTGGTCGCCAAGGTGGGCGCCGTCGACGACGATTCTGCGCGCATCGACCTGACCGTGTCGTACGAGGGTGCCACCGTGCTGGTCAAGGCGCAGGTGCGCGTGCGGACCGTCTGACGCATGCCCGATGTGACCCCTTTCCCGCTCGCGCGGCTGACCACGCTGCGCACCGGCGGCGCTCCGACCCGCATGGTCGAGGCCGAGTCGGCCGACGAGCTCGTCTCGGCGTTGCGAGACGTGTGGGCCGGCGGCGAGCCGTGGCTCGCGCTGGGCGGCGGATCGAACCTGTTCGTGGGCGACGAGCCTTTCGATGGCACCGTCGTGCGCATCCTCACGAAGGGCATCGAACGGATGCCGTCACCCGTGCCGGGTCGCGCACGGCTCAAAGTCCAGGCGGGCCATGACTGGGACGAGCTCGTCGCGTACGCGGTGGCCGAGGGTCTCGCCGGAATCGAGGCGATGTCGGGGATCCCCGGGACGGTCGGCGCCGCTCCCGTGCAGAACGTCGGCGCCTACGGGCAGGAGATCGTGCAGACCCTCGCCGAGGTCGAGCTCCTCGACGAGTCGACGGGCGAGGTCTCGACGGTGCCGGCCGCGGAGCTCGGGCTCGGGTTCCGCACGTCGGTGCTCAAGCACCACTACGGCTCCGCACCCTCCCGTCGCGCCGTGATCCTCACCGTGACGCTCGACCTCGCCGAGGTCGGCCACGGCGGCCGCCGCATCGCCGGAGACCAGCTGCGCACGGCGCTGCGGCTGCGGCCCGACGACGAGGTGTCGCTTGCGTGGGTGCGCGAGCGCATCCTCGAGATCCGGCGCAGCAAGGGCATGGTGCTCGACCCCGACGACCCCGACACGTACAGCGCCGGGTCGTTCTTCCAGAATGCGGTGGTCACGGCATCCTTCGCCCGGACGCTTCCCGACGAGTGCCCGCGATGGCCGGTCGCTCCCGACCTCGATCCTGTGCTGGTCATCCCGCTCGCCGCGTACGACGGCTATGTGCCGCCGCCCTCGGCGGGCGAGTCGGACGTCAAGGTGAGCGCCGGATGGCTCATCGAGCACTCCGGCCTGCGCAAGGGCTTCAAGCTGCCGCGTTCGCGTGCGGCGCTGTCGAGCAAGCACGCGCTCGCCCTGACGAATCGCGGCGACGCCACGGCGGGCGAGCTCGCCGAGCTCGCCCGGTTCATCCAAGGGCGCGTGCAGTCCGAGTTCGGCCTCATCCTGCAGCCCGAGCCCGTACTGGTGAACGTCGAACTCTAGGCGTTTCGTCTCGCTTCGCTCGCTCAACGACCGGGTGGGCCGGGCGGGGTGGTGGGCGTTTCGTCTCGCTTCGCTCGCTCAACGACCGGGTGGGCCGGGCGGGGTGGTGGGCGTTTCGTCTCGCTTCGCTCGCTCAACGACCGCAGGGCGTTTCGTCTCGCTTCGCTCGCTCAACGACCGACGGACCGGTCGTTGAGCGAGGAACGCAGCGACGAGACGAAACGCGTCAGCTCGCGAAGAGGCGCTGCAGGCGCTGCACGCCCTCCAGGAGCGCGTCGTCGCCGAGCGCGTACGAGAGCCGCAGGTAGCCCGAGGGGCCGAAGGCCTCGCCCGGAACGACCGCGACCTCGGCCTTGTCGAGGATGAGGTCGGCGAGCTCCAGCGTCGTCGTCGGCGTGACCCCCGCCCACTCGCGGCCGAGGAGGCCGCGCACGTCGGGGTACGCGTAGAACGCGCCGAGCGGCGTCGGCACCGTGACACCGTCGATCTTCGAGAGCTCGCTCACGATCACGCGGCGCCGGCGGTCGAAGGCCTGGCGCATCTGCTCGGCCTCGTCCTGCGGGCCGTTCAGCGCCGCCACCGCCGCGCGCTGCGCGACGTTGTTGACGTTCGAGCAGAGGTGGGACTGCAGGTTGCCGGCGAGCTTGATCGCATCCTTCGGGCCGACCATCCAGCCCAGGCGCCAGCCGGTCATCGCGTAGGTCTTCGCGACGCCGTTGACGAGGATCGTCTGGGCCGCGGCATCCGGAACCGCCTCGACGATCGAGACGGCCTTGACGGGCGTGTCGGAGCCTTCGGGCGCGTAGACGAGGTTCTGGTAGATCTCGTCGGTGATGATCCAGATGCCGTGCTCGACGGCCCACTCGCCGATCGCACGGGTCTCGTCGGGCGTGTAGACCGAGCCGGTCGGGTTCGACGGCGACACGAACACGAGCGCCGTCGTCTTGTCCGTGCGCGCGGACTCGAGCTGCTCGACGGTCACCTTGTAGTCCTGGTCGGCTCCCGCGAAGACCTCGACCGGGATGCCGTCGGCCAGGGCGATCGCCTCGGGATAGGTCGTCCAGTACGGGGCGGGCAGCAGCACCTCGTCGCCGGGGTTCACCACGGCCTGGAACGCCTGGTACACGGCCTGCTTGCCGCCGTTGGTCACGATGATCTGGGACGGGTCCACCTCGAGGCCGGAGTCGCGGAGCGTCTTCGCGGCGATCGCCTCGCGCAGCACCGCTAGCCCCGCCGCCGGCGTGTAGCGGAAGTTCGCCGGGTCGCGCAGCGCCTCGGCCGCGGCATCGACGACGAACTGCGGGGTCGCGAAGTCGGGCTCGCCCGCCGCATACGAGATGACGGGACGGCCGGCGGCCTGCAGCGACTTCGCCTTGGCGTCGACCTTGAGGGTCGCCGACTCGGCGATGGCGCTGAGCTTGACGGAGAGCCTGGGCTTGCGGGAGAGCGGTGCGCGTTCGGTCACGCTTCGAGCGTAGTCGGCCGCGTCGCGGCGGTCAGCCGCCGATCCGGCGCCTGTGGACCGAGAGCTGTGCGCGATGCGCGCGGCACGCGACGGAACGTCCGAGCAGACGCGGCGAGGGTCCGTGCGAACGCCGGGCTTCCGGCCGGCCGACGCCGACGGTAGCCTGTGCCACGTGGATGCATGGATCTGGGGTGCCGTGGTCTTCGCGATCGTCCTCGTCTTCGCCGGCGGGGTCGCGTGGTGGCTCGCGCGCGGCTGCGTGCTGACCATGATCGGAGCCACCGGCGCGATCGTCGGCGGCGTCGTCTCGCTCATCAGCCTCGCCGTGCTGATCGATCCCGAGGCGGGGCTGCGCTCCGCGGCGATCCTCACCATCGGCTCGGGGATCTGGCTGCTCGCGTGGGCACTCGTGGGCGGCATCCGCGGGCAGCGCCTGCTCCGCACCGAGGAGCAGGCCGCCGCCCGCCCGGCGCCGCTGCCCGAGCATGCCGGCATCTGACGCCGAGGCATCGACCGAATGGGGGATGCCTGCGACACGCAGATCGCCGTCGGGCTCGGCATCGGTGAGTCGACGGTGAAGACGTACCTACGGAAGGTCCTCGAGAAGCTGGGCGCCGCCGACCGCACGCGGGCCGTCACGCTCGCGATGGAGCGCGGACTCCTTCCAGGATGAGACGACGGATGCCCCGGACCGGCGTCGTGCGCGGGTCCGAGGCATCCGTCATGCCCGATGCGGGAATCAGGTGAACTGGTTCATGGTGTTGTGCTGACCGCCGGCCTTGAGGGCCGCGTCACCGGCGAAGTACTCCTTGTGGGTGTCGCCGATGTCGCTCCCCGCCATGTTCTGGTGCTTCACGGTGGCGATCCCCTCGCGGATCTCGCGACGCTGGACGCCCTGGACGTAGGCGAGCATGCCCTCGTCGCCGAAGTACCCCTTGGCGAGGTCGTCGGTCGACAGCGCCGCCGTGTGGTAGGTCGGGAGGGTGATGAGGTGGTGGAAGATCCCGGCGCGGGCGGATCCGTCGCGCTGGAACGAGCGGATCTTCTCGTCGGCCAGCCGCCCGAGCTCCGTGTCGTCGTACTGGGCGCTCATCAGCTCGCCGCGGTCGTAGCCCGAGACATCCCTGCCCTCCTCCACGAGCAGGTCGTACGCCTGCTGGCGGAAGTTGAGCGTCCAGTTGAAGGACGGGCTGTTGTTGTAGACGAGCTTCGCGTTCGGGATCACCTCGCGGATGCGGTCCACCATCCCCGCGATCTGCTCCACGTGCGGCTTCTCGGTCTCGATCCACAGCAGGTCGGCACCGTTCTGCAGAGACGTGATGCAGTCCAGCACCACCCGGTCCTCGCCCGTGCCGGGCCGGAACTGGTACAGGTTGCTGGCCAGGCGCTTCGGGCGCAGCAGCCTGCCTTCGCGGCGGATGATCACGTCGCCGTCGCTCAGCTCGTCCTCGGTGATCTCTTCGACATCGAGGAACGAGTTGTACTGGTCGCCGAGGTCGCCGGGGCGCTGCGAGACGGCGAGCTTCTGCGTGAGCCCGGCACCGAGCGAGTCGGTGCGGGCGACGATGATCCCGTTGTCGATCCCGAGCTCGAGGAACGCGTAGCGGACCGCGTTGAGCTTGGCGATGAAGTCCTCATGCGGAACGGTGACCTTGCCGTCCTGATGCCCGCACTGCTTCTCGTCCGAGACCTGGTTCTCGATCTGGATGGCGCACGCGCCGGCCTCGATCATCTTCCTGGCGAGGAGGTACGTCGCCTCGGGGTTGCCGAAGCCGGCGTCGATGTCGGCGATGATCGGCACCACGTGGGTCTCGTGGTTGTCGATCTGCGACTGGAGGAACTCGACCGCGGTCTCGTCGCCCGCCCGGCGTGCCTCGTCGAGCTGAGTGAAGAGCAGGTCGAGCTCGCGGGCATCGGCCTGACGGAGGAACGTGTACAGCTCCTCGATGAGCGCGGGCACGGAGGTCTTCTCGTGCATCGACTGGTCGGGGAGGGGACCGAACTCCGAGCGGAGCGCGGCGACCATCCAGCCCGACAGGTAGAGGTACCGCTTGTTCGTGCTCTTGAGGTGCTTCTTGATCGAGATCAGCTTCTGCTGCCCGATGAAGCCGTGCCACACGCCGAGCGACTGGGTGTACAGCGACGAGTCGGCGTCGTACTCCGCCATGTCGCGCCGCATGATGTCGGCGGTGTACTGGGCGATCTCCAGCCCGGTCCGGAACCGGTTCTGCGCCCGCATGCGGGCGACGTGCTCGGGGTCGATGGCGTCCCAGCTCGGGCCGTGCTGCTGCGTGAGCGCCTCGATGGCGTGGATGTCGTCTTGGTAGGCGGTCATTTCGTGTCCTCTGCGGTGATGGTGGTGATGTCGGGGACTGTCATTCGGTCTCGGTGAGGAAGCGGGAGTAGGCCGGCAGCGTGAGGAAGGCCGGGAAGTCCTGCCCCAGCGCGACCTCGCGGAAGATGCCCGCCGCATCGTCGAAGCGGTCGCCGTCGCGGCGCTCCACCTCGCCGAGTACCTGGGTGATCAGCCCCTCCACGTATTCGCGCGTGATCGGGGTGCCGTCCTCGGTGGTGCGGTCCTGGTGGATCCACTGCCACACCTGGCTGCGGCTGATCTCGGCGGTCGCGGCATCCTCCATGAGGTTGTCGATCGCGACGGCGCCCTGGCCTCGCAGCCACGCCTCGAGGTAGCGGATCGCGACCGACACGTTGGCGTGCACGCCTGCCGCCGTGATGGGGCGGCCGATGTGGACGTCGATCAGGTCGGCCGGCGTCACCTCGACGTCGGGACGCTGACGGTCGAGTTGGTTCGGGCGGTCGCCCAGCACCGCGTCGAACTCGGCACGCGCCACCGGGATCAGGTCGGGGTGCGCCACCCACGTGCCGTCGAAGCCGTCGCCGGCCTCGCGCTTCTTGTCGGCGGCGACCTTCTCGAACGCCCGCTCGGTCACCTCGGGGTCACGACGGTTCGGGATGAACGCGCTCATGCCGCCGATCGCGAAGGCCCCGCGCTTGTGGCACGTCTTCACCAGCAGCTCCGTGTACGAGCGCATGAACGGCACGGTCATCGTGACCTCGCTGCGGTCGGGCAGCACGAACCGTGCGCCGCGGCCGCGGTAGTTCTTGATGATCGAGAAGATGTAGTCCCAGCGGCCGGCGTTCAGGCCCGCGCAGTGGTCGCGCAGCTCGAACAGGATCTCCTCCATCTCGAACGCTGCGGGAAGCGTCTCGATGAGCACCGTCGCGCGGATCGTGCCGTGCGGGATGCCGAGGGAGCGCTCGCTGAACGTGAAGATGTCGTCCCACAGCTTCGCCTCTTCGCTCGACTCGAGCTTGGCGATGTAGAAGTAGGGACCGCGGCCGTTCGCGATCAGCTGCTTCGCGTTGTGGAAGAAGTACAGCCCGAAGTCCACGAGCGACCCGGACGCCGCCATCGTGCGGCCGGTGCGGTCGGTGAAGCGGATGTGGTTCTCGGTGAGGTGCCACCCGCGCGGGCGCATCACGATCGTGGGCGTGTGCTCGGCGGTCACCGCGTAGCTCTTGCCTTCGGGGCTGGTGAAGGTCAGCTCGCCCCGGATCGCGTCCCGGAGGCTCAGCTGGCCCTCGATGACGTTCTTCCAGGTGGGGCTGGTGGCGTCCTCCTGGTCGGCCAGCCACACCTTCGCGCCGGAGTTCAGCGCGTTGATCGTCATCTTGGGGTCGGTCGGGCCCGTGATCTCGACGCGGCGGTCCTCGAGGCCGGGGCCGGCGCCGGCGACACGCCACTCGGCGTCCTCGCGGATGTGCCGGGTGTCGTCGCGGAACTGCGGGTCGTGACCGTTGCCGATCTCGAACCGGCGGCGCATGCGGTCGGCGAGCCGGTCGTGGCGCCGGGCGCCGAACCGGTGGTGCAGCTCGGTGAGGAACGCGAGCGCCTCCGGCGTCAGGATCTCGTCGTAGCGGGGGCCGAGGCGCCCGGCGATCTCGATCCCGGGCTCGTGGGTCTGGGTGGGGATGGGCCCCGTGCGCGTACGCATCGGAGTCGCAGTCGCAGGTGTCATGTCCGTGTCCTGTCTGTGAAGTGCTGTCGTGGGGATGCCGCGACCCGGCGGTGTCGGCCGGGCGAGGCATCCGTGATCCGTGTCCTGGCGGATCGGTGGGAGCCCGTAAGACCACTGTGCGGTGAAGTTCAAGGTCGTTCATGACGAATCCGGGTGTGAAGTTTTCGATTATTTCTGCTTTCGTGACAGAATCGGGCCATGACGACCACGTTGACCCGTGATGCGGCCGCAGAACTCCCGGACGATGAAGGAGTGGACCCGCTCACGATCGGCCGCCGCATCCGGCAGCTGCGCACCGACCGCGGCATGACGCTCGAAGAGCTCGCCGCCGCCGTCGACCGCGCGCCCAGTCAGCTCTCGATGATCGAGAACGGCCGGCGCGAGCCGAAGCTCACCCTGCTGCAGGCGATCGCCCGTGCCCTCGGCTCCTCCATCGACGCGATCCTCGAGTCCGAGCCGCTCGACGAGCGCGCGACGCTCGAGATCGCGCTCGAGCGGGCCATGCGGGGCCAGACGTTCCAGGCGCTCGGCATCCCGCCGTTCCGCATCGGCAAGACGGTGCCGAACGAGGCGCTGAAGGCGATGCTCGCGCTGCAGGGCGAGATCGAGCGCCTGCGCGACGAGCGAGCGGCCACGCCGGAGGAGGCGCGTCGGGCCAACGTCGCGCTGCGCCGGCTCATGCGCACCCAGAACAACTACTTCGAAGAGCTCGAGCAGCGGGCGCGCGCCCTGCTGGAGGCCGTCGATCACCCCGGTGGCCCGCTCACCCAGCGGACGGCCTCCGACATCGCCGCGCACCTGGGCTTCACGCTGCACTACGTGCCCGACCTGCCGCAGACGACGCGCTCGGTCGCCGACATCAAGAACGGGCGTCTCTATCTTTCGAGCCGGCTCTCGGCGAAGGGGGATCCGCGCACGGCGGTGCTGCAGGCGCTGTCGAGCCGGATCCTCGGGCACCGTGAGCCGACGTCGTACGCGGAGTTCCTGCGCCAGCGGGTCGAGACGAACTACCTCACCGGCGCGCTGCTGATCCCCGAGGCGCACGCCGTGCCGTTCCTGCAGGAGGCGAAGAAGGACCGCGCCATCTCGATCGAGGACCTCCGCGACGCCTACTCCGTCTCGTACGAGACCGCCGCGCACCGGTTCACCAACCTCGCGACCGTGCACCTCGGCATCCCGGTGCACTTCTTGAAGGTGCACGAGTCGGGGACGATCACGAAGGCGTACGAGAACGACGACGTCAACTTCCCGACCGACCGCCTCGGCGCCATCGAGGGGCAGATGTGCTGCCGGCGCTGGACCTCGCGCGTGGTCTTCGACGTGGACGACCACTTCAACCCCTACTACCAGTACACCGACACCGGCAACGGCACGTACTGGTGCACGGCCCGCGTCGAGCTCTCGAGCGAGGGCGCGCACTCGGTGTCGGTCGGGGTGCGGTTCGACGACACCAAGTGGTTCCTCGGGCGCGACACGCCCAACCGCGGTGTCTCGAAGCACTCCGTCGAGGTGTGCTGCCGGCGCGCGCCGGCCGACCTCGAGGCGGCGTGGCGCGAGCACTCGTGGCCGAACGTGCGCACTCCGCGGACGCTGCTGGCGACCCTGCCCACGGGGGCCTTCCCCGGCGTCGACACCACCGACGTCTACGAGTTCCTCCAGGCCCACGCGCCGCGCTGACCCGACGCCCGGGCAGCTGCGGGATCCGCTCTCGGTCCTCATGCCGAGAACAGGTGATCTGACGTAGGCAGGACCTTTTCGGTGCGGATCGTCCTGCGTTCGCCAGATCACCTGTTCCGGGCGACGGATGCCGCGACCCGCGGCATCCGCGTGGGAACCCCGTGAGAACCGGGTGAGAGAGTGGTGCCGCATCTTCACGCTAATACCTTTCGTGTGTAAGGTTTTGCGCACCGACGGTTCCGCCCGGCGGAGCCGCTTTCGACGAGGAGAGCGCGATGAAGCGATGGGTGAGCACGCTGGCGGTCGCAGGACTGGTCGCCGCGGGACTGGCGCTGGCAGGTCCGAGCGCAGCGAGCGCCGGCGCAAAGCCGGGCGACGATCTGCTCGAGCGGTGGGCGCACGACACGTGGGCTTCGCTCGACGCGATGACCGACGAGAACACGGGACTGCCCTCCGACAACATCACCGGCGACCTGAGCACGATCGGCGCGTACACGTCGCCGACCAACATCGGCGGCTACCTCTGGTCGACGGTCACGGCGCGCGACCTCGGCATCATCTCGGCCGACGACGCGCGCGAGCGCATGGCGACGACGCTCGCGACGCTCGGCACGCTCGAGCGCAACGACGCCAGCGGCATGTTCTACAACTGGTACGACCCGGCCACGGGAGCCAAGCTCACGACATGGCCCGATTCGGGCGACCCGGTCCACCCGTTCCTCAGCACGGTCGACAACGGCTGGCTCGCCTCAGGGCTGCGCATCGTGCGCGAGGCCGAGCCCGCGCTCGCCGAACAGGCCGACGCGCTGTACGACTCGATGGACTTCTCGGCCTTCTTCAACCCCGAAGGCGCGCCCGGGCTGCCGGCGGGCACCAACCGCGGAGGGTTCTGGGAGGTGCCGCCGCCGGACTGCAGCACCGCCGCCCCGATGTACAACGGCTCGGGCGAGACGGCGTACTACACGTGCCACCACTACGACACGACGGTGAGCGAGAGCCGCATCGCGACCTACCTCGGCATCGCGAACGGCCAGATCCCGCCGACCGCGCTCTCGGGCACCCACCGCACGATGCCGCCCGGCTGCGACTGGGACTGGCAGGAGCAGCTGCCCAGCGGCCAGTACCGCACGTACGACGGATTCCAGGTGTGGGAAGGCGTGTACTCGTACGCCGGCATGTCGTTCGTGCCGGCGTGGGGCGGCAGCATGTTCGAGGCGCTCATGCCCGACCTGCTCGTACCCGAGGCGAAGTGGGGTCCTCGTTCGTGGCGGCTGAACCACCCCATCACCGTCGCCGTCCACGAGCACCACGGCCTCGAAGACGCGGGGTACGGGTACTGGGGCTTCTCGCCCGCCAGCAACCCGTTCGGCGGGTACTCCGAGTACGGCGTCGACATCGCGGGCATGCGCTCCGACGGCTACTTCTCGGATGCCGAGCACACCGATGTCGACATCGATCACCCCGGCTGCAGCACGGGAACGAACCCCGACCCGGAGTACGGCGACGGCGTCGTGACACCGCACGCCGCGTTCCTGGCGCTGCCCTACGACCGTGAGGGCGCGATCGACAACCTGCGCCTCATCGAGACCGAGCTCGGCGCGTACGGTCCGGGCGGCTTCTACGACTCGGTCGCCGTGCGCAGCGGCACCGTCGCGGAGCGGTACCTGTCGCTCGACCAGTCCATGATCATGGCGGCCATCGGCAACGAGCTGACCGGCGATACGCTGAAGGACTACTTCGTCGATCGCGACATGGAGAAGCTCCTTCGCCCCGCGATGCGGCAACAGGTGTTCGGATCGTCGTGGGGCGGTTCCGGGCAGTCCGACCGCTGAGCCGCACCCGGCCCGGCGGGCAGGGACGGGAGGAATCGTGAGCGCAGAACAGGAGTCCGCGCCGGCGACGGCCCGGCGCCCGCGGGGCAGTTATGCCAAGGGGCAGGCCCGACGGCAGGCGATCGTCGACGAGGCCCTCGCGGTGTTCTCGCGCACCGGGTTCCACAGCGGGTCGCTGCGCGAGATCGCCAAGCGCGTGGGCCTCACACCGGCGGGCCTCATGCATCACTTCGCCGGCAAGGAGGAGCTGTTCGCCGAGGTGCTCCGGCAGCGCGACGAGAAGGTGCGGGAAGCCGCCGGCGACCCGGCGGAGCACACGCTCGTCCAGCAGGCCGAGAAGGTCGTCGCCTACAACCAGTCGTCGCGCGGCCTGACCTCGCTGTACGCGATCGTCTCCGCGGAGGCGACGGATTCGGAGCATCCGTCGCATCACGACTTCGCCGAGCGCTACCGGTCGAGCGCCGCGGCCGGCGAGCAGCTGCTGCGCGCCGCCCAGGAGGCGGGAGAGGTGCGCGCCGACCTCGACCCCGCTCTCGCCGCGCGCCTCATCAGCGCCGTGATGGACGGCATCCAGCTGCAATGGCTGCTCGACGAGTCGGTCGACATGGTGCCGCTGTTCGAGGAGTTCGTGCGCGGGTACCTGCGCACGAGCGACTGAGCCGGGGCGTTTCGTCTCGCTTCGCTCGCTCAACGACCGGGGGCGGCGGGTTGAGCCGGGGCGTTTCGTCTCGCTTCGCTCGCTCAACGACCGGGGGCGAGGGATTGAGCGGGGGCGTTTCGTCTCGCTTCGCTCGCTCAACGACCGGGGGCGGCGGGTTGAGCGGGGGCGTTTCGTCTCGCTTCGCTCGCTCAACGACCGGGGGCGAGGGATTGAGCGGGGGCGTTTCGTCTCGCTTCGCTCGCTCAACGACCGGGGGCGGCGGCCCTGCGTCAGGCGAGCGCGTTCGCCCGAGCCACGCGGCCGAGCCAGTCGAGGCTCGGCTTCGGATGCCGCTCGAAGGTCTCGGGATCCCAGCCGATGAGACCGAAGGTCGGGCGGAAGCTGCCCCACTCGTAGTTGTCGAGGGCGCTCCAGTGCAGATAGCCCCGGACCTCGATCCCGTCCCGGAGGCAGTCGAGGACCGCCTCAAGCGCCCCCGTGGTGTAGTCGATGCGGCGTTCGTCGTCGGCGGTCGCGATGCCGTTCTCGGTGACGTACACGGGTGCCTTGGCGCGGCGCCACGCATTCCGGACGCCCTCGCCGACCGCCGGCGGGTAGTACTCCCAGCCCGTGAGCGTGCGTTCGGCGTCGTCGGGGATCGGCAGGGGGCCCGCGGCGCCGATCCTCGTGCGCGTGTACGCCTGCACGCCGATCCAGTCGTCCCCCTCGGCGGCATCGAGGAACACGTCCTCGCGCGATGCGCCGTACTCCGCGGCGACCGCCTCGGCCCCGGGCTCCGGCTGGTACGCCTGCGTCGCCACTGACCACCCGGCGTGCGCGCCGACCGATCGCACCAGGTCGACGGCCGCGCGATGCGCGGCGATGAGCCGGTCCGTGACGTCCGGCACGCCCGGCGGCAGCCCGACCGAAGGGAAGCCGACCTCCGGATCGGCGAGGACCGACACCATGTTCGGCTCGTTGATGGTGCAGACGAGATCGACGCCGTCGAGCAGGGGAAGGACGCCCTCGACGTAGCGCCGGAACGCGTCGACCGAGGCATCCGTCAGCCATCCGCCGTCGCGTGCGAACCACACCGGGTTCGTGAAGTGGTGCAGCGTGATCACCGGCTGCAGACGCAGGTCCCGCGCCGTGCCGATCATGCGCCGGTAGTGGTCCAGCGCGGCCCGCGAGAACCACCCCTTCTCGGGCTCGATGCGCGCCCATTCGATGCTGAAGCGGTAGGCGCCGAGGCCCGCATTCGCCAGCAGCGCCATGTCTTCGGGGTACCGGTGGTAGCTGTCGGCGGCGTCACCCGAGGGCGACTCGACCGGCGGACCGGCGAGATGCCCCCACTCGCGCTGCCACCAGTCCGAGTTGACGTTTCCGCCCTCGATCTGGTGCGCGGCGGTCGACGCGCCCCACAGGAAGCCTTCGGGGAACTTCATCGTGACGATGGTCCTTTCGTTGTCGAGTCGACGGATGCCGAGGCATCCGTCGGCGCCTGCGTCGAGGCTGTGATCACTTGATGCCGGTGAGCGCGATGCCCTGCACGAAGTAGCGCTGCAGCAGCACGAAGACCGCGAGCACGGGCACCACGACCACGACGGCGCCCGCCATCATGAGGCCGTAGCGGGCGGCGTTCTGGCCGACCGAGTACAGCGCGAGCGCGACGGGCAGGGTGTACATGTCTTCGGTGGTGGCCACCACGAGCGGCCACAGGAAGTTGTTCCAGCTGCCGAGGAACGTGAGGATCGTGAGGGTTGCGACGGCCGGTCCGCACATCGGCATGATGACGCGCAGGAAGATGCGCCACTCGCTCGCGCCGTCGATGCGCGCCGCCTCGATCAGCTCGTCGGGCAGCCCGAGCATGAACTGCCGCATCAGGAAGACACCGATCGGGGCGATGAGGAAGGGCAGGATCAGCCCCGGGTACGAGTTCACCAGCCCCAGGTTCGCCGTCAGCACGAACAGCGGCACGAAGGTGACGACGCCCGGCACCATGAGCGTGGCCAGCACGAGCGTGAACAGCAGCTTCTTGCCGCGGAACTCGAGCTTTGCCAGCGCGTAGCCGACCATCGAGCAGAACACGATGTTGCCGAGCGTCACGAAGACCGCCACGACGATGCTGTTGACGAAGAAGGTCGTGAAGTCCAGCCGGCCGAACAGCGTCTCGTAGTTCTCGACCGTGGGGTCGCGGGGCAGGAACTCGGTCGGGTACTGCCGGATCTCGGCATCCGTCTTGAACGACCCGAGGATCATCCACACGAAGGGCATGACCATCGCGACGAGCCCGAGGAACAGCACGACGTAGAGCCACCAGCGGGTCTTCTCGCGGCGGCGACGGCGACGGGGAGCCGGTTCGGGCGCCGCGTGCGACGCGGTCGAGGCGGGGGCGACGGTGGCCATGTCAGTCCTTCCTTCCGAGGAAGCGGAACTGGATGAGCGAGAGGATGACGATCGCGAGGAAGAGCACGTAGCTCGCGGCCGACGCGTACGCGTAGTTGCCGAAGCCGAACTGCTGGTACGTGTACATCGCGGTCGAGAGCGTCGCGTCGAGAGGACCGCCGCGCGTCATCACGAACGGCTCCTCGAAGAACTGCAGGAAGCCGATGCCGGTGATGACCGCCGCGAACAGCAGCGCGGGGCGCATCGCGGGGATCGTGATGTTCCAGAACCGCTGCCACGCGTTCGCGCCGTCGACCATGGCGGCCTCGTGGTGCTCGCGCGGCACCCCCTGCAGTGCTGCCAGGAAGATCACCATGAGCGTCCCGATGTTGCGCCAGACCGCCATCATGATGAGCGACGGAAGCGCCCACGTCGTCGACTGCAGCCAGTCCGGCCCCTGGATGCCGAACAGGCTCAGGAAGCCGTTGAGCAGTCCGTCGGGCTGGAGGATGAACCGCCACACGATCGCGATGGCGACGATGCTCGTGACCACCGGTGCGTAGTAGCCGACACGGAACACCGTGCGGAACCGGCGGATGCCCTTGTCGAGCGCGAGCGCCACGACCAGCGCCAGGCCCATCGTGAGCGGGACGGCGACGATCACGAACGTGAAGGTGTTCGCCAGCGACCGCACGAACCGCGGGTCCTGGAAGAGCCGCGCGTAGTTGTCGAGCCCGACGATGTTCACCTGGAACGGCGTCTGCAGGTCGCGCGTGGTCATGTCGGTGAAGCTCATCCCGAGCGAGGCCACGATCGGTCCCGCCATGAACACCACGAACAGCACCACGAACGGCAGCGCGAACATCCACGCCGTGAGGGTCATGTGCCGGCTCCGCCGCGAGGCGCGCGCCCGAGGGGCGGGGCCGCGCGGCGGAGCCGGGGTCGCGAGAGCCGGGCCCACGCGCCGCGAGGCTCCGCGCGACGCGCCCGCGGCGGGTGGAGAAGGCGTGGGGATCATGGGATGCGGGCTCCTACTGCCCGGTGCCGATCGACGTCGCCTGCTGCTGGATCGTGGCGATCGCATCGGCGGGCGTGGTCTCGCCGCGGGTCGCCTTCTCGAGCTCCTGGTCGATCACCGCCGACACCTGTGCCCACGTGGGGATCGCCGGCGGGGCCTTGGAGTCCTGCAACTGCTCGCCGAACACGCTGAGGTAGGGGTCCTCCGCGAAGGTCGGGTCGTCCCACGCGGCCTCCACGCTCGGGAGGTCGGTCGAGATGTCGTACCACGCGATCTGCGTCTCGGGCTGGCTCAGCCACCGCACGAACTTCCACGACGCATCGCGGTTGTCGGTGTCTTCGAAGACCGCGAGGTTGCCACCGCCGGTGAAGCTCGTGCGACTGTCGGCGCCGGGCACCATGGCCACGCCGAACTGGTCGGCGAACTCCTCGCCGCCCTGGTCGAGCAGCAGGCCCACGTGGAACGGGCCGCTGTAGAACGCGCCGACCTCGCCGTTGATGAACGCCTGTTCGATCTCGCCGCCCTCCAGGCGCCGCGGCTCGGCGATGCCCTCCTCGAAGAAGCTGGTGTAGAACGCGAACGCCTCTTCCCACTCGGGGGTGTCGAAGGTGAACTCGGTGCCGTCCTCGTTCAGGATGTCGCCGCCCTGCTGCCACGCGAGCGGCGTGACGTACTGCCACGAGTCGAAGCCGCCCGGCGGGAGCGAGACGCCCCACTGCGCGCCGGCCGACTGCAGCGCCTGCGTGAACGCGGTGTACTCGTCCCACGTGGCCGGCGGCTCGACGCCCGCCTGCTCGGCGAGGTCGGTGCGGTAGTAGAGCACGCGCGTGTCGACGTACCACGGCACTCCGTACGCGACGCCGTCGACGACGGTGGTGTCCCACGAGCCCTCGAAGAACGACGACTCGTCGACGAGCCCTTCGGGTGTCGGCTCGAATGCGCCGGTGGCGGCGAACTCGCCCACCCAGGTCGTGCCGAGCATCGTGACATCGGGGGTCTCGCCGCCCGCGATCGCGGTGGCGATGCGGTCGTGGGCGCTCTCCCACGGCACGGCGGTCACCTCGATCGTGACGTCGGGGTTCTCCTCCTCGAACTGGGCTGCCAGCTCGTCGAGCACCTCGCCCTCGTTGCCCATCGCCCACACCTGGATGGTGCCGGTCGCCGGGGAGTCGTCGATCGCCTCTCCGCCGCCGCCACCGTCGTCGCCACCCCCGCCGCCGTCCGTGCGGCCGCATCCGGCGAGCACCAATGCGCCGATGAGCGCGGTGGCTCCCGCCGCCGCCCACCGGGAAGTCCTGCGTGCACCTGATCGTGTCATCGGTCTGACGCCTCCTTCGGTCGTCGCCGCACCCGTGCGGCGTCCTTGCCTCGGCTGTGCCGGCGCGATGCTGCGCCGTGTCACGAATGTACGCCTAAAACCTTACAGGTGAAAGGTATTAGGGATGAGAAAGGGCTCATGATGCGCAGGATGCCGCGACCCGTGGCGTCGAGGAATGCCCTGGCGACGGCATCCGTCGCGTGCTAGCCGGCGTGCCGACGCCCGCGCATCTGGCGAGAACAGGTGATCTCGCGGATGCAGGACGTTTCGGTGCGGAATCGTCCTGCGTCCGCGAGATGTCCTGATCTCGTGGGGGGATGCCGCGACCCGTCGCGTCGGGGTGTGCCCTGGTAACGGCATCCGTCGCGTGCTAGCCGGCGTGCCGACGCCCGCGCGTGTCGCGGGAACAGGTGTGGCGGGAACAGGTGATCTGGCGGATGCAGGACGTTTCGGTGCGGAATCGTCCTGCGTCCGCGAGATGTCCTGATCTCGTGGGGGGATGCCGCGACCCGTCGCGTCGGGGTGTGCCCTGGTAACGGCATCCGTCGCGTGCTAGCCGGCGTGCCGACGCCCGCGCATGTCGCGGGAACAGGTGTGGCGGGAACAGGTGATCTGGCGGATGCAGGACGTTTCGGTGCGGAATCGTCCTGCGTCCGCGAGATGTCCTGATCTCGTGGGGGGATGCCGCGACCCGTCGCGTCGGGGTGTGCCCTGGTAACGGCATCCGTCGCGTGCTAGCCGGCGTGCCGACGCCCGCGCATGTGGCGGGAACAGGTGTGGCGAGAACAGGTGATCTGGCGGATGCAGGACGTTTCGGTGCGGAATCGTCCTGCGTCCGCGAGATGTCCTGATCTCGTGGGGGCCTGTGCCGGACGCCGGACGCCGGATGCCGGTGCCCGGTGCCGGATGCCGGTGCCGGGTGCCGGGTGCCCGGTACCCGGAGCCCGGTGCCGGACGCCGGACGCCGGAGTCGCGCGGCGGCGGGGACCGCAGCGTCAGTGGCGTCCGGCGACGACGTCGGCGATGTGCGCGGGCCAGGCGGTGCGGGGGGTCGAGCCCGAGGCCTCGAGGCGGTCGGCCAGGCGGTACGCGGTGTAGATGGCGTTGACGGCCACCCACCGCAGCGGCTCCGGCTCCCACTTCTTGGCGCGGTGGCCGACCCACGGCAGCCGCGTGAGGTCGGTGTCGTGACCGAGCACGAGGTCGGCGAGGGTCCGGCCGGCGAGGTTCGTCGCGGTGACGCCGGTTCCGACGTATCCGCCGGCCCAGCCGAGACCCGTGGCGCGGTCGTGGCCGACGGTCGCAGCCCAGTCGCGGGGCACCCCCAGCACGCCGGCCCAGGCGTGCGCGATCGGCACGGCCGAGGCGCCCGGGAAGAACTCGCGCAGCACCGCGGTGAGCGAGCGGATCGTGCGCTGCTGCGTCGTGCCGTCGGTGTCGACGCGCGAGCCGTAGCGGTACGGCACTCCGCGTCCGCCGAACGCGATGCGGTCGTCGGCGGTGCGCTGCGCGTACATGTACACGTGGGCGAAGTCGCCGAGCGTCTCACGGCCGTCCCAGCCCACGCCCTCCCAGAACGACGCCGGCAGCGGCTCGGTGACGACCATCGACGAGTTCATCGGCAGCCACGTGCGGTGCTCTCCGGCGAGGTCGGCGGTGAAGCCCTCGGTCGCGCGCAGCACGTGCGTCGCGCGCACCGTTCCGCGGTCGGTGACAGCCCGGCCGGGCGCGATCTCGCGCACGCGCGTCTGCTCGTGGATCGTCACGCCGAGCCGCTCGACAGCCTCCGCGAGACCGCGCACCAGCTTGGCGGGGTGCACGCGCGCGCAGTGCGGATGCCACGCCCCGCCGAGCACGCCGTCGATGCGGATCCGGGATGCCGCGGCCGCGGCATCCAGCCACTCCAGGTCGGTGTGGGGCCACTCCCGCTCGCCCTCGTACGCGGCGCGCAACCGTGCGAGCTGGGCCGGCGTGCGGGCGACGCCGAACTCGCCGCCTTTGACGATGTCGGCGTCGATGCCCTCGCGCTGGGCCGCGGCGATGACCTCGTCGACGGTCTCGTTGAGGGCGCGCTGCTGGGCAATCGCGGCGTCGCGGCCGTGGGACTCCGCGTACCGCTCACGCCCCCCGGTGACCGTGTTGGTGAGCCAGCCGCCGTTGCGCCCGGATGCTCCGAACCCGGCGAACCGCTGCTCGAGCACGACGACCCGCAGGCCGGGCTGCGCCCGCTTGAGGTAGTACGCCGTCCACAGGCCGGTGTACCCGGCGCCCACGATCGCGACGTCGGCGTCGAGGTCGCCCGGCAAGGGGGCGCGCGCCTGCGGCGTGCCCCCGAGGTCCCGCCACCACCACGACACGTCCCCGTTGGGCACTCCGGTCTCGCTCATGCGCCCATCCTGCCGCGTCGCGGCGGTACGGCATCCCGGCGATCTGTCGCGAAGCCGAGCTCGCGTCGGCGGATCCGTCGCGCGAGGGTCGACCCGCGGCCCGCTCTCGCGGTGCTCAGTCCTCGAGGGCGCGCAGCGCCGCCCAGAGCTCCGCGCGCGTGGCGAACGACGCGAGCTCGCGGCCGAGCACGCGCTCGACGAGGGCGAGCCGCGTGCGCACCGTGTGGCGGTGGACGCCGAGGGCGCGGGCGGATGCCTCGTGCGAGCAGTCTTCGTCGAGCCACACCCGGAGCGTCTCGACGAGGCTCGTGCCGTGAGCGGTGTCGTGCTCCGACAGCGGGGCGAGCTCGGCGCGGGCGAGCGCTCGTGCGTCGTCGGAGAGCGCCGAGAGCACGCCGCTGGCCGACACCTCGGCGAACTTGGTGATCGGGCCGGCGCCGCGGTCGCGCGCCACGCGCGCCTCGCTCAACGCGGCGGCGAAGCCGTCGTAGCCCGTCGGGTTCGAGAGGCCCACGCGGACGTCGAAGCGCTCCACCAGCTCCCGGACGGCCGTGCCGTCGCCGGCGGGCGACACCAGCACCAGCCCGTCGTCGCCCCGGCCGAAGAACAGGCCACCCCGGTTTTCTTCGGCGCGGAGTTCGAGAAGCTCGGCGATGCCCTCGACGCGTGCGGCCGCGGCATCCGTCAGTCCCACGACGATCGGCGGGGAGGGCAACGGCCCCCACAGGTCGCGCGAGGTGCGGCGCGCCAGGGCGGGGTCGCCCGAGAGCAGCGACTGCACGAGGCCCGCACGAAGCGCGCCGCGTGCCCGGCTGAGCCCCTGCTGCTGCTCGAGCGCGAGACCGGCCATCCCGATGACGGCGGTGACGACGACGCGGCCCTCCTGGTCGAGGTCGCCCGCCGCGATCGCGATGACACCGCGCAGGCGCCCGCCGCGTCCGAGGGTCTGCAGGGTGAACGGGGTGTCGCCGATCCGCAGCGACGATCCGGCCCGTGCGCCGCGGTGCAGCACGCCGGTGACCTCGCGCTGCAGGTCGGCGGCGGTGCCGGCGTCGAGTCCGCCCGCGGGGTGCTCGCGCGAGAGCTCGCCGGCGGCGTCGAACATGCCCACCCACGTGTCGAGCTGCTTCGCGAGCTCGGCGACGGTCGCTCCGAGTCCGTCCGGCCGCAGCGCGGCGAGTGCGATCGCCCGCTGCGCCGCGAGCGCCCAGCTCCGGCGGGCGTAGGCCTCGGCCGCGATCGCCTCGGCGTTGGCGCGCGCGACGGCGATGAACGGCGTGCGGTAGGGAACCTCGAACAGCGGCATCCGCTCGTCGCGGCACGCGTCCGCGAGCGCCGGGGGCATGCCGGGGCGCGCCACCTCGGTGCCGAAGCCGAGGCCGACGACGCCCCGCGCGGCCAGCCGGTGCACGTACGCGCGGTAGGGCTCAGGGTCGTCGGCGCCGGCGTCCTCGGGGCGCGGGAACTGCGTGCCGGTCGTCAGCAGCACGAGACCCTCCGACAGGAAGGGCGTCGGGTCCGACAGGTCGGAGCTGTGCACCCAGCGGATCGAGCGATCGAGCGCTCCGGGCTCGAGCGATCGCGTGTCGGCGAGCGTCAGGCCCAGGTCTCGACGCGCGAGCAGCGCCCGCAGCGTCGGGGCATCGGCGGCGGTGTCCATCGTCCTCCGAGTGTACGGGTCGTATAGCGGGCTATGGATAATGTACGGCCGGGAAGGTGCGGGCGTGCGCGGGGGCGACATACGCTCCCCAGCATGAGCAGCGCAGCCGACACGCAGATCGCATCACGCCCGGTCGACATGCCCCTGGGCGGTCCCACCCTTCCGCAGGAGCGCCGCCTGGTCACCAGCATCCCGGGCCCGCGCTCGCAGGAGCTCATCGACCGCAAGGCCGGCGCGGTCGCCGCGGGCGTCGGCCACACCGCGCCGGTCCACGCCGTGGCCGCCGGCGGCGGCGTCATCGTCGACGCCGACGGCAACTCGCTCATCGACCTCGGCTCGGGCATCGCGGTCACGACCATCGGCAACGCGCACCCGAAGGTGGTCGCGGCGGTGCAGGAGCAGGTCGCGCAGTTCACGCACACGTGCTTCATGATCGCGCCCTACGACTCGTACGTCGCGGTCGCCGAAGCGCTCAACCGCCTGACGCCGGGCGACCACGCCAAGAAGAGCGCGCTGTTCAACTCGGGCGCCGAGGCGGTCGAGAACGCCGTGAAGATCGCACGCAAGCACACCGGCAAGCAGGCCGTCGTCGCCTTCGACCACGGCTACCACGGCCGCACCAACCTCACGATGGCGCTCACCGCCAAGTCGATGCCTTATAAGAGTGGCTTCGGCCCGTTCGCGTCGGAGGTCTACCGCGCGCCCCTGTCGTACCCCTTCCGCGACGGCCTGAACGGCGCAGAGGCGGCGAAGAAGGCGATCTCGGTCATCGAGAAGCAGGTCGGCGCCGACAACCTCGCCGCCGTCATCATCGAGCCCATCCAGGGTGAGGGCGGCTTCATCGTCCCGGCCGACGGGTTCCTCCCCGCGATCGCCGACTGGTGCCGCGCGAACGACGTCGTCTTCATCGCCGACGAGATCCAGACCGGTTTCGCCCGCACCGGGGCGATGTTCGCGAGCGAGGTGTTCGGCATCGTGCCCGACCTCATCACGACGGCCAAGGGGATCGCCGGCGGCCTGCCGCTCGCGGCGGTGACGGGGCGCGCCGAGATCATGGATGCCGCCCACGCCGGTGGCCTCGGAGGCACCTACGGTGGCAACCCCATCGCGTGCGCCGCGGCGCTCGCCGCGATCGACGTGTTCGAGAACGACGGGATGGTCGAGCGGGCGCGCGAGATCGGCGCGATCCTCACCGACCGCCTCGGCCGGCTGCAGGTCGCCGACCCGCGCGTCGGAGACGTCCGCGGTCACGGTGCGATGATCGCGGCCGAGTTCGTCGACCCCGCGACGGGGGAGCCGGATGCCGCGCTCACCGCCGCGGTCGCCAAGGCGTGCATCGCGCAGGGCGTCATCGTGCTCACCTGCGGCACTTACGGGAACGTGATCCGCTTCCTGCCGCCGCTCTCGATCGGCGACGACCTGCTCCACGAGGGCCTGGACGTCGTCGCGGCCGCCCTCGCCGGCAACTGACCGCGGCATCCTCAACGCGTTTCGTCTCGCTTCGCCCGCTCAACGCCCTCGTCCGGTCGTCGAGCGAGCGAGGAACGAGCGAGACGAAACGCCTCGATCCACACGCAACGCAAGAGCCCGCGCCCCACACGCGCATGACGAAGGAGTCCCCATGACCGAGCTGACCCGCGACGTCGTGATCGTCGGAGCCGGCGCCGCCGGCCTGACCGCCGCCAACGAGCTGAGGAAGGCGGGACTGTCGGTCGTCGTGCTGGAGGCCCGCGACCGTGTCGGCGGCCGGCTGTGGACCGACGTGGTCGACGGCGCCATGCTCGAGATCGGCGGCCAGTGGGTCTCGCCCGACCAGGACGCGCTGAAGGAGACGCTCGCCGAGCTCGGGCTCGAGACGTACCGCCGCTACCGCGAGGGCGACTCGCTGTACATCGGCAAGGACGGCGAGCTCAAGCGTTTCACCGGCGAGATCTTCCCGGTCGCCCCCGGCACCGAGAAGGAGATCGTGCGGCTCATCGAGCTGCTCGACGGCATGGTCGCCGAGGTCGACCCCGACCGGCCCTGGGAGCACCCCGACGCCGAGGAGCTGGACCGGGTGTCGTTCGAGGCATGGCTCGAGGAGCAGACCGACGACCAGGAGGCGCGCGACAACATCGCCCTCTTCATCGCCGGGGCGATGCTCACCAAGCCCGCGTACGCGTTCTCGACGCTGCAGGCCCTGCTCATGGCGGCGAGCGCCGGCAGCTTCTCGCACCTCGTCGACGCCGACTTCATCCTGGACGAGCGCGTCGTGGGCGGGCTCCAGCAGGTGCCCCTTCTGCTGGCGGAGCGCCTCGGTGGCGACATCCTGCTCGGCCAGCCCGTCAATGAGGTGCATCGTTCGGACGACGGCGTGCGCGTCGTCACCGACAAGGGCCTCGAGGTGCGCGCGCGGTACGTCGTGCTGGCGCACGCACCGATCCTGTACCCCTGGATCGAGTTCACGCCGCCGCTCCCGCGCCTCAAGCAGCAGATGCACCAGCACATCTCGATGGGCTTCGTGGTCAAGGTGCACGCGGTCTACGACCGGCCGTTCTGGCGTGAGCAGGGCCTGTCGGGCACCGCGTTCAGCCCGTACGAGATCTCGCACGAGGCCTACGACAACACCAACCACGGAGACGAGCGCGGAACCCTCGTCGGCTTCGTCTCGGACCGCAACGCCGATGACCTCTTCCGCGTCTCGCCCGAGGAGCGCCGGCAGCGCGTCCTCGAGTCGCTGTCGCACTACTACGGGCCCGAGGCGCTGAACCCGCTGGTGTACTTCGAGAGCGACTGGGGTGCCGAGGAGTGGACGCGCGGCGCCTACGCCGCGAGCTTCGACCTGGGCGGTCTCGCCCGTTACGGCGCCGACCTGCGCACCCCCGTCGGTCCGATCCACTTCGCCTGCAGCGACATGGCCGGCGCCGGATACCAGCACGTCGACGGCGCGATCCGCATGGGGCGCCTCGTGGCGTCGAACATCCTCGAGTCGGCCGGCCGATGAGCGCGCGCATCGTCGTGGGCTACACCGCGACCGACGCCGGCGCCGACGCCGTCGCGCTCGGCGCGCGTCTGGCCGCCGCCACCGCCTCGTCGCTCGACCTCGTGGTGGTGCTCCCCGGCGAGGAGCGCAGCGTCATCACGCCGCCCGACGCCGGCTACGACCGGTACCTGCAGCAGCAGGCCCAGGAATGGCTGACGGATGCCGCGGCCGCAGTCCCGGCATCCGTCGACGTCCGCACCCACGTGCGCTACGGGGAGTCGTTCGCGGAAGGCCTCGTGAGCACGGCCGACGAGTTCGGCGCGTCGCACGTCGTCGTGGGTGCTGCGAACGGCGGCCGGCGCGGACGCCACCGCCTCGGTACGGTCGCCACCGAGCTGCTGCACTCGTCGGATGTGCCGGTCGTGCTCGCCCCCGAGGGCTCGCGGCGCGTGGACCCGGGCACCGGCATCAGCCGGGTGACGGCGGCGATCGGCACGCGTCCGGGCGCCGAGGCGCTGCTCGACGAGAGCGTCGCGCTGGCCACGTCGGCCCATGCCGGGCTGCGGCTCCTGTCGCTCGTGTCGGTCGACCTTCCGGCGAGCGTCGACACCGGGGTGATCCGGATCGCCGGTGCGGCCCACGCCGACGACGTCCTGGGCAAGGCGCTGGCCGCGCTGCCCGAGGGCGTCGACGCCGACGTCGTCGTCGCGCGCGGCGAGAGCATCGAAGACGCGGTCTCGCACCTGGGCTGGGAGCCCGGCGAGCTCGCCGTCGTCGGCTCGAGCCGGCTCGCACAGCCGCGCCGCCTGTTCCTCGGATCGACTGCGGCGAAGATGCTGCACGAGCTCCCCGTCCCCATGGTCGTCGTGCCCCGCACGCGCGACCACCACAGCAAGAACGGAGCGCGATGATGGGCGCCCCCACTGCGGCCGAGGCGCCGCTCGCCCCCGTCGCCGGCGCAGAGGCCGGCGGCATCTCGAAGAAGGGCCTGAGCGCCGGCACGGTCGGTCTCGTCGGCGCGGTCGTGATCGGAATCTCAACCATCGCCCCGGCCTACACGCTGACCGCATCGCTGGGCCCGACGGTGTCGGAGGTCGGGTTCCAGGTGCCGGCGATCATCATCGTCGGATTCCTCCCGATGCTGCTGGTCGCCTTCGGGTACCGCGAACTCAACACGCGCATGCCGGACTCCGGCACGTCGTTCACGTGGGCCACGCGCGCCTTCGGCCCGTGGATCGGATGGATGGCCGGCTGGGGCCTCGTCGCCGCCACCGTGATCGTGCTGTCGAACCTCGCCGGCATCGCGGTGGAGTTCCTGTTCCTGCTGATCGACCAGCTCGCCGGCAGCCCGGGGTGGATCGCCGCGCTCGCGTTCAACCCGTTCATCAACGTCGGGGTGTGCCTGCTGTTCATGCTCGGCGCGACGATCGTGTCGTACCGCGATCTGCAGACGACTCAGAAGCTGCAGTACGTGCTCGTCGGCTTCCAGGTCGTCGTGCTCGTGATCTTCCTCGTCGCGGCGTTCGTGCACGTGGCGAACGGCACCGCATTCGACGCGAGCCCGGTCGAGCTGTCGTGGTTCAACCCGTTCGCCGTCGGGGACTTCGGTGCGGTGGTCGCGGGACTGTCGCTGTCGATCTTCATCTTCTGGGGCTGGGACGTCGTGCTCACGATGAACGAGGAGACCCGCAACCCGCGCAAGACGCCGGGACGCGCGGCGACCGTGACGGTGCTGATCGTCGCGGGACTCTACCTGCTGCTGTCGATGGCGCTGCTGTCGTTCGCGGGCGTCGGCGAGGGCGAGCTCGGCCTCGGAAACCCCGACATCCAGGGCAACGTGTTCTTCTACCTGTCGGATCCGATCCTCGGGCCCCTCGCGTTCCTCGTCTCGCTCGCGGTGCTCACGAGTTCGGCGGCATCGCTGCAGTCGACGGCGGTCGGCCCGGCGCGGACCCTGCTCGCGATGGGGCACTACCGCGCGCTGCCCGAGCAGTTCGCGCGTGTGAGCCCCCGCTTCTTCACGCCCGGCTTCGCCACCATCGTGTCGGCCGTCGTCGCGAGCGTCTTCTACGCTGTGATGCGGTTCGTCAGCGAGAACGTGCTGTGGGACACCATCACCGCTCTCGGCATGATGATCTGCTTCTACTACGGACTCACTGCGTTCGCGTGCGTGTGGTACTTCCGCAAGCAGTGGTTCGACTCGGCGCGTTCGTTCTTCTTCGCCTTCCTGTTCCCGCTCGTGGGCGGCAGCATCCTCGCGGTGCTGTTCGTCATCACGCTCGTCGACAGCATGGATCCGGACTACGGCAGCGGGTCGAACATCGCCGGCGTCGGCCTCGTGTTCATCCTGGGCGTCACCGTCATCCTGACGGGCGTCGCCATCATGATCTGGCAGGCGATCAAGCGTCCGGCCTTCTTCCGCGGCGAGACACTCGGTCTCGAAGCTCCCGAAAGCCTTCGACGCGAACGCCGCGTCGCGGCAGACTGAAACCACCCATCCGATCGGAGACAACTGATATGAGCGACTACGCCGTCGTCAACCCGGCCACGGGCGAGACCCTGGCCACGTATCCGACCATCACCGACGAGGCTCTCGAGGCCGCCATCGCGGGGGCGGATGCCGCCTACCGCCCGTGGCGCGACGTTCCCGTCGCCGAGCGCGCGGCACGTATCCGCAAGGTGGCCGAGCTGCACCGCGAGCGTCGCGACGAGCTCGCAGCGATCATCGTGCGCGAGATGGGCAAGCCCCTCTCGGCGGCGCTCGGCGAGGTGGATTTCGCCGCCGACATCACCGAGTACTACGCCGACAACGCCGAGACGATCACGGCGGATCAGCCGATCGAGATCCAGGGGGAGGGAACCGCGATCATCCGCCGCACCCCCCTCGGCGCCCTGCTCGGCATCATGCCGTGGAACTTCCCGTACTACCAGGTCGCCCGCTTCGCGGCGCCCAACATCGTGGTGGGCAACACCATCCTGCTCAAGCACGCTCCGCAGTGCCCCGAGTCGGCGGCGGCCATCGAGAAGATCTACGCGGATGCCGGACTCGGCGACGGCGTGTACACCAACGTGTACGCGACCAACGAGCAGGCCGCCACGATCATCGCCGACCGGCGCGTGCAGGGCGTCTCGGTGACGGGATCGGAGCGCGCGGGCTCCGCGGTCGCGGCGCTCGCCGGCCAGAACCTCAAGAAGGTCGCGCTCGAGCTCGGCGGATCCGATCCGTTCATCGTGCTGTCGACCGACGACCTCGACTCGACCGTCGCGGCGGCGGTCGAGGCCCGAATGGACAACAACGGCCAGTCGTGCAACGCGCCCAAGCGCTTCATCGTGCAGGAGGGCCTCTACGACACGTTCCTCGAGAAGTTCACCGAGGCGATGACCGCGTCCAAGATGGGCGACCCGTTCGCCGAAGACACCGTGCTCGGCCCGCTGTCGTCGCTCGCGGCCGCCGAGCGTCTGCAGGAGCAGGTCGACCGTGCCGTGGCACAGGGGGCGAAGCTCGTCGCCGGCGGCAACCGCGACGGCGCCTTCTACGAGCCGACCGTGCTCACCGACGTTACGCCCGACATGGACGTGTACCGCGAGGAGCTCTTCGGCCCGGCGGGAGTCGTCTACAAGGTGGCCGACGAGGACGAGGCGGTCAAGATCGCCAACGACACCAGCTTCGGCCTCGGGTCGTACGTCTACACGACCGACCCCGCGCAGGCCGAGCGGATCGCGAACAAGATCGACGCGGGCATGGTCTACGTCAACATCGTGCTCGCCGACTCGCCCGAACTGCCCTTCGGCGGCGTGAAGCGCTCCGGCACCTCGCGCGAGATGGGTCTGCTCGCCGCCGACGAGTTCGTCAACAAGAAGCTCATCCGCGTCGCGGGCTGAGGTCTCTCGTCGGCTCGGCGCGTTTCGTCTCGCTCGCTGGCGCTCGCTCGCTCAACGACCGAGTTCCGGTCGTTGAGCGAGCGAAGCGAGACGAAACGCTCAGAGGTGCGCGCTCACCTCGGCGAGGGCCTCGTCGGCCCACTGCACCTGCTGCGGTGTGCCCCAGCGGGTCGCGGCATCCCGTGCGGCTTCGAACGACGCCACCGCCTCGTCGACGCGACCCTCGTCGAACAGACGCCACCCGGCGTTGTTGTGCAGCGATACGCGCCAGCGCAGCGTCCGCGGGTCGTCGACGCCCTCCAGCGCCGCCAGCCCTGCGTCGGTCCATTCCTCGCCCTGCTCCGGCTCGGCGATCGCGAGCATGTGGAGCGCGTCGACCTGCAGGAACACGTGTCCGGCTCGGGATGCCGCATCCACCGCCGCGAGGAAGTACGCCACGGCCCGTTCGTGGTCGCCGGCGGAGTTGTGCAGCCGCCCTCGCTCGAGGGCTGCGCGCGCGGCGAGGGCGTCGTGGGAGACGTCGACGCGGTCGAGGATCGCGTGCGCCTCGGCGAACCGCTCCTGAAGGCCGAGGGCCCGTGCGACCTGGGTGTCGAGCTCGGCGCGGTCCTCGGCATCCGTCTGTTCTTCGCGCGCCTCGCGCAGCCGCGCCTCGGAGCCGGCGGCGTCCGAGAAGTCCCAGAGTTCGTCGAGGAGAGACTGCGTGATGGGCATGGCGGCATGCTAGGCGGGTTCGCGGCCCCAGCGGGCATGCCGTACACTGGATGGTGCAGTTGAAGTCTGCATTCTTTCGCCGTGCCCGCCGGTTCAAGGCCGGGAGGCAGGGCCCCTCTCGCTCAGGTGTCAGGGGAAGAGTGCGGGTTTCACGAGACCCCTGGGTCTCTAGGGCGGTAGCTCAATTGGCAGAGCAGCGGTCTCCAAAACCGCAGGTTGCAGGTTCGATTCCTGTCCGCCCTGCGCGTCAGCGCAACACCGGCGCAACGTCTCCGGTGGTTGACAACAAAGTGTGTCGACTCCCGTCGGCCCACGGAAGGTAATCAGGTGGCATCGATGGTTCAGGACGAGCCGAAGGGCGAGGTCGTCCCCGCAGGGGGAGCGAGCGCACCCCGCGAGAAGAAGCCGAACGTTTTCGCGCGCATCGCCCTGTTCATCCGTCAGGTCTTCGCCGAGCTTCGCAAGGTCGTCACCCCGACGCGCCAGGAGCTGCTGAAGTACACGGGCGTCGTGCTCGGCTTCGTCGTCGTCATGATGGCGATCGTCTACGGCTTGGACGTGCTGTTCGTGTGGATCGCTGCGTACGTCTTCGGAGTGCCGGGCGCCTGAACGCCGACCCCTCCCGTGTGACACGAGGAGCGTGACCCGGGTGGACCTCAGGTCGCCGCGGACGGAACGGAAGAGAAGAACTCAACGTGACTGAAAGATATGTCGACGACGCCGACTGGGCGACGGCAGCCGAGCAGTCCTCGGAGGACGACGAGGCGCAGGAAGGCAACGTCCTCGCGGAGGAGGAGCGGTCGGTCGAGGCCGCCGAGCACGTCGCGATCCACATCGTCGACGACAGCGACGAGGACGACGCAGGCCTGGACGACATCGATATCGACGACCCGGAGGCGGATGCGATCGTGAACGACGCGCTGAATCTCGACGAGACGGCCGAGACCGAGGCTGCGGCCGAGGTCATCAACGACTCCATCGCGGAGGAGGTGGCCGAGCGTGAGGCCGAGGCCGCCGACGAGGTGACGCCTTACGACGGCCCTGACGTGAACGGCGACGAGGACGAGGCGTCGGACGCCGACGACGAGACCGACGAGGAAGAGGACCCGTACGAGGCCTTCCGCGCCGAGCTCCGCTCGCTCCCGGGCAAGTGGTACGTGATCCACTCCTACGCCGGCTTCGAGCGCAAGGTGAAGGCGAACATCGAGCAGCGCAAGTCGACGCTCGAGGTCGAGGAGGAGATCTACCAGATCGAGGTCCCGATGGAGGACGTCGTCGAGATCAAGAACGGGCAGCGCAAGATGGTCACGCGCGTCCGGATCCCCGGCTACGTGCTCGTGCGCATGGAGCTCAACGAAGACACCTGGTCGGTCGTGCGTCACACCCCGGGAGTCACCGGCTTCGTGGGCAACGCGCACAACCCGACGCCGCTGCGCTTCGAGGAGGCCTTCAACATGCTGAAGAGCCTCGTCGAGGTCAAGGAGGTCGCGACCGCGAAGGGTGGGACCGCCAAGAAGGGCGCCGCCGCCGCGACGCGCGTCCTCCCCGCCGAGGTCGACTTCGAGGTCGGCGAGACGATCACGATCAAGGAGGGCTCGTTCGCGGGCCTGCCCGGCACGATCAGCGAGATCAAGCCCGAGAGCGGCAAGCTCACGGTCCTCGTGTCGCTCTTCGAGCGCGAGACCCCGGTCGAGCTCTCGTTCGACCAGGTCACGAAGTTGTAGCGAGTCGAAACCCCAGCGCTGTCGCTGGTAGACTTTTGAGGTTTGCCGCGCGCTCTGAGCGCGCGCGATCGACACCGCGTTCCGGAACGGCCGGATTCGCGGGAGAACAGGGTGCCCCGGCATCCGTTCGTTGAAAGGAAAGAGAATGGCACCGAAGAAGAAGGTGACCGGCCTGATCAAGCTTCAGATCAACGCCGGTGCTGCCAACCCGGCGCCGCCGATCGGCCCCGCGCTCGGTCAGCATGGCGTCAACATCATGGAGTTCTGCAAGGCGTACAACGCCGCGACCGAGTCGCAGCGCGGCAACGTCATCCCCGTGGAGATCACCGTCTACGAGGACCGCAGCTTCACGTTCATCCTGAAGACCCCGCCGGCCGCTGAGCTCATCAAGAAGGCCGCCGGCGTCCAGAAGGGCTCGTCGACCCCGCACACGACCAAGGTGGCCAAGCTCACCAAGGAGCAGGTGCGCCAGATCGCAGAGACGAAGATGCCCGACCTGAACGCGAACGACATCGAGGCCGCCTCGCTGATCATCGCCGGCACCGCCCGTTCCATGGGCATCACGGTCGAGGACTGAGGGGGATAAGACACATGGCAACCAAGTCCAAGGCCTTCCAGGCCGCTGCCGCCAAGATCGAGGCGGACAAGTTCTACACGCCCACCGAGGCCGTCGCCCTCGCGAAGCAGACCGGCTCGGCGAAGTTCGACTCGACCGTCGAGGTCGCGCTCAAGCTCGCGGTCGACCCCCGCAAGGCCGACCAGATGGTGCGCGGCACCGTCATCCTCCCGCACGGCACGGGCAAGACCGCCCGCGTCATCGTCTTCGCGACGGGCCCGGCCGCTGAGGCCGCCATCGCCGCGGGTGCGGACGAGGTCGGCGGCGCCGAGCTCATCGAGAAGGTCGCCGGCGGCTGGACCGCGTTCGACGCGGCCGTCTCGACGCCCGAGCTCATGGGCCAGGTCGGTCGCCTGGGTAAGGTGCTGGGCCCCCGCGGCCTCATGCCCAACCCCAAGACCGGCACCGTGACCCCCAACCCGGCCAAGGCCGTGGAAGAGATCAAGGGCGGAAAGATCGAGTTCCGCGTCGACAAGCACGCCAACGTGCACTTCGTCGTCGGCAAGGCCTCGTTCTCGCAGGAGCAGCTCGACGAGAACCTCAAGGTCGCGCTCGAAGAGATCGTGCGCCTCAAGCCGTCCAGCTCGAAGGGCCGCTACATCCAGAAGGGCGCCGTGTCGACCACGTTCGGTCCCGGCATCCCGCTGGACGTCAACGCGATCGCCTGACGCCCGCGAGTACTTCGCACGAAGGCCTCACCCGCTCCGGGTGGGGCCTTCGTCGTCTCCCCGGGCCGAGCGGGCGCCCAGGGGTCCACGGGCAGCAACGGAACGTCACACGACGAAGCCCGCCGGCGTGGTCCGTGTTGTACTGGAATGTCCACCGCGGTTCACCCACCGCACCCCGCATCACCGCATCACAGGAAACATCTATGTCGCGCCGCCTCACCGCCCTTGTCTTCACCGCCGCCGCCGCTCTCGCCCTCACCGCCTGCAGCAGCGGATCGACCGCCGGCTCCGCCCCGACACCCGGTGGCGACGACTACGGCCTGGTCACCGCGGGAACTCTGACGGTCGCCACCGAAGGCACCTACCGCCCCTTCACGTTCCACGACGCGTCCGGCGACCTCGTCGGCTTCGACGTCGAGATCGCCGAGGCGGTCGCCGACAAGCTCGGGCTCGAGGTCGTGTTCGAGGAGACCCAGTGGGACGCGATCTTCACGGGCCTCGACGCCGGGCGCTTCGACGTCATCGCGAACCAGGTGTCGATCAACCCCGATCGTGAAGAGAAGTACCTCTTCAGCGAGCCGTACACCGTCTCGCCCGGCGTCATCGTCGTGCCCGAGGACGACGAGACGATCACCAGCTTCGCCGACCTCGAGGGCAAGACCACGGCGCAGTCGCTGACCAGCAACTGGTACGAGCTCGCGCAGGAGAGCGGCGCGCAGGTGGAAGCCGTCGAGGGCTGGGCCCAGGCCGTGGCGCTGCTGCAGCAGGGCCGCGTCGACGCGACGATCAACGACAACCTCACCTTCCTCGACTACGAGAAGAGCGAGGGTCCGACCGGCCTGAAGATCGCCGCCGAGACCGATGACCCGGCGTACAACGCCTTCGCGTTCACGAAGGACAAGGCCGCGCTGGTGAAGGCGGTCGACGAGGCGCTGGCCGAGCTGCGTGAAGAGGGCGTGCTCGCCGAGATCAGCGAGAAGTACTTCGGGGCCGACGTCACCCAGTAGTCCGTTCGGCGCGGCCGCCGGCTTCCGGGCCGGCGGCCGGACGCCGCCGTCCACGGGAAGGAGCGCCGATGGATCAATCGGAGACCTGGACGCTCGTCGCCGACTCTTTCTGGCCGCTGCTGGCGGCCGGACTGACCGCGACCATCCCGCTCGCGCTCGTGTCGTTCGCGATCGGCCTCGTCCTGGCCCTCGTGGTCGCACTCATGCGGCTGTCGTCGAACCCGGTCGTCTCGAACGTCGCGCGGTTCTACATCTCGGTGATCCGGGGTACGCCGCTGCTCGTGCAGCTGTTCGTGATCTTCTACGGGATGGGCTCGATCGGACTCGTGATCGACCCGTGGCCCGCCGCGATCATCGCGTTCTCGCTGAACGTCGGCGGGTACGCCGCCGAGGTGATCCGCGCCGCGATCCTGTCGGTGCCGAAGGGCCAGTGGGAGGCCGCCCACACGGTCGGCTTCTCGCACACGCACACGCTCGCGCGCATCGTGCTGCCGCAGGCGGCGCGCGTCTCGGTGCCGCCGCTGTCGAACACGTTCATCTCGCTCGTGAAGGACACGTCGCTTGCGTCGCTGATCCTCGTGACGGAACTGTTCCGCAAGGCGCAGGAGATCGCCGCCTTCACATTCGAGTTCATGGTCATCTACCTGGAGGCGGCGCTGATCTACTGGGTGTTCTGCCTGATCCTCTCGACCGGGCAGAGCGCCGTGGAGAGGAGGCTCGACCGCTATGTCGCCCACTGACCTTCCCGGCGACCCGCTCGCGCCGCCCGCGCCCGCCGACGATCGGCCGCTCCTGCGGGTTAGCGGGCTCACCAAGAGCTTCGGCACCAACCGCGTGCTCGACGGGGTCGAGTTCTCGGTGCGTCGCGGCGAGGTCGTCGTGCTGATCGGCCCGAGCGGATCGGGCAAGACCACCGTGCTGCGCTCGCTCAACGGTCTCGAGACGCCCGACGCCGGCGTCGTGGACGTCGACGGCGGCCCGGTGCTGGACTTCTCCGCCCGGATCTCGAAGGCCGATCGCGCCGCGCTGCGCGACCGCTCGGCGATGGTGTTCCAGCATCACAACCTGTTCCCGCACCGCACCGTGCTCCAGAACGTGATCGAGGGCCCGGTGCACGCGCACCGCGTGCCGAAGGCCGAGGCGATCGCGAACGCCGAGGCGCTCCTGGAGCGCGTCGGGCTGATCGAGAAGCGCGACGCGTACCCGTTCGAGCTCTCGGGCGGTCAGCAGCAGCGCGTCGGGATCGTCCGCGCCCTGGCGCTGCGGCCGCAGCTGCTGCTCTTCGACGAGCCGACGAGCGCGCTGGACCCGGAGCTGGTCGGCGAGGTGCTCGTCGTGCTGAAGGAGCTCGCCGACGAAGGCTGGACGATGGTGATCGTCACGCACGAGCTCGGGTTCGCGCGGCAGGTCGCCGACGAGGTGCTGTTCTTCGACCACGGGGTCATCGTCGAGCGCGGCGCCCCGAAGCAGCTCTTCACGGCGCCCCGGCAGGAGCGTACGCGCCGGTTCGTCGAGCGCATCCTGCATCCGCTCGAGGACTGATCCGTCACGCGGTCGGGTGCACCTCGAACCCGCGCTCGCCGGCGGGTGCGGCATCCGTCACCGTCGCGCTCTCGACGCGCGACCCCGGAGGGCCTTCCGCCATCCACGCGAGCACCTCGTCGACCTGGGCGTCGGTGCCCTCGACCTCTGCCTCGACCGTGCCGTCGCGCCGGTTGCGCACCCATCCGGCGACGCCCGCCTCGCGCGCGACCAGGCGCATCGTGTAGCGGTACCCGACCCCTTGGACCTCGCCGCGGACGACGACGTGCACACGCCTCATGCCTCCATCGTGCCGTGATCGGGGTGCGGCGGGCGAGGGGCGGTGCGAGGATGCCTCCATGGGAACCGTCGACGAACTCCTCGCAGGACTCGACCCGGCCGACCGGCCCTCGATCGAGCGGATCTACGCGATCGCGCGCGAAGAGGTGCCCGAGGCCGAGCAGGGACTCGGGTATGGGATGCCGGCGCTCGTGTACCGGGGCAAGCCGCTCGTGTCGGTGATGCGGGCGAAGAAGCACATCGGCGTCTACCCGTTCAGCCCCGACGCCGTCTCGGCGGTCGCCGATGCGCTCGCCGGGCATCCCGGGGTCAGCCTCGACAAGGGCACGATCCGGTTCCAGCCCGAGCACCCGCTGCCCGACGACGTCGTGCGGGCACTCGTGAACGCGCGCACACAGCAGATCGACGCGTGACCGCCGGCTCGGGTCAGCCGCCCGTGGGCAGCACGAGCGAGACGCCGAGCGCGATCATGACGACCGCGATCACGCCGTCGAGGATCCGCCACGCGCGCGGGGTCGACAGCCACCGCCCGAGCAGGCGTGCGCCGAAGGCGAGACCGAAGAACCACACGAAGCTCGCCGTCACCGCGCCCGCGGCGAAGAGCCAGCGTGCGTCGCCATGGGTGTTCGCCACCGTGCCGAGCAGGAACACCGTGTCGAGGTACACGTGGGGGTTCAGCCACGTCAGAGCGAGACACGTCAGGAGCACGGGCATCAGCCGGGGCCGCGCGACCGTGGCGGTGGTGGTGGGCACAACCGATGCCGATGCCGACGCCCCTCCCGCGGCGGGCGTGTCGGTCTCGGCGGCACGGAGCACCTCGCCCGACGGCCGCCAGGCCCGGCGTGCGGCGAGCACGCCATAGATCACCAGGAACAGCGCCCCCGCCCACCGCACGACGTCGACGAGCCACGGAACGGCCTGCAGCACGAGTCCGATGCCCGAGACGCCCAGCACGATGAGCACCGCATCCGAGACGGCGCAGACCGCCGCGACGGCGAGCACGTGCTCGCGCCGCAGTCCCTGGCGCAGCACGAAGAGGTTCTGCGCGCCGATCGCGATGATGAGGGAGAAGCCGAGGCCGAGGCCGGCGAGGACGGGGGAGAGCACGCTTCGACGCTACGAACACCCCGATCCGTAGTCCAGCTCACGCTTCTTCAGTACCATTAGCCAGACTGAAGATGCGCATTCCGTTCGAACTCGCCGAGACCCTCGCCGCCGCCGTCGACGAGGGCACCCTCGATGCCGCCGCGCGGCGGCTCCACGTCACGCCTTCGGCCGTGAGCCAGCGCATCAAGGCGCTCGAGGAGCAGCTCGGGCGGCTGGTGCTGGTGCGCTCGAAGCCGGTGCGGGCGACGGATGCCGGTGCCGCCGTGATCCGCCTCGCCCGGCAGGCCGCGCTGCTCGAGCACGACACGCTCGTCGAGCTCGGCGACGACCCGGCCGAGGGCGCCCGCATCAGCGTGCCGATCGCGGTCAACGCCGACTCGCTGGCCACGTGGTTCCTCGACCCGCTCGCGCGCCTGTCGCAGCGGCATCCGGTCGTCTTCGATCTCCACCGCGACGACCAGGACTTCACCGCGGGGCTGCTCGAGTCGGGCGCCGTGATGGGCGCGGTGACCTCTCGCGGCGCGCCGGTGGCCGGATGCCGCGTCTCGGTGCTCGGCGCGATGCGCTACCAGGCGGTGGCGACTCCCGGTTATGTCGAGCGCTGGCTGGCGGACGACTCGGCGGCGGCGCTCGCCGAGGCGCCGCTGGTCGACTTCGACCGGCGCGACGATCTGCAGAACGCGTGGCTGGCCTCGCGCGGCGTCGACCCCGCGCGGCCGCCGCGGCACTACGTGCCCGCCTCGAACGACTTCGCGACCGCGGTGCGGCTGGGGTTCGGCTGGGCGATGCTGCCGCGCTTCCAGTCGCACGAGGCGATCGCGCGCGGCGAGCTCGTGCTCCTCGGCGGCGACCCCGTCGACGTCGTGCTGCACTGGCAGCAGTGGAACCTGCGCTCGCCGCTGCTCGACGCGATCGCCGACGAGGTCGTGGCCGAGGGGCGTCGCGTGCTCGCGCCGGTGGGCTGAGCGCGGCTCAGTCGTCGCTCACGCGCAGCACGAGCTTGCCGCGCGTGTGCCCCTGTTCGAGCTGCCGGTGCGCGGCGGCCGCCTCGGTCAGATCGAACACGGTGTCGATGTAGACCTGCACCGCGCCCGAGTCCAGGAGCCGGGCGATCGTGGCGAGGGCGCCGCCGTCGGGGATCACCTTGTACGACGTGGCGCGCACGCCGGCGGCGGCGGCGGCCGCCGCATAGCCGGGCCACGCGCCGGTCGGAACGAGGACGTACAGCCCGCCCGGGCGCAGCACCTGGAGCGATCGCGTGCCGGTGTCGCCCGTCGTGTTGCCGACGAGGTCGATCACCACGTCGACATCGGCGACGACCTCGTCGAAGCGCGTCGTGGTGTAGTCGATCACGACCGACGCGCCGAGCTCGCGCAGCCAGGGCGCGTTGCGCGCCGACGAGGTGACGGTCACGTGCGCGCCGAAGTAGGCGGCCAGCTGCACCGCGAAATGGCCCACCCCGCCGCTTCCGGCGTGGATCAGCATCCGCTGGCCCTCGTGCGCGTGGGCGGTCTCGACGACGAGGCCCCACGCGGTCAGGGCCGCCAGCGGCACGCCGGCCGCCTCGACGTGCGACAGCGCGCCCGGCTTGCGCGCGACCGACAGCGAGGGGACGACGGCGAACTCGGCGTACGTCCCGCCGGAGCGGGGGAACGACGCCATGCCGAACACCGCGGTGCCGGGCGGGAACGGGTGCGACTCGTACGGGCTCTTCACGACGACGCCGCTGAAGTCGTAGCCGAGCGTCGCGGGGTACGCTCCGATGGCGCCCGAGACGCCCGCGCCCGACCGGGTCTTCGCGTCGATCGGGTTGACTCCTGCCGCGATCACGCGCACGAGCAGTTCGCTCAGCACGGGGGAGGGGACGGGGACGGATGCCGCGCGCAGCGCGTCGGGGTCCCCCGTGGTGTCGATCACCATCGCCCGCATCGCGGACGGCGGCTCGAGCACGGTGGCCCCATCGACGGCCGGCGCCGGTGCCGATCGCAACGGTCGGAATCTCATGGCGCGCTCCCTCCGAGTGCTGTCGTCGTCGGCACCACTCTGCCTCGGTGAGGCCAGTCAACCGCGCGTTTGTCTCGGTCGTGTTACGCGGGTGCTACCGCGTGGCTAAGGGGTGCCGTGCACTCGCCGTGCACTCGCCGTGCGCCGGCCGCCGAGACGATGCAGGGCGGAGCCGGAACGGCTCCGGCTCAGCGGAACCCGACGGCGAGCGCCTCGGGAGAGAGCGCGTGCTCGACGGCGAGCATGCTGGCGCCCAGGACGGCGGCGTGCTCGGCGGTCATGGACTGCACGATCGAGAGGTGCTCGGTGGCGAGCGGGGTCGAGCGCGTGTAGACGATCTCACGGACGCCGGCGATGAGGTGCTCGCCGACGCGCGCCATCGAGCCGCCGATCGCGATGACCGAGGGGTTGACGAGACTCACGCACGTCGTGAGCACCTCGCCGATGTCGCGGCCGGCCTGGCGCACGGCCTGGATCGCCTCGATGTTCCCGCGCTTGACGAGATCGACGACGTCGGACCCGGTGTGCGCCTCGACGCCCTGCCCTCGCAGGGTCCGGGCGATCGCCGGGCCCGCCGCGATCGCCTCGAGGCAGCCGCGGTTGCCGCAGCGGCACGGTACGTCCGCGGCGCGCGCGACCTGCACATGGCCGATGTCGCCGGCGACGCCCTGTGCGCCGCGCTGCAGCGCGCCGCCCGAGATGAGGCCGGCGCCGATGCCCGTGGCGATCTTGACGAACATGAGGTGCTCGACGCCCGGCCACGCGACCTGGCGCTCGCCGAGCGCCATGATGTTCACGTCGTTGTCGACGAGCACGGGCACCTCGAGGTGCTGATTGAGCCACCCGGGGATGTCGAAGCGATCCCATCCCGGCATGATCGGCGGGTTCACGGGCTGCCCCGTCGAGTGCTCCACGGGACCGGGGACGCCGATGCCGATGGCCGCGACGTGCGAGCGGTCGCGTTCCACGCGATCGAGCAGCGTGCTGGCGCTCTCGACCAGCCAGGTCAGCACCGGCACCGGGCCGAGTGCGATGTCGAGGGGCTCGGAGTGCTCGGCGAGCACGCTTCCGGTGAGGTCGGTGATGGCGACCGTCGCGTGCGACGCTCCGACATCGGCGGCCACGACGACCTTTGCCGCCGGGTTGAGGGCGAACTGCGACGGCGGCCGCCCGCCGGTCGACACCGCGTCGGCGACGGGAGTGATCAGGCCCATGCGCATGAGCTCGTCGACGCGGGCGGCGATGGTCGATCGCGCCAGGCCCGTGGACTTCGCCAGCTCGGCCCGGGTACGCGGAACGCCGTCGCGCAACAGCTGGAACAGCTGGCTCACGCCGGTCACGTTCGTCGTCGGTTCGATGCTCATGCTCTTCACACCTCAGAGTATCGGCGGTTCGGCGGGCAGCCGATCGCGCCGGACGCGGACGGGGATGCCGCGGCCCGGCGCCGCAGGCCCGGTGGGGCGCTGCGGGGCCTGGCCGCGGCATCCGTCATGTCGCTCGACCGGTCGGCCTGGCGAACCGCTGCTGGAGCAGCACGGCGACCACGATGATGATGCCCTTCACGACCGCCTGCACGGAGGACAAGAGGTTGTTCTGCACGAAGACGTTCGTCAGCGTCGCGAAGATCAGCACGCCGAAGACGGTGCCGGTGATCGTGCCGCGGCCTCCGATCAGCAGCGTGCCACCGACGACGACGGCGGCGATCGCATCGAGCTCGTAGAGCGTCCCGTGGGTCGACGTGCCCGCCGTGGTGCGTCCGAGCATCATGACCGCGGCGATGCCGGCGCACAGTCCCGCGATCGCGTAGAGCCACATGGTGTGGCGCTTGACGTTGATGCCCGCGAGCCGCGCGGCCTCGCGGTTGCCGCCGATCGCGACCGTGCGGCGGCCGAACGTGGTGCGGTTGAGCAGAACCCAGCCGAGCACCGCCACGATGGCGAAGATCCAGATCAGCATGTCGACGCCGATGATGTCGAGGTTCATGAACACGATGAAGTCGCGTTCCCCGACCTGCAGGGTGCGCCGCTCGGCGAGGATCTCGGCGAGCCCGCGTGCGGCGACGAGCATCGCGAGGGTCGCCATGAACGCGACGACCTTGCCGTACGCGATGACGATGCCGTTGATGAGGCCTGCGGCCAGGCCCACGGCGAGCGCGATCACGACCATCAGGACCCAGTGGATCTGGTCGGCGAGGTCCTGCACGGCGGCGATCGTGGCGACGACGGACGCGAGTCCCATCACCGACCCCACCGACAGATCGATGCCGCCGGAGATGATCACGAGAGTCATGCCGATGCTGATCACGCCGATGATCGAGGCCTGCCGCAGGATCGTCAGGAGGTTGCTGACGCTCATGAAGGTGTCGGGGGCCGTCACGGCGCCGACGATCACGAGCACGATCAGGGCGAGCACCAGGCCGAGGTTGCGACCGACCGATCCCGACAGGATGCGCTGGGCTCCGGACTTGCGCGGCGGCTCGGCGCCCGGCGACGCGACCCCGCCGTTCGAGGGGACGGCTTCGGCCCCCGTGGTCTTCTGCTCGCTCACGCGGCGGTTCCTTTCATGACGAGATCGAGCACGCCGTGCTCATCGATCTGGGAGGCGGGAAGGGTTTCGAGCACGCGGCCGTCGACGACCACGAGGACGGTGTCGGACAGGCCGAGCACCTCTTCGATCTCGCTCGAGATGACGACGATGGCGTTGCCCGCGGCGGCGAGGCGCCGGATGAGGGCGTAGATCTCGGCGCGCGCGCCGACGTCCACGCCTCGGGTGGGCTCGTCCAGCAGCAGCACGCGGGTGCCGTGGACCAGCCAACGGGCGAGCAGGATCTTCTGCTGGTTGCCGCCCGACAGGGTGATCGCTTCGCGATCGGGGTCTGCGGGCCGCAGCTCGAGGGCCTCGATCTGCTCGCGGGTGGCCGTGCGCTCGGCCCGTTCGTCGAGGAATCCGGCCTTGGCGAAGCGCGAGACCGACGACAGCGTCACGTTGACGTAGATCGGCTCGTCGAGGACGAGGCCCTGACTCTTGCGCTCTTCGGGCGACAGGCCGATGCCGGCGCGGACGGCGGCCACGACGGAGCCGCGGGGGAGCTTCTTGCCGCCGACCTTCACCGTGCCGGCCGTCGCGCGTCGTGCGCCGTACACCGTCTCGAGGATCTCGGACCGCCCCGAGCCGACGAGGCCGGCGAGCCCGACGACCTCTCCCGCGCGCACCGAGAACGACACGTCTTCGAAGACGCCGGCCGCG
This sequence comes from Microbacterium cremeum, assembly GCF_015277855.1. Taxonomy (NCBI): domain Bacteria; kingdom Bacillati; phylum Actinomycetota; class Actinomycetes; order Micrococcales; family Microbacteriaceae; genus Microbacterium; species Microbacterium cremeum. Next base: position 883,008 of record NZ_CP063812.1, read on the forward strand.
GCCAGGCCCTGCACTTCGAGCACGACGGGCGCCTCGTCGGGGAGCGGGACCGCGGGCGGGAAGACGTTCTCGACCGAGCGGCCCGTCATGAGGCGGATCAGCTCGGGCGTCGGGGTGTCGGCCACGGGGAGGCCGCTGGCCATCGAGCGCCCGTCCTTGAGCACGGTGATGCGATCGCCGATCTGGCGGATCTCTTCGAGCCGGTGCGTGATGTAGACGACCGCGATCCCCGCCGACGTCAGCTCGCGCACGACGTGGAAGAGGTTCTTGACCTCCTCGCCGTCGAGCACCGCCGACGGCTCGTCCATGATGATCAGCTTGATGTCGTGCGAGAGGGCGCGCGCCATGCTGACGATCTGCTTGTTGGCGGCGCTCAGCTGGCCGACCTCGGTGTGCGGCGACAGGCTGCCGTGCCCGAGGCGTCGCAGCAGCTCGCGCGTCTGCCTGGCCGCCTCGGAGCGCTTGGTGAACCCGCCGCGCGACAGCTCGTGCCCGAGGAAGATGTTCTCGGCGATCGTGAGCCCGTCGACGACGTCGAGCTCCTGGTACATCGTCGCGATGCCGAGCTCGATGGCGGCCTCGGGAGTCGGGATCTCGACCGGCTCGCCGAGCCATGAGATGACTCCCTCGTCGGGACGGTGGACGCCTGCCAGTGTCTTGATCAGCGTCGACTTGCCCGCGCCGTTCTGGCCGAGGATGCAATGCACCTCGCCCGGCAGGATCTCGAGGTCGACGCCTCGCAGCGCCTGAACGCCCGCGAACGCCTTCGTTACGCCTCGGACGTCGAGTAATGCCGATTGATGGTCAACTTTGATCACGCGACGAACATAACACGCCAACCGTGGGCGTGCCGAGCGTGGATTCGCCGCAAGGCACTCGTGCCTGCGCGAAATCACGGAAACCCGCCCCCGGGGCGATCCGGGGTTGCCTCGCATCGGGCCCGCCACTTATGCCGAACAAAAATCAAAAGCTGACAAGCTGAGCGACACTTCTGCTACGGTGGTCCCCGTCAGCGTCGATCCTGGAGTGCGGGCCCGTCATCCCCCTCGAAGGCAGCGCGCTGTCACCGCTGCATCACATTTCAAGGAGGAAACATGCGCTCACACCTGAAAGCGCGCACGCGGCTGGTGCTCACGGGCACCGCTGTCATCGCAGCCATCGGACTTCTCGCCGGGTGCACCGGCGGAGGCGCGGACGAGGGCGACGTCGTCGACCAGGGGACCACGACCGAGGAGAACGCCGAGTCGGGCGAGACCGTCGTCATCGGATTCTCGGGTCCTGCGGCCGACCACGGCTGGCTCGGTGCCATCAACTCCGGTGCGCAGGCCGCGGCCGACAGCTACGACGATGTCGAGCTGCGCGTCGCGGAGGGCACCAACGACCCGATCGCCCAGATCGCGGCTGTCGAGACGTTCGTCAACGAGGGCGTCGACGCCATCGTGCTGCTGCCCTCGGACGGGGCCGCGCTGACCGAGGCCGCGATCGCCGCCATGGAGGCCGGCGTGCCGGTCATCAACGTCGACCGCGAGTTCTCGAGCCCGTTCGCCGCACGCGCGACGATCCTCGGCGACAACTACGGCATGGGCGTGAGCGCCGGCACCTACATCTGCGAGCAGCTCGGAGGCGACTCCGACGCCGTCGTCGCAGAGATCGCGGGCATCGACTCGCTGCCGCTGACGCAGGACCGCTCGCAGGGCTTCGCCGACGCCCTCGAGGACTGCGGCCTGGAGGTCTCGGCCCGCGTCGCGGCGGACTTCACGGTCGCCGGCGGTGAGGCGGCGGCATCCCAGCTGCTCGCAGCCAACCCGCAGATCGACGCGATCTGGAACCACGACGACGACCAGGGCATCGGCGTGCTGGCGGCCATCGAGTCCGCCGGTCGCGACGAGTTCTTCATGATGGGCGGCGCCGGAAGCCGCAGCGCCATGGAGGCCATCGAGGCCGACGACTCGGTGCTCAAGGCGACGGTCATCTACCCGTCGACGCAGGCCGCCGACGGCGTCGCGCTCGCGCGCCTCATCGCGCAGGGCAAGACGATGGGCGACCTGATCACCCCCGGCATCCCGAACCGCATCGTCCTCGACGCCCCCGTCGTGACGAAGGAGAACGTCGAGCAATACATCGGCCTCTCGTTCGAGTAAGACAGAAGAAGAGCACGGGGCGCCCGTCGAGCCGGCGGGCGCCCCTGCTTCACCCTTCCGAGAAGTGAGGACAGCGCGTTGACCGATACGCTTCGCGTCGCCATGGTCGGCCACGGCTTCATGGGCGCCGCACATTCCCAGGGGTGGCGAGTCGCCCCGCGATTCTTCGACCTCCCCCGACAGCCCGAGATGACCGTCGTGGTCGGCCGCGATGCCGAGACGACCGCGGCATCCGCCCGCAAATGGGGGTGGAACGAGAGCGCCACCGACTGGCGCGAGGTGATCGCGCGCGACGACATCGACATCGTCGACATCGTCACCCCGGGCGACACGCACGCCGAGATCGCCATCGCGGCGCTCGAGGCCGGAAAGCACGTGCTGTGCGAGAAGCCTCTCGCCAACACCGTCGCCGAGGCGGAGGCCATGGACCGCGCGGCGGTCGCCGCGGCCGAGCGGGGCGTGCGCTCGATGGTGGGCTTCACCTACCGCCGCGTGCCCGCCACGACGTTCGCCCGCGATCTGGTCGCGTCCGGACGGATCGGCGAGATCCGTCAAGTGCGGGCCGAGTACCTGCAGGACTGGCTGATGGACCCCGAGGCCCCGCTCACGTGGCGCCTCAAGAAGGAGCACGCCGGCTCCGGCGCGCTCGGCGACATCGGGGCGCACGCCGTCGATCTCACCGAGTACATCACCGGTCAGAAGGTGACGTCGGTGTCGGGTCTCATCGAGACGCTCGTCGCCGAGCGCCCCCTGCTGGGCGAAGGCGTCGGTCTCTCCGGCACCGCGTCGGCGGAGCGCGGCGAGGTCACCGTCGACGACGTGGCTCTCTTCACCGGCCGGCTCGAGTCCGGCGCGCTGGCGTCGTTCGAGGCGACGCGCTTCCGCACCGGACGCAAGAACGCGCTGCGCATCGAGATCTCGGGATCGACCGGCGCGCTCGCCTTCGACCTCGAGCGCCTCAATGAGCTCGAGTACTACGACGCGACCCAGCCCGAGCTCGAGCAGGGCTTCCGCCGCATCCTCGTCACCGAGCACGACCACCCGTACCTTGCGCCGTGGTGGCCGACCGGTCATATGCTCGGCTACGAGCACGGCTTCTCGCACCAGGTGCGCGATTTCGTCGCGGCGATCGACGAGGGCTCGCAGCCTCGCCCGTCCTTCGCCGACGGCCTCCACGTGCAGCGCGTGCTGGACGGCGTGGAGCGCAGCTCGGCGGCGGGAAGCGTCTGGACCCCCATCGCCGGCTGAGCTCCGGCATCCCAACGACGAAAGGTACTCGCGATGACGCGACCGATCACTCTGTTCACGGGCCAGTGGGCTGACCTGCCGTTCGAGGAGGTGGCACGGCTCGCGGGCGAATGGGGCTACGACGGGCTCGAGATCGCCTCGTGGGGCGACCACCTCGACGTGTCGAGATGGGACGACGACGCCTACGTGCAGGGGCGGCTCGACATCCTCGAGCGCAACGGCCTGAAGGTCTACACGATCTCGAACCACCTCGCCGGGCAGGCGGTGTGCGACGACCCGATCGACCAGCGCCACCGCGACATCCTGAACGACCGGGTGTGGGGCGACGGCGATCCCGAGGGCGTGCGTCAGCGCGCCGCCGAAGAGATGAAGCTCACCGCGCGCATGGCCGCCCGGCTCGGCGTGAAGACGGTGACCGGCTTCACCGGCTCCTCGATCTGGAAGGCCGTGGCCATGTTCCCGCCGGCGTCGGAGGAGTGGGTGGATGCCGGCTACCGCGACTTCGCGGAGCGCTTCCACCCGATCCTGGACGTGTTCGACGAGGTGGGCGTGCGCTTCGCGCACGAGGTGCACCCGTCCGAGATCGCGTACGACTACTGGAGCACCAAGCGCACGCTCGAGGCCATCGGCCACCGCGAGGCGTTCGGCCTGAACTGGGATCCGTCGCACATGGTGTGGCAGGACCTCGACCCGGTGGGCTTCCTGTGGGACTTCCAGGACCGGATCTACCACGTGCACTGCAAGGACACGAAGAAGCGCCTCAACGGTCGTAACGGCCGGCTGTCGTCGCACCTGGCCTGGGCCGACCCGCGGCGGGGCTGGGACTTCATCTCGACCGGCCACGGCGACGTGCCGTGGGAGGATGCCTTCCGCATGCTCAACGCGATCGGCTACGACGGTCCGCTCTCGGTGGAGTGGGAGGATGCCGGCATGGACCGCCTCGTCGGTGCGCCCGAGGCCCTCGAGTTCGTCCGCCGGCTGTCCACGTACCGGCCCTCCGACGCCGCATTCGACGCCGCGTTCTCGCAGCGCTGACGGTCGGGTCGCCGGGCTCAGGAGCTCGGCGACTCACCCGCCGTCAGGGCGTGCAGCAGCCGCGTGAGGTTGTGGATGTCGTCGAGGGACCAGTCCTCGAGCGCGTCGACGAGCGTGCTCTCCTGCGGCGCGCGCGCCGCGGCGAGGCGCTCGAGACCCTCCGGCGTGGGTGCGAGCAGGCTCGACCGGCCGTCGGTGGGATCGGGGGTGCGCTGCACCAGTCCCAGCTGTTCGAGCTCGCGCACCGTACGGCTGATCTGGCCCTTGTCGGCCATGAGGGTCTCGGCCAGGGCCGACAGCGTCACCTGTTCGCGGCGCACGATCGTGGTGAACACCTTGTAGGCGCCGGGCAGCATGCCCGGGCTCACCCGGTTCGCGTTCTCGAGGATGATCCGCCGGAACCGGTTGATCAGCTCGCCGAACTCCGCTTCGAGGGCGCGCACCGCTTCGGTGCGCGCCTCTCGGGTCTCGTGGGTGGCCATCCTGATCGACATTAGCGTCGGGTCCGGGTCGTCGCGGACGCGGCGTCATCGGCGGTCGCGGTGGCCGAGGCATCCGTCGTCGTGTTCTCGGCGGTCGCGGTCAGAGCGTCCATGCCCTCGGCCGTCGTGACGGTCGCGAGGTCGGCCTCGCTCGCACTGACGCGCTCGCTCGTCGTCATGCGCGTGAGCGGGACGTTCGGCAGGAACACGATCGCGATGAGGCTCACGACGGCCAGCGGCACGGCGATGAGAAACGAGTGGGCGATCGCCTGGGCGTAGATGTCCTCGAAGATCACGCGGACTGCTTCGGGCAGCTGTGCGACGTTCGGGATCGCGCCCGACTGCAGCTGCTCGGCCACGGCCACGCCCTCCTCGCCCAGCTTCGCGATGGCCGCCCCGATGTCGGCGCGGCGTTCGGCGACGAGGTCGGTCGCCGAGGTGGCGAGAGCGGCACCCATGACCGACACGCCGATCGTGCCGCCGAGGCTGCGGAAGAACGTCACTCCCGAGCTGGCGACGCCGATCTCGGTGGGCTTGGCGGTGTTCTGCACGATGAGGACGAGGTTCTGCATCGTCATGCCGACGCCGGCGCCGAGCAGGAACATGTACAGCGAGACGAGCACGAAGTTCGTGTCGTACTCGATCGTCGACAGCAGGAACGAACCCGCGATCAGCAGCACGCCGCCGACGACGAGATAGGGCTTCCAGTGCCCGTGCTTGGTGACGAGCCCGCCGATCACGATCGACGCGATGAGCAGGCCGCCGATCATGGGGATGGTCATGAGTCCCGCCTCGGTCGGCGTGGCGCCGCGTGCCATCTGCATGTACTGGCTGAGGAAGACCGACGTGCCGAACATCGCGATGCCGATCGAGATCGACGCGATCACGGCGAGCGTGAAGGTGCGGTTGCGGAACATCGTGAGGGGGACCAGCGGCTCTTTCGAGCGCAGTTCGACGATGATGAACAGGAGCGTCGCCAGCAGTGCGCCGCCGACCATGAGGATCGTCTCGGCGCTCCACCACCCGTAGTCGTTGCCCGCGTTCGTGATCCAGATGAGCAGCAGCGAGACCGCGGTCGACAGCAGCACGATGCCGAGGTAGTCGATGCGCACCTTGGTCTTGGGCCTCGCCGGCAGGTGCAGGGTGCGCTGCATCATGATCAGGGCAGCGACGGCGAAGGGCACGGCGATGAAGAAGTTCCAGCGCCAGTCGATCGTGTCGGTGATGAAGCCGCCCAGGAGCGGTCCGCCGACCGTGGCGACGGCCATGACGGCGCCGAACAGGCCCATGTAGCGACCGCGCTCGCGCGGGCTGATGATGTCGGCCATGATCACCTGGCTGAGCGCCGCGAGTCCACCGGCGCCGATGCCCTGCACCGCGCGGAACGCGATGAGCGTGCCGGGATCCTGCGAGAATCCGGCCGCGGCGGTCGCCAGCACGAAGATCACGATCGCGATCTGGATGAGCAGCTTGCGGTTGAACAGGTCGGCGAGCTTGCCCCAGATCGGCGTCGAGATCGCGGTGGTCAGCAGTGTGGCGGTGACGACCCATGTGAACGCGGCCTGGTCGCCGCCGAGATCGTGGACGATGACGGGCAGCGAGGTCGACACGACGGTCGACGCGAGCATCGACACGAACATGCCGAGCAGCAGCCCGGTGAGCGCCTGCAGCACGCGGCGGTGCCGGCGCTTGTCGTCGGCGATGGTGGCGCCGCCGGCGGTGGCAGTGGCGACCGACCCGGTCGCGGGGGTGGACGTGACCATGGAGATCCTTCGAGCAGTGTGAGGTCGAGGCGCCGCGGCAGTGGCGCGCGAGAAAGTTGACCGAGGTCAACAGTTGAGATGAGTCAACTATACGACGATGGTTGACACACGTCAACCATCGTCGCCAGGCGCCGCGGCGAGACCGGACGCAGCGAACGAGAGAGCGGTGGCGGGCGGATGTCGTACCCTCCCGCTACCGTCGGGTGATGATCGGGATCGCCCGCGCCGAGCGCACGTCCACCGCCCGCGCTGAGGAGTTCTTCGCGCGGTGGTGCGATCTCGGATCGCACCCGGAGTGGGCCCCCAGCATGGAGTACTTCCGCCCCCAGGACCCGTTCGGGATCGGCGCCCGCGGCGTCTCCCGGCCGCGGGGCGGCGAGGAGGCGTCGTTCGTGGTCACCGCCGTCGGACCCGGGGCGGTCTACGCCGACCGCACCGAGCTCGGTGGCGCCGAGCTCACGGTCCACCACGAGGCCACCCCCGTCGACGGCGGGTGCGTCGTCGTCCTCCGTGCCTGGCTCGAGGGTCCCGAGGCCGACGGCTGGTCGGAGCGCCTGGGCGACACCGTGCAGCGGGCCCTCGAGCGGGACCTCGAGTCGCTCGCGCTGCTGCTGGAGGGGTGACGACCGGCGCGGTCAGTCCGCGAGGGCGAGCGCGCGGAACGGCTGGCGCGGCGCGGACGGCGGCTGCGGCATCCGCTCGTCGTTGCGGCCACGGGTCGTGCGCAGGTAGAGCTCGTCGATGAGAGCGGTCGCGAGGCGCACGAGCTTCGCGATCTCGGCCTCGTCGCGGTCGACCCACGCGCACCGGGGCTCGTCGCCGACCGGGACGAAGCCGTCGTGCTGCTCCCACGCCACGAGCGTGCGCTCGGCGCCGAGCACGTGCTGCTGCCACCACACCTGACGGAGGTAGGACCGCGGGATGCTGCGCCAGGCCTTGTTCGTCGTCTTGATCTCGGCGAGCGTGACCCGCCCGGCGACGTCGACCGCGATGCCGTCGGGGGTGGCGAGGTGACGCTTCTCGACGACGGCGTGGAACAGCGCGGACGACGGCTGGATGCCGTGGGTGGCCGCCACCCACGACGCGATCTCGGGTTCGCGTGCGCGACCGTGCGCCGTGTAGGCGTTGCCCGAGAAACCCGAACCCATGAGCTTGGCGTCGGCTGCGCGCGCGATCGCCCGCTCGGAGGTGAGGGCCGCGACATCCGTCGCCGTGATGCCGCGCGAGCGGGCTCGCACCCACGCGACCCGATCGCGGGAGTCCGCGACGATGCGGGCCGCGAGCTCAGGGGTGCGTGCGGCGAGCTCAGGGGTCACCGTTCGAGCGTAACCCCGGCGCCCGACGCCGGCCGGCCGACATGCCCGCCGATGTGCACCGCCGTGCGCCGGTGCGAGAATCCCTCTATGGTCGCCGTCGAGGACGTCGGGGCACCGCCGGTCCACCGGCATGAGCTGCTGACAGCGCTGTCGCGCGGGATCGACCTGTGCATGGGGCAGCCCATGGGTCACACTCTCGGGCAGACCTGCATCGCGCTGCGCCTGGCGGAACGGGCCGGTCTCGACGACGACGCGCGGCGCGAGGTCTTCCACACGTCGATGCTCGCGTGGGCGGGATGCCACGTCGACTCGCTCGAGCAGGCGACGTGGTTCGGTGACGATCACCGCGCGAAGGCCGGATTCCGGACGGTGGACTTCGGCGACGAGCACGCCGAGGCCGTCTACCTGGCACGCCATCTCGGAGCCGGGCAGCCGGCTGCGGTGCGTCGCCGCACGATCGCCGGATTCCGCGTCGACGGTCGGCGCCAGGTCGACGAGATGTTCCCCAATCACAGCTTCGCGGCGACCGCGCTCGCCGACGCTCTGGCCGTGCCGTTGCGGGAGCGGATCGGTCTCGGCCACGTCTTCGAACGCTGGGACGGCCAGGGCGAGCCCGACGGTCTCGGCGGGACCGAGATCGCGTTCTCGGCCCGTGCCTGCGACCTGGGCGACGTCGTGATGGCGATGTGGCGCGCGGGCGGGCAGGATGCCGCCGTCGCGGTGGCGCGCGCCCGCAGCGGAACGGAGTTCGACCCCGGCCTGGTGGAGGCGTTCTGCGACGAGGCCGGCGCGCTGTTCGACGAGCTGGCCGACGCCGGTCCGCTCGCGGCGGTCCAGCGCGTCTGCCCCGCGCTCGACGACGCGATCGACGGCGCGCGGCTCGACGCGGCGCTGGCAGCGATCGCGGACTACGTGGACCTCAAGGCTCCGTCTGCGCTCGGGCATCAATCGATGACGGCCGGCCTCGTGGATGCCGCGGCCGCCGAGTGCGGGTTCGCCGCGCGCGACCGCGTCCACGTGCGCCGGTCCGCCCTGCTGCACGACATCGGGCGATTGGGAGTGCCCGCGGCCGTCTGGGAGAGCCGGCGCCCGCTCACCCCGGCTGAGGCTGAGCAGATCCGCCTGCATCCCTACGTCACGGAGTCGATCCTCGAACCGTTCCCGGGCTTGCGTCCGCTGGGCGCCACCGCGGGCCAGCACCATGAACGCCTGGACGGATCCGGCTATCCGCGAGCGCTCTCGGGCGACGCGATCTCACCGGCCGGCCGGCTGCTGGCAGCCGCTGACGTCTACAGTTCGAAGGCGGAACGGCGTCCGCATCGCGCCGCGGTCCCGGCATCCGATCTCCCTGCGGTGCTGCGCGAGGGGGCCCGGGAGGGCCGGCTGGACTCGGCGGCCGTGGAAGCAGTGCTGGTCGCGGCCGGGCACCGTCGCCGGCGGCGTCGCTCCTGGCCGTGCGGTCTCACAGATCGCGAGGTCGAGGTGCTGCAGCTCGCGGCACGCGGGCGCTCCACCGCCGAGATGGCCGAGGCGCTGCATGTGTCGCCGAAGACGGTGGCGCATCATCTCGAGCACATCTACGTCAAGACGGGGGCGCGCAACCGGGCGATGCTCGCGGTCTTCACCGTGCGGCACGCCCTGTTCTCGGGCGACGCGGCGCCGGTCCGCGAGCGCGCCGAAGATGGGTCGATCGCCCCATGAAACGGGCTGCCCGACGCCCTTAGCCTGTGCGCACCGCCGGCGATGCCGTCGGCGACGGCGACGACGAGGAGACGCGGTCATGGTGCTCGAGGCAGTGGGCTCACAGCTCATCAGGGATCTGAGGCCGGCCGTGCGCGGCGCCGTCATCGGGCGGGACGACGTCGGCTACGACGAGGCCCGGGCGGTCTGGAACGGCCTCGTGGACCGGCATCCCGAGGTCATCGTGAGGTGCGCGGGGGTCGACGACGTCGTCGCGTGCGTGCAGGCGGCGCGGCGATACCGGCCGCCCGTGTCGGTGCGCGGCGGCGGGCACCAGGTGGCGGGGAGCGCGGTGTGCGACGACGGGCTCGTGATCGACCTGTCGGCGATGCGCGCCGTGGAAGTGGACCCCGATGCCCGGATCGCCCGGGTGCAGGGCGGTGCGCGATGGGCGGATGTGGATGCCGCGACCCAGGCGTTCGGGCTGGCGACGCCCGGCGGCGAGGTGTCCGAGACCGGGGTGGCCGGACTCACCCTCGGCGGAGGGCTGGGCCTGCAGCAGCGGACCTTCGGTCTCGCCTGCGACAACGTGCGCGCCATGACCGTCGTCACCGCGGACGGCGTCGTGCGTACGGCAGATGCGCGCGAGAACCCCGATCTGTTCTGGGCGCTGCGCGGCGCCGGCCGCGGGCTCGGAGTCGTGACCGAGTTCGAGTTCGAGCTGCACCCGCTGGGCCCGGACGTCGCGGCGGCGGCGCTGGTGTACCCGGTCGAGGCCGCTGCGCCGGTCTTCCGTGGGTGGCGCACGCTTGCGGCCGAAGCCCCCGAGACGGTCGCGCCCCAGTTCGCGCTGTGGGCGCTCCCGCCCTTCCCGGGGATCCCGGACGAGGTCGTGGGGCTGCCCGTCGTCGTGGTCCTCGGCACGTACATCGGCGACCCGGCCGACGCGGGACCCGCGCTCGAGCCGTTCCGTGGACTCGGTGAGCCGCTGCTGGATCTGAGCGGCACGAGCACCTGGATCGAGGCGCAGAGCGCGTTCGACTTCGCGATCCCGCCGGGCGACCGGTACTTCTGGAAGTCGCACTTCATGGACGAGCTCGACGACGAGGCGATCGACCTCATCGTCGCACGGGCCTCCCGCCGGCCGGACCCGCGATCCGCGGTCTTCATCCGCACGCTCGGCGGCGCGATCGATCGCACCGGACCCGACGCGTCGGCCTTCGCCCACCGTGGTTCCCGCTTCAACGTGTCGATCGACGCCATCTGGTCCGATCCGGGCCTCGATCACGCGTCGATCGAATGGGCGCGGGGGTTCTGGGACGAGCTCTCGCCATGGTCGCGCGGCGTCTACCTCAACTTCGCCGGGTTCGACGGCGAGACCGATCGCGGCCTGGTGCTGGGCGCGCACCAGCAACGGGTGGAGCGCATCCGGCGCGCGTTCGACCCCGAGGGGATCTTCGCCGAGGCCGCGCTGCGTCCGTGAGCCCTCGCGCGAAGAGGGGGTTGCATCCGCCCTGCGCAGTGGCATCGTCGAATCATGGACACGATCACGAGCGACGAGTTCGGCACGTTCCCGGATGTCGGCGACTGGCGGGCGACCGACGCGGGCGCGTTCGCGCGCTTCCGCACCGGGGACTTCGCGACGGGAGCGAAGCTGTTCGCGGCGGTCGCCCGGCTCGCCGACGCGGCGAACCACCATCCCGACGTCGACGTCCGCTATCCGGCGGTGCGCGTGCGGCTCTACACCCACTCGGCCGATGGCCTGACGGCGAAGGATGCCGAGCTCGCGGCCGAGATCTCGCGCGCAGCCCGTGAGCTCGGCGTCGACGCCGATGCGGATCACCCGGAGCGCGAGATCTGACCGCGGCCGCATCGTTACGGGATCGACACGGGCACCCGCTGCGCGCCGAGATCGGGCGCCGCTAGCGTGTGCGCATGGAGTCGACAGCGGGCGTTCGAGAGGATGTCCCGCCGCGCCGCCGCCGTTCGCACGGGGCGCGCCCGGCGGCGGTCGCGGCGCTCATCGCCATCGCGGTCGCGCTCGTCGGATGCTCGGCTGGGGGCGCCGGCTCCGGCGGCAGCGTCGTTCAGCCCGGTGCCGGCGCGGGAGCCGAGGGCGTGGGTGCCGAGGATGCGGGCGCCGCCGCGGAGGACGACCGTTCCGTGATCATCGAGGGGTCGATGTCGATCGTCGCCGCGGACGTCGACGAGGCCGCCGCCGCAGCGCTCGACATCGTGCGCGATGCGGGCGGGCGCGTCGACGGCCGGGAGGAATGGAGCGACCAGAGCGACGAGGGCGCGCGGATGACCGCGACGATGGTCCTGCGCATCCCGGCGGACTCGCTCGAGACCGCCCTCGATGCGCTGCGGGACCTCGGCACCGTCGAGTCGCTGCGCACGTCGACGGTCGATGTCACCACCGAGGTGCAGGATGTCGACGCACGGGTCGCCGCGCTGCAGTCGACCATCGCGCGGCTCGAGTCGTTCCAGGAGGGGGTCGCGTCCGTCGACGACCTCCTGTCGATCGAAGAGGAGATCTCGCAGCGCCAGACCGAACTCGAGACCTACCTCGCCCGGCAGGCCGATCTCGGCGAGCAGGTGGCGTTCTCGACCGTCACGCTCTCGATCCAGTCGCAGCCGTCCCCGTCGACCGCGCCCGACTCGTTCTGGGGCGGCCTGATCGTGGGATGGACGTCGTTCGTCACCTTCCTGGCCGGATTCGCCATCGTGCTGGGCGTGCTCCTGCCGTGGCTGCTCGCGCTGGGCCTGCTCGCCGCGGCGATCGTGGCGCTGGTGCGCTGGGTGCGGCGCCGCCGGCCGCCCGAGCCGCCTGCCGAGCCTCGGTCCGAGCCGCCACTGCCGTGGATTCAGGACGATGAGCGGCGTCCGGTGCGCACGGGCGGCACGCCGCCGACCGCGTGATCCGGCCGGTGCCGGCGGGCGTGCGCCGATTTGGCCGATCCTGCGGCATCACGTACCCTTGACGGAGCCGAAGACCGCCGGTCATCGATGTGCGTGAAAGCGTACTGAGATCGAAGCACTGCAGACGCAGAGGCCCGCGCAGGTGTCACGAACGAATCTCCTGGGTTCAGGAATCCCGCTCCGTGCGCTTGCGCCGGAGCGTTTTTGTTTGCCTGCGCCGACTCTGATGACCGGCAGCCTGCGGCCGGCGCCCCGCCATCGCGGAGCGTCTCGTACACACAAGGAGTGGCCATGGCGCAGAAGGAAGCATCGGTCGCCGAGCTCACGAAGCACTTCGAGGACTCGACCGCCGTTCTGCTGACCGAGTACCGCGGTCTGACGGTTGCAGAGCTCAAGGAGCTCCGCAACACCATCCGTCAGGACGCGGAATACGCCGTGGTGAAGAACACGCTCACCAAGATCGCCGCGAACAACGCGGGGATCTCGTCGCTGGACGACGACCTCAAGGGTCCGTCGGCCATCGCGTTCGTGCACGGCGACCCGGTCGCCGTCGCGAAGGGCCTGCGTGCCTTCGCCAAGGCACACCCTCTTCTCGTGATCAAGGGCGGTTTCTTCGACGGGAACCCCCTGAGCGCTGACGAGGTCAACAAGCTCGCCGACCTCGAGAGCCGTGAAGTCCTGCTGGCGAAGCTCGCCGGTGCGATGAAGGCCTCGATGACCAAGGCGGCATACGTCTTCAGTGCGCTTCCGTCGAAGGCCGTCCGCACGGTCGACGCGTTGCGCGAGAAGCAGGAGTCCGCGGCCTGACATCGGGCCTCGGCGTAGCGAAACCACAATCAAGGAGAAACATCATGGCAAAGCTCAGCACTGAGGAGCTGCTCGACCAGTTCAAGGAGCTCACGCTCATCGAGCTCAGCGAGTTCGTCAAGGCGTTCGAGGAGACCTTCGACGTCACCGCTGCCGCCCCCGTGGCCGTGGCCGCTGCCGGCGCTCCCGCCGGTGGTGCCCCCGCCGAGGAGGCCGAGGAGAAGGACGCGTTCGACGTCATCCTCGAGGCCGCCGGCGACAAGAAGATCCAGGTCATCAAGGTCGTCCGCGAGCTCACCTCGCTCGGCCTCGGTGAGGCGAAGGCCGTCGTCGACGGTGCTCCCAAGGCCGTCCTCGAGGGCGCCAACAAGGAGACCGCCGACAAGGCGAAGGCCGCTCTCGAAGAGGCCGGCGCGACGGTTACCCTCAAGTAATCTCGCTCTTCTTCACGAAGGCCCCGGATGCTGCGCATCCGGGGCCTTCGTCTTGTTCGCGGTGCGGACGATCGCCGAGGCGTCGTCATCGACGGCGGCGGTCGAGCTGCGCACCACCAGCGGCGACGACTCGTAGATGCGGTGCGTCGTCGCCTCGGGGTCGCGCAGCTGCCACATCAGCAGCCGCACGGCCGCGCGTCCCTGCTGGTGCGGCCGCTGCTGCAGCGTGGTCAGCGAGAACATCTCGGCGTACGCGTGATCGTCGATGCCGATCACGCTCAGCCGCTCGGGCACCCGGATGCCCAGCCGGCGGGCGGCGATGATCGCTCCGACGGCGACCTCGTCGCACACGCCGACGATGCCGGTCGGACGCGTGCGCCGGTCGCCCAGCAGCTCGGCCGCCGCGCCGTAGCCGCCCGGCATCGTCACCTCGGACTGCACATGGCGCGCGGATGCATCGAGCCCGGCATCCCGCATCGCCGCCCGGTATCCCTCGAGGCGTCGCCCGTCTCCGAAGCTCGTGCGGCGGCCGTCGGGGTCGCCGCCGAGGAACACGATGTCGCGGTGGCCGAGGCCCACCAGATGCTCGGTCGCGATGCGTGCGGCCGCCTCGTCGTCGATCGACACCGCGTCGGTGCCCGCGTCGTACCCGCCCACGCTCACGACCGGCTTCCCGAACGCGATGAGGCGCTCGAGTTCTCGGGCGCTGGGCTCGATTCCGACCGCGATGAGGCCGTCGAACCGCTTGCGCGCGAGGAAGTGCTCGAACATCTCGCGGCGCGCGGCCGATTCCGGGGGCGCACCGTAGAGCACGAGGTCGTAGCGGTGCTCGAGCAGGGCGTCCTGGACTCCTTCGAGCACTTGCGCGAAGAACCAGCGGTCCAGCGACGGCATCACGACGCCGATCGTCTGGGTGCGGCCGGTCACCAGGCTCACCGCGCTCGTCGTCGGGACGTAGCCGAGGGCGGCCGCGGCATCCTTCACGCGCGCCCGCGTGGCCTCCGAGACGTATCCCGCGCCGGTCAGCGCCCGCGACGCCGTCGACTTCGAGACGCCTGCCGCGCGCGCCACGTCGGCGATGCCCGCCATCGGGTCCTCCTCGTGACCGCGGACGACGCAGTCCGCGGATTCTGGAACCGGTTCCGGCCACCATTGTGCCCCGGGGCTCGGCGGGGCGCCACCCGCAGTCCGCTGTTTATCGAGTTGTGACCCAGAGCGATTGTGCCGCTCCCCGGCATCCCCTAGCGTAATCATGGAATCGGTTCCCTAAACGGGCGGAGACCGATCGCGGGCTCCGCGAACTCGATGAGGAGGACGAATGAGAGTGCACAGACGCGGTCGGCTGATCGCGGCGGCGGCCGGCGTGGGTGTAGCAGCCCTCGCACTGGCCGGCTGCACCGGAGACATGGAGGAGGGCGGCGAAGACGTCGACTGCTCCGAGTACGAGGAATACGGCACGTTCGAGGACGCGACCGTCACGATCGGCGGCACCATCCTCGACCTCGAGGCCGACAGACTGGTGGAGTCGTGGAGCGACTTCGCGACCTGCACCGGCATCACCATCGACTATCAGGGCTCGAGCGAGTTCGAGGCTCAGATCGCCGTCCTCGCCGAAGGCGGCAACGCGCCCGACATCGGCATCGTGCCGCAGCCCGGCCTGCTGGCACGTCTCGCCCAGGGCGGCTGGCTGATCCCGGCGTCGGAGGGCGTCGAGGCCAACGTCGACGAGTTCTGGTCCGAGGACTGGAAGGCTTACGGCACGTACGACGGCACGTTCTACGCGGCGCCGCTGATGGCGAGCATCAAGGGCTACATCTGGTACTCGCCGACCGAGTTCGAGGAGAACGGCTGGGAGATCCCCGCGACGCTCGACGACCTGACAGCCCTGTCGCAGGACATCGCCGACGCCGGAGACCACAAGCCGTGGTGCGTGGGCCTGGAGTCCGGTGAGGCGACCGGCTGGCCGGGCACCGACTGGATCGAGGACTACGTCCTGCGCCTTCACGGGCCCGACGTCTACGACCAGTGGGTGACGCACGAGATCCCGTTCAACGACCCGCAGATCGTCGAGGCCTTCGACGCGGTCGGCGAGTACCTGAAGAACGACGACATGGTCAACGGCGGCATCGGCGACGTCTCGACGCAGATCAGCGAGGCCTTCCAGACGGCGGGCCTGCCGATCCTCGACGGCGAGTGCTCGCTGCACCACCAGGCGTCGTTCTACGAGACGTTCTGGAACCCCGAGGGCGGAGACGAGGTGACGGTGGCGTCGAACGGCGACATCTTCGGCTTCCTGCTTCCTCCTGCTGACGCGGGCGACCCGCTGTCGGTCACCGGCGGTGGCGAGTTTCCGGTCGCGTTCCGCGATGCCGAAGAGGTCGAGGCGGTGCGTACGTTCCTGTCGAGCGACACGTGGGCGAACAACCGCGTCAGCCTCGGCGGCGTGATCAGCGCCAACACCGGCGTGGACCCCGAGAACGCTTCGAGTGAGCTGCTCGTGCAGTCCATCGAGATCCTGCAGGATCCCGAGACCACGTTCCGCTTCGACGGGTCGGACCTCATGCCGGGCGCCGTGGGTGCGGCCTCGTTCTGGACGGGCATCGTCGAGTGGGTGGGCGGTGCGAGCACCCAGTCGGTGGTCGACGAGATCGAGGCGAGCTGGCCCGCCAGCTGACTCGCCGGTGAGGTGTCCGGGGCGGGGCTTCCCCGCCCCGGACACCTCCCACCCACCGCGCGGCCCCGCGGGCCGTCGCATGCTCCCTTCGAAGACGAAGCAAGAGAGGCGACCGATGACAACCGGTGATCTGATCGGAAAGATCCTCCAGGTGGTGATAGGCCTGGTGGTCTTCGCGGCGATCGTGGGACTGCTGATCTTCTTGATGGGCCGACGCGTCGGCAAGAAGAGGAGCTGGTGGCAGCTGCTGTGGTTCTTGCTGCCGGCGGTGCTCCTACTGGCCGTCGGCCTGGTGTGGCCGGCTATCCGCACCACGGGCCTGGCCTTCCAGGACAACGCCGGCAACTTCAGCTGGGACAACTTCGTATGGATGTTCACCCAGCCCTCGGCGATTCGTACGCTCGTCAACACCGTGGTGTGGGTGCTGCTCGTGCCGACGTTCTCGACGGCGCTGGGCCTGGCGTACGCGGTCTGGATCGACAAGTCCCGAGGCGAGAAGTACTACAAGGCGCTCGTGTTCATGCCGATGGCCATCTCGTTCGTGGGCGCCGGCATCATCTGGCGCTTCGTCTACGAGTACCGTTCCGCAGGCCGCGACCAGATCGGCCTCCTCAATGCGTTCGTCGTCGCGTTCGGCGGCGAGCCGGTGCAGTGGATGCAGACCGACCCGATCAACACGGTCCTGCTGATCGTGGTGATGATCTGGATCCAGACCGGCTTCGCCATGGTGGTGCTGAGCGCCGCGATCAAGGGCATCCCGACCGAGCAGATCGAAGCGGCGATGCTCGACGGCACCAACCCGTGGCAGCGCTTCTCCAACGTCACCGTCCCGGGGATCCGCGGAGCGCTCGTCGTCGTGCTCACCACGATCTCGATCGCGACCCTGAAGGTCTTCGACATCGTCCGCACCATGACCGGCGGAAACTTCAACACCTCCGTCGTGGCGAACGAGATGTACGTCCAGGCGTTCCGCGCCAGTGAGGTCGGTCGCGGATCGGCGCTCGCGGTGATCCTGTTCCTCCTCGTCATCCCGATCGTCATCTACAACGTCAATATCCTCCGCAAGCAGAGGGAGATCCGATGAGCAGCGTCGCCCCCGTCGACCTTCCGATCGAAGGCGGTCCGGACGCCTATCGCGAGGCCGCCGAAGACACCAGGCCGGCCGCGCGCGCGAAACGCCGCCTCACTTCCCCGGTCGCGACGATCGCCGCCCTCGTCATCGCGGTGCTGTGGACGATCCCGACGTTCGGGCTGTTCATCTCGTCGTTCCGTCCAGCCGAGCTGATCCAGACGACCGGCTGGTGGACCGTCTTCCAGAACCCCGGGTTCACACTCGACAACTACCGCGACGTCCTGTTCTCGCCGTCGCAGTCGTCGCCGCAGCTCGGGGCGTACTTCGTCAACTCGCTCGCGATCGCCATCCCGGCGACGATCTTCCCGATCGTCTTCGCGTCGATGGCGGCCTACGCGTTCGCATGGATGAAGTTCCGGCTCTCGAACTGGCTGTTCATCTTCATCTTCGCGCTGCAGATCGTGCCCATCCAGATGGCGTTGGTCCCGCTGCTGCAGACGTTCGCGATCTGGCTGCGACCCGGCCAGGAGTGGCTGCATGATGTGATACCCGTCATCCCGGTGCAGAACTACCTGCCGCTGTGGATCGCGCACACGATCTTCGCGCTGCCGCTGACGATCTTCCTGCTGCACAACTTCATCTCGGAGATCCCGGGCGAGGTGATCGAGGCCGCGCGTGTGGACGGCGCCAGCCACAGCCAGATCTTCCTCCGGGTGATCGTCCCGCTGGCGACGCCGGCGATCGCGTCGGTGGCGATCTTCCAGTTCCTGTGGGTGTGGAACGACCTGCTCGTCGCGCTGATCTTCTCGGGCGGGACGCAGGATGTCGCACCACTCACGCAGCGCCTCGCCGAGATGGTCGGCTCGAGAGGCCAGGATTGGCAGCGACTGACCGCCGGAGCCTTCGTCTCGCTGGTGGTGCCGCTGATCGTGTTCTTCGGCCTGCAGCGCTACTTCGTGAGAGGACTGCTCGCCGGCAGCACGAAGGGTTAGCGCGACAGCGTGGGGCGGCCGGTCTGCCGAGGGCTCAGCCCGTGCAGCCCAGCCGGCTCTGCATCGACCGCATCGCGTCGATCTCGGCCGTCTGCCCCGCCTCGATGCTGCCCGCCACCTGGAGGGCGCGCGGGTCGGTGCCGAGTTCGAGCAGCGCGTCGGCCATCGGGATCGCGCCCTCGTGGTGGCGGATCATGAGCTCGAGGAAGAGGCAGTCGGCGGCCTGACCGGTGGCCTCTTCGAGTGCGGCGAGCTCGGCATCCGTCGCCATGCCCATCGCCTCGCGGGCCTCGTCGTCGGTCATCGGCTCGCCGTCGCCGCCGTGGGCGTGGCTCTCGCCGGAGGCGTCCATCCACTGCATCATGGGCCCGCCGCTCTGCGACAGCCCCCACTGCACGAGCCAGTCGTACATCTCGCCGCGCTGGCCGGCCTGACCGGTCGCGATGTCGTAGGCGAGCACGCGCAGCTCGTCGTCGTCGGTCTCGCGGTAGATCTCCATGGCCATCTGGATGGCCTGCGCGTGATGCACCTGCATGTCGCGCGCGAACCCCGCCTCGGGGGAGTCGGTGCCGGGCGTGCCGGGCCCTTGCGCGCCGAAGGTCGAGAACCGCCCCACGGCGAAGGCGAGCGCCGCGATCGCGAGGAGCACGAGGGCGATCGCCCACCAGCGCAGCGGTCGCCGGCCGACGGTCGCGTCGTCGCTCATGGGGTCACTGCTTGCCGGGCGCGTCGAGGGCGCCGGTGCAGGCGGCGTTGGGCTCGGGCACGTTCTGGCTGCGCCAGTACTCCTCGAAGAACTCGCCGATCCGCTCGTCATCGGCCGAGTCGAGCTTCAGCTGGTGGTTCCAGTTCGACAGCACGATCGGCGAATCCAGGCCCTCGTAGGGCGAGAGGATGACGTAGCTGGACGGCAGCTGGCTCTTGAGGGTGTCGAGCTCCTCGCCGGTCACCTCGTCGGCGTCGTACGTGACCCACACGGCGCCGTGCTCGAGCGAGTGGACGGCGTTCTCGTTCGGGACGGGCTGGTCGTAGACGCCGCAGTTCAGCCACACCGGGTTGTGCGGACCGCCGGCAGGCGGGTTCTGCTCGTAGTCGACGGTGCCGTCGACGTGCTCGGTGGCGTTCTCGAACGTCTCGACGCCCTCGATCTCGGCGCCCTCGCTGCCCGGTTCGTACTGCTTCGGGGGAGCCGGCGCGAACACGATCGACGCGACGATGAGGCCCACGATCACGACGACCGCCGCCGAGCCGACGATCCACCACACCAGCTTGCTGCGGCGGCGCTTGGCGAGCTGCTTCTGATACTCGGCGAGCTTCGCCTGGCGCTTCTGCTCGCGCTGCTGCTTGACGGTGAGGTTGATCTCGGCCTGCGTGGCAGGGTTGCCGCTCTTGCGCTGGTCGGCGGGGGTCGGTGTCACCCCCTCATCCTATGCGAGCGCATGCGGGCGTCCGCTGTGAGGCTGCCGACCGGTGCGGTATCATCGGACCTCGAATCGATTCGACCTCGTCGTCGCACTCACCGCATCTCGCCGAAACCAGGAACTGTTGCTCGATACCGCGTCCGTCCCCGTCCAGCGCCCCGAAGACCTCGCCCCCGACGCCGCGAAGCCCGCGCACGAGCCGCCCCGTCCGACCCCGACCGGCGCGATCCGCACGCTCGGCAGCAACCCCGCCACCGCGCCGATCGTCCTGCACCCCGGCGACTCGATCCCGACGCGCAAGCGGGTCCTGTACATCATCTTGCTGGGCGCCCTCACGGCCCTCGGCCCCTTCACGATCGACCTCTACCTGCCGGCGTTCCCGGTGCTCGAGGCGGAGTTCGACACCACCGCCGCCGCGATCCAGCTCACCCTCACCGGCACGATGGTCGGCTTCGCGCTCGGTCAGCTCGTCGTCGGTCCGCTCAGCGACAAGGTCGGACGCCGCGTGCCGCTCCTGGCGGTCACGGCGCTGCACGTCGTGGCGAGCACCGCCGCCGCGTTCGCCCCCTCGCTCGAGCTGCTGTCGGTCGCCCGCGTGCTGATGGGGGCGGGTGCGGCCGCCGGTGGCGTGGTCGCCGCCGCGATCGTGCGCGACCTCTTCGGCGGGCGCCGCCTCGTCGTCATGCTGTCGCGTCTCGCGCTGGTCTCGGGCGTCGCGCCGGTGCTCGCACCGCTCGTCGGCTCGGCGCTGCTGCTGGTGATGCCCTGGCGCGGCGTGTTCGCCGTGCTGGCGGTCTACGGCGCGGTGATGCTCATCTCGGCGCTGATCTTCATCCCCGAGACCCTTCCGCCGGCGCGCCGCCACGAGCGGGGCGCGACCACCGTGTGGCAGCGCTACCGCAGCGTGCTGAGCGACCGCGTGTTCATCGGCGTGCTGATCATCGGCGGCATGACCTTCAGCGGCCTGTTCTCGTACCTGTCGAGCTCGTCGTTCCTGTTCCAGCTCGACTACGCGCTCAGCCCGCAGGAGTACGGGCTGATGTTCGCGGTGAACTCCCTCGGCGTGGTGCTGGGCGTCCAGGCGGCGTCGCGGCTCGCGGCGCGCTTCGGCCCGCAGTGGGTGCTGGCGTGGTCGACCGCGGTGCTCGTGCTCGCGGCATCCGCCATCATCGTCACCGACCAGCTGGGTCTCGGGCTGTGGGGCACCGTGGCGCCGCTGTTCGTGTTCATGACCGCATGCGGCTTCACGTTCCCGTGCGTGCAGGTGCTCGCGCTCGATCGCCACGGCAAGGCCGCCGGCACGGCGCAGTCGATCATCGGCGCGTCGAACTTCGGCGTCGCGGGGATCATCTCGCCCCTCGTCGGCTGGATCGCGCGGGATGCCGGGATCACCGCGACGACGATGGCCTCGGTCATGGTCGGATGCGCGGTGATCGGCGTGCTGTCGCTGTGGCTGATCGTGCGTCCGCGCACCGTGGAGCGGCTGACCCCCTGATCCGGCGTGCGGTCAGTCCTGCGGCCGGACCGGCTGCCCCCCTGATCCGGCGTGCGGTCAGTCCCGCGGCCGGACCGGCTGCAGGCGGAACAGGCGCACGGTGCGTCCGGACTCCCGCTCGTAGTTGCGGTACCCCGGCCACTGGCGCTCGATCGTCGCCCATGTCGCGTCGCGCTCGGCCTCCGGGATCGGGGTGGCGTGCACCGGCATGCGCCGGCCGCGCACGGTGATGTCGGCATCCGGATTCGCGAGGAGGTTCGTCGTCCAGGCGGGGTGCTTCTCGCCGGCGAAGTTCGTGCCCGCGACGATCGCCCGGCCGTGCCCGTCCGGCGTGTACATGAGGGGCACGTCGCGGACGATGCCGGACTTCGCGCCGACCGTGTGCAGGACGAGCGAGGGCACGAGGAGGGCGCTCAGCTGCACGCGTCCGCTCGTGACCCGTGCGAGGAGCCGCTCGATCGGCGGCAGCAGGGCCGGGCCGATCACGCGACGGAACACCCGCGTGCGGGTGAGCGGGGCGATCACGGCGCGGACGACGTCGACGACTCGGGTCACGGCCCCATCTTCACAGATGGGGCGCGGGCCCGCAGCGCACGCGGGGTGAGCGGGCCCGCGCGCGAGCCGTGCGAAAACACCAGTCGGTGACGACGACACGGCGGTGACGGATGCCGGGACACGGCGTGTCGGGTGACGGACTGGTGTTTTCGCATCTCCGGGCGGGTGCGCGGCCCGGCAGAATGGGGCGATGATCGAGCGGCAGCAGCAGAGGCAGCGGCAGCTGCGGGGAACCGTCATCGCGTTCCTCGTCGCCGGCGGCGTGCTCGTGGCGCTCGCGTGCCTGCTCGGCTGGTGGCTCTTCGCGCGCCGCGACCAGCCGTTCGCCGTGGACGTGTGGTGGAACGCCCTGGTCACGACGTGGTGGAACCCGGTGCTGCTGGGGTTCTCGCGCGTCATGAACTGGGTCGGCGGCGGATGGGTCGGCGTGCTGGCGGTGCCGATCGGCAGCGCCGTGGGGCTGATCCTGCTGCGGCGGCCGTGGGCGGCGGCGTACTTCCTGGCCGCCGAGGCGGTGTCGGCGGCGGGTGTGCAGGTGCTCAAGCACCTGTTCGGGCGTGTGCGGCCCGAAGACATCCTGGTCGTGTCGGACTACGGCTCGTACCCGTCGGGCCACGTCGCGAATGCGGCGACGATCGCGGCTGCGGCGGTGGTGGTCTTCCCGCGCGTGTGGGTGGCCGTCGCGGGAGCTGTGTGGGTGCTGCTGATGGCCTTCAGCCGGACGTATCTGCACGCGCACTGGCTGAGCGACACGCTCGGCGGCGCGCTGCTCGGCGTCGGTGCGGCGCTGCTGGTCGCCGCCGTTTTCGCCGTGCCGATGGCACGGGAGAGAACGGATGCCGGTCTCGGGGCGCGTGGCTAGGCTGAGCGCATGATCCCCACGCCCCCTCCCGCCGCCGACGGTTCGTCGCCCGGAGCCTCCGGGGGCGCGGGCTCGGCCCCCGCTGCGCCCGATCCCGACGTCGCGGCTGCCGAGGCCGACCTCGCGCGCCTGCGCGCCGAAGCCGAGGCGGCCGAGGCACAGCTGAAAGCCGCCCAGGCGAAGGCCGCGCTCGCCGCAGCCGAGGCCGAGGCCGCGAAGGCCCGAGCCGCGGCCGTCCCCGCCGGAGCCGAGGCCGCCGCGGCCGTCCCCGCCGGAGCCGAGGCCGCCCCCGCCGGAGCCGCCCCGGCCCCTTCACCAGATCAGGAGATCTCGCCGACGCAGGACGATTCCGCCACGAAACCTCCTGCGTCCGCCATATCTCCTGATCTCGCGAGCACGGCGGCGACGACGGATGCCGAAACCGCCGAGCGCGCGGACGCCGCGGCCGCGCCGGAACCGGAATCCGCCGAAGCGGCCGCCGCTGAACCGGAACCGGAACCGGAGTCCGCACCCGACGAGCCGGCCGAGACCGGCCCGCTCACCGCGGCGGAGATCCAGAAGATCATCTCGGGGTACGGCTTCGACGGCGACACCCCCGCCCTCGAGTTGGGCGCCCTCGTCAACGGCGACCCCGTACCGGCGGCGCAGATCCGGATCCCCCTCGGCATGATGAACCGGCACGGACTGGTCGCCGGGGCCACCGGCACCGGCAAGACCCGCACGCTGCAGGGGCTCGCCGAGCAGCTCGCGGCGAACGGCGTGCCGGTGTTCGCGGCCGACATCAAGGGCGATCTGTCGGGCGTCGCGACCCCGGGCGAGCCCAGCGAGAAGCTGCTGGCCCGCACGAAGGGCATCGGTCAGGACTGGCGGCCCGAGGCGTCGGTGACCGAGTACTTCGCGCTGGGCGGCATCGGCAAGGGCGTGCCGGTGCGGGCGACGGTGTCGGGCTTCGGCCCGCTGCTGCTGAGCAAGGTGCTCGGCTTGAACGACACGCAGGAGTCGAGCCTCGGGCTGGTGTTCCACTACGCCGACAAGAACGGCCTGGCGCTGGTCGACCTGTCGGATCTGCGGGCCGTGCTCACGTTCCTCACCGGCGACGAGGGCAAGGCCGAGCTCAAGGAGCTCGGCGGGCTGTCGGCGGCGACGGCAGGGGTCATCCTGCGCGAGCTCATCACGTTCGCCGACCAGGGCGCCGACGTGTTCTTCGGCGAGCCCGAGTTCGACGTCACCGACTTCCTCCGCACGGCGTCCGACGGTCGCGGCGTCATCAGCCTGCTCGAGGTGCCCGGGGTGATCGACAAGCCGGCGCTGTTCTCGACGTTCCTGATGTACCTGCTCGCCGAGCTGTTCGAGATCCTCCCCGAGGTGGGCGACCCCGACAAGCCGAAGCTCGTGTTCTTCTTCGACGAGGCGCACCTGCTGTTCAAGGACGCCTCGAAGGACTTCCTCGCCGCGATCGTGCAGACGGTGCGGCTCATCCGGTCGAAGGGCGTCGGTGTCTTCTTCGTGACGCAGACCCCGAAGGACGTGCCGTCCGACGTGCTGGCACAGCTGGGCTCGCGCGTGCAGCATGCGCTGCGCGCGTTCACTCCCGACGACGCGAAAGCGCTGCGGGCGACCGTGGGCACGTACCCGACCTCGGGCTACGACCTCGAGCGCGTGCTGCAGGAGCTCGGCACGGGCGAGGCGATCGTGACCGTGATGAGCGAGAAGGGTGCGCCGACGCCCGTCGCGTGGACGCGGCTGCGCGCACCGCTGGGGCTCATGTCGCCCACGCCGGATCCGGCCATCGAGGCCGCCGTGAAGGCCTCGCCGCTGCTGGCGAAGTACGGCACGGCCATCGACCGCGAGTCGGCGCGCGAGATCCTGGCGGCGAAGATGAAGGCGGCCGACGAGGCCGCCGCCGCCGAGGAGGCCGCCCTCGAGAGGGCCCGGATCGACGCGGAGCTGGCCAAGCAGCAGGCCGCGATCGACAAGGCCCAGGCCGCGGCCGACAAGAAGGCTCAGCAGGAGTACGAGCGGCTGCTGAAGAAGACCGCGGGCACGACCCGCACGTCGCGCTCCCGGTCGGCGCCGGCGTCGCCGATCGAGCAGATTCTGAACTCGAAGTCGACCGAGGCGATACTGGGCGGAGTGATCCGCGGGATCTTCGGCACCGGCAGGCGCTGAACTCCCGGCCCGAGCGGATCGGTCCTCTCCGGAAGGTTCCGCCGTGCGCAAGCCCGTCGTCGTCGTGGCGCTGACGCTCGCCGTCGCGACGGCGGGCGCGGCGGTCGCGCTCGCGGTGGCCGCCTCGAGCGGGGGAGTCCCGGATGCCGCGCCCACCGCGCCCGCATCGTCCGTGGTGCCGTCGGCGTCGGCAGCCGTGACGGCCGACGACTACTGCTACGTCGAGGCGATGATCTACTACCGCGTCGAGGAGTCCGAGCTCGCCCGGACCCTGCTGCGCAAGGAGGGGACCGCGCCGGCCGCCCGCGCGCTGGCGGACGCCGTCGCCGAGCGTGCCGTCGCCGAGCTCGACGACCTGCGTGAGTGGTACGTGTCGTGGGCCGACGCGCGTCCGGCGACGCCGCCCGCCGACGGCCTGTGCGGCGGGCACGGCGCCGACCATGCGCAGATGCCGGGCATGCCGTCGTGGAGCCGGCAGCTCGCGCTCGCCGACGCCGCACCGCCCGCCGCCGAGCGCGAGTTCACCGGGATCCTGCGGGACCAGACCGCCGGGATGGTCGCGCTCGTCACCCTCGTGCTCGACGGCGCCCCGCACCCGGCGGTGGCGGAATCGGCACGCCGCGTGCTGGCGCACGCCGAGGCCGATCTGGCCGCGCTCGACGAGCTCGCTGCGTCATCGCCCTGAGCCGGGGGTACGTCACCACTGGCTGAGGCTCGCGGCCGGCGCGAGCGCGCGCGCCGCGTCACGGAGCGCGCCGACGTACCGCGCCGCGAGCGAGAGGCGCGACGTGCTGGTCGCGAGGCAGACGGCCCCGACAGGGCGGGAGCGCTCGTCGCGGATGGGCACCGCGAGGCAGCCCCGGTCGGGCGCGAGCATCGCCGCCTGCTCCGCATAGCCGCGCACCGAGTACGCCTCCTCGATCGCCTGCCGCTGGTCGGGCGACGGAGCGACCCGCCAGCGCGGCGCGCGGGGGATGGTGCGCTCGGGATGATCGACGAGCCACAGGTGGCCGGTCGCGGACCGCGTCGGGTCCGACAGCAGCGACTCGAGATCCGACAGCGGCAGGCCCGGATCCTCGTCGAGCAGCACGAGTCCGTCGCGGTGGAACCCGAACAGGTGCACCGCCTCGCCCGTCTCGCGTCGGAGCCGGTCGACGACGTCGGCGTGGTCGGGCCGGGTGCGGGCGCCCACGACCGCCGCGAGCTCGAGCACGCGCGTGCCGAGCATGAAGCCCGAGAAGTCCGCCCGGCGCACGAGGTACTCGTCGCGCACGAGCGAGTTGACGACGCGGTACACCGTGGCCCGGGGCGCACCCACCGCGCGGGCGATGTCGGCGGCCGTCGCGCCGTGGTGCTCGCGCGCCACCTGCTCGAGGATCTCGAGGGCCAGCCCCAGCCCGCTCTCGGGCAGGCGCGGTTCGCGCGCGAGGCCGGCGGCGCTCACTGCCGTGTCGCCCCGTCGATGCAGTCGCCGTCGACCGGCCAGTCGTGCACCCCGACCCGATCGCCGACGTGCGGATGCCGCGCCACCCGCACGGCCCCGGCCATGGCGATCGCGCACAGGCCGGCGAGGGCGCAGAGCAGACCCACGGGGTTGTCACGCATCGTCGCGACGAGATAGAAGCCCAGCACTCCCACGAGGCCGAGCAAGGGCACGGCGGCCAGCACGACGGCGCGCGCGGTCAGCTCGCCGATGCGGGCGAGGAAGACCGGCGCCGCGGCGCACACCAGGGCGTACGCGACGAGGAAGCCGACGATCGAGGCGGGGGAGGTGACGATCCGCAGGTCCTGCCGGCTGCCGCCCAGCGCGAGCACCAGGAGCGGCACCGCGGTGACGGCGGCCGCGAGCAGCACGCCGCCCACCGCCGGCACGCCGCGCCGTGACACCCGCCCGAGCGCGGGCGGGAGGAGGCCCTCGCGGCTCATGGCGAACGCGAGCCGCGTCGCCGCGTTCGTCATCGCGAGCGCGCACGCGAGGAACGAGATCGCCACGATCCCGTCGATGAGGGGTGCGAGACCGGTGACGGCCGCCAGGGACGGCGCCCCGGGCTGCTCGGCGACGATCGACAGCTGCGCGGCGGTGCCGACGAGCAGCACGAGGCTGGTGGCGCCGACGCTCACGAGGATCGCCCGCGGCACCGCGGCATAGGGGCGGCGGGTCTCGGGCCCGAGCGCCGTGCCGCTCTCGAACCCGACGAACCCGATGAGGGCGAATGCCACGCCCGTCACGATCGCGTCGAGCGAGAAGTCGGCCGAGTCCGGCACGAGAAGGCCCAGGTCCCACCTCGTGAGGCTGAGGGCGGCGATCGACAGCCCGATGACCGTCAGCACCGCGACGGATTCCAGCACGAGCAGGATGCGCGTCGAGATGCGCAGACCCCGCGCCACGAGGGCGGCGATCACGCAGCCGAAGCCGCCGACGAGGGCGCACACCAGCCAGGGCGGCGGCTCCGGTGAACCGGTGACGAGCTGGGCCACGCGTGACGAGCCCGAAAGGAGCGTGTTCATCGCGACGGCCAGGTATCCCGCGCCGAGCGCCGTGCCGGCGACGAGGCCGGCGTGCGTGCCGAGACCGCGCGCGACGAATGTGTACAGCGACCCCGTGCTGGCGATCCGCCGCGCGAACATCCCGATGACGAGGGCGACGCCGATGACGAGGGCGATCGTGATCGCGATGTCGATGAACCCGAACGACCCGCTGCGGGCGTACGCGGCCGCCGGGTGCACCAGCAGGACGCCCGCAGGCGCCGTCGCGGCCACCGACTGCGCGACGACGTCGACGGTGTGCGCGTGCCGGCGCCGCAGGCCCGCGAACGGCGAGCTCGCGCCGAGATCGACCCGCGGGCGGGCCCGGCTGATCGCGTCCGCGAGTGCGCTCACCCGTCCTCCCTCGCCGCACGTGTCTGGGTGGCTGTGACGCTAGCCGCGCTGCGTTGCACGCAACCGCAGACCGTGTTTCGCGCGCGTGACAGCGCGTGAGACGGGCGAGCCGGATGCCGGCTCCGGTGTCTCATCGGGTTTTCGCGGGGCGTTCGAGTGAGCACACGGCGAGGAAACGGCGAACGCGAAGAATCGGCGCGACGCGAGTCGTCGGCCGCGTCTTCCGACATCGACGCCATCGAAAGGAACCCTGTGACCCACACACAGCACTCCCCCGGAGAGGATCCGCCGCCCGGCTCGCAGTCGCAGCGATGGGCCCGCCTCCTCACGCCGCGTGCCCTCGGCATCGGCTCGGCCGTCGCTGCAGGCGCCGCCGCGGTCGCGCTGGTGTTCGCGACGCAGACCGCCGTCCAGGCCACCTCGTCGCCCGAGACGCCGGCCTCGACTCCGATTGCCGCCGACAGCACCGACGAGGACGCACCCGAGAAGGCCGAGCAGATCGCCAAGCCCGCCACGATCGCCGCCGCGTACGACCAGCTCAGCGGTGCCGAGGTCGAGTACGTCCGCTTCCTCGGCGCGCAGGACCCGGCGTTCTCGACCGGACAGGACGTGTTCGGCCAGCCCGGCATGCAGTTCCTGTCGACCGACGTCGCCGACCCGCAGGCGTACGGCGACGGCCAGCGCCGGCTGCTGTCGCTCTACTACGACTACGCCACCGAAGAGACGGTCAGCATGATCGTCAACGTCACCCGCGGCGTCATCGAGGCGGTCGAGCGCGCGTCGGGCACCCAGCCCGCACCGACCGACGCCGAGACCTCGTTCGCGTGGGAGCTGCTGCTGGACTCCGACGCGGCCCAGCCCGTCGTCGACGAGTTCGCGAGCCTCACCGGCGGCTCGGTCCTCACTCCGGCCTCGGCCGAGGTCGAGCTCACGGCGCATTCCTTCGTGACGGATGCCGGAGCCTTCGGCGCCGAGGCGTGCGGCGTCGACCGGTGCGTGCAGCTGCTGGCCCAGGTCGACGGCGGCGCGTTCCTCACCACCAGCACCTTCGTCGTCAACCTGTCGACCCGAGAAGTCCTGACCATCTCATGACCATGGAGAACACCCACATGAAACGAACCCCCCTTCGGCGGGTCTTCGGCGCCGGCCTGGCGATGGCCGTCCTCGCCGGCGGACTCGTCCTGTCCGCCCCGGCCGCCGCCTCCGCGCAGACCGTCACCGAGGCCTCCTGCTCCGGCGACTCGCTCGTCTCGGAGACCCTCGAGTCCGGGTCGAGCTGGCAGATGTGCTGGCGCATCGACTCGTACCGCGGCCTCGTGCTCGACAAGATCGCGTACCAGCCGCGCGACGACGCCGCGCCGATCCTCGTGCTCGACTCGATCGCCCTCGCGCAGCTGAACGTGCCGTACGACACCGGCGCGACCGAGTACAACGACGTCACCACCTACCAGGTGGGCGGCCGTCGGCTGCAGGCGATCGAGGCCGTCGACTGCCCGGTCGGCGAGGTGCGCGCGTCGTGGGTCGACGCGACGCGCGGAGTGATCCCGGCCGTCTGCATCGGCGAGGAGGACTCGGGCCTGGCGTATCGCTCGAACATCGCGCGGGACGCGCTGTATGCCGCCCAGGGCACCGACCTCGTGCTCCACTCGGTGTCGCGCATCGGCTGGTACGAGTACCAGACCGAGTACCGGTTCCACGACGACGGCGAGATCTCGGTGCGCCTCGGCGCCACCGGCGACCTGTCGCCCAACGACTACGTGAACGTCGTCAACCACGGGTGGCCGCTCGCACCGGGCCAGGAGGACTTCGCGGTCAACCACTACCACTCCGCGTTCTGGCGCGTGGACTTCGGCCTCGACTCCGGCACCAGCCAGATCGTCGAGAAGTTCGCGACCACGCACACGGGCGAGCACGGCACGACCGGCGACACCGGTCACACCGCCATCCTCGACACCCAGATCACGCCGGTCACCACCGAGACCAAGACGATGGGGGCGAACCGCGAGGCCTACCGCGTGGTCAACCCCGAGAGCCTCAACGCGGACGGCCACGCCCGTTCGTACGAGATCATCGTGCCGCGCGACCAGGCGTACAACCTCAACCCCGAGACCGACTACGACATCGCGTTCACCAACGCCAAGTCGGACGAGCTGCACGCGAGCTACAACCTCATCCCGTCCAAGGCGGGGCAGATGGTGACGGACTACATCGCCGACGCCGAGTCGCTCACCGACCCGGTGGCGTGGGTGAACGTGGGCTTCCACCACATCAACCGCGATGAGGACCAGAGCCCCATGCCGATCCACTGGCAGGGCTTCACGCTCTACCCGCGGGACTTCGCCGCTCAGGCGCCGAACATCCCCGAGGGCCGCAAGTGGGTCAACGGCGACATGCGCGGGGTGCCGAACCCCAACATCACGCCCATGCCCACCGCGTCGCCGACGCCGACTCCGACGACCGAGCCGACGGCGCAGCCGACGACCGAGCCGACCACCGAGCCGACGACCGGGCCGACCGCGGAGCCCACCCCGGACGTCGCCTCGGTGACGTTCGGCCACGCCGAGGTCGCTCCGGGAGGGACGCAGACGGCGACGGCGGGCGGTTTCGCCCCGGGCGAGACCGTGAGCGCCGTGCTGCACTCCGACCCGGTCGACGTCGGGACGTTCCTCGCCGATGACGAGGGAGTGGTGACCGCGCAGTTCATCGTCCCGTCCGACACGTCCCCCGGCGAGCACACGCTGGTGCTGACCGGGCAGACGTCGTCAGCGGTCGCGCAGGGCACCTTCATGGTGGCAGCCGCTTCGCCGTCCGCGATCCTCGGAGCGCTGGCGACGACGGGCACCGACGCGAACCGGTGGCTGCTGTCGGGCCTCGTGCTGCTGGTCGCCGGTGCCGGTCTCGCGGGCACCGCGTGGTACCAGCGGCGTCAGCAGGCAGCCAGGGCGCACGCCTGAACCCCGCCGCGGGGCGGCGCGAACCGACGCGCCGCCCCGCGGCATCCGCTCACCAGAAGGGACTCCCGCATGCGCAACCGGATCGCCGCCCTCGGCGTCGTGCTCGCCGCGACGACAGGGCTCGCTGCGGCGGCCGTCGTGACGCTCGGTGCGACCACGTCGGTCGCGTCGGCTCCGCAGGCGGCGGCGCAGCGGGCGACGGATGCCGCGACCGCCGTCTTCCCGACCCTCGAGGACCACTGCTACATCGAGGGCATGATCCCGCATCACGAGCAGGCGCTCGAGCTCAGCCGGCTCGTGCTCGATGCGGCCGGCGTGCGCGAGCGGACGCGGGCGCTGGCCGAGTTCATCGTCGCCGACCAGACCGCCGAGATCGGGACGATGCGGGCCTGGCAGGACGCGTGGCGGCGCGCGATGCCGGCCGAGGGGACCGGTGCCGGGCACGCCGGCGGCGCGCACGCCGGCCCGGCGGCAGTCGTGACGGGATGCGGCGACCACGGGCACGCCGAGATGAAGGGCATGGCCACCCCGGCGCAGCTCGCGGCGCTCGCGGCGGCCGAGGGCGAGGCCGCGGACCGCATGTTCCTCGAGCTCATGATCGTGCACCACGAGGGCGCGCTCGAGATGGGGGAGCGCGCGGTGCGGTACGGGTCCAACGCCTTCGTGCGCACGTCGGGCAAGCACGTGCTCGTCGAACAGGAGCGGGAGATCTCCGCGATGACGGCCCTCCTCGCGGAGGCGCCGTGATCGCGGCCCCGCGTCGCCGGGCGCTGCGGTCGGCTGCGGCCGTGCTCGCGCCCCTGGTCGCGGCGGGTCTGATCCTCGCGGCGTTCGGGGTGGCGACCGTGCGCAACGACTCGATGACCCCGACGCTGCGCAGCGGCGACCTCGTCGTGTTCGACCGGTGGACGCCTCCGGCACGCGGGGACATCGTGCTGCTGAGCGACCGTCAGGGCTGGTCGGGCGAGGTCGGCGCCCTCCTCGTCAAGCGCGTCGTCGGCATCGCCGGCGACGTCGTGGTGTGCTGCGAGACCGGGAGCGGCCGCCTCGTCGTCAACGGCGAGGCGGTCGACGAGGAGTATGCCGCAGGCTCGCGCCCCGGCGGCGACATCCCGTTCCGGGTGACGGTGCCCCGCGGCGCGGTCTGGGTCATGGGCGACAACCGCGCGGCGTCGGCCGACTCCCGCGCGTCGGTGTCGTCTCCCGATCACGGTGCGGTGACGAGCGAGCAGCTGCGGGGGACCGTGCGTGCGTGGTGGAGCGGGTGGTGACCCGGCCTCGGCCGCGGCCCCCGGCATCCGTCGATCTCTGCTGAACTCCCGTCGAATGGGAACCGCCGGCCCCGGCGAGGCCGGGCGGGAATAGCCTGGAAGCATGGCGACGAAGCCCCCCACTGCCGACATCGACGAGACCCGGGTGCACGTCACGCGACCGAAGAAGGTCGCGGTAGGCGTGCCCGCGGTGCTGCACGCGCTGCAGATCGCGAACGAGCAGATGGGCGTGGCCCGCTCGGTGCAGACGCTGATGCGGGTCAACCAGAAGGACGGCTTCGACTGCCCCGGCTGCGCGTGGCCCGAAGAGGAGCGCCGCCACGTCGCGGAGTTCTGCGAGAACGGCGCGAAGGCTGTCGCCGAGGAGGCGACGCTGCGCCGCGTCGGGCCCGAGTTCTTCGCCGCGCACTCGATCGACGACCTCCGCGCGCACGACGACTGGTGGCTGGGCCAGCAGGGGCGGCTGACGCATCCGATGATGCTCGACGAGGGGGCGTCCCACTACCGGCCGATCTCGTGGGACGACGCGCTGCGCGTGATCGCCGACGAGCTGGGTGCGCTCGACGATCCGGACGAGGCGGTGTTCTACACGTCGGGTCGCACGTCGAACGAGGCGGCGTTCCTGTATCAGCTGCTCGTGCGCGGGCTCGGCACGAACAACCTGCCCGACTGCTCGAACATGTGCCACGAGTCGTCGGGCTCGGCGCTGAACGAGACCATCGGCATCGGCAAGGGCACGGTGTCGATCGACGACATCCACGACGCCGACCTGCTGATCGTGGCCGGTCAGAACCCCGGCACGAACCACCCGCGCATGCTGTCGGCGCTCGAGAAGGCCAAGCAGCGCGGCGCCACGATCATCGCCGTCAACCCACTGCCCGAGGCCGGGCTGATGCGGTTCGAGAACCCGCAGACGGTGCGCGGCGTCGCGTTCGGAGGCACCAAGCTCGCCGACGAGTTCGTGCAGATCCGCCTCGGCGGCGATCAGGCCCTGTTCCAGGCGATCGGCAAGCACCTGCTCGAGGCGGATGCGCTCGCGCTGGGCGAGGGCGCCGGCGCGCCGGAGGGCTCGGGGAGCGGTGCGGCGGTGCTCGACCACGAGTTCATCGCGGCGCACACGAGCGGCTTCGACGCGTACCGTCGGGCGATGACGGATGCCTCGTGGCGCGAGCTCGTCGCCGCCACCGGGCTTCCCGAGAAGACGCTGCGCCGCGTCGGCGAGCTGGTGCGGCAGTCGAAGGCGACGATCGTGTGCTGGGCGATGGGGCTCACCCAGCACAAGCACTCGGTGCCGACGCTGCGCGAGATCGTGAACGTGCTGCTGCTGCAGGGCAACATCGGGCGCCGGGGCGCCGGGGTGTGCCCGGTGCGCGGGCACTCGAACGTGCAGGGCGACCGCACGGTCGGCATCTACGAGAAGCCGTCGGCCGCGTTCCTCGACGCGCTCGACGCCGAGTTCGCGTTCGCCGCCCCGCGCGAGCACGGGTTCGACACGGTCCAGGCGATCCGGGCGATGCGCGACGGCCGCGTGCGGTTCTTCATGGGCATGGGCGGCAACTTCGTGTCGGCGACCCCCGACACGCGCGTGGTCGAGGCGGCGATGGGCCGCGTCGGCCTGACGGTGCAGGTGTCGACGAAGCTCAACCGCTCGCACGTGGTGACCGGAAGGCGCGCGATCATCCTGCCGACGCTCGGCCGCACCGACCGCGATAGGCGCGGCGGCCGCGAGCAGAAGGTCACGGTCGAGGACTCCATGGGCGCCGTGCACGCCTCGCGCGGGCGCCTGGCGCCGCCGTCCGACGACCTGCTGAGCGAGGTGGCGATCGTCGCACGGCTGTGCGCCCTGCTCTTCGGGGGATCCTCGACGACCGAACCCCGGAATGCCCCCCAGGCGGAGTGGGCGGCGCTCGAGACGGACTATGCGCTCATCCGGGCGCATATCGAGCAGGTGGTGCCGGGCTTCGACGACTACGAGGAGCGCATCGACAGGGGTCGCACGCTGCACCTGCCGAACGGGCCTCGCGACGCGCGGCGGTTCGCGACGCCCGACGGCAGGGCGCGGTTCACCGTGAACCCGCTGGAGTACCCGCGCATCCCGCGCGGTCGGCTGCTGCTGCAGACCCTCCGCTCGCACGACCAGTACAACACCACGATCTACGGCAAGGACGATCGCTACCGGGGCATCCACGGCGGGCGGCGCGTCGTGCTGGTCAACCCGAAGGACATCGTGGCGCTGGGCTTCGCCGAGGACGAGATCGTCGACCTGGTGTCGGAGTGGCGTCGTCCCGACGGCACGCTCGAGGAGCGCCGGGCCGAGGAGTTCCGCGTCGTCGCCTACCGCACCCCGCGCGGCAACGCCGCGGCGTACTATCCCGAGACGAACGTGCTCGTTCCCCTCGACTCGGTCGCCGACGTCAGCGGCACGCCGACCTCGAAGTCCGTCATCGTGCGGCTCGAGCGACGGGTGCCGGAGCCCGCGCGCGGGTGAGAGTCCGCGTGCATAGGCTGGGGGCATGACCCGAGCCGCCGTCATCACCGTCTCGGACCGCTCCGCCGCCGGCGAGCGCGAAGATGCGAGCGGACCCCTTGCGGTCGCCGCACTGCGCGAGGCCGGCTTCGACTGCGCCGACGCGGTGGTCGTGTCGGACGGCGCCGACAACGTCGAGCGCGCGCTGACGGTCGAGGTGGTCGCGGGCGCCAAGCTCATCATCACGAGCGGCGGCACCGGCGTCGGTCCGCGCGATCAGACGCCCGAGGGCACCTCGCGCGTCGTCACGCGCGAGGTCCCCGGCATCGCCGAGGACCTGCGCCGCCGGGGCGCCGCCGAGAAGCCCGCGAGCCTGCTCACGCGGGGGATCGCCGGCGTCGTCGATCCGCACGGCGCGCTCATCGTGAACCTGCCGGGTTCTCCCTCGGGGGTCGCGTCGGGGATGCCGGTGGTGCTCTCGGTGGCCCGTCACGTGCTCGACCAGCTCGGCGGCGGTGATCACTGATGGATGACTCGCGGGGCGACGTGCGCGTCGCGGCGATCAGTGCCGAGCCGCTCGACCTCGACGCGCACCTGCGCGCGATCGACGACCCCCGCATGGGCGCGGTCACGACGTTCGTGGGGCGCGTTCGCGATCACGACCCGGATGCCGCGACCGCCGTCGTGGCGCTGGAGTACTCCGCGCACCCCGACGCCGAGGCCGCGCTCGCGCGGCTGGCGGCGGCCGCCGTGGGATCGACCGGGGCGCTGGTGGCCGTCTCGCACCGGGTGGGCACGCTCGAGGTGGGCGACGCGGCGGTCGTCATCGCGGTCGCGTCCGCGCACCGTGCCGAGGCGTTCGAGGTGTGCCGCACCCTCATCGAGACGATCAAGACCGATCTCCCGGTGTGGAAGAAGCAGGTCGAGTCCGATGGCACCGCCTCCTGGCTCGGCCTCGGCGGCTAGGTCCGCCCGGGCGCCGGGGCATCGATCCGGCGCCGGGCCCCGGGGCTCAGCCGCCGGCGAAGGGCGGCAGGACGTCGACGAGGTCGTCGGACGCCAGCGGGGTGTCGTCGTCGGCGCGGGAGCCGTCGACGAGCACGGCGCAGCGGGGGAGGATGCCGCCGCGAGCCCCGGATAGGCGGCCGTGACGGCGCGGCGCAGCTCGCCGAGGGTGGCCTCGGCGCGGCGCTCGGTGTCGAGGCCGGTCGCCTCCTGCGCGGCGGCGAAGTAGCGGACGACGGCCACTACGAATCCCACCCCTCGGCCAGTTCGGTGACCGCTGCGAGCGCTGCGCGCACCTCTGCCGGGTCGGCACCGGCACGGCCGGCGGCCAGTCCTGCGGCGAACGCGCCCAGCGGCGCGGCGGGACGGGCGACCCCGTTCGCGACGTCGCGCGCGAGGTCGAGCACCGCGGCGACCGGCACGTCGGCCTCGGCGAGGCCCAGCCTCTCACGCAGGGCCTCGGCCCACGCGTCGAGTGCCTCGGGCGGAAGGGTGCGGCTCTGCTCGCTCATGATTCCTCCGGTGCGGTGGGGGCGGCGCGCGCTCGTGTGCGGGCCTCTTCCAGATCCTGCCACGTGTCGACGTCGCGGGTCAGTGCGTCGTCGGCGGTGACGACCGCGACGGCGAGGTCGTCGACGAGCGCGCGCACCGATGCGCCGTGCCCGCGACCCGGGAGGGCGGATGCCGCGGCTCGCAGCGCGCGCGTGCGGTACGCGCCGGTCAGCCATTGGGGCCTGCTCGATGCGTCGCCGAGGCAGATGCCGTCGGTGTCGGTGGGGAGGAGCACGATGTCGGCCAGGAGCCGGCGCACCGCCGCGCCGGCGGAGGGGAGATCGCAGGCCAGCACGAGCGTCCACTCGGGGTCGGCGTCCTCCGGCCACGACGCGAGGGCGGCGACGATCGCCGCCGCCGGGCCGCCGAACGGCGGGTCCTCCCGCACCCAGGTGATCGGCAACGCCGGGTCGAGGATCGGTGCCACGACGGTGAGGGGGCGGGCTCCGGCATCCGTCGCCGCCGTCACGGCGGCCGAGAGGAGCGTGCGGCCGCCGACCTCGAACAGCGGCTTGGCTGCGCCGTCGACGCGGCTGGCTCGGCCGCCGGCGAGCAGGATCGCGCCGATCCCGCCGGGGACGTCACCACCTCCGGGCGCGGAGCCACCGTTGCGATCGGAGGCATCGTCTGCCCCCGCTGCAGGCCGGGGTCCGGGCGTCATGCCTCGCCCGGGCGAGCCCAGTCGCCGCTCTTGCCGCCGGTCTTCGCGACGATGCGGACGTCCTCGATCGAGGTGGCCTTGTCGAGGCCCTTCACCATGTCGACGATCGCGAGGGCCGCGACCGAGACGGCGGTGAGCGCCTCCATCTCGACGCCGGTGCGGTCGGCGGTGCGTACCGTCGCCTCGATGGCGACGCCGGCGTCCTCGACGGCGAGGTCGAGTGCGGCGCCGTGGACGCCGATGACGTGCGCGAGCGGGAGCAGTTCGGGCGTGCGCTTGGCGGCCTGGATGCCCGCGACACGGGCGACGGCGAGCACGTCGCCCTTGGGCACGGTGCCGTCGCGCAGCGCCGCGACGACGTCGGGCGCGCAGCGGACGAATCCGCGTGCGGTCGCCGAGCGCACGGTGGGCTGCTTGAGCGTGACGTCGACCATGCGCGCGTTGCCCGCCTCGTCGAGGTGGGTGAACGTCTGCGGCTTCTCGGTGGTCATGAGATCAGCATGACATCGACGATGTCGCCCGCCGCGACGGCGTCGACCTCTGCGGGCACGACCGCGTACGCCTCGGCGCGGCCGAGGCCGCCGGCCAGATGCGACCCGCCGGAAGTCGCGGGCCGCGCGCTCCACCGTCGTGGGTCGGCGCGGTCGATGGTCACCGGCAGGTACTGACGACGGCCCGGCGGCGTGCGCCACCCGGCGGCTGCGGGCACCGCGATGACGGGGCGCCGAAGGTCGCCGCGGCCCTGCATGCGCAGCAGCGCCGGGCGCACGAACACCTCGAACGACACCGCCGCGCTCACCGGGTTGCCGGGAAGGCCGAACAGGAGCGTTCCCCCGGGGAGACGGCCGAAGCCCTG
This sequence comes from Microbacterium cremeum, assembly GCF_015277855.1. Taxonomy (NCBI): domain Bacteria; kingdom Bacillati; phylum Actinomycetota; class Actinomycetes; order Micrococcales; family Microbacteriaceae; genus Microbacterium; species Microbacterium cremeum. The sequence goes on from NZ_CP063812.1 coordinate 920,722, forward strand.
CGGCTTGCCGGGCTGCATCGCGACCTTCGAGAACTCCATGGTGCCGGCGAGGGTCGTCTTGACGACCTCGTAGGCGCCGGCGCTCACGCCTCCCGAGAAGATCACGACGTCGGCGCGCTCGGGCGAGGCCGCGTCGGTCACCTCTGCGAGGACGCGGTCGAGCTCACCGCCTTCGTCCGACACGCTGGTGCGTCGCACGACGACGGCGCCTGCTTCGGTGGCGAGGGCACTGAGGGCGCGGCTGTTCGACTCGGGGATCCGGCCTCGCCGCAGCGGTGCGCCGGGTTCTGTGAGCTCGCTGCCGGTCGAGATCACGGCCACGCGGGGCCGACGCGACACGACGACCTCCGCGACTCCGGCGGCGGCGACCGCGGCGAGCTGCAGCGGGCCGAGCGGAGTCCCCGCCGCGAGCACTTCGTCGCCCGTTCCCGCATCCTCGCCGGCGCGGCGGATGTGGGCTCCGACAGCGCGGGGTGCGCGCTGCACGGCGATGGCGCCCAGCGAGTCCGCGAGGCCGCCGGCGGTGTCTTCGAACGGCACGATGGCGTCGGCGGTGGTCGGCACCGGTGCCCCCGTCATGATGCGGGCCGCCTGCCCGGACCCCAGCGCCGGGTCGTCGGCGGTGCCCGCGGGCAGGTCGGCGATCACGTGGAGCGTCACGGGCGCGTCGGGCGAGGCGGCCGCGACGTCGGCGAAGCGCACGGCGAAGCCGTCCATGGCGGAGTTGTCGAAGCCGGGGAGGTCGACCGCGGCGAGGACCGGCTCGCGCAGCGTGCTGCCGTGCGCGGCGTCGAGGGCGACGCGCTCGGCCTCGAGCGGAGCGGCGGCGGCGAGGACGTCGTCGAGGTGCCGCTCGACCGTGCGCAGGCCGCTCACGCGGGCACCGTCACGGGTGCGCCGGCGCGCTGCCATGCCTCGATCCCGCCGGCGAGGACGGATGCCTCGACTCCCGCGGCACGCAGGGCCGCGGCCGCGCGCTGCGCGCGCATCCCGACCTGGCAGACGACGACCACCGGTCCGCGTCCGGCGCGTCCGGGTTCGGCGAGCACGTCGGCGAGCGGGATCAGCACCGAGTCGGGGACGACGCCCTGCGCGGTCTCGAACGGCTCGCGGACGTCGAGCACGACGGCGCCCGCGCGCTGCGCGTCGGCGGTCTCCTGGGGGTTCAGCTGACGGATGCGGGGCACCGCGCCGGCGACCGGGGCGGACGCGCGCCGGGCGGAGGCGGGCCTCAGCGGCACCTCGCTGGTGCGGCCGCGGAGCGCGTCGATCACCACGACGCGACCGAGCAGCGGATCGCCGGTGCCCGTGAGGAGCTTGATCGCCTCGGTCGCCAGCAGCGCGCCGACCTGGAGGCACAGGGCACCGAGCACGCCGACCTGGGCGCAGGTCGGGACGTCGCGCTCGGCATCCGTCGGGTACAGGTCAGCGAGGCGCACGGGCGTGACACCGGCGGGAGGCGCCGACCAGAACACGGTGGCCTGCGCGTGGAACTCCTGCACCACGCCCCACACGAGCGGAACGCCGAGCCGCTCGCACTCCGCGGCGACGGCCTCGCGCGTCTCGAACGTGTCGGAGCCGTCGATGACGACGTGGGCGCCGTCGAGCAGCTCGCGCGCCGATTCGGGCGTGAGCCGCGCGGCGAGCGGGCGCACCACGGTGGTGGGGGAGAGGTCGGCGGCGACGCGTACGGCCGAGTCGACCTTGCGCGCGCCCACGTCGGTGACGCGGTGCATCACCTGGCGCTGGAGATTGGACGCCTCGACCAGGTCGTCGTCGATGACCGTGATGGTGCCGACGCCGGCGGCGGCGAGGGCGAGCACCGCCGGCGAGCCGAGTCCGCCGGCACCGACGACCGCGACGTGAGCGGCGGCCAGTCGCCGCTGCGCGTCGTCGCCGAATCCCGCCAGCACCCGGTGCCGGGCGGTGCGGGTCTGTTCGGCGTCGCTCAGTCGCGCGACGGGCTCGACGAGTGGAGGAAACGCCATGTCCTCAGGCTACGCCGGGGGGAACCGGGTGCGGGTCTGAGTAGCGACTGAGTAATCGACCGGCGCGATCTGAGCATGCGTCCCCCATCCGGCGGGCGGTCGCCTCGCGCCACGCTCGTGCACATCAACCCCGTTCGACCGACTCTGTTCGAGAGGAAACCCATGTCTGGCACCATCGGCCGGCGCCGCAGCGTTGCACGGCTCGCCGTCGGCTTCACCGCGGCGGCGTCGCTCACCGCGACTGCGCTCGTCGCCACGGCGCTTCCTGCCGCCGCCTTCAAGCCGTACACCCACAACGTCACCGCCGAGAACGCGTACGACGACGTCGTCGCCGACGGCAACGTGACCATCGCAGGCACCGAGTACGCCGTGCGCGCCGACATCGTGACCGCGCTGCGCAACCAGCCCGCCGCGTACAACGCCGGCGTCATCGGCCCTGACGGATTTCCCGACCTCGCCTATGGGCAGGCCGTGATCCACCCCGAAGAGACCGGCGAGTGGCTCGAGCATGTGCTCACCTCCGCGTGGGACGCGCAGGACGACGCGAACCGCTCCGTGGCCGAGAAGGAGCAGATCCTGGCCTTCGCCCACGGATTCCTGACCCATGCCGCCGGCGACATGTGGGCCCACACGCTCATCAACCAGGTGGCGCAGGGCGTCTTCCCCGGCGTGGGCGACATCCTCGAGGTCGGCGACGACCCGACCGCCGCCGAGATCGCGCTGCGGCACGTGATCGCCGAGGGATACGTCGGCGACGCGACCCCCGGCTTCGACGGCAACCCGCTGCGCAGCCAGGTGCCGGGTGAGACCGACGAGACCGGTCCCGAGTACAGCGACGACGCCACGCCCGCGTTCGCGTACTCGGCACCGACCGGCTGGATCTACGACACTCTCGTGAACCCCGCGAACCCGCTGCCGGTCGGCACGTGCGGTGACGGCATCGACGACGACGGCGACGGAACGGCCGATGACGGATGCCCCGGCAAGCCGTACACGGTCGGCGACGAGCCCGAGCCGAATCGCGGCCCGCTCATCGACTACTTCATCGATCTGAAGGCCGAGCTCGAGATCGAGCGCGCGAAGCTCCAGGCGGATCTCGCACAGACGGAGTGCCTGTTCGAGACCGAGGACTGCATCGACATCGACCTGCCCGTCCAGGCCAGCACCGTGCGTGGCATCGTGCAGACGTCGATCCCCGTGATGCAGTGCATCGACTCGCCGTGCGCATGGGATCCGATCGACGGGGCGGACGACGCGTTCGTCAACCCGCCCGCGATCGCCTATCTGAATGCGTGGATCGCCGACATCGACCGGGGCCTGCGGCACTGGCCCGAGCTCGGCGAGGCGCTCTCGCGCACGCTGTTCGACGCCGGAACCTACCGCGACGCGCAGAACTTCTTGTGCGATGGGGATGCCGAGGAGGGCGAGACCGACGAGGTGCTCGACACGGATCGTGCCAAGTGCGAGGACGGCATCGGGATCCTGCAGGTCGCGGGGTACACGCTGGGTGGGCTGAACGAGACCGACAAGCCCGGCTTCGTGAACGAGTACCTGCTGTCGATGCTGGGTGCGCCCGACTTCGTGGGCGAGGTCGTCGAGGAGGGCGGCGACGTCTTCCTGTGGCTGCAGGACCTGATGCAGGAGATCATGCCCGACATCGACATCCTCGATCCGCTGCTCGCCGACGCCAAGCAGCTGCTGCTCGATCTCACCTCCGAGGCCCTCGGCTTCGACGTGGAGCAGCTGGCGAGCTTCCTGAAGCACCCGACGTACTGGATGGAGGTCGGCTCGGCCGACATCGACGTGCCCTTCTCGGACGCGCCCGTGCACGTCGACCTCTTCGAAGAGGGGGACCGGGAGTACTTGGACGCCGTCATGGGACTCGTCGACCCGCTCGTGGGCGACCAGATCGAGCTGCCGGACGGCACCGTCGTCGCGTCGTCGCGTCTGAAGGACAGCGCGGAGTGGACGCTGGAGGACTTCGAACCGGCGTACGACGCCGTGCAGATGTCGAAGCTGCTCCTGCTCGACGCGAACGGGCTCAACCAGGTGATCGCGGACCATCGCAGTGCCGGCCTGCTGCCGCACGTGTCGACGGCCCTGTACGCCGACTCGGCGGACCGCCCCGCGAACGTCATGATCGATGGTCTCGACGGCAAGCCGTGGCTGCGTTCGATCGACTCCGACCACGCGTGGCGTGCCGATCGCAAGCCGGTGTTCGAATCGCCCGACCCCGGGCACCACTCGGACGAGGAGCCCCACTACGCCGGCACCGGGCAGATGCCGCTGTGGGAGTCGTGCGTGGCGCGGTCGGCCTTCCGCGATGTGTTCCGCGACTGGGAGAACGGCGCGTGGTACCGGCCGGGGATGAACTTCCCCGACCACGGCGACGCGCCGACGGCGCCCGCCTGGATCGACGGTTCGCTGGGCGCCGCCCTCGAGATCAGCGGCGACGCCGCGGTGGTGGCGGGCGTGCAGTGGGTCGGCGTGGATCACACGTTCACGCTCACCGCGGCCGACGAGTCCTTCACGCCCGAGTCGCTGTCGACCAGCTACACCGTGTACCCGCACGGCTCGCAACCGCAGGGCTGGACGACCGTGGACGGGCCGGTCGCCGAGTTCGCCCTGCCCGCAGACGCCGCCGAGACCATCCCGTGGGTGATCGACTGGCGGGCGTCGAGCGAATGCGAGACCGTGAGCGGCACGCAGATCCTGCGGGTCGACCGCACCGCGCCGGTCATCGAGCTCACCGAGCCGGCTGCCACCGGCTACGACAGCGACGACTTCGCGAGCGTGCAGTACACGATCACGGACTCGCTCAGCGGGGTGGAGACGCAGTCGGTGCAGTTCGACGGCGTCGAGGTGCCCTCGGGTCACGTGCTCGACATGTTCACGCTCGACACCGGCGCGCACGCCGTCGAGGCGACCGCGACCGACTTCGTCGGCAATACGGCCACGGCCACGCGGGCGTTCACGCTGCTCGCGACGACGGAGTCGCTCTCGAACAACCTCACCCGGGCGGTCGCGGAGTCGCTCGTGACGGACGTGAAGGTCGAGAAGGGTCTGCGGGACAAGCTCAACGCGGCGCTGAAGAGCCACGCGTCGGGCAAGCACCCCACCGAGGTCAACCAGCTCGCGGCGATCGTCGAGCAGTTGGAGGGGCAGCTCGGCAAGGCCGTCGAAGCCGAGTTCGGAGCCCGGATGATCGGATGGGCGAACGATCTGATCGCCGTCCACTGATCGGCTGAGCAACCGGTGCGACCGGTCGGGGGAGTGCTCCCGGCCGGTCGCCCCGGTCGTGCGGCTCGTTCTCCCCGGTGCGGCTCGTTGCCGTCGGTGTTCGCCGGTTCTGCCCGGTCTCAGAACGGGGCAGGATCGCCGGGATCGCGACCCGTCGTCGTGAAGGCGGGGACCCGTCTCTCGGGTTGGACGACATAGCTGCGTCCGGTGGGCGAGATCCATCGGATGGCGCCGCCGCTGCCGGGAACCTGCCTCACGACCCAGTCGGTGTTGTCTTTGACGAGGTGGTGGCCCTTGCAGAACGGGGCCGTGTTCTCGAGGGACGTCTCGCCGCGATCGACCCAGCGGATCTGGTGGTCGATCTCGCAGCGGGACGCGGGCATGCCGCACCCCGGACCCATGCACCGATCGGCGCGCCATCTCACGAGTCGCCGGAGGGCTGCGGGTGGTTTGTATCGGTCGCGGCCGACGGACAGGACGATGCCCGACTCGGGATGGGTGAGCACCCGCATCCACCGGGCGTCGCCGCCGCACAGGCGCCGTGCCATCGAGAGCGGGATCGGGCCGACGCCCTCGACCACCGGCGGGTCGCCGATCGGCGTAGTGGCACCCGCATCGGTCGCAGCCTCCGCACCCATCGTGGTGGTGGCGCCCGTGTCGGGGACGGCATCCGTCTTCGCTCGGGCATCCGCGTCGGTCGCGGCATCCGCATCCGCGTCGATCGCCGCGGCCGTATCGGCATCGAGTTCGGCGTCGTCGTCGAGGAGCGCGAGGGCGGGGACCGTGACGACGACCTGTGCCCGGATGCCGGAGGCTGCCGCCGGCACGTGGGAGGTGGTGCCGTCGATGAGCAGGTCGGCGACGAGGTCGGCACGGATCTGGTCGAGCGTACGCGTCTCACCCTCGGCGGCGGCGATGGCCTTGGCCATCGCGGTGATCCGGGAATGGATGGCGTGCACCTCGACCGCAGGATGGTGCAGCCCGAGCAGTCCCATCCCGTCGGGCCCCCGATCCACCCATACCCGCCGCTGCGTGACCGCGGCTTCGAATCGCTGCTCCAGGGTGGCCGCCTCGACCCGGGCGATGAGGTCGCTCAGTGCTCGACGGAACGACCCGACCGGCTCCGCCTCGGCCAACGTCAGACCTGCATCCACCACCCGGCCGCGCAGCTCCGGGTCGACGGCGTCGACGAGATCGACGTAGATCTCGGCGTGCTTCTCGGTGACCCGCCCGCACGACAGTGCGTCGAGCACCCCTGGATACCTGTTCACGAGGGCTTCGGCCTGCGCGATCATCCGGCCCGCGGCGTACTCCGTGATCCGCATCGCCGCGGCCAGCTCCAAGCGGATCGACCGCTCCACGACATCCCGCACGCCGGTGCCGCGCCCGGCCGCGTCGGCCAGCATCTCGCGCCGCATCGCATCCACGCGTACCAGCCGCTGCGCCGCGAACACCGACATCATCGTCGCCGTCTCGACCACCAGATCCACTGCGTCGGGCACCGGCGGCACGAAATCCTCGAGCCCCTCCCGCGCCGACGCCGGTTCTTCGGCGCCGGCCGGCTGCGGGGGTTCGCTCATGTCACCAGTATAGAACAGATCTGCGAATAGCGGAAGAGGCTGGACATTCGAAATTCGCACACAGAAACGATGGTATGGCGCTAGGGGCTGTCGAGGAATACGCCCATCCGGTCACCGTCGAGCACGAACTGCAGGGCGCTGCCCGGCGGGAAGCGGTCGCGGAGCTCCTCCGGCATCCCGCTGTCGATCGGGATCTCGACCGTGGCCGGGAAGTTCCCGACACCGCACCCGGCGTACATGTTGCCGCTGAACGACCACGAGTTCGTATCGGTGTCCTCTTCGGGCAGCTGTTCCGTCGGAACGGCCGTGAAGCAGTCGCTGCCCGCCCCGAAGTAGCCGTGCGTGGTCTCGAACAGGGTCAAGCCGTAGAACTCGAAAGCGCGAGAGCTCGGCCCTGCGCCGAGCCAGCCGACGGGGATCTCGATCAGCGGAGACGGCTTCAGCGTGGCGATCTGCGGCGCGCCGCTCGACACCGAGACGGGCGCCATCGATGTCACCGCGTACGTGATCCCGGACGCCACGGCAGCGGACGCCACGGCCGACAGTCCCCACAGCAAGCGCATCCGTCGGGAAAGGCGGTGACGGCGGCCGGCCGCGCTGCCGGACGAGGCGGAGTCCGCCGGCGGGGCATCGTCGTGCGTTCCATCGACCGGAGCCCCCTCGCCCTCCGGCGTCCCTGCGCCGACTGCAATCGTCCCCGCAGCCGGCGCCGCCTCCGTCCCCGTGCCCGGGGCCATCCCCGCCGTAGCTGCATCCACCGCGACGTCCGCCCGCGCCGCCGACTCGGGCTGCGGCTGCGATCCCGCCGGCAGCGTGCTGGTGACGCCTGTCGCCGCGGCGGCCGAGGAGCGGGTGGTCGATCCGCTGGTCTGGGCTTCGAGCTCGCGGAGCCGCCGCAGCGCCCGGGGATCCTGATCGATGTCGGCATGCGGGCCGTACGCGCGTGCTCGCAGCGCGCGCAGTTCCTCGAGGGCTGCGGTGTCCATCCCGGGCATCGTCTCACGGACGCCGAGTCCGCAGGAGCAGTCCACCGGTCTCCCTCGGCTCCGCCCCCGCGCCGGCAGACCCCTCTTGCCCTGCCGCGGACGATCGACGGCGCACCGTCGACCCCGCATCTGCGCCGAAAATGCGGCTCTCAACCCGCATCTGCGGTGATACCGTGCTGTCATGCCCAGCTATCGCATCTCGGAGGCCGCGCGCCTCCTCGGCGTGAGCGACGACACCGTCCGCCGCTGGGTCGACGCCGGTGCGCTTCCCACGACGGACTCGTCGCCCGCGCGGATCCCCGGTACCGCCCTCGCCGCCCGCGCCGTCGAGCTGGCCTCCGCGCCGGCCGATCCCTCCGACGTGCTCTCGAGCGCCCGCAACCGCTTCGTCGGGCTGGTCACCCGCATCCAGCGCGACGGGCTCATGGCGCAGATCGACATCCAGTCCGGCCCGCACCGCGTCGTCTCGCTCATGTCGGCCGAAGCCGCCGACGACCTCGGGCTCGAGGTCGGGTCGCTCGCGTCGGCGGTCGTGAAGGCGACGCACGTCATCGTCGAAGCGCCGAAGGGCTGACGCATGACCTCGACACGCCTCCTGCGCCGGCACGCGATCCGGATGCCTCGTCCTCGCCGCACCGCGCCGGTCCTCGCCGTGCTGCTCGCCGCCGCGCTCCTCGTCTCCGCGTGCGGGGCCGCCGACCGCGCGCCCGGGGCCACGCAACCCGGCACCGCCGGACCCGGCACCGCAGAGCCGGGCACCGGCGCGGCCACCGAGCTCACCGGCGAACTGAGGATCTTCGCGGCCGCGTCGCTGCGGGCGGCGTTCGACGAGCTGGCGACGCGGTTCGAGCAGAGGCATCCGTCGGTCGACGTGCTGCCGGTCTCGTACGACGGCTCGGCGACGCTGGCCACGCAGCTCGTCGAGGGCGCACCGGCCGACGTGTTCGCGTCGGCCGACGAGAGCACCATGGAGCGCGTCGTCGACGCCGGGCTCGCGACCGAACCGCGCGACTTCGCCGCCAACACGCTCGTGATCGCCGTCCCGCGCGGCAACCCGGGCGGCGTCAAGACGATCGAGGACCTGGCCGACCCCGCGCTCACCGTCGTCCTCTGCGCTCCCGAGGTGCCGTGCGGTGCGGCATCCGTCGCCCTCCTCGCCGACAACGCGGTCACGGTCGCGCCCGCGAGCCTCGAGCAGAACGTGACCGCCGTGCTCACCAAGGTCGCCGCGGGCGAGGCCGACGCGGGGCTCGTCTACGCCACGGACGTGCGGGGCGCCGACGCGGTCGCCGCCGTCGCCGCTGCCGGCTCGGAGCGCGTCGTGAACCGGTACCCCATCGCGGCGCTCGAGGAGGCGTCCAACCCCGACGCGGCCGCGGCGTTCGTCGCATTCGTGACCTCGCCGGACGCGCGCGCGGTCCTGACGGAGCTGGGGTTCGGGGCGCCATGAGCATGCCGTCGGCGGAGCGCGTCGGCGACCGAAGCGATGCCGGTGCCCGCGAGGGGTTCGTGCCGCGGGTGCTCGCCGTGCCGGCGATCGTCGGGCTGGCGCTCCTGATCCTTCCGCTCGGCGCGCTCGTCGCGCGCGTGGAATGGGCGACGCTGTGGAGCGACATCACCTCGCCCGAGGCGCTGTCGGCACTCAGTCTCTCACTGGCGACCGGCGCCGTCGCGACGCTCGCGTGCATCGCGCTGGGAGTTCCGCTGGCGCTCCTGATCGCCCGCAGCCGCGTGCGCACGGCCGCGGTGCTGCGTGCCGCCGTCACCGTTCCGCTGGTGCTGCCGCCGATGGTCGGGGGCGTGGCGATGCTGTTCCTCTTCGGACGCACGAGCCCGCTCGGCGGCGCGCTCGCCGAATGGGGCATCCGCATCCCCTTCACCACGACCGCCGTGGTGCTGGCGCAGACCTTCGTCGCCCTGCCGTTCCTCGTGCTCGCGCTCGAGGGCTCGCTGCGCGCGACCGGCGTGGGCTACGAGCAGGCGGCCGCGGGCCTCGGCGCCGGTCGCTGGACGATCCTCCTGCGCGTCACGCTGCCGCTCGCGGCGCCCGGGCTGATCGCCGGCATCGTGCTGTGCTTCGCACGCGCGATCGGCGAGTTCGGGGCGACGGCGCTGTTCGCCGGCAACGCGCCGGGGGTCACGCAGACGATGCCGCTCGCGATCTACACCGCGTTCAACGGCGCCGGCGTCTCGCAGGGCACGGCCGTCGCACTGTCACTGCTGCTGCTGGTCACCGCGATCGGCGTGCTGCTGCTCGTGCGCGCGTGGCGGGCGGAGGCGCCGCGGTGAGCGCGCGTTCGGCGGCGCGTGCGGCGGTGGCTCGTGAGGGCACCGGGGCAGGGCTCGACGCCCGCGTGGCGGTCGATCGCCCGGGGTTCCGCCTCGAGGCCTCGCTGCGGGCGGATGCCGGCGACGTCCTGGCCCTGATGGGGCCGAGCGGCGCGGGCAAGTCGACACTGCTGGCGGTGCTCGCGGGACTGCTGCGCCCGGGCGGCGGGCACGTGCGCTTCGGCGGACGCACGCTCAGCGCTCCGGGCGGGCCGAGCGTCGCGCCGGCGCGGCGCGGCATCGTCCTGCTCGGTCAGGATCCGCGGCTGTTCCCGCACCTCAGCGCGCTCGCGAACGTCGCATTCGGACTGCGGGCGCACGGGATGACGAAGACGGATGCCGCGTCCGCCGCGGCCGACTGGCTGCGCCGCGTCGGACTCGCCGCGTTCGCCGAGCGTCGTCCGGCGCAGCTGTCGGGCGGTCAGCAGCAGCGCGTCGCGCTCGCACGGGCGCTCGCGACGACGCCCGACGTACTGCTCCTGGACGAACCGCTGACGTCGCTCGACGCCGAGACGGCGGGCGACGTGCGTGCCCTCGTGCACGAACAGCTGTCGGCGACGCGCACGACCGCGATCGTCGCGACGCACGATGCCGTCGACGCCGTCGCCCTCGCGAGCGAGCTCGTCGTGCTCGAAGCCGGGCGCGTTACCCAGTCCGGACCCGTGCGCGACGTGCTCGCCGCACCGGCGACGCGCTTCGCCGCGGCCGTGGCCGGCCTCAACCGCGTTCCGGGCGTGGTGCGCGACGGGCACTGGCGCAGCGGCGGCCTCATTTTCGCGGTCGATGGCGCGGAAGGCGCAGCAGATCCGGGTGGCGCGGGTGGCGCGGCAGGCACGGCCGGCACGGGAGCCGCAGGCACGGCCGGCACGGAGGAGCGCGCGGCCGTGTTCGCGCCGTCTGCCGTGCACCTCGGCCCGGCGGGGGCGGTGTCGGGGGACGGCGCCTGGACCGCCCGCATCACGCGGCTCGAGCAGACGCCCGCTGGCGTGCGGGTGCGCACCGCCGATCCCGACGTGGCCGTCGACATCGCGGCCGATCGGGCGGCGGCGCTCGGCCTCGCCCCCGGAGTCGAGGTGGGCCTGCGGATCTCGCCCGGCGACGTGCGGTTCGCATGAGCATGCCGCACTAGACTCGCCCGGTGTCACGCATCCGAGCCTTCCGACCGGGGGACGAGCCCGCCCTCGCCGACATCTGCCTGAAGACGGCGGATGCCGGAGCCGACGCCACCGGAATCCTCCGGGACGACGATCTGTGGGCCGAGATCTTCGTGCTGCCGTACGCGGCACGGCACCCGGAGTTCGCGTTCGTCGTCGAGTCCGACGACGAACGGGTGGTCGGGTACATCGTGGGCGCCCCCGACACGGCGGCGTTCGAGGACTGGTTCGCGACCCAGTGGTGGCCGCGCCACGCCGAGCGGTGGCCAGAGCCGGGTCCCGAGGCCGAGGGCGAGACGCGGCAGGACGGCATCGTCCGCTACGCGTACGGGCGCCGGAGCGGCCCCCAGCCGTTCGGGGACGAGTATCCCGCCCACCTGCACATCGACCTGCTCCCCGAGGCACAGGGCCAGGGACTCGGGCGCCGCCTCATCGAGACGCTCGAACACGCTCTCCGCGAGGCGGGAGTGCCCGGTCTGCACCTCGTGGCGACGGCCGGGAACGCCGGCGCGATCGCCTTCTATCCGCGCGTGGGGTTCGCGCCCCTTCCCTCGCCGCGCGGCACCCAGGCGTTCGGCAAGCGCCTCTGACGCGCAGGCCGGATCAGTCCTGCCCGCCGGTGGAGTCTCGCTCGTCGGCGGCGGCCGCCGACAGGTCGCGCACGCGGCGCCGCTCGTGCAGCGTGTACGGCGTATGGCCGCCGATGACGCGCTCGTCGACCATCACGGCGCCGTCCTCGCGCCAGCCGTGACGCTCGTAGAAGGCGGCGGCGCGATCGTTGCCCTCGAGCACCCAGAGGTGCGCGTGGCGGAAGCCCGAGGCGCGCAGCCGCTCCTCGACGGCGGTGATGAGCGCGTGACCGACGCCGCGCGACCACTCCGAAGGGACCGCATACAGCGCGAACAACTGTCCGTTCCGCGGCAGCTCGCGATCGATCGACGGGCCGAACGCCGCCCACCCGACGGCGGCGCCGTCGCGCTCGGCGAGCACGTCGCGCGTGCGCGGGTCGGCGTGCATGTGGTCCCACCGCTCGGCGCGTCGTCGGCTCTCGGTGACGGGGTCGAACTGGGCGAGCACCTTGCCGTCGATCAGCCCGGCGTAGGCGGCGCGCCACGTCTCGATGCGGATGCGGGTGATGGCCGCGGCATCCTCCCGCGTCGCCTGCCGGATCGTGAGCGCCACGCTCCCGACGTTAGCGGGCCGCGGGCGAGGTCACGAGGCGTCGCGCCGGCCGGTGCCGACGATGCGGCCGTCGTCGATCCGCACGGTGCGGTCGACGAGCCCGTCCGGCACGGCGACGTGCGAGATCAGCACGACCGCCTGGTCGTCGCGCACCGCGCCCAGCAGATCGACGAGCAGGCGATCGGATGCCGCGGGATCGACGCCCGCCGTCGGCTCGTCGAGCACGAGCACGGGGAAGCCGCGCAGCAGCGCCCGCGCGAGGGCGATGCGCTGCGCCTGTCCGCCTGAGACGAGGGCGCCGCGCTCGCCGACCCGCGCGTCGAGCCCGCCGCGCTCCCGCAGCCATCGGCCGAGCCCGACCCGCTCGAGCACCGCCTCGAGCTCGGCATCCGTCGCCGTGTCGCGGGCGAACAGCAGGTTCTGGCGCACGTCCTCGTCGAAGAGCATCGGATGCTGCTCGCACAGACCCACGGTGAGGCGCACGTCGTCGGGGGCGAGGGCGTGCACCGAGCGGCCGCCGATGTCGTAGCCGCCGTCGGTCTCGAGGAACCGCACGAGCGCGTGCGCGAGCGTGGACTTGCCCGCTCCGCTCGGCCCGATGACCAGCAGGCGCTCGCCCGGAAGGACATCGAGGTCGACATCGCGCAGGGCGTCGGCCGTCGCACCCGGCCACCGGACGGACGCCCCCCGGACGCGCACGCCGTCGCCGAGCGGCGGGGCTTCTCCGGTCGGGGCGATCCGCTCGCGGACGAGCTCGCGGGGCGCCTCCGCGGGGAGCGCATCGGCGATGCGCTGGGCCGACGCGCGCACCTGACGCCACGAGGCTGCGGCCAGCGGCACAGTCGCGAACACGTCGAACACCGCCATCGGCACAAGCACGGCGACCGCGAACTCCGGCCCGCCGAGCGCACCAGAAGCCAGACCCGGAGCGGCGGCCGCGATCGCGAAGACGGATGCCGCGCCGGCCAGCAGCGAGACGAGCGCGGTGGTTCCGGCCTGCGCGCCGGCGCGACGCACGACCGCGCGACGCAGGGCGGCGTCCGCGGCCGCGATGCGCGCACGGCTCTCGGCCTCGGCGCCGAACGCCGCGAGCACGTCGAGGCTGCCGAGATGGTCGAGGATCGCGTCGGCGAGGCGGCCGCGCAGCGGCGCGATGTCGCGCTCGGCACGGGCACCCGACGCCCAGCCCCACAGCGCCGCGACCGCTGCAGCGACGAGGAGGCACGCGAGCAGGGCGAGCGCGGCCGGCCACCACACGATCGCGACGAGCACGACGGCGGCGAGGGCCACGAGCGCCGACGACACCAGCGGCTGGACCACGCGCAGGGGCAGGTTCTGCAGGTCATCGACGTCGTCGACGAGCGCGCCGAGCACGGATCCCCGGCGCGTCCGCGCGAGTCCGTCGGGGGCGAGCGGCACGAGGCGCCGCACCAGGTCGGCGCGCGTGGCCGCGAGCTGCCGCAGGGCCGCGTCGTGACCGGTGAGCCGTTCGAGGTAGCGGAACACCGCCCGGGAGATGGCGAAGAACCGCACGCCCACGACGGCAGCCGACAGGTAGAGCACGGGCGGCTGCTCGCTCGCCCGCACGATGAGCCACGCGCTCACGGCGAGCAGCGCGACGGCGGACGCCTCCGACGCGAACCCGGCTGCGAGCGACCACCAGAGCCGTCGCGCCGGCGGCAGCGCCCCCCGCAGCACGTGGTTCGCCGAGAGGGGAGGTCTCCCCTCGGTGCCCGTCGCTCCGGCGTGGTCCGGTCGTACGGCGACCTGACCTTTCGCGGTCCCCGGCGGGGATGCGGGGGTCATGCCGGGACCTCGGCCGTATCCAGGCGGAGCACGGCGTCGGCGACGTCCCGGGCCGACGTGCGGTGAGAGACCAGCAGCACCGTCGCGCCGTCGTCGGCGAGGCGACGGATGCCGCGCCACAGGCGCGCCTCCGTGTCGGGGTCGAGCGCCGAGCTGGGCTCGTCGAGTGCGATCACGGCGGCGCGCCCGCGCAGGTGCCGGTAGAACGCCCGCGCGACGGCGACGCGCTGCGCCTGGCCGCCCGACAGCCCGGCGCCCTGCACGCCGAGCTCCAGCGCCGGGTCGAGCATGCCGGCGCACGCGAGGTCGAGAGCCCGTCGCACGACGGCCGGAGCGGGGTCCGCATCGCCGAGCGACACGTTGGCCGCGATCGTGCCGGCGACGAGTCCGGGCCGCTGCCCGGCCCACGCGAGCCACTCCGACGGGGCGAGCCCGCGCACGTCGGCGCCGCACCAGGTCGCGGTGCCCTCGAAGGCAGCGGCTCCGCGCAGTGCCGCGAACAGGCTCGATTTGCCGGCGCCGCTCGGGCCCTCGATGAGCGTGAGGGTGCGCGGGGGCGCGGCGAGGTCGACGGGGGGCAGGCGCCGGTCGCCGCGGTGCACCCGCACTCGCCGCAGCACGAGGGCGTCGTCGGCTGGGGGCGTTTCGTCTCGCTCGCTGGCGCTCGCTCGCTCAACGACCGGGGGGTGTGCCAGGGCGTGGTCGGCTCGGGGCGTTTCGTCTCGCTCGCTGGCGCTCGCTCGCTCAACGACCGGGGGGTGTGCCAGGGCGTGGTCGGCTCGGGGCGTTTCGTCTCGCTCGCTGGCGCTCGCTCGCTCAACGACCGGGGGGTGTGCGAGGGCGTGGCGGGGTGGGGGCGTTTCGTCTCGCTCAGCGACCGGGGGGAGCGCCGCGGCGGCGTCGAGCACTGCGAAGACGTCGTCGGTCGCGGCCACGCCCTCCGCGGCGGCGTGGAACTGCACGCCGACCTGGCGGAGCGGCAGGTAGGCCTCGGGGGCGAGCAGCAGCACGAACAGCCCGACGGCGAGCGCCAACGACCCGTCGATCAGGCGGAACCCGATCGACACGGCGACGATCGCGACCGAGATGCTCGCGAGGAACTCCAGCGCGAACCCCGACAGGAACGACACCCGCAGCACGCGCATCGTCTCGCGCCGGTAGTCGTCGGTGACGTGCTCGATGGATGCCGCGGCCCGATGCTGACGGCCGAACACCTTGAGCGTGGCGAGCCCCTGCACGGTGTCGGCGAAGCGCGCGGCGAGGCGTTGCAGGGTGGTCCACTGGCGCCGCTGGACGGTGCGCGTGGCGAGACCGATCAGCACCATGAAGATCGGGATGAGGGGGAGGGTGAGAAGCACCGTGAGCCCCGAGATCCAGTCCTGCCACCACATCACCGCGACGATGATCGGCGTCGCGATCACCGTCTGCACGAGCTGGGGCAGGTACCGGCCGAAGTACGCCTCGAGCGCGTCGAGCCCGCGCCCCGCCGTCACCGCCAGCCCCGCCGAGTTGCGCGCGCCGAGCCACTCGGGTCCGAGAGTCCCGAGCGCGTCGAACAGGCCCTCGCGCAGCTGCGTCTGCACGCGTGCGGCCGCCCGCGCGGCGACGGCATCGCGCGCCCACAGCAGCACGGCACGCAGCGCGACCACCGCCGCGAGCGCCCCGAGGGTCGGCGCAAGCGAGGTGAGAGGCATCCCGTCGATCGCGTCGGTGACGGCGGTCGTCAGCAGCCATGCGAACGCGACGATGACGAGCGTCTGCGCGACCGAGATCGCGCCGATCGCGACGAAGAAGCCGCGCGACGCGGTCGCATAGCGCAGCAGCCGCGGATCGACGGGCTTGCCCGGCATGCGCTCGGGCCCGTCGTCCTGCGTCTCATCCATGGCGTGTCCGACCCTACCGATCCCGTCGCTCGGGCCGTTCCGTCTCCCTCTTCCGCGGGCGAAGCGAAGCGAAACGCATCCGCTCAGTGCGCGACCGTCGCGGCCGCCTCGATGTGCGAGCGGGTGATGCGCTTGCGGAAGACCCAGTACGTCCAGCCCTGGTAGGCGAGCACCAGGGGCAGGAAGATGAGCGCCGCCCACGACATGATCGTCAGCGTGTAGTCGGTGCTCGAGGCGTTCTCGATCGTGAGGCTGTAGGCCGGGTCGGTCGTCGAGGGCATGACGAACGGGAACAGCGCGAACCACACCGCGAGCACCGCCGACACGATGGTGAACGCGCCCAGACCGAAGGCCCAGCCCTCGCGTCCGCGTGCGTTCGCGATCCACGAGCCGAGGAGCAGCACGGCCGCGACGACCGAGAGCACCATCGTGATCGCCGCGAACTCACGGCCCTGCCCGAACGCCATGACGACCGTCCACACGAGGAACGAGGCGGCGACGAGGATCGTCAGCGCTCCCGCCCGCGCGGCCAGCCGGCGGGCGTCGGCCGCCACCTGCCCGTCGGTCTTGAGCGCCACGAAGTACACGCCGTGGGTGAAGAACAGCAGCAGCGTCGTCGCGCCGCCGAGCAGGCCGTACGGGTTCAGCAGCGTCAGGAGCGACCCGGTGAACTCCATGCTCTGGTCGATCGGCACGCCCTGCACGATGTTCGCGACCGCGACGCCCCACAGGAACGCGGGCACCGCCGAGCCGATCACGATCATGCGGTCGAAGGACTTCTTCCACCGGAGGCCCTCGCGCTGGTGCCGGTACTCGAACGACACCCCGCGGGCGATGAGCGCCAGCAGGATCACCAGCAGCGCCAGGTAGAACCCGCTGAACAGGGTCGCGTACCAGTGCGGAAAGGCCGCGAACAAGCACGCACCGGCGACGATGATCCACGTCTCGTTGAGATCCCACACGGGACCGATGGTGTTGATCACCTGACGCCGGCTGACGTCGTCCTTGCCGAGGAACGGCAGCGACATGCCGACGCCGAAATCGAAGCCGTCCAGCACGAAGTAGCCGACGAACAGGAATCCGACGATCCAGAACCAGAGGTAGGCGAGATCCATGACGTTTCTCCGGTGCTCCTAGTAGATCGTGGTCGGGGTGTCGGCGACGGCGAGGTCGCGCGGATCGGGCTCGTCGGGCCCCGGCAGCGGGTCAGGACCCTTCTTGGCGGTCTTCACGATGAGACCGAACTCCACGACGGCCAGTGCCGCGTAGATGAGGGTGAACGCCGTCAGCGAGATCAGCACCGTCCAGCCCGGCACGTTGGGCGAGACGCCGTCCTCGGTGAGCATCAGCCCGAAGACGATCCACGGCTGCCGGCCCATCTCGGTGAAGATCCATCCGACGAGGATCGCGAACAGCGACGCGGGCCACGCCCAGATCGCCAGCTTCCACGCCCACGCGGGAACCTCGCGCCGGGCCTTGCGCCGGGTCAGCCACAGGCCCGCCACCGCGGTGAGCGCGGCGACCCCGCCCAGGCCGATCATCCAGCGGAACGACCAGTAGGTGACCCAGAGGATGGGCGCGAAGTTGCCGTCGACGCGGTCGGCGAACTCGGGGAACATCTCGGTCGTGTACGCCAGGTTGAGGTCGTTGATGCCTTCGACGCATCCGTCGATCGAATGGGTCGACAGGAGCGCCAGCAGATACGGCACGCGGATCGAGAACAGCTCGCTCGAGCCGTCGGGCGTGCCGAGCGTGAACAGCGAGAACGAGGCATCCGCCCCGCATGCGCTGTCGAACATGGCCTCGGCCGCCGCCATCTTCATCGGCTGCGTCGCGACCATGACGAGGCTGAGCTGGTCGCCCGACAGGGCGACACCGCCGAACGCGACGATCATGCCCCACAGGCCGTACTTCAGCGATGAGCGCATCATCTCGACGTTCTGCCCGCGCAGCAGATGCCAGGCCGAGATCGAGATGATGACGCCGGCGGTCATCATGAACGCCGCGAAGAGCGTGTGGGGGAGTGCCGCCAGCGCGACGGGGTTCGACAGCACGGCGAAGAAGTCGGTCATCTCGGCGCGCGAGCCGTCGTCGGCCATCCGGAAGCCGACCGGATTCTGCATGAAGGCGTTCGCCGCGAGGATGAAATAGGCCGAGAACCACGCGCCGATCGTCGCGATCCAGATGCTCGCGAGGTGGAGGGCCCTGGGCAGCTTGTCCCACCCGAAGATCCACAGGCCGATGAACGTCGCCTCGAAGAAGAACGCCATGAGCCCTTCGAAGGCGAGGGGAGCGCCGAACACGTCGCCGACGAAGCGCGAGTACGCCGACCAGTTCATGCCGAACTGGAACTCCTGCACGATGCCGGTGACGACGCCCATCGCGAAGTTGATCAGGAAGATCTTGCCGAAGAACCGCGTGAGATGCAGCCACTTCACCGTGCCGGTGCGGAACCACGCCGTCTGGAAGATCGCCACCGTCAGCGCCATGCCGAGCGTGAGTGGAACGAACAGGAAGTGGTACAGCGTCGTGAGGCCGAACTGCCAGCGGGCGAGCAGCAGGGGGTCCAGCAGATCCATCATGCGCTTCCGATCGTTGCCGGGGGATCGTGGTGCGATCACGATATCATGTGGTCAGACCACACAGTCAAGCGCTCGTTCCGCGTCCGCCCGCCCGGCGCGGGGCTACCCTCGAAACATGGCGAACCGGGCACGGCGATCGGGGACGCCCGCGTGAACGCGATCCCGGTCACGATCGGGCGACGGATGCCGGCGCCCGCGGCACCCGCGGCGCCCGGGGCGGTCGGCGCCCCGCTCGTCGACACCCACGGCCGTGTGCACCGCGACCTGCGCATCTCGCTCACCGACCGCTGCTCGCTGCGCTGCACCTACTGCATGCCCGAGCAGGGCAACGAATGGCTCGCCAAGACCAGCATCCTCACCCTCGACGAGATCGAGCGCGTCGCGCGGGTCGCCGCAGCCGACGGCATCACCACGTTCCGGCTCACCGGCGGCGAACCGCTGCTGCGCACCGACATCGTCGAGGTCGTGCGCCGGCTCGCCGCGATCTCGGGCCCCGACGGGCGGCCCGTCGAGATCGCGATGACGACGAACGGCATCCGTCTGCCCGAGGTGCTGCCCGCGCTGATCGACGCGGGCCTCGCGCGGCTGAACATCTCGCTCGACACGCTGCGCCGCGACCGCTTCCGCGAACTCACCCGCCGCGATCGGCTCGACGACGTGCTCGCCGCGATCGCGGCGGCCTCGGCATCCCCGCTGCGCCCGCTCAAGCTCAATGCGGTCGCGATGCGCGACGTCAACGACGACGAGCTGGTGGACCTCGTCGAGTTCGCCATCGCGCACGACGCGCAGATGCGGTTCATCGAGCAGATGCCGCTCGACGCCGGGCACACGTGGGACCGCGCCCGCATGGTCACGCAGGACGAGATCCTCGCCGCGCTCGGCCGGCGATGGCGGCTCACCCCCGTGCCGGGCCGCGGGGGAGCGCCCGCCGCCCGCTGGATGCTCGACGACGGCCCGCACTCCGTCGGCGTCATCGCCTCGGTCACGGCCCCGTTCTGCGGCGACTGCGACCGGCTGCGGCTCACCGCCGACGGGCAGCTGCGCAACTGCCTGTTCTCGACGACCGAGTACGACCTGCTGCCGGTGCTCCGCGAGGGCGCTGCGACCGCGCGTCTCGACTCGCACGCTCGCTCGCGGACCGAGGACCCCGCGGTCCTCGAGCGAGCGAGGAACGGGCAAGACGAAGCGCCCGAAGCGGGCGTCGACCGGATGCTGCGGGCCTGCGTCCGCGGCAAGCTCCCCGGTCACGCCATCAACGACCCCGCGTTCCTGCAGCCGGCGCGCGGCATGAACGCGATCGGGGGCTGAGCCATGGGACGCATCACCGCGCGCAGTCCCGTCACCCGCATCTCGCTCGAGGGCGGGGCGCAGACGGCCCGCCGCCGCGCCGACACGCTCGTGGTCGAGGAGCCGCTCGAGATCCGCGTCGGCGGCGAGCCGCTCACCGTGACGATGCGCACGCCCGGACACGACATCGAGCTGGCCGCCGGATTCCTCGTGTCGGAAGGGGTGATCGCCCGTGGCGGCGAGTTCCGCTCCGCGATCCACTGCGGCGGCCCCGGCACGGCGGCGGCAGGGGACGCGACCGTCGGACCGAGCCTGCTCGGCATCGGCGCGACCGAGAACACGTACAACATCCTCGACGTCTCGCTCGCCCCGGGCGTCGAGATGCCGCTCACCGACATCACGCGTAACTTCTACACGACGAGCTCGTGCGGCGTGTGCGGCACGGCGTCGATCGACGCGATCGAGAAGGCGTCGCGCTACGAGGTGGTGACGGATGCCGCGACCGTCGACGCGACGCTGCTCGCGGGGCTTCCCGACGCGCTGCGCGCCGGGCAGACGGTGTTCGAGAAGACCGGCGGCCTGCACGCGGCGGCCGTGTTCGACGCGGCGACCGGTGAGCTGCTGGTGCTGCGCGAGGACGTCGGGCGGCACAACGCCGTCGACAAGGTCGTCGGCTGGGCACTGCTCGAAGACCGGCTGCCGCTGACCGGCACCGTGCTCCAGGTGTCGGGGCGAGCCAGCTTCGAGCTGGTGCAGAAGGCCGTGATGGCCGGCATCCCGATCCTGTCGGCGGTGTCGGCGCCGTCGTCGCTCGCGGTCGAGCTGGCCGCGGCATCCGGCCTCACCCTCGCGGGATTCGTGCGCGGCACCTCGCTCAACGTGTACTCACGCGCCGAGCGGGTGCTGGTCGGCACGGCCGTGGTGGATCAGAACACGTAGAGGTGTCCGAGCACGATCGTCACGACGAAGAACACGCCGACGATCACCGCGATGATCGCGAGGGTCTTGCCCGACAGCTTCGCGACGCCCCAGCCGACGAGGAACGGCAGCGCGATCAGGAAGATCGCGACGATCCACCAGAACGCGACGTAGCCTCCGGTGGTCGCGTCCGACAGGCGCCCCGCGAACAGCTGCTGTGTGGCGGGATGCGTCGCGAATCGCAGCGCGGCGCCGATCGGGACGGCGACGAACGCGAACACGATGAGCCCGATGAGGGCTCCCCACAGTCCCGGGCTGCCGTTGCCGCTGAGGACTCCGCCGTGCATCTCGGGTTCTGGGCGCTGCTGCTTGTGTGATGCCATGGCCCAGACCTTAGCGGTCCGGGGACGGCCCGCGCGTCGTGCGATCCGCATGAACCGATCCGCGGGGGCGCCACCACGATCGGACGGCCGCGCCCCGGGGAGCACGGCCGTCCGATCGCGGGAGGGACGGGCGTCAGCCGCACGCGTGCGCGGCGTAGGGCGCCTGCGTCTCCGACGTCACGGGCTGCCCGTCGATCGTGGCGGTCGCGGTCACGGCGACCGTGCCGCCTTCGATGCCCGCCAGGCGCGTCGCGAACGCGTGCGACGAGGCGTGACCGGGCTGCAGCACCGCCACCGTCTTGGATCCGTACGGCGTCTGCACGTCCAGCGCCACCGCCACGTCGTCGGTGTTCGACGTCCTCACGACGAGCGTGACCTTGCCCGCGACGCAGCGCGTCGTCACCGCCACGTCGATGTCGGGACCGGTCTGCGGCAGCACGATCTCGTGCGCAGCCACACTCTCGAGCGTCGGCACGACCGGCTTGATCAGCCCGTCGGCGCCGAACTCGAGCCGATCGATCGTCGTCTCGCGGTGCGTGCCGTCGCCGCCGGGGATCGCGAAGCGGTGGTACGCGATGTACCAGTCGTCGGTGCCGGGCACGTTGACGATCGAGCTGTGGCCGGGGCCCTTGATGCCGAGCGACAGGTCCTTCTGCAGGATGACGCCCCGGTAGGTCCACGGCCCGTTCATGCTCGTCGCCGTCGCGTAGCCGACACGGTAGTTCTCCGACCCGGTGTCGTCGATCGCGTAGGTGAGGTGGTACAGACCCTCGCGGTAGTTGAAGAACACGCCCTCGCGGAAGTTCGTGAGGCCGCTGATCCGCTGGAACGTCCCCGCTCTGAGCGAGATCATGTCGTCATTCAGCTCCGCCAGCACCGCGCCGTTGCCGCCGTTGCCCCAGCCGAGGTACCACTTCCCCGAGACCGGATCGTGGAACGCCGCCGGATCGATCGCCTGACCGGAGGTGACCTCCTCGTTGTTGAGGATCATGGCGTTCGGCTGGGCGACGAAGGGCCCGACGGGCGTCTCGCCCACCGCGACGCCGATCGTCTTGCGGTTGAGGGCGGCGTTGTGGCCGCTGAAGTAGAAGTAGTACTTCCCGTCCCGCTCGATGATGGTGGGCGCCCACGCGTTGCCGGTCGCCCACGGCACATCTCCGTTCACCCCGTCGAGGGTCAGGAACGGCTCGGCCGAGCGCTCCCAGTCCACGAGGTTCTTCGAGCTCCAGACGTAGAAGTCCTTGCCGCCCCAGCCTGCGTATCCGTCGGTGGTGGCGTAGATGTAGTACGTGTCGCCGAAGACCGCGATGTTCGGATCGGCGTAGAGCCCGGGCAGCACCGGGCTCTTCACCGGCCGGGCCTCCATCGTCCAGGTCGTCGTCGTGCCGTCGCGGGCCGTGAGCGTGTACGTCACAGGCTCGGTGAGATCGACCGTCGTGCCGGAGGCGGGCGACACGCTGACGCCGTCGGCAGCCTGGAACGTCGGCGCCAGCTGGGTCAGGTCGGTGCCCTTGACGACCGGGAACACGACGGAGTGCGCCGAGCCGGTGACGATCGGCGCCATCTTCAAGGCCGAGGCATCCGTCAGCGACACGTCGATGAGCTGGTCGGTCGCGCCCGCGTTCTCGAGCACCTCGGTCGCCGACAGCGCCCGGTTGTACACGCGCACGTTGTCGAACCAGCCCTGGAAGTACCCGTCGGCCGAGTAGAACGACTTGCCGAGGTACCCGGCGAGGTTCGACCCGAGGTCGGCCACGGTCGCGGTGAGCGCGGCGTTCTCGTCGAGCTTCACGCCGTCGGAGTACACCGTCATCGTGCTGCCGTCGAAGACCACGTCGACGCGGTGCCACTCTCCTGGCGCGACGCTGCCGGTGACCGCCGCCTCGTTCTGCCACGAGGTCTGCGTGATGGCGCTGCGCACGTCGCCGCCGCGCAGTCGCAGGAAGTAGTACTTGTTCGTGTCGGTGCCGAAGGCGAACGTGAAGAAGTTGCCGCTGGTCCTCTCGGACTTCACGTCCATCGAGACCGTCATCCTGCTTCGGCCGTCGAAGAAGCCGGCCGGGAACGAGGCGAACCCGTTCGCCGAGCCGTCCAGGCGCAGCGCCTTGCCCTGCACCGCGTCGGTCGCCACCGCCGCGGTGCCGCTCGCGGTGAGGTCGGCGTCGCCCGCCGAGTCGGCGAGCGTGCCGTCGTCGAACGTGTACTCGGCGATCGGCGCCTGCTGCGGCTCTTCAGGCTCTTCCGGCTCTTCGCCGGTGTCGCCGTACGCGGCGAGCAGGCGCTCCTCCTCGGCGGCCGACAGGCGCAGCACCGAGCCGTGACGGAAGCGCTGGTCGAACGAGTACTGGTTCGCGCCCGTGCCGACGCTCAGCTGGGTGAACTGCAGGCTCGCGAGGGTGTCGGCGGTGTGGGCGTAGTAGCCGCTCTGGTCGCCCATGGCCGCCCACCTGCCGTCCGGCAGCTCGTACACGGTGAGGCCCTCCATCGAGGCGCGAAGACCGTGGGCGGATGCCTCGCCCCGGCCGATCACGCGCGTCCACGGCCCGTCGAGGCTCGGTGCCGTGTCGACGACGGTGTGCCAGTCCGACGTCGAGAACCGGTAGTAGGTGTCGCCCTCCTTCGCGATGGTCGAGTCGATGATGTTCTGGCCGGCCTGACCGTCGCCCTTGTCATTGAGCGAGGTCCAGATCTCGGGCTCGGTGAAGGTCACGAAGTCGCGGGTCTTGGTGAGGTACATCCGCAGCGCCCAGTCCTCGGTGCCGTTGTCGGTCCGGTCGCGGGCGGCCCAGTACACGTAGTACTCGCCGGTGGCTTCGTTGTAGATCGCCTCGGGGGCCCACACGCAGCCGGCCTGGTCGAACCCTGCGAACACGATGCGTTGGTCGCTCCAGGTCACGAGGTCGGTGGACTCCCACACCACGATGTTCTGGCTGGCGTTCAGCTGGTCCCAGCCGGAGCCGCCGGCGCCGCCGCCCTCGGCGTGCAGGTCGGTGCCGATGATCCAGTACTTGTCGCCCTCGGGGGCGCGGACCAGGTGGGGGTCGCGGACGCCGAGGTCGCCGCCGAGGTTGGCGAGAATCGGCTCGTTCTCGTTGAGCTTCGACCAGTGGAGCCCGTCGTCGCTGTGGCCGAAGAAGATCTTCTCGTAGCCGCCGTGGGCAGCGAAGTGGGTCCACAGGTAGCCCGCGGTGTAGTCGCGGTCGAGATCGGCGGGGGCCGCCTTCACCGTCACCGCGATGTCGCGTGTCGCGGTCGTGCCGGGCACGGTGGCGGTCAGGGTGACGGCGGTGTCCGCCGTCCCGCGCGTCACGACGCCCGGCGCCTTCCCGTCGTGGGCGGCGGTCGTGATGACGCCCTCGGGTGAGGCCGTCCACGCGATGTCGCTGAGGTTGACGCTCCCCTCGGCGGGGAGGGTGATGTTGCCGCGGATGTCGTCGGGGTTCGGGATCGCGATCGCGTCGAGGTCCTGCTGGGCTAGCGCGGCGGAACCCGGCAGCGGCAGCACCGTCGCGGGGAACGAGCGGGTCTCGGATGCCGAGCCCCGCGTGAGGGTGGCCGTCAGGGTGACCGAGACGGGGTCGGCGCCCGCGGCGGGGCGCGTCACCGCTCCCGTGCCCGAGACGACCGTGTCGTCGCTGGAGGCCCACGTGATGGCCGATCCGTTCGCACCCTTCGAGGGGAGCGTCAGGTCAGACGACACGGCCGACAGGTCGCCGAGCGCGAGGGCTGCGGCGTCGCGCTGCACGCGGGCGTCGTCCCCGGGGACGAGAGCGGTGACCTCGGCGGCGCTCAGCGCGCTGTCGTAGATCCGCACATTCCGCAGGCTCCCCGCGAGACGCTTGTCTGCGTTGTACACCGATCGGCCCAGGTAGTTCGCGGTGGTCGCCCCGCCGCCGATCGCTCCCGGCGTGATCGTCACGTTCGTGTTCTCGCCGACCTGGACGCCGTCGAGGTAGACGCGCGCCGTGTCCGTGGCGTCGTCGAGCGTGTATGTGATCGTCTTCCACACGTCGCGCTCGAGGTTCGCGCCGCTGTTCGCTGTCTGCTCGGTGGTCCAGTTGCCGGTGGCGATCGAGGTCTTGTAGGCGTTGCCGGTCGAGTACAGGTAGCCGTTGCCGACGCCCGATGCGTCGGTGTTGCCGAAGCCGTAGATGAAGTACGGCGTGCCCTGAGCGCTGCGCACCAGCACTTCGGCGCTGACCGTGATCGAGGTCAGTCCCGCAAGGAGGTCGTCGGGGAGGTCGACGTGATCGTCGGTGCCGTCGAGACGTACGCCCTCTGATCCCGTGAGCGCGGGCGAGCCGATGTAGGCGCCGTCGCGTCCGGAACCCGAGGCGTCGACCGCGACGGTGCCCGCGATCTCGTCGAGGGGGTAGTGGGCGACCAGCTGCGCGGCGGCGGTGGCGGGCTGCGCGGTGGCGACGGCTCCGCCCAGGCCCAGGGCGATCGCGGTGAGTGCGGCGAGCGTGCGCCGGACGAGGGGCTGCTTCATTGCGCTTCCTTCGGGGGCCGCTTCGGTACGGCCGAGGTGGGGGCTCCCGCGATGTTAGCGCTCACTTCCCGCTGCCGGCAACCACCTCGTGCTCCAGCCTCGGGCCACGCGCCGGCCCCTTGGCCGCGACGAACAGGCACTACCCGAACGCGGCGCTGCCCGCCGGTCCGGGGAGGAAGGGGCGGGCAGCGTCAGGGCGCCTGGGATCACCGCTTGGGGGTACGGTTCTCCGCGCTCACCATCCACGAGAGCTGCTCCATCCGTTCGAGGACGGCGTGCAGGATGTCAGCGCTCGTGGGGTCTTCTTCGTCGACGGCGTCGTGCACCTTTCGGCACGTGCCGGCGACGGCGTCCAGTCGTGCGGTCATGAGGTCGACCACTTCCGTCGTCGCGATCTCGCCCCGCGGGAACTCCGGCAGGGTCGTCGTGTCGGCGACGACATCGCTGCGGCCGTCCGGGAGGGCGTGCAGCGAGCGCATGCGCTCGGCGACCGTGTCGGCGAACTCGCGCGCGGCCTCGATGATCTCGTCGAGCTGCAGATGGGTGTCGCGGAAGTTGCGGCCCACGACGTTCCAGTGCGCCTGCTTGCCCTGCAGCGACAGTTCGATGAGATCGATCAGCACCTTCTGAAGGTTCTCACTGAGTGTCTCGGACGCCGTGAATCCCTTCTCCGCGTTCTGCTCGGCGGTGAGTTCGGCACCTGTGCCGCCGCGTGCGGCGCGCCGCTTGCCGCCGGCCGCGCCGGCCGAGGTGGAACTGCTTCGCGAACTGGTCTTCTTCGCCGTCGTGGTGGCCACTCCCGCTCCTTCGATGGGTTCGAGTAGACGCTAGCGAGCAGGCCTGATCCTCGCCGGGGGATTGCCCTCCCGCGGCGGTCGTGCTAGCGCCGGCGGCGGTGCCGGAGGATGCGGCGGCGAAGGCGCGCGTGGTGGGATGGGATCGCCATGACCCCCTCGCCCGAAGCGTCGACCGCCGTCGGCATCGCCACCGCCGTCCGCCGCCGCGAGATCACGGCGGTCGCCGTGACCGAGGCGCACCTCGAGCGCATCGGGCGGCTGAACCCCCGCCTGAACGCCCTCACCGTCGTGTTCGCCGAACGCGCCAGGCGCGAGGCGGCGGCGGTGGACGCAGCGCTCGCGGCCGGACGCGATCCGGGCCCGCTCGCGGGCGTCCCGGTGTCGGTGAAGGAGAACATCGATCTCACGTGGTCTGCCACGACGAACGGCTGGGCGGGGCTCGCCGACGCGATCCCCGCACGGGACGCGACCGTGGTGCGCCGCATCCGCGCAGCCGGGGCGATCCCCGTGGGCCGCGGCAACATGCCCGACTTCGGCATGCGCTGGGACACCGACAACGATCTGTTCGGACGCACCCTGAACCCGTGGGACCCGGCTCGCAGCGCCGGCGGATCCAGCGGCGGCGACGCGGTCTCGGTGGCGACCGGGATGAGCGCGCTGGGTCTCGGCAACGACTTCGGAGGCTCGCTCCGCCTCCCTGCCTACGCCGTGGGTGTGTGCGGCCTGCGCCCGTCGCACGGCAGGGTGCCGCGGGCGGCCGTGCAGCGGCATCCTGTCGCCCTCACCCTGCAGCAGTTCTCGGTGAACGGCCCGCTCGCACGGAGCGTCGACGATCTCTCGGTCGCCCTCGAGGTGTTGCAGGGGTGGGATGCCGACGACCCGGTCTCGCTCGGCGCCTCCGGTGCGGGGCGCCTCGCGGACGCGCCGCGCCGGGTCGGCGTCGTGCGCGACCCCGTCGGCGACGGCGTGGATCCCGACGTCGCCGCCGGCATCGACCGGGCTGCCGCTGCGCTGAGCCGCTCGGGCTGGGACGTGGTCGAGCTCGACGCGCCGATGCTCGAGGACGCGGCCGTGCTGTGGCGCCGGCTGTCGTGCACCGACATGCTGCTCTCGCTCGACCCCGTCGAGCTCGGCCGGCCGCTCGGCCGGTCGGCGACGGCGTTCCTGCGCGACAGCACGGCGGCCGCGCAGCCGTACGCGTCGGCCGGCGAGTACGCCGCGGCCTGGGCGCGCCGCGCCGTGATCGCGGCTGCGTGGCGGCGACTGCAGGTCGATTGCCGCTGGTGCTCGGGCCGGTCTCGGTCTCGCGCATGCGCGAGCCGGACTACGACCTCGGCGGCGCCGCCCCGGCCGACCGGGCATGGCGGGACCTGCGCCTGACGGTCGCGGCCAACTTCCTGGGGCTTCCGGCCCTCGCCCTTCCGGCGGGGCAGGGCGCGGACGGGATGCCGACGGGGGTGCAGCTCATCGGGCCGTTGCTCGGCGACGAGCTGCTGCTCGCCGCGGGCCGCGACATCGAGGCGGCGGTGCCGGCGGCCGGGGCGCCGCCGGTGTGACGGCGGTCGTGGTATCGCCCCCGCCGCGCCACCCGCGGAGCGCGGCCGCGGCGTCAGGGCAACGGCGTCTCGGGCGGTTGCGGGAATGTCGGCTCCTCGGGATGCGGTGCGAGCGGCTCGTCGGGATACGGCGCCATCGGCTCGTCCGGGCCTCCCGGGCGCTCGGGTGACGGCGCGCCCGGGTCGCCGGGCGGCATCTCGCCCGGGGCCTGCGGGCCGGGCTGGCCCGGTCCCGGCGGCATCTGGCCGGGTGCCGGCTCGGGCATGGTGGGATCGGTCATGGCTGCTCCTTCCGCAGCGCCGGCGCATACCGGCACGACCAGCCTCCGCGCGCGCGGCACCGCCGGACACCCCCTTGACCCTCGCGGTGGGGCGCAGTAGCGGACGGGGCCGGGTCGGCGGCGTGCCCGGGCGTCCGTAGGCTGAGGGGCGTGGCATCCGTTCTCAACATCTCGGCGTACCTGTTCACGCGCCTCGCCGATGCCCATGACCTCCGCCCTGTGCTGCGCGACCGGGCGCACGCGGCGGGGATCAAGGGCACGATCCTGCTCGCCGAGGAAGGCATCAACATGTTCCTCGCGGGCGAGGCGCAGGCCGTGCGGGACTTCGTGGCGACACTGCGCGACGACCCCCGGTTCGCGCCGCTGACCACGAAGGAGAGCTGGTCGACCGCCCAGCCGTTCGGGCGCCTCCTGGTGAAGGTCAAGCGCGAGATCATCCGCATGGATCACCCCACGATCCGGCCCGACGCGGGCCGCGCTCCCGCCGTCGCCCCCGAGACGCTGCGTCGCTGGCTCGACGCGGGCCGTGACGACGCGGGCCGCGAGGTCGTGCTCCTCGACACGCGCAACGCTTTCGAAGTGGGCTACGGCGCGTTCGAGGGCGCCAGGGATCTGCGCCTCGAGCGGTTCACGCAGTTCCCGGATGCCGCGGCCGCCGCCGCGGCGAGCCTGCGGGGCAAGACCGTCGTGAGCTACTGCACCGGTGGCATCCGCTGCGAGAAGGCCGCGATCCACCTGCGCGAGGTCGGGGTGGACGCGTACCAACTGGACGGCGGCATCCTCGGGTACTTCGAGCAGGTCGGCGGCGCCCACTGGCGGGGCGAGTGCTTCGTCTTCGACGAGCGCGAGGCGCTGACGCCCGATCTCGTACCGACGGCGGGAGCGAACCGATGAGCCCGGCGCGCCGCCGGCCCGACACGAACGTCCGGATCGCCGTCGCGCTCGCGATCGACGTGTTCCTCGTGCTGGTGTTCGCCGCGATCGGACGCGCGAGCCACGGCGAGGAGCTGTCGGGGATCCTGGTGACGGCGTGGCCGTTCCTCGTGGGCCTCGCCGCCGGCTGGCTCGTCACGCTCGCGTGGCGAGCGCCCGCCGCGCCGGTGAGGACGGGGCTCGGCGTGTGGGCCGTGACGGTGGCGGGCGGGATGCTGCTGCGCGCGGCGACCGGTGAGGGCACGGCGTTCGCGTTCATCGTGGTCGCGACCGTCACGCTGCTGGTGCTGCTGGTGGGCTGGCGGATCGTCGCCGCGCTCCTGCGGCGCCGGCGCCGGCCGCGGCGCTGACTCCCGCGGGAGCGCGGACGGTCAGCGCACGGTCTTGCGCAGGCCGGTCTCGATCACGATGCGATTGCCGTCGATCACGCCCGGGCCGTCGCCCGGCGTGGGTGCGGGGGCCGGCGTGATCTGCTCGGCCTCCCACACGGCGCGGGCTTCTTCGGCCGTCGGCTGGTAGAGGATGTCGATGCCGAGCAGTCCGCCCGACGAGTGTGCGACGCTCTCGCCGCGCCCACGCCGGCGGCGGGTGTCCCACGCCATCCACAGGAACGAGATCGGCAGCGCGACGAGCATCGTGAGGAACCCCCACGCCAGCACCGCTCCGATCACGCCCTCGACGTCCACGCTCTCATCGTAGGTCGGCGGCCCTCACGGTGAATCCGCCTTCAGACGGAGATCGTCAGCGGGGCGGGGGCTCGATTCCGGCATGCCAGTCGTCACGCAGCGCGGCGGCGCCGGCATCCGTGATGCGAAGGCCACGGTCCTGCGGGCGCCGGACGACCCATCCGGCCTCGAGAAAGCGCGTCGCGATCGCCGCGCCCAGCGCACCGGCCAGGTGTGGGCGCCGTTCGGTCCAGTCCGGGCACGGCCGCGCGAGCTGGCGGCGGCCCGACCGCAGTGCGGCGACGTCGATGCCGAGCTCCGCGAGCCGCGTCTCGCCGAGCGAGGTCGGCGCCGCGAGCGCGGCATCCATCCATCCCGCCGCGACCATCGCCTCGGTCACGGCGATGCCGAGCCGCCCGGCGAGGTGGTCGTAGCACAGGCGGGCGTGCACCAGATCGCGCGCGGCGGCGCTCTGCCGGTACGTCGCGCTCGGGGCCGGCGGGCACAGGTGGCCGAGCTGTTCGAGGGCCGCCGCGACCGCCTCGTCGGCGATCGCGTAGAACCGCTGCCGCCCCCGCGGCACGCACGTGACGAGCCCGACGTCGAGCAGCATGCCGAGGTGCTCGCTGGCGGTCGATGCGCTCACGCCCGCCGCTGCGGCCAGCTCGCTCGCGGGCCGGGTGGAGCCGTCCATCAGCATGCCGAGGAAGGCGGAGCGCACGGGTGCCGCGAGCGCATGTCCCACCATCGACAGATCGCGTGCCATGGGGCCACGGTACGCGACAACGCTTCGGCGCGGGCCGAACTGTCTGCGTCGTACTCTGACCGGCATGACGATCCACACGTATACGACGACCCTCGCCTGGGAGGGTTCCACGGGAGACGGCTACCGCGCCTACTCGCGCGCGCACACCGCCGCGGCACCGCCGGCCGCCGCGGAGCTGGCGCTGAGCGCCGACGCGGCGTTCCGCGGCGACGCGGAGCGTGCCAACCCCGAGCAGCTGCTCGTCATGGCCGTGAGCTCGTGTCAGCTGCTGTCGTTCCTCGGCGAAGCGGCACGGCAGGGCCTCGACGTGCGCGGCTACTCGGACCGGGCGGACGGGGTGATGGATGCCGCGGCACGGCCCGCGAGCATCTCGCACATCACGTTGCGGCCCGAGATCGTCGTGGCTCCGGGGGTCGACCGGGCAGCCGTGGTGGCAGCGGCGGAACGCGCTCACGAGGGCTGCTTCATCGCGAACTCCCTGCGTTCGACGATCCGCCTCGTGGTGACGGTGGTGGAAGCGTGAGCGGCGGTCGCCTGCACGACATCGAAGTGCTGCTGCCGGACCGGGCCGGTGCGCTCGCCGAGTTCGGCGAGACGCTCGGCGCTGCCGGCGTGAGCCTCGAGGGCGGCGGCGTGTTCACCCATCGGGGCGTCGGAGTCGCGCACTACCTCGTCGACGATGCCGACCGCGCCCGCGCCGCCCTCGAGGCGCGCGGCATCGGGCCGGTGATCGTGCGCGAGGTGGTGACTCTGCGCCTCGACCAGGAGATCCCCGGTCAGCTCGGCACCCTCGCGCGGGCGATGGCGGACGCGGGCGTCGGCATCAGCGTCCAGTACAGCGATCACGACCACCGGCTCGTGATCGTCGTCACGCCCGAGCAGCACGTCGCGGCCGGCCGCGTCGCCCGGGAGTGGGAGGCCGCCCGCGAGGCGCGGCGCGCCGGCTGACGGGCGGGCCCGGCGCGGCGGCCTCAGCGCTCGACGTCGCCGCGCCACGCACCGGTCTCGCGACCGCTGCGCTCGATGAACTCCTTGAAGTTCTGGAGGTCCTTCTTCACGGCATGACCGCCGGCGCCGACCAGCGACCCGAGATGCTCGAGCGCGTCGCTCGGCTCCCAGTCGATCTGCACCGTGACCCGCGAGCTGGTGTCGCTGAGCTTGTGGAACGTCACCACGCCCGCGTGCGCGGTGTCGCCTCCGATGCTGCGCCACGCCACCCGCTCGTCGGGGTGCTGCTCGGTGATCTCGGCGTCGAACTCGCGCGTGAACATGCCCACCCGCACCTTCCAGTGCGTGTGCGTGTCGTCGAGCTGCGTGATCGACTCGACCTCGTCGAGGAAGCTGGGGAAGCTCTCGAACTGGGTCCACTGGTTGTACGCCGTCGTCACCGGGACGTCGACGTCGATGCTCTCGATGATCTGGGTCATGTCCTCCATGTCACCGCAGCGGATCCGCTGCGCCCACCCCCTTGACCCGGCCGGGGTGGGCGGGGTATCGCGGCGTCGCCCTTGCCGAACGATATATCGCTATGTATCGTCGGCATAT
This sequence comes from Microbacterium cremeum, assembly GCF_015277855.1. Classification (NCBI taxonomy): domain Bacteria; kingdom Bacillati; phylum Actinomycetota; class Actinomycetes; order Micrococcales; family Microbacteriaceae; genus Microbacterium; species Microbacterium cremeum. The sequence goes on from NZ_CP063812.1 coordinate 953,074, forward strand.
CGGCAACGATCGTCAGGAGGTCGTCATGAGCGGTTCATTCATGGGGGAGGGCTTCGGTCCGAAGCACCGTGGACAGGGTCCCGGGTTCCCGGGCGGGCTGTGGGACGCGATGGACCAGCTGCGCGACGTGTTCGAGCAGCGCTTCTCGCCCCGCGTCGGACGCGGTGACGTGCGCGCCGCCGTGCTCGCGATCCTCGCTGAGAAGCCCATGCACGGGTACCAGATCATCCAGGAGATCGAAGCCCGCAGCGACGGCGCGTGGAAGCCCAGCCCGGGCTCGGTCTACCCCACGCTGCAGATGCTCGCCGACGAAGGGCTGATCACGGCGGAGGAGTCCGGCGGCAAGAAGACCTACTCGCTCACCGAGGCGGGTCGCGCCGAAGCCGAGGCGAGCACCGAGCGATCGACGCCGTGGGAGTCCTTCGGCGCCCGCGACACCGGGCGCGGCACCGCGCTGCCCAAGGCCGGCATGAAGCTCGCCCAGGCCGCGGCGCAGGTCGGCCGCACCGGCACGCCCGAGCAGGTGGCTCAAGCGGTCGAAGTGCTCGACGAGGCCCGGCGTAGGCTCTACTCCATCCTCGCCCAGGACTGACCGTCCGGATGCCGTCGAACGTCGGCGCCGCGAGCACGCCGTCAAGGGGGAATCCGATGGCCGACGCCACCGGTTCGCGCGCCCGGTATCGCCGCATCCTGCGATTCGCCGCGCGGTACATGGTGCAGGCATGGTGGTACGAGCTCGTCCTGCCGCACGTGGGACTCGGCCGGCTCGCCGCACGCGGACGCGCGCGGCGACTGCGCAACATCGCCCGCCACTTCCACGGGCTGGCCGTGAGCCTGGGCGGACTCATGATCAAGGTCGGCCAGTTCATGTCGTCTCGGCTCGACGTGCTGCCGCCCGAGATCACGAAGGAGCTCGAAGGGCTGCAGGACGAGGTGCCGCCGGTGGACTTCCCGGCGATCCGCGCCCTCGCCGAGGCCGAGCTCGGCGTCTCCCTCGAGCGCGCGTACGAATGGGTCGACGAGGTGCCGGTGGCTGCGGCATCCCTCGGCCAGGCGCACCGCGCCCGGCTCACGCCCGCCGACGCGGCGGACACCGGGTTCGCGGACGTCGTCGTCAAGGTGCAGCGCCCCGGCATCGACGCGATCGTCGACACCGACCTCGCGGCGCTCCGGCGCGTCGCCGGCTGGCTCAGCCGCGTCAGGGTCGTGCGCGACCACGTCGACCTGCCCGAGCTCATCGAGGAGTTCGCGCACACCAGCAGGGAGGAGATCGACTACCTCCACGAGGCGCAGAACGCCGAACGGTTCGCGGCCGGTTTCGAGGGCGATGCGCGCGTCGCCGCGCCCGACATCGCCTGGGAGCGGACGACCCGGCGCGTCCTCACGCTCGCCGACGTGACCGCGATCAAGATCAACGACGTCGACGGGCTGCGCGCGGCCGGCATCGACCCGGCGGCCGTCGCGAAGGAGTTCGCGAACGTCATGTTCGACCAGCTCTTCGTCGACGGGTTCTTCCACGCCGACCCGCACCCGGGGAACATCTTCGTCACGCCGATCGAGCCGGACGGCAGCGGGCGCGCGTGGCGGCTGACGTTCGTCGACTTCGGGATGATGGGCGAGGTCCCCGACGGCCTGCGTCACGGGCTGCAGCGCCTGATCATCGCGGTCGCCTCGCGCAACAGCAGCCAGATGATCGACAGCATCCGCGATGTCGGGATGCTGCTGCCCTCCGCCGACACCGCAGAGCTCGAGCGGGCGATGACCGCGCTGTTCGCGCGATTCGGCGGCATGGGATTCGCCGAGCTGCAGCAGGTCGACCCGCGCGAGTTCCGCGACTTCGCGGTGGAGTTCGGCGACGTCGTGCGCTCGCTGCCGTTCCAGCTGCCCGAGAACTTCCTGCTCATCGTGCGGGCGATCTCGCTGACCTCCGGCATGTGCAGTTCGCTGGACCCCCAGTTCAACATCTGGAACGCGGTCGAGCCGTATGCCGGTCAGCTCCTCCGCGACGAGCGCGGCAACCTGACGCAGGCCGTCGCGCGCGAGGCGGTGTCGACCGCCGGCGTGCTCGCGCGGCTGCCGCGCCGGCTCGACGACCTGGCCACGCGCATTGAGGAGGGGCGCGTGTCGGTCGAGGCGCCGCGCGTCGATGCGCGCCTGCGGGTGCTCGAGCGGCTCGGCCGGCGCGTGGTGTCGGCCGTCCTCTTCGCGGGACTGCTCGTCGCCGGTGCCGTGCTCCGGCCCGACGAGCCGATGTTCGGCACCGTGCTCATGGCGCTGTCGGTGATTCCGCTGCTGCACGCGCTGTTCGCCGGCCTGGGCGGGCGCCGGGGTCCGCGCAGCTGATCCCGCGATCGCGGGGGATGCCGCATCCGCCGCGGCCCGCGAACCGGGCGGCACCCGATACGGTGGCAATCGACGGACGAACTCTCGAGGGGGTGCACGTGGTCGGAGCGGTCATCGTGCGGATCGCGGATCTGCTCGTGCAGCTCGCGATGATCTGGCTGGGGCTGTCCCTCATCTTCGTCGAGGACGACGAAGAAGACGACGGCACGCTGATGGTCGCCCTCCTCGCGCTGTGGTGCGTGGTCGCCGCGGTGTACTGGATCGCGTCGGTGATCGCCATGAGCATCGCGGTGCGCCGGCCGGCCGGCCGCCCGCCGACGCGGATGGACGACCTCGACCGGAGTCCCGCGGTGGCCGCGGTCACGACGATCGCGACCTTCGTCACGAGCATCGTGGGGGTGGTCGCCGCCACGACGATGCTGCTGCTGCGGCACGACCCCGAGTGGGCGGGGTGGGTCGAGCCGGTGGCGATCGCCGCGATGCTGCTGTCGTGGGCGCTGTTCCACTGGGGCTTCGCGCGCATCTACGACCGCCGCTACCGTCGCTCGAGCGTCCCGCCGCTGCGGTTCCCCGGCACCGAGAGTCCGCGCCTCGCGGACTTCGTGTACTTCTCGTTCACGAATGCCACGACGTTCTCGGTGTCGGATGTGCAGGTGATGACGACGCGCATGCGGTGGACGGTGGTGTGGCACACGACGATGAGCTTCTTCCTGAACGCGCTCATCATCGTGCTGGCGTTCAGCACGATCATCAATTCTTAGGATCGCCGACGAACGAAGGAGCGAGGATGCAGCTGGGAATGGTGGGCCTCGGCCGGATGGGCGGCAACATCGTCCGGCGCCTGATGCGGGACGACCACGAATGCGTCGTCTTCGACGTGAACGCGGATGCCGTGTCGGCCCTCGCCGCGGAAGGCGCGGTCGGCGCCGGCAGCCTGGCCGACCTCGTCTCGAAGCTCGAGGCTCCGCGGGCGATCTGGCTGATGATCCCGGCGGGCCTCACCGGCACCGTCGTGGACGAGCTGACGCCGCTGCTCCAGCCGGGCGACATCATCATCGACGGCGGCAACTCGAACTACCGAGACGACGTGCGGCGTGCCGCGGCGCTCGCGGGCACCGGCATCCACTACGTCGACGTCGGCACGAGCGGCGGCGTGTTCGGGCTCGAGCGCGGGTACTGCCTCATGGTCGGCGGACCCGACGAGGCGTTCCGGCGCCTCGAGCCGATCCTCACGACCATCTCCCCCGGGAGCGGCGAGGCGTCACGCACCCCGGGACGCTCGGGCGATCTCGCGCCCGAGGAGCTCGGATACCTGCACTGCGGCCCGTCCGGCGCCGGGCACTTCGTCAAGATGGTCCACAACGGCATCGAGTACGGCGTGATGGCCGCGCTCGCCGAGGGGCTCAACATCCTCGAGCACGCCGATGCGGGCGTCGTGGAGGCCGAGCACTCGGCCGAGGTCGCGCCGCTCGAGGAGCCGGAGTTCTACCAGTTCACGATCGACACCCCGAAGGTCGCCGAGCTGTGGCGGCGCGGATCCGTGATCTCGTCGTGGCTCCTCGACCTGACCGCGGCGGCTCTGCACCAGAACCCCACGCTGGACGGGCTCGCCGGCCGCGTCTCGGACTCGGGCGAAGGTCGCTGGACGGTCAAGGCCGCGGTCGACACGGGCGTCCCGGCGCCGGTGCTGGCGGCATCCCTGTTCGAGCGATTCGCCTCGCGCGGCGAGGACCAGTTCGCCAACCAGGTGCTCTCGGCGATGCGACTGCAGTTCGGCGGCCACCAGGAGCTCCCCGCCGGCGACGTGCTCGAGGCGGGCGGGCGCAAGTCGGAGTCGTCGTCGGGCGGCCAGTCCCGCACCGCCGAGAGTGCGGAGTAGCCCTGATCGGACGGTGCCGCGGCGGTCACACCGCCGGTCGGGTCACGCCCTGCGCAGCGTCGCGCCGGTGGGGCAGTCGAACGGGTCGCGGGCAGCGAGGCCGACGCGGTTGAGGTAGGCGATCACGATGCCGTAGGACTGCAGCAGCGTCGTCTCGGTGTACGGGACGCCGAGCGCGCGGCAGTGGTCGATGACGATGGCGCGTGCCTTCGCGAGCTGAGGGCGCGCCATGCTCGGGAAGAGGTGGTGCTCGATCTGGTAGTTGAGGCCGCCCATGAGGCTCGTCGCCCACCAGCCGCCCGAGACGTTGCGCGAGGTGCGCACCTGCTTGCTGAAGAAGTCGAGCTTCGCGTCCTTGGCGATCACCGGCATGCCCTTGTGGTTGGGGGCGAACGAGGCTCCCATGTACACGCCGAAGACCGCGAGCTGGACGGCGAGGAACGCGAACGCCATGCCGAGCGGCAGGAACACGAACACCGGGGTCCACACCACGGCGAACCGCAGCGCCAGCAGGCCCAGCTCGGTGTAGCGGTCCTTCGCCCCGTCGGGTCCGAAGAGGTGGCGGATCGCGAGGAAGTGCAGGTTCACGCCCTCGAGAGTCAGGAGCGGGAAGAACAGCCACCCCTGGCGGCGCGTGATGAACCGTCGCAGACCACGTGCCTCCGCGGCATCCGTCTCGAGGAATGAGACCGTGTCGACCTCGATGTCGGGATCCTTGCCGACGCGGTTGGGGTTGCCGTGGTGGCGCGTGTGCTTGGTGGTCCACCACGAGAAGCTGATGCCGACGATGCCGCCGGCGAGGATGCGGGCGAGCCGGTCGTTCGCGGGGCCGGACGAGAGGATCTGCCGGTGCCCGGCCTCGTGCGCCAGGAACGCGACCTGCGTGAAGAGGATGCCCAGCGCCGCTGCGATGAGGAGCTGGAACCAGGAGTCGCCCAGCAGGATGAAGCCCGTGATGGCCCCGCCGAAGCCGAGGGCGATGGCTGTGGCGACCATGCCGTAGAACCACGGCGCGCGGCGCATGAGGCCGGTCTCGCGCACGACCTGGGCGATGTCGGTGTAGGCGCGGGTGAGGGGCGGGAACTCGTCGGTGCCGGCGTAGGTCTGTCGAATGGGACCGAGACGCGACTCGAGGGCGGTGGCAGAGATGGGAGCACCCGGTTTCGATCGTGACCGCTGTGGCCGTTGAGCCAGAGGCGGTTGCCCATCGCTTCTGCCAGGCTACGCGCACCGGTATGACGCAGGCGGTATACGACCGGACTCCCAGACATCAGTCAGCCGGGGGCGCCTTTCGGCACCCCCGGCTGACTGTGGGAGATCAGAGGGGGCGGATGTTCGCCGCCTGCAGACCCTTGGGGCCGCGCTCGGTGTCGAACTCGACCTTCTGGTCCTCGCGGAGCTCCTTGAACCCGTCGCCCGAGATCGCGCTGAAGTGCGCGAAGAGGTCGGCGGTGCCGTCATCGGGGGCGATGAAGCCGTAGCCCTTCTCGGAGTTGAACCATTTCACGGTGCCAGTGGCCATCGTGTCTTTCCTTTTTCTTCGTGGGCCGTGTGAACGGCCGTGGGTGCCGCTCCGAAGTGTGCGGAGCGGACGTGTGAGGCGCATGTGGTGCGCGGGTGCGGGGGCGAGCGAGGCGACGGATGCCGCCACCGCGGTCGATGCGAGGTCGCGGGTGGCGTAGTCGCCGAGGTGGGCGCCGTGGGCGCTGTGCGCCTCGAAGCCGTGGGACGTGACCGCGACGAATCCGGCGTACTCGCCGGCGAGGGTCGCGACGAACACGTCGTCGTCGGCCTGTCGCCAGCCGAGCGCCTGCCGAGGTGCGGCGGCGGAAGAGAGAATCAAGAGTGCCTTATGAGGATGCGCTGCAGGCGATGTCGTGTGCGGCGCGGGGAAGTGGATGGTGTGACCGCAGGTGGCGGTGGTGTCGGAAGCTCTGCGTATCCTCGTTGAGGCAGGAGGTCGACGAAAAGCCCGATGGGGCATCGTCACTGTAGCACGCCCGCCTGGACAACCGCGCCGGCGGGCACCCCGACGAGTCGCAGATCGTGGAGACCGAGCAATGAAAGTCGACCTGAAGAAGCAGATCGCCGCCTACACCGCGCCGCGCGGATCGTTCGAGATCGTCGAGGTGCCGCCGCTGCGGTATCTGATGGTCGACGGTCACGGCGACCCCAACACGTCAGAGCTCTACCGAGACGCGGTCTCGGCGATCTTCGGCGTCGCGTACAAGCTGAAGTTCCTCAGCAAGGTCGACCTCGGCCGGGACTACGTGGTGATGCCGCTCGAGGGGCTGTGGTGGTCGGACGACATGGCGTCGTTCACGACGCAGCGCGACAAGTCGCGGTGGAGCTGGACGATGATGAGCCTCGTCCCCGACTGGATCGAGCCCTCGCATGTCGAGCGGGCGCGGGAGGCCGTGAGCGAGAAGGGGGGATCGCCCGCCGTCGCGGCGCTCCGGTTCGAGGAGCTCGCCGAGGGCCGGTGCGTCCAGACCCTGCACGTCGGCTCGTACGACGACGAGGCGCCTGTGCTCGAGGAGATGCACCACCGGTTCCTCCCCGACGCGGGACTGCGCATGACCGGCCGTCATCACGAGATCTACCTGACCGACCCGCGGCGGTCCGCGCCCGAGCGTCTGCGGACGATCCTCCGTCAACCCGTGGAGCCGGTGGGGGAGTAGCGGGCGTTCACTCCCGCCCGAGCACGGCAGCGCGGATGCGCTCGACGGGGATTTTGGGCGTCCGGCTCGCGGCGAGGAGTCCGTTCGTCTCCTGCCCGGTGTCGGTGAGTTGCGTGTAGCAGAATCCGGCGAGCGGCGCGGCGGTCGCGATCGCCCGGACGATCGCCGTCACGCTGCGCTCGAAGGCGGCAGGGTCGTTGGCGGTCGAGTATCCCCAGTCGGCGTCGTTCCCGGTACGCAGGCTCACACCGCCGAACTCCGTGACCATGACCGGGAGCTCGCCCGCTCCGTCGGCGAGCGACAGGCGGCGGCCGGCAGGCCCGAACCCCTCGGTCATCCGGCGGAGCCGCTCGTCGTCGCCGTACCGCGCGGCGAGGACGGCGGGGTCGGACTCGTAGTCGTGGATGGTCAGGATGTCGGACGCCGCGTGCTCCCAGCCGTCGTTCGAGATGACCGGCCGGGTGCCGTCGAGCGCCCGCGTGAGGTCGGCGATCGAACGGCTGAACGCCTGCTGGCGAGGGTCGTGCGAGATGTGCTGTACGCCCCAGCTCTCGTTGAGCGGCACCCACACGACGATCGACGGGTGGGACTGGTCGCGCGCGACGATCGCGGTCCACTCTTCGACGAGGCTCGTCATCGCCCGTTCGTCGAACGAGTAGGCGCTCGCGGTCTCGGCCCACACCATGAGCCCGAGCCGGTCGGCCCAGTACAGGAATCGAGGGTCTTCGGCCTTCTGATGCACGCGTGCGGTGTTGAAGCCCAGTTCGAGGATGAGCTCCACCTCGCGCCGCAGCGCATCCGCGGTCGCGGCGAGGTGGGTCTCGGGCCAGTAGTTCTGGGCGAGCACCGCACGAACCGTCGTGGGCCGGTCGTTGAGCAGGAAGGCGTCGCGCGACACGGCGACGCTGCGAAGCCCGACGTAGCTCGAGACGCGGTCGATCTCGGATCCGTCCGCCGTCTCGAGTGCGACCGATGCCGGCAGGAGGGTCGGACGGCCGGGTGTCCACAGCAGCTCTTCGTACTGCTGGCCGTTGAGCTGGTGCGGGATGACGAGCCGCACGCTCGCCGTGTCGCGGCCGAGCGTGCGCACCCGGCCTTCCGCGATCGTCTGCCCTTCGTGCGAGACGGCGACCCGCACCCACGCGTCGGCAGGCGGAGTGGGACCGGCGAGCTGCACCTCGACGTCGATGCTCGCATTGGGGAGGTCGGAGCGCAGCGAGATCGCGCCGATCGAGGTGGCCGGGACGCACTCGAGCCACACGGGCTGCCAGATGCCCGTCGTGCGGTGATACCAGATCGAGTGCGGCTCCTCGAGCCAGTCCTGCTTGCCCCGCAGCACCGACACGTCCGCCGGCAGATCGACGGCGCGCACCACGATGACGTTGTCGCCGTCGACGTCGACGGCATCGGTGATGTCGGCCGTGAACGGCGACTGCCCGCCGGTGTGGGTGGCCACGAGGCGCTCGTTCACCCACACGGTCGCGGTGTGGTCGACAGCGCCGAAGTGGAGGAGCACCCGGGACGCCTCTTCTCCGAGTCCGGCGGCGAGGAGCTCCCGCCTGCCGACTCGGCGGCGGTACCACACGCACGGTGTGAAACCCGTCTCGTGGATGCCGGATGCCGGCGACTCGGGCGGGAACGGAACGATGATGGTGCGGTCGAACCGGACGTCGCCGACACGCGCGGTGAGATCGTCGTCGCGCGCGAAGTCCCATTCGCCCGACAGGTCGCACCACGAGGGGCGCACGAGTTGCGGGCGTGGGTACGATCCGTCGAGCGCGGTCGCATCCAGTCCGGCGGAGTCGGTCATTCGATCGGTCCTTTCGTGCTCGCGCGGTGCGCGATGGTGAACCCGACGGTGTGGATGCCCGGCTTGCCGGGCGATTCGAACAGCAGGTCGATGGCCGTGCGCGCGAGCGCAGCGGTGTCCGGTGACACCGACGTCAGCGCCGGAGTGCTGTATCGCGACTCCTCGATGTCGTCGAAGCCGATGATCGCGAGGTCGTCGGGAACCGAGACGCCTGCCGTGACGAAGACGTGGAGCGCGCCGAGGGCGAGGAGGTCGTTGAACGCGAACACCCCGTCGGGTTCGAGCCCGGAGTCGAGGATCGCCCGGGCGGCCGCCGCACCATCGGCACGGTGGAACTCGTCCACCGGCAGGATCAGCCGTTCGTCGACGTCGATTCCCGCCTCGTGCAGCGCCTCGCGGTAGCCGGCGAGGCGCAGCTCGGACGTCTCGTTCGGACCGGAGTCCTGGACGCCGATCGCCGCGATCCTGCGGCGTCCGAGCGAGAGGAGGTGCTCGGTGGCCGCCTTCGCCGCAGCGGTGTTGTCGACCGTCACGTGAGGGAACGTGCTCGCGCCGATGTGCTCGCCCAGCAGCACCAGCGGCGTCGTGTCGAGCCGGCCCTCGAGATCCTTCGCTCCCAGCGCCAGCGGGCTCAGGATGAGCCCGTCGACCGCGGGGGCGTCGAGGCCGTCACTGATCCGTCGCTCGGATTCGGCGCGCCCGTCGGTCTGATTGACGAGCACCGTGATGGAGCGCTCCTGCGCCGCCCGGACCAGCTCCGCGGCCAGTTCCGCGAAGTACGGCTGGCTGAGTTCCGGCAGGGCGAGCGCGATCATGCCGCTGCGGCCGCTTCGCAACTGGCGCGCCGCCGTGTTCGGGCGATAGCCGAGTTCGACGAGCGCCGCGCGGACCCGGGCGGCGAGATCCTCGGTGACCCATCCCGTGCCGTTGACGACGTTGGAAACGGTCTTGGCCGACACGCCGACGTGTGCGGCGACGTCCTTGAGTGTTGTGCGAGGCATCCGTCCCCCATCCCTTCTGCGTCGTCGCGTCGATCACATTGGCACAGCATCGAGTCTTGTTCAACGATTACCGGTCATGTATAACAGTTCTCGATCCGTTCGTTCAACGTTGAACGGTACTCGAAGGGGAAATTGACCGATGAACACACAGCACGGCATCTCGCGCGGCCGGTCACGACGGGTCGCCGTCGCGACCGCAGCAGTGTCAGCATTCGCCCTCGCCCTGAGCGGGTGCGCCGGGCAGGGTTCCGGCGGCGGCGATGAGAACACGTCCGACGGAAAGATCGTTCTGGACTTCTGGAACGGCTTCACCGGGCCCGACGGCCCAGCACTCGAGCAGGTGATCGACGACTTCAACGCCTCGCAGGACGAGATCGAGGTGAAGGCGAACATCATGCCGTGGGACACCTTGTACCAGAAGGTGCTCACCTCGGTCGCGAGCAACAGCGGCCCCGACATCATCGCGATGTCGGCGTCGCGCATCCCGCAGTTCGCGGACGAAGGGCTGTTCATGCCCGTCGACGACTTCTACGAGGATGCCGCGAATGAGACGGATGCCATCACTCCGGCGGCCGTCGAGGCGTCGATCTACGACGGTGCCAACTACGGCGTCCCGGTGAACTACGCGCCCATGATGATGTACTACAACAAGGCGCTGTTCACGGCCGCGGGCCTCGATCCCGAGGCCCCGCCGACCACGTGGGACGAGTTCGCCGCGATCGTGCCCCAGCTGACCGTCGACGAGAACGGGGACGGCAAGCCGGAGCAGTACGCGATCGCGTTGGCAGACCACGAGACGGTGCCGATCTTCCCGTCCCTGCTGTGGGGCACGGACGGCGCGATCGTCTCGGACGATGGCACGACCTCGGAACTCGACAGCCCCGAGTCGCTCGAGGCTCTCGAATTCTGGATCGATCTGGTCCGCAACCAGCAGGCGAGCCCCGTCGGGCTCTCCGGCGCGGACGCCGACAAGCTGTTCCAGACCGGCAAGGCGGCGATCGAGATCGTCGGCCCCTGGATGACGACGGGGTTCGAGGAGTCGGGGATCGACTTCGGTCTGGCCAAGCCGTTCGCGGGCCCCTCGAGTGACGCCATCCTGGCGGACGTCGTGTCGATGGGCATCCCGTCCAACGCGAGCGACGAAGTGAAGCAGGCCGCGTACGAGTTCTTCGCGTACTGGAACTCGCCCGAGGGGCAGATCACGTGGGCCAACGGATCGGGCTTCCCGCCCACGCGGCCGGACGTCGCCGACCAGATCACCGAGAGCCCCTACCCGGCGATCTTCGGCGCACCGGACGTCGCCGAGAGCTCCCGCGTGCTGCTGCCGGGCATCGCGGCCGGCGGCCCGATCATCGAGACGATCTTCAATCCCTCGGTGCAGCGAGCGCTGAACGGCGAGGGCACCGTGCAGGAGATCTTCACGGACGCCTCTGCACAGGTGCAGGCCGAACTCGACAAGTAAACCCCACGAAGAGGCGGGCGGCGGCGATGCCGCCCGCCTCCGGAAGGCTCCCCATGACGACGACCGTCGCCCCGCCGGCGCCGCCCGCCGAGCGGGCACCCGAACCGCGCCGGAGGCGCATCAGCGCCGAGGGCCGCCGCGCCCGCACCGCGTGGCTGTTCCTCTCCCCTGCGATCATCATCCTCGCGGCGTTCACGCTGTACCCGATGGCGCAGGCGGTGTACCTCTCGTTCACCGAGTACAACCTCATCCGCGCGGCCGAGTGGATCGGCCTCGACAACTACATCGAGCTGCTGCAGGACGGCGCCTTCTGGAACGCCTTCGGCAACACGATCGTGTACGCGCTCGTGGTGACGCCCGTCACGGTGATCCTCGCGCTCGTGTTCGCGGTCATGCTCAACCAGCGGTTCGCGGGCCGGGCGTTCTCCCGCACCGCGATCTTCCTCCCGTTCATCGTCTCGCTCGGCATCATCGCGATCGCGTGGGCGTTCCTGCTCGACCCGAACATCGGCCTGCTGTCGTACTGGCTGGGCTTCATCGGCATCGTGCCCGAGCAGGGCTGGCTCAGCGATCCGCGGTACGCGATGGCGGCTGTCATGATCGTCGGCGTCTGGAAGAACGTCGGGTTCTACATGGTGATCTACCTCGCCGGACTCCAGTCGATCCCGGTGGACATGTATGAGGCCGCGCGGCTCGACGGTGCCGGCGCGTGGCAGCGATTCCGGAGGATCACCCTCCCGCTGCTTTCGAACCAGACGCTTCTCGTCTCGGTGCTCGCTCTGATCGCGACCCTGCAGGCATTCGATCAGATCTACGTGATGACGCGCGGAGGGCCGTTCTTCCGCACCGAGACGCTCGTGATGCTGATCTACCGCGAAGGATTCCAGGAGCTGCGCTTCGGATACGCATCGGCGATCTCGTTCGTGCTGCTCATCTTCGTCTTCGTCCTGTCCATGATCCAGTTCGGATATCTCCGCCGTAAGCAGGTGACCTACTGATGGCCGTGACCACGCTTCCGACCTCGGAGACCGCGATCGCCGACCCGACGATCACGCGTCGTCGCGGATCGAGCACGTCGCGCGCAGCCACGTGGCTGCTCGCGATCACGTCGATCCTCGTGGGTCTCCTGATGCTGCTGCCGATCATCTGGATGGTCTTCACCGCGTTCAAGCCCGAAGCCGACATCGTGACGTACCCGCCGACGCTGTGGCCGCGCGAACTCACCCTCGATCACTTCGTGGCCGTGTGGGAGCGCATCCCGTTCGCGCAGCTGTACGTCAACACGATCATCTTCGCCGGCGGCGTGACGCTCATCTCGCTGCTGTTCGACTCGATGGCGGCTTATGCGCTGGCCCGCATCCCGTTCCGCGGTCGCGGATTCGTGTTCGTCGGCATCCTGCTGCTCCTGATGCTGCCGTTCCAGGTGACGCTCATCCCGCTGTACGACATGCTCAACGGCATGGGGCTGACGAACACGCTGCCCGGCATGATCATCCCGCGCATGACGAACGCGTTCGGCATCTTCTTCCTGACGCAGTTCTTCCTCTCGCTCCCGAAGGACCTCGAGGAGGCCGCGCGCGTCGACGGCGCGTCGGAGTGGCGGATCTACTGGGGCATCATCATGCCGCTCGCGCGGCCGGCGCTGCTGACGCTGGGCCTGTTCCACTTCCAGTACAACTGGAACGACCTGCTGTGGCCCCTCGTCATGTCGTCGTCGGTCGAGTCGTCGACGCTGCCCGCCGGTCTCGCGCTGTTCATGGGACAGCACGTCGTCGAGTACGGGCTGCTGATGGCGGGATCGCTGCTGGCGCTGCTGCCCGTCGTGATCTTCTTCCTGCTGATCCAGCGCAGCTTCGTCGCGGGCATCGCGACGACCGGCCTGAAGTGACCACCCGCACGCCTGTGAACCTCCACCGAACGAGAAAGGATGCCGCGTGAGCGACACCCCCTGGTACCGTGACGACCGCCTCCTCTACGGCGTCGGCATCGAAGACACCTTCATCCCGCAGGAGAAGCCCGGGCATCGCAAGCTCGACGAGTACGAGCTGACCCAGCACTACGCGAGATGGCGCGAGGACCTCGAACTGGTCGCCGAGAGCGGCGCGGAGTTCCTGCGGTGGGGTGTGCCGTGGTACCTGGTCGAGCCGCGACCGGGCGAGTTCGACTGGTCGTGGACCGACCAGGTCGCCGCGAGAATGCGCGAGCTCGGCATCCGCTGCGTCGTCGACCTCATGCACTACGGCACGCCGTTGTGGCTGGAGAACTCGTTCCTGAACGCGTCGTACCCCGAGCGCGTCGCCTCGTACGGCCGTGCCGTGGCGGAGCGGTACCGGGACGTGTGGACGGACTACACGCCGCTGAACGAGCCCGTCGTGAATGCCGAGTGGTGCGGACAGAACGGCTCGTGGCCTCCCTACCTCACCGGGCAGGACGGCTTCGTCAAGATGGTGCTGCAGCTCGCACGCGGCATGGTGCGCACGCAGCAGGAGATCGCGGCCGTGCATCCCGGCGCGACCTTCGTGCACGTGGACGCCGGATTCCTGTTCGACGGCGACACGTCTCCGCTGCCGCGCGACCTTCTCGAGGAACGGCGGTTCGTCGCCCTCGACCTCATCACGGGCCGTGTCGGCGGGGAGTCGCCGATCCGGCCGTACCTCGAGGAGCACGGCGTGACCGACGCGGACCTGGAGTGGTTCCGTGAGAACGCCGTCACCCCTGACGTCGTCGGCGTGAACTACTACCCCCACTTCTCGACGGGGCAGGTCGACGACGGCGTGTGGACGCCGGTGGACGCGGGTACCCGCGGTCTGCGCGCCCTGCTGGAGGCCTATGCCGACCGGTACGACGCGCCCATCATCGTCACCGAGACGTCGCTGGTCGGCACTCCGGCGGAGAAGATCGCGTGGCTGCGCGACTCCGCGGCCGAACTGGGGGCGATGCGTGCGGAGGGGCGAGACATCGTCGGGTACACCTGGTTCCCGTTCTTCACCATGGTCGACTGGCTGTACCGGTTCGATCAGACGACGCCCGACGACTGGTTCATGGAGTTCGGTCTCGTCGACCTCCGCCGCGGCGGTGACCAGGGCCTCGAGCGCGTGCGCAACGAGGCGTTCGACGTCTTCCACGAGCTGGCTCGCGGGGCGCGGGGATGAGACGACGGATGCCGCGACCCGGCGGGGTCGCGGCATCCGTGCCGTTCGCTCCTACGCGGTGGCGTCGGCGCGCTTGGGCAGCACCCATCCCGCACGCGGGAAGTGGCAGGTGTAGCCGTTGGGATACTTGATCAGGTAGTCCTGATGCTCGGGCTCGGCCTCCCAGAACGGACCCGCGGGCTCGATCGTGGTGACGGCCTCGCCCGGCCACAGGCCCGACGCGTCGACGTCGGCGATGGTGTCGCGTGCGACCTGCTCCTGCTCGGGGGTGAGCGGGAAGATCGCGGAGCGGTAGCTGGAGCCGATGTCGTTGCCCTGCCGGTTCAGGGTCGACGGGTCGTGGATCTGGAAGAAGAACGCCAGGATGTCGCGGTACGACGTCTGGGTCGGGTCGAACACGATCTCGACCGCCTCGGCGTGACCCGGGTGCTTGCGGTAGGTCGCGTGGGCGTTCTCGCCGCCGGTGTAGCCCACGCGCGTCGACAGGACGCCGGGCTGACGGCGGATGAGGTCTTCCATGCCCCAGAAGCAGCCGCCGGCGAGGACGGCCGTCTCGGTGCCGGGGGTGCGGGTGATCTCACCCGTGTCGAAGGGTCCGCTGGTCATGAGGTGTGCTCCTGGTTCTGGGTGTCGTCGCGGTCGTTGAGCTCGTCGAAACGGTGCCGGTACTCGCCGTAGCCCTCGGCCTCGAGCGAGGCGGCGGGCACGAAGCGCAGCGCGGCCGAATTCATGCAGTATCTCAGGCCTCCGGCATCCCGTGGCCCGTCGGGGAAGACATGGCCCAGATGGCTGTCGGCGCCCGATGACCGCACCTCGGTGCGCGGGAGGATCAGCTTCCAGTCCTTCTTCGTCGTCACGGCAGCCGGATCGATGGGCTTGGTGAAGCTCGGCCATCCGGTGCCGCTGTCGTACTTGTCGGCTGACGAGAACAGGGGCTGCCCCGAGACGACGTCGACATAGATGCCGGGGTCGTGAGTGTTCCAGTACTCGTTGCGGAAGGCGGGCTCGGTGCCGTCCTCCTGGGTGACGCGGTACTGCGCGTCGGTGAGGCGGCTGAGCGCCTCGGGGGTCTTGCGGTAGTCGGTGGGATTCACGTGGTTCCTCCTCGGGCGACGTCGCTGGCTGCGGCGTCATACAAGAGAACGGATGCCTCGTCCCATTTGGTCCCGCGAACCTGTGAGCGCGCTTTGAGTTCGTGAACCGGACTGACGTCCTAGCCGGCCGAGCCGAGCCCGCCGCTCAGCCGCCCGTGGAACTCGGCGGCGGCGTCGGTCATGCCCTCGAGCTCGACGCTCGTGCCGCGCTGCTCGTACTTCGTGACGATCGCGTCGAGCGCGGCGACCGTCGAGGCATCCCACACGTGCGTGCGCGAGAGGTCGATGACAACGCGTGAGGGGTCGGCCGCATACTCGAACTGGGTTGTGAGGTCGTTGCTCGACGCGAAGAACAGCTCGCCGTCGACGCGGTAGCGCGCGACCTCGCCGTCGACCGTGCGGGTGACGGTGGTGAAGTGCGCGACCCGCCGAGCGAACAGCACCATCGCCGCGAGCACGCCGAGGGTCACGCCGATGGCCAGGTTGTGGGTCCACACGGTGGCGGCGACGGTGATGAGCATCACGACGGTCTCGCTCAAGGGCATCCGCTTCAATGTCGACGGACGGATGCTGTGCCAGTCGAACGTCGCCACCGAGACCAGGATCATGACGGCCACGAGCGCCGCCATCGGGATGATCGCGACGATGTCGCCCAGCACGACGACGAGGATCAGCAGGAACACCCCGGCGAGGAATGTCGAGATGCGCGTGCGGGCGCCGGACGCTTTGACGTTGATCATCGTCTGGCCGATCATCGCGCAGCCGCCCATGCCCCCGAAAAGTCCCGAGGCGATGTTCGCAACGCCCTGCCCCCACGCCTCGCGGGTCTTGCGGGAATGGGTGTCGGTGATGTCGTCGACCAGCTTCGCGGTCATGAGCGACTCGAGCAGCCCGACGACGGCGACCGCGAGCGCGAACGGCGCGATGATCTGCAGCGTCTCCCACGTGAAGGGGACGTTCGGGATGAACAGCTCCGGCAGGCTGCGCGGCAGCTCACCCTGGTCGCCCACGGTCGGCACCGAGATTCCGAACACGACGACCGCGCCGGTGAGCAGCACGATCGCGATGAGGGGCGCGGGCACCGCGCGGGTCAGCTTCGGCCACAGGAAGAGGATCGCCAGCCCCACGGCCACCAGGGGGTACACCGCCCACGGCACGCCGATCAGCTGCGGCACCTGCGAGGCGAAGATGAGGATCGCCAGCGCGTTCACGAACCCCACCATCACCGAGCGCGGGATGAAGCGCATGAGCTTCGCCACGCCGAGCACCGCGAGCACGATCTGGATGACGCCGGCCAGCAGCACGGTCGCGATGAAGTAGTCGAGTCCGTACTCGCGAGCGACGGGCGCGATGACGAGGGCGACCGCGCCGGTCGCCGCGGTGATCATGGCGGGGCGGCCGCCCGTGAACGCGATGACGACGGCCATCACGAACGACGAGAACAGCCCGACGCGCGGGTCGACGCCGGCGATGATCGAGAACGCGATCGCCTCGGGGATGAGCGCGATGGCGACGACGAGTCCTGCGAGCACCTCGCGGGTGAGCAGGCGCGGCGATCGCAGGGCCTGCAGCACGGTGGGCTCGATGCGGTAGCGGCCGGCGGTGTCTGCAGTGGTCACCATGCTCCTCAGTGCGGTCGTCGTGGGTGCGCGCCGTTGCACGCCGGTGGTCCGGCGGTGGAAGGGAAGGATGCCGCGGCACGCGGCGCGACCCTTCGACTCTAGCCGGGGGCGCCTCGGGGCCTCGCCCGAGCGAACCGGGGCTTGCGTAGGGTGATGCCGTGCGAGCTGTGGTGTACGAGGAGTACGGCGGGACCGACGTGCTCGAGATGCGCGAGGTGCCGACGCCGGTGCCGGGGCCGGGTGAGGTGCTCGTCGAGGTCGTGGCGACGTCGATCAACCTGTCGGACTGGGAGAACCTCCGCGGCACTCCCGCGTACGCCCGCGTCGGCGGTATGCGCCGCCCGCGCCACACCATCCTCGGGTCCGACATCGCCGGCCGGGTCGCCGCGGTCGGCGACGGTGCGACGCGGTTCGGTGCGGGCGACGCCGTGTTCGGCGACAACCTGTCGCACGGCAACGGGGGCTTCGCGGAGTTCGCCGTCATGCCCGAGTCGGCGCTGGCGCCGAAGCCTGCGCGGCTGTCGTTCGTCGAGGCATCCGCCCTTCCCCAGGCGGGCGCGATCGCCGCGCAGGCGGTCGCACTCGCCGCGCCGGGATCACGGATGCTGATCAACGGCGCGGGCGGAGGCTCGGGCTCGCTCGCCATCCAGCTCGCCGTGGCGGAGGGCGTGCACGTCACGGCGGTCGACAACGAACGCAAGCTCGACTACCTCCGGACGCTCGGAGCCGAGGAGGCCATCGACTACCGGAGCGATGACTTCACCCGCACCGGCCGGTACGACCTCATCGTCGACCTCGTGGCGCATCGCTCGATCTTCGCGTACCGGCGTGCGCTCGCCCGAGGCGGGAGGTGCGTCGTGGTGGGCGGCACCGCGCGGGCGCTGCTGCGGATGACGACGGTCGGCCCGCTGCTCGGTCTGCTGACCGGTGCGCGCCTCGGCGTGCTCTTCGTGCGCCAGGGCCCGAGGCAGTTCGAGCAGGTCGCGCAGCGATGTGCGAGCGGAGAGATCGAGGTGCGGATCGACCGCGTGTTCGCGCTCGACGAGGTCCCTGAAGCCCTGGCGTGGCATGGCGAAGGCCGGGCGCTCGGCAAGGTCGTCGTCGCGGTCCGGGAGGCCTGATCGCAGCGCGGATCCACTCGCGCCCGCCGCAAAACAGGGTGGTTCTGCCGCCGGAGTCAAGGGCATGCCGCAGTTCACCGTGGCCTCCTAGACTTCCGTCCGTGGTAGACCGAGCCCGCGCGCAAGCCGACCGGACGACGGGCTTTCGTGCCGACATCCAGGGGCTGCGTGCGATCGCAGTCGGCGCGGTGCTGCTCTACCATGCGGGACTGCCGTTCCTCCCGGGCGGGTATGTCGGCGTCGACGTCTTCTTCGTGATCTCGGGCTTCCTCATCACGACACACCTGCTCGATCAGCTCGAGCGCCACGGAAGACTGCGGTTCGGCGAGTTCTACGCGCGTCGAGCCCGCCGCATCCTTCCCGCCGCGTTCGCGGTGCTGGTGCTCTCAGTGATCGCCGCGCTCATCTGGTACCCGCCGCTGCTCATGCGCGACGTGTGGGCGGGCGCCGTCGCGACCGCGCTGTACGTGCCGAACTACTTCTTCGCCGCGGCCGACGCGGACTATCTCGCCGAGGCCTCGACCCCGTCGCTGTTCCAGCACTACTGGTCGCTCGGCGTCGAGGAGCAGTTCTACCTGCTCTGGCCGGCGCTGCTCGCCCTCGCGTGGGCGCTGGCGCGCACGCGGCGCGCCGTGGTCGTCGTCCTGGCGACGGTGGTGGCGACCTCGTTCGCGCTGTGCGTGTGGCTGACGTTCCAGTCGCAGCCGTGGGCCTTCTTCTCGCTGCCGTCGCGTGCGTGGGAGCTGGGCGTCGGCGGCCTCGTCGCGGTGGTGCTGCAGCACCGGGCGCGCGCGATACCGGAGCGCCTCGCCCCGATGCTGGGGTGGGCCGGGATCGCGGCGGTCGCGGCATCCGTCGTCTTCTTCTCGTCCGAGACGCTCTTCCCCGGCGCGGCCGCCGCGCTTCCGGTGCTGGGCACGGCCGCCGTGATCGCTGCGGGGGAGACCCGCGGCGGCCCCACCCGGATGCTCTCGCTGCGCGCGATGACGTTCCTCGGGCTGATCTCGTACTCGCTGTACCTCGTGCACTGGCCGGCGCTCGTGCTGCCGGAGGCCGGGATGCCGGGGCGCCTGCCGTTGTGGGCGACGCTGCTCGTCGCGGTCGCGTGCGTGCCGGTGGCGTGGCTGCTGTACCGATACGTCGAAGACCCCGTGCGCAAGGCGCCGGTGCTCACGCGGGCGCGGGCGCGTTTCACCCTCACCGGGGCGGCCGCGGGCTCGGTCGCGTGCCTGGCGGTGGCGACCGGGGCGTTCGCCCTGGCCGACACGCGGGAGCTCAACGTCGAGCGCGCGGCACCCGAGACCGTCGTCACCGAATCACCGCGCGGCACCGGCTTCGTGCCGGCGAACCTCGCTCCCGAGCTGCGCGAGGCGCGTGGGAGCCTTCCCGAGATCTACGACGACGGCTGCAACCGCGGCACGGGCGTGACGGATGCCGACGGCTGCGTCTACGGCGACCCCGAGGCCCCGCGCATCGTGCTCTTCGGCGACTCGCACGCGGCGCACTGGTTCCCCGCAGTCGAGGCCTTCGCGACCTCGGCCGGGTACGCCGTCGAGGTGCACACCAAGAGCTCATGCCCGGCCGCCGACATCGAGACGCTGCGCCAGGGGAGCCCGTACCCGCAGTGCCCGCAGTGGCGCGACGCCGTGATCGAGCGGGTCGACGAGTCGCAGCCGGTGCTCGTGCTGCTCGCGAGCTTCTCAGACGCGGAGCTCGCCCCCGACGTCGAGGACTCGCCCGACATGTGGGACGCCGCGCTCGGCCGCACCCTCGACGCGGTGGACGTGCCGGTGGCGGTGCTCGCGGACACCCCCGACATGCGCGAGGATCCGGCGCCGTGCCTGTCGGCGAACCTGTCGCAGGCCGAGGCGTGCGGGCAGCCGCGCGACGTTGCTCTCGAGGGTGCTGCGCGCGAGGCCCAGGTGTCGGCGACAGCGGACCGCGGCATCCCGCTCATCGACCTCAACGAGTACCTGTGCGATGAGGAGTGGTGCCCCCCGATCATCGGCAACACGCTGGTGTATCGCGACTCGCATCACCTGACCGCCGAGATCAGCGCCGACCTCACGAGCGTGCTGAGCGAACGCCTGCGGCCGCTCCTCCCGCCCGCCGACCCGGCCGCCGACCCGGCCGGCTGAACCCGGCGCGGTCGCCGATCCGTCCCGGCCCGCCGCGGGGCCCTCGTGCTCGTCGCTCGCGGCCCCTCGCCCGAGGCCGAGCCCGAGACCGGTGCCGAGGCTGAGGCCGATGCGAAAACACCGGTCGGTGACGCGACACGCCGGGGTGCGGCATCCGTCATCGGCGTGTCGTCGTTGCGGACTGGTGTTTTCGCACGGGACGACGGTGACGGATGCCGCGACCCCGCGCCGAGGGACCGACACCGTGCCGAGGGACCGACCCCGCGCCGAGGGACCGACCCCGCGCCGAGGGATCGAGACCGTGCCGAGGGACCGACCCCGCGCCGAACGGCCGGCGGTCGCATACGCTCGCGCAACATCGGCCGACGTGGACTGGGGCGTGCCGGCTCACCCGAGGGCCGGCGGAAGGGCGACCCATGACCGACCTCTCGACCCCGCGCGGCAGCGGCATCCGTGTCTTCGCCGCCGCGATCGTGCTCGCCGTCGTCGTCGGGCTGACCCTCGCGCCGCCGTGGATCGCCGCGCCCGTGCGGCGGCTGTTCGTGCAGGCCATGACGGCGCTCGCCGAGCCGCTCGTGCTGTGGATCCCCGGCGGACTCACCGAGCGCTCGCTCAACACGCTGCTGTTCGTTCCGCTCGGCGCGACCGTCGCACTGCTGCTGAGCCGGCGCCGGTGGCCTGTCGCGATCTTCGCCGGGTTCGCGTTGTCGGCGACGGTCGAGTTCGTGCAGGACTCGATCCCGGGGCGCGTTCCCGATCCGGCGGACGTGCTGTGGAACACGGTCGGCGCCGCGATCGGCGTGCTGCTGGTCACGCTTCCGCGCGCGCTCGTGGCCGTGGTGCGCCGGGCCGGGCAGCGGGCCGCGGCCCCAGCCGAGCGGGTCAGCGTCCGAGGGTGACGCGCGAGAACTCGCCCGGCAGCGTCACCCGCACCTGCAGCCCGCCCTCGCGCAGCGCGGTGACGTCGAGCGCACCGCCGTGGGCACGCACGATCGAGGCGACGATCGCGAGGCCCAGGCCCGCGCCGCCGTCGGCGGGACGCGTGCGCCCGGCCGCGCGCACGAAGGGCTCGGTGAGCGTCGCGACCATCATCGGATCGATCTGGGGGCCGCCGTTCGAGATCACCAGCTCGGCGGGAGGCGTCGTCACCGACGCCTGCACCCAGCCGCCATCGACGTTGTGCACCACCGCGTTGTGCACGAGGTTGGTCGCCAGCTGAGCGAGCAACGCGCGATTGCCGTTCACGACTGCGGGCGAGAGGGCGGTTTCGAAACGGATGCCGCGGGCCTCGGCATCCGCCCGCTCCTCGTCGACCGCATCGCCGACGAGAGAGGCGAGGTCGACCGGGACCCGTTCGAGCTCGGTGCCGCGCCCGGCGCGGGCGAGGGAGAGCAGCGCCTCGGTCGTCGCGATGGCACGTTCGTTCGTCGTGCCGATGCGCTGGAGCAGGACGTCGATGTCGCGTCCGGCGGGATCGGCCTGCGCGACCTCGACCATCGTGCGGATGATCGCGTGCGGCGTGCGCAGCTCATGCGAGGCGTTCGCGGCGAAGCGGCGCTCCTCGTCGATCGTGCGCTGGACGCGGTCGAGCATGGCGTCGAGCGTGTCGGAGAGGTCGGTGAGCTCGTCGCGGGGCCCGGGCAGGGCGACGCGCTGCGAGAGCTGCCCATCCCGGGCGCGGCGGGCGACCTCGGTGATGCGGCCGAGGGGGCGGAGCATGACACCGGCGAGCAGCCACCCCCCGACGAGCCCGAATACGACGAGACCGGCCATCGCCCACCACGCGTACCGCACGAAGACCTCGATGAGATCGTTGCGGTTCGGCGCCCACCCGCCGCCCTCGACGAAGAGCGCGCCGGTCGGCACGAAACGCAGCAGCAGAAAGCCGACGACGAACAGTGCGATGCCGGCGACCACGAGGAATCCGGCGTAGCTGACGGCGAGCTTGATCCGCACCGACAGCCCGGCCGGGCGTTCGGGCGCGCGCGAGGTCATGCCGACATCCGGTATCCGACCCCGGGAACGGTCTCGATGACCCACGGTTCGCCGAGGCGCTTGCGCAGCGTCGAGATGGTGATGCGGACGGCGTTGGTGAACGGGTCGGCGTTCTCGTCCCACGCGCGTTCGAGCAGGTCTTCGGCGCTGACCACCCCGCCGCCCGCCGTCATCAGCACGTCGAGCACCGCGAACTGCTTGCGGGTGAGCGCGACGTAGCGCCCGTCGCGGTAGACCTCGCGCCGGAAGCGGTCGAGCCGGACGCCTGCGACCTCGACGACCGGGGGAGTGCCCGCGGACGGCCGCCGACCCAGGGCCCGCAGCCGCAGCACGAGCTCGCGCAGGGCGAAGGGCTTGGTGAGGTAGTCGTCGGCGCCGCTCTCGAATCCGCTCGCCTTGTCGTCGAGGCGGTCCGCCGCGGTCAGCATGAGCACGCGCGGACTCTCCGGCTCGGCCGCGAGGTGCCGTGCGATCTCGTCACCGTTGGGTCCTGGGATGTCGCGGTCGAGCACGACGACGTCGTAGGAGTTGACCGCGAGCTGCTCGAGTGCGGTGTCGCCGTCGCCGGCGATGTCGGCCGCGATCGCCTCCAGGCGCAGCCCGTCGCGGATGGCCTCGGCGAGGTAGAGCTCGTCCTCGACGATCAGCACGCGCATGCGCCCAGCCTAGGCGCGGCGACATATCGCCGGCATATGCTCCCCAGTCGCTGGGCGAGGCCGGACTGCTCTTCCGGCCGCTGGGCGAGGGGCTCCCCGGTCGTTGAGCGCGGCCGGACTGCTCCCTCCGGTCGTTGAGCGAGGAGCGCCGGCGACGAGACGAAACGCCCGCACCTATCGCCGACCTATGCGGATTCCCGTACGCCCTCGCAACACGCGCCCGCGTGAGATCGAGAGCATGCAGCACTCCGTCTTCTCTCCCACCACCGTCACCCCGGCGCAGGGGCGCACGCGCCGGCTCGTGGCGCTCGCCGTCGCCGCCGGCATCGCCGCGTTGCTCGCCCTCGTCGCCGTCTTCGCCGTGCAGGCCAACTTCGCGGCGTTCGCGCTTCCGGCCCCGCCGCCGGCGGGCGCTGCGACGACGGGCGCGGAGCCCGACGGTCAGGGCTCGGGGCTCGCCCCCTCGGGCGACCAGCCGTTCCTCCCTACCGCAGAGGACGGCCTCATCTCCGAAGGCACGGTCGTCACACCCGACGACGAGGATGTCCCGGCGATCGCGCGCATGGATCCGGCACTGCGAGACGCGCTGCGTGAGGCCCAGACGGATGCCGCGGCCGACGGCATCCCGTTCTTCCCGGTGACGAGCGGCTGGCGCAACGAGGCCTACCAGCGCTGGCTGTTCGACGACGCGATCGGGCGGTACGGGAGCGAGGAGGTCGCGCGCCGGTACGTGGCGACGCCCGAGAAGTCGCCGCACGTGACGGGCGACGCCGTCGACATCGGGTCGCTCGACGCGCAGCTGTGGCTCATCGAGCACGGCTCGCGCTACGGCATCTGCCAGACCTACGCGAACGAGCGCTGGCACTTCGAGCTGGCCACCGAGCCCGGCGGAGCGTGCCCCGAGATGAAGGCGGATGCCACGGCGTGACAGCGGGAGGTCTCGGATTCCCGCGCGGAGGAACCGCGTGGCGGCGCCACCACGCGCAGCCGAAGGGATTCGTCGACCTCCACCATGTGCTCGGCGCCGAGTCAGGCGGCGATGGCTCTGGTCCGTGTAACCGAGATCGTCCGCACCTGCTCGCCCCGCACATTCGAGTCGCGCGGCGGGCCGACGCGGCGGCGCCCCGGACCACCTGGATCTCGTGGACGGTCCGGGTGTTCGATGTGATCGGCACCACGGCGACGGCTCGCCTCGTCACGCGGCCGAGATACCGTCAGCGGTTGCCGCGACAGCGCCTCGGAGTCGGGAGAACCGATGTCGCCGTCAGGCTGAGGCTCACTTGCGCGTTCCCCATGGTGCGATGCCATTCCCGTGGCAATGTCATGCCGCCGTTGGAGGAACGGATGCGAACGGGCCCTTCAAGCCCCACGCCGTAGATCGACGTGATCGTCAGGCTGGCCTCGGCGTCCGGCCGGGGCGGGCGCGCGGCCGGGAATGGGCTGCGCGAAGGTACGCAGCTGCAGCTCCTGCGGGAGATCCCATTCCGTCCGGAACCGTTGGCGAAGCCTCCGGAGCTTGTGGTTGTAGCTCCGCGCCGGAACTGTCGCGGCAGTCAGGAGCACAGCCGCGACCCCCGTCATAGCCAGAGACATCATCGTCGCCGCTGGTGCCGGTTGTTCTCGGAGCGTGGCGATGACGCCGAGAAGCGTCGGCACCAAGGCGATGAGCGACAGCGCGATCGAGGCGCCGAGGAGCAAGAACGTCAGCGCTCGAGCCGCGGACCACGGCGTGACCGCGGTTCGGACGGCCCAGCTGACCACCAGGTCGTCTCGAGCGGCGGTGGCGAAGGACGCGACTGGTGAGGCGGCATCCATCCGCTCGATCTCAGCGGAGAGCTGCTGTGCGTGGCGGAGCTCGCGCGGTCCCGCGTGCTGGATGCGTACCCCGGCGTACGTGCCGATTGCGGTAATTGCCGCTGCGCCGAGCGTGGCGACCCAATCCATTCCGTGCTCCTTCACTCGTGGCTGTCGAAGCGATGCTGGCGTGTGGCTCCGACATCGTGGAGCTCTGTTCGCCACGGTTGCGTGTCCTGGGCGGCGAGACGAGTGCAGGCCCGGCGCGATAGTCCACGTGAAGCCGAAGCGCTGGGACTCGTGCCATAGCGACCGCTTGGCCGCACCACAGCCCGCACCATCGTTGGCGCCCGAGATCGGGAACACGCGCGCGCAGCGGCGCGCCTCGCTCAGGCCGCGCGCCATGTCGAACGTTCGGGAGGCGGTGGGGGATCCCACGCCCACTTCCAGGTCGACTTGGACTCGAGGACGATGGGCGCGCCATCCCCGGGTGGCGGGTGGAGGACGAATGGACTCGTGCCGTCACGGGTGATCCGCCAGCCGCGGTTGTGGAGCAGCATGTGGTGGAATCTGCAGAGCAGCACGCCGCGGTCGATGTCGGTGCGGCCGTCGTGTTCGGCGTAGTGGTCGCAATGGTGGGCCTCGCAGTACGAGGGTGGTCGGTTGCAGCCGGGCCAGAGGCATCCGCCGTCGCGAATGGCGAGCGTGAGACGTTGGCGTGACGAGTACAGGCGAGCCTCGCGGCCCAGATCGAGCGGATTGCCGTACGCATCGACGATCACGTCGAGGGACCCGTTCGCGCAGCTGTTGCGGTCGACGACCGAACACGGGAGCGGCGCGCCGCCGTCCTCGGCGTGGCCGGTCGCGACGAGGCGGCCGAACGCGTCGCGAGGGCCGCCGGCGTCTTTGATGACGACCATGCGCACACCCGGTTGCCGGGCGCCGAAGACCTCGGCCGCGTCGGCGAGAGCTCCGGCGCGGAGCACGTCGGCGAACAGGTCGTACGCGAGCTGGTCGTTGGTGCGAGGGTCGGCGATCAGCTCGTCGGCCTGCTGACGCTCCTGTTCGGTGACGAAGCGCGGTCCGCCGCGGCGCGGCCGGAGGGCTGCGTCGAGCATCGCCTGCACCCACAGGCCCATCTCGTCGTCGAGCGCGATGCTGGCGCGGTGCTGACCGTCGGCGTCGACCCACATCCGGAAGGAGCGGTTCTCGAAGCGGCGCGCGTATCGCTCTTCGGCTCCGACGGGGTCGAGCAGATCGCGCACCGTCCGCGCTCGCTTCTGAAGCTCCTCGGCGGGCATCGTCGATGACTCGGCGATGAGTCCCTCCGCGGCGAGCGACCACGCCTCGCGAACCGCAGCCCCGGCCGGGTCGGTCGTTCCCTCGACACGCGGCTCGCCGAGCCCCCGACGGATCGCGTCGTGCTGCGCCGAGGTGATCCGTCCGTCGAGCAGCGCCGCCCTCAGCGGCGCGTGCCACGACGCCGGCGCGACGGTCGCGACTCCTCCGTCGCCGCCACCGGCATCGGGCCCGTCGTCTTCGGTCGCGGAGGGTGCGGCATCCGTCGTCATCCCGGCGTCTTCCAGCAGAGCGGTTCCCACGCGGACGTGCCGATTCGCCTCGGCCTTCGTGCCGCCGGTGATCGCCTGGATGAGCGATGCCGGCGTCGCGTGCCCCTGCACGGCGGCGAGTCCCGAGTGTCCGCGATCGCGCTGCGACCGCTGCGCCGCGACGCCGGCCAGCACGGTCTGCAGTCGCTCCGCGTCGTTCGCGATCGCGGCGACATCGGCCAGCAGGGCCATGAGAGAGGCATCGCTCAGCTGCAGCGCACTCGGCAGCAGCTCCACCGCGTTGACATCCAGCTCCTCACACTCCGAGAGACGGTCGAGCCGCTCCCGCATGTCGGTGAGGATGTTCATATCTCTATGATGCCAAGTGCTTCCGACATTCGAACAGAAATTCTAGGACGTTTGGACAACTCGCCGAGAGAACCCCGCGCGTCGCGGAAATGCCCGCCGCGACCGACGCGTTGGCCCTGGCATGCGCTCGATCGTCTACTCCCGCACCGGCAGTTCGTCCGTCCTCTCGCTCGAGGAGCGTGAGCCGTCCCCTCCCGGGCCGGGCGAGGTCCGGGTGAAGGTCACCGTCTCGGGCGTCAACCCGACGGACTGGAAGGCGCGCGCCGGCAGCGGAGCGATGCCGGAGTTCGGCGAGATCGTGCCGAATCAGGACGGTGCAGGCGTGGTCGACGCGGTCGGCGAGGGTGTGGCGGAGCTGGCTGTCGGCGATCGCGTGTGGCTCTACCTGGCGCAGCATCAGCGCCCCACCGGCACCGCGCAGGAGTACACGGTCGTCCCGGCGGAGCGGGCCGTGAAACTGCCCGACAGGATCGGCTTCGACGTCGCCGCGAGCCTCGGCGTGCCCGCGATGACGGCGCACCGGGCTCTCACGGTGCACGAGTTCGGGCCTGCACGGCTGTCGCCGGGATCGCTCGACGGACGCGTCGTGCTGGTCGCCGGAGGAGCGGGTGCCGTCGGGCACGCCGCCATCCAGCTGGCGGGGTGGGCCGGTGCGACCGTGATCACGACCGTCTCGAGCGGCGAGAAGGCCGCCCTCGCGCGTGCGGCGGGCGCCCACCACGCCGTGAACTACCGCGACGGCGACGCCGCCGAGCAGATCGCCGCGCTCGCGCCCGAGGGCGTCGACCACATCGTCGAGGTGTCGATCGCCCAGAACGCCGCCCTCGACGCGCAGGTCGTCGCCAACCACGGTTCGATCGCGTACTACGCCACCGATGGTGGCGCGGAGGCCGCGATCCCGGTGTGGCCGACCTTCGCGAAGAACGTCCGGATCCAAGGACTGCTCATGTACACAGTGGGGGATGCCGCGCTCTCGGCCGCTGCCGACGACATCACGGCCGCGCTGCGCGACGGCGCGCTCCCCGTCGGAGACGCGGCCGGGCTGCCGCTGACGTGGTTCCCTCTCGAACAGACGGCAGCGGCCCACGACGCGGTCGAGCAAGGTGCGGTGGGCAAGGTGCTGATCGACGTCTCCGGTGACAACAGCTAGGTGAAGAAGGCGATCGTCCGCCTCTCGGCTGCGCCTCTCGGCTGCGCATTCAGGTCGCGGACGGCGATGATGAGGACTTTCGTCACGCGCTGCCGCTGCTGAGGGGGCCGTCGAGCAGCCGCGGTCGGTAGTCGAGCAGCTGACTGCGCCCGTCGAACGTGCGGGACTCGATGAGGTCGAGGGCGACGTCGGGCCAGCCGTCGTAGACGTGCTCGCGACCTGTGACACCGGTGACGACGGGGAACACGACGACCCGGTACCTGTCGACCAGCCCCGCGGTCAGCAACGACCGGCAGAGCGAGAGGCTCCCGAGCGTCGACAGCCTCACGTCGCTCTCTGCCTTCATCGCGCGAACCGCCTCGACGGCGTCCCCGCGCACCAGCGTCGTGTTCTCCCACTCCAGCGGTTCGTCGAGGGTCGACGAGAACACGACCTTCGAGGCGGCGTTCAGCTCATCGACGCCCTCGGTGGACGCCGAGAAGCCGTACATGAGTCGGTAGGTGGTCGCGCCCATGAGCAACGTGCGCTCGATCTTGCCGTCCTCCTCGAGCCACGCGAAGTACTCCGGGCCTTCCAGCCCCCACCAGCCTGGCCACCCCTCGGCCGCCGCATACCCGTCGAGTGACGTGATCATGTCGATCATCAGCTCTGCCATGAGTCTTCCCTCACATTCGGTCTTCAATCGGACGTTCGAGCGTGAACGGTCTCAGCGTAGGAACCCGTCGTCGAAACGAGTAAGGTCCAATCCGATGGCGGAGTTTTGGACCACTTCGGGACTGGACCTGCTCGTCGCGACGCAACGGAGCCGGCGACGGGCGAGCCTCGAAGACGGCCTGCGCCAGGCGATCGAGAGCGGTCGGCTCGCCTACGGCACGCGACTGCCATCGTCCCGGTCGCTCGCCGACGACCTGGGCTGGTCCCGTGGCACCGTGACGGCGGCCTACGACCAACTGATCTCAGACGGCTATCTGCATGCCCGCCAGGGCTCGGCGACCGTCGTCGGCTTCCGGCCCGACCGTTCGAACACCGTGGCTGAGGCGACACCGAGCGGAACCCCGTGGCGCTACGACTTGCGCCCAGGAACGACCCCGATCGGCTCGTTCCCCGTGGAGGAATGGCTTCGGCACCAGGGATCCGCCCTGCGCGACGCCCCTCCGACCGCGTTCGGCTACGGCGACCCGGCGGGGACCATCGAGCTTCGCACCGCCCTCGCCGCCTACCTCGGCCGGGTCCGTGGCATCCGCGCGAGCCCAGAGACCATCGTGATCACGGCAGGGATCACGCAGGCGCTCTCGCTTCTCGCAGCCGTCCTCCGACAGACGCACCCCGGCCGCACGATCGCGACGGAGGACCCCGGGTTCTGGTTCCATCGCGATGCGCTCGCTCGTTCGGGCCTCCCGATCGTGCCGCTTCCCGTGGATCAGGAAGGAGCTGACCCGCAGGGCCTCGACGTCGCCGCCGTGCTGGTGACCCCGGCGCACCAGTACCCGACGGGAGTCACGATGAGTCCCGCACGGCGCCGGAGCCTCGTCGCGTGGGCGCGCGGCAACGACGCCCTGATCATCGAGGACGACTACGACGGCGAGCTTCGTCACGACCGACGACCAGTGCCTGCCCTGCAGGCGGATGCCCCCGACCGCGTGATCTTCGCAGGCACCGCGTCGAAGGCCCTGAGCCCCGCCGTCCGTGTCGGGTGGCTCGTCGTCCCCGAGGCGCTCGTCGACACAGTCGGACAGACCCAGCGCCACCTGCTGCACAACGTCGACATCACCACGCAACTCGGTCTCGCCCACGTGATCTCCCATCACGCGTACGACCAGCGCGTCCGCGCGATTCGCGTCGCGTACCGGCGTCGCTACCAGCAGCTGTCGGCGCTCGTGTCCACTCTGACGGAGAGCTTTCCCGGGATGAGGCTGGTCGGCGTGCGCGCGGGCGGCCAGGCGCCGCTGCTCCTCCCGCCCGCCGGCCCGTCCGAGCAAGACATCGTCGCTTCGGCCGCGAGCGAAGGTCTCGCCCTGGAGGAGCTGGCCGCGAGCTCCCACACGCCCGGCAGTCACCCTCCGGGCCTGCTCCTCGGCTACGCACACCCGGCAGATCACCGCTATCACGCGACCCTTCAGGCGCTGGGGCGCGTCCTGCGGCGTGAGTTCGCGTAGCGGGCGGATGCCGCAGGACCGGTGATTCCCGGCGCTCGAGGGTGGACGGGCGGAGGAGGACGCGGCCTGAGACCTCACCGGAGCTTCTCGGCCTTGTCGCGCAGCACCTTCTGCTGCGCGACGTTCGCCGTCAGGCCGGCCGCAGTCAGCAGCTCCGACCGCGCCTCGTCGGCGCGACCGAGCTGTGCCAAAAGCTCACCCCGCACGCTCGGCACCAGGTGCGAACCGCGCAGCGCTCCCGACGCCTCGAGGCGGTCGACGATCGGCAGCGCGTCGGCGGGGCCGGAGGCCATCGACACCGCCACCGCGCGATTGAGCTCGACGATCGGGCTCGGGGCGATCCGCCCGAGCACCTCGTAGTGCAGCACGATGCGGGGCCAGTCGGTCTCCTCGACGCTCGGCGCGGTCGCATGGCACTGCGCGATCGCGGCCTGCAGTGCGTACGAACCCCGGCCGATCCCGCGGGCGGCGGCCAAGGCATCCGCCTTCTTCAGGACTTCCACGCCGCGCAGGATCTGCCCGCGATCCCAGCGGGAGCGGTCCTGGTCGGCGAGCAGCACGGGCTCGCCGGTGCGCGACTCGCGCGCCGCGAACCGTGACCGCTGGAACTCCATCAGCGCCACCAGCGCGAGCGGCTCGGGTTCACGCGGCAGCAGGCCCGCCACGATGCGGCCGAGCCGCAGCGCCTCGTCGGCGAGGTCGGGGCGCACCCAGCGGTCGCCGGAGGTGGCGGCATAGCCTTCGGTTAACACGAGGTAGACCACGCCCAGCACGGCCGACAGGCGCGCCTTCCACTCCGACGGATCGGGTGTCTCGAACGGCACGCGCGCGGCCGCCAGCGACTTCTTGGCCCGGGTGATGCGCGCCTGCACAGTCGGGACCGTGGTCAGCAGCATCCGGGCGATCTCTTCCGTCGACAGGCCCGCCACCACCCGCAGTGTCAGCGCCACCTGCGATTCGCGCGACAGCGCGGGGTGGCATGCCGTGAAGATGAGGCGCATCACGTCGTCGTCGATCGGCTGCCACTGGTCGTCGGTCGCCTCGTCCAGCGTGTGCGCGATCGCCGCGTACCGCTCGTCGAGGCGCTCGCGCCGGCGCCACGCGTCGATTGCACGACGCTTCGCGACGGCGGTCAGCCACGCGCCGGGATTCGACGGGATGCCGTCCCTCGGCCAGGAGCCGAGGGCTTCGAGCAGCGCCTCCTGGGCGACATCCTCGGCGAGGCCGAGGTCGCCGGTCATCTTGGCGACGGATGCCACGATCCGAAGTCCTTCGATGCGCCAGACGGCCTCGACCGTGCGCCGGGTGTCGTTCATGCTCGGTTCGTTCTCGGTCGCGGGATCACTCGGTGCCGAGCTCGGCCCGCCAGCCCTTCTCCTTCTCGAGGTACTCGTTGCCCTCGAAGCCGGCGAAGTCCGTCTCGTCGGTCACGCGGCGCACCTCGAGCTTGTTGCCGGGCGTGAGCGGTGCGCGCTTGGCCCATTCGAGGGCCTCCTCGGCCGTGCCGGTCTGGATGATCCAGAAGCCGTTGAACAGCTCGTGCACCTCGCCGTACGGACCGTCGCTCACGATCGGTGCCTCGCCGGCGAAGTCCACGACATAGCCGGGCTCCTGCGCCAGGCCCTCGCCGGCGACCAGGACGCCGGCCTTGATCATCGACTCGTTGTAGGCGCCCATCGCGTTGATGATGGCCTCGAAGTCCATGTTCTCGTAGTCCTCGACGGCCTGCTCGGTGGCCCGCATGATCAGCATGTGCTTCATTTCCCGCTCCTTGTTCCAGTTCCTCGGAGTGACCGTTCGTCCCTCTCACTATCGCGTCGAACGGGCGCGGAGGAAATCGACATGAGGGTCGAGAACTTCTTGCGGGTCCGGCGTGACAGCCGGAGGGTGGCCGCCGGCACGCATCAGCCGCGCGCCGCCGCCGTCCGGAAGTCGAGGGCTCGGTCGCGCGCCATGACGCTCGCCGCAGCGATGGCGCCCGTCACCACGACGTCGGCGCCGAGGCGTGAGATGACCAGCTCCGGTGCGGGCAGATCCAGGTCGGTCGGCAATGAGCGCCGGGCGGCGGCCACGACCTCGTCGACACCTGCCGAGATCGCGCCCGAGACCACGACCCGCTCGGGATCGAACATGCTTCCGAGCACGCTCACGATCCGCGCGAGCACGCCGCCGACCCGCTCCACGACCGCGCGGGCGTCCGCGTCACCGTGCGCGGCGAGTTCCAGCACGGCGCGGCCGTCGAGTTCTGTCGGTGGGACAGCCGCGAGCGCGCCACCGGGCGACAGTTCGCCGCCGGCCACCGCGGCAAGGGCCCACGCCGCTGCGCGCGTGCCGAGGCCGTCCGCCGAACCCACGCCTTCCACGTGGTCGAACGCCACCATCTCGCCCACGCCCCCGTGGGCGCCACGGAGCACGTTGCCATCGACGACGACCCCGGCCCCGAGCCGTGCCCCTGCGAGCAGCGCGATGTAGTCGCGGCATCCCGCGGCTGCGCCGATCGTCCCTTCGGCCACGGCGGCGAGCGAGGCGTCGTTGTCGACGCGCACGAGCGGCGCCCATGCGAGGGCATCGATCAGATCCGGGTTCATCCGCGCCCAGAAACCCGTGGGATGCCGCGGCGAACGCCCGAGGGAGTTCACGGGAGCCGGCACCCCGATGCACACGGCGAGGACGTCGGCGCGGTCCTTGTGAGCGGTGCCGAGGGCATCGTCGATGGCTGCGAGGATCAGCGCGCGTCGTGTCGCCCCGTCGTCCCGGTCGAGTTCGAGAGTCCGCCGCTGAGTTGCGAGCGGCCGTGAACGAAGGTCGGTGACGACGACCGTGACATGAACGTGGCCGGCGTCGACGCCCACCAGGACTGCGGCGTCGTCGCGCAGTTCGAATCGACGGGCGGGCCGGCCCTTGCGATACGAGCCCGCCTCACGTGCGTTGGGGAGCTCGCGCAGCAGGCCGAGCTCGACGAGGGCATCCATCGCGTCGATCGCGGTCGTTCGCGTCAGGCCGGTCGCCTCCATCGCGTCGGTGGCGGTGAAGTCGGCAGCATCCCAGGCGTAGGCGAGCACGGCATCGAGGCTCGCCGGCCGCGGTGCCGCTGTCGGAATCAATGTCGTCACAGGTCTTGACCCTCTCTGTCCCGCCCTGCAATACTGCCCTGCATAGATTGATTTAGCGAGTAGATTTATCCATTGGCTATTCCATCGCGACGATGCGAGACGGAGGACGAGGATGTCGGGAAGAGGAAGACGGACGCGACGCGTCGCGGCAGCAGGGGCGGTGATCGCGCTCGGCGGCGCGCTGCTCGCCGGTTGCTCGGCGGACGGACGTGAGACGATCCGGTTCACCTTCAGCAAGCGGGAGGCGCTCGAGTTCATGAACGAGGTCGTCGCCGAGTACAACGCGTCGCAGGACGATGTCCGCGTCGAGATGGACACCTCGGGCGTCGACGTGGTGTCGGCGAGCTTCGTCCGCGGCAATCCGCCCGACCTCATGCTCGCCAACTACAACTACGAGGTCGCCCGATTCGTGCAGCGGTGCGCACTGAGCGATCTGTCCGGAACGGATGCCGCCGCCCGCATTCGCGCCGACCTGCAGCCGCTGATGGATCAGTACGGCGCATGCGAGGGCCGCACCAGCGCGCTGCCGTACTCGGTGATGGCGGCGTCCGTGATCTACAACAAGGAGATCTTCGCCGAGAACGGCGTGGACGTGCCGCAGACGTGGAGCGAGCTGCTCGAGGTGTGCGAGACGTTGCAGGCCGCGGGCGTCACTCCGTTCTACGCCACCTTCAAGGACGACTGGACGATCGGGCAGGGCTGGTACGACTATTCCGTCGGCGGCTCGCTCGACGTCGTCGACTTCTTCGATCGCCTCGCCGCCGAGGGGGCGCAGGTCGGCCCCGAATCGGATGCCTCGTTCCAGAAGGACTTCGCCGAGCCGGTGGACAGGATGCTGCAGCTCACCGGCACGTACGTCAACGCCGACGCCGCGAGCCGGGGATACGGCGACGGCAACCTGGCCTTCGCGAACGGCGAGGCCGCGATGTACCTGCAAGGGCCGTGGGCATTCAGCGAGATCGCGAAGACCGCGCCCGATCTCGAGCTCGGCACGTTCCCGCTGCCGGTGACCGACGATCCGGGCGATCTTGCCGTCCGCGTCAACATGGACCTCGCGGCCATGATCCCCGAGGCGTCACGCCACAAGGACGCCGCGCGAGACTTCCTCGAGTACCTCTACGAACCCGAGCGCATCGAGGCCTACAACGCCTCGCAGCTCGGATTCACGCCGACGACGGATGCCGCACCCCCCGACGACCCGCGGATCGAGGGCATGCAGGACTACTACGACGACGGTCAGGTCTATCAGGGTCCCTCCGTACTGGTGCCCAAGACGATCCCGGTCTTCAACTACACGCAGGCGATGGTGTTCGGGGCGGATCCGGCATCCGTGCTGCGCACGATGGATCAGGACTGGGCGCGTCTGGCGTTCCGTCAGCCTGCGCCCTCCAGTGAGACGAAGGAGTCCGCGCAATGAGCACGACCACGACGATCGTCACCCAGGGCGATCCGACGACCAGGCGCAGCAGCCGCCGGGTGGAGCCGATCTACTACCTCTTCCTGCTCCCCAGCCTCGTGCTGTTCACGCTGGCGATCACAGTGCCCGGGGTCATCGGCATCTTCTTCAGCTTCACCGACTCGATCGGCATCGGCGACTGGAACTTCGTCGGCCTGACGAACTACATCGCGCTCCTCAGCGACCCGGCCATCCTGCAGAGCTACCTGTTCACGTTCGGCTTCGCGGTCGCCACCGTGATCGTCGTCAACGTGGTGGCGTTCCTGCTGGCGGTCGGACTGACCTCCCGCATCCGGCTCAAGACGGGCTTGCGCACGATCTTCGTGATCCCCATGGTGATCTCGGGCATCATCATCGCCTACGTCTTCAACTTCCTGTTCTCGAACTCCCTCCCGGCGGCCGGCGGTGCGCTCGGCATCCCGTGGCTGGCGACCAGCCTCCTGGCCAACCCCGACCTGGCCTGGGTGGCGATCGTGATCGTCACGGCCTGGCAGGCGATCCCCGGCACTCTCCTCATCTACATCGCTGGACTCCTCTCGGTGCCGGGCGATGTCTACGAGGCCGCCGACCTCGACGGCGCGTCCAAGACGCAGCAACTGTTCCGGATCACCGTGCCTCTGGTCGCCGGGTACGTCGTGATCAACGTCATCCTCGGATTCAAGGGCTTCCTCAACGCCTACGACATCATCGTCGGCCTCACCAACGGCGGCCCCGGAACGGCGACCCGCAGCATCGCCATGACGATCATCGCGGGATTCAACGGCGGCGACTACGCCTACCAGATGGCGAACGCCACCATCTTCTTCATCGTCGCTGTCGTCATTTCCCTCCTCCAGCTCTCGCTCACGCGTGGAAGGAACCAGCTCTCATGACCACCAGTCAGCCCGCCCTCGCCTTCGAACAGGCGGATGTCTCCGTCGGCCTGCAGCGCGTCTCGCCGGACAAGCGCCCCAAGCTCACCGAGCGTGTGAACGTGTCGGGCACGATCGTGCTCATCCTGTGCGCCGTCACCGTGCTGCTGCCCCTCTACGTGACGATCTCCATGGCGTTCAAGACGACCGGGCAGGCCGTCGACGGCAACGCCTTCTCGCTTCCCGCGCCGTTCAGCGTCGAAGGCTTCGTGGAGGCGTGGACCCTCACGAAGTTCCCGGTGGGCGCGGCGATCTCGTTGCTCGTGACCGCCGGCACCGTCATCGCGACGATCGTCCTCGCCGCGTTCGCGTCCTACGCGATCGTTCGCAATTGGGACCGGCGGCTGTTCCGGTACTCGTTCTTCTACCTGCTCGCCGCGATGTTCATCCCGTTCCCGGTGGTGGCGCTGCCGCAGATCCAGCTCACCGGCCGAGTCGGGCTCGACAACCCGGTGGGAGTCGTCGTGCTGGCGACCATGTTCCAGCTGAGCTTCAGCGTGCTCCTGTTCACGGCATTCCTGCGCTCGATCCCGCTCGAGCTCGAGGAGAGCGCACGCATCGACGGCGCCTCCACGTGGCAGACGTTCTGGCACATGATCTTCCCGCTCCTCGCTCCGATGAGCGCCACGGTCGGCATCTTCGCGTTCCTGTACGCCTGGAACGACTTCATGATGCCGTCGCTGATCATCTCCGACCCGGCGCTGCAGACGCTCCCGGTGCGGCAGAACCTGTTCCAGACGCAGTTCAGCAACAACTACAACGTCTCGTTCGCCTCTTACCTCATGGCCATGGCGCCCGCCATCATCGCCTACCTGTTCACGCAGCGCTGGGTCATGGAGGGCGTCACCCAGGGCGCCGTCAAGGGCTGAGGCCCGTCCGTCGCCCTCCTGCACCCCGTCCGTCACCACCCCCGAAAGGATCTCTCAGCTGTGACAGCAGATCTCGAACTCACCCTCGACCACGCACTCGACGCCGGCCTCGCACCGTGGTGGCGTCAGGCCGTGGTCTACCAGATCTATCCCCGCAGCTTCGTCGACTCGAACGGCGACGGCCTGGGTGACATCCGCGGCATCACTTCGCGCGTCGACTACCTCGGCGAACTCGGCGTCGACGCGGTATGGCTGAGCCCGTTCTATCCGTCCGAGCTCGCCGACGGCGGCTACGACGTCGCCGACTACCGCAACGTCGACCCGCGCCTGGGCACGCTCGACGACTTCGACGCGATGCTCGCCGCGCTGCATGCCCGTGGCATCAAGATCGTCGTGGATATCGTGCCGAACCACACCTCCGATCAGCACGCGTGGTTCCAGGAGGCACTCGCCGCCGGCCGGGGATCCGCGGCCCGCGAGCGCTACATCTTTCGCGAGGGCAACGGCCCGGACGGCGCAGAGCCGCCTACGGACTGGCTCTCGGTCTTCGGCGGATCGGCGTGGGAGCGCGTCGAGGACGGTCAGTGGTATCTCCACAACTTCGCCAAGGAGCAACCCGATCTCAACTGGGACCACCCCGACGTTCACGAGGACTTCCTCACGACGCTGCGGTTCTGGTCGGACCGGGGTGTCGACGGCTTCCGCATCGACGTCGCGCACATGCTCACGAAGGACCTCACCGAGCCGCTTCCCTCGCGCGACCAGCTGGCGCTCATCCCGCAGGACGGCAACCACCCGCTGATCGACCGCGACGACGTGCACGACATCTACGCCGAGTGGCGCACCGTGTTCGACTCGTACGATCCGCCGCGCACCGCGGTGGCGGAGGCGTGGGTGCACCCCGCCCGCATCCACCTCTACTCGCGGCCTGAAAGCCTCGGCCAGGCGTTCAACTTCGATCTGCTCGTCGCAGACTTCGACGCCGACCAGTTCCGCCGCGTCATCTCGGACAACCTGGCGCTCGCAGCGCAGTCGGGATCGTCGAGCACGTGGGTGCTGTCGAACCACGACGTCGTCCGGCACGCGACGCGGTACGGCCTGCCGAACGCCGCCGGCCGTGACGGCTGGCGTCATGACGACGAGCGTCCCGGCAACGCCTGGCTGGTGTCGCACGGCACGGAACCGGAACTCGACCGCGACAAGGGTGCACGACGGGCGATGGCCGCGACGCTGTTCATCCTGGGCCTCCCGGGGTCGACCTATCTCTATCAAGGCGAGGAGCTCGGGCTGCACGAGGTGCACGATATTCCGGCATCCGATCGACAAGACCCGACGTTCTTCCGCACGGCGGGTGCCGAGATCGGGCGGGACGGATGCCGTGTGCCCTTGCCCTGGCATGCCCACGGGCGGTCGTTCGGCTTCGGCGAGGACGGCGCGCACCTGCCGCAGCCGGCGTGGTTCGCGCGTCACGCCGTCGACGTCCAGGAGGCCGACCCGTCGTCGTCTCTCAACCTCTACCGCAAGGCCCTGCGACTGCGGCACATGCTGCAGACGGCCGAGGGGCTGGAATGGTTGCCGACCGGACGCGATGACGTGCTGCGGTTCACGCGCCCCAACGGGTGGCAGGTGGTGACGAACTTCGGCGCCGCGCCGTACGCGCTCGATGACGGCGACGTCGTGCTCGCCAGCGGCAAGACCCCGGCCGGGTCCGTCGCGCCGGAGACGACCGTGTGGATCGCTCCTGCGGCACTCGGCCTCGCGTGACTGCTCGCGGTGACCGTCGCTGCCGGACTCAGCGACCCGGGACGCGACGGTCCCCGCAGTCCAGTTGCCCTGGATGTACGCCTCGGCGGGCCTGCGGCGTACGTTCAGGCGGTGGCGCGCGAGAGGCAGCGGTCGAGGGCGCCCACTACGTACTCCACCGACTCGCGCGCGATGCACAGCGGCGGCTTGATCTTGAGCACGTTCTTGTGGTCGCCCGTCGGCTGGACGATGCATCCCTCCGCGAGCAGCAGGTCGCACACGCGCCCGGCGAGGGCAGCATCCGGCGTGAAGGCGGCGCCGGCCACGAGCTCCACTCCGAGATAGAGGCCCATGCCGTGAACGGCGCCGATGGCGGGATGCCGCTCAGCGAGGCCGCGCAGCGCTTCGGCGAACTCCGTGCCCACCTCGCGGGCGTTGGCCTGCAGGCCTTCGGTCTCGAGCGCGTCGAGCACCGCGAGACCGACCCGCGAGCTCACCGGGCTCCCGCCCGCGGACGAGAAGAAGCTGCCCTCCTGTTCGAAGGCCTCAGCGATCGCGGCGGTCGTGATGACGGCGCCCAAGGGCTGCCCGTTGCCCATCGCCTTGGCCACGGCGATCACGTCGGGCACGGCATCCTGCTGCTCGAATCCCCAGAAGAACTCGCCGAGGCGGCCATAGCCGACCTGCACCTCGTCAGAGATGCAGATGCCGCCGAGCGCACGCACGCGCTCGTACACGCCGGCGAGGTACCCCTGTGGCAGCAGTACGCCGCCGCCGTTGCCGAAGATCGGCTCGATGATCACGCCGGCGAGCTCGGCGCGGCCCTCGGCTTCGAGGTCGTCGAGCAGCCGGTCGAGGTCGGCGAGGTATGCCGCCGCCGCGTCGGGGCCGCGATGCGTTCCGCGCACGGGATTCGGGGCGTCGATCAGCTCGACCCACGACGGACGTGTCGTGAGCGCGCGCGGGTTGTCGCCGAGTGACGTCGACACCGAGTCGGCGCCCAGCGTCCACCCGTGGTACGCCTCGCGCGCGGCGAGCATGCGCGAGCGACCGGTCGCGGTGAACGCCAGCCGCAGCGCGAGATCCACCGCCTCGCTGCCGCTGTTCACCAAGAACACGCGGTCGAGTCCCTCCGGCGCGAGCGCCGCGAGGCGCTCGGACAGCTCGGCGACGGCGGCGTAGTGGAAGCGCGAGTTCGTGTTGAGCAGCGACCACTGGCGCGAGGCCGCGGCGACCACACCGGGGTGGGCGTGACCGGCGATCGTGACGTTGTTGACCACGTCGACATAGGTCTGCGCCTCGGTGTCGATCAGGAACTCGCGCCACCCGCGCTCGATCTGCGGCGGCTGCCCGTAGTAATGCTCCTGCGCCGACGCAAAGGCGGCATCGCGGCGCTGCAGCGTCTGCGCGGGTGAGACCTCGGGCGCGGTGATGTCGGTGCCGAAGAGCGGCGACGGGTCAGGGGCCACGCGCCGCCAGTGCGCCGCGAGCAGCGGGCGCACGCAGTGCGGGGGACGGATGCCGTCACCCGCGGTGAGCTGCACGGTCGCCGCCGTGCCGGCCCGAACCAGCGCGAGACGCTCGCCTCGGCGGACCGAACGCGGTTCTGCGATCCGGAGTGCGCCCGGGACGTCAACGGCGACCGCGCTCCCTTCTCCCCCCACCCACAGCGACCAGCCGCCGCCCATGAGGACGAATCCTCCGGGCCTCGCAGCGAGTGTGCCGTCGAAAGGAGCCGTGAGCGGGGTGTCGACCGCGACCGCGACGTCGACGCCGACGGCGAAGGTCGCCGCCGCCCCGCGCGGCGCGCGGGGGTGCGTGCGGGTCAGCCGGTACTCGCCCCAGCAGGTGACGGCGGGCCGACCCGGTGCCGCGCGGCGGAGCAGGATCCGCGTTTCGGCACCGGACTCGAGCCAGCTGCCGGCGTCGTACTCGTCGCTCAGCACAGAGAGGTCGACGACCTCCACGGGTCCATCGATCAACCGACCGGCAGGCAGCTCGCGCGGCGCGAAGCCGCCGCGCGCGGCGGCGCGCACGAGCACGTCCATCTCATCCGGGTCGCGTTCCACCGCCTGCGCGAACGCGCGCCACTCCGCGGTACGCCGGAGATCGGCGTAGTCGTTGTCGCCGTCGACCATCACCTGATGCTCACCGCTGACGACCAGCACGGCCGCCCGCAGCACCGTGAGAGGCCAGAGTGCGGCGAGCTCGGCATCCGTCGACTCGACGTGCTCGGCGAACGCGGCGACGGTCTCGAAGAGAAGGGCGTCGGGCTCGTCGCGCATGTAGCAGCTGGCCGCCATGGGCACGAGCTCGCCGATGCGCCAGCTGCGCATGAGATCGCCGAAGTCGATGATGCCCAGGCCCGAAGCGTCGTCGTGCACGACGTTGTCGTCGGTGATGTCGGCGTGGATCACCTGCGTGACGAGCCCGTCGCGCAGCGGCTCGAGCCGAGCGGC
Organism: Microbacterium cremeum; assembly: GCF_015277855.1. Classification (NCBI taxonomy): domain Bacteria; kingdom Bacillati; phylum Actinomycetota; class Actinomycetes; order Micrococcales; family Microbacteriaceae; genus Microbacterium; species Microbacterium cremeum. The sequence goes on from NZ_CP063812.1 coordinate 993,598, forward strand.
GATCCATTCGGCGGCCTCGAGGATCTGTGCGCGACGGACAGGGGAGGGAACGGATGCCGCGAGCGCGGCCACGACGTCGAGCCCGGTCCGCACATCCCATTGCGAGAGTCGGTCGGTGCCGGGGTGCTCGAAATGCTCGAGCGCGCGAGCCACGCGACCGGCCGTGTCGCCCAGCCAGCGCGCCTGCTCGGGCCCGAGGTCATCGTGGGCGAGCAGGGGAGTGCCCTCGACGAAGGTCAGGAGCCGGGCGGGCAACTGCTCGCCGCGGATCGTGAGGGGCGCCACCTCGCGCCCGTCGCGGGCCGGGACGGGCGCCGGAACCCGCAGCCCGGCAGCCGCGAGCCGCTGCAGCGCGAGGTGCTGTGCCTCGAGCTCGGCCGTGGTCGTGGCGCTGTTCGCGAGCTTGAAGACGTACCGGCCGTCGCCGTCCTCGACGAGGAAGTTCCGGTCCTGCTGGCTGCCGAGCTCGGTGACGATGCGCAGGGCGCCCCAGTGCTGCTCGAGCACGCCGCGCACCTCCTCGACGCTCACGACCGGACGAGCGGGTGGGGCGGCGTAGATCGACATGGGCCTCCTCGGTGCACATCATTCATATCGCGACGGTCGGCACGCGGCGCGTCGACAGGCTCAGCGACCGGGGTGAGCTCAGCGGGCGAAGCGGTCGACAAGGCGCACGAGCGTCGGCAGGCCGCGGGACGATGCCCGCCCGCCGGTGAGCCGTTCGATGACGGGCGTCGCGTTGCCCTCGCCGGGGTTCCGGTTGCGGGTCAGAGCCCAGCCCGGTCCGGCGTCGATAACCTCGCAGCGGCGCACGGCGGCCTCTCGCACCACCTCGGGGTCGGGCGGATCGATCGTGCCGCCGCCGTGGAGCGTGAACTCGTGCTGATGCGGGTCCGGCACGGCCCCGTGCCGATCGACGACCGTGACGAGGTCGTCGAACGCGATCCAGAACGCGTCGCGCTCGAGCCCGGAGCGCGCGGCGATCGACACCAGCACCGTCTCGACCACGGCCCCGGGATCGTCGGAGTCGAAGACGATCGTGCCGTTGCTCTGGAAGGGCACCGCGTCGGGGCATCCGGCGTCTGCGAAGCCACCCAGGATGTCGGCGGTCGAGGGGTGACCGCGCTGACCCTGGTTGACGTTCCGCAGAAACGCGACGCAGCGCATGGGTCGAGGGTACGGCGGGGTGCCGACGAAGGGGGCTACGCGGCGGGTTCGACGGACTGGACGTGCGCGTCCAGCGCCCGGGCCATCCGCAGCACGGCCTCCTGCAGCAGCGGGCGGGGGAGAGCGAACACGAAGCGTGCGTGCCCGATCGCCGCCTCACCGCAGGCGGCGCCGTCCGTCACGGCGACGCCGGCGTTCTCGCGGAACCATTCGCCGAGATCCCCCTCCAGCCCGTAGTCGCGGACGTCGATGAGCGCGATGTACGTCCCCTCGGGGAGGATCATGCGGGCGCGGGGCAGCTGCTCGCTCACGAGGTCGGCGAGGAGGCGGCGGTTGCCGTCGAGGTACTCCACGACGTCATCGAGCCAGCCGGAACCGGCCGAGTAGGCGGCAGTGTTCGCGATGACGCCGAGCGTCGAGGTGCCGTGGCCGGCCCACATCCCGAAGGACTCCCACGCCTCGGCATCGGCCTCGTTCGAGAGGATCACCTGGGCGCACTTCAGGCCCGCGAGATTCCACGCCTTCGACGCGGATGCCGCCGTGATCGTGTGCGAGGCGGCCGCCTCCGACACCGACGCATACGGAGTGTGCTGCGCCGGCCGGTACACGATCGGCGCGTGGATCTCGTCCGAGAACACGCGTCCGCCCTTCGCGGCGACGACCTCCGAGAGGGCGACGAGCTCGTCGCGGCGGAACACGGTGCCGAGCGGGTTGTGCGGGTTGCACAGCACGACGAGACCGGCTCCGTCGTCGAAGGCGCGACCGATCGCCTCGAGATCCATGGTCATGCGACCGTCGACCTCGATGCTCGGAACCTCGATCACCTCGCGGCCGTGCATCTGCGGCACGAACAGGAACGGCATGTAGGCGGGCGTCGGCACGATCACGGCGCTGCCGGGCGCCGTGAACTTGTCGATCGCAAGCTCGAACGCGGCGATCACGTCGGGTACGGGGTGCACGCGGTCGGCGGGCACCGCCCACCCGTAGTGGTCGGCGTACCAGGCGGCTGTCGCCTCCGACATGTCTCGCGCGACGTGCGAGGGCAGGTACCCGGTCAGGCCGCGGTCGAGCGTCTCTTTCAGGGCGTCGCTCACCGCGGGAGCGAGGCCGAAGTCCATCTCGGCGACGAACGCGCCGATCGTGTCGGGGAACATCGTCCACTTGACGCTTCCCGCCGCCCTGAGGTCGGCATCCGAGATGGCATCGAAGTCTTGCTGCGGCACGAGAACTCCCTCACGTCAGTGGCGCGTCCGGCATCATCAGCAACCACGAGCCAGATCATGCCATTCCGGTTGCCGTTCAGTGCACCGGGGGAATCGTGAAGCCCTTGATGCGGTCGCCGTCGAGCTCGACGATCGCATCCGACTCGCCGTTGAAGACGCTGCTGCGCCAGTCGAAGTGGATGCGCACGGTGCCTCCGTCGACGGATGCCGAGAGCAGGGTCATCCGCGCACCCGCGCCGATCGCATCCGAGCCGGCCCAACTGCGCACGCCCGCGCGGCCGCGCAGCACGCGGCCCCAGTCGTCGACGAAGCCGTCGTCGGTGAACGTGTCGACGAAGGCGTCAGTGTCGGCCGTGTTGATGGCATCAACGAATCGCTGGATCAGGGCGGGGGTCTCGGCATCCGTCATGATGTGTCCTTCCGTCTTTCGGGGAGCGGTTCCTGAGTAGGCGCGAATCGCCGCACTGAAGGGCGCTCGACGACCGATCTGAGGCTACGCCGTCGCGCGTGCGGCCGCGGCGTGCGGGTCGTGGCTGTTGAGCGTCTCGACGACGCTCGCGTAGTCGCCGCGCGCTTCGCCGTACCGCAGGAACTTCACGCGCTCGACCTGCACCTCGGTCGCGTCGGGCTCGTCGCGCAGGATCCGCATGACCTCGTCGGCGAAGTCGTCCAGCGGCATCGCGAACGCGCTCTCGCGCTGCCCCGCCAGGAGGTCGGTCGCCACCGACGGCGGCTCGAGCTCCATGACGCGCACCGGCGTCGCGGCCAGCTGCAGCCGGATCGACTCGCTCAGCATGTGGATCGCGGCCTTCGTGGCATTGTAGGTCGGTGTCGCGCGCAGCGGCGCGAACGCAAGACCCGACGACACGGTCATGATCGTCGCGTCCGGCTGCGCGCGCAGGTGCTCGATGAACGCGCCGACGAGGCGGATCGGTCCGAGCAGGTTCGTCGTCACGGTCGCCTCGGCGGTCTCGACGAACCCCTCGGGCGTGGTCCAGTCTTCGAGGCGCATGATGCCCGCCATCGTCACGAGCACGTTCAACTGCGGGTGCCCGGCGATGACCCGTGACGCGGCCGCGGCGATGGACGCGGCATCCGTCGTGTCGATCTCGACGGTGCCGATTCCCGGATGCCGCGCCGCGATGTCGTCGAGCAGCTCACGGCGCCGCCCGCCGACGATGACGGTGTTGCCGGCCTCGTGCAGACGCTCGGCGAGGGCCAGGCCGATGCCGCTCGTCGCGCCGGGGATGAAGATGGTGTTTCCGCTGATTCGCATGTCTCGAGTGTTCGCGCCCTCCGACGGGCGTGGCAGAGAGCGTGTGTCGGGGGAGCGGGAGTCCCTGGATGCCTCGGCTCGGCGCGCGCATGATGGACCCATGGATCGCGAAGCCCTCGCCGACTTCCTCCGCAGCCGCCGCGAGAGGCTGCAGCCCGCCGACGTGGGGCTGAGCGCCGGCGTGCGCCGCCGCGCACCCGGGCTGCGGCGCGAGGAGGTCGCGCAGCTCGCCCTGATGTCGACCGACTACTACACACGACTCGAGCAGCAGCGCGGGCCCCAGCCCAGCACGCAGATTCTCGCGTCGCTCGCGCGCGCCCTGCGCCTCACGGCCGACGAGCGCGACTACCTGTACCGCATGGCCGGTCACGCCGTCCCCGACCGCCTCGGCCCGACCGGGCACGTGGCGCCGCCGCTGCAGCGCGTGTTCGACCGGCTCTCCGACACGCCGGCCCTCGTCATCTCGGCGCTCGGCGAGACCCTCGTGCAGAACGCGCTCGCCGTCGCCCTACTGGGCGACCACGTCGGCGCGAGCGGGTGGGACCGCTTCGAGCCGTGGCGCTGGTTCGTGCGGCCCGAGACCGAGCGTCTCCACTATCCCGAGAGCGACCACCCCCGCCACAGTCGCGCCCTGGTCGCGGGGCTGCGCGCCGCATACGGGTCGATGGGGGCGTCATCGCAGGCGGGCGAGCTGGTCGCCGAGCTCACTCGACGCAGTGGCGAGTTCCGCGAGCTGTGGGAGCGGCAGGAGGTCGCGCAGCGCTTCGCCGACCACAAGGTGCTGATCCACCCCGAGGTCGGCGCGATCGAGGTCGACTGCCAGGTGCTCTTCACCGACGACCGGTCGCAGGCGCTTCTGGTGCTGACGCCCGAGCCTCGCAGCGAGGCCGAGGAGAGGATCCGTCTGCTCGGTGTGCTCGGCGTGCAGCAGTTCTCCGGCTCTGCGGACCGGATATGACCGCATCGGCTCGGCTCGGCTCGGGGCGGAGAGGATGACGCGTCCGACGACTCCGGCGCCGACGAGTGTGGGAGTCGTTCTCCAGCCCGGAGCTCGAATACATCCACTCGACCCTCGTGGACGCAATGGCGAATCTCGAGGATCCGCGAGCCTGAACCATCCCCACCGCGCCGCCGACGAGCGCGACTGACGCCTGAGCCGCGCAGCGAGGCCGAAGAGAAGATCCGCCTGCCCGGCCAATCAGTCCGCGAGCGCTCGGATCGCGCGTGCGAGCTCCTCAGATGACGGCGTCGACGAAGGCTCCAGCATCCATTGGAGCATGACGCCGTTGATGATCGCGAGTGCCAGCGACCCGATGGTGCGCGCGTCATCTTGTGACACCTCATCGGGGTCTACTGCGAGGACGAGCGCTGTCAGATCACGGCGACTGTCCGCGTAGATCCTCACCAGCTGCTCTCGCACGCCGGGGGAGAACTCGGCTTGCGCGTAGGCCTGCACACTCGCCACGAGCACGTGGCGATGCTCGGGCGCCGCCGTGAGAAGTCCGTCCAGGAATCGCTCCAGGCGCGCTCTGGGGCCGCCGTGGAGGTCAGTCGTGACGGCACGGGCGATCGCATCGCCCCACTCCTCGAAGGTTTCGATGACCGCGGCGTTCAGGAGGGCGTCCTTCGAACCGAAGTGATAGCCGATCGAGGCAAGGTTCGCCCCGGTGACCGCAACGATGTCGCGAGCTGTCGTGTGGGCGTAGCCGAGCCGCGCAAGGCACTGCTTGGCGCCCTCGAGAAGGTCTTCTCGCTGTCCCATGCTGGGAGTCTACCGGATGTTCATACGTTTGTACTGTACGTATGTACAATACGTACGTACACATCCACCTATGCAAGGAGAGATAGCTCATGGGTCAGGACCAGTCTTTGCTCGCCCCCGCGAGCCACGTTCGCGCCGTTCCCATCAGCGTGGATTGGGGCGAAGTGGCGGGCACCAACCGCACCACCTTGACGACGCATCTCTGGGCGGCGCCTCCGCTGCGACGAGAGTCGCCGATTCACGACCGTGCGTTCTCGGCGCTGCGCGACTTGAAGGTCGACTATGCGAGGTTCTTGCCCTGGTTCTCGCACCCGGTCCTCTCGGTCCCCGCACTCGAGGCCCCGACCGAAGGGACGACCTCGTGGGACTTCTCGAAGCTTGATCCGTTCGTGGAGGACTTCGTCGCGGCCGCGGAGGGTCGGCCTATCGTTGCGAACTTCGCCACCATCCCACACTGGATGTTCACGAACGCGGATCAGGTGCATCTGTCACACGACGTCGATGAGATCCACTGGGAGTACGAGCAGGGAGCGGACTTCCGTGACGAGTCGCTCGCGGAGGTCGCCGACTACTTCTTCCGCGTCGCCAGCTGGTACATCGCCGGCGGGTTCACCGACGAGATCGGACAGTGGCACGAGTCGGGACACGACTATCGCTTCGCATACTGGGAGGTGCTCTGCGAGCCCGACCTCAATCGTCGCATGTCGCCCGAGGTGTACACACGGCTGTACGACGCGGTCGTGGAGCGCCTGCAGCCGCTCGATCCGGACATGAAGTTCGTGGGACTATCGCTCAGTCACGTGCACCACGATCCGGAGTACTTCTGGCACTTCCTCGACGCGGCGAATCACAAGCCCGGTGTCGGGGTGGACGCCTTCTCGTACCACTTCTACGCCTCGCCCGAGATCGTCAACCCGTTCGGCACCGAGGGCAACGCAGACCCGCTCACGTGGCGCAGCACATTCTTCGCGCAGGCGGATGCCTTCGTCGAGAACGTCGCATACATCCGCTCGATCGCTCAGCGGCTCGCTCCTGACGCGAAGACCTTCCTCAACGAGATCGGCACCTACCCGGCCGACGTCATGAACCCAGCGCCGCAGATCCCGGATTTCTACTGGACCCTCAGCGGGTCCTTGCACGCTTACCTCTGGGCTCGCCTGCTCCCGCTCGGGATCGATCTCTTCGGCGTCGCGGAGTTCATGGACTACCCCGGCATGATCCCCGGTACGTCGCTGATCGACTGGGAGACTGGCGAGCCCAACGCCCGCTATCACGTGACGCAACTCCTGCTGAGTCACTTCGCGCGAGGAGATTCGCTGGTCGCGACCTCCGCGGGCGACCCGGGATTTCCCGACATGCGAGTGCACGCGCAAGCGATCATCGGACGCGATGCCGAGAAGTCCCTACTCCTGATCAACAAGTGGGACGAGTTCATCGACGTCGACCTGTCGAGCATCAGCGCAGCGGGTGCCGGTGAGCAGGTGCACGTCGGGACGTCGGGCATCGAGCCGATCGAGTGGAGCGGAGGGGTGTTGCGTCTCGAGCCCCACGCCACCGTTGTGCTGACCATTCGCTGATCGGCGAGATGCGCTCGCTGGTGGCGCTCTCGGGTCGAGGTCATCGAGGTAGCATTTGCAGTCGCCAAAAGTCAAGGGTCAGCAGGAATCCGTGACGCTTCGTACTCTGAAAGGGCAGGAAGAAACACAACACGCGAAGCGGTAGAGCATCGGCGGTCGGGTCGCCGTACAGACTCCCGTGATCGCGAGATGGTCCCGGTGGGAGGGCTACCCGCCGGGACCATCGCCTTCCGGACCGGTGCCCGCGAGCTCGATCACGCGGAGCAGTGCTGGGCCGGCTGTGCGTCGATGAAACGTTCGACATGGTCCCTCCTGAGCGGAGAGCAGCTTCGAATGAATGTCGGAGACCCGCCGTACTCTGGACCCATGTCGATAGATCCCGTTCCCGAGATCCCGGTGCCCGATGCGCTGGACCTCGTGGTCGAGGTGGCCGACATGATGTCGATCTTCGCGGCGCAGCGGCTGGCGCGCGTCGATGCGATGCGGCGGCAGGCGCTGGAGGATGCCGTACGGCATGGCCGTGAGCTGACCGACGTGATCGAGCGAGGGGTCCGGCTCGAGCTGGCAGCCGCGTTGCGGATCACCGAGCACGCGGCCGGAGAGCTGATCCGCCGGGCCGAGGCGCTGGTGCACCGCTATCCAGTTGTCCTGGCGTCCCTGGGGCGCGCCGCGATGACCGAGCGACACGCCGACATCCTCGTGAGCGGCCTCGACGAAGTGGAGCCCGAGTTGCGCGACGAGCTGCTGTCGCGCGCGCTCGAACTGGCCGAGACACAGCAGGTCGGGACGTTCCGGCGCTCGATGCGGAGGCTCATCGACACCGCGCGCGCGGTGACGGTCGCCGAGCGTCACGAGACAGCACTCGCGACGCGGCGGTCGGTGGTCGAGCACGTCGACGATGCGATGGCGTGGCTGTACCTCTACATTCCGGCGGTCGAGGCGCGGGCCATCGAGGGCCGGGCCACCGCCATGGCGAAGGCGATCGTGGCGCAAGACGGCGAGGCGCGCACGCTCGACCAGGCACGCGCCGACGTGATGTGCGACCTTCTGATCGAAGGACGCACCGACCTCCACCCGGCTGAGGCGCGCGGCATCCGTGCTGAAGTGGTCGTCACGGTGCCGGCGCTCGCCCTGCTCGCCGAGGACGACGTCGAGCGGGCGTCCGCCGGAATGGAGCCGGCCGTGGTCGAAGGCATCGGGCCGATTCCGCTCGAGCGGGCGCGTGAGCTGTGCGGCGGCGCGGAAGGATGGACGCGGGTCCTCACCCACCCCGAGACCGGGGCCGTGCTCTCTGTCGGCCGCGACCACTACCGGCCCCCGGCGTCGCTCCGACGCATCGTCAGGTGGCGTGCGGACCGGTGCATGGGTCCGGGTTGCGGCATGCCGGCGTCGCGGTGCGAGATCGATCACACGATCGCGTGGGAGGACGGCGGAACGACATCGCTCGACAACCTCGCACCGATCTGCCGAGGCCACCACCGGGTGAAACACCACGGCGGGTGGCAGGTGAGACAAGTGCCCGGCGGCGGGGGCGCTCTCGAGTGGGCGTCCCCCGCAGGCAGACGATACGTGGTGCATCCGGAGCGACGGGTGCCGGTGTTCCGGCCGTCGTCAGACAGCGACGCGCCCTTCTGACGCAGGACACGCCGGTTCCTGGCGCGCGATCAGCGCGGTTGGGTCGGTGCGGTCAGCGTGGTCCGTCCGCGGTCCGTCCGCGGTCTGTCCGCGGTCCGTCCGAGGGAACCGCGCTCGGGAAGATCAGTACCAGCCCGTCGACTGCGAGTGACCCCACGCCCCGCACGGCGTGCCATAGCGACCCGAGATGTAGCCCAGGCCCCACGCGATCTGCGTCGCGGGGTTGGTCTGCCAGTCGGCGCCGGCCGTCGACATCTTGCTGCCGGGGAGCGCCTGGGGGATGCCGTACGCACCGCTGGAGGAGTTGTACGCGTCATAGCGCCAGCCCGACTCCTTGCTCCACAGCGACACGAGGCATGCGAACTGGTCGTCGCCCCAGCCGTAGTTGCCGATCATGGCGCGCGCCGTCGCCTGCGCGTCGGCAGGGCTCGTGCCGCCCACCGCACCGCCCGAGGCGTACACCGGGTTCGGCGCGGCCGGCCCCGAGCTCGCCTTCTTCGCGGCAGCCGCGGCAGCCGCTGCCGCTTCGGCCTCGCGGCGGGCCTTCTCTTCGGCTTCCTGCTGCGCCTTCAGGGCGATCGCGGCGTCGAGCTTGCCGCGCAGCCCGTTGACCTGCTCGCTGACCGCGGCGGTCTCGGTCGTCACGGCGTCGGTGTAGTCCGCGACGTAGGCGTCGGGCAGGCTCTCGGCGCGGTCGAGCCGGTGCACGGCGGCTTCGAGAGCCGACGTGTCGACCGTGGTGACGGGAGCCCCGATGTCGAGGCCCGACGCTGCGATGTCGGCTGCGACGGTCTGTGCGGCGCTGATCGCGGCATCCGCCGCCGTGCGCGCGTCGTCAGCGGTGACCGGAGCGTCCGTGGCGACCTCGGCGCGGTCCGCCGCCGTCGGCACGGGCGTCGTGTACGACGCGAGCGCGAACCCCGTCAGCGGGATGCCGGAGGTGCCGGATGCCTCGGCCCGCGCCGTCGGCGCCGCCGTGGTGAAGGTCGCCGCAGCCAGGAGGCCGACGGCGAGCGTCGAGGCGATGAGGACCGGGCGGCGGCGGAGGCGGCGCTCGGCCCGGCGGAGGGTGCGGCGAGAAGGCAGGAAGGACGACTGGTGACGCATGAAGAAAGACCGGGTTCCGTATCGACGAAGCGCCGTCGTGCGGCGCGCTGTGCCCGTTCGGGCGGGCACAAGTCCCCGAGTCTGTCCGCCCTGTCTGGACGGTTCCGGTGCGTTACCTGAACGTTACATGCATGCGACCTGTGCCGGACGTCGAGCGAAAAGGCCAGATCACGGGCGTGCCGATGCCCGGAATCGGGTGCCACCGCCGCGCGTTGCGCTGTCACCAAGATGGAGGGCGACGGGCGCACGAGGGCCGAGCTCGCGAAGGGGAGGCCCATGGCGAAGGTGCTCCGGAGCGCGTAGCGCCGCGAACTACGATCGAAGCACCGCCTACCCCTGCCCGAGGAGACTCGACCGTGCCCGAAGCGCCCGTATCCGCAGCATCCGCCGATGTCACGACCACGGTCGCGCGTGCGCACGCGGACGACCTCGCAGCGTTCGTCGAGGCATCGCCGTCGAGCTTCCACGCCGCGGCCGAGGTCGCCCGGCGCCTCGAAGCGGCCGGGTTCACGCGTCTCGACGAAGCGGAGTCGTGGCCGGCCCCCGCGGGTGGGCGCTTCGTGGTCGTCCGCGACGGCGCCGCGATCGCATGGGTGGTGCCCCCGGCCGCCGACGCGGCGACGGGGGTGCGCATCTTCGGCGCGCACACCGATTCGCCCGGCTTCAAGCTCAAGCCCAAGCCGACGACAGGACGCCTCGGCTGGCTGCAGGCGGGTGTCGAGATCTACGGCGGCCCGCTCCTGAACTCGTGGCTCGACCGCGAGCTGCGCCTCGCCGGGCGCCTCGCACTCGACGACGGCACGACCGTGCTCGCCTCGACCGGACCCCTGCTGCGACTGCCGCAGCTGGCGATCCACCTCGACCGCGAGGCCAACGACCACCTCGCACTCGACAAGCAGTCGCAGACGCAGCCGGTGTGGGGCCTCGGGCAGGCCGAGTCCGCCGACATCCTGGGCGAGCTCGCCCGCGAGGCGGGGGTGGATGCCGCACGCATCCGCGGCTACGACATCGTCACGGCCGACGCCGCCCGCGGCGCGACGTTCGGGCTCGACGACGTCTTCTTCGCGTCCGGCCGCCTCGACGATCTCGCCTCGGTGCACGCCGGCGTGGTCGCGCTCGAGCGCGCCGCCGGAGATCTCGACACCGACCACATCGCGATGCTCGCGGTGTTCGATCACGAAGAGGTGGGCTCGGGCACCCGGTCGGGCGCGGCCGGGCCGTTCCTCTCCGACGTGCTCGAACGGCTGTGGATCTCGCTCGGGGCCGACCGCGAGCAGCAGCTGCGCGCGCTCGCCGCGTCGTGGTGCGTCTCGAGCGACGTCGGCCACTCGGTGCACCCGAACTACGCCGAGAAGCACGATCCGGTCGTGCAACCGGTGCTCGGGTCGGGTCCGATCCTCAAGATCAACGCGAACCAGCGCTACGCGACGGATGCCGCGGGCGCCGCCGCCTGGAACTCCTGGTGCTCTGCGGCCGGTGTCACCAGCCAGGAGTTCGTCTCGAACAACTCGGTGCCGTGCGGTTCGACGATCGGCCCGATCACCGCGACCCGGCTCGGCATCCGCACGGTGGACGTCGGCATCCCGATCCTGTCCATGCACTCGGCACGTGAGCTCGCGGGCGTGAGCGACCTGTGGGACCTCACGCGCGTCGCCGAGGTCTACTTCCGCGACTGAAGAAGCCGGCACCCCCGCGTGACGCGGGAGTGCCGGCCGGGTCCGCCCTGCGGACGGTTCCGGGGTCGTCAGCGCGGCAGCACGACAGCGTGCCCGGGCCCACCGGGTGCACCGGACCATTGCGGGCCGCCGGGCCCGCCTGCCCACGCCGGGGCGCCGGGCCCACCCGCCCATTCGGGGCGGCCGGGGCCGCCGGCCCAGCTCGGAACGCCCGGTCCGGGCGTGCCCGGATGGGCGGTCTCGACGATGCCGCCGTGGGTGAGGCTGAGGTGGGGCGCCGAGTGGATCGTCGTCATCGCCCCCTCGTCGGCCAGCAGCCCCTCCAGCACCTCGGACGGGTAGCGGTTCTGCGCCAGCTCGAAATAGCTCATGCTGTGCGCGATGACTCCCGTGGCTCGCAGGTAGTCGATGGTGCGCACGTTCGCGAGCTTCGCGACATCCCCCGTGTAATACGGGAAGGACTCGGGATCGGCGACCCAGCCGCTCACCTGCTCGACCGCGTCGCCGAGCCCGGTGCCGTTGGCGTTGACGTACGAATGCAGGTCGTAGCCGTGCAGGTCGAGCGTCTCGGCGACGAGCATCAGGGGCAGCAGCGAGAAGTGGGTGTACCAGATGCCGTAGTCGCCGACGCCGTTGTTGCGCGTGACCTCTTCGGGCATGTGGCCGTTCGCGTCGATCTGGTGCTCGACGAGCTCGACGGCACGCTCGTGCGCCGCCTGCAGGCCCGCGGCGTCGCCCAGGTAGGCGACCCCGGCGGTCGTGAGCTCGAGAGCCCAGCTGCCCCAGTTGTTGTCGCGATGCATGATCGAGTCGGCGACCGGCAGCGCCGTCTCACGCAGGAACCCGGCGAACGCCGCCTCGCGCTCGGCCGGCCAGGCATCCGTGCCGCGCAGCAGCTCGGCGGCGAGGACGAATGCGGGGAAGTGGTAGCTGAACGCCAGCGCCGAGTCCTCACTCGTGCGGACGCACTCGACCGTGCCCGTCCACGCGTCGAGGAAGGCGGCGGCGTGGGCGCCATACGCCGTGTCGCCGGTGAGGCGGTAGGCGAGCGCGAGCTGGTACGCGGTGTTCGCGTCGTTCTGCAGACCGTCGCGCGCGGCGCGGTGCGCCGTCGGGTTGTTGTAGAAGAACGGCACGAAGAACCTCTCGGGCGGTGCCGGCTGACGCTGCAGCCCGGCATCGGCGTCGTCGATCAGACGTGGGAACGCCGAGACCTGCGGTTCCACGCCGTCGCGCACGCGCTCGGCGACGGTGTCCAGACGTTCCTCGTCGTTGAGCACCGTGCCGCGCGCGCTCGATGCCGCCGGTTCGCCCGACCACGCGATGCAGTCGGCCGGTGCGGGCTCCGTCCGTTCGCTGACGCCGGTGAGCTCGACGCTGTCGACGACCATGCGCAGGTCGCGGTGCGCGGCGAGCGAGAAGCCGCCCGACGTGAAGGTGCCGTCCGCGACGGTGAGGGCAGGTGCGGCGGCGTCGCCGAGCGTGACGCTCAGCTGCGGCCCGTCGAGCCGCGCCGTCACCGTGACCCAGTTGGCGCCGGGCCGTGCGTCGGTGGCGGTGCGCGCGTGATAGGTGACGGCCGCGTTGCCGGCGGCTTCGATGACGGCGAGCTCGCCGTTGTTTCGCACGAGGATCGTGTAGCCCGACTGCGTGTAGTCGTCGGTGGGGCCCGCACGGTGGACGGTGAAGCCGGCCCAGGCCGTCTCGCCGCCGCCCTCCGTCCGGAACGTCGCGGTCGCGGAGCTGGTCGGCTCGAGCCCGTAGTCCAGGAGCGCCAGCACCGAGCCGCGCGTCGACCCGGGGGTCACGACGCGTGCCGTGCCGCCGGACGCCTCCCAGCTCCCGGCGGCCTGCGCCCACGCGCGCGACAACGTGTCGAAGTCGTCGCGGAACGTCGTGTCGCCGGTGGTCTCGGCGACGGCCGGCGGGGCGAGCCCCACGAGCGCGAGCACCAGGCCCGCGGCGATCGAGGACGGCCATCGGGTCTTCGTCATCGGTGTTCTCGGGCGAGCTGCTGTCAGGGGCATCCGGATCTCCTTCGATCGGTTCTCGCGCGGCGGTCCGCGCCGGTCAGTACACGCGGATGGACACCACGCGGACTTGGGGTGCGCCGTTGGTCGCGAGCGCCCGCAGCCGGAGCGCGGTCACGGCCGCGGCATCCGTCTCGTGCACGCGCTGCCGGCGGCGGTTGGCCTCCACGCGCACCACCTCGCGCCACGCACCGTTCTCCTCGACCTCGAGCGCGTAGTCGCGCAGCAGCTCGGGGAAGACGCGGTCGGGCGTGCGGTGGTGGTGGAGCGTGTTGAGCTCGACGTCCGTGTCGTCGTCGAAGACCAGACGGATGCTGCGCACCCGCTGCGGCTCGGACCACGCCAGCGTGAGCGACTCTTCGCCGGGCGCCGACGAATCGGTCCCCCGCGGTTGCGACATCCACAGGTTCGGCCCGCCGTAGTAGCGCTGGTACCCGCCGACAGCCTTCGACTCGCCGAACGCCTCGGTCGCGGGGCTCACGCGCAGGCGCGGCGTGCGCCCGCGAAGCGGGATCGCGGGCCACGCGATGACGCTCTCGGACTCCTCGACCGCGACGTTCGCGTCGCCGTCGGCCTGCGGACGATGGGGGAGCGCCAGCACGCCCGGGATCTGGGCCCGGCTCAGCACGACCGCCACTCCCTCCGCCGCCTCGAGCACGACGACCACGCTCTCGGGCTCCGACGGCGTCCACGACAGCGGCAGCCGCACCCACTGCGGTCCGGCGGCCGCCTGCACCGCGACCTCGACGCGTGACCGCGGATCGACGGGCACCGCGTTCTGACGGTGACCCGTCGTCCACAGCGTCGCGCCGAGCGTGGTGTCGCGCTCCACGTGCAGCAGCACGTCGACGTGGTCGAGCCGCGGGTCGACGGGCAGCAGGATGCCGAGATCGCGTTCGAGCGCGAACGGCTCCTCCGCGGCTCCGGGCACGAGTTCCGCCGGGTCGAGCGTGCGAGCCGTGCTCGACGCCGTGACCACGGCCCGGCGCGCGAGGTCGTCGGGATCGGAATTGCGGATGCCGAAGACCGAGGCATCCTGTCGCAGCATCGTCTGCCGAAGGGCCTCGGTGTGGCCGGTCGCGAGCTCGCGCGGACGCACGCCGAGGTCGAGCGCGAGCGCCGCCCCCGTGCCCGCCGCCTCGCCGCCGGCACCGCACGTGGCCATAACGCGCGTCGAGCCGAAAGCGACGTGCGTCGCCGAGATGTCGCGGCCCGCCAGCAGCAGGTTGGCCACGTTGCGCGAGTAGTAGCTGCGGAACGGGATGCCGTAGATGCCGTTCGAATAGCGCTGGTGCGCGCCGGCCTCGGTGGCGTACATGCCCTCGACGGGATGCAGATCGATCGACCACCCGCCGAACGCGACGGCGTCGGGGTGATCCACCTGGTCGAGGATGTCGTTCTGCGTCAGCACGTGGTCGCCGAGGAAGCGCCGGTACTCGCGCTTGCCGGGGAGCGCCCCCACCCACTCGAGGTCGAGGGTGGCCGCGTCGAAGCGGCCGGAGTTCTTGATGTAGTCCCAGATGCCGAAGATGACCGAGCGCAGCTCGTCGCGGATGAGCTCGTTCTCGTGCACGGTGTCGAGGTGGCCGCCCCACTCGATCCACCAGTAGTGCGCACCCTTGTCGCCCGACCGCAGGATGCGGGAGGTGGGGATGGGGGTCTGCGTGATGTCCTTCGCCGAGTCGGGTGCCACGAAGTCGACGGGGTGGCCGAGGTCCTTCGTATAGAAGAGGATCGTCGAGCCGAGCAGCTCGCCGTCGGCCTCCTCGGGGGCCCACGACTCGCCGAATTCGCGGGACGCCTCGCGTCCGATGCGGTACTCCGCGCCGGCGAGGTGACCCACGAGACCGTCGCCCGTGCAGTCCACGAAGTACGGGCTCGTGAACGTCGTCAGCGTCTCGGAGCCCATCGTCCAGCCGCGCACGGCGGTCACGACGCGCTCGCCGGCGATGTCGGCCGCGTCGACCTCGCGCACGTCGGTGTTCAGGAACACCGTGATGTTCGGCTCGGCGCGCACCGCGTCGTGCACGACCTCGTCCCAGATGATCGGGTTGCCCTCGGGGTTGCGGTACTGGTTCTCGACGTAGAGCTCGCCGATCACCCCGCTCTCACGTGCGAAGCGCTGCACGCCGTGCGCGGTCGCGCCCACGACCCACACCCGCACCTCCGACGACGAGTTGCCGCCGAGCACCGGCCGATTCCCGATGAGCGCGACGCGCTTTCCGAGCCGCGCCGCACTGATGGCGGCACAGACCCCGGCGAGGCCACCGCCGACGACGGTGATATCGGATTCGACGTTCTGAGTGCGCATGATTCCTTCGGAGCGGATCGGCTGGGGGGAGGGTGGGCGTGGTCGCGCCGCCAGCCCGGGACACGTGCGGCCCGGGCCGGGCAGGGGAGCGTGGTCAGAGCAGGCCCGAGATGGCGTTTCCGGCGGTCTTCATCGCCTGCGATGCCGACGACTGGCCGATGAGGACCGCCTGCACCTGCTCGGCGATGGCGGTCTCCATCTGCGCGTACGACGGGTACGCCCACAGCGGGCTGGGCGCCGCCGTCGACGTGACGGTCGAGGTGAACGCCTCGACGAACGCGTTCTGCGAGACGGCCTCCGAGGCGAGTGCCGCCTCGGTCGTCGGGGGCAGGCCGAGCTCGGTGAAGTACGCCTCGCTCTGCTGCGGGTCACTGGTGAGCCACTGCGCGAAGTCGGCGGCCGTGGCGGCGCCTTCGCCGTCCACCACGACGACGAGGTGCCCCCACAGCACGTGCTGCGGAGTGTCGCCGGACTTCAGCACGGGCCGTGCGATGGGCGTCATCTTGTCGCCGAGGGAAGCGTCGGGTGACTGTGAGACGACCGACGACTTGCCCACGGGGGCGTCGTCGTACAGCGCGGTCGCACCCTGCGCGAAGAGCGTGCGGGCCGCGGCGCGGTCGACGTCCGGTGCGATGAGTCCGTCGTCGTACAGCTTCTTGTACCACTCGACGGCTTTGACGGATGCCTCGTCCCCGATCGTCGACTCGCCGTCCTCGATGATCGGCGAGCCGAACGTCTGCATCCAGACGACGATGTCCTTGAGCTGAGCGGCCTTCGTGCTGGCCGCGTAGGGGATCACGCCGATGCCCTTGAGAGCGCGAAGCCCGTCCTCGAACTCCTCGATCGTCTTCGGGGTCAGCGAGGCACCGGCCTTGTCGAACAGCTCGGCGTTGCCGATCAGGCCGACCGCGCCGATGGTCCACGGCAGGCCCAGCTGCTTGCCGTCGAGCGACCCGGCGCCCAGCGCGGCGTCGGTGTAGCCGCGCCCCTGGGCGAGGGCGGAGAGGTCGGTCAGCTTGCCGAGCGCGGCCAGAGCCGACAGCCACGCGACGTCGAGCTGAGCCGCGCCGGCGAACTGGCCGCCCCGCACCTGGAGGGTGAGCTGGTTCAGGTACTCGTTGTACGGGTAGGTGCTGGTGTCGATCGCGATGCCGTCGGACTTGGCGAAGGCGTCGAGCGCCGACTGCACGGCGGGCTTGGCCGCCTCCTCCGACAGGCTCCACGACGCGAACGCGAAGTCCGTCGGGGTACCGGCGCCCCCGGGCGTGGCCGCCGGACCGGACGAGCCGTCGGGGGCGCAGCCGGCCAGGCCGAGCACGGCAGCGCCGCCGAGCCCGAGCACCGAGTACCGCAGCATCGAGCGCCGCGAGATTTCCGTTGCCATGAGTTCTCCTTCGAATCGGATGAGGGTGATGCGGGATGGACGTCAGCCTTTGACCGCGCCGGCCGTGATGCCGCCGACGAGGTAGCGCTGGAGGAGGATGAAGGCCACGCACACCGGCACCGACACGATGAGCGATGCCGCCATGAGCGCCGGCCACGAGGTGCTGGCCTCCGAGATGAACGTGTTCACGAGCCCGGGGGGAAGGGTCTGCCGGTCGGGGCCGGCGAGGGTCAACGCGAAGATGAAGTCGTTCCAGCCGCGGACGAAGGCGAAGAGCCCGGCCGCGACGAGGCCCGGTGCGGCGAGGGGGAACACGATGGAGTGGAAGATCCGCCATGGCCCGGCGCCGTCGATCCGGGCGGCCTCGATGAGGTCGTCGGGCAGCGCGTCGAAGAAGCCCTTCAGCATCCACACGCACAGCGGCAGCGTGAATGTCGTGAACGACAGGATGAGCGCGAGGTAGGTGTTGAGCAGTCCGAACTGAGCGAACACCAGGTACAGGGTCACCAGCAGCAGGGCCTGGGGGAACATCTGGCTCGACAGCACGAAGTACATGAGCGACTTGCGGCCCGCGAAACGGTACTTCGAGAACGCGTAGCCCATGTACATCGACACCGCGACCGCCAGCACCGCGGTGATGACCGAGACGATCACGCTGTTGCGCAGGTAGCCGAAGATCAGTGGGTTGCCGAGCACCGTGGCGTAGTGATCGAAGCTGATCTCGCGGGGGAACAGCGTCGGCGGGAACGTGAACACCAGGTTCGTGGGCGTGAGCGAGGTGACCAGCAGCCAGTACACCGGCGCGAACCCGAAGAGCGCGATGACCGCGAGCGAGATCCACATGCCCCAGCGGATGCGGCCCCGGCGGCGGCGCGTGATCGGCGGTGCGGCGTCCTCAGAGGTGAGCACCGGGGGTGCGGGGGCGATGGTGCTCATCGGCGGGCTCCCTTCTCGCCGCGCTCGGAGAGCCAGACGTACAGCACCACGAGGACCGTGAGCAGCGCCATCCAGAGGATGCCGAGCGCGCCGGCGTGGCCGAGGTCGTAGCCCTTGAAGGCGGTGTCGTACACCTCGGTGGCGAACGTGCTCGTCGTCCCGGCCGGGCCGCCGCCGGTGAGCACGAAGATGGTGTCGAAGTGCTGGAAGTTCCAGATGAACTCCAGCAGGATGACCAGTCCCGCCACGCCGCGGATGTGCGGCCAGGTGACGGCGAAGAACCGCCGGATGGTGCCGGCGCCGTCCATCGAGGCGGCCTCGTGGAGCTCTCCCGGCACGGTCTGCAGCGCCGCGAGCATCATCACCATGATCCAGGGGAACGTGTTCCACGTCTTCGCGATGATCAGTGCCGCTCGTGCCGTGTCGGTCTGGAAGAGCCACGCCACCGGGCTGTCGATCGCTCCCAGAGTGATCAGCATCCCGTTGAGGACGCCGTAGTTGGCGTCGAAGATCCACATCCACAGGAACGAGACGACGACGCCCGGGATGAGCCAGGGGATGAGGAACGCGCCGCGGAGGAATCGCTGGCCCGGGAAACGCTGGTTCAGCACGAGCGCGAGCGCGAGGCCGATCAGGAAGGGCGCCACCGTCGCGCCGACGGTGAAGATGAGCGTCTGCTGGACCAGGCGGCCGAAGTCGTCGGTGAGAACGGCGAGGATGTTGTCGAGCCCGACGAAGGTCATGCCCGGGTACAGCAGGCTCTCGTCGAAGAACGCCGAGACCAGTGACCGGATGAGCGGGTACAGCACGATCGCGCACAGCAGCACGACGCCCGGAAGCAGCAGGAAGGTCAGGAAGGTGCGCTCGCTGAGGGGCGCGCCGCGCTTTCGCCGAGCAGCGGTGTCGGGAGCCACCACGCTGGATGAGGTCATCGTCGTCCTTCGGGATTCGGGAACCGGGGTCGGCAGCGACCCGCGGCGACGGCACGATCGTTCCGTGCCGACTACAGAGTGCACGACCTGCGCATTTCATGCAAGCGCTATGCACTATGTGCATAGAATGTGGTGCATACTGGGAGAGGCCCAACGACGGGTCGCGCGAACGGAGGCACGATGCCCGCGGAAAAGGGTGCGAATCAGAGCGTCGAGAAAGCGATCTCGGTGCTGGAGTCGTTCGCAGGCGGCGAGCCGATGCGGGTGGGCGACGTCGCCCGGGCCGCCGGGATCGGCCAGTCGACGGCATCCCGTCTTCTGGCCACGCTCGAGGCGGGCGGTCTGGTCGAGCGGGATCCGCAGACCACGCTCTACTTCCTGGGGTCCGAGCTGCTCACCCTCGCCGGAGTGGCGATCAACCAGAACCGGGTGCATCGCGTCGGCCGCCAGATCGCGCAGAATCTCGCCGGGCAGCTGGGCCTCGGCGTGAACATCGCGCTCCTGCGCGACACCGAGCTCGTGTATCTCTGCAACTTCGAAGGGCCGCGCTCGCCCAAGTCGCACACGCTCATGGGGCAGCGGGTGCCGCTGCACGCGACGAGCATCGGCAAGTCCACGCTCGTGGGCACCTCGCGCGAGAAGCGGACGAAGCTGATGCCCGAGCTGGTGAGGTTCACCGAGGCGACCATCACGTCGCACGAGGCGCTCGACCGCGAGGTCGCGCTGATCTCGCGGCGCGGATACGCGACCGAGGTCGAGGAGTTCGTGCTCGGCCGTGCCTCCGTCGCCGCGCCGATCCTCGACCAGTTCGGCAGGATCACCGCGGCGGTGTCGATCTCCGGCCCGCGCACCACGATCGACCTCGAGACCCGCGAGGCCGAGCTCGGCCGCATCGTGATCGAGACCGCCGACCGCATCAGCTCCGGCCTCGGCTACCAGGGCCCGGCCGGCTGACACCCAGCGACCCCCGGTGTCGGCAGGCGGGCGTAACCTGAACGGATGCCGGTGCCTCCCTCCTCGCCGACACGCCGTGCGCTCAGCGCACGCACGCAGCTGCTCGCGCTCGCCGAGGCGGCCGCGGCGGCACGGGGGCGTGACGGGTTCGCGGCGTTCGTCGGCCTGCCGACGCCCGCGGACTCGCGCCCGGCGGCCGTGCTCATCCTGTTCGGAGCGCTGGATTCGCTGCCGAGCGACCATGACGCGCAGTCCGGTGCCGTCTCACGCGACCTCGACGTGCTGCTCCTGGCTCGCGCCACGACCCTGCGCTCCCACCCGGGGCAGGTCGCCTTCCCGGGAGGTCGGGTCGACCCCGGCGATGACGGACCCGTCTCGGCGGCGCTGCGCGAGGCCCGGGAAGAGACCGGACTCGACACCGCCGGCGTCGAAGTCCTCGGCAGCCTCGAGAACATCCCGCTCCTGTACTCGAATCACCTGGTGACGCCGGTCCTGGCGTGGTGGCGGCATCCGTCACCGGTCCGCGTCGTCGACGAGGCCGAGTCCGCTGCGGTGTTCCGCGCCCCCGTCGCCGACCTCCTCGACCCCGCGAACCGCGGCTCGACGGTGATCCGCCGCGACGGGCAGGAGTGGCGCGGCCCCGGGTTCCTGGTGCATCACGCGACCGGCGAGCATCTGGTGTGGGGCTTCACGGGCATGGTTCTCGACGGGCTCTTCGACCGACTCGGCTGGACCGAGCCGTGGGATGCCGATCGCGAGCTCCCGCTCGAGCTGCCGGACTGACCGTCGCCGCCACCCGCGGACCGCGTGAGCCGCCGGCCCCGGCAGCGGCCCTCACCCGTACCGGTAGTGCTCGGCGCTCGCGTTCACCCATCCGGTGAAGCGCCGCGCCTCGGTCTCGTCGCCCGGCGGCACCGGCGCGACCCACACCTGGGCGCCCGCGATGACGAGGTGCAGGCGCGAGCGGTCGACGGCGCGGTTCAGCGCGCGCGGCGTCACCGGCCCGCCGGGGCCGAACAGACGCCGCTCGACCGCGGTCCGCGTGAAGTCCGGTCGCCGCAGCAGCGCGTCGCCGGTGTCGACGGATGCCGAGACCTGACCGACGGGCTGGCTCAGGTCGCCGAAGTGGATCCAGCGGCCGTCGATCACGACTCCCGCGAGCTGCTGCTCCTCGCCGCTGTACCGCACCGCCGTCGTCCAGCGCCGCCCGTCCCACCAGCGCTGCCGCCCCCGCTGGTCGTCGTACCAGCCGGCGTCCGCCGTGCCCGCGGCGGCGGGTCCGGCATCCGTCCGCAGCTCGGTGCGGGGGTCGCGCAGGTCGATGAACTCCTCGGTCCATCGCGTGCCGTCCCACCAGCGCTGCTTGCCGGTGCCGTCGTCGTACCACCCGGGCGGGGGAGGAGGTGTGGAAGCCGCCATGTCTCCGAGACTAGAACGAACCCGGCGCCGAGAAACCGGGTGACCGAAACCGGATAGCATCGTCCGATGCGGAGCACGCCGCCCGAGCCGTTCCACCCCGACCTGAAGGCCGCGAGGTGGCTGCCGCTCGTGAGCGCCGGCCCGCGCAAGCTGTGGATGTTCCGCCTCTCTCCTCCCGGCATCCGACCCGACCCCGCCGTCGATGTGACGACGGTGCCCTTCACGGGTCCGGGCGGCGCGATGCCGTATCGGGTGTTCCGCCCGACGCCCGGCAGTGCCGGCACCGCACCGGTCCCCGCACTGCTGTGGATCCACGGCGGCGGCCTGATCCTCGGTGCGCCGCAGCAGGATGACGCGAGCAACCTCGCGCTCTCCCGCGGACTGGGGATCGCGGTGTTCTCGGCCTCGTACCGCCTCGCCCCGGAGCACCCGGCGCCGGCCGCCCTCGACGACCTCGTCGCGGGGTTCCGCGAGCTCGTCGCGCGCGCGGACGAGTTCGGCATCGACCCGGAGCGGATCGCGGTCGGCGGAGCGAGTGCGGGCAGCGGACTGGCGGCCGCCCTTGCTCAGCGCCTGCTCGACGAGGGCGGCCCGCAGCCGGTGTTCCAGCTCCTCGTGTACCCGATGCTCGATGATCGCACCGCGCTGCGCGACGACGTGGACCCCCGTCACATGCGCCTGTGGTCGCCCGAGAGCAACCGCTTCGCGTGGTCGGCATACCTCGGACCGGATGCCGATGCCTCCGGCATCCGGTCGTCCGTCGTCCCCGCGCGCAGGGAGGACCTCACCGGGCTGCCGCCGGCGTGGATCGGGGTCGGCACGCTCGACCTGTTCCACGACGAGGACGTCGAGTACGCGCGCCGCCTGCAGGAGGCCGGGGTCCCGTGCGAACTGAACGTCGTGCCAGGTGCCTTCCACGGATTCGATGCGGTCTTCCGGCGGGCGGGGGTGAGTCGCGCCTTCCACGCCGAGTGGGCACGCGTGCTGCGGCAGGCGTTCGGCCTCGACGACCACGCCCGCACCGCGGGCTGACCCAAGCCCCGCGAGCGTGCATCCGCTCCGGCGCACCGGCCGGCCGGGTACGATGGCGGGATGGGATCGATCTGCAGCGCGCCGATGACGGCGTGCGCCTTCTTCATTCGCGACCGCCGCGCCTGACGGCGCGTTCGCTGGTCTTCGCGTAACCGCGCCGTCGTCCGGGAGTCCTCGCACCCCGGCCGCGCGTCCCGTCTTTGCCGTTCTCGGCTTCATCGATCGACGCCTGCGTCGGGGTGCTCCACACCCTCGTTCCCTGGAGCGCTCGCATGCGAAACCACCACCCTCACCGATCCGTGCACGGCGGCCGGCACGAACTCGGCCAGAACTTCCTCATCCACCGGTCCACGATCCGCGGGATCGTCGACCTCGTCGCCGCCACCCGCGGCCCGATCCTCGAGGTCGGCGCCGGCGACGGCGCACTCACGATCCCGCTCGCCCGGCTCGGCCGCGACTTGACCGCGATCGACGTCGACGAGCACCGGGTGCAGGCGCTCCGGCGCAGGCTGCCCCGCGTGTGCGTGCAGCAGGCCGATGCGCTGCAGCATCCGCTCGATCACCCCGTCGTCGTCGGCAATGTGCCGTTCCACCTCACCACCCCGATCCTGCGACGGATGCTGTCGCGCCGGGGCTGGCATCACGCGATCCTGCTCACGCAGTGGGAGGTCGCGCGCAAGCGTGCGGGCGTCGGAGGCGGCACCATGATGAGCGCGCAGGCCGCGCCGTGGTTCGAGTTCGCGTTGCACAGTCGCGTGCCGGCACAGCACTTCCGTCCGATGCCGAGCGTCGACGGCGGCATCCTGCGCGTGACGCGGCGCGGCGCGCCGCTCGTCGACCCGCGCGAGCGGGCGGCGTACGAGCGCTTCGTGCGCGATGTGTTCACCGGCACGGGGAGCGGGCTCGCCGCGCTGGTCCAGCGCAGCGGCGGCGTGACCCGCGCGCAGGCGCGAGCGGTGATCGGCGAGCTGGGCCTCGCCGATCACCGCCTGCCGCGCGACCTCGCGCCGGAGCACTGGGCCGCGCTCTGGCGCGCGACCGCGTCCCGCGCTACGGCGTCACGGTCAGCTGCACGTCGATGAATCGCGGTCGGTAGATCGAGACGTCGTCGTAGAGCTCGTCACTGTCGAAGCTGTTGACGTTGTATGTGACGAGGAGCGAGTCGCCGTCGCGGTCTTCGGGGTGCTCGTGCGCGTTGTACGTGAAGATGTTCGCGTTGCCGTACGAGCCCCACAGACCCGTCTCGGGCGTCCGGTAGAGCTCCGCCGCGACCTCGAACGGACCCATCGGCGAGCACGACACCTGCGCCACGATGCGGGTGCTGAAGACCTCGCTCGTGTCCTGCGTCACCATGAGGTAGCCGTCGCGGTACGGCGCGACGCTGAACTCGTTCGCCACGTACGACGCCACCGGCACCGCATCGGCCTCCCGGGGCGACCAGTCGGTGCCGTTCCAGTACATCCAGTGCTTCGACAGGTCGCCGCCGGCGACGCGGGCGAGGAACGCCGATCGCACTCCCGCGATGTCGTCGATGCCGTAGATGTACGTGGTGTTGCCCTCGGCGAGAGTCCACGAGCCCCAGTTGACGCCGGTGCTCGACGGCAGCTCGGTGATCGACTTCAGCGCAAGGGTCGAGCCGTCGAGGGTCGCGAGCCGGTTGCTCTTCCAGCCCCAGTCCCACATGCCGGGCCCGAACTTCTCGAACTGCAGCAGCGGGATCTGCACATCGCCGTGCTTGGTGAGCTCGGGGTCGCCGACCCAGTGCCAGTTGCCCTCGGGGGTCGGTCCCACGATCGACTCGGGGGCGTCGGGGGTCCCGCCGGTGACCGTGGACAGTACCGCGCCGTCGTCGACGACGATCGAGTTGTTGAGGAACGGCGTCGACAGCGGGCGCCCGAGGTCGTCGTCGACCGGGCCGAGGAAGGTGTCGGAGAAGAACCAGGCCTGCCTCCCGTCCTCGAGTTCGAGGGAGTACGTGCTGTCACCCCCTGTCCACCCGGCGCCCGAGTCGCCGTATTCGGTGAACGCCGCCGTGCGCGCCTGGTCGACGGCGGCGGTCGCGGTGATCGTGCTGTCGACGAGTTCGCAGTCACCGGTGCCCGATGCGGTGGCGTCGTTCGCATTCGCCGGGGATGCCACGAGCAGTGCGCCGACCGCCGCGGCGACGACGAGGGGTGCGGCTGCGCGCCGCTGAGGGATGGATGAACGCATATCTCGCTCCTTCGCGTGATTGGTATCGTTAACAATTGCACGGGCGTCCGCCATCGCTCAACCCTTCGCCGCCGCGCTGGTAGTCTCCGAGCACGCGTCGGAAGGATGGGAATGGTCGGCAGCCCGGATGCCGCGCCGGTCACCGTGCGCGACGTCGCCGCTCGGGCGGGCGTGAGTCCGATGACCGTCTCGCGGACGCTCGCGGGCGGCACCAACGTGCGGCCCGAGATGCAGGAACTCGTCTGGAAGGCGGTCGCCGAGCTCGGCTACCGGCGCAACGAGAACGCACGCAGCCTCCGCCGTCAGACGAGCGGGCTCATCGGTGTCGCGATCACGAACCTCGGGAACCCGTACTACGGCGAGTTCGCGATCGGGGTCGAGGAGGTGGCCGCCCGGTACGGGCGGCGGATCCTGCTCGGGAACACGGGCGAAGACACCGAGCGTGAGCGCCAGCTCGTCGCCGACTTCCTCGGTCGTCAGGTCGAGGGGCTCATCGTGGTGCCGGCCGGCGGCGGGGAGGGCGAATCGGCCCATCTGCGGCGCGAAGCGCTCGCAGGAACCCCGCTCGTCCTCGCGTCGCGCCTGGTGCCCGACGTCGACGCCCGCGCCGTCGTGCTCGACGATGACGGCGGCGCGTGGTCCGGCACCCGCCGGCTCATCGACGCCGGACACACGCGCATCGCGTACCTGGGCAACCTCTCGTCGGTGTTCACCGGGCAGCGTCGTTTCGACGGCTACTCCCGGGCGATGGCCGAGTCGGGCCTCGTCGTCGATCCGGCGCTCGTCAAGCGGGAGCAGCAGGATGTCGCGACCGCCCGCGACGCGATGACGGCGATGCTGGCGCTGCCCGACCCGCCGACGGCCGTCTTCGCGGCGAACAACCGGAACGCGATCGGCGCCATGACGGCGATCGCCGAGCACCTCGCGGCCGGCGGGGCGCAACGGCCTTCGATCGTGGGCTTCGACGGCTTCGACCTCGCCGAGCTGTCGCCGGTGCCGCTCACCCTCGTCGAGCACGACGCGCGGACGCTCGGCAAGCGTGCGGCCGAGATGCTCTTCGACGAGCAGCGCGGCGACGACGAGGCCGGGCCGCGCATCGAGACGATGCCGGTTCGCGTCCACGTCATCCGCGACGAGTCGCGCTGACGCGGACGTCGCTCGGCTCGCTCTCGACCGCTCGATCTGGTATCGATATCAATCGACGCTCCGCACGCCGGGGCGGGAGGAGGGGACGGATGCCGCGCCTGTGCGTCGACTTCGGCGGGACGAACATCAAGATGGGCCTCGCCGACGGCGGCGAGGTCCTGCGCAGCGTGGAATTCCCCGTCGGCGGCAGTGCGGCCGATCTCGACGCGATCATGGCGGCGGCCGTGCGCCTCGGGGCCGACGCGACCGAGGTGGACGCCGTCGCGATGGCGGTGCCCGGTCTGATCGACCCCGGGCGTTCGCGACTGGTGCTCGCCCACGGCAAGTACGACTGGATGACGGGCGTCGATCTCGCCGCGTGGGCACGCGACGCGTTCGGGGCGAGCGCGGTCGTCGAGAACGACGCCCGTGCGGCGCTTCTCGGCGAGGCGGCCTCCGGTGCGGCGCGCGGTGCGCGCGACGCGGCGATCCTCGTCCTCGGAACCGGCATCGGAACCGCGGTCATGGCCGACGGGCGCCTGCTGCTCGGGCCGAGCGGGGCCGGCGGCAATCTCGCCGGCCACACGACGATCGATTGGCGGGGGCCCGTCTGCAACTGCGGCAACATCGGCTGCGCCGAAGTGTTCGGGGGCAGCTGGGCCCTGCCGGACCGGATCGCCGACGTCGTGGGCTCCGGCGCGGGTGAGGAGTCGGAGCACTGGCGGGCGCGGCTCGACGCTGCGGACGCGATCGGGTTCGCCGAGGTCTTCGAACGTGCGGCGGCGGGGGACCCCGTCGCCGTCCAGGTCCGCGACCAGGCGATCCGCGCGTGGAGCGTGGTCGCCGTGACCTACACCCACGTCGTCGCACCGGAGGTCATCGTGATCTCCGGGGGCGTGGCGCGCGCGGCTGCGGAGGTGATCCCGGCGATGCGGGCGTACGTGCGCGAGCACATCTGGCGGGTCCTCGACGTTCCGCGGTTCGTCGTCGCCGACGATCCTGCCAACTCGGTCCTGCGCGGTCTCGCCGTGCGGTAACCCCCGTCTCGGTCGCACACCGTCGCCGCCTCCTGCTATGGTAACGATACCAACGACGCAGAAAGGCGCTGGCATGACGAAGCAGACGGTGGACCGATGGGCGGAGCGGCGTGCGCGCGCACCGCACAACTACGACCACCAGCCCACGATCCGCCTCGCGGAGGGCGCCGCCGTGCTCGACGCGGACCAGTTCTGGGCGGCGCTGCGCGACGCCGGGGCCGACGGTGTGGCGCCCGTCGTCGCCATCGACACGTACCCCGGGATCGCGCTCGACGAGCTCCGCGCCGAGGCCGCGCGTCGCCTGCCGGACCACCGCATCGTCGACGTCGAGGCCGCCGCGCTCCCGATCGCCGAGATCGACGCGCTCATCGCGCCGAACCTCACCGACGATCGTGTCTTCGGGCGCATGAGCCACTTCGCCCTCGGCGAGTTCTACGACGCCGACAAGCTCGACGCGATGCGTCACGACATCTCGACGCGCACGGGTCCCGTGCTCGTCATCGGCTGGGGAGCGGCGCTGGCCGTCGAAGAAGACGCCGTGCTGGTGCTGGCCGACCTGGCGAGGTGGGAGATCCAGCAGCGTCAGCGGCAGGGGCAGCCGAACTGGCGCGCGCAGAACGGCTCCGAGGATCAGCTGCGCAAGTACAAGCGGTCGTTCTTCGTGGAGTGGCGCGTGGCCGACCGGCACAAGCGCGAGCTGTTCGACGACGTCGACTTCGTGCTCGACACCAACCGCGGCCTCGCCGATGCCACGGCCCTCACGGGCGACGACTTCCGAGGGGCGCTGGCGGCGGCATCCCGTCGTCCTTTCCGCGTCGTGCCGTACTTCGACCCCGGGGTGTGGGGCGGGCGATGGATGCAGGAGCTGCTCGACCTCGAGCCCCAGAGCCGCAATTACGCCTGGTGCTTCGACTGCGTGCCCGAAGAGAACTCGCTCCTGTTCCGGGGAGCGGACGGGCCGCTCATCGAGCTGCCGGCGATGGACCTCGTGCTGCGTGAGCCGCGGCGACTGCTCGGCGACCGGACGTATGCGCGGTTCGGCGCGGAGTTCCCGATCCGCTTCGACTTCCTCGACACGATGGACGGCGGCAACCTGTCGCTGCAGGTGCATCCGCTCACCGATTACATCCAGCAGGTGTTCGGCATGCCCTACACGCAGGACGAGAGCTACTACATGCTCGATTGCGACGACGACGCGGTCGTGTACCTCGGCACGAAGGACGACGTCGACCCCGACGCGATGATCGACGCGCTGCGTGTCGCCCAGACGGGCGAGAAGCCGTTCCCCGCGGAGGACTTCGTGAACGTCTTCCCGGTGCGCAAGCACGACCACTTCCCGATCCCGGCGGGGACCGTGCACTGCTCGGGGGCGAACTCGATGGTGCTGGAGATCTCGGCGACGCCGTACATCTTCACCTTCAAGCTGTGGGACTGGGGGAGGGTCGGCATCGACGGCATCCCGCGTCCGATCCACCTGGAGCACGGAGCCGCGAACATCCAGTGGGAGCGCGACACCGCGTGGGTCGAGGAGAACCTCGTCGGACGCGTGGACGTGCTGCACGACCAGCCAGGGCACCGGATCGAACGGACGGGCCTGCACGAGCTCGAGTTCATCGAGGTGCAGCGACACTGGTTCGACCGCCCTGTCGGGCTCGACACGCGCGGCACGGTCAACGTGCTGAACCTCGTCGAGGGTGCCGCGGCGACGGTGGTGAGCCCCGATGGCGCGTTCGCGCCGTTCCAGGTGCACTACGCCGAGACGTTCATCGTGCCCGCCGCCGTCGGGGCGTACGAGCTGCACCCGGCCGCGGGTGCCGAGGGCACCCTCGGCGTGGTGGTCGCGAGCGTCCGGGGTACGGAAGTCGTTGCGGCTCCGACCGAGCACTGATACATTGACACACGTCCTGGTAACGATACCAACCAAGAGAACGAAGGGGTTCACATGAAACTCGGACGCAGACTCGCCGCACTCGGCTCCGTCCTGGCCGCGGGCGCGCTCCTGGTGAGCTGCTCGGGTGGCGGCGGAGGCTCCTCGGCCGGAGAGGTCGAGGGAACGCTCGACTTCTACACCAACAAGGGCGCATGGGAGCCCGACTTCGAGGCGCTGAACCCGCTGTCGGAGGAGGCCATCGGGATCGACCTCGACATCGCCAGCTACTCCGACCAGCCGCAGTACGAGGCCTTCATCCGGCAGTCCTTCCGCACCGACGAGAGCCCGGGCCTGTTCACCTGGGCGACCGGCCCGCAGCTGCAGGAGCTCGTCGACGAGGGGCTCATCGCCGAGACGACCGACATCTGGGATGAGGCGATCGAAGAGGGCTGGGTCAGCGAGGACCTCAAGCAGTACTACACATACGACGACAAGCAGTACTGCGTCCCGCTCAACATCGCCTACTGGGTGATGTACTACAACATCCCGATCTTCGAGGAGAACGGCATCGAGGTGCCCACCACGTGGGACGAACTGATGGATGCCGCGGCCACCTTCAGCGACAACGGCGTCACGCCGTTCTACACGACCTCGACGCTGTTCACCTTCGTGTGGTTCGAGACGCTCGTCGCCGGCACCGATCCCGAGCTGTACCAGGGCCTCGAGACCGGCGAGGTGTCCTACACCGACCCGCGGATCGTCGAGATCATGAACACGTGGCTCGAACAGGAGGAGGCCGGCTGGTTCACCGACCCCGGCAGCACGACCGATCCTGCCACGATGCTCAACAACGGCGAGATGGCGATGATCAACTTCGGCACGTTCTTCAGCGGCTCGCTGAAGGGCGTCGGAATGGAGCCGGGCGTCGACTACGGCACCTTCATCATCCCGGCCGTCGATCCGGGCCTCGACAAGACGCCCGTCCCCGTCGAGACCGGTCCGCTGTGCACGGCCGAGAACTCGCCGCAGCGCGAGCGCGGACTCGAGTACGCCCGCTGGTGGATGGGTCCCGAGGCCCAGGGCGCGTGGAACTCCGCGCGCGGCGACGTCCCGTTCAACCCGCAGGCCGAGGTCTCGGACGAAGGTCTGGCAGAGCTGGGCGAGGAGATCGCGAGCGGCGACTACGAGCTCGTGACGCGCTACTTCGAAGCGGCCCCGCCGCCCGTGCTGACGGTCGCGCTCGAGCAGCTCGGAGCCTTCATCGCCAACCCCGGCGACCCGTTGCCGTACCTGCAGACCATCCAGGACGCCGCGGACGCCTATTGGGCAGAGCAGGAGTGAACTGAACCGTGACGACTGTCCGCAAGGACACGTACCGGTGGAGCGCCCGGGGCTTCATCGCCCCGGGCGTTCTCCTGGTCGCCGTGCTCCTGTACCTGCCGCTGCTGTGGACCACCTACCTCAGCTTCACCGAGTACAACGGTCTCGGTGATCCTGACTGGGTCGGGTTCTCGAACTACATCGACATGTGGCGGGACCCCGCCATGGTCGGCTCGGTCCTCAACACGCTGATGTGGGTGGTCGGCACGCTGCTCATCCCCGTCGGCCTCGGGCTGCTGCTCGCGGTGCTGACGTTCGATCTCAAGGGCGGCGTGTGGCTGCGTCTGCCCTTCCTCATCCCGTACGCCGTGTCGGGCATCGGCGTCGGCCTCGTGTGGTCGTTCGTGCTGCAGAGCAACGGAGCCCTCGACCAGGCGCTCGCGGTGTTCGGCGTCACCGACCCGCCGAGGTGGCTGCTGGACGTCCCGCTGAACACGCTCGTCATGATCTGCGCCGCCGCGTGGCAGGGCGTCGGCGTGAACGCGCTGCTTTTCACCATCGGCCTGCAGTCGATCCCCAAGGAGCCGCTCGAAGCCGCGCGCCTGGACGGCGCAGGACCCCTCCGTCTGTTCGGCAGCATCATGTGGCCGATGCTCGCCCCGCTCACCACGGTGGTCGTGGGGCTCAGCATCGTGGGAAGCCTCAAGACCTTCGACATCGTCATGGGCATGACCAAGGGCGGGCCCGGCCGCCAGTCCGAGACGCTCGCGGTCACCATGTACCGCGACGCGTTCGTCAACGCCAACTACGGCTCGGGCTCGGCGATCGCGGTCTTCCTCATGATCGTCACCCTCCTGGCGTCGCTGCTGTACCTGCGCCGACAGCTGTCCGCGAAGCACGAGTTCTGAGGAGGTCGCCATGGTTTCCCGCATCATCCGCACCATCGTCCTGGCGATCGCCGGCATCGTCTGGCTCGCGCCGGTCTATCTCCTCATCGTCAACGCCGCCAAGGCGCCCTCCGCCTACAATCCGCGCGAGTCGTGGGTCCCCGACGGAGGGGCGCTGCTCGAGAACTTCGCGGAGGCGATCCGGCTCTCCGGGCTGGGCGACAGCGTCGTGAGCACCCTCATCTACGCGACCGTGGCCCCGGGGGTGGCCGTGATCGTCGGCGCCTCGGCGGGCTTCGCGATCGTCGCCCTGCGCCTCAAGCACGGCTTCTGGTGGTTCGTGTTCCTCTTCGGCGGCTCGATCTTCCCGCTGCAGATGATCATCCTGCCGCTGTTCGACGGCTACTCGCGGACCGGACTGTACGACGAGCGCATCGGCATGATCCTCATCTACACGGCGATCTCGGTGCCGTTCTCGGCCTTCGTCATGCGCAACTTCTTCACGGGCGTCTCGTACAACACGTTCGAGGCGGCGGTGATCGACGGCGCGAACACGTGGCGGATCTTCACGCGCATGTATCTGCCGATGTCGGCGAGCGCGCTCGTGGCGATCTTCATCCTGCAGGCGACGTTCATCTGGAACGACCTGCTCCTCGGGCTCACGCTGTCGCAGTCCGACGAGGTGCGCCCGATCGTGACGACCCTCGCCGGCATGCAGAACACGTACGGGGGCGCGCAGCTGCCGACGGTGCTCGCCGCCGGCATCATCGTGTCGCTGCCCACGGTGATCCTGTTCCTGTTCACCCAGCGCTTCTTCGCCCGGGGCCTCGCCCTCGGCCAGTACTGAAATCCGGAGACGTCATGCCCACGCGCGCGACCCTGCCCATGATCCCCACGGTGGACGACCTGGCCGCCGATCCGATCACGCACCACTTCGAAGACATGGTGGCGCCGTCGGGCCTGACCAACATGCACGGCACCGTCGTCGTCGGTCACGACCTCACCGGCATCCGGGGCGTGTCCTTCCCGCCGGTCGCGCAGGGCGGCGCCGCGACGGCGGCGCTCTTCGTCGACGGGCGGCTGTTCGAGTCGTACGGCATCCCCGTCACCCACGAGTGGCGGCCCGACCGGGTGGTCCGCCGGGCGCTGATCGACGACCTCGAGATCGAGACGACGACGGTCTGCGTCCCCGGAGAGACTGCGGTGGCCATCGACATCGCCGTGCGCACATCGTCGCCCGAGCCTCGGGACGTCGCGCTCTCGCTCTCCCTCGGGGCGCGCGTGACGTGCCGGACGACGGGGTGGGATGCCGCGGAGCTGCCCGACGCGCTGAACTCCGTGCACCTCGACCCGGCGCGCAACCGCATCGCGTTCACCGACGACGCCTCGGACGCGTGGTCGGTGCAGGGCCTCGACACGACGGCCGTCGTGCGCGGGAGCGGGGTGGCGCCGACGACCGACGAGTACGAGGTCGGCATCGGGGGGATGGGCCGCGGCGGCGATGTCTCGGTGACGCTCGCGGTCCTGCCGGGCGAGACGGCGCACGTCGGCTACGTGCACGCGATCGGGCGGTCGCGGGCCGAGGCCGAGGCGGTGTTCGACCGCGTCACCGGCGACGTCACGGCGGCCGTGGCATCCGCCGAGCGATTCTGGACGCACAGGCTCGAGGCGATGTTCGGCGGCAGCGACGAGTACGCCGGCCGGCTTCCGGTGCTCGAGACGTCCTCCGAGGCGCTCCGCAGGCTCTACTGGTGGGGGGCGTTCGGGGTCATCTGGTTCCGGCGCGAATGGCCGGGCAACGTGCTCGGGCGCACGTACGACACGCTCATGCCGAACTACTGGGCGACGAACACCTTCATCTGGGACTACAGCCTGAGCTCGATCGTGCACGCGATGCTCGACCCGGAGGAGATGAAGCGGCAGCTGCGGGTGTGGATCAGCAGCGACATCCACACGATGTTCGCGACGTCGGCGGTCGACGGCTCGTCGATCGGCCGATGGTACTCGGTCAACGACTTCGCGATGACGCGTCTCGTCGCCGACTATCTGCGCTTCACGGGCGACGACGGCTTCCTCGACGAGCGGATCGCGGCCGGCACCGGCGAAGAGCTCACCGTCGCGGAGCACCTCGTGCACTGGGCAGAGGCCTGGCGCGGCCTTCGCCGTTCGAGCGCGCTCGCCGACTACGGCGAGATCGACAACCTGCTCGAGTGCGTCAGCTCGTATACGCACGAGGTGGCCAGCCTCAATGCCGCCAACATCTGGTGCCTGCGCACGGTCGCCGGCATCATCTCCCGCCGCGGCGACCACGACACGGCCGCGCGACTGCGGACGGAGGCCGACGAGCTCGTCGCAGCGGTGCTCGAGCTGTACGTCGACGGCGCCGGGCACTTCGCCGCCGGTCAGCCCGACGGCACGCGCCTGCCGGTGAGGCACTGCTACGACTTCAGCATCGTCGGCACGGCGATCGCCGGCGACCTGCCCGAGCACGTCCGCCGCGAGATGGTCGAGTTCTTCGTCCGCGAGCTGCAGACCGAGAACTGGATGCGGGCGCTGTCGCCGTGGGATCCCGATGCCAGTTACAGCGTCCGGCCGGACCACCAGTGGAACGGCGCGTACCCGGCATGGCCCGCGGATGCGGGGCGCGCGCTCACGGCGCTCGGCGCCCCCGAGGTGGCGGCGGCCTGGGTCGAGGGGCTCGCGCGTTCGGCGAACCAGGGGCCGACGGGCCAGGCCCACTTCGTGGAGGAGGCGGTGCCCGGCATCAACGGCGGTGCCCGCAAGGCGCCGCCTCAGCTGCCGTACATCAACGACTGGGCGTGCTCCTCGTCGGGCGCGTGGGTCCAGTTCGTGATCGAGGGGCTCTTCGGCCTCGACGCGCCGACCGGCGAGAATCCCACGGCGGGCGGCGCGCTGGCCGCACTCGACCCCGACGCCGTGTTGCGCGGCGTCGTCCTCCGAGGCCGCGCCTACGATGTCCACGCGGACGGCCGCGTGGAGGAGGGTATCGGGTGATCGAGGTCCCGCTCACCGGCGGCGCGGTGCAGGTCCGCGGCGCGGTCTGGATCGAGCCGACGGCACGAGGCATCCGTCCGCGCCGGTTCGCGCCGGAAGCAGCCCGCCGGATCGTCGACGACTTCATGCGCGCGTCGCTGACGCAGTCGGCCGGGGTGCGCCTGGCCTTCCGCACCGCCGCGACGCGACTGGTGCTGCGGGTGCACGCGACCAAGCTCGCGGAGTCGGCGGACGCGCCGCTGCCGGCGGCGGTCTACGACCTGAGCGCCGGGGGTGAAGTCGTCGCGACGGCGGAGTCGGACGACGGCTCGCGGTTCCTCTTCTCGTTCGACGAGCCCGTGCACGGCGTCGTCCCGGGGGGCGATGCGACGCTCCGGTTCGACCTCGACGGTGTCGAGCGCGACTACGAGCTGTGGCTTCCGTACACCGACGAGGTCGAGCTCCTCGGGCTGAGCGCCGACGCCGCGCTGGCGCCGCCCGCCGACGGAGGGCGCCGGCGCTGGGTGCATCACGGCAGCTCGATCAGCCACGGCTATCTCGCGTCGCGCACCACGCGCACGTGGCCGGTGATCGCGGCGCAGAGCATGGGGCTCGAACTGGTCAACCTCGCCTACTCGGGCAACGCGCTGCTGGACCAGTCGACCGCGCGCACGCTGCGCGACACGCCGGGGGACGTGATGAGCGTGAAGCTCGGCATCAACATCGTCAACGGCGACATGATGCGGCTGAGAGTCTTCCGCAGCGCCGTGCACGGCTTTCTCGACACGATCCGCGACGGGCACCCCGACACCCCGCTGCTCGTCGTCTCGCCGGTGTCGTGCCCGCCCGTCGAGGACCTCCCCGGACCCACGATCTTCGACCCGACCCGCACCGACAAGTGGGTCACGACCGCCGGCACGCGCGAGCAGCTCGCGGAGGGCAAGCTCAGTCTCGCGGTGATCCGCCGCGAGCTGGCAGAGATCGTCGCCGCGCGCAGGAGCGAGGATCCGCACATCGACCACCTCGACGGCTCGCTGCTGTACAGCGCCGCCGACAGCGAACGCCTGCCGATGCCCGACAACCTCCACCCGGGAGACGACGTCAACGCCCTGATCGCGGCGCGGTTCGCCGAACGGGCGTTCCGGCACGAGCGCTCCCCGCTCTGAACGCTCGCCACGCCCGTATCGGCGCTAGGCGATGTGCGGTGCGCGTGCCGCCTCGACCTCGGCCAGGTACGCCTCGGTGAGCTCGGAGAGCACCGAACGTGCGCCCACCTCGCGCCGCATGCCGAGGTGCAGCTCGCGCAGCTCGTCCATGAACGCATCCCACAGCTCGGGGCCGCCGCGCTCGAGCAGCTCGGCGCGGATCGACAGCTCGCGTGACACCGGCAGGTGCCGCCTGCCCCACGAGCCGAGCGCGGCCATGACCGGCACCAGCTGGATCGCCGGTTCGGTGAGGCTGTAGACGACCTTCTGCTTGTGGGTGGGGTCGGGTGCACGGGAGACGAGCCCCGCCTCGACGAGGCGCTGCAGCCGATCGGCGAGGATGTTCGACGCGATCCCCTCATCGGACTTCGTCAGGAGCTCGCGGAAGTGCCGTCGGTTGCCGAACATCATGTCGCGGATGACCAGCAGCGACCACTTGTCGCCGATCACCTCCAGCGAGAGATTGATCGGGCACCCGGATCGCTGCGTTTCCTTCATACTGCTTGCACTCTACAACCAGTTGGCGCTACCGTGGTCAAACCAGTTGCATTTCACAATCAGTTGGAGGATGTCATGTCACTCGTGATCGCGACCATGTCGCTGACGCTCGACGGCGTCGGTGCCGGGCGCAACCAGACCCAGGAGCGTCCGTTCGGCGACGTCTCCGAGCATGCGCTGCACCGCTGGATGAACGAGACGCCCGACGAGAACCGCGCCGAGATGGACGCGATCGTCTCGGCGGGCGCGTACATCATGGGCCGCAACATGTTCGGTCCCGTCCGCGGCGAATGGACTGGGGACTGGCGCGGCTGGTGGGGTCCGAACCCGCCGTACCACACGCCCGTGTTCGTCCTCACCCATCACCCGCGCGAATCGATCGAGATGGAGGGCGGCACGACCTTCCACTTCGTCACCGACGGCATCCACTCGGCGCTCGAGCGGGCCCGCGACGCCGCGGGCGACCGCAACGTGCACATCGCCGGAGGCCCGAGCACTCTCCACGACTACCTCGCCGCCGGGCTCGTCGACGAGCTCATGCTGCAGATCTCGCCGAGCATCGCCGGAGACGGACTGCGACCGTTCGCGGGACTCGAGCCCCTCGATCTGGAGCAGGTCGCGGTGCGGCCGGTGTCCCTCGCGACCCACGTGCGGTATCGCGTGCGCCGCCCCGAAGCCGGCTGAGCCGGGGCGAGAGTCGTCCTGGTCCTCACCGAATCGCGTCGAGCGGGGTGGGTAGTCTCGAACGGTGACCCCTCGCACTCTCGCCGACGGCGCGATCCTGCGCGCCGCCCGGCCCGGCGACGAAGCCGGCATCCTCGCGCGCATCCAGGATCTGGCCCTGTACGAGCGGGAGCCGGATGCCGTGGCCAACACCGTCGACGCTCTCAGCGCCACGCTGTTCGGAGCGCAGCCGCGCGCGTTCACCCACGTCGTCGAGCGCGAGGGCCGGATCGCGGGAATCGCGATCTGGTTCCTCACGTACTCGACCTGGACCGGCACCCACGGCATCTGGCTCGAGGATCTCTACGTCGAGGAGGCCTCCCGGTCTCACGGGTACGGCAAGGCGCTCATCGCGTCCCTCGCGGCAGAGTGCGTCGAGCGGGGATACGCGCGGCTCGAGTGGACCGTGCTCGACTGGAACGAGCCGGCCCTGCAGTTCTATCGGTCGCTGGGCGCGACCCCGATGAGCGACTGGACGACGCAGCGACTGGCGGGCGACGGCGTCGCGGCGCTCGCTGCGGTGCTCGATCCGGCGCCGTAGCTCAGGACTGCACGCGCCCCACCCCGTTGCTAGCGTCGGAGCGTGACTCCGCACCGGCTGACCCGCGACCAGGCGCGACGGATCGTCGTGCGGGCGCAACTGCTCGACGCGAACCGACCCGGTGACGTCGTCGAGGTCGCCGAGCAGCTCGGATACATCAAGATCGACCCGACCGCGACCATCGCTCCGTGCGAGCACACGGCGCTGTGGTCGCGCATCGGATGGTCGTACGAGCCGGGCCAGCTGACGAAGGCCGTCGAGCTCGACCGGCTGCTCTTCGAGTACGACGGCACGTTCCGCCCGATGAGCCTGCTTCCGCTCATGCTCCCCGCGATGCGGCGGTGGCCGCAGCGCGAGAGCAGCAGGCAGTGGCTCGAGGCGAACGCCCGCTTCCGCGCCGACGTGCTCGCGCGCCTGCGCGCCGAAGGCCCACTGCTCGCACGCGACATCCCCGACACGGCGCAGGTGAGCCGTCCGCCGGACGGCTGGTCGGGGTCGAATCAGGTCCCGCACATGCTCGAGTTCCTGATGCGGCAGGGCGAGGTGGCGGTGGCCTCGCGCGAAGGCCGGCTGCGCCGCTGGGACCTCGCCGAGCGCGCGTACCCGCGGGATCTGCCCGAGTACGGCGAAGAGGAAGCCGCCGACCTCCTGCGCGTGCGGCGACTGCAGGCGGCGGGCATCGCGAAGCAGGGCGATCGGTGGTGGAACGCGGTCGGCACGGCAGGGGAGCCGGCCGTCGTCGAGGGCAGCTCGTGGAAGTTCCGCGTCGATCCCGACGCGCTCGCGGCGCTCGACGCCGACGACGCCGGAGGCCGTGTCGCGTTCCTCAACCCGTACGACAGCCTGCTGTTCGACCGGCCGCGGCTCGAGGAGGTCTTCGAGTTCGCCTACGTGCTCGAGCAGTTCAAGCCCAAGGCGCAGCGCCGGTACGGCTTCTTCGCGCACCCGATCCTGATGGGGGACCGGTTCGTCGGGTTGCTGGACGCCGAGGTCGACCGAACGAACGACGTGCTGCGGGTCAACGCCGTGCACGAGTTCCTGCCGTTCGAGCCCGAAGAGACCGACATGGTCCGCGCCGAGATCGCCGAGCTGGCCGAATGGCTCGGAGTCGGTGTCGTCGGGATGCCCTGACCGCGGATCAGCCGCGCGATTCCCCGCGTCGGGCGACTCGGCGGCCCCGTGAGCCCGTCGCGCTTGACGTCCGAGGCGCGTGGCGTCTATGGTTTCTTCACGACTTAACAAAGGGGTGAAGTAATGCCGTCAGCGCGACCGCAGACCGACGTGAACCGCACGGCGATCCTGGCGCACCTGGGCGCCCACGGTCCGGCCTCCCGCGCCGACCTGGCCCGCGCTTTGGACGTGTCGCCCGCGCTCGTCACGCAGCTCACGCGCGATCTGCTGGCCGACGGACTGCTCGAAGAGCTCGAGCAGTCCAGCAGCAACGGCGGTCGCCCGGCCCGGCTCCTCGGGCTGGTCTCGCAGGACGCCACCGCCGTGGGGGTCAAGGTCGCTCCCGACCATCTCGCGCTCGTCGAGGTCGGCATCGACGGCGCGGTGCGGCGGTCCGAGACCAGCCCCTTCGACGCGATCTCGCCGCTGGCGACGTCGGCCTTGGTCGACCAGGTGCGCACGTTCGTCCAGAGCCCCGAAGCCGGGCGCATCCTCGGGGTCGGCGTCGGTCTTCCCGGAACGGTCGCCGAACGCGGGATCGGCGTGGTCGACTCCACCCAGCTCGGCTGGAACCAGGTGCCGCTCGGCGAGCTGCTGCGGCGAGCCCTCGACCTGCCGGTGGTCGTCGAGAACAACGTCAACGCCCTCTCGGTCGCCGAGCAGCTCTTCGGCCAGGGGCGGTCGTTCCGCAACGTGCTCGTCGTGACGATCGGCAACGGCGTCGGCGCCGGCCTGATCGCGGACGGCGTCATGGTGCGCGGGCGTGCCGGTGGCGCCGGCGACCTCGGCCACATCCCCGTCGAAGAGAACGGACCTCTCTGCCAGTGCGGCAACCACGGCTGCCTCGAGGCGCTCATCGGACAGGGAGCCCTCGTCCAGGCAGCCCGCAGTGGCGGGGTCCTGCCGGCCGGCGACGGCATCGACGACCTGCGTGCGCTCGCTGACGGCGGCTCGGGCGGCGCTCGCGAGATCTTCGCGCGCGCAGGACACCGGCTCGGCCGCGCCCTCGCCGGAGCGGTGAACCTGATCGATCCCGAGATCGTCGTGCTCCTCGGAGAAGGCGTCGAGGCCTGGAACCACTGGGCGCCCGCATTCGACCGCGCCCTGCGCAGCTCCCTCGTGCCGGGCAAGCGCGGCACCCCCGTCGTCGTCGAGCGCTGGCAGGACGATCGCTGGGCGCAGGGCGCCGCCGCCCTCGTGCTGGCCACTCCCTTCGACGCCCAGGGCGTCGCCGGCGACCAGGGCCGTCTCATGCGCGAGCGGCTCGTGGCCTCGATCGAGGCACGCCCATGACAGCCGCCGTCCTCGCGGCCGAGGCATCCGCCACCACCGTCCAGCGCGACGCGCCGGCGGGCCGGCGCCCCCGGTCCCGTCGGCGCCGGATCTCGTATGGGCTCACCGTCGCCGTCTTCCTGCTGCCGAGCCTCGTCCCGCTGCTGGCGTTCGTGATCGGGCCGATGATCTCGGCGGCCTGGACGAGTCTGCACTCGTGGAACCTGATCGGCCCGATGGAGTGGGTCGGTCTGGGCAACTACGCCCACCTGCTCGGCGACTCGGCGACGCACCAGGCGTTCCTGCACACGCTGTACTACATCGTCGGCTATCTCCCGCTCGTCTACGTCGGCGGGCTCGCGCTC
Source organism: Microbacterium cremeum (assembly GCF_015277855.1). Lineage (NCBI taxonomy): Bacteria > Bacillati > Actinomycetota > Actinomycetes > Micrococcales > Microbacteriaceae > Microbacterium > Microbacterium cremeum. Next base: position 1,033,237 of record NZ_CP063812.1, read on the forward strand.
GCGCTCGCACTCAACGCGAAGCTGCGCGGGCGCGGACTCCTGCGCGGCGTGTACTTCCTGCCCGTCATCACCAGTTGGGTCGTCGTCGCCCTGGTCTGGCGATGGCTGCTGAACCCCAGCACGGGCGTCGTCAACGCGGTTCTGGCCTGGTTCGGCATCGACGGCCCCGGGTGGTGGGCCGACCCGGCCTGGTCGATGCCGTCGATCATCCTCGCCTCGGCGTGGAAGGACCTGGGGTTCGTCATGGTGATCCTGCTTGCGGGACTCCAGGCGATCAACCCCGACCTCTACGAAGCGGCCGAGATCGACGGCGCGGGGTGGTGGCGGCGCCTCTTCGGCATCACGTTGCCGATGCTGTCGCCCTCCACGTTCTTCGTCATCGTCCTGTCGCTCATCAACGGGTTCCAGGTGTTCGACCAGGTCTACGTCATGACCGGCGGCGGCCCCAACAACTCCAGCCAGGTGGTCGTGCAGCAGGTGTACGACCTGACCTTCCGGTACGGACAGGCCGGGATGGCCTCCGCGCTGTCGTGGCTGCTGTTCTTCGTGATCCTCGTCGTCACGCTCATCCAGTTCTACGGACAGCGCAGGTGGGTGAACTATGACTAGGCCGCTGCGCACCGGAGTGCTCTACGCCGTCCTGATCGCGGGTGCCCTCATCATGGTGTTCCCGTTCGTGTGGACGGTCGTCACCTCGATCACCCCCGGCGCGACGTTGACCACCACACCGCGCCTCATCCCCGAGAACCCGTCGCTGTCGCCGTACTTCGAGCTGTTCGACCGCGTGCCCTTCGGGCAGGTGATCGTCAACTCGCTCATCATCGCCGTCGCCGGCACGATCCTGCAGCTGGTGACGAGCGCCATGGCGGCGTACGTGTTCTCGCGGATGCCGTTCCCCGGGCGCGGAGCCGTGTTCGTGCTGTACCTGGCCACGATGATGATCCCGTTCCAGGTGCTGATCGTGCCGCTGTTCGCCGAGATGAAGGCGCTCGGGCTCATCAACACCTACCTCGGGGCGATCCTGCCCATGGTCGCGTCCGCGTTCGGGGTGTTCCTGCTGCGCCAGGCGATGAACACCGTGCCGTACGACCTCGACCAGGCGGCGACTCTCGACGGCGCCGGCCACTTCCGCATCTTCACGCGCATCGTGCTGCCGCTCGTACGGCCCGCGCTCGCGACGCTCGCGGTGTTCGCCTTCCTCAACACGTGGAACAGCTTCCTGTGGCCGCTCATCATCCTGCGCGACCCGCTCATGCAGACGCTCCCGGTGGCGCTGTCGAGCCTGCAGGGCCAGTACTCCACCCAGTGGGACGTGCTCATGGCCGGCTCGGTGATCAGCATCATCCCGATGTTCGCCCTCTACGTCTTCGCGCAGAAGTACATCGTCCAGGGCGTCGCCGGCGCCGGCCTGAAGTAGGCGCCCGGCATCCGCAGACCCCAGCCCCACACCAACACACCAGACAGATCGAAGGAGATTGCACTCACATGAAGAAGAAGCTCATCGCGACGACGACCGTCGCGACCCTCGCAGCGATCAGCCTCGCCGGCTGCTCGTCCTCGGGCGACGACGGCGCAGACGGTGGCGCCGTGACCATCACGTACTCGAACTTCATCGCCAACGGCGGCAACGAGGAGAACCTCGAGGCCATCGTCGACGCATTCGAGGCCGAGAACCCCGACATCACCGTCGAGGTCACCACGTCAGCGTACGCCGACTACTTCACGAAGCTGCAGACCGACCTCGCGGCCGGAACCGCCGCCGACGTCTTCGACGTCGATGCGGGCAGCTTCGCGAACATCCAGGCGAGCGGCGTCCTGGCCGAGCTGACGGATGTCGACTCCTCCGCCTACCGCACGTCGGTGCTCGACGCGTACAACGTCGACGGCGCGCAGTACGGCCTGCCCACGTCGTTCTCGAACGTCGTGCTGTTCTACAACCAGGAGCTGTTCGACGCCGCCGGTGTGGAGTACCCGTCGTCCGACTGGACATGGGCGGACGAGCAGGCGGCCGCCGAAGCGCTGACGGATGCCGCGGCGGGCGCATGGGGCGACTACCAGCCGATCTCGTACCACGAGTACTACAAGGCGGTGCAGCAGGCGGGCGGCGACTTCCTCTCGGACGACGGGTCCGAGGCGGCATTCGACTCGGAGGCGGGGATCGCCGCTGCCGACTGGCTCGCGGGCAAGTCCGGCACCGTGATGCCGTCCGCCGCAGAAGGAGCGGGTACGCCGGACTTCGACCTGAACCTCTTCAAGGAGGGGGAGCTCGCCATGTGGCACACCGGCATCTGGATGATCGGTCTTGTCGGTGACCTCCCGTTCGAGTGGGACATCGCCGTCGAGCCGGGTGACGCGCAGAAGGCGAGCGCCACGTTCTCCAACGCGGTGGTCGTCTCGGCCGACTCGGAGCACCAGGAAGCCGCGCAGAAGTGGGCGGAGTACCTCAGCAGCTCGAAGGAGATGGTCGACGTGCGCCTCGAGGCCGGGTGGGAGCTGCCCGCGGTCAGCGACGAGGCCCTCCTCACGCCGTACCTCGACAAGACGCCGCCGGCGAACCGGCAGGCGGTGTTCGACTCGCTCGAGGCCGTCGCGGTGGCGCCCGAGCTCGGGGCGAACGCCCAGCAGATCCAGGATGCCGTCACGAACGCGCTCGGCGAGATCGCGGCCGGCCGCGCCTCGACCGAGGAGGCGATCGCGGCCCTGGCCGACGAGGTCGACTCGCTCCTGCCGTAGCACCATCAGGTCGCGTCCGCGGCGGCATCCCCGCCGCGGACGCGACACTCTCCCGAAGGACTCCTGTGACCGACACCCTCCCCGCCTCCGAAGCACCCGATCCCGCCCTCGCCGCACCCGATGTCGCCACCGGTGCGCCCGTAGACGCCGACGTCATCGGCGAACTCGCGCGCGGCAGCATCCGTCTCATCGCGGATCTGCAGACGCCCCAAGGGGCATACCCTGCCAGCCCGACGTTCTCGGCCTACGTGGGGTATAGCTGGCTGCGCGACGGATCATTCATCGCCGATGCGGCGTCGGCCGCGGGGCTCGTCGAGTCGGCCGGCCGCTTCTACGCGTGGTGCGCCGATGTCATGGTGCGCCGCGCCGAGAAGATCCGCTGGATCGTGCGCGAGACGGCGGAGGGCCGCCCGCCGGCACCGTCGCACATGCTGCCGGCGCGGTTCACGTTCGACGGCGAGGACGGCGCCGACGAGTGGTGGGACTTCCAGCTGGACGGCTACGGCACCTGGCTGTGGGCGCTGGTGGAGCACCTCGACCGTCACGGGGGGTCCGGAGAGGCGTTCCGCGAGGGCGTCGAGCTCACCGCCGACTACCTCATCGCGTCGTGGGACCGGCCTTGCTACGACTGGTGGGAGGAGCACGCCCAGCACGTGCACGTGTCGACGCTCGCGTGCATCGCGGCCGGCCTCGACGCCGTCGCGCGCGCCGGGTTGATCGCAGGTGAGCGTGCCGACCGTGCCCGGTCGGCGCTGGAGTCCATCCGCGAGCTCGTCGCCGAGCGCGGGACCGCGGACGGGCACCTCATCAAGTGGCTCGGGAGCACCGCGGTCGACGGCAGTCTCGCCGCCGCGATCGCGCCGCTCGGGTTCGTCGACCCCCGGTCGGACGTGGCGCGCGCGACGATCGAGGTGCTCGAGTCGCACCTGTCCGTCGACGGCGGCGTGCACCGCTACCTGGGCGACACGTTCTTCGGCGGCGGCCAGTGGCCGCTGCTGACCTGCTTCCTCGGACTCGCGCACCTGGCCGCGGGAGACCGCGCACGTGCCGACGAGTGCCTCGAGTGGGCGGCCGCGACCGCGACGGCCGAACTCCACCTGCCCGAGCAGGTGACGCACCACCTCATCGCCCCGCGCATGGAGCGGCCCTGGATCGAGCGGTGGGGGACGGTCGCCACCCCTCTGCTGTGGAGCCATGCCATGTTCCTGCGGCTCGGCATCGCCCTCGGCCGCATCGACCCGTCCGACCTCGCCTCCGCTCCGGAAGGAGAACCCCGATGATCCGTCACCGGCCCGCCGGCTCGGGACACCCGTACTCCGTCGACACCGAGCAGCGGTGGCCGGTGGTGCCGCTCGCCGGCGGCACGGCCACCCTCGGTCTCCGCGCCGACGCCGACGTCGTGGCGGTCGCGTGCACGCTGGAGTGGCGGGCGGATGCCGAACCCGGGGCGACCGACAGCATCGAGCTCCCGCTGACTCGCGTGGCGACGACGTCGCGGGGTCGCGTCACCGACGGCGGCCACCTCGCCTCGGCGGCCAGCCGACTGGCGCGCGCGGTCGGCGGATGGCAGGCGACGACGCCGGAGCTGCGGCCCGGTGGCGCCTACCGCTACCGGTTCCACGCGACGCACCGCGACGGGCGCACCGAGCGCACGCGGTGGTTCGAGTTCCGAGCGGCGCGGTGGGCGCCTGCCCCCGATGCCGTCGTCGAGCACGGGCGCTCGAGGGTGGTCCCCGGCTCGGTCGAGCAGCTGCACGACGGCGTCCGCGCGTGGCGGGTGCGCTTCGCGCTGCCCCTGAAGGCGCGCGAGCACGTCACCGGCTTCGGTGAGCGCTTCGACGCCGTCGACCAGGCCGGTGCCGCCCTGGACTCGGTCGTGTTCGAGCAGTACAAGAGCCAGGGCGCCGAGCGCAAGACCTACCTGCCGATGCCCTTCGCCCATGTCGTCGGCGGCGACGGGTGGGGCTTCCACGTCGACACCTCCCGGCGCGTGTGGTTCGACGTCGGCCACGCTGATGCGACGAGGCTCGTGGTCGAAGCCGAGACGGCTGAGGACGGCATCCTCGCCCTCCGTCTCTTCGACGGCACGCCGGCCGACGTTCTGGGCGCGTTCCTCGACCGTGCCGGGCGGGCGACCGCGCTGCCTTCGTGGGTCTTCCGGCTGTGGGCGAGCGGAAACGAATGGAACACGCAGGCCGAGGTCATGCGCCAGATGGACCTGCACCGCGAGTACGACATCCCGGTGGGGTCGGTCGTGATCGAAGCGTGGAGCGACGAATCCTCGTTCACCGCCTTCCGCGACGCGCAGTACACGGTGGCCGACGACGGGGCGCCGCACCGGCTCGCCGACTTCACGTTCCCCGCGGACGGCGCATGGCCCGACCCGAAGGGGATGACCGACGAGCTCCACGATCGCGGCATCCGTCTTCACCTGTGGCAGATCCCGCTGATCAAGATGCGCCCGCACCCCCGCGGCCAGGTCTCGGCCGACGCGAAGGCGGCGGTCCGCGAGGACGTGCTCATCCGCGAGCCCGACCCGCGCGGGGGCACCCGCCCGTACCGCAACCGCGGCTGGTGGTTCCCGCTCGGGCTCATGCCCGACCTCACCGACGAGCGCGCCGCCCGCTGGTGGACCGAGAAGCGCCGATACCTCGTCGACGAGATCGGCATCGACGGGTTCAAGACGGACGGAGGCGAGCACGCGTGGGGCGGCGAACTGGTGTATCTCGACGGCCGCCGCGGTGACGAGAAGAACAACACCTTCCCGGTCGCCTACGCGGCAGCGTACGGCCGGCTGCTCGAGTCCGCGGGCAAGGCGCCCGTGACGTTCAGTCGCGCGGGCTTCACCGGGTCGCAGGCGCATGGCGCGTTCTGGGCGGGCGATGAGAACTCGACGTGGGACGCGTTCCGGTGGTCGATGAACGCAGGACTGACCGCCGCAGCGTCCGGCATCGTCTACTGGGGGTGGGACATCGCCGGATTCTCGGGCGAGATCCCCACGGCGGAGCTCTACATCAGGGCGACGCAGGCGTCGGTGTTCGTGCCGATCATGCAGTACCACTCCGAGTTCAACCACCACCGCACGCCATCGAGAGACCGCACGCCGTGGAACATCGCGGAGCGTACCGGCGACGAGCGCGTCCTCCCGCTGTTCCGGCGGTACGCGAAGCTGCGCGAGCGGCTGATCCCCTATCTGGAGCGCTCCGCGGCGGCCGCGATCGCGACGGACGCCCCCTTGATGCGGCCGCTGTTCTTCGAGTGGCCCGACGACCCGGAGGTGTGGACGGCCCCGACGCAATGGCTGCTGGGCGACGACCTGCTGGTCGCCCCGGTCCTCGAGCCCGGCGCCGGCGAGTGGCCGGTGTACCTGCCAGCCGGGGAGTGGATCGACGCCTGGACCGGGGAGCGGCACGTCGGCGGGCGTACCGTGCCGGTGGCGACGCCCATCGACCGCATCCCGGTGTTCCTCCGGGGGCGCGCGGCCGAGGAACTGGCGCCGATGTTCCGGTAGCCGGCCGGTCAGCAGGAGGGCGCTGTCAGCGAAAGTGACAGGATCGAGAGATGACCTCGCCGCTCTTGACGCAAGAATTCTCCTGGCGCGGACGGAGCGTCCGCTGGGGTCGTTCCGGAGCAGGACCAGCGCTCGTGTTCCTGCATGGCACTCCGTGGTCGTCGGAGCTCTGGCGTCCCATCGCAGGTGCGCTGTCGAAGGCGTTCACCGTGTACCTGTGGGACATGCCCGGGTATGGATCCTCGTCCAAGGAGTCATCCCACCGCGTCGACCTCGGAGTACAGGGGGAACTGTTCGCGGCGCTACTCGAACACTGGGGCCTCACGCGTCCGCACGTCATCGCGCACGACTTCGGTGGAGCAGTCGCTCTCCGAGCGCGGCTGCTCCATGGCTCGACGTACACCTCGCTCTGCCTCGTCGACGTGGTCGCGCTCGCTCCCTGGGGCTCACCCTTCTTCACCCTCGTGAAGGCGAACACGGCAGTCTTCGAACAACTCCCGCCAGCGGTACACCGCGGCGCGGTGGAGGCCTATGTCAATGGCGCCAGCAACCGGGGTCTGCGTGCCGATGAACTGAGCATGCTCGTCGAACCATGGACCGGACCGGTCGGTCAAGCGGCGTTCTACCGGCAGATCGCGCAAGCGGACGAGTCCTTCACGACCGAGATCGAACCGCTCTACGGCACTATCACCGAGCCCGTGCACATCGTCTGGGGAATGGATGACACGTGGATTCCGGCCGACCGTGCGCAGCGCCTGAAGGAGGCAATGCCTCACGCGACCGTCACGTTGATCCCCGACGCCGGGCACCTCGTCCAGCTCGATGTTCCTGCGGCGCTGTCCGCCGAACTCACCCGATGGACGTCTGCTGTGAACGCACGAGGGAGCGCGTAGGAGGCGTCAGACGGTTGTCGTCGCGTTCCCGGGCGTCCAGCCCAAAGAAGGCGCGACATCCCTCGCGAAGGACTCGATCACGCGGAGGTTGAACTCGACGCCCAGCTGGCTCGGGATCGTGAGCATGAGCGTGTCGGCGCTCGCGATCGCGGCATCCTCCTTCAGCTGCTCGACCAGTACATCGGGTTCGGCCGCATACGTCTTGCCGAAGGTGGAGCGGATGCCGTCGATCACGCCGATCTGGTCGCCGTCCTGCCGTCCGCCGAAGTACATCGCGTCCTCGGCCGTGGTGATCGGGAAGATCGAGCGGCTCACCGACACGCGCGGCTCGCCGGCGTGCCCGGCCTCGCGCCACGCGTCGCGGAACGCATCGATCTGCTGTGCCTGCAGCAGATCGAACGGCGTGCCGTCGGCCTCGGTCAGCAGCGTCGACGACATGAGGTTCACGCCGCGGCGCCCGGCCCACTCGGCCGAGTCGCGGTTGCCCGCACCCCACCACACCCGCGAGCGCAGGCCGGGGGAGTGCGGCTCGACGCGCTGCAGCCCGGTCGCGCCGGCCCCGAAGGGGGACGAGGCATCCCGCTCGGCCAGCCCCTCGCCCTCGATCGCGCGCAGGAACAGTTCGAAATGCTCGCGTGCGATGTCGGCTCCGCGCGGGTCCTGAGAACCGGTGTAGCCGAAGGCCTCGTATCCTCGCACGACGGTTTCGGGTGAGCCGCGGCTCACCCCGAGCGCGAGCCTGCCGCCCGAGATGAGGTCGACGGATGCCGCCTCCTCGGCCAGGTACAGCGGGTTCTCGTAGCGCATGTCGATGACGCCGGTGCCCACCTCGATGCGCTCGGTGCGCGCCGCGATCGCGGCCAGGAGCGGCATCGGCGAGGACTGCTGCCGCGCGAAGTGGTGCACCCGGAAGTACGCGCCGTTCACGCCCAGCTCGTCCATGCCCTGGGCGAGGTCGATCGCCTGCCGCATCGAATCGGCGGCGGTGAGTTGCCGCCCACCGCCGAGCGGGCCGTAGTGTCCGAACGAGAGGGTTCCGAAGCGCTCCATGTCGTCTGCAACCGTACGCCCGCGGCATCCATTCCGGTGAATAGGTGTGCTCGGCGCGTCGGAGCCTGTCGCTACCCTGGCGCCGTGACCAGCATCCGGCCTGCCGTTCCCGCAGACGTCCCGCGCATCGCAGAGGTGTGGGAGTCGGCGTGGCGGGACGGCCACGTCGGGCACATCCCCGATGAACTGCTGGTGCACCGCCAGTCGGACTCGTTCCGCACGCGTGCCGCCGAAATGGTCGGGCGCACGCATGTCGCCGAGGTCGACGGCGACATCGTCGGCTTCGTGACCCTCAAGGGCGACGAGCTCGAGCAGCTGTTCGTCGCCGCCCCCGCCCGCGGCACGGGCGTGGCGCGCGACCTGCTCGCCGACGGTGCGCGACGGCTGCTCGCGCAGGGACACGCCCGGCCGTGGCTCGCCGTGGTGAGCGGCAACGCGCGGGCGCGCCACTTCTACGAGCGCGAAGGGTGGCGCGACGCCGGACCGCTCGCATACGAGGCGCCGATCGAAGGCGGAACCGTCACAGTGCCGTGCCGCCGCTACGAGCTGATCCTCCCTCGCTGAAATCGGCCGCCCCTGTCCGGCGCACGCACAGCGTGCTTACGATGGCAGCGAGGCCCCGATCGCGGGGGCGGGTCGAGAGGAGGCGCGATGATCCAGGTTCGGGTGGCCGGCGTCGCTCTCGACGCCACCGGTCAGCACGTCGTGCTGCTGAAGCCCCTCGACGAGATCCCGGGCGACGGGCTCGTTCTGCCCATCTGGATCGGTCAGCTGGAAGCGACATCGATCCTGGTCGCCCTCGAGAACGCCCCGGTGCCGCGTCCGCTCGCCCACGACCTCATGCGCACCATGCTCGAGACGCTGGGCGCCGAGGTGACGCGGGTCGCGGTGCCTCGCATCGAGGAGGGCACGTTCTACGGCGAGATCACGCTGGCGACCGCGCTCGGCGAGCGGGTCGTCGACGCGCGGCCCTCGGATGCCGTCGCCCTCGCGTCCCGCGTCGGCGCGAGCATCTGGGTGGCCGAAGAGGTGATGACGGAAGCCGGTGTTCCCGACGTGCTGACCGAGACCGACGCCGCCGAACGCCTCGACGAGTTCAAGCGCTTCCTCGACGATGTCGAGCCGGAGGACTTCGAGGCCTGACCTCGTTCGCGGGGTCAGTGCCCGCCCGCTCGGACGGCGGCCGCGACCTCGGCCGGAGAGCCGCGCCAGGGTGCGCCGTGTCCGGGGAGCACCCACGACGCTTCGAGTCCGGCGAGGCGATCGAGTGATGCGGATGCCTCGGCCGGGGCGTCGGTGAAGGGCGCGGGCTGCAGGCCCTCGCGGCCGGTGAGGACGTGGCGCGTCGTGAGCGCATCGCCGACGAAGACCGCGTCGGCGAGCGGGACGTGCACGGCGATGCTCCCGGGCGAGTGCCCCGGCATCCCGACGATCACCGGAGCACCGGGCAGATCGAGGACGTCGCCGTCGCGGATCTCGACGACCTCCGAGACGTACCTGGTCGGCACGGCGCGCTTGCGCAGCGCATACGCGAAGAACCCGAGGGTCGGGCCCAGCCGCATCGGACCCGCCGGGGTCTTCGGCTTCTCGCCGGTGCGGGCGCGCTGCGCGTCGGCCGCGTGCACGTAGACGGGCACGCCGTGATCGCGGCGCAGCCGCTCCGCGAACCCGAGGTGGTCGCTGTCGCCGTGCGTGAGGACGAGTCCGCGGATGTCGTCGGCCGTCCTGCCGATCGTGCGGAGCTCGCGCGTGAGATCGCGCCAGTGCCCCGGCAGCCCGGCGTCGATGACCGTGATGCCCTCGTCGGTGACGACGAGGTAGGAGGCGACGATGTCGTTGCCGACGCGGTGCAGGTGCGGCCCGAGCTTCATGGCGGTGGCCTTTCGATGAGGGGGGGGGGTGGGAATGGCTACGATACGTAGCTATCATAGCTACTGTCAATAGCTATCAGGAGGATGCCGATGCCGACGCCAGAGCGCACGTCCCTTGCCCAGATCGTCGACGCGGGCCGCGACATCCTCGAGGAGCAGGGTCTCGCGGGCCTCACGATGCAGGGCGTGGCCGCCCGGGTCGGAGTCCGGGCACCGTCGCTCTACAAGCGCGTGCGGGACCGCGAGGCACTCGTGGCGGCGGTCTGCGGAGCCACCGTCGACGACCTGACGCGCCGGCTCGAGGCATCCGATCACTCTCTCGAGTCGCTGACACGCGCGTACCGCGCGTTCGCGCGCGAACGGCCGGAGGGATTCCGGCTGGTGTTCGCGGTGTCTCCGCCGCAGGACTCGCTCGACCGGGCGGCGGCCACGATCGTGCGCAGCGCCGGGATGCTGGCGGGCGAGGACCATGCGCTGGAGGCCGCGCGGCTCGTGACGGCCTGGGCCACGGGCTTCATCCACATGGAGCTGGCGGGCGCCTTCCGGCTCGGAGGAGACGTCGATGAGGCGTTCGAGTACGGGTTGGCCGCGCTGCGACGCGGGCTCGCCGCACGATGACCGCCGGCGTGCCGGGCCGACGGAGACCCCGCTCGCGTCAGTCGCTGGCGAGCCGCGCGGCGAACTCCTTCTCGACGTCGATGTAGTGGTCGTCGGCGAAGTCGGGCCCCTCGCTCGTCACGGACCCCCGGCCCGCCACTCCCGTGCAGACCCCCGCGATATGCGGATCTTGTACGAGCACGGCGGAACACCGAGGCTGACCGCGATGTAGTCGCGTGCCATCACCGCCGCCTCGGCCCACGAGTATGCCTGCGAACGACCGGACATGACGCAGTTACGCTCATCCTGTGTCGAATCCGTCGATCGTCAAAGCCGAGGAGCGGCGAAAGCCGTTGTCGACGGTAGCCCCGATTGTTGTGACGGCGCTGGTGGGCTTAGCCGCGATCTGGTTGGTCGCTGTTCCTCTCGGACCTGAAGCGTGCGCGCTGTCCCTCCCCGGTCCGCGCAATTGCTTCGTCTCTCAGCGCTTGGACGCCGCGCTGCTTCCCACCATCATGATCGTGCTGCTTGCCGCGGCGTCGATGGTGGTATGCCTCGTGTGGCCACGGCTGGCGGGCGCGGTCCGCTGGGTGGCGACGATCACGCTCGTCGCAGCGACGGTCAGCGCGTACCTCCTCGTCGCGTGGATCCCTGGCCTTGCATGGATCGATCAGGGCGGCGCCGACCTCTTGTCTTGAACTCCGAAACCCGCATACTCTGCGGGCCTGAGGGCTCCTGACGGATCTCCTTGGTGACAATCTGGACGAACCGCTCACTCGGCGGCCTGAATAGGACCGCACCTTGACCCGCAAGCGACGGGCCGAAGCGAGAACCGCATGAGGCTAATCGGCCGCGCATCCGGTGCGAGTGATGGCGGTTGTCACGTCGTCGCACGATCTCTTCGTCCACCCGGGATCGCCACCGAACGCCGTGACCCCCACCAAGAAAACGAACGCAGTGACCGTCGACGCACCCTGGGCTTCAAGACGGTGCCGCATGGGATCAACGTAGCGAGCGAACACCTACTCGTAATCAGCTAGCGGCCCGCCGAATCCATGCGACCGCGGCAGTCCACAGGCGGGCGGACTTCGTGAGCTACGACACCTGGGTCCAATGGCGAACCTTGTCGTCACGCTCGACGAGGAACTGGTCGTCCTCGGGGTAGTACACGGCGGTCTCGATGTCCGCGCCGGCGAAACCCTTGATCGCCTCAAGGCTCTGCCAGCGCGACACAGTCAGGATCTCGGTCGTCCCGTCGCCGAGGTCGCGTGTCAACATCCACGCGTCGAGGTTCCCGGGCGTCTCGCGATACTCCCTCATGCCGGTGCGTTCGATGTACGCGACGTACTCGTCGGTATCCTCACTCCGCACACTGCCTCGCCACATCCGGACGATGGCCTTCTGCGCTTCCATGCCGTCGTTGTGCATGCCGCCATTGTGCGCGGGGGGCGGAAGATCCGCATCCGGGTGCGCAGACACCCGCCGTACCTATCCCGCCAGCCCACCACACGGCCCAGACTCCGCGACCATCATGACGCGCGCGGGAAGCGGCCGGGCTGCGACTTCCCGAGGGGTCGCGATCCCAGTTCTTCACAGGAGCACGTGGCGGAGGATAGGGGATTCGAACCCCTGAGGGCTTGCACCCAACACGCTTTCCAAGCGTGCGCCATAGGCCACTAGGCGAATCCTCCAGGCGGCCCCGAAGGGCCGCCGACCATCCTACCCTGCCGCGCTATCGCGCCCGAACCGGGACGCTGCCCGCGTACACGCTGCCGGGACGGATGACGAGTGAGCGCGGAGCCGCGAGCGCCAGGATCCGGCGCGCGGGCGGCACCGAGGCGAGGAGCGCGGAACGCACCGTCGCGGCGGCGCTCGCCGCATCGTCGCCCATCCAGTACGACCGCGTTCCGGCGCGGGAGTAGCTGACGCGCTCGATCGCGACGAGCACGGTGTTCATCTCGTTCGCCGGGACGCCGTGCTCGACGACGAGGCGCCGGGCGAAGGCACGAGGAGACTCGCTCGCCGGAACCGGGATGCCGACGTCGATCGCGGCATCCTGAACCGACTGCCACGACGCGGCCGCATCGCCTCGGCGTGCCGCGGCGTCCTGCTGGCGACGACGCAGCTCGCGCGCGAGGAACGGCAGCGCGCACACGACCACCACGAGCAGCAGGACGCCGAACAGCGGCACCGGATCGACAGCGCCGCCCGACGACGCTGCGGTGCCTGTGCCGCGCTCGTCGATCCTGTCGGTGGCATCGGAACCGACGGGAGCGGTCGGGGTGGGCGTCGACCGCGGTGCGGCCGGATCGCTCTCGCCTGGCTGCCCGAGCGAGACCGAGGCGGGGGAGAAGGAGGTCGGAACGCCGAGCCCCGACGTCGGCTCGAACGAGATCCAGCCGATGCCCGAGAAGTACACCTCCGGCCAGGCGTGCAGTTGCGAGCTCGACACCGAGTACACCGGCTGCCCGTTGACGGAGTCCGTCGTCGGCTCGCCCGGGAGATACCCGACCACGATGCGCGACGGCATGTGGAGCGTGCGCGCCATGAGGGCGAACGCCGACGCGAAGTGCACGCAGTACCCCTCGCGCACCTCGAGGAACTGCGCGACGGCCTCGGCACCGCTGCCGTCGAAGCCCTCCTCGACCGGGGCGTCGAGCGAATACTGGAAGTCGCCGCTGCGGAACCACCGCTGCAGCGCGACCAGTCGGTCGTAGTCGTTCGCGGCGCCCGCGGTCACCTCGGCGGCGAGCTCGCCGATGATCGGCGGCATGTCGACGGGCAGCTCCGTCGTCTCGTCGCGCACCGGCACGCCGCTCGCGGTGGAGGCACGAGCCTGCTCGAGCGACGGACGCGGCACCGTGTACCGGACGTCGTAGTCCTGGCCCTGGGTCGACCCCGATCGCGACACCACGGTGCGGTTGTACGGCACTGCGCCCCACGTGCCTTCGAGCCCCGTCACCTCGACCGCCGGGAACGGGACCGGCGCCCACGGCGAAGCGAGGTTGACCACGTCGAGGCTCGACAGGTACTCGGTCACCCGGATGTCGGGGTCGACCGCGACGTCGCCGAGGGCACGCTCGCTGTCGACCGACACCGACTGCGCTCGGTCGGGCTCCCACACGCCGCCCTCGAAGCGCGAGAGGGTCGTGGCGCGCAGGTAGGGAACGGTCGGCGAGTCGGTGCGCACCCGCATCACCTCGATCTCCTGCGGGCGGCGCAGATCGTCGCCCAGCTGGAGCGTCGCGTCGATGCCAGGACCGGGGCCGACGCCGGCGCCGGCGCGCGCGACGGGCTGCGGGAGCATCGGCGTCGCGACGACCGCGACCACCACCGCGATCGCGCCGATGCCGATCGCCGTCGCGGGCACCCCCGCGGTGCGCTCCGCCTCCTGCTCGAGCGGCTTCTCACGCGAGCGCGTCTCGGCGCGCAGGAGGAAGAGGATCGTGACGGCCAGGAAGACGAACCCGACGACGTCGACCTCGCTCGGCACCGCGATCGCCGGGATGAGCGAGACCGTGACGATGCCGACCGCCGCGAGCAGCGGCATCCGTGCCGTCACGACGACGTGATCGACGATGATCGTGAGCAGCCCCATCGCGCCGACCACGACGAAGGCGAGCGCCGCCGTCGGCTCCAGCGGAGCGGCGCCGAGGGTGATCTCCTCCATCGCCGTGTCGAGCAGCGCGGGCACGGTGCGGATCGAGTCGAGCGTGGGCACCACCCACAGCAGCGCCGTGTCGCGGAGGTACACCACCGTCATGAAGACGACCCACACCGCGGCCTCGATCAGCGTCACGGCGATCGCGGGCAGGTGGAATCGTCGCGCGTTGTAGCCGGCGGCGAGGATCAGCACCGCCAGAACCAGGGCTCCCACCAGCCACACGCCGGACTCGATCACGCGGGTGACCGGGAGGATCGCCGCCATGAGCGCCGCAAGGATCGCCCCGACGAGCAGCAAGCCGCCGCGTCGCGCCGGGCGCCCGGCGTCAGCGGAGGACATGCTGCACCCCGCGACCGACGGCGTTCACCCACGTGAGCCCCAGATCCCGATCCGGATCGATCGTGGCGACGTTCCAGCCGTGGTCGGCGGCACGCTCGAGGGCATCGCCGACGGGAGCCGCGGCGAGGATCAACGGGAGGGTGCTGTGGTGCGCGACCGGGCCGATGGCGTCGGCATCCGCGGGGTCCAGGCGCCCGACGATCACGACGACCGGGCCTGTCGAGATGCCCGCGAAGAGCCGGCCGAGGTGGGGCAGGCTGTCGTCGCGCCGTGCGGTCACGGTCGCGAACTGGACGAGCATCGCCTCGACCTCGGTCATGTCGCCGCCGTCGATGCGCTCGGCAAGGCCCGCGGATCCGTAGAGCGGCGTGCCGTCGCTGT
Source organism: Microbacterium cremeum (assembly GCF_015277855.1). NCBI lineage: Bacteria > Bacillati > Actinomycetota > Actinomycetes > Micrococcales > Microbacteriaceae > Microbacterium > Microbacterium cremeum. The sequence goes on from NZ_CP063812.1 coordinate 1,048,276, forward strand.
CGAGCACCTCCACGGCGTAGCCGTCGTGGACGAGCCGTGCGACCACCGAGACGCACGCCGACACGCCCGCTTCGAACCCCGGGTCGGCGCCGGGCGCCTGCAGCGCCTCGGTCGACCACCGCAGCGCCGCCCGGTCGAGCACGACCGTCGCCTCCGGAGTCGACTCCTGCTCCTCCTGACGCACCATGAGCGCGTCGCGGTGCGCCGTGGCACGCCAGTGGATGCGGCGCATCGAATCACCCGGGGCGTACGGGCGGGCGACGAGGTTGTCGGCGCCCTGCCCGAGCTGGTTGGTCGTGGTGTGGAGGGTGCCGCCGGCGGCACCGGCGTAGTCCACGAGCGGAGACAGGTCGACCACTGCGGGCGCCACCGTCACCGGCGTGCGCTCGCCGAACACGATGGTGCGGCGCGCGAGGCCGAACGGATCCGACGTGCGCACCGACAGCGGGCCGAGAGGATGGACGCCGCGCCGGGCGCCGGTGACCGTGTACGCGAGGTCGACGACACGCACATCCCCGCGCAGTCCCGAGCTGAGCGCCGGGAACACGCCGTCCGCCTTGCCGCGGAGTCCCTTGGGAAGCGTGTCGTGCCACGTCCCGGGTGGCGTCGGCAGCGCCGCGCGCACGCCCACCTGCACCGAGACGTGCGACTCGCGGCCCACCGACGCCACGTCGGGTGAGAGCGAGCGGGTCACCACATCGGTGCGCCGCCCGAGATACAGCGAGGCGACGCCGGCGGCGACGACCGCGATCAGGAGGATGCCGAAGTACATCAGCTCGGCGATCCCGGCCTCGTTCGCCACGATGAAGCACACCAGCGCGAGGATCAGGGCGCCGGTGCCCCGGACGGTCAGCGGCCACAGGCGTCTCATCGCGCGCTCACCGTCTGCTCACTGACGCGAGGCGATCGGGACCCGCACGCCCGCGGCGATGCGCTCGAGGATCGTGGTGATGGCCTCGGCGGTGGTGCGGGCTCGCGCCCCGCCGGCCGAGCGCGTGGGGATGATGCGGTGCGCGAACACCGGCACGAGCAGCGCCGTGATGTCGTCCGGGATGACGAACCCGCGGCCGTCGAGAGCCGCCCACACCTTCGCGGCGCGCACGAGCTGCAGCGTCGCGCGCGGGCTCGCTCCCAGCCGGAGATCGGTGTGCGTGCGCGTCGCCTGCGACAGTGCGACGGCGTAGTCCTCGATCGCCGGGGCGACATGCACCGCGCGCGCCCAGGCGATGAGTCCCGCGACCTGCTCGCCCGTGACCACCGGGGCGAGCCTGTCGAGCGGGTTCACGGTATCGCGCTGGCGCAGCATGACGGCCTCGGACCGCGCGTCGGGGTAACCCATCGAGATGCGCATCATGAAGCGGTCGCGCTGAGCCTCGGGGAGGGCGTACGTGCCCTCCATCTCGAGAGGGTTCTGGGTCGCGACGACGAGGAACGGCTCGGGCACGTAGTGCGTGCGCCCGTCGACGGTCACCTGACGCTCCTCCATCGCTTCGAGCAGCGCCGACTGGGTCTTGGGCGACGACCGGTTGATCTCGTCGGCGATCACGATGTTCGCGAAGATCGCACCCGGCTTGAACTCGAACTCGCGCTCCACCGGGTTGAACACGCTCACGCCCGTCACGTCGCCGGGAAGCAGATCCGGGGTGAACTGGATGCGGCGGACCGTCGCGTCGACGGAGGTCGCGAGCGCGCGCGCCAGCATGGTCTTGCCGACGCCCGGCACGTCCTCGATGAGCAGGTGCCCCTCGGCGAGCAGGCACACCAGCGCGCTGCGAACGGCTTCCGGCTTGCCGTCGATGACGTTGCCGACCGACTCGAGGATCGCGTCGGTGATCCGTGCGAACCCATCGGCCGTGAGTGCTCCCGTCGTTCCGCCGTGCACGGCATCCGTCATCGCGGTATCGACCATCGAGGCCTCCTCGTCCGCCCGTTCGGGCGGGTCGGCGGGTGAGCGCGGGCTCCCTCGCCCACGGCTCGATCCTAACCGCGGCGGGGGTCGGGCGGCACTGGGAGATCCCTGGGCGAGCGGAGCTCTCGCGCGGGGTTAGACTGGTGGCAGCTCTCCGCGAGGCGGCATCCAGGCCAACTCCCCCAGGACGGAAACGTAGCAAGGGTAACCGGGCTCTGCCGGGTTCGCGGAGAGTCTTACTTTTCCCGGGCGAACGGACCGTCGAGGACCGCCCACTGCAGCAGCATGATGGTCTTCGCGTCCTGGATGCGCCCGTCGCGCACCATCGCGAGCGCCTCGTCGATGCGGGGCTCGAGCAGCTTGATGTGCTCGCCCTCGTCGGCGAGGCCGCCGCGTTCGCCGGTCCTGACCCGGCCGTCGTACGGCGCGGCGAAGAAGTGGATGCGCTCGGTGACCGACCCGGGACTCATGTACACGTCCCACACGTGCTCGAGCTCGCCGACCTCGACGCCGGTCTCCTCGGCCGCCTCGCGCCGGATCGCGGTCGCCGGGTCGTCCTCGTCGAGGAGTCCGGCGGCGGTCTCGATCAGCATCCCGTCGGGGTGGTCGTTGACGTAGACGGGATAGCGGAACTGGCGCGTCAGCAGCACCGTGCGCCGTGCCGGGTCGTACAGCAGGATGGTCGCTCCGTTGCCGCGGTCGTACGTCTCGCGATGCTGCGTCTCCCACTCGCCGGACGGGCCGCGGTACTCGAGCGTGGTCCGGCGGAGCACGTGCCAGCCGGCGGCGAGCAGCTCGACATCCGTCACCCGTACGTCGGGATTGCGGTCGAGGTCGCGCCCCGTGCGGTCGAGTCCCGTGCGTCCGCGATGGTCGGGGATGTCGATTCCGGGCCGGGGGATCGTCATGCTGCGAGAGTATCCGGGATCGGGCGCGCGCCTGGCCGCGCCGTCGGTCGCGCTCCTAGGGTGGAGGGGTGGCGCGCCGCATCTACATCACGTCGGCCGAAGGCCACTCCGGAAAGTCGACGGTCGCGCTCGGCGTGCTCGACGCACTGAGCCACGCGACGCCGCGGGTCGGCGTGTTCCGCGCGATCGCGCGCTCGACGGTCGAACGCGACTACGTGCTCGAGATGCTCCTCGACCACGACGGCGTCGACCTCGCGTACGACGACTGCATCGGGGTCACCTACGACGACGTGAGGCGGGATCCGGATGCCGCGCTCGCGACGATCGTCGAGCGCTACAAGGCCGTCGAGGCCCGATGCGACGCGGTCGTGGTGGTGGGCAGCGACTACACCGACGTGGGCAGTCCCGCGGAGCTCGCGTACAACGCGCGCATCGCCGCCAACCTCGGAGCGCCGGTGCTGCTGGTGCTGGGCGGCCGCTCGGGGCAGCACGAGACGCAGCCCGAGGCGCTCGGATCCTCCCTGGCCCGCACGCCCGCCGAGATGGGACAGATCGCCGATCTCGCTCTCGCCGAGCTCGCGCACGGCCGAGCGAAGCTGTTCGCCGTGGTCGCCAACCGCGCCGACCCGGTGCACACCGACGAGACGATCGAGGCGATCCGCCGCTCGGTCCGAGCCCATCACGGCCCTGCCACCGCCGGGGCCGGCGCGGTCGATGCCTCCGGGGCGCAGGCCGCGGTTCCGGTGTGGGCGATCCCCGAGGACCGCTACCTCGTCGCCCCGTCGATCCGCGGGGTCATGCGCGCGGTCGACGGCGCGCTGCTGTCGGGCGATCCCGAGCGGCTGACGCGCGAGGCGCTCGCGGTCGTGGTCGCCGGCATGTCGATGGTGAACGTGCTGCCCCGTCTGCTCGAGGGCGCCGTCGTCATCATCCCCGCCGACCGCTCCGAGGTGCTGCTGGCGACGCTGCTCGCCGACGCGTCGGGCACCTTCCCGTCGATCTCGGGCGTCGTGCTCAACGGCGGGTTCGAGCTGCCGGAGTCGGTCACGCGTCTCCTCGACGGTCTCGCCTCGAAGGTCCCGATCGTCACGACCGATCTCGGCACGTACGAGACCGCGGTGCGCATCATGGGCACGCGCGGGCGCCTGGCCGCCGACTCGCGCCGCCGCTACGACACCGCGCTGGCGCTGTTCGAGCAGAGCGTCGACACCGATGAGCTGCTCGAGGCGTTCGGCGTCGCACGCGCCACCGTCGTGACGCCGCTGATGTTCGAGTTCCAGCTCATCGAGCGGGCACGCGCCCAGCGCAAGCGGATCGTGCTGCCCGAAGGCGACGACGACCGGGTGCTGCGGGCCGCGGCGACCGTGCTCAAGCGCGGCATCGCCGACCTCGTGATCCTCGGTGAGCCCTTCGAGGTGCGTGCGCGTGCGATCGAGCTCGGCATCGACATCCAGGCCGCCGAGGTGCTGTCGCCGTTCGACGCGGTCCACGTGAACCGGTTCGCCGAAGAGTACGCGCGGCTGCGCGCCCACAAGGGCGTGACGCACGCCCAGGCCGCCGACACGGTCACCGACGTGTCGTATTTCGGCACGCTCATGGTGCACACCGGCCTCGCCGACGGCATGGTGTCGGGTGCCGCCCACACCACGGCGCACACGATCCGGCCGGCGTTCGAGATCATCAAGACCAAGCCCGGCGTCTCGGTCGTCTCGAGCGTGTTCTTCATGGCGCTCGCCGACCGGGTCCTGGTCTACGGCGACTGCGCCGTCATCCCCGATCCCACGAGCGAGCAGCTCGCCGACATCGCGATCTCGTCGGCGGCGACCGCGGCGCAGTTCGGCATCGAGCCGCGCGTGGCGATGCTGTCGTACTCGACGGGGGAGTCCGGCTCCGGAGCCGATGTCGAGAAGGTGAGGGATGCCACGGCCCTCGTCCGCGCGCGGGCGCCCGAGCTGCTCGTCGAGGGGCCGATCCAGTACGACGCGGCCGCCGACGCCGCCGTGGCGGCGGCGAAGATGCCGGGCTCGGACGTCGCCGGCCGTGCGACCGTGTTCGTCTTCCCCGACCTCAACACGGGCAACAACACCTACAAGGCGGTGCAGCGGTCGGCCGGCGCCATCGCGATCGGTCCGGTGCTGCAGGGACTCAACAAGCCGATCAACGACCTCTCGCGCGGGGCGCTGGTGGACGACATCGTGAACACGATCGCCATCACGGCGATCCAGGCGCAGGGGGAGTGATGCCCGATCAGGGAGGTGAGGGCATGACACCGGTGCTCGTGATCAACAGCGGGTCGTCGTCGTTCAAGTACCAGCTCATCGACATGGACACCGAGTCCACGCTCGCGTCGGGTCTGGTCGAGCGGATCGGCGGGGGATTCGGAGAAGGCGTCGCGCGGCACACCGTGCACGCGGCCGCCCTCGCCGCGCCGGACGGTCCCGCGCCCACCGTCGTCGACGCGACGACGACGCGCGAGCTGCCGATCCCCGACCACACCGCGGGGTTCCGGGTGATGCTCGACGCCTTCTCCTCCGACGGCCCCTCGCTCGACGAGCACCCGCCGATCGCCGTGGGGCACCGGGTGGTGCACGGCGGCGCGCGCTTCTTCGAGCCGACCGTCATCACGCCGCTCGTCGAGGCGGCGATCGACGATCTCGGGGTGCTCGCGCCGCTGCACAATCCGGCGAACCTCGAGGGCATCCGCGCGGCCGAGCGGGCGTTCCCCGACGCGCCGCACGTCGCGGTGTTCGACACGGCGTTCCACCAGACCCTGGCCCCCGAGGCGTACACGTATGCGATCGACGCAGAGGTCGCCGCGGCGCACCGCATCCGCCGGTACGGATTCCACGGCACATCGCACAAGTTCGTCAGCGAGGAGGCGGCGGCGTTCCTCGGACGGCCGCTCGAATCGCTCAAGCAGATCGTGTTCCACCTGGGCAACGGCGCCTCGGTCACCGCGATCGACGGCGGGCGCTCGGTCGAGACGTCGATGGGGTTCACGCCGCTCGAGGGCCTCATGATGGGCACCCGCTCGGGCGACATCGACCCCGCGGTGCTCATCCACCTCGCCCGCCGGGCCGGCATGACGATCGACGACCTCGACGACCTGCTCAACAAGCGCAGCGGCTTCCTCGGCATGGCCGGATCGAACGACCTGCGCGACGTCCGCGCGGCGATCGCACAGGGCGACGAGCGCGCGATCCTCGCGTTCGAGGTGTACGTGCACCGGCTGCGCGCCTACGCCGGCGCGTACCTCGCACAGCTCGGCGGCGTCGATGTCATCTCGTTCACCGCGGGCATCGGCGAGAACGCGCCGCTGGTCCGATCGCACGCGCTGCAGACCCTGGGCTTCGCCGGAATCGAGATCGACCCCGAGCGCAATCTGGCGGCCGCGCGAGGCATCCGCGTCATCTCGACGGATGCCTCGGCCGTGACCGTCCTCGTCGTCCCCACCGACGAGGAGCTCGAGATCGCCCGGCAGACGCTGAGCGTCGCTCGGGGCACGGTCGAGTAGGCGAGGAATGAGCCGCATCGAGACCCGCGTTCGTCACCTGCCCGTCGTACCCTGGGGGAATGCCCATGGACACCCTGCCCGACCTCAGCACCTACGACGCGGTGCTGTTCGACCTGGACGGCGTGCTGACGCCCACCGCGGTGGTGCATATGCACGCGTGGCAATCGATGTTCGAAGAGCTCTTCGCGGCGTGGGACATCACGCCGCCGTACACGGAGCGCGACTACTTCGATCACCTCGACGGCAAGAAGAGGTACGACGGGGTGGCTTCGCTGCTGCGCTCGCGTGACGTCGAGGTGCCGTGGGGCGAACCGTCAGACCCGCCGACGGCCGACACCGTCTGCGGCATCGGCAACCGCAAGAACGCCGTCTTCGAGCGCGTCCTGCGCACGGAGGGCATCGCCCCGTACCCGGGCTCGGTGCGCCTGCTCGACGCCCTCGCGGCCGCGGGCACCCCGGTGGCGGTGGTGTCGAGTTCGAAGAACGCCGAGGAGGTGCTCGCGGCAGCCGGCATCCGCGACCGCTTCACCGTCGTGATGGACGGGGTCATCGCCGAGCGCGACGACCTCGCCTCCAAGCCCGCGCCCGACGTGTTCGTCGAGGCCGCGCAGATGCTCGGCGTCGAAGCCGCGCGCAGTGCGGCCGTCGAGGACGCCCTGAGCGGCGTCGAGTCGGCGGTCGCCGGCGGGTTCGGCCTCGTGGTCGGCGTCGACCGCGGAGCGGGGGAACAGGCGCTGCGCGACGCGGGCGCCCATGTCGTGGTGAAGGATCTGGAGGAGTTCGCACGATGATCGATCGCGATCGGTTCCCCGTCGATGCGTGGCGTCTGGTCGAGACGTCGTTCGCACTCGAGGACGCCGGCGTCACCGAGACGCTGTTCTCTGTCGGCAACGGCTACCTCGGCCTGCGCGGCAACCACGCCGAGGGGCGTTTCGCCTACGAGCACGGCACCTACATCAACGGCTTCCACGAGACGTTCCCGATCCGCCACGCCGAGCAGGCGTACGGGTTCGCCGAGGTCGGGCAGACGATCATCAACGCACCCGACGCCAAGGTCATGCGTGTCTACGTCGACGATGAGCCGCTGTCGCTGGACGTCGCCGACATCCGCGAGTACGAGCGTGTGCTCGACATGCGCGACGGGGTGCTGCGCCGTCACATCGTGTGGGTGACGCCCTCCGGCAAGGAGGTGCGGATCGACGTCGAGCGCATGGTCTCGTTCGAAGAGAAGCACCTCGCGATCATGAGCGTGGACGTGACCGTGCTCAACGCCGACGCCCCGGTGACGGTCTCGTGCCAGATCATCAACCGGCAGGACGGTGAGGACGTGTACGGCGGTACGCCGGTGGCAGCCTCCCGTGCCGCTGCCAAGGCGGCGTTCGACCCCCGCAAGACCGAGCGGCTCCACGAGCGCGTGCTGCAGCCGCAGGAGTACTGGCAGGACAAGCTGCGCACGGCGCTGTCGTACCGGGTCAACGACTCGGGCATGTCGGTCGCGGTGGTGGCCGATCACCTGGTCGAGACCGACAACGAGTACACCGCCCGCACGCTCGTGGAGCCCGACATCGCGAAGAACGTCTTCCGCGTGCAGGCGAAGGCGGGTGTGCCGATCCGGGTGACCAAGCTCGTCAGCTACCACACGTCGCGGGGCGTGCCCGCGCGTGAGCTCGTCGACCGCGGACGCCGCACGCTGGACCGCGCGCTCACGGTGGGCGTCGACGCGATCCTTGCGCAGCAGCGGGAGTGGCTCGACGGTTTCTGGGAGCGTTCGGACGTGCGGATCGGCGGGCACGACGACCTGCAGCAGGCGACGCGGTGGTGCCTGTTCCAGCTCGCGCAGGCGTCGGCTCGCGCCGACGGCCTCGGCGTGCCGGCGAAGGGCATGACCGGATCCGGCTACTCCGGACACTACTTCTGGGATACCGAGATCTACGTCCTGCCGTTCCTCGCCTACACGACGCCGCTGTGGGCCCGCAACGCGCTGCGGATGCGATACCTCATGCTCCCGGCGGCGCGACGCCGTGCGTTCCAGCTCAACGAGGCGGGCGCACTGTTTCCGTGGCGCACGATCAACGGGGAAGAGGCATCCGCGTACTACGCCGCGGGCACGGCGCAGTACCACATCAACGCCGACGTGAGCTATGCGCTCGGGAAGTACGTGCGGGCCACCGGCGATGACGAGTTCCTGTTCCGCGAGGGCGTCGACATCGCGGTCGAGACCGCCCGGCTGTGGGCGACCCTCGGCTTCTGGCGCACGAGCGACGGCCAGAGCGACGGCGAGATCGACGGCGAGGGTGACACGTTCCACATCCACGGCGTGACGGGGCCGGACGAGTACACCACGGTCGTCAACGACAACCTCTTCACGAACGTCATGGCGCGGTTCAACCTGCGCTTCGCCGCGCGCACGGTCCGCGAGATGGCAGAGGTCGACGGTGAGGTCTACCGCCAGATGGTCGACCGGCTCGCGCTCGATCCCGACGAGCCCGAGTCCTGGGAGCGGGCCGCCGAGGCGATGCACATCCCGTTCAGCCCGGGTGTCGGCATCCACCCGCAGGATCACGTGTTCCTCGAGCGCGAGATCTGGGACCTCGAGAACACCCCGCCCGACAAGCGGCCGCTGCTGCTGCACTTCCACCCGCTCGTGATCTACCGCTACCAGGTGCTCAAGCAGGCCGACGTGGTGCTCGCGCTGTTCCTGCAGGGCAACCACTTCTCGGACCGGGACAAGCTCGCCGACTTCGAGTACTACGACCCGCTGACCACCGGCGATTCCACGCTGTCGGCGGTCGTGCAGTCCATCCTCGCCGCCGAGGTCGGGTATCAGGACCTCGCGCTGGAGTACTTCCGGCAGTCGATCTTCGTCGACCTCGCCGACCTGCACCACAACGCTGCGGACGGCGTGCACGTCGCATCGGCCGGCGGCGTATGGACGGCGCTGGTGTCGGGATTCGGCGGGATGCGCGACCACTTCGGCGAGTTGTCGTTCGACCCGCGGCTTCCGGCGAGCTGGCCCTCGCTCGAGTTCGTGCTGCACTGGCACGGCACCCGCCTGACCGTCACGCTCACCCGCGCCGAGCTGCGCGTCCGCGCCGGTGAAGGCAACCCGGTCGGCTTCAGCGTGCGCGGCGTCGGCTACGTCGTCGGCGCGGGCGAAGAGGTCGCGGTGCCGCTCCACGGCCAGGGCCCCGTGATCTCGGGCCGCCCGACGCTGCGCGAGCTCGGCGACGCACGCCGCGAGGACGGCTCGCTGCTGTCGGCGTCCGTGCCGACGGTGACCTCGTCGATCCCGGTCATCGCGGGGACGGCGGATGTCGAGCACGGCGCGGACGCGTAGCTCCGGCGCTGCCGGCCCCGCACACGGGCGACGGATGCCGCAGCCCGCGGCGCCCGGAAAGACCGTGGTCGGTGAGCGGTGGGAGCCGGGCACGATGTCGTGGGCACGCCGTAGGCTGTGGGGGTGACCACCGCTCTCTACCGCCGCTACCGACCGGAGTCGTTCGGCGAGATGATCGGCCAGTCGCAGGTCACCGAGCCGCTCATGACGGCGCTGCGCAGCGACCGCGTCGGTCACGCGTACCTCTTCTCGGGTCCGCGCGGGTGCGGCAAGACCACGTCCGCCCGCATCCTCGCACGTTGCCTCAACTGTGCGCAGGGGCCGACCGACACCCCGTGCGGCACGTGCGACAGCTGCGTCGAGCTCGGTCGCGGCGGCGGGGGATCGCTCGATGTCGTCGAGATCGACGCGGCGAGCCACAACGGAGTCGATGACGCGCGCGACCTGCGTGAGCGCGCGGTGTTCGCGCCGGCGCGCGACCGGTTCAAGATCTTCATCCTCGACGAGGCGCACATGGTCACGCCGCAGGGCTTCAACGCACTGCTGAAGCTCGTCGAAGAGCCGCCCGACCACGTCAAGTTCATCTTCGCCACGACCGAGCCCGAGAAGGTCATCGGCACGATCCGCTCGCGCACGCACCACTACCCGTTCCGGCTCGTGCCGCCCGCGGCGATGCTCGAGTACGTCGAGCAGCTGTGCACGCAGGAGGGCGTCGAGGTCGAGCCGGGCGTGCTGCCCCTCGTGGTGCGCGCGGGCGGTGGGTCGCCGCGCGACACCCTGTCGCTGCTCGACCAGCTCATCGCCGGCTCGGACGATGCGCGCGTGACGTACGCCCGCGCCGTCGCGCTCCTCGGCTACACGCACGGCGAGCTTCTCGACGAGGTGGTCGACGCGTTCGCCGCGAGCGACGCCGCCGCCGCGTTCGCGGCCGTCGACCGGGTGGTGCAGACCGGGCAGGACCCGCGGCGCTTCGTCGACGACCTGCTCGAGCGCCTGCGCGACCTCATCGTCGTCGCGGCGACGGGGCAGGGCGCGGCCGCGGTGCTGCGCGGCGTCTCGGCCGAAGACCTCGAGCGCATGAAGGGCCAGGCCGATACGTTCGGGCCGGCGCGGCTCTCGCGCGTCGCCGACCTCGTGATCGCGACTCTCGACGACATGACCGGCGCCACGTCGCCCCGCCTGCAGCTCGAGCTCATGGTCGCGCGGGTTCTGGCGCGGGGGACGGTTCCCACGTCGGCCGCGGAGACGCCGGGCACGGCGGCTCCGGCGGCGCCTGTCCCGTCCCGGGCAGCCTCTCCGGCGGCGGCTCCGGCGCCGGCCGCGGCTCCGGCGGCTGCGGCAGCTCCCGTACCCGCACCCGCGGCAGCTCCGGCTCCCGCGGCAGCTCCGGCTCCCGCGGCAGCTCCGGCGCCTGCGGCAGCTCCGGCTCCCGCGCCTGCAGTGCGCGAGCTCACGTTCGAGGGGCTCGTCGAGGCGTGGCCCGACGTGCTCCGGCGGCTCGAAGAGATCAGCCGCTCGTCGTGGATGGTCGCCGCCGCGTCGCGGCCCGCAGCGGTCGCGTTCAAGGACGGCGATCCGGTGGTGACCCTCGAGTTCGCGTCGGCCGCAGACCTCACCAAGTTCAAGCCCAAGCCGCAGGGCTCGGGGGCGTTCCTCGACGTGCGCCGCGCGATCGAGGAGCTGTTCGGCAGTCAGGTGAAGTTCCTCACGCGGCTCGTCGAGCCCGGCGGAGAAGGACCTGGCGGCGAAGGACCAGGAGGCGGAGGGCCCGGACGCGGCCACCCCGCACCGGCGTCCGGGGCCCGGCCCCCGCGGCCCGAGATGGCGGGCACCACCGCGCCGCCCACCCCCGGTACGGCGGACGCTGCTGCTCCTTCTCGCGCCCCGGCTCAGGCAGCGCCGAGCGCGGCGCCCTCGACTCCGCCTCGTGCGACGGCATCCGCCCCTGCTCGCCCCGCGGCGGCCGCGCCGGTCACCGACTGGGCGGTCGCGCCGATCCCGACCGACGCCGACGCGCCGCCCCCCGACCCGGGTCCTGCCGCGCTCGCCGTCGACACGTCGGCGCAGTTCGCCGTCGACGACGAGCCCGAAGACGCCGTCGCCGGCGCCCGTACGCGCATCGCGACGCTCGCGCCGCCCCGCGAGGGCGACGTCCTGCCCCGTGACGAGGTCGCACCGTCGATCGAGAGCGATGACGACGAAGACACCGCCGGCGCGCTCGATTCCGGCGACGCGCCGGTGCCCCCCACCGTCGCACCGCCGCTCGTGCCCACCGTGACGACGCGCAACGACGGCGTGCAGCGGTACGGCGAAGCGGTGATCCGCCAGGTGCTCGGCGCGACCTTCATCCGCGAAGAGCCCTACGAGCCGCCCACGAGGTTCAGCTAGCCCATGTACGACGGCATCGTCCAAGACCTCATCGACGAGTTCGGCCGGCTTCCCGGCATCGGCCCCAAGTCGGCGCAGCGGATCGCTTTCCACATCCTGCAGACGCCGAATTTCGACGTGTCGCACCTCGCGGAACTGCTGAGCGTCGTCCGCGAGAGGGTGCGCTTCTGCGAGGTGTGCGGCAACGTCTCGGAGCAGGATCGCTGCTCGATCTGCCGCGATCCCCGCCGCAACCAGACGTTGATCTGCGTCGTCGAAGACGCCAAGGACGTCGCTGCGATCGAGCGCACGCGCGAGTTCCGCGGGCTGTACCACGTGCTCGGCGGAGCGATCAGCCCCATCGCCGGCGTCGGGCCCGACGACCTGCGAATCGCGCAGCTCATGCAGCGGCTGGCCGACGGCACCGTGCAGGAGGTCATCCTCGCGACCAACCCGAACCTCGAAGGCGAGGCGACGGCGACCTATCTCAGCCGTCTGCTCCACACGCTCGAGATCCGCGTGACCCGTCTGGCGTCGGGTCTGCCCGTGGGCGGCGACCTCGAGTACGCCGACGAGGTCACCCTGGGGCGCGCATTCGAGGGCCGGAGGTCGGTGTGACCACCATCCAGCGCTTCGACGCGCGCGCGTGGCTGCTCTTCGGCGCGATGGCCCTGCTGTGGGGCGTCCCGTACCTCTTCATCGCCGTCGCGGTCGAGACCTACTCGCCGGCGGCCGTCGTCGCCGGGCGCACGCTCCTGGGCGCACTCCTGCTGCTGCCGTTCGCGCTCCGGCAGAAGGCGCTGCGGCCGGCGTTCTCGAAGATCGGCTGGGTGCTGGCGTTCGGCGCGATCGAGATGGCGGGGCCCTTCCTGCTGCTCGGGCACGCGGAACAGACGCTGCCGTCGGGCCTCACCGGGCTGCTCGTGGCCACCGTCCCGCTGTTCGCCGCGCTCATCGCGTTCGGCGGCGGCGACCGCTCGATGCTGAGTCCTGCGCGCCTCATCGGGCTCCTGATCGGATTCGCCGGGGTCTTCGTGATCGTGGCCGGACCGGGCCTCGCCGTCGAAGGCGGCGGCGGCCTCGTGGCGGTCGGCGAGGTGCTCCTGGTGGCCGTGCTCTACGCGATCGCCCCGTTCGTCATCGCCACCAAGCTGCGCGACGTGCCGGCGCTGGGCACCATCACGCTGGCACTGTTCGCGGTCGGGATCTTCTACACGCCGATCGCTTTCCTCACCCAGGATCAGGTGCCCTCGATCGAGAGCACGCTTTCGCTCGTCGCGCTGGGCGTGCTGTGCACCGCGGTCGCGTTCATCGCCTTCTTCGCCCTCATCGCGCGCGTGGGGCCGGTGCGGGCGCCGTTGTTCACGTATGTGAACCCCGTGGTCGCGATCGTGCTCGGCACGATCATCCTCGCCGAGCCGCTCACGCCGGGACTTCTGATCGGGTTCCCCCTCGTCATCGTGGGCTGCTGGCTCGCCGCGACCGGTGGCCGCTTCCGTGCCGTCAAGCCCGAGCCGGAGCCAGGGCTGGGGTCCACGCCCGACGAGCGCGCCGCAGAACTGCCCCCCATCGCCCCGAGCTGACGCGGGCGGGGGAGCGTCGGCACGCCTGCGCGGCGCGCCGCAAGCGTGCGGCTGCACTTTCCTGCGGCGGCGCGCCGCGAGCGTGCGGCTGCACTTTCCTGCGGCGGCGCATCAGTTTTCGGGTGCCGCAGCAGAGTTCTGTAGCCCGTGCCGCCGTCCCGGCAGGAATCTGTAGCCGCAGCAGGAAGCTGCAGCCGGAACAGAAATCTATGGCCGAAGCAGGAACCTGCCGCCGCGACAGGAACCGGCACCCCCCGGCAGCGGGAGCCGCCACCCCGGCGGGGGACAGCCGCTCGCGGTGCGGCTGCACTTTCCTGCGGCGGCGCATCAGTTTTCGGGCGCCGCGGCAGAATTCTGTAGCCCGTGCCGCCGTCTCGGCAGGAATCTGTGGCCGCAGCAGGAAGCTGCAGCCGCCACAGGAACCTGCAGCCGCCACAGAAAAGTGCAGCCGCAGCAGGAACCTGCCGCCGCGACAGGACCCGGCACCCCCGGCAGCGGGAGCCGCCACCTCGGCGGGGGACAGCCGCTCGCGGTACGGCTGCAGTTTCCTGCGGCGGCGCATCAGTTTTCGGGCGCCGCGGCAGAATTCTGTAGCCCGAGCCGCCGTCCCGGCAGGAATCTGTAGCCGCAGCAGGAACCTGCAGCCGCCACAGGAAAGCGCAGCCGCAGCAGGAACCTGCCGCCGCGACAGGAACGGTCAGCCCCCGTCAGCCCCCGGCAGCCCCCCGGCACCACCCCGTCAGCCCTCCCGGACGCCGGGTCCGCTACGGCAGCGGCCGGGTCGGCCACCCGCGCACCGAGCGCCGTCGGGCGGGGCCGCCGCGTCACATGGCCGGGGGTGCATGGACGCGTCCGTAAGATTGACGTTCGGGCGCGGCATCCGTTCACGCCTCTCGAGACACGCGTGGAGTTTCATCGTGGCGCTGATCGTCCAGAAGTACGGCGGATCGTCGGTCGCGGATGCCGAGAGCATCAAGCGCGTCGCCAAGCGCATCGTCGACACGCGCCGCGCCGGCCACGACGTCGTCGTGGCCGTCAGTGCGATGGGCGACACCACCGATGAGCTCCTCGACCTCGCCGGCCAGGTCGCGCCGATCCCGGCGCCTCGGGAGCTCGACATGCTGCTCTCCAGCGGCGAGCGCATCTCGATGGCGCTGCTGGCGATGGCCATCCACTCGATGGGCTTCGAGGCCCGGTCGTTCACCGGCAGCCAGGCCGGCATGATCACCACCGCCGACCACGGCTCGGCGCGCATCGTCGATGTCACGCCGATCCGCCTGCGCGAGGCGCTCGACGAGGGCGCGATCGTCATCGTGGCCGGCTTCCAGGGCTTCAACCGCGACACGCGTGACATCACCACGCTCGGCCGCGGCGGCTCCGACACGACCGCCGTCGCCCTCGCCGCGGCGCTCGATGCCGACGTGTGCGAGATCTACAGCGATGTCGACGGCATCTTCACCGCCGACCCGCGTGTGGTCCCGAAGGCCCGCAAGCTCGGTGTCGTCTCGGCAGAAGAGATGCTCGAGCTCGCCGCGAACGGCGCGAAGGTGCTGTACATCCGCGCCGTCGAGTACGCGCGCCGCCACGGCGTGCTCATCCACGCCCGCTCCACGTTCAGTTCGGGCGTGGGGACCTACGTGCTCGGCCCCGGGATGAGGATTCCCGACGGCCATGAGGGAGAAGAGATGGAAGAGCCCATCGTCGCCGGAGTCGCCACCGACCTCGGCCAGGCCAAGATCACGATCACCGGCGTACCCGACGTGCCCGGCAAGGCCGCCGAGATCTTCAAGGTCGTCGCGAAGTCCGGCGCCAACGTCGACATGATCGTGCAGAACGTGTCGGCGGCCACGACCGGCCGCACCGATATCTCGTTCACGCTCCCCAAGACGGATGCCGCGACGGCACTCAAGGCGCTCGCCGTCGAGCAGACCGAGGTCGGGTTCGAGAACCTCGTGCACGACGACCAGATCGGCAAGCTGTCGGTCGTCGGCGCCGGCATGCGTACGCACTCCGGCGTCTCGGCGACGCTGTTCGAGGCGCTCTCGATCGCGGGGATCAACATCGAGATGATCTCGACCTCCGAGATCCGCATCTCGGTGGTCGTGCGCGGCGACGACCTCGCCGAGGCCGCGCGCGTCGTCCACACCGCCTACGGACTCGACGGCGAGGTCGAGGCGACCGTCTACGCCGGCACCGGCCGCTGACCCTCGAACCGAAGTTAGGATCTTCCCCATGACCCGCATCTCCGATTCAGGACTCTCCGTCGCCGTCGTCGGTGCGACCGGCCAGGTCGGCACGGTCATGCGCGACATCCTCGCGGAGCGCAACTTCCCGATCCGCGAGCTGCGCCTGTTCGCCACTGCGCGTTCGGCGGGGACGTCGGTCGACTTCGCGGGCCACGAGATCGTCATCGAGGATGTCGCGACCGCCGACCCTGCGGGCATCGACGTCGCCCTGTTCTCAGCCGGCGCCACCGGCAGCCGTGCGCACGCCCCGCGCTTCGCCGAGGCCGGCGCGATCGTGATCGACAACTCCAGCGCGTGGCGCATGGACCCCGAGGTGCCGCTGGTCGTCAGCGAGGTGAACCCGCACGCGATCGCCGAGGCCAAGAAGGGCATCATCGCGAACCCGAACTGCACCACGATGGCCGCGATGCCGGTGCTCAAGGTGCTCGACGCCGAGGCGGGCCTCGAGCGGCTCATCGTCTCGACCTACCAGGCCGTGTCGGGCTCCGGTCTCGCCGGAGCGCACGAGCTGCTCGGCCAGGTCGAGGGCGTGCTCGCGCAGGGCCGCACGCTCGACCTCGTCCACGACGGCTCGGCGGTCGACTTCCCCGAGCCCGAGAAGTACATCGCGCCGATCGCGTTCGATGTCATCCCGTTCGCCGGAAACCTCGTCGACGACGGCCTCAACGAGACCGACGAGGAGAAGAAGCTCCGCAACGAGAGCCGCAAGATCCTGGAGCTGCCCGATCTCCGCGTCGCGGGCACGTGCGTGCGCGTCCCCGTCTTCACCGGGCACTCGCTCAGCATCAACGTCGAGTTCTCACGTGACATCACGCCCGAGCGCGCCCGCGAGCTGCTCGCGAGCGCACCCGGTGTGAAGCTCGAGGAGGTGCCGACGCCGCTTCAGGCCGCAGGCAACGACCCGAGCTATGTCGGCCGCATCCGCGCCGACCAGTCCGCGCCCGAGGGCAAGGGACTCGTGCTCTTCATCTCCAACGACAACCTGCGCAAGGGCGCTGCGCTCAACGCCGTGCAGATCGCCGAGGTCGTCGCCGCCAACCTGGGTGTGAACGCCTGACGCGAGGCGCTTCGCGAGCGGGCGGCGCACACGACGACGGCGACGGATGCCTCGGCTGAGGCATCCGCCCGCTTGCCGTCGACGCAAGAACCGCCGGACTTTCGCGTCCGTCAGGGGACCCCGGTCAGGGGCACTTTCCCGCGCGAATAGAATCGATGGGTGACCGACACGCACTCCGACGCCCTGCCCCACCCCGACGACAGCGCCCTCCCCGGAGGTACCGTCGATGTGCTGCTGATCGGCGGCGGGATCATGAGCGCGACCCTCGGCACCCTGCTGCAGGAAGTGCAGCCCGACCTGAAGATCGCGGTCTTCGAACGTCTGAGCGATGTCGCGCTGGAGAGTTCGAACGCCTGGAACAACGCCGGCACCGGCCACGCGGCGCTGTGCGAGCTGAACTACATGCCCGAGGGCAAGGACGGCTCGGTCGATCCCGCGAAGGCCGTTTCGATCAACGAGCAGTTCCAGCAGAGCCGCCAGCTGTGGTCGTCGCTCGTGGCGGAGGGCGTGCTCGACCAGCCGTCGACGTTCATCAACTCGACGCCGCACATGACGTTCGTGCGGGGCGAGAAGGATGTCGCGTACCTCAAGCGGCGCTACGAGGCTCTGAAGGACCAGCCGCTGTTCGCCGGCATCCAGTACAGCGAGGACTCGCGCGTCATCCACCAGTGGGCGCCGCTGCTCATGAAGAAGCGCCGCAAGGGCGAGCCGTTCGCGGCCACCCGTGTGCCGGCGGGCACCGACGTCGACTTCGGCGCGCTCACGCGCCAGCTGTTCGCGCACCTGGCCGACAACGGTGCCGATGTGCGCATCAACACCGAGGTCCGGCGGCTCAAGCGCCTCGCCGACGGCACGTGGCGCGTGAAGTACCGGCGCACGGTCGGCCGCACGCCGGGTGAGATCCGCGCGAAGTTCGTGTTCGTCGGGGCCGGCGGCTGGGCGCTCAAGCTGCTGCAGCGCTCGGGCATCCCCGAGATCAAGGGCTACGGCGTCTTCCCGATCGGCGGGCAGTTCCTCAAGACCACGAACCCGGCGATCGTCGCGCAGCACAAGGCGAAGGTGTACTCGCAGGCGTCGGTCGGCGCGCCGCCGATGTCGGTGCCCCACCTCGACACGCGTGTGGTCGACGGCGAGGCCTCCCTGCTGTTCGGTCCGTTCGCGACGTTCAGCCCCAAGTTCCTCAAGACCGGCTCGTGGTTCGACATCGTCGGTCAGGTGCGCCCCGGCAACCTCGGCCCGATGCTGAAGGTCGCGTGGGACAACCCGAGCCTCATCACCTACCTCGTCGGCGAGCTGCTGAAGAACCACCGGAAGAAGGTCGACAGCCTCCGCGTCTTCGTGCCGACCGCGAAGGACGAGGACTGGGAGATCATCCAGGCCGGCCAGCGGGCGCAGGTGATGAAGAAGGACCCCGAGAAGGGCGGCATCCTGCAGTTCGGCACGGAGGTCGTCACCGGCGCCGACGGCACGATCGCGGGCCTGCTGGGCGCCTCGCCCGGCGCCTCGACCGCGGCGTCCATCATGCTAGGCCTGATGAAGACGTGCTTCCCGGATCGCATCAAGGAGTGGGAGCCGCGACTGCGCGAGCTGATCCCGAGCTACGGCGAGTCGTTGAACGGTCGGCCGAAGGTCGCCGAGCGGGCCGTCACCGAGACCGCGAAGACGCTCGCACTCACCGCCTGACCGCCGCAATCTGAGACTCCATGAGGCTGTGGTCGCTCGATCCGTCGATCCTCGACAGGATGGCGCTCGTCGCCTGCTGGCGCGAGGGACTGCTGGCCCAGCGCGTGCTCACCGGCGCGACGCGCGGCTATACGCGCCACCCGCAGCTCGAGCGCTTCCGCGCGACCCCTGATCCGCTCGACGCGATCGGGCACTACCTGGCCTCGGTGCGAGCTGCGGCAACCGCGCGAGGCTACGTCTTCGACAGCACGCGGGTGCTGAGACCGGATGCCGCAAGCCCCGGCATCCTCGTCACGTCGGGCCAGCTCGCATTCGAGCTGGAGCACCTGCGACGCAAAGTGGTGGTCCGCGGTCCGGCATGGCTCCCGAGGCTGCCCCTCGTCGCCGCAGCCTCGCCGACCCTCGTCGAGGTGCCCGGAGACATCGAGCCGTGGGAACGGGGCGTGCCCGACCCCTAGGGTGGGGGCATGGGGCGACGATCGACCTGGCGCGCGTGGACGATCGGCGGCGTCCTGGCGGCGATCCTGCTGACGGCGGGGGCGCTGGCCCTCACCCGTCCGCACGGCGAGCCCGCCGCGTTCGCCGCCCGCGGCGGGGCCTCGGACGCGACAGCCGAGCTGCGGCTCGGGGCCGCGGCATCCGTCGACGACTTCACGTTCGACTCGTTCGATGCCGACTACTGGCTCGTGCGCGGCGCCGGCGGGGAGAGCCGCCTCCTCACCGCCGAGACGATCGTCGCGCGGTTCCCCGAGTTCGACCAGAATCGCGGGATCGTGCGCGCGCTTCCGCTCGTCGACTCGGGCATCGCGCTCGGGACGAACGTGCTGAACGTGACGGGCGCCGGCGGTGCGCCCATTCCGTGGTGGACCGAGACCGACGGTGACTGGGTCTACATCCTCACCGGCGACGACTCGTTCGTCCACGGTGCGCAGACGTACGTGCTCACGTACGAGATGCGCGACGTCGTCCTCCGCTACGAAGACTCCGACGCCGACGAGTTCTATTGGGACACCGTGGGGACCGACCACGCGCAGCCGTTCGGTGCCGTCGACATCGACGTGCACGTGTCGACGGATGCTGCGGCCGGCCTCCTGCCGGGGCGCGCGTTCTGCTACCGCGGGTCGCAGGGTTCGACGGACCAGTGCACGATCGAGCGGGCCGACGGATCCGAGCCGCTGCCGGCGGGCGCCGCCGCGTGGGCTGCCGGCGCGGGGTCGAGCGTCACGGGCGGCGTGACGTTCACCGCGGCCGCGGAGACGGTGGGGCCGTACGAGGACGTCACGGTGGCGATCGGGTTCGCGCAGGGCACGTTCGCGGCACCGAGCCGGCCCCCGCCGCCGCCGTACCCGTGGTGGCTGTGGATCCTTCCCGGGTTCGCGCTGCTGTCGGGCATCGGTGGGGTGGCGTTCGTCCTCGTCGTTCGCGCCGTCGCCCGGCGCAACCCCGACCGGTCGCCGGTCGCCGTGCAGTACTCGCCGCCCGACGACGAGTCGCTCACGCTGTCGGCGGGAGTCCTCGACGTGCCGGAGCGCGCGCTCGCAGCCCACGTCGTCGATCTCGCGGTGAAGGACGCCGTCGAGATCCGCGCGACGGGGGATCGGCGCGAAGAGGACGACTTCGAGGTCGTGCTGCGCGATCGGTCCGGTCTCGACGCCGACGAGCGGCGTGTCATCGAAGCGCTCTTCGGGCGCACGGCCGAGCCCGGTGCCGACGTCGACCTGGGCGCGTTCGCCCGCAAGCCGCCGTCCCGCGCGGTCACGTATGTGCGCCGTATCGACGACTTCACGGTGCAGCGCGGCTACCGCAGCCTGCTGCCCGGCTGGATCACGCGCGTTCGCAGCACCATCCAGATGGTGGGGATGCCGCTTGCGCTGCTGCTGATCTTCTTCGCCGACGGCGCCTTCGTCGTGCTCCAACCCCTCGGCGCGGCCGGCGACCTGCTGTACTTCGTCGCCGTCGGCAGCGCGTTCTTCGCCTTCTTCGGGCTGCCGTTCCTGTCACTGCCGAAGTCGGTGCTCACGCTCGCCGGAGGCCGGCATCGCAGCTACCTCGACGGCATCCGCGAGTACCTCCGCCTCGCCGAGGAGGATCGCCTCCGGGCCGCGCAGGCCCCGCGGACCGCCGATCTCGTGAGCTCGGGGCGGCGGCCGTACGGCGACGCGCCGAACACGCCGGGAGCCGAGGTCGTGAACCTGTACGAGCGACTCCTGCCCTATGCGGTGCTGTTCGGCATGGAGCGCGAGTGGGCGACCGTGATCCGCGCTGCCGCGGGCCCCGACACCTCACTCGCGCAGGCGGCGCTGTTCGACGTCGTCACGTCCCGTTCGCTCACCGACGCGTCGTCGTCGATCGGGCGACTCGCCGCGACACCGGTCTCACGCCCCGGGTCGAGCTCGAGCTCGTCGTCGAGTTCGAGCTGGTCGTCCTCGGGCGGCTCTTCGGGCGGCGGGTTCTCGGGCGGCGGGGGCGGAGGCGGCGGCTTCGGCGGCCGCTGAACCGGCGCTGAACCGGCGCTGAGCCGGCGCTGAGCCCGGCTGAACCCGCGCTGAACGAGCGCTGAACCCGGCATCCGGGCTCGACTACGCTCGGTTCGTGGCCAAGCTCTACTTCCGTTACGGCGCGATGAACTCCGGCAAGTCGACCTCGCTGCTCCAGGCCGCCTACAACTACGAAGAGCGCGGTCAGCACGTGCTGCTGGCCAAGCCCGTGATCGACACGAAGGGCGCCGATCAGATCGACAGCCGCCTCGGCGTCAAGCGCACCGTCGACTTCCTCATCGGCCCGGACGACGACGTGCGCGCGCTGTTCGCCGCCCATCGCGAGCGGGTGAAGCGGGATGCCGCGGCCGCCCTCGTGCCCGAATCCGAGGAGCACGAGGTCGACGTCGCGTGCCTGCTCATCGACGAGGCGCAGTTCCTCACCCGCCAGCAGGTCGACGACCTGCTGCGGATCGTCGTGCTCGACGGCGTGCCGGTGCTGGCGTACGGCATCCGCACCGACTTCCAGACGCATGCCTTCCCCGGCTCCGCCCGCCTGCTGGAGGTCTCGCACAGCCTGGAGGAGCTCAAGACCATCTGCCGCTGCGGTCGCAAGGCGCTCTTCAACGCGCGGCTCGTGGGAGGACGGTTCGTGTTCGACGGCGATCAGGTGGCGATCGACGAGCTCAGCGCGGACCGCGTCACGTACGAGTCGCTGTGCGCCGAGGACTACCTGCGTGCGTCGGGCGGGCGGCTGAGCTGACGCGGGTCACGCCGTCTCGGGCGCCTTCGAGCGTCGGCGGGGGAGCGGCACGAGCATCGAGGTGGTGCGCTGATACTCCGCGTACGCGGAGTACTTCGACGCCGTGATCGACTCGGTGAAGATCGTGGAGCCGATGAACAGCACGGTCAGCAGTGCGGCGCCGGCGATCGTCCAGTTCAGCCAGCTGCCGCCGTCGGCGACGAGCGCAACGGCCCCGATCGCGTAGAACGCCCACCACTGCGCCTGCTCGAAGAAGAAGTTGGGGTGGCGGCTGTAGGCGAACAGACCGGTCGTGAGGAATCCCGGCTCGAGGGTGCCGCCGGCCGCCTTCTTGGCCTGGTGGAAGTCCCACTGCTGCTGGTCGGCGACGGTCTCGCCGACCAGGAACGCGGCGAACAGCACCGCGAACGCGGCATCCCAGCCGTTGAAGGGCACCGGATGCTGCCACGCGATGTAGGCGGGAAGCGAGATGAGTACGAGCAGCGCGTTCTGGAACAGCACGATGAACAGGAGGTTGAACACCTGGAACTGCCAGCGCTTCATGCGCGCACGGAGGATCGCCCAGCGGTAGTCCTCCATGCCGGTGTAGCCGCCCTTGCGCGCGAAGTTGAAGGTCAGGCGCGCACCCCACGCGGTGACCAGCAGCGCCATCACCACGAGCCGCGTCGCGTCGGCGCCCTCGATCAGCGCGGCTACGGCGAAGATCCAGACGTAGGCCACCGGGACGATCGACCAGAGCCGGTCGACCCAGGACGTCTCGTTCGTGATGAGGGAGGTGATCCAGCAGAAGGCGCTCGCGGCGCCCGCGACGAGGAGGACGAGGAGGAGGGGATCCATGTCGTCAGAGTAGCGCCCGCGGGGCACCCCGTCGGATGACGCCGCCGACGTCATGTGCTTGAGTGTGGTCCGACCACAGGCTATTGTGGTCCGACCACAACACGACGAGGAGACCTGTGGCATCCACACCGACGACGACGCCGGTCGCGGCCCCCGCCGCACGTGCGTGGCGGGTCGTGCTCGAGCGGATCGAGACCGATCTGCTCGACGGCACGCTGCAGCCCGGTGACCGGCTTCCGCCCGAGCGGGAGCTCGCGGCGACCCTCGGCGTCGGCCGGTCGAGCGTGCGCGAGGCGCTGCGCGTGCTCGAGGTGATGGGACTGATCCGCACCGGAACGGGCTCGGGCCCGACCTCGGGCGCGATCATCATCGCGACGCCGCGAGGAGGCATGTCGGCGCTGCTGCGACTGCAGGTCGCGGCTCAGGGCTTTCCGCTCGACGACGTCGTGTCGACGCGTCTCGTCCTCGAGTCCGCCGTCGTGCACGCCCTCGCGACCGACCCGGCGAGGTCGACGGATGCCGCGCACGCCGTCGTCGACGCGATGGACGCCGACGACCTCACGCCGAGCGAGTTCCTCGCCCTCGACGCCCAGCTGCACCTCGCTCTCGCCGAGGCGTCGGGCAACGTCGTCATCGCCGCGATGATGGCGGGTCTGCGCACGGCGATCGAGTCCTATGTGCAGCAGGGCGCGGCACGGATCCGGGACTGGGAGGCCGCGGCCGCGCGCCTGCGCCGCGAGCACCACGCCATCCTCGATGCGGTCGACGCCGGCGATGCCGGTCTTGCGCGCGAACTCGTCCACGACCACATCACCGGCTACTACGCCCAGGCGGGCCTCGCCCGCCCCGCCGACTGAACACCGAGAGGGACCCCCATGGTCACCCGTCAGCTGCCCAAGCCGTCCGAGCTGCTCGAGCTCATGCAGTTCCGCAAGCCCCAGCTCAACGCGAAGAAGCGCCGGCTCGAGGCGGCGCTCACGATCTACGACCTGCGCGCGATCGCGAAGCGACGCACGCCCAAGGCGGCGTTCGACTACACCGACGGCGCCGCCGAGGGCGAGCTGTCGCTCGCTCGCGCCCGCCAGGCCTTCGAGGATGTCGAGTTCCACCCCAGCATCCTGCGCCCCGCCGAGAGCGTCGACATGTCGACCGAGATCCTGGGCGGGCCGAGCTCGATGCCCTTCGGCATCGCGCCCACCGGTTTCACGCGCCTCATGCAGACCGAGGGGGAGAGCGCGGGCGCGGCCGCGGCCGGTGCCGCCGGCATCCCGTTCACGCTCTCGACGCTCGGCACGACGTCGATCGAGGATGTCAAGAAGGCCAACCCTCACGGGCGCAACTGGTTCCAGCTGTACGTCATGCGCGACCGCGAGATCTCGTACGGCCTGGCTCGTCGTGCCGCCGCGGCGGGCTTCGACACGCTGCAGTTCACCGTCGACACCCCGGTCGCCGGTGCCCGTCTGCGCGACAAGCGCAACGGCTTCTCGATCCCGCCGCAGCTGACGCTCGGCACCATCATCAACGCGATCCCGCGCCCGTGGTGGTGGTACGACTTCCTGACGACGCCGAAGCTCGAGTTCGCATCGCTGTCGACCACGGGCGGCACGGTCGGTGAGCTGCTCAACGCCGCGATGGACCCGACGATCAGCTACGACGACCTCGCGATCATCCGCGACATCTGGCCGGGCAAGATCGTCGTCAAGGGCGTCCAGAACGTCGAGGACTCGAAGCGGCTCATCGACGCCGGCGTGGACGGGATCATCCTGTCGAACCACGGCGGGCGTCAGCTCGACCGCGCCCCGATCCCGTTCCGTCTTCTCCCCGAGGTGGTGCGCGAGGTCGGCAAGGACGCGACCGTCATGATCGACACCGGCATCATGAACGGCGCCGACATCGTCGCCTCGATCGCCCTCGGCGCGAAGTTCACACTCATCGGCCGTGCCTACCTCTACGGCCTCATGGCCGGCGGGCGCGAGGGCGTCGACCGCACGATCGCGATCCTGCGCAGCGAGATCGAGCGCACCATGCAGCTCCTGGGCGTCTCGACGATCGCCGAGCTCGAGCCGAAGCACGTGACCCAGCTGACGCGCCTCCTGCCCCTGGCGGGAGCCCCGGCCGATGCGACCGGCGGGGGAGCGCCCCGCGTGCGCGTGGCCTCGGGTGCGACGGCTCGTGCGCCGAAGGCGTCGCGGGCCCAGACTCCGGCGAAGGGCTGAGTCGTTTCGTCTCGCTTCGCTCGCTCAACGACCGGGGTGTTCGGTCGTTGAGCGAGACGAAACGTGTCAGACGCGGACGGAGAGCGTCGGGATGAGCTGCTCGAGGTAGTCGGCGGTGTCTTCCCAGCCCTCGACCGCGTGGCACGGAACGCCCATCGCGAGGACGGGGTAGTCGTTGCCGTCGGGGTCGAGGCGGTCACCGACGAAGAGCATGTCGTCGAGGGAGATGCCGGTCTGCTCGGCGAGCTGGCCCATGCCGTACGCCTTGTCGATGCCGCGCTCGGTGATGTCGACCGAGGTCGAGCCGCCGGAGCGGACCTCGAGGTCGGGGAGGAGGGCGGCGACGGCGGCGCGCAGCGTGTTCTTCTTCTCGCCTGTCGGGTCCCAGGCGCTCTTGGCCGATACCGGCGCCTGCTGGCCGAGTGCGGAGAAGGTGATCTGCGAGCCGCGGTCCTCGAGGATGTCGCCCCACGTGTCGGATTCCCAGAGGCCGAGACGGCGGGCCTCGGTCTCGACGGCGCCGAGCGCACGCGACTTCTGGTCGTCGGTGAGCGAGCGCTTGTAGACCGTGACGATCCCGTCGGGGGAGAGGCGGTAGTACTGCGTGCCGCAGGTGGGGAGCAGGTGGATGCGCTCGAGGACGCCGGCAGAGGCATCCGGAAGCCGGTCCACGACCTGCGTGGCGAACTGGGCGAGCTGGCCGCCCGAGATGATGGCGACCTCGACGCGCTCAGCGAGCGCGACGAGCAGGTCCCCCATGCGCGGGTCGATCGGGCTCTTGGACGGCGCGAGCGTGTCGTCGAGGTCGAACGCGACGAGGCGGGGAGGAGTGCTGTCGGCCATACGTGTGATTCCTTCCGAAAACGAGGGGCCCCGCCTTGCGGCGGGGCCCCTCTGTGGTCGGGGTGACAGGATTTGAACCTGCGGCCTCTTCGTCCCGAACGAAGCGCGCTACCAAGCTGCGCCACACCCCGTTGACAACCCCACGAGTCTACCTGATCTTCGCACGTGGTCCGAACCGCGACGATCGCACCGCGAGGAGCGTCGCGCCGGCGGTGAGCAGGCACACGGCGATGGCTGCCGAGGGTCGCAGCGCGTCGAAGCCGGCACCCGTCGCGGCCAGAGCGGGGCGCGGTAGCGCCGCAGCGGACGACGCTGCCGCGATCGTCGTGGTCTCGTTCTCGATCCCGCACACGCCGATGTGGACGACGGACCCCTCGGCGTCGGCGGCGCGCTCCTGCCAGTAGTACGTGCCGGGGTCGTCGATCGGAGGAGAGGTCACGACGTAGTCGCCCGGGGCGGTGACGGGCACCGGATCGCTGCGCCACACGAGGTTCTCGTCCACGCAGGTCTCGCCAGGGCTCACGCCCGCGACGGCGCGATACACGGCCGACTCCACGCGCAGCCCGGCGGCGGGGACGGGGTCGCCCACCCTGATCGTGTCGCTGATGGTTTCGCCGGCGGTTGCGGACGGCTGAGCCACCGTCGTGATCGCGGGCACCATCGTGACCTGGCTGCGCTCGCCGAACGACTCGGTCCAGGTGTAGTCCGCGCCCGTGTGGCGGGCGACGGCCTCGGTCTGCTCGATGCCGCGGATGGTCCAGACGGCGGTGTAGAAGCCGGGTTCGGTCATCTGCCAGGTCGACGTCACCGGGTAGGGGACGGTCGGGCCGAGGGCGGGGTCGGTGGTCAGCTCGAGCGCTCCGACGAGCTCGGCCTCGGCCGGGACCGCCCCGCCGGGCGAAGGTTCGGCATCCGTCCGGTGCACGACCGCGGTGGCGGCGACCGGGAGGTACGAGCCGTCCTCGGCGCGCGGCCACGCGCCGGCAGCGAGATCGAAGGCGACATGATCGACGTACGAGCCCCCGGCGGCGTAGCGGGTGGCCACCTGGGTCGTGATCGTGGGGGCGAACGGCGGCACGCGGGGTGCGGCATCCGTCCCCGCGACGTCGAACGCGAGCGCGCCGCCGGGGCCTGCGGTGTCTTGCCCGCGGGGTGTCGTGTAGTGGCGTACGGCTGCGGCATACCCGCCCGAGAAGCGCCCGGACGCGCTCACCGTGTACGGCCGGCCCTCGGCGGGAGGCGAGGCGATGAT
This sequence comes from Microbacterium cremeum, assembly GCF_015277855.1. Classification (NCBI taxonomy): domain Bacteria; kingdom Bacillati; phylum Actinomycetota; class Actinomycetes; order Micrococcales; family Microbacteriaceae; genus Microbacterium; species Microbacterium cremeum. The sequence continues at coordinate 1,075,268 of NZ_CP063812.1, forward strand.
CGCGTACTCGACTCCGGGCGCCACACGCTCACGCGTCGCCGTGCCCGTGTCGGCGAACGTGGCGTGCGTGAGGGTGAGCGTTCCCGTCGCTCCCGAAGCGGTCGAATCGACCCGTACGGTGCCTCGCGTGTGGTCGCCGGCGTCGGTGGTGAAGACGACGGCGCCGCTCGGAGGGCCGCCCTCCCCGGCGCGCTTCGCCTCGTCGTAGAACGACACGGCCAGCTGCTGCACCGCGGTCACGTGCTCGGGTGCGACACGGGACAGGGTCCAGTGGATCGCACTGTCGAGGGTGTCGCCGGCGTGGCCGAACGCGCGGATGGTGTCGCTCCAGTTCGCTGTCGCCTTGACCGCCCAGCCGACGGCCGCCGCCTGCACCGGATCGTCGGTCTGCCCGTACTTCGTGACGAGCAGGTTGATGCCGGTGAGCTGCTGGGGTGTCAGTCCGCGGGCGGTCCCGCTGACGCCGTTGTCGGTGCTCGGCCCGGTCGGCAGCGGCGCGCCCGGCGTGATGCAGTACGTGTGGATCCCGTCCACCAGCATCGAGCCGTGCCAGCCGTACGCCGACGTGGGCGCCCACGTGCCGAAGCCGGCGCCGCGCGACGCCGCGTGAGCGGAGGACGGGGCGAGCAGGCCGACGAGGAGGTTGGCGATGATGACGCCCGCGAGAAGGATCGCGTAGACCGCGGGCGGCAGGCCGCGTCGTCGCCAGTGCACGCCGTGCGTGAGCAGCAGGATCAGTGGGCGGACGTCGAAACGGGGGTGTGGTGATCGTGTGGTGTTCGGCACTCTCCGAGCGTGACGCGGGCGGCAGCTGCGTGAGCGCCGATGGCGGGCATCTGTGGATCCCGGGCGGACGTGCGCGGTTGGGGAGGAGCCGATGAGCCCGGCTTCGCGGCGCTCAGTTCCTTGCGACGAGCGTCAGCAGGGAGGCCTCGGGGCGGCACGCGAACCGCACGGGGGCGTAGATCGAGTGGCCGAGGCCGGCACTGACGTTGAGCGGTACTGAGCCGCCGCCGTGCGACCACCTGCTGAGGCCGCGCGCCTGCTTCAGCGGGATGTCGCAGTTGGCGACGAGCGCGCCGAAGCCCGGCACCCGCACCTGGCCACCGTGCGTGTGGCCGGCGAACAGTGCCTCGGCCCCGAGGTCGATGAACGCATCGAGCACGCGGCGGTACGGCGCGTGCGTGACACCGATCGTGAGGTCGGCCGGTGCCCCGGCGGCGCGGAGCGCCTCGAGCCGTCCGGGCAGCACCTCGAGGTCGTCCCACCCGCGGTGGGCGTCGCTGACCCCGAAGGCATCGATGCGCAGGCCTCCGGCATCCAGCGATGCCGCCGCGTTGTTGAGGTCGAGCCAGCCGAGCTCATCGGTGAGGTAGCCGTCGAGTGCGTCGGTGTCGAGCGGTTCGGAGGTGTGCTTCCCCTTCGACGGACCCGTGAAGTACTTGAACGGGTTGCGCGGCGACGGCGCGGCGTGGTCGTTCGAACCGTGGACGAAGACGCCCGGGATGCCGCGCAGCGGGTCGAACGCCGCCCGAAGCCCACGCAGCCCGTCGACGTGACCCATGTTGTCGCCGGTGTTCACCACGAGGTCGGGCTGGAGCTCGGCGAGCGCAGCGATCCAGTTCTGCTTGCGGTGCTGCCACGGCGCCATGTGCGCGTCGGACAGGTGCAGCACGCGCACCGGCGCCGCGCCGGAGGGCAGCACCGGAACCTCATGGAACCGAACGGTGAAGAGGTAGCGCTCGACGCCGATGCCCCACACCGCCGCGGCAGCGCCGACCGCCCCCACCACGCCGAGCGCGGTGAGGGCGGGTGCGACGCCTCGAGATACTCGCGAGGGCACTAGTCGTCGCTGCTGCCGGGGCCACCGCCGCCGCCACCACCGCGGCAGGCCGCCGACGCGTAGTTCACGGTGATCGACGTGTTGCGGTTGACCACAGTGTTGGCCGCGGGGTCGGTACCCGTGGCGCGGGGCTGGGCTGCCGCAGCGTCCTCGGCGCACGTCCCATCCTTGACGTTGCCGAAGCCCGCGCTGCGCAGTGCGCGCTTGGCGTCGTCGAGCGAGCGCCCCGCCACGTCGGGCACCGCGATGCCCTGGCCGTTGCTCGGGTGGATCGTGACCGTCGTCCCGCCCGCGACCCTGCCCGCACCTGGGTTCTGCGCTGCGACCAGACCCTCGGGCTGGTTCGAATCGACGGGCTCGCCGACCGCGACCTCGAAGCCGGCGTCAGTGAGTCTCGCGGTCGCCTCGTCGATGCTGAGGCCGACGACATCCGGCAGATCGGTCAGCACGATCCGCGACAACTCCGAGTCGGGGCCCGGGAAGGCGTCGCCGCCGTACGCAGCGTTCGCCGCCCGCTGCACATCCTTCGTAATGAGGTAGCGGAGGGACGAGAGCTGATTGCCGTTGTGGTAGCTCTTGTAGAGGTCGCCGCCGCCCTCGGCATTGCCGACCCACGTCGCCGTGGCGACCTTCGTGCTCGACTCCACGAGCCACGTCTGGATCTCTTCGTGCGTGCCGGTCTTGCCGAGGAGGGGCGTGCCGTCCCACGGGTTTCCGCCCGTGCCGGTACCCGAGCGCATCACGCCTTCGAGCGCATACGCCGCGGTGGCGGCGACCCTGGGCTCGAGCACCTGCGAGCAGGTGCGCTCGGGCTTGGGCAGGTCGTTGCCATCGGAGTCGGTGACCTTCGCGATGGCCTGCGGCTGGCAGTAGATGCCGTTGTTCGCGACGGTCGCATAGGCACCCGCCATGGCCAGCGGCGACACCGCATTGCTGCCGATCACCGAGAAGAGGTTGTCCATCGGCACCGGCCGGCCGTCCGTCAGCGTCACGCCCATCTTGGTGGCGACGTTCTTGATGTCGCAGAGGTCGAGCTTCTCGGCCATCGCGAAGAAGCCGGTGTTGAGCGACGACGCGGTGAACTGCATCGGGGTGCCGACACGGCCACGCGCCTTGGCGAAGTTGTTCACGACGACGTTACCCTCGTTGACCCAGTCGCTGGGTTGTCCCGTCTCGCTGTGGCAACTGTTCTTCAGTCGCTTGAAGACACGCACGGAACCATTGAGGGTCTCGTTGACCGAGTGCCCCTTCTCGAGCCAGTCGATGAGCGTGAACAGCTTGAAGGTCGATCCGGCATTGAACCCGCCGGAGTTGCCGAACTGCCTGGTACCGGCCCACACCTCCGCGGAGTAGTTCGGATCGGCGGCGTGAGCGGCATCCTCGCTGAACTGGGTGTTCTGGGCGATCGCGAGGATGTTGCCGTTCGTGGCGTCCACGCTCACCGCGGTCGAGCCGAATCTGCCCGGGGATGGCTGGGTGGTCCCGATCGGCATATCGGGCTTCGCGGACGGCGCATACGTCGTCATCGCCGTCTCAGCGGGAATCTGCACGCGCAGATCGAGGGTGGTGTAGACGTTGAGGCCACCGCGTTGGAGGGAGTCCCTCCGCTCTTCTGCGGTGTCGCCGAACGCGGGGTCGTTCAGCATCACGTACTTCACGTACTGGCAGAAGTACGCCGACCCTCCTGCGGCCTTGCATCCGGTCTTGGGTGGGCTCAGCGCGGGTGTGATCGGCCAGACGACCGCCTCGACGTACTGCTCGCGCGTGATCTTGCCGTCCTCGAGCATGCGGCCCAGCACGTACAGCTGGCGCACCTTCGTCGAGGTGTAGCCGTCCGCTGCGGCGAGGTGCTGCTCGGGAGTGATCTCGCCGTCGGCCAGCAGCTTGTCGAGCGATCCGATGTTGGCGCCCTCGTCGATGACGCCGTCGGGTGCCTTGTTGAACGCCGTCCCGTCGGCCGCGAAGATCGAGCCCTCGGGTCTGTCGATGCGGTAGTTGTTGGGGTTCTGCACCATGCCGGCGAGCGTCGCGGCTTGCGCGAGCGTGAGGTTCGCCGCGGTGGTGCTGAAGTAGTAGCGTGCGGCGGCCTCGATGCCGTACGTGATTCCGCCGAAGTTCGCGATGTTGAGGTAGCCGAGCAGGATGTCGTTCTTGGAGTACTTCTGCTCGAGCGCGATCGCGTAGCGCATCTCCTGCAGCTTGCGCGTGTAGCCCTCGGTGCCCTCGGCGGTCGTCGCGTCGGTCCAGCAGTTGCGCAGGACCTGATCGCGCGTGAGCTTGACCTTGGGCTGCCCGTTCTCGTCCATGACCGGCTCGCCGGCCTCGTCGACTTCGTACTCGGTCTCGGCGTTCTGCTCGCACTTCTGGATGAGCACGTTCTTGACGTACTGCTGGCTGATCGTCGAGCCGCCCTGGGTCTCGCCGCCGCCCTGCGCGTTGGAGAGGATGGCACGCGTCGTGCCGATCAGGTCGACGCCGCCGTGCTGGAAGTAGCGCGGGTCTTCGCTCGACAGCAGCGCGTCGTACATGACCTGCGAGACCTGGTCGAAGGCGACCGGCGTGCGGTCCTGCTCGAGGAACTTCGTGAGAAGCGACCACTCGCCGGTGTCGTGGTTCATGTAGTAGAAGTTGCTCGGCAGCATGAGCTTGTCGATCTCGAGGACGCTCGGGAGATTGTCGAACATCGTGATCGCGCGCTCTGCCGCGGTGCTCGTGAGGGCGACCGCCGGGGTCACGGTCGCCGCGATGAGGACACCGGCTGCGGCACTGAGGCCGACGAGCCCGGCGATCCCGCCGAGCACGCCGCTGGCCGTGCGTTTGGTATCAGGCATAGGGTTGATCGTAGGGGAGATACCTGGGCGATTCCCTCACAGGCGTGCGCCCGCGAAGGGCTTTCCCAGCTTTCATCAGCCGCATTCATCCGCCTATTAGAGGAGTCGCGATGACGACGTGGGAGTACCTCACCACGCCCCTTCTGATCCACAACACCGCCGCGATCCTCAACAACTGGGGCAAGCAGGGGTGGGAGCTCGTCCAGGTCGTCCCCGGCCCCGAAGGCGGTCTCGTCGCCTACCTCAAGCGTCCGTCGGGCGGCGGTCAGGCCAACGCCGGGCTGGATGCCGCGGCCGAGGCCGCGAAGCAGTTCGGGGAGGCGTGAGCCCCATGAGCGTGAGTGCGCGTCTCGCCGAGCTCGGCATCCGTCTTCCCGACGTCGTCCCGCCGGTCGCGGCCTACGTGCCCGCGAGGGCGCACGGCGACCTCGTCTACACCGCGGGGCAGTTGCCCATGGTGTCGGGCGCCCTCCCCGCGACCGGCAAGGTCGGCGATGGTGAGGGTCTCGTCCCCGCCGAGGACGCGAAGGGCTACGCGCGGCAGAGCGCGCTCAACGCGATCGCCGCGGCCGCCGCCGCGGTGGGCGGGGTGGACCGCCTCACGGGAGTCCTCAAGGTCACCGGGTTCGTGGCATCCGTTCCCGACTTCACCGGGCAGCCGGGCGTGATCAACGGGGCGAGCGAGGTGCTCGGCGAGATCTTCGGCGACGGCGGACGCCACGCGCGCTCAGCCGTCGGCGTCCCCGTGCTTCCGCTCGACGCCCCCGTCGAGGTCGAGGTCGTCTTCACGTACGCCTGACCCGTTTCGTCTCGCTTCGCTCGCTCAACGACCGGGAGATTGCAGTGCCCCCGGTCGTTGAGCGGGGGATCTCGCTTCGATCGACGACCGGGGTGCAGGACACCGGTCGTTGAGCGAGGGAGCGCCAGCGACCGAGACGAAACGCCCTGAGCCTCCGTCGAGGCTCAGAGCGTTCGTCGTGCGCGACTCTGCCGCCGCTACTTGACCTGGGCCGAGATGACCGACATCACCGCCGTGTCGGCGAGGGTCGTGGTGTCGCCCACCTCGCGGCCCTCGGCGACGTCGCGCAGCAGGCGGCGCATGATCTTGCCGGAACGGGTCTTGGGCAGCTCGCCCACGATGTAGATGTCGCGGGGACGGGCGATCGGGCCGATCTGCTCGCCGACCCACTGGCGCAGCATCGGTCCGAACCCGTCGACGGGATTCTCGTCGAGGTGCGACTGCTTGATGATGACGAACGCGACGACGGCCTGGCCGGTCGTCTCGTCGGATGCCCCGACCACGGCCGCCTCGGCGACGGCCTCGTTGCCGACCAGGGCCGACTCGATCTCGGTCGTCGACAGCCGGTGGCCCGACACGTTCATGACGTCGTCGACGCGGCCGAGCAGCCACACGTCTCCGTCGTCGTCGAGCCGCGCGCCGTCGCCGGCGAAGTAGTAGCCCTGGGCGCGGAACTTCTCCCAGTACGTCTCGACGAAGCGCTCCGGGTCTCCCCAGATGCCGCGCAGCATCGACGGCCACGGCTCGGTGACCACGAGCAGCCCGCCGTTGCCGTTGCCGACGTGCGTGCCGTCCTCGTCGACGACGTCGATCGAGATGCCGGGCAGGGGCACCTGGGCCGAACCCGGCTTGGTCTCGGTGACGCCGGGGAGCGCCGAGATCATGATCGCCCCGGTCTCGGTCTGCCACCACGTGTCGACGATCGGCGCGGTCTTGCCGCCGATGATCTTGCGGTACCACATCCACGCCTCGGGGTTGATCGGCTCGCCCACCGAGCCCAGCAGGCGCAGCGACGACAGGTCGAACTGCTTCGGGATGGCGCGGCCGAGCTTCATGAACGAGCGGATCGCGGTCGGGGCCGTGTAGAGCACGGTCACCCCGTACTTCTGCACGATCTCCCACCACCGGCCGGGGTGCGGGGCATCCGGCGTGCCCTCGTAGAGCACCTGCGTCGCGCCGTTCGCGAGCGGCCCGTAGGTGACGTACGAGTGACCGGTGATCCAGCCGATGTCGGCCGTGCACCAGTACACGTCGGACTCGGGGTGGATGTCGTGGACGACCTTGTTGGTGAAGGTGGCCTGGGTCAGGTAGCCGCCGGAGGTGTGCAGGATGCCCTTGGGCTTTCCGGTCGTGCCCGACGTGTAGAGGATGAACAGCGGGTTCTCGGCGGGGAACGCCTTCGCCTCGTGCCCGGGCGCGGCCTGCGGCACGACGTCGTGCCACCACACGTCGCGGCCCTCGGTCCATTCGACGTCGTTCCCACCGCGCTTGACCACGAGCACGTGCTCGACGGTCTCCTGCGGACCGGAGCCGTTGCGGTCCGCGAGCGCCAGGTCGACGGCGGGCTTGAGGGGCGAGACCTTGCCCTTGCGGTAGCCGCCGTCGGCGGTGATGACGAGCTTCGCGCCCGCGTCGTCGATCCGCGCGCGCAGGCTGTCGGCCGAGAAGCCGCCGAACACGACCGAGTGGATCGCGCCGATGCGCACCACCGCGAGCATCGCCGCGACCGCCTCGGGGATCATGGGCAGGTAGATCGCGACGCGATCGCCCTCACCGATGCCGAGGCCTTCGAGGACGTTGGCGAGACGCTTCACCTCGTCGGTGAGCTCGGCGTAGGTCACGCGACGCTCGTCGCCGGGCTCGCCTTCCCACAGCAGCGCGACGCGATCGCCGTGGCCGGCCTCGACGTGACGGTCGAGACAGTTGTACGCGACGTTGAGCTCACCGTCGGCGAACCACTGCGCGAACGGCGGGTTCGACCAGTCGAGCACCTGCGTGAACGGCTTGTGCCAGTGCAGCGTGCGGGCCTGATCGGCCCAGAAGCCCTCGCGATCGGTCTTGGCCCGCTCGTAGAGCTCTGCCGTGCCGACGGCGGTGCGCGCGAATTCCGGCGACGGCGCGAAACGCCGGGTCTCCTCGAGGAGGTGGTCGATCTGGCTGCTGGCTGCCTGATTGCTGCTCATGGGAGCGCGCTCCTTTGCGGGCTGGAGGGAGGACGTGACGGATGCCGGGGGTCCGGCGAGTCTGCTCGGAAATGTACCGACGGGTCGTGCGGCTGGACTACCCCCGATAGTAGGTGGGTGCGAGTTCTTCGACCCGAGTGATATATCGGTGAGAATCCTCTCCTTTTCGTTTTGTACGGATCCCTTCCTCGCATAAGCTGTCCCCCGGCCGAACTTCGATTCTGGCATTGCGGCACCCGACGTCACCCCCCGAATTCGGGTACCGCGCGTGGCGGCATCCCATTCCCCCCATGGGATGCCGCCCTTAACTTTTTCTGGGAGCGATCCCGTGGGCGCGGACGCACCGCCTCCCCTCCTCCCCAGACGGGCTCGGCGCGGTGTTGTCCACCGATCGTCGAGTGACGCGATCATCGTGGCGCGGACGCTCCTAGCGTCGGAGCATGTCCGCGCCGTTCGTCGTCCGTCCCCGGGATCGGGGTGCCGGCGAGCCGGTGGTGCGACGGCGGACGGATGCCGCCACCCCCGCGGCTGCTGCGGCTACCGGGCCGCTGCCGGCAGCCCGTGCGGCGTACGCGCCGTGGGTGCCCGCGCCCCGCGCGGCGGGGGACGGGCCGACCGACCCGGCGGCGACCCCCGCTCCGCTCGCGATGCCGAACGCGTCCGGCGCGTCGCACCCGGGGATCCCGCCGTACCGGGAGCGGCATCCGGTGCTCGCGCCCTTCGAGACCTACCTCGACGACCGCGAGGTGACGGACCTGTTCGTGAACGGATCCGCCGGGCTCTTCGTCGATCGCGGTGCGGGTCCGGTGCGTGCGCGCGAATGGCGGGCGACCGACGAGGAGGTGCGTGACCTCGCCGTCGCGCTCATCGCCGCCGGCGGGCGCCACATCGACGATGCGGCGCCGTGCGTCGACGTGCGATTGGACAGCGGCATCCGCGTGCACGCCGTGCTGCCGCCGATCGCGCCGGCGGGGACGGCCATCTCGGTCCGGGTGCCGCGCCTGTCGGGTGCGGCGCTGGATGATCTGAGGTCGGCGGGCATGTTCGACGACTCGATGCACCGGCACCTCCGGGAGGCGATCGCGGCCCGCAGCAACCTGCTGGTGTCGGGCGCGGCGGGCGCCGGCAAGACCACGCTCCTCGCTGCGCTCCTGCGTGAGGCGCCCGCGAACGAGCGGATCGTCACGATCGAAGACGTCGCCGAGCTGCAGGTCGGCCATCCGCACCACGTGCGACTCGAGGCGCGCCAGCCGAACCTGGAGGGAGCCGGCGGCATCGGCCTCGCGCGACTGGTGCGCGAGGCGCTGCGGATGCGCCCGGATCGTCTCGTCGTGGGGGAGTGCCGGGGCGAGGAGGTGCGCGAGCTGCTGTCGGCGCTGAACACCGGTCACGACGGCGGCGCGGGCACAGTCCACGCGAACGGCCTGCACGACGTGCCGGCCCGGCTCGAAGCGCTGGGGGCGCTCGCCGGGCTCGACGATCACGCGCTGGCCCGCCAGGCGGCGAGCGCCATCGACCTCGTGCTGCACGTCGAGCGCGGTCGTGACGGCGCTCGACGGCTCGCCGCAGTCGGCCGCCCGATCGTCGACCCCGGCGGGCGGCTCGGGATCGAGGAGGTGCGATGGTCCGCCGCATGAGCCCAGCGACACCCGGCGACGGGGCCGCGGCCGCAGAGACGGTGCTGCGTCTGGCCGTGATGCTGCAGGCCGGCGTCGCCCCCGCGCCGGCCTGGCACCATCTCGCCGCGTCGCAGGACCCCGCGGCGGAGCGCGTCACTGCGGCGGTTGCCGACGGCATGCCGCTGCCCCGCGCGATCGCGGCGTCCGGCGGCGCGTGGCGCGATGTCGCGGTGGCGTGGCACGTCGCGACGACAGTCGGCGCTCCTCTCGCCGAGAGCCTGCGGGGTCTGGCCGCCGCACTGCGCGACGCGGCAGAGGCAGCCGACGACGTGCGGGTGGCGCTCGCCGAGCCCGCCGGCACCGCGCGACTGATGGGCTGGCTGCCGCTGGTCGCCGTCGGCCTGGGCGTGGCGCTCGGATTCGACACCCTCGGAGTCCTGGTCGGTCATCCGGCCGGGATCGCCTGCCTCGTCGCCGGTGGTGCGCTGATCCTCGCGGCGCAGCGGTGGACGGCGCGCCTGGTGCGGCGCGCCCGGGCCGACAGCGGCGTGCCGGGGCTGCACGCCGAGCTCGTCGCGATCGCGCTGAGCGGCGGCGCCTCCATCGACCGCGCGACCGCCGTCGTGCGCGACGCCCACGCGGCGGCGGGTACCCGCAACGCAGCCGATGCCGATGCCGATGTCGATGCGGATGCCGACGCTGATGTCGATGCCGTGCTCGCGCTGTCGCGCTCGGCCGGCGTGCCGGCGGTCGAGCTGCTGCGCGCGTCCGCAGCGCACGCCCGCCACCGAGCCCGGGTCGACGGGCGCCTGCGCGCCGCGCGTCTGTCGTCACGCCTCCTCATCCCGCTGGGCGTGTGCACGCTCCCCGCCTTCCTGCTCCTCGGCGTCGCTCCGATGCTGCTGAGCGTGGTCTCGACCATGTCGCTCTCGCTCTGAAACCGCGCCGATCTCGACCCGCAGACCGTGCCCACCCACCCTTCTCGAACGAACGGAGAACGCCATGCCCTTCCCCTCGATCACCCCATTCCTTCCCGCCGGCACCGCGCGGCCGGGACCCTTTCCGCGCCTCACTCGACGGCGCGCCGCGCGGCTGTTCGCGGTGCGCCGCGCGGACGGACTCCGCCACGGCGACGACACCGGCGCCGCCACCGCCGAGTACGCGATCGCGACGATGGCGGCGGTGGCCTTCGCGGGGCTCCTCGTCATCATCATGCGGTCCGACGAGGTGCGCGGCATCCTCACCGATCTGATCCGCCGCGCGCTCACGGTGGCATGACCAGCCGGCGCGGGGGAGACGACCGGGGGTCGGTCGTCGCGGAGTTCGCCGTCGCGCTCCCCGCGGTCGCCCTCGTGCTCGCGCTCGGCATCGGCGCGTTGGCGACGGCGTCGCGCCACGTCCGGCTTCAGGACGCCGTCGCCGACGCCGCACGCCTGAGCGCGCGCGGCGAGCCGGCGCAGCGCGCTCACGAAGCCGTCGCCGCAGCCGTGGCGGGGGCGTCCGTCGACATCGCGCCGCGCGGCGACCTCGTCTGCGTCACCGCGTCGGCGGCCTCGGTGCTCGGGCTGCGCATCTCGGCGACCGGCTGTGCCCTGGCCGGTGGCCTGTGAGGCGCGCGGGCCGCGGGCGGGAGGGCTGAGCCGATGCCGGGGGCCGCACTGGCCGTCGGCCTCGTCGGGGCCACCGCCACGATCGCCCTGGCGCTCGCGGCGGTGGGGTCGGCCGCCGTGGCCGGGCAGCGCGTCGCCTCGGCGGCCGACGCGGCCGCGCTCGCGGCGGCGGACGCGGCATCGGGCGCCGTGTCGGGTGCACCGTGCGAGAGGGCGGCCGAGGTCGCGGCGACGGCCGGCACGCGCGTTCAGGCGTGCGACCTCGACGTCCTCGTCGCGACGGTCACCGTCGCGCTCCAGCTCGGCCCGCTCACCGCGACCGCGGCGGCGCGAGCGGGGCCGCCCCCATGATCAGGCCTCACAGCGCCTGCACCGAGTAGCGGCGTGTATGGTGTGCGTCGAAGAAAGGACGCCTCCGTGGCACAAGGCAAGAAGCTCGTCATCGTCGAATCGCCGACGAAGATGAGGTCGATCCAGGGGTACCTCGGCGAAGGCTACGAGGTGCTGAGCTCGGTCGGCCACATCCGCGATCTCGCGGATAAGAAGGACATCCCGGCCGACAAGAAGCAGGCGTACGGGAAGTACTCGATCGACATCGAGAACGGCTTCGACCCCTACTACGTCGAGAGCGAGCGCGGCAAGAAGACCGTCGCCGAACTCAAGCGCGCGTTGAAGGGTGCCGACGAGCTCTTGCTCGCCACCGATGAGGACCGCGAGGGCGAGGCCATCGCGTGGCATCTGCTCGAGACGCTCAAGCCCAAGGTGCCCGTCAAGCGCATGGTGTTCCACGAGATCACCAAGGAGGCGATCCGCGCCGCCGTCGACCACACGCGTGAGCTTGACCTGGCGCTGGTCGATGCCCAGGAGACCCGCCGCATCCTCGACCGCCTCTACGGCTGGGACGTCAGCCCCGTGCTCTGGTTCAAGGTGCAGCAGGGCACGTCCGCCGGTCGCGTGCAGTCCGCCGCGACGCGCCTGGTCGTCGACCGGGAGCGCGAGCGCATGGCGTTCGTCTCGGCGTCCTACTGGGACATCGAGGCGCTCGCGGCGCCGAACCGGCCGCAGGGCGTCGACGAGTCCTTCGCCACGCGGCTCGCGCGCGTCGACGGCGCCGTGCTCGCCCGCGGCGGCGACTTCGACGACCGCGGCGAGCTGAAGAAGGCCGTCCTGGTGCTGGACGAGGCCCAGGTGCGCGAGCTCGCGGTCGCGATCGAAGCCGCCGGTGAGGCATCCGTCACGAATCTCGAGTCCCGGCCCGGCACGCGCAGCCCGAAGCCTCCCTTCACCACCTCCACGCTGCAGCAGGAGGCCGGTCGCAAGCTCTCGATGAGCGCGAAGCACGCGATGAGCGTCGCCCAGCGTCTCTACGAGAAGGGATTCATCACTTATATGCGCACCGACTCGACCGCGCTTTCGACGCAGGCCGTGCAGGCCGCGCGTGCGCAGGCGGTCGAGATGTACGGCGACAAGGCTGTCCCGCCGAACCCGCGCACCTACCGCAGCAACAGCAAGAACGCGCAGGAGGCGCACGAGGCGATCCGCCCGTCGGGCGAGACGTTCCGCACGCCCGCGCAGGTGTCGGGCGAGCTCGACCGCGACGAGCTGCGGCTGTACGACCTCATCTGGAAGCGCACGATGGCCAGCCAGATGGCCGACGCGAAGTACGAGACGACGACGGTGACCCTCGAGGTCGCCGCCGCCGGTCGTCGTGCCGAGTTCACGGCATCCGGAACCGTCTACACCTTCAAGGGCTTCCTGGAGGCCTACGAGGAGGGTCGCGACGAGAAGCGCGGCGACGCCGACAAGGCCGACGACCAGTCACTGCCGGCGATGATGGTGGGCGATGTGCTGCGGCTGCGCGACGTCGAGCCCAAGGGACACTCGACGAGCCCCAAGCCCCGCTACACCGAGGCCAGCCTCGTGAAGGCGCTCGAAGAGAAGGGCATCGGCCGCCCGTCGACGTTCGCGAGCATCATCGACGTGATCCTGAACCGCGGTTACGTGACCAAGCGCGGGCAGGCGCTCATCCCGACGTGGCTCGCATTCAGCGTCATCCGGCTGCTCGAGCAGCACTTCGCCGACCTCGTCGACTACGACTTCACTGCCGCGCTCGAAGACGACCTCGACGCGATCGCACGCGGCGAGCAGAAGCGCCAGGACTGGCTGAAGGAGTTCTACTTCGGCTCGCAGGATCAGGTCGGGCTGCGCAACATCGTCGACAACCTCGGCGAGATCGACGCGCGCGCCCTCAACTCCACACCGATCGGCGACGTCGCGACGCTGCGGTTCGGCAAGTACGGCCCCTACCTCGAAGTGGCCGACAAGGAGAATCCGGATGCCGAGCCCCGGCGCGTCAACATCCCCGAGGACCTCGCACCCGACGAGCTGACCCCCGAGAAGGCGCAGGAGCTCATCGACGCCCCCGTCGCCGGTGACCGCGTGCTCGGCGAGAACCCGGCCAACGGCAAGCTCGTCGTGGTCAAGGACGGACGCTTCGGCCCGTACGTCCAGGAGACCGACCCGCCCGTGGAGGAGGAGGTCGACCCCGACACCGGCGTCCTTCGACAGGCTGAGGAGGCGGCTTCTGCGGAGCCCGCGCCCGCTCCCAAGAAGCGCGGCACGAAGAAGGAGGCGGCGCCCAAGCCCCGCACCGCGTCGCTGTTCAAGTCGATGTCGGTCGACACGATCGACCTCGAGACCGCTCTGAAGCTGCTCGATCTTCCGCGTACGGTCGGCACCGACCCCGAGACCGGCACGCCGATCACCGCGCAGAACGGCCGCTACGGCCCGTACCTCAAGAAGGGCACCGATTCGCGCACGCTGCAGAGCGAGCAGCAGATCTTCGACATCACGCTCGAGGAGGCGCTCGCGGTGTACGCGCAGCCGAAGTACGGGGCGCGCGGCGCCAGCTCGGCGCTCAAGGAGTTCGAGGCCGACCCCACCAGCGGCAAGCCGATCAAGCTCAAGGACGGCCGCTTCGGTCCGTACGTCACCGACGGCGAGACGAACGCGACGATCCCGCGCGGTGAGGACGCGATGGAGGTCACGTTCGAGCGTGCCGTGCAGCTGCTGGCCGACAAGCGCGCGAAGGGGCCGGTGAAGCGGCCCACTCGTCGCACGACGGCGAAGAAGGCGCCGGCCAAGAAGTGACCGACGACCCCGCGGCGCGACCGGCGGACCAGCCGGGCGCGGGCCTGTTCATCACGTTCGAGGGCGGCGACGGCGTCGGCAAGACGACCCAGGCCGCGCTGCTGGAGGAGTGGCTGACGGATGCCGGACGCACCGTCGTGCGCACGCGCGAGCCCGGCGGCACCGAGGTCGGTGTGCTCATCCGCGACATCGTCCTGCACCACCGCGGCGAGGTCGCGCCCCGTGCCGAGGCGCTGTTGTATGCTGCGGACCGCGCCCATCACATCGAGACGGTCGTGCGTCCCGCCCTCGCGCGGGGCGAGGTCGTGATCCAGGACCGCTACCTCGACTCGTCCGTCGCCTACCAGGGTGCGGGGCGCGTGCTCGGGCGCAAGGAGGTGCGCGACCTGTCGCTGTGGGCGACCGACGGCCTGCTCCCCGACCTCACCGTGCTGCTCGACCTCGAGCCGGCCGCAGCCCGCGCCCGGCTCGACGCCGACGACAAGCCGTTCGACCGGCTCGAGGCCGAGCGCGAGAGCTTCCACGCGCGCGTACGCCGGGAGTTCCTCGCCCTCGCCGCGGCCGAGCCCGGGCGCTTCCTGGTGCTCGACGCGGCGCGGGAGCCCGATGCGCTCGCCGCGGCCGTGCGCGACCGCGTACAGTCCCTGCGTTAGTCCAGGCGCAGCGCCAGCGCCCCCACCTGCAGTCCTAGCCCGCGGCGCAGGCGCAGGCTCAGCGGCGCAGGCGCACCGGCGCAGGCGCAGCGGCGCAGGCGCGGTCGCCGGTTGCGGCATCCCTCTCTCTTTTCTCTCTGCGAGAACAGGTGATCTGGCGAATGCAGGACGATCCGCCGCGAATCGTCCTGCATTCGCCAGATCACCTGTTTTGGGAGAAACGGTTGCCGCGCAGACCGAGGGTCCGGGCCGCGCAGACCGAGGGCCCTGCGCTTACCCCGGGCCCGCGCTCGCACGTCGCCGGCCGCGGTTAGGCTGAGCGGCATGGAACCCGTCGCCGCCGTGCAAGAGCCGACCGGCGTGGTCTCGTCGCCGGCAGAGGTTCCGTGGGGCGCGGTGTGGGGCCAGGAGGCGGCGGTCGCGGCGCTGCGCGAAGCGGCATCCGATCCCGAGTCGATGACGCACGCGTGGCTCATCACCGGCCCGCCCGGGTCGGGCCGCTCGACGCTCGCCTATGCGTTCGCGGCGGCGCTCATCGCCGAGCCCGGTGACGAGCCGGCGATGCGCCAGGTGCTCGCCGGCACCCACCCCGACCTCACGGCGCTGCGCACCGAAGGCGTCATCATCTCCATCAAGGACGCCCGGGCGCTCGTCGAGCGTTCGTACTTCTCGCCGTCGCTCGGCCGGTACCGCGTCATCGTCATGGAGGATGCCGACCGCATGGCCGAGCGCACGTCGAACGTGCTGCTGAAGGCGCTCGAAGAGCCGCCGGAGCGCACGGTGTGGGTGCTGTGCGCACCGAGCGACGCCGACCTGCTGCCGACCATCCGCTCGCGCGTGCGCACGCTGCGGCTGCGCGAACCCGACATCGACGACGTCGCCTCGCTCATCGCGCAGCGCACCGGCGCCGACCTGGCCGTGGCCGAGCAGTCCGCCCGGCACGCGCAGCGCCACATCGGCATGGCGCAGCGGCTGGCGACGGATGCCGCGGCCCGCGCGCGACGCGATTCCACGCTGCGTGCGGTCCTCGGGGTGCGGGGGGTGGGCGATGCGGTCGAGGTCGCCGGAACCATCGTCGCCGTCGCGACCGACGACGCGAAGGCGCTCACCGCCGAACGTGACGAGGCCGAGCGCGCGGGCCTGCTGCGCACCCTCGGCATCGCCGAGGGCGCCGCCGTCCCGCCGGCGGTGCGATCGCAGCTGTCGGCGCTCGAGGACGAGCAGAAGCGCCGCGCGACCCGGAGCCTCCGCGACGGCATCGACCGCGTGCTCACCGACCTCGAGTCGATGTTCCGAGACGTCCTCATGCTGCAGTTCGGGCGCGACGCGGTGCTCATCAACCGCGAGCTCGAGCCCGAGCTGCGCGCGCTCGCGGCGGCGTGGACCCCCGAGCGCACGCTCACCGTGGTCGACCGCATCGGCGTCACGCGGGAGAACCTCGAGCTCAACGCCGCGCCGCTTCTCGCCCTCGAGAGCATGCTCGTCACCGTCGCCAGCGGAAGGACTCCGTGAACACCTCCCACCCCCGCCGCCCCCGTTCCCTGAGCCTGTCGCGGGGCCTCGCCTTCGTGGCAGCCCTGGCTGCGGCATCCGTCGTCTTGAGCGGCTGCCTGTATGCCTCGATCCCCGAAGCGGCGCCGCGCCCCACCTGGAGCAAGCCGGCCGACACCTCGGGCGTCCCGGCTGAGCTCCTGCCCTACTACGGACAGGAGCTGGAGTGGACCGCGTGCGGCGGGTTCGACTGCACGATGGTGACCGCACCCCTCGACTGGACCGATCCCGGCGCGGGGGACATCGAGCTGTCGGTGATCCGCAGCCGTGCCGAGGGGAGCGCGGAGCCGATCGGGTCGCTGCTGACCAACCCCGGCGGTCCTGGCGCGAGCGGGATCGATCTCGTCCGCCAGTCGCTGTCGTACGCGGTGGGCAGCGCCGTGCGCGAGCGGTTCGACGTCATCGGATTCGACCCGCGCGGTGTCGGGGAGTCCACCTCGGTGCGCTGCTACGACGCGGCCGCGATGGACGCGTACCTGTTCGACATCCCCGAGAACAAGCGGGGCACGGATGCCTGGGCCGGCGAGCTGCTCGACCGTCACGCCGACTTCGCCGAAGCGTGCGACGCCGGCAGCGACGGCATCCTCCCGCACATCACGACCGAGAACGCGGCGCGCGACATGGACCTGCTGCGCGCCGTGCTCGGCGACCGGGAGCTGAACTACCTCGGCTACTCGTACGGCACCTTCCTCGGTGCGACGTACGCGAAGCTGTTCCCGGACCGCGTGGGCCGACTGGTGCTCGACGGCGCGATCGATCCATCGGTGCCCGGCCTCGACGTGGGCACGACCCAGGGGGTCGGGTTCGAGTCGGCGCTCCGCGCGTACATGGCGTCGTGCCTCGACGACGACGAGTGCCCCTTCCGCGGCTCCGTCGACGACGCGATGGCCGACCTCGGGACGCTCCTGGCCACGGTCGACCGCGACCCGATCCGCAATTCGGACGGACGCATGCTGGGAGCCGACTCGCTGATGACGGCCATCATCGCGGCACTGTACTCGCAGGACAGCTGGAGCTATCTCACCGACGCGCTGACGGGCGTGCTGGAAGGCGACGCCCGGACGGCGTTCCTGCTCGCCGACTTCTACTACAACCGCCAGGACGGCCAGTACGCCGACAACTCGACCGAGGCCTTCCGTGCGTACAACTGCATGGACTACCCGCTGGACTCCACCCCGGCCGACATCGCGGCGGCCGAGGCGCTCCTCGAGGCCGAGGCGCCTACCGTCGCCCCGTACTGGGCGGGTCCCGATCCGTGCGACGTGTGGCCGTACCCGGCGACCGGGGTCCGCGAGCGCATCACTGCCGAGGGGGCGGCTCCCATCGTCGTCGTCGGCACGACGAACGACCCTGCCACCCCGTACGAGTGGTCGGTGTCGCTCGCCGACCAGCTGTCGTCGGGGGTACTGGTCACGCGTGTCGGCGAGGGTCACACCGGGTACAACAAGGGCAACCCGTGCGTCGACCGGGCGGTCGACACGTATCTTCTCGAGGGCACGCCGCCGCAGGACGGCTTGCGCTGCGAGTGAGCAGGATGACGGGGCGGATGCCGAGCCTCGTGGTTCGCGAGCACCGCTCTGACCCTGTAAGATCGTTGATCGTGCATCGCGCAAGCGAGGCGCGCCACCTTAGCTCAGTCGGCAGAGCGATTCACTCGTAATGAATAGGTCAAGGGTTCGATTCCCTTAGGTGGCTCCGAACCGGATGCGGCCGCCGCGGCGGCCGTTTTCCGTCTCCGAAGAACGGTGGGGCGATGCACGGGACGATCGACGCCCTCGCCGAGATCTTCTCCTGGGTCGGCCTGGGCGCCGGGGCGCTCCTGGCCGCCACGGCGCTCATCCTGCGCCTGTTCGACGGCACGTGGCTGCCCGCCCGCGCCGTGGTCGAGACCGTCGCCGACGGTCGCGTCGTGCGCTGGTTCGACGAAGACGGGGGCGTCAACGAGGCGGTGCTCGCCCACGAGCAGGACCACGCCATCGGCGACAAGCAGATGGCCGACATCTACTATCGACGCGGACGCCGCAACCGCATGCGCCTGACCCAGGGGTCCCCGGCGGTCCGCGCCGTGGGCCTGCTCGCCGTGGGCCTGCTCGCCCTCGGCGCGATCGCGATGATCGTGTCGCTGGTCCTGATCTTCGCGCGCGGCTGATCCCGCGCTACGCGACGGCGAGCATTCCGCCCGCGACGAGGGCGAGCGCGAGGCCGACCCACTGCACCGCCGCGACCCGCTCGCGCAGCACGAGCGCGGCGAGCAGGATCGTGCCGGCGGGATAGAGGGCGGTGAGGGCCGACACGATCGACAGGTCGCCCGCGCGGAGCGCGACGAGCATCAGCGCGTTGGCCGCGGCATCCGTGATTCCGCACGAGATCGCCAGCCACCACGCCTGCACACGGGTGACCCGGACGGCTGTAGGAGCCGCCGCGTGCTCGAGATCCGCGTGTCCCGTCGGCGTCGCGCCCAGCGGCGGGCCCGCGACCTCGATCACGGAACCCGCCGGGCGTCCGCGGCGCACCGCCGCGAGCACGAGCACGCCGATGACGACCGCAGTCACGACGACGCTGGTCGCGCGGCTCGACACCAGCGGCACGAGCCCGCTCGCGTCGGCGGTCTGGTCGATGACGATGAGGAAGGCGCCGATCGCAAGACCCGCGCCGACCGCCATGAGCAGCCCGCGCGCACGGGGCCGCACGATCTTCTCGCCCGGGATGAAGCCCACCAGCACCACGGCGATGAGCGCGATCCCGAGCCCGGCATAGCCGATCGGCGCGAGGGCGTCGCCCTTGACGAGGAGTCCCCACAGCATCGGCGCGATCGCCGAGACCACGGCCGTCAGCGGCGACAGGATGCTCATCGGGCCGATCGCGAGACACGCGTACAGGAGAGCCACCGCGACCACGCCCACGCCTCCGGCGAGGATGCCCCACGCGATGTCGCTGCCCATCCATGCGCCGCCGACGATCAGCTGCGCGATCGCGAGCGCCACGAGACCGGACGCCGCGGCGACCGCCGTCACCACGATCGAGCGCAGACGGCGCGCCGCGACACCGCCGACGAAGTCGGCTGAGCCATACACGAGGGCGCCGACGAGGGCGAGGGCGGCGGAGATCATCCCGATCAGCTTAGGGATGCTGCGACACGGCGAATCGCTAGATAAGCTAGCTATATGACGACTCCCCCCTCGCGGCGCGGTCCCTCTCGCTGGCTGCGGATCGGCATCCCGGTTCTGCTCGCGCTCGTCTGGCTGACCGTCGGCTCGATCGGCGGCCCGTACTTCGGCAAGGTCGACGAGGTCTCGACGAACGACCGGTCGAGCTTCCTGCCCGAGAGCGCCGACGCCACGCGGGTGAACGAGCGGCTGGCGGAGTTCCAGGGCGACGAGTCCATCCCCGCTCTCGTGGTCGTCACCGGCGACGGCGAGCTGTCGCCGGACGACCTCGCAGATCTGCAGACGCTCGCCGACGACATCGCCGGCCTCGACGGCGTGCGGGACGGCGTCTCGCCGCCCCTCCCGTCGGAGGACGGCGAAGCCGCACAGATCTTCGTGCCGATCGACTCCGCGGGCGAGATCGGCGAGATCGTCGAAGAGATCCGCGCCCTCGTCGCCGAAGACCTGCCGCCGGGCCTGGAGGGCTGGGTCACCGGGCCCGCCGGGTTCACCGCGGACCTCGTCGAGGGCTTCCTCGGGATCGACGGACTGCTGCTCGCGGTCGCGCTCATCGCGGTGCTCCTGATCCTCGTGATCGTCTACCGCTCGCCGCTGCTGCCCGTGCTGGTGCTGACGACGTCGGTGTTCGCGCTGTGCGCCGCCCTGCTCACGGTGTGGTGGCTCGCCTACGCCGGGATCGTCGTGCTCAACGGCCAGGTGCAGGGAATCCTCTTCATCCTCGTGATCGGAGCGGCGACCGACTACGCGCTGCTGTACGTCGCGCGGTTCCGCGAGGCGATCGCGGCGGGCGCGCAGCGATGGGATGCCACGTTCATTGCGTGGCGCGGAGCGTTCGAGCCGATCCTGGCCTCCGGCGGCACGGTCATCGCGGGCCTGCTGTGCCTGCTGCTCTCGGATCTCGCCACGAACCGCGCGCTCGGTCCGATCGCGTCGATCGGCATCGCGTTCTCGATGCTCTCGGCGCTCACCTTCCTCCCGGCGCTGCTGGCCCTGTTCGGGCGCGCGGCATTCTGGCCGTTCGCTCCGAAGGAGCCGCTGCAAACGGTGCCCGACGACCTCCGCCAGCCGGTGAAGGGGCTGTGGCCGCGCCAGGCGCGCTTCGTCGCGCGGCACGCGCGTGTGGTGTGGATCGTGTGCACGGTCGTGCTGCTCGCAGGCGCCGCCGGGATGACGCAGCTCAAGGCCGACGGCGTGCCGACGAGCGACCTCGTGCTCGGCGCCTCCGAAGCGCGCGACGGCCAGGACGTGCTCGCCGAGCACTTCCCCGCCGGCTCCGGCTCGCCCGTGTACGTCGTCGTCCCCGAGACCGACCTCGCTGCGGCGGTCGAGGTGCTCGAGCGCGCCGACGGCGTGGAATCGGTGGCCGTGGCGTCCGAGGACTCGCCGACGGGTCAGGCCGCGGTCGAGGTCGAAGACGGCGAGCCGCAGCTCACGGCGGTCGGTCCGCCCGGCACGCCGGCTCCTGATCCGACGGTGGCGGACGGGGACGTGCTCGTGATCGGGACGCTGACGGATGCCGCGGACTCGGCCGCCGCGGAAGACACCGTGCGCGGGCTGCGCGCGGGTCTGGACGACGAGCTCGGGGCCGGCGTCGCGATCGTGGGAGGTGAGACGGCCACCGACATCGACACCAACGACACCTCCACGCGGGATCGCACACTGATCATCCCGGTGATCCTCGCGGTGATCCTCGTGATCCTCATGCTGCTGCTGCGGTCGATCCTCGCGCCCGTGCTGCTCATCGCCACCGTCATCCTGTCGTTCGGCACGGCGCTCGGTGTGAGCGCGCTGGTCTTCAACGGCGTGTTCGGCTTCCCGGGAGCCGATCCCGCGGTGCCGCTGTACGGCTTCGTGTTCCTGGTCGCGCTGGGCGTCGATTACAACATCTTCCTGATGTCGCGCGTGCGGGAGGAGTCCCTCGTCCACGGCACGCGCCCCGGCATCCTTCGCGGTCTCGTCGCCACGGGCGGCGTCATCACCTCGGCGGGGCTCGTCCTGGCGGCGACCTTCGCCGCGCTCGGCGTGATCCCGATCCTGTTCCTCGCGCAGATCGCCTTCATCGTCGCGTTCGGCGTGCTGCTCGACACGTTCGTGGTGCGCTCGCTCCTGGTCCCCGCACTGTCGTACGACATCGGCCCGGCCATCTGGTGGCCGTCGGCCCTTCGACGAGCTCGGGGACCGGAGCGGCGTCACGACGGACACCTGCTGACCCGCGACGAGGACCGGCGTACCCTCGAGACATGAGCAAGGCACTGTTCATCGTGGACGTCCAGAACGACTTCACCGAAGGCGGCGCACTCGGTGTGGACGGCGGTGACGCCGTCGCGCAACGCATCACGGAGTACCTCGTGACGCACGCCGAGGAGTACTCGATCATCGTGGCCTCCCGCGACTGGCACGACGGCGACAACGACAACGGCGGCCACTTCGCCGACGAACCCGACTTCGTGGACACCTGGCCGCCGCACTGCGTGAGCGGCACCGAGGGTGCGGAGTACGACCCCGGCTTCGACACCTCGCGCGTCACCCACCACGTCAAGAAGGGCCAGGGCAGACCGGCCTATTCGCTGTTCGAAGGGACGACCGACGACGGCGTGACGGTCGCGCAGCTGCTCGAGGAGCACGGTGTCGTCGATGTCGACGTGACCGGCATCGCCACCGACCACTGCGTGCGGGCATCGGCCCTCGACGCCATCGAGCACGGCCGTCGCGTCCGGGTGCTCACCGACCTCATCGCCGGTGTCGCGCCCGAGCCGAGCGACGCGGCGCTCGCCGAACTCGCCCACGCGGGTGCCGAGCTCGCCGAGTCGGGCACTGCGGGAGGCGCGTGACGCTCCGCACCCGCTAGCCTCGGATCCGTGACCGAGATCCGCGCGCTGACAGCCGCCGACCATGCGACGTGGCTGCCGCTGTGGCGGGGGTACCTCGAGTTCTACGAGGCGACGCTCTCGGACGAGCAGACCGACCTGACGTGGAGCCGACTCATGGATCCGCAGTTCCCGGTCTGGGGTGCGATCGCGACCAGCGAGGGCAAGGCGATCGGGCTCGTGCACTGGCTGACGCATCCGGCGACCTGGTCGGCGGAACCGTACTGCTACCTGGAGGATCTCTTCGTCGCTCCCGAGACCCGCGGCGCCGGTGCCGGACGCGCGCTCATCGAGCACGTCGCCGACTGGGCGCGCGCACACGGGAGCGGCAAGGTGTACTGGCTGACGCACGAGACCAACGCCACCGCTCGCGCGCTCTACGACCGCGTGGCGACCCGCACCGGCTTCGTCCACTACGAGATGGGACTCGATCGATGACGACCTCGCCCGCCCGGTCCGGTCGCCGCACCGGCGACCTGATCGCGACGCTCCTGCTGATCGGCCTCTCGGTCGGCACCGCCGTCGTGCTGTTCTTCAACGCGCTGCTGTGGGCGATGGGAGGCAGGGACAACTCCGGCGCGATCGCGCTCGGCGGCTACCTGCCGCTCGTCCTCACGGTGCTCGGGGCCGTCGCGGGCATCGTCGCGCTCGCGCGCCGCCGCACCGCGTTCTGGTATCCGCTCGTCGCGCTCGTCCTGAGCGTCGTGGTCTGGCTGGTGGCGATCTCTCTCGTCCGCTGAGCCGCGACGTCGGAACGGGCGCTGCGACAGACGAACCGTCGGCGGCCGACGTTCTCGAGTGGGCCCCGTGGGGCTCGAACCCACGACCCGCGGATTAAAAGTCCGATGCTCTACCGACTGAGCTAGAGGCCCTCGGCCACCAAGCCTAATGGCCCGCAGGCGCCGCGGCCGCAGGCCGGAGGATCAGCCGTTGCCGCCGCCGCGGCCCGGGCCGCCGTTTCCGACGCCGCCGCCGCCCTGATTGCCGTTGCCGTTGCCCGGACCGCCGTTCCCGCCGCCGTTCCCGCCGCCGTTGCCGTTCCCATTCCCGCCGCCGTTGCCGCCGCCGTTGCCCGGGCCGCTGTTGTCGCCTCCGTCGTCGTCCACGACGGAGGGCGGAGGCGCCTCGGTCGGCGCCTCGCTGGGGATTACCGAGGGCACCGCCGGGGTCGTGGGCTCCGGGTCGGGCGTCGTGGCAGCCAGCGTCGTCGCCCAGATGGCGGCCACCAACGCGATCGCAACGAGGCTCGCCACCATCAGCAGCGCGAGAAGTCGCCGTCGGCGTCGCGGGTCGGTCCGTGTCACCGGCGCGGTCTGGCGGATCGCCGATGCCGCGACGGGATCGACGGGATCTGTCGCCTCGCCGGGGGGAATCGCGCCCGGGAGAGTCACGTCACCGCTCGCCGGCGCGCCGTGCGTGCTCGCGCCGGCCTCCGGACCCGCGCCGGAGCCGGCCGCGCCGCCCGCACCCCCGGCCCCCGGACCCCCGACGCCCGCCGCGGGCAGCATCATCGTGGGCCGCGTCGCCAGGCTGACCGCCTGCGTCGGCTGACCGATCGTCGACGTGTCCATCGACCCCGCCGCGAGCTTCGCCGTCGCCTGGGCGACCTCGAGCGCCGTGGGCCGGTCGTCCGGGCGCGTCGCGGTCATGCCCCGCAAGAGCCCCTGCCACGCCGGATCGAGCTCCTGTGGGATCGGCGGCGGAGAGATCAGGCGCGCGGTGAGCGCACCGATGCCCTCGGCATCGGCATACGGCCTCGTGCCGGTGAGTGCCTCGATGAGCATGATCCCGAACGAGTACACGTCCGACGCCGGCTGCGGCGGCGCACCCTGCGCCTGCTCCGGCGCGATATAGGCGGCGGTTCCCATCACGAGTCCGGGAGTGGTGACGCGCGCCGAGTCGAGGAGGAACGCGATGCCGAAGTCGGCGAGCTTCGCGTGCCACGTCGGGCCGGGCAGCGGCGACGGGCCCAGCAACACGTTCGAGGGCTTGACGTCGCGGTGGACGATGCCGGCCGAGTGCGCCACATGGAGGCCCTCTGCCACGTCGACGGAGATGCGGGCGACGTCCCGCTCGTCGATCGGCCCCTTGCTGATGAGATCGCGCAGGGTGATGCCCTCGACGTACTCCATCACGATGTAGCTGCCGTCGAGGTCCGAGATGCGGGCGTCGAACACCGTCACGATCGAGTGGTGGTTGAGCGACGCCAGCACCTTCGTCTCGGCGCGGGCGCGCTCGAGCATCGCCGGTCCATCGAGCGGGTTCCGCAGCAGCTTGACCGCGATCGTGCGATCCAGATGCGTGTCTTCGGCGCGGTAGACCCGCGCCATGCCGCCTTCGCCGATGCGCTCCTCGAGCCGGTATCGGCCGTCGAGCAGCTCACCCGTCGAGATGTCCTCGACCTCACGCAGGTCTGTCACTCTTCCTCCCCGCTGCGAACCGCCGCACAGGGGGGTCGCGGCACTTCGAGCTGAGTTCCAACGTAGGCAGAGGCTCCGCCGGTGACATGCCCCTTGACGTCGGGCAGGATCGGTGCAACTCGTCCGGTTGCCGAGTACGGCATGCTGGAGGGCATGGTCATCGACGGCCTCGACATCCCGGACGACGGAACGACCCGCATCGATCGTGTCGGCGTGCTCCTGGCTCGCACGGCAGAAGGCGACGAGTCCGCGTTCGCCCGCCTGTACGATCTGCTGGCGCCGCGCGTGTTCGGGCTGGCCCTGGCGACGGTGGGCGATCGCGCGCAGAGCGAGCAGGTCCTGCAGGACGTGTTCCTCGAGGTCTGGCGCGCCGCCGCGCGTTTCGCGTCGTCCGGCGAACGCGGGCGTCCGTGGGTGCTCGCCATCGCCCAGCGCCGCGCGGCCGACGCGGCGCGTGGGCGCGCCGGTGACGGGCAGCCGTCCTCGTCGACGGATGCCGCGACCACCGCCGTCGCGACCGCCGATGCCGCACCGCCGCTCACGATGCGCTCGAGCCTGCTTGCGCAGATCGCCGCGTCTCCGCAGGTGCCGCCGGTCGAGGCATCCGTCGTCGCCGCCGCGCTCGAACAGGGTGAGGCTGTCGCCATGCCGCAGCGCGCCGCGCCGGACCGGACGGACCATCCCATGGTGGAGCCGGCGCCGACCACGACGGTGATCCAGGCCATGTCGCGACGCAACTGGACGCGGGCGGTCGTCGGCCTCGCGGTCGCACTGGTCGTGCTGGTCGGGCTCGGGTACGTCGCCGCGACCATCAACGAGGTGCTCACGCGCCCGCCGACGCTGGCCGCACTCGACGAGATCGAGGCCGCGCCCGACGCTGTCTCGGCGACGGTGGCGCTGGACGACGGCGGCTCGGCGACAGCCCACTGGTCGCCCTCGCTCGGGGAAGCGGTGCTCGTGACGACGGATCTCCGCGCCATCGGCGCGAACGAGGTGCTCGAGATCTGGTGGGTCCAAGACGGCCAGTACACGCCTGCGGGCACGTTCGATCCGGGTCCGGACGGCTCGGCGACGGTGCAGCTGGAGGGCGACTGGCAGGAGGGCGCCGTCATCGCGGTGACGGTCGCGCCCGAGGACGCCCCGGCGGAGGGGACGCCGACGGAGCGCCCGATCTTCGAGATCCCCACCGGGTAGCCCGGCGCAGCTCGCCCAACGGCGGTTGCGGCTAACGTGGTGCCGTGGCATCCGCCCCGCAATCTCCTCAGACCCTCGTGCACCTGCGTCGTGCCCGCGACCTGATCGACCGTGACTACGCCCTGCCCCTCGACGTGCCGACGATGGCCGCGAAGGCGCTCATGTCGCCGGCGCACTTCTCTCGCGAGTTCAAGGCGGCGTACGGCGAGACGCCCTACGCGTACTTGATGACCCGGCGCATCGAACGGGCGATGGCTCTGCTGCGGAACGGATCGACGGTGACGGATGCCTGCATCGCGGTGGGTGCGACGTCGCTGGGCTCGTTCAGCTCGACCTTCACTGAGATCGTCGGCGAGACTCCGAGCGCGTACCGGGCCCGCCCGCACGACGCCGCCGAGGTGATGCCGCTGTGCATCGCGAAGATCCTCACGCGGCCGACGCGCTACGCGTGAGGCGGCCCCTGCCCGAACCGAGCAGGATCGGAGAAGCACGGCCGGCAGCGGCGCCCTAGCGTGGATGCCATGACCAGCATCTCTCTCGCATACAGCCCCATCACCGTCGACGACGTCGACGCCGCGATCCCGTTCTACCGCGACGGTCTCGGCCTCGAGATCGTCAACGATGTCTCGTACGACGGCCACCGGTGGGTGAGCTTCGGGTTCGCCGGGCAGGCCGGGCTGTCGCTCGTGGTGTCGGACCCGACCGCAGGACGCTCGCCCGAGGACGGCGACGCCCTCCAGCGCCTCATCGTGAAGGGCTCCGGTCCCG
The DNA here is from genome assembly GCF_015277855.1 of Microbacterium cremeum. Classification (NCBI taxonomy): domain Bacteria; kingdom Bacillati; phylum Actinomycetota; class Actinomycetes; order Micrococcales; family Microbacteriaceae; genus Microbacterium; species Microbacterium cremeum. The sequence continues at coordinate 1,101,923 of NZ_CP063812.1, forward strand.
GCCCCTACGTGTTCACCACCGACGACCTCGACGCCACCTTCGAGCGCCTGCGCGCGTTCGGGGCGGAGGTGCTCCAGGAGCCGATCGAACAGGGATGGGGAGCGAAGGACTGCGCGTTCCGCGACCCGTCCGGCAACCACATCCGCATCAACCAGGCCTGAGACCGGGGTCGATCATGTGCCTGCCGTGGGCCGCCGCCCTGCGCCAGCCGGCTCCCGTGCTCGTCGCGGCGGGTAGCGTGGAGCAGGTGAGCGAGGAGTCCAGAGAGTTCCACAAGCCCGTCCGCCGGCCGGCCGAGCTCTTCGACCGGCTGTACTCGGCCGAGGATCCCGCCGAGGTGTCGCGGATCGCCCACTCGACGGCGCACGCGCTGCTCGCACGCGTGCGCACCGACCCCGACGCCGGGGTGATCGACCGTCTCATCGCCTTCACCGATCAGCACGGCATCGACGACATCGCCGAGCTGTGGTCGCGGTCGCCGGCGAAGACGCTGCCCGGAGCCCTCTGGCGGCTGTACCTGCTGCAGCTCATGATCCACGACGATCCGCGCACGGCCGCGCTCCTGTACGAGCGCGGCCGTGCCGAGCTCTCGTCGGCCGACGAGGTCGTGGCAGGAGCGCCGTCACCCGCCGGCCCCGACGAGCTCGTCGCCCTGGTCGACACGATCATGCGCGGACTGTTCGAGGGGGACTTCGCCGTCGCGCTCGACCGCGCGGCCGCGTTCTGCCGCATCCAGGCGTCGGGTGCGACGCATGTCGCCGACGACTACGAGGCCACCGAGCCGGATCGGGCGTCGTCGTTCACCACCCGTGCGCTGCGGCTCTCGGACTACGCCGCCGACCTCGCCGCTTCCGCGGGCCTGTGGCGACGCGACGCCCTCACCTGAGGCATCCGTCCGTGCCTTGACCCGGCACGCATCAACGCTCCTTCGTCGCATTGATCCGCACTGCGTCAAGTGCCGGGCCGCAGAACGCCTCTCGGCGCGAGGCCGCTCGCAGCGGCAGAAGATGGAGCCCGGGGTTACTGCGGCCCGGCCGATCCAGTGTAACCGAGGAGACGGGGCAGGCATTCCCGAGGTCGTAGGCTCGGTGGCATGGCCTGGCGTTTCGCGCTCGTGATCGACCCCGCGGCATCCGACGACCCCCGCACCGACTTCAGCGGCACCTTCACGCCGATCGACGTGGCGGCGCCGGCGCTGAGCGTGGGGGAGATGAGCACGCAGCGCGGCGACGGCATCTTCGAGTCGATCGGCGTCGTCGACCGGCACGCGCAGGAGGTCGGCCCGCACCTGGATCGGCTCGCGCACTCCGCGGCGCTGTGCGACCTGCCGGTGCCGCATCGTGAGCAGTGGCGGCAGGCGGTCGAGGTCGCCGCGGAGCACTGCCCCCCGCACGGGGAGGCGGTGATCAAGCTCATCCTCAGCCGCGGCGTCGAGCACGGTCCGACGCCGACCGCGTGGGTGACCGCCGCCGAAGCGCCCGACAACACCCGCGTCCGCGAACGCGGCATCCGGGTCGTGACACTCGACCGCGGCTACGGCCTCGACACGCCCGCGAAGGCGCCGTGGCTGCTGCTGGGCGCCAAGACCCTGTCGTACGCGGTGAACATGGCGGCGATCCGGGAAGCGCGCCGCCGGGGCGCCGACGACGCGATCTTCGTGACCTCCGACGGGTTCGTCCTCGAGGCCCCCACGGCCTCGCTCATCCTCCGCGTCGACGGGCGGTTCGTCACGCCCGCGCCCAACGGCGGCATCCTTCACGGGACGACGCAGCTGAGCCTGTTCGCACACCTCGCCGAGCACGGCCACGAGGTCGCCTATGAGACGGTGCCGGTGTCGGCGATGGCGCAGGCGGATGCCGCGTGGCTGGTGTCGAGCGTGCGCCTCGCAGTGCCGATCACGGCGATCGACGCCGTCGAGGTTCCGGTGGACGCCGAGCTGACGGCATCCTTCAATCAGTACCTGCTGAGCCCGCGGGACTGAGCCCCGCCTCCGGCGGTCATCCGAATCGACCCGAGACGTAGTCCTCGGTCGCCTGCACGGAGGGCGTCGTGAAGATCGTCCTGGTGTCGTCGTACTCGATGAGCTTGCCGGGCTTGCCGGTGCCGGCGATGTTGAAGAACGCCGTCTTGTCGCTCACGCGCGATGCCTGCTGCATGTTGTGCGTGACGATGACGACGGTGTACTCGTTCTTCAGCTCGCCGATCAGCTCCTCGATCGCGTAGGTCGAGATGGGGTCGAGGGCCGAGCAGGGCTCGTCCATCAGGATGACCTCGGGCGAGACCGCGATCGCACGGGCGATGCACAGACGCTGCTGCTGACCGCCCGAGAGGCCCGAGCCCGGCTTGTCGAGGCGGTCCTTGACCTCGTTCCAGAGGTTCGCGCCGCGCAGCGACTTCTCGACGAGAGCGTCGGCGTCGGACTTCGGCATCCGCTTGTTGTTGAGCTTGACTCCGGCCAGCACGTTCTCGCGGATCGACATCGTGGGGAACGGGTTGGGGCGCTGGAAGACCATGCCCACCTGGCGCCGCACGAGCACCGGGTCGATGTTCGGGCCGTACAGGTTCTCGCCGTCGAGGAGCACCTCGCCCTCGACGCGCGCGCCGGGGATGACCTCGTGCATGCGGTTGAGGGTGCGCAGGAACGTCGACTTGCCGCATCCCGACGGGCCGATGAACGCGGTGACGCTGCGCGGCTCGATGTCGAGCGCGACGCCCTCGACGGCCAGGAAGTCGCCGTAGTAGACGTTGAGGTCGTTGACTTCGATGCTCTTGGACATGTTCCCTGTCAGTTCTTTTCGGGTGGGATGCTCAGCGGCCGAGCTTGGGCGAGAAGACCTTCGCGATGATGCGCGCGATGAGGTTCAGGAGCATCACGATGACGATGAGGGCGAGAGCCGCGCTCCACGCCCGGTCGATGTACGCCTGGGCGGGGATGCCCTGGTTCATGTACTGCGAGTACGCGAACACCGGCAGCGTCATCATGCGGCCGTTGAAGAGGTCGTAGTTCATGGAGGTGGCGACGCCTGCGGTCAGCAGCAGCGGCGCGGTCTCGCCGATGACGCGCGAGATCGACAGCATGACGCCCGTGGTGATGCCCGCCATCGAGGTCGGCAGCACGACCTTGGCGATCGTGCGCCACTTGGGCACACCGAGCGCGAGCGACGCCTCGCGCAGCTCGTTCGGCACGAGGCGCAGCATCTCTTCCGTGGAGCGGACCACGACCGGGATCATGAGCACCGACAGCGCGATCGAGCCCATGATGCCCATGCGGATGCCCGGACCGAAGATGAGGGCGAAGACGGCGTAGGCGAACAGACCCGCGACGATCGACGGGATGCCGGTCATCACGTCGACGAGGAACGTGATGCCGCGTGCGAGCCGGTTGCCGGCGCCGTACTCGATGAGGTAGATGGCCGTGAAGATTCCGATCGGGATGGAGATGACGGCGGCTGCCACCGTGATGAGCAGTGTCCCGACGATGGCATGCAGCGCGCCGCCGCCCTCGCCGACGACGTTGCGCATCGACGACGTGAAGAACTCCGCCGACAGCCCCGCCACGCCGTTGACCAGCACCGTGGCCGCCACCGACACCAGCGGGACCATCGCGATGCCGAACGCGATCGTGACGACGCCCGTGACCAGTCGGTCGACGCCCTTGCGGCGCCCCTCGACGAGGCTCGAGAGCACCACGATGAGCACGAGGTAGAGGATCGCTCCGACGACGGCCCACCCGGCCAGGTTGAACGGGTCACCCGCGCCGAGCGAGGGGATGGCGAAGATCACGGCGCTGACGACGGCGCTCGCGGCGAGGATCGCCCACGGCGCCCAGCCCGGGAGGTGGCCGCTCGTGAGACGCGGGCTTTCGCGGACGACCGACTGCGGTGGCGTCTGCGGGGGAGCGGTGGTCACGGTCATGTCAGTTCGCTCCCGAGAATTCCTTGCGGCGGCTGACGATCCATCGGGCGATGGCGTTGACCGCGAAGGTGACGATGAAGAGGATGAGGCCGGTGGCGATCAGCACGTTGATGTTGACGCCGTACGCCTCGGGGAAGGTCAGCGCGATGTTCGCGGGGATGGTGCCCGGGTTCTCGGACGTGAAGAGCTCAAACGTCACGATGTTGGCGACCGAGAGCACCATGGCGACCGCCATCGTCTCGCCGAGCGCGCGGCCGAGGCCGAGCATCGACGCCGAGACTATGCCGCTGCGGCCGAAGGGGAACACCGCCATGCGGATCATCTCCCAGCGGGTCGCGCCGAGGGCGAGTGCCGCCTCCTCGTGGAGGACCGGGGTCTGCAGGAAGATCTCGCGGCAGATCGCGGTGATGATGGGCACGACCATGACGGCCAGGACGATCGCGGCGGTGAAGATGGTGCGTCCGGTGCTGGACACCGTGCCGCCGAAGAGCGGGAACCACCCCATGTTCGCGTTCAGCCACGCGTAGACAGGCTGGACGGCCGGGGCGAGCACGAGGATGCCCCACAGGCCGAAGACGACGGAGGGCACCGCCGCGAGCAGGTCGACGAGGTAGCCGAGACCCTGCGCGAGACGGCGCGGTGCGTAGTGGGAGATGAAGAGGGCGACCGAGACGGCCAGCGGCACGGCCATCAGCAGGGCGAGGAACGACGCCCACACGGTGCCGAACGCGAGCGGCCAGACGTACTGCCAGAAGTTCCCGCTGAGCAGGCTCGCGTTCTCGCTCGTCGCGGTGAGGCCCGGGACGGACTGGACGATGAGGAAGATCGCGACGGCGGCGAGGGTGACGAGGATCATCACGCCGGCGCCGAGCGCGGTTCCCGAGAACCAGCGGTCCCCTGGCCGCTGCTTGACCTTGCCCGCGGCCGGGGCGGTCGTCGTGGTCATGGTGTCCTTCTGCTGGTTCGGGTTGTCGAAGGTGTACCCGGCCCGATCCGCAGGATCGGGCCGGGTACGACGGTATTACTCCGTGACGATCGTGTCGATCGCGGCGTTGACCTGCTCGCGCAGGGTGTCCGAGATCGGCGCCGAGCCGGCGGCGGCAGCGGCCGCGTCCTGGCCCTCGGCGCTCGCCACGTACTGGAGGTAGCCCTTGACGATCGGGGCGACCGACGCGTCGGCGTACTCCTGGCACGCGATCATGTAGCTGATGAGGACGATCGGGTAGACGCCCGCCTCGGTCGAGGTGCGCTGCAGCTCGATCGCGAGGTCGGCCTCGCCGCGGCCCTCTTCGAACGGCGACGCGTCGACGATGGCGGCGGCAGCCTCGGGCGAGTACGCCACGAACTCGTCGCCGACCTGTACGGCAGCGGTCGAGAGGCCCTCCTCGGCGGCGCGCGACGCGTCGGCGTAGCCGATCGTGCCGTTGCCGCCGGCGACGGCCGACACGACGCCCGAGGTGCCCTGGGCGGCCTCGCCGCTCGAGAGCGGCCACACGCCGTCGGCCTCCGAGGTCCACACGTCGGGTGCGGCCTGGTTGAGGTAGTCGGTGAAGTTCTCGGTGGTGCCCGAGTCGTCCGCGCGGTGCACGGGCGTGACGGCCAGGTCGGGCAGCGTCGCGTCGGGGTTGAGCGCGGCGATCGCCGGGTCGTTCCAGTTGGTGATCGTGCCGGCGAACAGGCCTGCGATGGTCGCGGGGTCGAGGTTGAGCGCGTCGACGCCCTCGATGTTGAAGATGACCGCGATCGGCGAGATGTAGGTCGGGAGCTCGACGATTCCCGAGCCGTCGACGCAGCCGTCGAACGGCCCCTCGTCGATCTCGTCGACCGTGAAGGCGCGGTCCGAGCCCGCGAACGGGAACGCACCGGCCTGGAACGACTCGCGGCCCGCGCCGGAGCCGGCGGGGTCGTACGTGATGGTGACGCCGGGGTTCGCGGTCTGGAAGCCGGCGGTCCACGCCTGGACGGCGACCTCCTGCGCGGACGAACCACCGCCGGCGATCTCGCCGGACAGGGTCGAGTCGGGCGCGTCGGTGTTGCCGCCTCCGGGGTTCTCGTTCGAGGCGCAGCCGGCGAGGGCGAGGGCCGCGACTGCGGCGACAGCGCCCACCTGGGCGATGCGAGAGATCTTCACTGTGTGAATCCTTCACGTGTCAGGGATGGATGCCCGGATTTCGGGCTTCCGGGGCGAACCCGGTGCGGGGTTCGCTCTGAAACGTAGGCGCGGACTCTTAAGAGAGTGGGCTCAGCAGGTGAACGGAAGGTGAACGGGCTCCAGCGTGCACGTGGATCCGTGCGACGATACAGGGTCGCCCGTTCACCTGCGGATGCCTCAGATCTTGGGGATGTGGGTCTCGATCGCGACGATCCCCGACCCGGGGTTGTCGACCGAGAGGTGCACCACCGAGAACGCCGCGGGCTCGAGCGCCGAGGCGCTGCCGAGATAGGACCCGCGCAGGGTGCCGGTGGCCAGCGCGATCTCGCTCATGATGTCCGGCAGCACCGGGCCGTGGCTGCACAGCACGGCGGGCTTGCGCGCGCGGACGCGCTCGCCGACGATCTTGCGCGGGTCGGAGGTGCCCTCCTCCCACGCGTCCTGCCCGATGAGCTTCGTCGTCCCGACCTTGCGGTCGAGAGCCGCCGAGAGGGGTGCCAGCGTCGTGACGCAGCGGGTCGCGGGGCTCGAGATCAGCTTGCGGGCGCCGAACGACACGAGCGGTCCGACGATGGACTTCGCCTGCTTCTCGCCTCGCGGCGACAGCGGGCGTGCGGCATCCTTCCCCTGCCAGTCGCCGCGTTCGACGGCCTTGGCGTGCCGCAGCACGATGATCGGGAAGGTGCGGAGCACGCCCTCCTCGATAAGTCGCACGAAGTTCTCGACGATCTCGACGTCGACGGGGTAGCTGAGGCGCGCGAGCGCCTTCTTGGGCTTGACCCACTCCAGCGCGGCGATCTCTTTGTTGGGGACGAACGCCGATGCCCGGATCGCGGCATCCGTCGCCTCGGCCGCCCAGTAGTGCACGATCTTGGTGCGCTTGCTCGGGAGGTGATACCTCGAGACGCCCACCGGCACGCCGAGCGCGACACGGATGCCGGTCTCTTCGTGGATCTCGCGGGCCGCCGTCTCGGCGAGCATCTCACCGGGATCGACCTTGCCCTTGGGCAGCGTCACATCGCGGTACTTGGTGCGGTGGATGAGGAGAATGCGCAGCTTGTCGTCGACGACGCGCCACACGACGCCCCCCGCCGCGTAGACGGCGGTCTCGGTCATCGCACCGCCCGTGCACGTCGGCGGCGCTGCACGTTCGCCATGGTCTTGTCCTGCAGGTCGACGAGGATCTTGCCGTCGTCGTCGATGTTGTGGCGCACCCACTCGCCGTCGGGACCGAGGTGCCACGAGCTCGTGCCGTCGCTCATCGCGAGGTCGAACAGGTCGATCAGCTCCTTGACGTGCGCGGGCGACGACACGCGCACCAGCGCCTCGACCCGCCGGTCGAGGTTGCGGTGCATCATGTCGGCGCTGCCGATGTACACGGTGGGCTCGCCGTCGCCGTGGAACGCGAAGATGCGGGAGTGCTCGAGGTAGCGCCCGAGGATCGAGCGGACCGTGATGTTCTCGCTCATGCCCGGCACACCCGGCTTCAGCGAGCAGATGCCGCGCACCCACACCTCCACCTTCACACCCGCCTGGCTGGCACGGTACAGCGCGTCGATGATCTGCTCGTCGACCATCGAGTTCACCTTGATGCGCACGCTCGCCGTCTTGCCGTCCAGGGCGTTGCGGCGCTCCTTCTCGATGAGACGGAGCAGTCCCTTGCGCAGGTGCAGCGGAGCCACGAGCAGGCGCTTGAACTTCTTCTCGATCGCGTAGCCGCTCAGCTCGTTGAACAGTCGCGTGAGATCCCGGCCGACCTGGTCGTCGGCGGTGAAGAGGCCGAAGTCCTCGTAGATGCGGCTGGTCTTCGGGTTGTAGTTGCCGGTGCCGACGTGGCTGTAGCTGCGCAGCACGCCGTTCTCCTCGCGGATGACGAGCGCGAGCTTGCAATGGGTCTTGAGGCCGACCAGGCCGTAGACGACGTGCACGCCGGCCTTCTCGAGCTTGCGCGCCCACACGATGTTGTTCGCCTCGTCGAAGCGGGCCTTGATCTCGACCAGCGCGAGCACCTGCTTGCCCGCCTCGGCCGCGTCGATCAGCGCCTCGACGATGGGGCTGTCGCCCGACGTGCGGTACAGCGTCTGCTTGATGGCGAGGACGTGCGGATCCTTCGCGGCCTGCTCGAGGAAGGCCTGCACGCTCGTCGCGAACGACTCGTACGGGTGATGCACGAGGACGTCGCCCTTGCGGATCGACGAGAAGATGTCGGCGCGCTCGTTGTTGTCGCCGGGCTGGAAGGCGAGCGCCGTCGTCGGCACGTGCGGCTTGTACCGCAGGTCGGGGCGGTTGATGCGCCCGAGGTCGAAGAGGCCGCGCAGGTCGAGCGGCCCGGGGAGGCGGTAGACCTCCTGCTCGGTGATGTCGAGCTCCTTGAGCAGCAGGTCGAGCGTCAGCTCGTCCATGTCGTCGGTGATCTCGAGGCGGATCGGCGGACCGAACCGCCGGCGCAGCAGCTCGGCCTCGAGCGCCTGGATGAGATTCTCGGTCTCGTCCTCCTCGATCACGACGTCTTCGTTGCGGGTGAGGCGGAAGGCGTGGTGGTCGAGCACCTCCATGCCGGGGAAGAGGTCGTCGAGGTGGCTCGAGATGAGGTCCTCGAGCGGCAGGAGCCGTACGACGCCGTCGATGCGCGGGAGCTCGATGAACCGGGGGAGCATCGGGGGCACCTTCAGGCGCGCGAACTCCTGGCGGCCGGTGCGGGCGTTGCGGATGCGGATCGCGAGGTTCAGCGACAGGCCCGAGATGTAGGGGAAGGGGTGCGCCGGGTCGACCGCGAGCGGCATCAGCACCGGGAACACCTGCGACTGGAAGTAGTCGTACAGTCCCTCGCGCTCGTCTTCGTCGAGGGTGTCGTACGAGACGACCGCGATGCCGGCATCCGCCATCGCGGGCTTGACCAGCCTGGTCCACGCGTCGGCGTGCCGCACCTGCAGGCGGTGCGCCTCGGCCGAGATGTCGGTGAGCACGTCGGCGGGGGAGCGGCCGACGTTCGTCGGCACGGCCAGGCCCGTGACGATGCGACGCTTCAGGCCCGCGACCCGCACCATGAAGAACTCGTCGAGGTTGCTCGCGAAGATCGCGAGGAAGTTCGCGCGTTCGAGCACGGGCAGGCTCGGGTCCTCGGCGAGCTCGAGCACGCGCTGGTTGAACGAGAGCCAGCTCACCTCTCGGTCGAGGTAGCGGTGGTCGGGCAGCTGCGCGTCGAACTCCTCCGACTGGTCGAAGTCGTCGTCGTCCGCATCGCCCAAGCCGGCGTCGAGCACGTCGGGTTCGATCATCCCCTCATCATTGCAGGGTCGTATGACCAGGGTGTGAACACCGTGGATGATGACGGATGCCGACCCTGCGGCATCCGCGGGCCTCAGGCGTCGCTGCGCTCGCGGGGCGCGGGGATCTGGTCGTCCTCGTAGACGTTGAAGCGGTAGCCGACGTTGCGCACCGTTCCGATGAGCTGCTCGAGATCGCCGAGCTTCGCGCGGAGGCGCCGCACGTGCACGTCCACGGTGCGCGTGCCGCCGAAGTAGTCGTAGCCCCACACCTCGCTCAGCAGCTGCTCGCGCGTGAACACCCGGGACGGGTGCGTGGCGAAGAAGTGGAGGAGCTGGAACTCCTTGTACGTCAGGTCGAGCGGCTTGCCGTGCACTTTCGCCGAGTACGAGGACTCGTCGATCGTGATGCCGGACGTCTGGATGCGCGTCGAGACCTGCTCGGTGGTCTGCCGCCCGATCGCGAGCCTGATGCGGGCATCGACCTCGGCCGGGCCCGCCGTCATGAGGATGACGTCGTCGACGCCCCAGTCGGTCGAGACCGCGGTGAGCCCGCCCTCGGTCACGATCAGCAGCAGCGGCGCGTCGAGACCGGTCGTGTTCAGGATCTTGCACAGCGACTTCGCGCCCACGAGGTCCACGCGCGCGTCCACGAAGATGACGTCGGCGCTGGGCGCGTTCACCAGCTGCGCGGGCTCCGCCGGGATCTGGCGCACGCGGTGGCTCAGGAGTTCGAGCGAAGGCAGAACGGGGCCGCCTCCGTGCGTGGAGCTCAGAACCAGGAGCTGTGCCAATGCGTCGCCTTCCGGGCGCGTGGGCGCGCGCCGTGCACCCAGTGTAGGGCGTGCGCGGTGCTCGCTCGGCTCGTGCGACGACTCCGGGGGCGCCTCGCGGGCGCGTGGCGGGGCGACGGCGGGTCGCCGGCGATGCGGCCGGCGCCGATCTGCGGGATGATAGCGACGTGGCCGTGCCAGAACTCGCCCCCCGCCGCACCTTCGGCGGCATCGTCGCCGTATGGGTCGTCGCCGCGGTCCTCGCTGTCGTCATCGGCGTCCTCGCGACGCAGGAGTGGCGGGCCGCGTGGCTGGGCGTCGGGCTCGGCGGCTGCCTGATCCTGGCCTTCGCGGTGCAGTTGTGGTCGGGACGGTCGCAGGGGTTCACCGAGCGCGTCGCGGCGAGCATCTTCGGCGCCGTCCTCGTGATGGGCGTCATCAGCCTGGGATTCGGGCTGGCCGCCGTCGTTCCCGGTTAGACTTCCCCCATGGATCTTGTCGCGCTCGAACTGTTCTTCGTGGGCCTTCTGGGTCTGGCCATGCTCGCGATCGTCTTCGTGTCCGCGGTCGTCCTGAAGAACCTCTACCGCGGCCAGCGCTGATCGGCGCCTCGTGATCGAGCTGCCGACCGACCTCCCTGCGGAGCTGGTGCCGTTGTCATGGCTCGTGGGCGTGTGGGAGGGCACCGGAGTCATCGACTACGGCGAGCACGCGTTCTCGGGCGAGTTCACCCACCGCGTGAGCTTCAGCCACGACGGCGGCGACTACCTGAACTACTCCGCCGAAGCCTGGCTCCACGGCGAGGACGGCGCCCGCACGCGCCTGGTCGCCGAACTCGGCTACTGGCGCATCGCGCGCACCGCGACCGATGCCGACCCCGGTCCCGGACTGCTGCCGCCCACCGCCGATCCCGTCACCCGGACCGCCGACGACATCGAGCGGCTGCGCAACGCCGAGGGCGGCTTCGACATCGAGGTCGCGCTCGTGCACGCCGACGGGGTCTCGGAGCTGTACCTCGGCCAGATCCGCGGCCCTCGCATCGACATCGCGACCGACGCCGTCGTGCGCCCGGCCGGCACCAAGGCGTACGCGGCCGCCACGCGCATGTACGGCCTCGTCGACGCGCACCTGCTGTGGGCGTGGGATGTCGCGGCGCTGGGCTTCGAGCTCGGCTCGCACGCGTCGGCGCGCCTCGCGCGGGTGGACTGATGGCGAACGCTTTCGCGCACCTGCCCGGCGCCGTCGTGGACGACACCGGGCTGCGTCACGTCGGCAATCCGCTCATCGAGCAGCGGCGCCTCCACGACGGCGATGCCGTCGCACCGCTCGGCGACCGCGCGGTGATCGCGGTCCCGGGCGAGGACCGCCTGTCGTGGCTGGACTCGCTCTCGTCGCAGGCGCTCACGCGACTCGAGCCCGGCGTGGGCACCGAGCTGCTCGTGCTCGACCCGCGCGGACACGTCGAGCATGCGGCATCCGTCGTCGACGACGGCGAGACCACGTGGCTCATCGCCGACCGGGACGACGCCCCGCGGCTGCTGGAGTGGCTGCGCAAGATGCGGTTCCGCCTGCGGGTCGACCCCCGCGCGGCCGACGAGGACTTCGCCGTGATCGGCGGGACCCCGGCCGCCCTCGAGCGGGTCGCCGCCGCCGCTCCGGCCGGCGTGCCGCTGGTGTGGAACGACCCGTGGCCGCAGCCGGGCGCCGGCGGGTACGCGTACGCCGTCGTCGACCCGCATCCGGGTGCGGAGCGCGTCTGGGCCGAGGCGATCGTCACGCGCGACGAGGAGCGGCGGATCGCGGAGGCCGCGGCGACGGGCGAGATCGAGATCGCAGGCCTCGCGGCCGTCGACGCGCTGCGTGTCGCGGCGTGGCGTCCCCGCTGGTCCGCCGATGTCGACGAGCGCGCGCTGCCGCACGAACTGGACTGGCTCCGCACCGCGGTGCATCTCGACAAGGGCTGCTACCGCGGCCAGGAGACCGTGGCGAAGGTCCACAACCTCGGTCACCCGCCCCGGCGCCTGGTCGCCCTGCAGCTCGACGGCAGCGGCAGCGTGCTGCCCGAGCGCGGAGCAGCGGTGCGGATCGGCGACGATGCAGTCGGCACCGTGACCTCGGCGGCGCTGCACTACGAAGAGGGCCCGATCGCACTCGCCGTCGTGCGCAGGACGACGCCCGTCGATGCGAGTATGACCGTCGACACTCCGGACGGCCCGGTCGCGGCGGCGCAGGAGGTCGTGGTGCCGCCCGACGCCGGCGCCACCGCCGGCGTCCCCCGGATCACGCGGCTGTCGCGCCGCGCCTCTGCACAGTAGGCGTTCGTGAGCGGCGACGCCGAGTCGACCCCCCTCACCCGGCCCGTGCCGACCGGGTGGCGCGCCCGCGTCGACCTGCGGCCCAACGTCTGGAGGGTCCGCGACTCGGCGATCGCGATCGCGCAGATCACGGTGGCCGCCACCGCCGCGTGGGCGTTCTGCCTGTACGTGCTGGGGCATCCTGCACCCCTTCTGGCGGCGACGGTCACCATCACCAGTCTCGGGCTGGTGCGCGACGCGCGTCCCCGCCGGGTGCTCGAGACCGTCGTGGGCATGCTCGTCGGGATCCTCGTCGCGGACGCCTTCGTGCTCGTCGTGGGTCCCGGGTGGTGGCAGCTCGCGCTCGCGCTCGGGGCGACCCTGCTCGTCGCGCGGTTCCTCTCTCCGTACCCGCCTTTCGCGATCATGGCCGCCGTGCAGGCGGTCATCGTCATGTCGCTGCCGGCGGCCGAGCCCTTCGCGCGCTTGATCGACGGCGCTGTGGGCGGTGTCGCCGCGCTCGTGGCGACGGCGTTGATCCCGCGCAATCCGCGGCGTGAAGAGGTGCGCGACGGCCGCGCGGTCTTCTCCGCGGCCGACGATGCGGCCCGCACCATCGTGCAGGCGCTGCGCCGCGGCGACGCGTTGCGCGCGGCGAGGGCGCTCGAGAAGGCCCGCGCGATCGCGGTCCACGTCGACAACTGGCGCGCGTCGCTGGATTCCAGTCTGGCGGTGGCCGGGTTCTCGCCGTGGCTGCGTCCGCAGCGTGCCGAGCTGCGGCGCCATCGTGCGGTGCTCGAGGCGATGGATCTCGCCACCCGCAACCTGCGCGTGGTCGCGCGACGCGCGGTGTACCTGTGCGACGACGGGGAGCGCCGACCGGTGCTGGCCGACCTGGTCGCGGAGCTCATGCGTGCAGCGAGACTCGTGGACGAGAGTCTCGACGACATCGCCCTGCAGCCGGCGGCGCGCGAGGCGGTGCGCGCCGTCGCCGTGCGGCTCGATCCGGTCGCGATCCTTCCGCACGGCTCGGTGAGCGAGCAGAACCTGATCACGGCGCTGCGTCCGCTCGCCGTGGACCTCCTCACCGCGACGGGCATGCCGTCGGCCGAAGCACGAGCCGTCGTGCCGCGGGTGTGACGCTCACGCGGGGCGGACGGCCTCCCACGGCAGCGTCAGCTCGCCCAGCCGCCATCGCGAGCGCTCCTGCAGCGGCCATCCGGCTGCTGCGAGGGCGGCCAGCGTCGTGCGCCAGCGGTGCCTCGCGCCGAACGGCGACACCGCGGCGGTGCGATCCCACTCCGCGTCCAGCGCGCTGAACAGGCGATGCACCCGCTCGCCGGGCACGTTCCGGTGGATGAGGGCCTTCGGCAGCCGCTCCGCGGCGATCGACGGATGCTGCAGCCCGGCGACGCGGAGCGAGATCGTGAGCGTGCGCGGGACGGCGTCGTCGCCGACGGCCACCCACGTGGCGATGCGGCCGATCTCGTCACAGGTGCCCTCCACGAGGAGCCCTCCCGGTGCGAGCCGCGCGGCCATGGACTCCCAGGCGCGCGTCACCTCGGTCTCGTCGTACTGACGCAGCACGTTCATCGCGCGGATGACGGCGGGGCGGCGACCACCGGGGACGGGCACCTCGAACCCGCCGCGCGCGAACGACACGCGCGAGTCGGCGGCGAACCCGGTGTCGCCCGCGCGCACCTGCTCCAGCTGCGCACGGGCGCGCGCGACGCGCGCCGGGTCGATCTCGAGGCCGAGCACCTCGACGTCGGGGCGGACGCTCACGAGGCGCGCATACTGCTCGAACGCCGTCACACCGCTGGCTCCGTAGCCGAGGTCGACAACGAGCGGATCGGCCGCCCGCCGCAGCACCGGGTGGCGGGCGATCCACCTGTCCACGCGCCGCAGCCGGTTCGTGCCGGTCGTCCCGCGGGTGGTCTGGCCGACCACCCGTCCGGGGACGGAGCGCGCAGGAGCCATGCCCCTATCGTCGCATCCGAAAAGGCGGCATCCCTGCGCCGATATCATGGGGCGCATGACCGCGCCCTATACGCTCATCCTCCTCCGCCACGGCCAGAGCGAGTGGAACAAGACCAACCAGTTCACCGGCTGGGTCGATGTCCGGCTCACCGACCAGGGCAAGGCCGAGGCCCAGCGCGGCGGCGAGCTGCTCGCCGAGTCCGGCATCCTGCCCGACGTGCTCCACACGTCCGTGCTGAGCCGCGCCATCCAGACCGCCGACATCGCCCTCGACGCGGCCGATCGGCTCTGGATCCCGGTCAAGCGCTCGTGGCGGCTGAACGAGCGCCACTACGGAGCCCTGCAGGGCAAGGACAAGGCGCAGACCCTCGAGGAGTTCGGCAACGAGCAGTTCATGCTGTGGCGCCGGTCGTTCGACGTGCCGCCGCCGCCGCTTCCGGCCGACGACCAGTACAGCCAGGTGGGCGACCCCCGCTACGTCGGAATCGACGGCGAGGTTCCCGACACCGAGTCGCTCAAGATCGTGATCGACCGCATGCTGCCGTACTGGCACAGCGACATCGTGCCCGACCTCAAGGCCGGAAAGACGGTCCTCGTCACCGCCCACGGCAACTCGCTGCGCGGCCTCGTGAAGCACCTCGACGGCATCAGCGACGCCGACATCGCGGAGCTCAACATCCCCACGGGCATCCCGCTGGTGTACCGCCTCGACGAGAACCTCCAGCCGTTGGGCGCGGGGGAGTACCTCGACCCCGAGGCCGCCGCCGCCGGCGCCGCGGCCGTCGCCAATCAGGGCAAGGCCTGACACCGCTCGCCGCCGTTTCGTCTCGCCTCGCTCGCTCAACGACCGGGGGCGCCGTTTCGTCTCGCTTCGCTCGCTCAACGACCGGGGGCCCCGGTCGTTGAGCGAGGGAGCGTAGCGACCGAGACGAAACGCCGCGAGCCGACGTACGACGTCGTCCGCAGCGTTTCGCCGGCTCGGTGACCGGAACGGCCGGTGCCGCTTACTCCGGCGTCGTAACGATCGGGATCGCGTCGGTCGCGGCCGTCCACTCGCCCGTCGAGAGGTAGAGCACCTTCTTGGCGACCGAGACCGCGTGGTCGGCGAACCGCTCGTGGTACCGGCTGGCCAGCGTCGCGTCGACCGTCGCTGCGGCCTCGCCCTGCCAGCTGTCGCTGAGCACCTTCTCGAACACCGACAGGTGCAGCTCGTCGAGCTTGTCGTCGGCGTTGCGGATCGGGTCGATGAAAGCCAGATCCTGCGTGCGCAGCAACTCGGCGAGCTGGCGCGCGGCCTCGACGTCGAGCTGCCCCATCTTCAGGAACGTCGACTTCAGGCCCTTCGGGATCGCCCGCTCGGGGAAGCGCATGCGCGTGAGCTGCGCGATGTGCTCGGCGATGTCGCCCATGCGCTCGAGCGACGCGCTCATGCGCAGCGCGCTCACGACGATGCGCAGGTCGCGGGCGACCGGCTGCTGCCGCGCGAGGATCTCGATCGCCAACTCGTCCAGTGCGACGGCCTTCTCGTCGATGACGGCGTCGGCCTCGATGACCTCCTCCGCCAGTGCCACGTCGCTGGTGCCGAACGCTCGTGTCGCCTTGTCGATGGCGATGGTGACGAGCTCGGCGATCTCGACGAGACGGCCCTGCACGTCCTCGAGAGACTGGTGGAAGACTTCGCGCATAGAACGCACCTTTCCTGGTTTCGGGCAGGCATCGCCCCGGGCCCCGCGATTCTCGTCACCGAAGGTTAACGAACGGTGCCCTCGCGGTGAATAGTAGTCGCCACGGTGTCGGGGGTCCTCCGAGACGGCGAGGAGCGCACGCGGCGTGCCCTTACGCTGTCTGCATGGACACGACGCAGCTCGCGCTGCTCGCCCTCCTCGCGGGGGTGGTCATCGGCAGCTCGATCTCGGCGGTCATCGTCGCCTCTCTGCGCGCACGAGACCGCGCGCGGGCCGACACCTCCCTGCATGTGCCCGCCGGGGTACGTGAGGTGCTGCACGGAATGGACGATGCCGCGGTCGTCGTCGACGCCTCGTTCACGGTGCTGGCCGCCTCGGCCGCCGCGACGCCGTTCGACCTCGTCGAGGGCAGCACGCTGCCCACCGAGGACCTCCGGATCGTTGCCCGCCGGGTCCGGACCGCCGAGGCGGCCACGACCGAGACCATGCGGCTGCGCCGCGGCGCCCCGCCCGCAGAGCCGCGGCTGGTCGTCGTGCGGGCCACCCGGATCTCGTCCCGCCTGACGCTGCTGGTGCTGCGCGACATCACCGAGCGCGAGCGCGTCGAAGAGATGCGGCGCGACTTCGTCGCCAACACCAGTCACGAGCTGAAGACCCCCGTCGGCGCGGTGAGCCTGCTCGCCGAGGCGATCGAGTCCGCCGCCGATGACCCGCCGCAGGTGCGGATCTTCGCCGCGAGGCTCTCGGCCGAGGCATCCCGGCTCGCCCTGCTCACCTCGCGCATCATGAACCTGTCGCGCCTGCAGGCGTCGGACGAGCTCACCGAGCAAGACGTCTCGATCGACGAGGTGGTGGCATCGGCGCTCGACGCGCACGCCATCCAGGCGGACTCCGCCGGCGTCGAGGTCGTGCGCGGCGGCGCTCGCGGACTCTACGTGCGCGGCGACGCCCAGGTGCTGAGCGAGGCCGTCGGCAACCTCATCGCCAACGCGATCGCCTACTCACCGCAGGGGTCGAGCGTCGGCGTCGGGATCAAGGCCGCCGAGGGCATCGTCGAGATCGCGGTCACCGACCGCGGCATCGGCATCGCCGAGGGCGAGCAGGACCGCGTGTTCGAGCGCTTCTACCGCGCCGACCCCGCCCGCGCGCGCCGCACCGGCGGCAGCGGACTGGGGCTGTCGATCGTCAAGCACGCCGTGCAGCGGCACGGCGGCGAGGTGCGGCTGTGGTCGCGACCCGGCCGCGGATCGACTTTCACGATCCGCCTGCCGCAGATCGAGGCGCCCGCCGCAGATCCCACCCCCAAGCGCGGCCGCAAGAAGAAGCGCGCCACGGCGACGCCGGCTCGCCCCGCCACCACGCCAGTCGGCACGAACGGAGACCCCGCATGACACGCGTCCTGATCGTCGAGGATGAGCCGGACCTCGCGGACCCGCTCGCCTACCTGCTGCGCCGCGAGGGCTACGACGTCGAGATCGCCGAGGACGGCCCGACCGCGCTCGCCTCGTTCCGCGAGCGCGGCGCCGACATCGTGCTGCTCGACCTCATGCTGCCCGGGATGCCGGGGACCGAGGTGTGCCGGCAGATCCGCACGACGTCGTCGGTGCCGATCATCATGCTCACCGCGAAGGACTCCGAGGTCGACATCGTGGTGGGCCTCGAGCTGGGCGCCGACGACTACGTCACCAAGCCCTACTCCGCACGCGAGCTGCTCGCGCGCATGCGGGCGGTGCTGCGGCGCTTCTCGCAGCTCGACGCCGACCTGGAGGACCGGGTCCTGGAGGGGGGCCGCGTCGTGCTCGACATCGACCGGCACACGGTCGCGGTCGACGGCGGCGAGATCAACATGCCGCTCAAGGAATTCGAGCTCCTCGAGGTGCTGATGCGCAATGCGGGCCGGGTGCTCACGCGCGGCCAGCTCATCGACCGTGTGTGGGGGAGCGACTACTTCGGCGACACCAAGACGCTCGACGTGCACATCAAGCGGATCCGCTCGCGCATCGAGAAGAACCCCGGGTCGCCCGAGATGCTGGTGACGGTGCGCGGACTCGGGTACCGGTTCGAGGGCTGACCCCGCTCGGCGCGCCGTGATGCCGTGGCGTCGCGCTGCCGTAGGCGGCGCGGCCGGGGCTCAGGGTGCGAGCGGCGCGAGGTAGTCGAGCGTGCCGTCGAGCACGGGGACCGAGGTGAGCTCGCCCGCGGCGTCGCCCGACTGGAAGAAGGCGACGATGTCGGCGCCGGGCGGCGTGTCGAGATCCTCGATGAGGATCGGCTCCTCGCCGTCCTCGGCTCCCAGGCTGAGCGTCCTGTTCGCCGGCACCCGCACGGTGACCGAGACGCGGGACGAGCCCTCGCCGAACTCGATGCGCAGCGTGTGCGACTCGTCGGTCTCGTTGATGAGCGCGGCGACGAAGTTGCCCTCCGACCCGCTCTCGTCCGCGACGATCTGCGCGTTGCGCACCTGCACGGGGCCTGACTCGAACACGTTGATGCCCTCGGCGGCGGCGTAGTCGATCGTGGTCGCCTGCGGGGAGACCATGCTGCAGCCGGTGGTGCCGAGGACGAGTGCTGCTCCGACGGCGAGCGACGCGAGGAGGCGCGGGTTCCTCGGAGTGAGTGCCGCCGCGGGGACTCTTGCCGCCGAGACATTGTGGCGGTGCATCGAAATCACAGATCCTCCCAGGACGGACGACGGCTTCCTCAGCATTCTAGGGGGTCGTCTGTCGGGCCGTGATCGTGGCGCGGCGCCGCGTTCCACGCGGCGGGCGGAGAACCTTAGCGTATTTCTCCTGTGGTATCCTGGAGGTTGCCGAAAGGACATAACTCCATGCTTTTTGAGGTTGGCGAGACGGTCGTCTACCCCCATCACGGGGCGGCAACGATCATCGAGGTCAAAGACCGGATCATCAAGGGCGAGACGAAGAAGTACCTGAAGCTCAATGTCACGCAGGGCGACCTGATCATCGAGGTCCCCGCTGAGAACGTCGACCTCGTCGGCGTCCGCGATGTCATCGGCAAGGAGGGTCTCGACAAGGTCTTCGAGGTGCTGCGCGCTCCGTTCACGGAGGAGCCGACCAACTGGTCGCGCCGCTACAAGGCCAACCTCGAGAAGCTCGCCTCCGGCGACGTCATCAAGGTCAGCGAGGTCGTTCGCGACCTGTGGCGCCGAGACCAGGACCGCGGCCTGTCGGCCGGGGAGAAGCGCATGCTCGCCAAGGCGAAGCAGATCCTGATCTCCGAGCTCGCCCTCGCCGAGAAGACCGACGAGGAGCAGGCGAGCGTGATCCTCGACGAGGTCCTCGCAAGCTGAGCCGCCGAGACGACGCCCCACGGGGCGTCGTTTCGCTTTGCAGGACGGCGACGCGGTCGCGATAGCGTGACGGAGTGAGCATCACTCCCGTCCCGCGCGTCGGCGTCGTGGTCGTCGCGGCCGGGTCCGGCACCCGTCTGGGTGCCGGCGCCCCCAAGGCGTTCGTCGGCATCGACGCGCACACGATCCTGCGTCACGCGCTGGTGCGCGTACTCGCCGCCCCCGCAGCCCAGGTCGTCGTCGTCGCCCCGCCCGACCGGCAGGGGGATGCACTCAGCGACGCGCTCGCCGTCGCCGGCGATCGTCGCGACCTGGTGTCGGTCGTCGCGGGCGGTGCGACGCGTCAGGCATCGGTGGCCGCCGGGCTCGCGGCGCTGTGGGCGGACGTCGAACTCGTGCTGGTGCACGACGCTGCCCGCGCCCTGACGCCCCCCGAGGTCTTCGAGCGCGTCGTGACGTCGCTCGAGGCAGGCGCGGTCGGAGCCGTTCCGGTGCTGCCGGTCATCGACACCGTCAAGCGCGTCGCGGGCAGCGAGATCCTCGCCGCCGTCGACCGCTCCGAGCTCGCCGCGGCGCAGACCCCGCAGGGCTTCCGCCGGGATGTGCTGGATGCGGCATATGCCGTCGCGACCGAGGAGTACACCGACGACGCGGCGCTGGTCGCCGCCGCCGGGCATGCCGTCGCGGCCGTGCCGGGGCATCCGCTCGCCTTCAAGATCACCACGGCCGCAGACCTCGATCGCGCCCGTCATCTGCTGGCCGCGTCGACGGCGCCGGCGGCTCCGGCCCCTGCGGCGCCGCACGCGATGCCGCGGGTGGGCCTGGGCACCGATGTCCACGGGTACGGCGGCGACGGGCCCCTGTGGCTGGCGGGGCTGGAATGGCCCGGCGAGCAGGCGCTGTCGGGGCACTCCGACGGCGACGCCGTCGCCCATGCCGTCGTCGACGCGCTGCTGGGCGCCGCGGGTCTGGGCGACATCGGCACGCACTTCGGCACCGACCACCCCGAGTACGCCGGGGCGCATGCGCATGCGTTCCTCGCACGCACGCACGCGCTGGTGGGGGAGGCCGGGTGGCGCATCGGCAACGTGTCGGTGCAGGTGCAGGCGAACCGCCCCCGGTTCGCGGCCCGGCGCGAGGAGGCCGAGCGCGTCCTGTCGCAGGCGCTGGGCGGCGCACCGGTGTCGATCTCGGCGACCACGACCGACGGACTGGGGTTCAGCGGCCGCGGCGAGGGCGTCGCGGCGTTCGCGGTCGCCCTGGTCGTGCCGGCGTGATCCCGCCGGTCAGAGCACGCGCGTCATGAAGACCGAGAACGGGTCCGGGGAGTAGTCCCCGAACGGGCCGCAGTACGTGAAGCCCTCGCTCTCGTAGAGACGCTGCGCCGGCACGAAGTCCTCGGTCGCGCCGGTCTCGAGCCACACCGTCGACATGCCCCGCTCGCGCGCCTGCTCGACGACGTGGCGCAGCAGGGCACGGCCGACGCCGCATCCGCGGAAGCGGTCGTCGACGCGCATCGACTTGATCTCGCCTCGGTGCGCGTCCAGCGTCTTGAGGGCGCCGATGCCCGCGAGCTCGCCGTCGATCCATGCCGACCAGACGGCGACCGACGGATGCCGGAGCGCCTCCATGCCCAGTGCGTGCACGCTCTCGGGAGGAGAGGTGCCGTGCATGCCGGCGAGATGGAACTCCACGAGGCGCCGGGTGGCCGCCGCGGTCAGGTCGTCGGTGCGGATGTCGATCGTGGTCTGCATGTCGCGCCCAGTGTGCCATCGGCGCATTGCGGGCGTGTTTCGCGACAGCGGTCGTCACGCCTCGACGGCGAACGGCTCGGGGTCGCGGGGCGAGCGCGAGCCCCACGCGAGGAGCGCCAGGCCCGCCGCGAGCACTGCCAGCCCGACGATGGCCAGCGCCGACAGGCGCTCGCCCAGCACGACGATGCCGAGGACGCTCGCCGTCAGCGGCTCACCGAGCGTGAGGGTCGCCGCCGTCGCCGCGGTCAGACCGCTGAGTCCCCACGTGAACAGCACGTACGCGATCGAGATGGTGGCCAGCCCCAGCCACAGCGCCATCGCGAGCCCGGCGGGGGAGGCGAGCCATGCCAGATCGACGAACGGGAGGGCGAGGGCGCTGATCACGGCCGAGCTCGCACCCATGGCACCGACGACAGTGAACGGATCCCAGCCTTCGTCGAGCAGCCGCCGCTGCGCGTTCGCGATCACGGCGAACGACGCCCCGGCGCCGACCGAGCCGAGCAGCCCGACCGGATCCGTGCCGCCCGCGCCCGTCGCATCGCCCCCGAATCCGAGCAGCACGACACCGAGCGTGGCGAGCGCCGTCGCGCCCATCCACGTCGCGGTCGGCATCCTCCGGGTCAGCGCCCACTCCAGGAGCCCCGCGAGGATCGGCGCCGAGCCGAGTGCGACCACGGTGCCGACGGCCACGCCGTTGCGCGCGGTGCCGAGGAAGAACAGCGGCTGGTACAGCGCCAGGCACAGGCCCGTCAGCACCATGAGCGCGAGAGGACGGTACCCCCGTCCGCCGGCCCGCGGGCGCACCGCGCCGGCCGGACGACGGCGGCCGTGCCGTGCGGCGAGGGCGAACGCGATCACGGCGAGTCCCGTTCCGCCGATGACCATGCGCATCACGCCGATCGAGAGGGGCGTCGTGCCGTCGGGGCCCAGAGCCTGCGAGGTTCCGGTGGTGCCGAACAGCAGTGCGGCGGCGAGGACGGCGAGGACATGCACGCTTCAGTTCTACTGCCTCCGGACCCTGAGCTTGTCGAAGGGCGGCCGGTAGGCTGGACCGGTGACGGTACAGCTCTATGACACCAAGGCGCAGGCCCTGCGCGACTTCGTGCCGCTGAACCCGGAGGACGTCACGATCTACGTCTGCGGACCCACGGTGCAGTCGGGTCCGCACATCGGGCACCTGCGCGGGGCGCTGAGCTTCGACATCCTCCGCCGCTGGCTCGCCCACCGCTTCGGGCGCGTGACGTTCGTGCGCAACGTCACCGACATCGACGACAAGGTGCTCGCGAACGCCACCGACGGCGAGCCGTGGTGGGCGCTCGCCTACCGCATGGAGCTCGAGTTCACGCGCGCCTACACCGCGATCGGCATCCTGCCGCCGACGTACGAGCCCCGCGCGACCGCGTCCATCCCGCAGATGCAGGACCTCATCCAGCGGCTCATCGACGCGGGGCACGCGTACGCCGCGGCCGGTGACGTCTACTTCGACGTGCGGTCGTGGGCGGACTACGGCTCGCTGACGCGCCAGAGCCTCGACGCGATGGAGCCCGCTGCCGACGCCGACCCGCGCGGCAAGCGGGACCCGCGCGACTTCGCGCTGTGGAAGGGCACGAAGCCCGAGGAACCCGCGTCGGCGGCGTGGGACTCGCCGTGGGGCCGGGGGCGCCCGGGCTGGCACATCGAGTGCTCGGCGATGTCGCGCCGCTACCTCGGCGCCGAGTTCGACATCCACGGCGGCGGCCTCGATCTGCGCTTCCCGCACCACGAGAACGAGCTCGCGCAGTCCACGGCCGCGGGCGACGGCTTCGCACGGTACTGGGTACACAACGGCCTGGTGACCGTCGGTGCCCAGAAGATGTCGAAGTCGCTGTTCAACTTCGTCCTCGCCGAAGACGCACTGCGCGACCGCGACCCGCTCGTCGTGCGGTACGCGCTCGCGGCGGCCCACTACCGATCGAGCCTCGACATCACCGAGTCCACCTTCGACGAGGCCGAGGCCGCGGTCGGGCGCATCCGCGGCTTCCTCGAGCGGGCGCTGCGCCTCCTGCGCGACGCCACCCGCGACACCCGGGTGGACGCGGCGGTGCCGGACCGGTTCGCGGCGGCGCTCGACGACGACCTCGGCGTGCCGCAGGCGCTCGCGGTGCTGCACGAGACCGTGCGCGACGGCAACACCGCCCTCGACGCCGGTGACCGCGAGGCGGCGCTGCGCGCGTTCGCCGACGTCGCCGTGATGACAGGCATCCTCGGCATCGACCCTCTCGACCCGCACTGGCGGGCGACGGATGCCTCGGACCAGGCTCGCGCGCTCGACACGCTCGTGAAGACCATGATCGCGCAGCGCGCCGACGCGCGCGCTGCGAAGGACTGGGCCAGCGCCGACCGCATCCGCGACGCGATCGCGGCGGCAGGAATCGTGCTCGAGGACGGACCTCAGGGCACCCACTGGACACTCGGCTCGCAATAGCGGGCACGCCGGGACGACCCGGCCGGAAAGGAAGAAATGGTCAAGCCAGGACGCCCCGGCGCCGCGAAGGGCAAGAAGGGCCCCAGCAAGGGCACGGGCGGCAAGAACAAGCGCTCGCTCGAGGGACGCGGGCCGACCCCGAAGGCGGAGGACCGCGCGTGGCACCCCGCCGGCAAGCGCAAGGCCGCCGCCGAGAGGTACGCCGCGGCGGGCGGCAAGGGCAAGCCGACGGGGGCCGGTCAGAACCGCACGTCCCGCGCGAAGAAGGACGACGACACCGAGACGGTGACCGGGCGCAACTCGGTGCTCGAGGCGCTGCGGGCGAAGATCCCGGCGACGGCGTTCTACATCGCGCAGCGCGTCGAGATGGACGACCGCGTGAAAGAGATGCTGTCGATCGCCACGCACCGCGAGATCCCGGTGCTCGAGGTCACGCGTCCCGAGCTCGACCGCATGGCCGGTTTCGACGGCGTGCACCAGGGCGTCGCGCTGAAGGTGCCCCCGTACGAGTACGCCCACCCGCAGGATCTGCTCGAAGAGATCATCGCCGACGACCTCGTGCCGCTCCTGGTCGCGCTGGACGGGGTCACCGACCCCCGCAACCTCGGCGCGATCATCCGCTCGACCGCCGCGTTCGGCGGGCAGGGCGTGATCGTGCCGCAGCGGCGCTCTGCCAGCGTCAACTCCGCAGCCTGGAAGACGAGCGCAGGCGCGGCGGCGCGCATCCCCGTGGCGATCGCGCCCAACCTCACCACGACGCTCAAGGAGTTCAAGAAGCAGGGCGTGTTCGTCCTGGGACTCGACGGGGGCGGCGACGTGTCGCTGCCGTCGCTCGAGCTCGCAGACCGCCCCGTCGTGATCGTGGTCGGATCCGAGGGCAAGGGCCTCTCGCGCCTGGTGACCGAGACGTGCGACCAGATCGTGTCGATCCCGATCTCGGCCGCCACGGAGTCGCTGAACGCCGGGATCGCGGCATCCGTCGCCCTCTATCAGGTGTCGACGATGCGCTCCGGCCGCTGACGACCCGGGCGGCCCGGGACGTATTCGCGGGAATGAATGCGCTCCCGGCGCCCTTGGACCTCCAGGAACGTCGTCCACCGTCGAAAGGAAGAACATGGCACGCATCGCCGTCATCGGAGGGACCGGGTACGCCGGTCGTCACATCGTCGAAGAGGCGGTGAACCGAGGGCACAGCGTGCTCGCCATCGCGCGCCGCATCCCCAGCGAGCGGTTCGCGGGAGCGACCTACATCGAGGGCTCGCTCACCGATGTGCCCGACCTGCTGACGCAGCTGCAGGGCGCCGACGTCGTCGTCTCGGCGGTGGCCCCGCGCGGTGACATGGAGGGCCTGGTGCGCCCGAACCTCATCTCGCTCATCTCGCTGCTTCCCGCGGACGTGCGGGTCGGTGTGATCGGCGGGGCAGGCGGCAGTCTCGTCGCGCCGGGTGGCGAGCGGCTCGTCGATCAGCCGTCGTTCACCGAGGAGTACAAGCCCGAGGCCCTCGAGGCGATCGGGATCCTCGAGGATCTGCAGTCCGGGCCGGCCGACCGCGACTGGTTCTACATCCACCCCGCGGGCGGGTTCGGCGGGTTCAACCCGGGCGAGCGCACCGGGACCTACCGCGACGGCGGCGACGTCCTCGTGACCGACGAGAACGGCGACTCCTTCATCTCGGGCGCCGACTTCGCGATCGCGGTGCTCGACGAGATCGAGAACCCGAAGCACTCGCGCGAGCGCTTCACGGTCGGCTACTAGCCCTCGAGAGGGTCAGACGAGGTCGCGCCAGTCGATCTCGTCGTCCTCGTCGTCGATGATCGGGCCGCTGCCGGTGATCACCGGCAGCGACACCGTCTCGGTCGCCGGGCCCATCAGCGTCGCCTCGTCGCGGCGGTGGCGCAGCACGTCGTCGATGTAGCTCGACAGGGCCTCGGCCAGCGGCACGGACTTGCCCTTGCCCTGCGAGAGGTACCAGCGGTGCTCCAGCAGCTGGTGGAAGACCTCGGCGGGCTCGAGCTTGGCACGAAGGTCCCACGGGATCGCCTTCACGACGGGCTCGAAGACGCGCGTCAGCCACTCGTGGGCGGCCATGTCCTCGTCTTCGAAGCGCGAGATGCGCGCCCGGAACTCGTCGAGGTCGTTCAGCAGGCGACGGGCCTGGTTCTCTTCGACATCGAGACCGGTCAGCCGCAGCAGCCGCCGCTGGTGGTGCCCGGCGTCGACGACCTTCGGCTGGATCGAGACCCTCGTGCCGTCGGTGGTCGCCTGGATCGACATCTCGCCGATGTCGAAGCCCAGCGAGTTGAGGCGCTGGACGCGCTCGGTGAGTCGCCACGCCTCGTCGGCGCGGAAGGTCTCGCTGTCGGTAAGCGCCGCCCACAGCGAGTGGTACGACGAGACGATCCCATCGGCGATCGCGATGGCGTCGACGCCGCCCTCGAGGCGGCCGCCGGCCTCGAGGTCCATGATCTCGCCGGCGATGTTCGTCCGGGCGACGTCGAGGTCGTGCGCGCGCTGCCCGGGGGTGAGCCCGCTCTCGTGCAGCTCGCCGGTCTCGGCATCGACGAGGTAGGCGGCGAACGCGCCGGCATCGCGACGGAAGAGCGTGTTCGACAGCGACACGTCGCCCCAGAAGAAGCCGACGTTGTGCAGCCGCACCAGGAGCGCCGCCAGCGCGTCGACCAGGCGGGTCGCCGTGTCGGGGCGCAGCACCTGCGTGAACAGCGCGCGGTAGGGGAGCGAGAACTTCAGGTGCGCGGTCACCAGCGCGGCGGGGAGGTGCTCGCCCGAGGCGTCCGTGCGCCCGGCGATCACGGCGACCCGCTCGACGCACGGGGCGTCGAGGCGGGCGAGGTTGCCGAGCATGTCGTACTCGCGGCGAGCCATCGCCTCGGTGGTCTCCTTGATCGCGACCACACGGCCCGACAACGTCGCGAATCGCACGAGATGCCGCGAGATGCCCTTGGGGAGGTAGACGATGTGGCTCGACGGCCACTCGGCCAGGGGTGTCGACCACGGCAGTGACAGCAGACCCGGATCCACGCTGCTGGCGGTGATGCTCAGGGCGTCGGGCACGGGGCCTCCGCAGACTCAGGGGATGGAAGCGCGACGGCGCGGGGGGAGTCTCTCCCACCCGCGCCGTCGCGTAGGAACCGCTTACGCCGAGGCGATCGCCTTGTCGGTGAGGCGCTCGCCGGACTCGAGGTCGAACACGTGCACGTGTCCGGGCACCGGAGCCAGCGTGACCGTGTCGCCCGCCATCGGGTGGCGGCGTCCGTCGACGCGCGCGACGATGTCGGTGCGCTTGCCGTTGACGTCGGTGTGGCCGTACAGGTAGCCGTCCGCGCCGAGCTCCTCGACGAGGTCGACGATGACCTGCAGACCCTTGCCGTCCTCGGGAGCGACCTGGATGTCCTCGGGACGAACGCCGATGGTGACCTCGGAGCCGTGCGCCTTGCCGAGCGTGTCGGCATCGACGCCGACCACGCGGTCGCCAAACTGGACACCGCCCTCGGCGATGTGCGCCGGGAACAGGTTCATCGCGGGCGAGCCGATGAATCCCGCGACGAAGACGTTGTTCGGCTTCTCGTACAGGTCGCGCGGCGTGCCGACCTGCTGCAGGAGGCCGTCCTTGAGGACCGCGATGCGGTCGCCCATGGTGAGCGCCTCGGTCTGGTCGTGCGTGACGTAGACCGTGGTGACGCCCAGACGGCGCTGCAGCGAGGCGATCTGGGTGCGCGTCTGGACGCGGAGCTTGGCGTCGAGGTTCGACAGCGGCTCGTCCATGAGGAACACCTGCGGCTGGCGCACGATCGCGCGGCCCATGGCGACGCGCTGACGCTGACCACCCGAGAGGGCCTTCGGCTTGCGGGTGAGGTACTCCTCGAGGTCGAGGAGCTTGGCAGCTTCGAGCACGCGCGCGGCACGCTCCTCCTTGCCGACGCCGGCGATCTTGAGCGCGAAGCCCATGTTCTCGGCGACGGTCATGTGCGGGTAGAGCGCGTAGTTCTGGAAGACCATCGCGATGTCGCGGTCCTTCGGCGGGACGTCGGTGACGTCGCGGTCGCCGATAAGGATGCGGCCCGAGTTGACCTCTTCGAGGCCGGCCAGCATGCGCAGGGACGTGGACTTGCCGCAGCCCGACGGGCCGACGAGCACGAGGAACTCGCCATCGGCGACCTCGAGGTTGAGCTTGTCCACGGCGGGGCGCGTGCCCCCGGGGTACAGGCGGGTTGCGTTGTCGAACGTGACGGACGCCATGTTTCTCTTCTCCTTCACCGGCAGGTACGTGCCGGACGATCCGTAGTGATGGAATGAGCGGGGGCTCTCCCGCGCGCCCGTCGTCGGGCGCACGAAACAGTATGACACGGCGCGTGCGGAGGTTGCGTCTGGGCATTTCCCAGGGTGGCTGGCTAGCATCGTCAACGTCCGCCTTCCCGTGCGGACCAGCCGGAAGACCGGCCCCCTTCCGTCCCGAGAGGTTCCATGTCGAGCGACGAGTCACAGAACGCCGCTGCCAGCGAGCGCCGCGACGCCGTGCGCGAGAAGGCGCAGCAGGTGCAGGCACGTCAGTCGCGTGCCCGCCTGGTCCGTCGCACCACTCTGGGCGCCGCGGTCGTCGCGGTCGTCGCCGTCATCGCCGTCGTCGTCACCTGGACGGTGTCCTCGAGCGCATCGAAGCCCATGATGAGCCCCGAGAACGTCGTCGATGACGGCTTCATGGTCACCGGTGTCACCGGCGTCGGCATCACCTCCGGAACGAGCGAGGCCAACGGCTCCGTGCAGGGCGGCCAGACCCCCGCGACGACCGCCGAGCCGGCCGAGGCCACGCCCACGCCCACGCCGACCCCCACCGACACCCCGGCCGTCGAAATCCGCGTCTACGTCGACTACCTCTCGACCGGCTCGCGCGACTTCCAGGTCGCCAACGCGAAGCAGCTCACCGAGTGGGTCAACGAGGACGCGGCGACGCTGACGTACTACCCGGTGGCGATGCTGACCGCCAAGTCCAACGGCACGAAGTACTCGCTCCGCGCGGCGGCCGCGGCCGCCTGCGTGGCGCAGTATGCTCCCGACTATTTCTTCGCGTTCAACCAGGCGCTGCTGACGCAGCAGCCTGCGGTGGACTCCGACGGCTACAGCGACAGCGAGCTCGCCGCCCTGGCGATCGCGACGGGCCTGGACGGTGCCAAGGTCGTGCGGTCGTGCATCGAGGAGCAGTCGTACGCCTCGTGGGCCAAGCTCGCGACGGAGCGCGCCCTGCAGGAGCTGCCCGACACCGACGGCATGGCGCTCACCGGCACGCCGATGGTGCTGGTCAACGGCACCCAGTACGTCGGAAAGCTCGACGACCCCAAGGAGTTCGCGCAGTTCGTGCTCACGGTCGCCAGCGACGCCTACTACAAGGCGACCCCGACGCCGACGCCCACCGTCGCCCCCTGATCGGGCACGCGGCGCTGCGCCGGTAGACTGGGCGCCCTGCCGACTTGGCGCAATTGGTAGCGCACCTAACTTGTAATTAGGGGGTTACGGGTTCGAGTCCCGTAGTCGGCTCCACGACCGGCTCACCGTGCCACGCCCCCGTGCCGAGGCTCTGCCTCAGCCCGCCGGCTCGAACGTGATCGTCACCGGCGTCGCTCCGGACGCCCGGTCGAACACGAGCGTGCCGGTGACCTCGACGGCCGCGCCCCTCGACGGGCCGATCGAGGCGGTGAAGGTGTCTCCGTCGCCCGAGCGGTTGAACTCGCCGAGCTGCTCGTCGAGTGGATCGAGCTGCGACGCGTCCCAGCCGAACTCGGGAGCGAGCGCGCGCAGGTAGTCCAGCGCGCCCGACCAGCCGCGCACGACGTCCGGTGTCAGCGTGACCGACACCAGCCGGTCGCCCCGCGCGACGGCGGTGAGCGAGGAGATGTCATCCAGTGCGTGCACGTCGTCACCGACCGCGACGAGAGCCCGTACCGGGCGGCGGAAGACGGCGGATTTCTCGCCGTCCGCAGGGAGTCCGAGCGCCGTCGCCGACAGTCCGCCCTCGCCGACGCGCACCCGCACGACGCCCTCGACGTTGACGTAGTCGAACCCCGCATCGGTGAGCATGCTGGAGCCGTCGGTCGCCTTCTGATCGGCGGACGCCGCCGGGTTCTCCTCGGTCCACCACGACTCCTGGATGGCGAGCGACGCGATCACGACGGCGCCGATCACGACGGCGAGGATCGCGGCCGGCAGCCAGGTCAGGAGCGTGCGCGTGCGAGTGGAGATGGCCACGATCCAGCGTAACCGGGCCGGTTCGGGCACGTGCCCCGCACACGGCAGGATGGGACGGGTGACCGCCCCGCGCATTCCCACCGCCCTCGCCCTCGGCGGCGCGGTGGCGATCGGCGTGATGACGGCGGTGCAGGCCCGCATCAACGGCCAGCTGGGCGTGCGCCTGGACGACGGGTTCGTCGCCGCGGTGATCTCGTTCGGCTCGGGCCTGGCGATCCTCCTCGCCCTCTCCGCCGCGCTCCCGGTGGGTCGTGCCGGCTTCGGGCGCCTGGTCGAAGGCGTGCGGCACCGGAGGATTCCGTGGTGGATGCTGGCGGGCGGGGCGGCCGGTGCCCTCACCGTCGCCACGCAGGGCCTCGCGGTCGGGCTCATCGGCGTCTCGCTGTTCACCGTGGGCGTCGTGGCCGGCCAGACCGTCAGCGGCCTGCTGCTCGACCGCGCCGGGTTCGGCCCCGCCGGCGTCGTGGCGGTGACGGTCCCGCGGCTGATCGGCGGCGCGCTGGCGCTGATCGCGGTGAGCCTGGCCCTGGCGGGCGACGGGCTGGCGGGGGTGCCGCTGTGGATGGCGCTGCTGCCGGTGCTCGCCGGCGCCGGCATCGCGTGGCAGCAGGCGACGAACGGACGGCTTCGCCAGAGCGTGGGCACGCCCCTCACCGCGACGCTCGTCAACTTCGCCGGCGGCACGATCCTGCTGGCGATCGCCGCCGTCCTCCACGTCGTCCTCGTGGGCGAGCCGCGGGCTCTCCCGGCCGATCCGTGGCTGTACCTCGGTGGCGCGATCGGTGTCGTCTACATCGCGCTCGGTGCGGCGATCGTCCAGTACACCGGAGTCCTGCTGCTGGGTCTGGGAGCGGTCGTCGGCCAGCTGTGCACGTCGGTCCTGATCGACGCGGTGTGGCCGACGCCGACGGGTCCGGGGCTCGCCCAGGAGCTCGCGATGGTCACGGTCGCGCTGGTGTCGGTCGTGGTCGCCGCGGTGCCGTGGCGCCGCTGGCGGTCACGCTGACGCTCAGGCGCTGCGGGGCTTCTTCGGCTGCGGCATCCGTGAGAGCACTTTGCTCGCGTCGAGCGGCTTGCGCCGGCCCGGGCGCTCCCGCGCGGGCTTGCCGCCGACGTAGAGCCAGCCCAGCAGCTCTTCGTTCTTCTCGAGCCCGTGCGCCTTGGCGACGGCCTTCGAGCGCGTGTAGTGCCCGGTGCGCCAGATGACGCCCCAGCCGGCCTCGTCGAGGAGCAGGCTCAGCGTGTGCGCGACGCCCGACGCCACCGCCTCCTGCTCCCAGCGCGGCACCTTGCCGCTCTTGCGGTAGCTTGCGACGACTGCGATGAGCAGCGGCGCGCGCAGCGGCTTGGTCGACGCGTCCTTCTCGCCCTCGGCCTTCGCGATCGCCCGTCCGAGGCGCTCGCGGTCGGCTCCCCGCAGCTCGATGAGCCGCCAGGGTCGCAGCGACGAGTGGTCGGCGACGCGTCCGGCGGCCGACACGAGCTCCAGCAGCTGGTCGTGACTCGGCGCCTCGTCGGTGACCTTGGACCACGAGCGCCGCGAGCGCACCGCCTCGAGGGCGGGGCTCACGCCACCGGAGGCGCCGTGCGGCGCGTCGACGGCGTGCGGAGGCGACGCGGAGTGCGGCATCACGCCGGATCCGCCGCGGCCTCGCCGGGCGTCTCGTCGCCGGGGGCGAACTGCAGCGAGAGCGAGTTCATGCAGTAGCGGTCGCCGGTCGGGGTGCCGAACCCGTCGGGGAACACGTGACCCAGGTGCGATCCGCAGTTCGCGCAGCGCACCTCGGTGCGCACCATTCCGTGGCTGTCGTCCTCGAGCAGTTCGACGGCTTCGGGGCGGATCGACTCGTAGAAGCTCGGCCATCCGCAGTGCGAGTCGAACTTCGTGCCGCTGCGGAAGAGCTCCGCGCCGCAGGCGGCGCACGTGTACAGGCCCGCGCGGTCCTCGTCGAGCAGCTCACCGGTCCAGGCACGCTCGGTGCCCGCCTGCCGCAGCACCGCGTACTGCTCGGGGGTGAGCTCGGCGCGCCACTGCTCGTCGGTCTTGTCGACGGCGTACGTCATGGGTCCTCCTCGGTCTCTTCCATTCAACCCCAGTCGCGGGCGGCCGGGTCGCGTCCCGCTGGACGTTCACCGGGAACCGGGGCCGTGCGCCGGCGGGCGGGACTGGGGCAGGATGGCGGGATGCGCGAGACGGATGCCGCGGCGACGGTCGAATCGGTGACCCAGCGGTACGCCCGCTTCGCGCGTGAGGAGGCGCCGGACCGCTCCGCGCTGTACGAGGAGTGGGCACGAGGGGTCGCCGCGGAGCCCGCGGTCGCGGGGATCCTCGCCCGCATCCCCGCCGATCGCCGCCAGCCTCCGCTCGTGTTCGCGGTGACCCGCATGCTGGGCGCCCCCGAGGGCCGGTTCGAGGAGTGGGCGGACTGGCTCGGCGCGCACGCCGACGAGGTGGTGGCCGAGGCATCCGGCCGTCGCCTGCAGACCAACGAACCCCAGCGCTGCGCGGCGCTGCTGCCGGCGCTCGCCACCGTGGACGGACCGATCGCGCTGCTCGAGATCGGCGCGAGCGCCGGTCTGTGCCTCTTCCCCGACCGGTACTCATACCGCTTCCGGGATCAGGGCGCCGTGACCGCGCTCGACCCCGAGGACGGGCCGTCGGCGGTGGTGCTCGAATGCGAGGTCTCGGGGGATCCGCCGCTGCGCATGCCCGACATCGTGTGGCGGGCCGGCATCGATCTGGCACCGCTGGACGCCCGCGCGGAGGAGGACCGGCGGTTCCTCACCAGCCTGGTGTGGCCGGGGGAGTCAGGGCGCGTCGTACGCATCGAGGCGGCGCTCGACGTGGTGGCCGCGGACCCCCCGCTGCTGTACGCCGGGGACGCCACCGACCCCGAGGTGCTGCGGCAGGCGTCGGCGCGGGCACCGCATGACGCCACGCTGGTCGTGACCACGCCGGGAGTGCTGCCGCACATCCCGCGTGCCGGTCGCGAGCGGCTGATCCGCACCCTCCGCACCCTCGACGCCGTATGGATCACGATCGACCCCCCGGCGCTGCACGAAGCCGGGAGGGGGCGTGAGGGGAGGCCGCCCGTCGACGGCGCCGCGTGGGGCGGCTTCGTGCTCGCTCGCGACGCCGAACCGCTCGCCGCGGTCGACCCGCTCGGCGCGTTCGTGCATTGGCGCGCGTGGCGCACCGAGGGGACGGATGCCGCGGGCTAGCGTTGCCTCGTGCCCCTGACCGACCGCGATCGCGCCCTCCTCGACTTCGAGGCCGAGTGGCGTCGCCACGCGGGGGCCAAGGAGGAGGCCATCCGCGCCGACCTCGGCATGTCGCCGGCCCGGTACTACCAGCTGCTCGGACGCCTCATCGACACGGCCGAGGCTCAGGGGCACGACCCCATGCTCGTCAAGCGGCTGCGACGCCTGCGCGACGAGCGGCTGCGCGAGCGCGCGGGCCGCGCCGCCGACGCGCGCTGATCGGGCGCTCACCGGGCGCACGGGTTTCGCCCGGTAACATCGTCGGGTGCCGAGATCGACCTTTCCCCGGGATCGCTTCGACGACCTCCCCGACACGGACAGGGTCGGCGCGCACCGCGCGGAGAACCCCCGCATGCGCGGATGGGTCGTCCTGCTGTGGGCGGCTCTGGCGACCATCGTCCTGATCGCGATCGGCATCTTCGGCACTCTGCTCGCCTCGGGTCGCATCGACCTCGCCCCCACGCCGACGCCGACCGTCGCCCCCGAACCGGAGGTGACTCCCGTCGTCGACACCAGCTACCAGGTGCAGATCCTCAACGCGACCCCCGAGGAGGGGCTCGCGACGCAGACGAAGGACATCATCGTCGGCGCCGGGTGGGCGCCCGACAGCGTGCTCGCCAGCGGCGCCGGCTCGCAGGACTTCCCCGAGACGACGGTGTTCTACCTCCTCCCCGAGGATGAGGCGGCCGCCGCGGGGCTTGCCGGCGTCATCGGCGGCGCGGCCATCGAGCAGAGCGAGGCGTACCAGCCGGCGACACCCGACGTGAGGCAGCTGACCGTGGTGATCGGCCTCGACCGGACGGCCGCGGGCCAGGCCCCCGAACCCACTCCCTAGACGCTGCGACCGGTGCGTGTTTCGACCCGGTAAACAGTTGTGTGCGCGCGTGTCAACAAGTGACGAAACCCGGGGTTGCCCGCATCCGGCCGTGCATAACATGAAGCCGAGTACCGCCGGCAACAGGAGATTCGCATGACGCAGGGCACCGTGAAGTGGTTCAACGCCGAGAAAGGGTTCGGCTTCATCACCGTCGCCGACGGCCAGGACGTGTTCGTCCACTACTCCAACATCGACATGACCGGGTTCCGCGTCCTCGAAGAGGGCCAGACCGTCGAGTTCACGGTCGGAACCGGGCAGAAGGGCCCGCAGGCCGAGTCCGTGCGCGTCGTCTGACGCGTGCGGCCCAGGGGCCGCTCTCCCTCACATTCGAGACGGGATGCCGCGAGGCATCCCGTTTCGTCGCGTTTCGGCATCCGTCCCGCGGCTTGCACTCGATAGGGTCGAGTGCCAGAATGATTTAGCACTCGTGATTGTTGAGTGCTAATACCCAAAGCCAACGTTCCGGAGGGACGACACACACATGGCAAAGATCATCGCTTTCGACGAGGAGGCCCGCCGTGGTCTCGAGCGTGGCCTGAACACTCTCGCCGACGCCGTCAAGGTGACGCTCGGCCCGCGCGGTCGCAACGTCGTGCTCGAGAAGAAGTGGGGCGCCCCCACGATCACGAACGACGGCGTCTCGATCGCCAAGGAGATCGAGCTGGACGACCCGTACGAGAAGATCGGCGCGGAGCTCGTCAAGGAGGTCGCCAAGAAGACCGACGACGTCGCTGGTGACGGCACCACGACCGCGACCGTGCTCGCCCAGGCGCTCGTGCGCGAGGGCCTGCGCAACGTCGCTGCCGGCGCCGACCCGATCTCGCTCAAGAAGGGCATCGAGAAGGCCGTCGCCGCCATCACCGCCGAGCTTCTCTCCAGCGCCAAGGAGGTCGAGTCCAAGGAGCAGATCGCTGCCACCGCCTCGATCTCTGCCGCTGACCCCGAGATCGGTGCGCTGATCGCCGAGGCCATCGACAAGGTGGGCAAGGAGGGCGTCGTCACCGTCGAGGAGTCGCAGACGTTCGGCACCGAGCTCGAGCTCACCGAGGGCATGCGCTTCGACAAGGGTTACATCAACCCGTACTTCGTCACGGACCCGGAGCGCCAGGAGGCCGTCTTCGAGGACCCGTACATCCTCATCGCGAACCAGAAGATCTCGAACATCAAGGACCTTCTGCCCGTCGTCGACAAGGTGATCCAGGACGGCAAGGAGCTCGTCATCATCGCCGAGGACGTCGAGGGTGAGGCGCTGGCCACGCTGGTGCTCAACAAGATCCGCGGCATCTTCAAGTCGGTCGCCGTCAAGGCTCCCGGCTTCGGCGACCGCCGCAAGGCGCAGCTGCAGGACATCGCGATCCTCACGGGTGGCCAGGTCATCACCGAGGAGGTCGGTCTCAAGCTCGAGAACGCCACCCTCGACCTGCTCGGCCGTGCGCGCAAGGTCATCGTCACCAAGGACGAGACCACGATCGTCGAGGGCGCCGGCGACGCCGCCGCCATCGAGGGCCGCGTGACCCAGATCCGTCGCGAGATCGACAACACCGACAGCGACTACGACCGCGAGAAGCTGCAGGAGCGTCTGGCCAAGCTCGCCGGCGGCGTCGCCGTCATCAAGGCGGGTGCGGCGACCGAGGTCGAGCTCAAGGAGCGCAAGCACCGCATCGAGGACGCCGTTCGCAACGCGAAGGCGGCCGTCGAGGAGGGCATCGTCCCCGGTGGTGGCGTCGCGCTCATCCAGTCGGGTCGGGTTGCGCTGGACGGACTGCAGCTCACGGGCGACGAGGCGACCGGTGCGAACATCGTGCGCGTCGCGATCGAGGCTCCGCTCAAGCAGATCGCCCTCAACGCCGGTCTCGAGCCGGGTGTCGTCGCCAACAAGGTGGCGGAGCTCCCCGCGGGTCACGGCCTGAACGCCGCCACGGGCGAGTACGGCGACCTGTTCGCGCAGGGCATCATCGACCCGGCCAAGGTGACCCGTTCGGCGCTGCAGAACGCCGCGTCGATCGCGGGCCTGTTCCTCACGACCGAGGCCGTCGTCGCCGACAAGCCCGAGAAGGCCGCGGCTCCGGCCGGCGACCCGACGGGTGGCATGGATTTCTGATCCCTCGCTAGTGCGAGAAACGGATGCCCCGGCTCATCGAGCCGGGGCATCCGTCGTTTCAGCGGAACAGGCTGGTCGTGGCGAGCTCGGTGTCGGCGTACTGACGGCCCGCCGCCGACAGCGCGGCGTTGATGCCCGTCAGGGACTCCTCGACCTGTCGCTGGGTGGCGCGCCACTGGTCGACGACGCCGTGGAAGGCGATCGAGGCCGATCCGGTCCACGACGACTGCAGCTGCGTCAGCTGCGCGAGCATCGCATTGGACTCGGCCTGGAGCCGGTCGATCGTGCCGCGCACCGCGGCGGTGGAGGCGAGGACGGCGTCGCTGTCGACGGAGAAGACGGCCATGGGGGCTCCTTGCGCTGCAGGCGGGTGGCCGGATGCCGGAACCCGCGGTTCCTGAAACGCTAGGCGCCGCGGGCGGCCCGGGTGCGGCATCCGTCGTCTTCTGTGCACGGCGCCGCTGCGACCGCGGCTGGGGAGGAGGCGCCGCTCACTCCGCGGCGTCGGCGAGGCGCGGCAGCGGCTGCGTCGGGATGTCGAGGTGCTCGGCGGCGTCGCGCGCGTCGGCGAGCGGGAGGGCGACGCGGAAGGTGGCCCCGCCCCCCGGCGTGTCGACGACCTCGACGGTGCCGTGGAGCGCCTCGACGATCGATGCCACGATCGACAGCCCCAGGCCCGAGCCTCCGGTCTCGCGAGTGCGCGACGTGTCGGCGCGCCAGAAGCGCTGGAAGATCTTGTCCTTGATCTGGTCGGGGACGCCCTCGCCGTGGTCGACGATCTCGATCCAGCCCATGCGCGCCGCGGCGTCCAGGCCGATGCGCAGCTCGATGGGTGAGTCTTCGGCGGTGAACCGGCGCGCGTTGCCGAGGAGGTTGGCCACGATCTGCCGTACGCGGTTCTCGTCGCCGACCACCACGGGCTGCAGCGTCGCCGCGCGGGGGCGGCCGTCGGGCGTGGGCAGCACCGAGGGCAGCGTATGCGGCGCGGTGCCGTTCGCCTCGATCGCGGGCACCGGCTTGGGTCGCCGCCGCAGCAGCGACAGCGTCGCCCCGGCCCGGGCGATCGCCGACGTGTTCGGCGATCGGCGCTTCGGCTCCTCGCGCTCGGGGGTCGCGTCCGGCTGCGAAGCCTCGGCCGAGGGCTCGTAGACGGTGGTGTCGATGACGGTGACCGGGCGCAGCGGGGCCGTCGCGCGCACATCCATCGCGGCATCCCGCGCCACCGGCCGCAGGTCGACGGGGCCGATGACGACGTCGCGCCGCTCGTCGAGGCGTGCGAGGGCGAGCAGGTCCTCGACGAGGAGGCCCATGCGGATGGCCTCCTTCTCGATGCGGTCCATCGACTGCGCGACGTCCTCGTCGCCGTGCACGGCCCCCATGCGGTAGAGCTCCGCGTAGCCGCGCACGGTGACCAGCGGCGTGCGCAGCTCGTGGCTCGCGTCGCCGATGAAGCGGCGCATCTGCCGCACCGTCGCGTCGCGCTCCGAGATCGCGGCGTCGACGTGGTCGAGCATGGCGTTGATGGCGGTCTTGAGACGCCCGACCTCGGTCGTCGTGGGCTCGATGTCGGTCATGCGCTGGCTGAAGTCGCCCGCAGAGATCGCGTCGGCGGTCGACTCCACCGCGCCGAGACTGCGGAACGTGAGCGTCACGAGCCATCGCGTGAGCACGGCCCCGGCGACCACGATGACGATCGCGAGGATGCTGTAGATGCCGATGTAGTTCGCGATCGTGCGGTTGACCGTCGTCAGCGGCACCGCGACCATCTGCGAGTAGAAGACCCCGGTGTTCGACAGCTCCTGCACGGTCACCGTCGCGCGGAACTCGGTGTCGCCGTCCGCCGCCTTGAGGGTGACGAGCCGGAGCTCGTCGGGCACCGCGACGTCGAGCGGGTAGGCGCCGGGGAACGCCGGTGCGGGCCCTCCGCGGCCGCCCGCTGTCGCGAGGAGTTTGCCGTCCTCGGGCTCGTACACGGCGACGAAGTAGTCCGTGGACGGCGCGTTCTCGGCCCGATCGACCACCAGCCGGCCGTCCGAGACGCTGAGCTCGAGCAGCGGGCTCGCGGCATCCGTCCGCGCTAGCGCGTCCACCTGGGCGTCGACGCCGTCGACGAGCGAGGTGCGGAGGAAGGCCGCGGTGCCGACGCCGGCGGCGAACAGGCCGACCGCCAGGAGCACGACAGTGACCCCGGTGACCTTTGCGCGCAGACTTGTGCCTCGCCACCACCGGGTGACCGCGTCGGGCTTGTGCGCCAGGTCGCCCCCTTGAACTCGTTCCGCGCTAGGCGGTCTTGCCGGCCTTCAGCATGTAGCCGAAGCCCCGCTTGGTCTGGATGAGCGGCTCGGTCGAGTGCGGGTCGATCTTGCGCCGCAGGTACGAGATGTAGCTCTCGACGATGCCGGCGTCGCCGTTGAAGTCGTACTCCCACACGTGGTCGAGGATCTGCGCCTTCGACAGCACGCGGTTGGGGTTGAGCATGAGGTAGCGCAGCAGCTTGAACTCGGTCGGGCTGAGGTCGATCGAGACGTCGCCGACCTGCACGTCATGGGTGTCCTGGTCCATGGTGAGCTCGCCGGCGCGGATGACCGACTCCTCGTCGGCCTGCATGGTGCGGCGCAGGATCGCCTGGATGCGGGCGACGATCTCGTCGAGGCTGAAGGGCTTGGTGACGTAGTCGTCGCCGCCGGCGTTGAGGCCGGCGATCTTGTCCTCGGTCTCGTCCTTGGCGGTGAGGAACAGGATCGGCGCGGTGTAGCCGGCGCCGCGAAGGCGCTTGGTGACGCTGAACCCGTTCATGTCGGGCAGCATGACGTCGAGGATGATGAGGTCGGGTTCCTCTTCGAGGACGGCCGAGATCGTCTGTGCGCCGTTGGAGACGGCCCTGACCTGGAATCCGGCGAATCGCAGGCTCGTGATCAGCAGGTCGCGGATGTTCGGTTCGTCGTCCACGACGAGGATGCGCGGTGCGGTCATGCGCCCATTATGTCGGCGTATCCGCCGGGCTCGCTGGATATCGGCGGCGCGAGGCGAATTTCGTCGCCACCCGGGTGCCGCCGGGCGCGGGCGCGCGGGGCGTTCCGGGCGGCTCATGGACAAACGAACGGGGCGGCCCTAGCGTCGGGGCCAGACACGGGGACGCGCCGGACACGCGCCGTCGACGACGAGAGGAGCCGTCATGACGCACCTGCTGATCATCGGCGGAGGGATGGCCGGCGGCACCGCCGCCGAAGCGTTGCGCGACGAGGGGTTCGACGGCGACATCACCGTCGTCGCGGCCGAGCCGCATCCGCCGTACCAGCGGCCGCCGCTGTCGAAGGGCTATCTCGGCGGGGAGGAGGGGCTGGATGCCGTGCACCTGCATCCCGTCCGGTGGTACGCCGAGCACGGCATCCGTCTGGTCACCGGCATCGCCGCGACCGCGCTCGATCCCGCCGCGCACGCGGTGGAGCTCGCGGACGGCGAGACGCTGCGCTACGACGCGGTGCTGCTCGCGACCGGCGCGCAGCCCCGTACGCTGCCGCTGCCCGGAAGCGAGCTGCCGGGAGTCCTGACGCTGCGGCGCGTCGACGACTCCGACGAGCTCGCCGGGGCGCTGCGCGAAGGCGGACAGCGCCTGGTCGTGATCGGCGCGGGCTGGATCGGCATGGAGGCGGGGGCGACCGCACGGGGCCTCGGCAACGACGTCGCGATCCTCGAGCGTGACCCGGTGCCTCTCGGCGCGGCGCTCGGCGCCGAGATGGGCGAGGTGTTCCGCGCGCTGCATCTCGAGCACGGCGTCGACCTGCGCACCTCCGTCGGAGTCGAGCGCATCGTGGGCGACGGCCGCGCGCGGGGCGTCGTGGTCGACGGAGAGACCGTCGAGGCCGACCTCGTGCTGATCGGCGTCGGCGCGGTGCCCGACACGGCGCTGGCCGAGGCCGCCGGGCTCGACGTCCTCGACGGGATTCTCACCGATGCCGCGCTGCGCACGAGCGCGCCCGACGTCTACGCGGCCGGCGACGCGGCCAACCCGTACCACCCCGTCGTGCAGAGACATCTGCGCAGCGAGCACTGGGCGAACGCCCTGAACGCCGGCAAGGTGGCCGCCCGCTCGATGCTCGGGTTGCCGGCCTCGCACTCGGACATCCCGTACTTCTACACCGACCAATACGATCTGGGCATGGAGCTGTCGGGATACGCCTCGTTGATGACGGAT
Source organism: Microbacterium cremeum (assembly GCF_015277855.1). Classification (NCBI taxonomy): domain Bacteria; kingdom Bacillati; phylum Actinomycetota; class Actinomycetes; order Micrococcales; family Microbacteriaceae; genus Microbacterium; species Microbacterium cremeum. The sequence continues at coordinate 1,142,209 of NZ_CP063812.1, forward strand.
GCCGAGGTGCTCGTCCGCGGCGATCGCGAGGCCCGCGAGTTCATCGCCTTCTGGGTGGACGACGGGCGGGTCGTCGCGGGCATGAACGTCAACGTGTGGGACGTGAACGAGGCCGTGCAGGGCCTCATCCGATCGGGCGAGCGCATCGATCCCGCGCGGCTCCGCGACCCGGAGGTGCCCCTGGAGAGCCTGCTGTCGTGACGGACCCGCCCACCGCCCTCGACCTGCCGGGCGGGTCGCTCGACCTGCCGGGCGGGTCGCTCGACCTGACCCGGCGTCTCGCCGTGATGGCGATCGTGAACCGCACGCCCGACTCGTTCTACGACCGCGGCGCGACGTATGCGCTCGACGCGGCGGTCGCGGCGGGCGTCGCCGCCGTCGAGGCCGGTGCCGACATCGTCGACGTCGGCGGCGTCAAGTTCGCCCCCGGCCCACCCATCCCGGTCGAGGAGGAGATCGCGCGAGTGGTGCCCGTCGTGCGAGAGCTCGCGCCCCTCACGCGCGTGAGCGTCGACACGTTCGAGCCCGAGGTGGCTCGCGCGGCGATTGCCGCAGGCGCCGCGATCGTGAACGACACGACGGGCCTGCGCGATCCGCGCATGGCGGGCGTCATCGCGGACGGCGGGGCGGGCGTGGTCATCGCCCACAGCCTGGCGGCACCGCGCAGCATCCGCTCCCGCACTACGACGATGTGATCGCCGACATCGCGCAGTTCCTGGACGTCCGGCGCCAGCATGCCCTCGCGCACGGCGTGCCGGCGTCGCGCATCGTGCTCGACCCCGGACACGACCTCAACAAGAACACGCGCCAATCGCTCGAGCTGACACGGCGGCTGGGCGAGCTGACCGGCCTCGGCGCACCGCTGCTCGTGGCGCTGTCGAACAAGGACTTCGTCGGCGAGACGCTCGACCGGCCGCGCACGGAGCGGCTCGCGGGGTCGCTCGCCACGGCGGTGTACTGCGTGCTGCAGGGCGCGCGCATCGTGCGAGCCCACAACGTGCGCGAGACGGTCGACGCGCTGCGCATGGTCGAGGCGATCCTCGGGTGGCGCGAGCCGGCGTTCGAGCGGCACAACGCCCGACCCGAGGGGAACGACTGATGCCCACGCGCGAGGAGCTGTTCGCGGCCTACGCCCTGCCCGATCGGGAGCGCATCCGCGTGCGCATGAACTTCGTCGAGAGCGCCGACGGGGCAGTGACCCTCGGCGGGCGCAGCGGTGCGCTCGGCGGCGCGACCGACCGCACGCTCATGCAGGTGCTGCGCGCGATGGCCGACGTGGTGGTCGTGGGCGCCGGCACGGTGCGCGCCGAAGGGTACGGCGGGGTGGGTGCCGCCGACGCCGACCTCGGGTGGCGCCGCGAGCACGGGCTCGCCGACCAGCCCGCGCTCGCGATCGTGAGCGGGGCACTGCGGCTGGAGGCCGCCGACGACGTTTTCGCCAAGGCCGTCAGACGGCCGGTGGTCGTGACGACGGATGCCTCAGCCCGCGTCCGCGGCGCGCTGCTGGCACCCGTGGCCGACGTCGTGCCGTGCGGCGAGGCTGGGCCCGCGCGCCCGGAGGCTCCGCTCGACGCGCCAGCGGCGAGTGGAGGGGGCGTGGGAACCGTCGACCTTCCGGCGATGCTCGAGCAGTTCGCGAGCCGCGGTTGGACCCAGGTGCTGTGCGAGGGCGGGCCGCACCTGTTCGGCGCGCTGCTGGAGGCGGGCGTCGTCGACGAGGTGTGCGTGACCATCGCGCCGCGGTTCGTCGGAGGGGAGGCCGGCCGGATCGTCCAGGGCGCGCGAGAGGCGGACCGGCGCTTCGCGCTCGCCGGTGTCGTGACCGACGACGAGGGCTTCGCATTCCTCCGCTACGCCGCGGTCTGACGTCCGGCGCCGTCGACGCGCGCTACACCGCGGTCTGACGTCCGGCGCCGTCGGCGCGCGCTACGCCGCGAGGCAGCCGCGCACGGCCACGGCCACGCTGTCGCGGACGGACGTGCCCGGGTCGACGCTCAGCCGGTGCAGGACGATGCCGTCGCCGAAGGCCATGAAGGCGTGCAGGGCAGCGTCGGGATGCGCGGCTCCCAGCGTCACGAGGAGTTGCCGCGACCACGCCTCCAGGCCTTCGCGCTGCGCGCGCAGCGGCGCGAACAGCTCGGGGTCGGACGCCGCTTCGAGGAACAGCGCGTACCGTGCGCGGGTCCGCACCGCGTAGGGGCCGGTGAGCAGCTCGATGCCGGCGCTGAAGACGTCGATGAACTCTTCGATGTCGTCGAACCGCTGCGAGAAGACGCCGCCGAGATCGCGCGTCTCCTGCTCGGCGATCCACTGACTCACGCCCGCCAGCAGCGCGGCGCGGGTGCGGAACCAGTTCGAGGTCGAGCCGCGGGGAAGCCCGGCGTGTGCGTCCACGCGGCTGTGCGTGAGCGCACGGAGGCCCTGAGTGCCCACGAGCTCGACCGCCGCGTCGAGGGCGCGTTCGCGGGTGGTCGTCACGTCGAGAGCCTAGCAGTCGTACTACGTTCGTAGTGACAGGGCACTACGAACGTAGTACCCTGTGGCCATGAACGAAGCCACTGCCATCCGCTCGCGCACGGTCACCGCGAACGGACTGCGCATGCACGTGACCGAGGCCGGCGAGGGGCGGCCGGTCGTGCTTCTGCATGGATTCCCGCAGAGCTCACGGGAGTGGGCGCCGGTCATGTCGGCGCTCGCCGCGCGTGCCCACCTGATCGCACCCGACCTGCGCGGCGCGGGACGCACGGCCGCGCCGGCCTCCGGCTACGACTCGGCCACCGTGCGGCGCGACATCATCGCGCTCCTCGACGAGCTCGGGCTCGACAGGATCGACCTCGTCGCACACGATTGGAGCGCGCTGGTCGGGTTCGATCTCTGCCTCGAGCACCCTGATCGCGTCCGCAGGTACGTCGCGATCGCGGTGCCCGCGCCCTACCTCCGCATGAGTCGCGCTCTCATGATCGGACTCCTGAAGGCGATGCCTCACCTGTGGTTCCAGTGGGCGATCGCCACCCCGGCGCTCGGCCCGGCGCTGCTCTCGGGTGGGCGGCAGCGCCTCGCGCACTGGCTGCTCCGCGGTTTCGAGGGACGCCCGATGAACGACGAGGATGTCGCGGCCTACGTCGAGGCGCTGCGCGACCCCGCACGCTCGAGGGCTGCCTCGAAGCTCTACCGCGGGCTCATCCTCCCAGGGTTCATGAAGATGATCCGAGGCGCGTATCTCGGTCGTGTGCTGCACACGCCCACGCTCATCCTGTTCGGCGCCGGCGACGCGCTCCTGCCGAAGGACGCGATGGAAGTCAGCCCCGCCGATGCCCCGCACACGACGGTGGAGTTCGTCCCCGGAGGCGCGCACTACCTCGTCGACGATAACCCCGGCGAGGTCGCGCGGCGGATCGCGGTCTTCCTTCTGGAGTGAGGGGCGGTCGTCAGGCGGCGAGGGAGTCGGCGTCCAAGATCGTGTAGGCGTAGCCCTGCTCGGCGAGGAAGCGCTGGCGGTTCTGTGCGAAGTCCTGGTCGACGGTGTCGCGGGCGATGAGGGTGTAGAAGCTCGCGGTGTGGTTCGACTGCTTCGGGCGCAGCAGGCGCCCGAGGCGCTGGGCCTCCTCCTGGCGGGAGCCGAACGATCCCGACACCTGGATGGCGACGGATGCCTCGGGCAGGTCGATCGAGAAGTTCGCGACCTTCGACACCACCAGCACCGAGATCTCTCCCACGCGGAACGCCTGGTACAGCTCTTCCCGCTCGTCGACGGGGGTCTGGCCGGTGATCTTGGGTGCGTTCAAGGCCTCGGCGAGGACGTCGATCTGGTCGAGGTACTGACCGATGATGAGGATGCGCTCGCCCTCGTGCCGCTCGACGAGGCGTCGAACGACGCCGATCTTCGCGGGCGCGGTCGCCGCCAGCCGGTACCGCTCGTCATCGGCGGCGGCGGCGTACTCGAGGCGGTCGCCCGCCGGGAGGTCGACCCGCACCTCGTAGCAGACCGCGGGCGAGATGAAGCCCTGCGCTTCGATCTCCTTCCAGGGCGCGTCGAACCGCTTGGGACCGATGAGGCTGAAGACGTCGCCCTCGCGGCCGTCCTCGCGCACCAGGGTCGCGGTGAGGCCGAGGCGGCGCCGCGCCTGCAGGTCGGCGGTGAGCTTGAACACCGGCGCCGGGAGCAGGTGCACCTCGTCGTACACGATGAGGCCCCAGTCCAGCGCGTCGAGGAGCGCCAGGTGGGCGTACTGACCCTTCCGCTTCGCGGTGAGGATCTGGTACGTCGCGATGGTGACCGGCTTGATCTCCTTCGCCTGGCCCGAGTATTCCCCGATCTCCTCGGCGGTGAGCGACGTGCGCTTGAGCAGCTCGTCGCGCCATTGCCGCGCGCTCACGGTGTTGGTGACGAGGATCAGGGTCGTGGTCTTCGTCTCGGCCATCGCCCCGGCGCCCACGAGGGTCTTGCCCGCGCCGCAGGGGAGGACGACGACGCCCGAGCCGCCCTCGGTGAAGATGTCGACCGCCTGGCGCTGGTAGGGGCGCAGGTGCCACCCGTTCTCGGCGAGGTCGATCGGATGCGGCGTGCCCGGCGTGTAGCCCGCGAGGTCCTCGGCGGGCCACCCGATCTTCAGCAGCTCCTGCTTGATGTGGCCGCGCGCCCAGGCGTCCACGACGAACACGCCGGGGGAGGGGTGGCCGATCAGCAGCGGCTGGATGCGCTTGTTCTTCGACACCTCCGCCAGCACCGCGGCATCCGTCGACCGCAGGATCAGGTCGCCGCCGGTGCCGTCCTCGGCGACCGGTGTGCGCTCGATCACGAGGCGCCCGTAACGGCCGACGGTCTCGGCGATGTCGATCGACACCGACGGCGGCACCGGGAAGCGCGACCAGCGGTCGAGCGTGGCGAGCATGTCGTCGGCGTCGTGACCGGCCGCACGCGCGTTCCACAGCCCGAGCCGCGTGATGCGGTAGGTGTGGATGTGCTCGGGCGCGCGCTCGAGTTCGGCGAAGATCGCCAGCTCGTGCCGCGCGCTCTCCGCATCGGGGTGCGCGACTTCGAGGAGCACCGTGCGGTCGCTCTGGACGATGAGGGGGCCGTCAGCCATAACGTGCCAGTCTACCGGTCGCCCTCGCCAGGTGGCTCGGGAGGCCGCGCTCACGCGGAGTGGACGCTCACGATGCTCGATACAGGAAGCGTCCGCTCGATGTCGGCGGCGCGATCGCGGCCGCGCAGGCGCCCGCCGCCGAGGCCCGACGCCTCGAGGGTGAACGACCGCTCCGCACCGTCGGGCATGCGCACCACCACGATGATCTCGGAGCGCCCGCGCACGGCCTGCTCGAGCTCGCGCTCGAGCCAGCCGGCCTCGCCCTCGGTGCCGTGGCCGCCGCGGAGGGTCTCGATGAGCCGTGAGTACGTCTCGGCAGGGGTGGCGTTCGGCTCGGAGGTGACGGCCGTGGTGCGGCGGTGCACGGACTCGGGGGCGCCGGACTCGCCGAGCGCGACCACGGGGTACCGTGCGTCGGCGAGCGACCAGTACACCGCGTCGCGGGCGACCCGCGTGACGAGATCGCGCCCTTCCGACACGAGCCCGAGCGGGCGCAGGGCCTGATCGATCGCGATGGCGTCCAGCAGGCTCATGTCGGGACTCTCCACCCGCGTGCGCCCCGTGGTGCCATCGCCGCGCACGCGCACGAGACCGTGGCGCGCCGCCGTGCTCTCGATGAGATAGTCCAGCGGCTGCGGGATGCCGGTGAGCGACAGCTCGGAGAGGAACTCGCGCACCGAGGCCGCCGTCTCGCCCTCGGTCATCCCGGCACCCAGTGACGCGGCGGTGAACCGGTACGTCGAGGCCTGTGCGCGCGACTCGCGCACCGCGACGGAGCGCAGCCTGAGGTCGAGCGCGGGCGCGAGCGGTCCGGGTGCGATCGCGGTCAGATCGGCCTGCAGGTAGACCCGGTCGATCTCGGCGGGAAGGTGCGGCGCCATGGTGGCGGCGTCCGCCGGTGCGCCGGTGCGCAGGGCCGTCGTCCACGCGAACTCGGCGCCGTCGGCGCCGAACAGGCCCCACAGCACGCCGATGCGTCGCAGCCGGTCGGCGCGGGCGGGCCATTCGTCGTCGAGGGGATACGCGTCGCGCCAGAGCGCAGGCGCGACGAATCCTCCGTCGGGAGTGCGGATGCCGCTGGGCAGGCCGGCGCGGAAGCCGTCGGCGATGGCGGTCCACCGCCCGGGGGTCGAGGTCTCGAGCCACGTCTCGCCGGCGGTCGTGACCACCCACTCGCGGTCGTGCGCGACGGCCAGCCGGGCCGCGGCTGCGGACGCGAGCAGGTCTTCGAGGTCGTCGACGGCCGCGATCGCGCCCGTCTCCGCGAGGCGGCGGCGATCCACGGCGCTGACCGATCCGGCGCCGGTGCGCGCGAGCGGGCTGTGCAGGCACGCCAGCAGCACGTCGGCGAGCGATCCTGCAGTCGTGAAGGCGCGTTCGGCGGCCGCGGCCGCGGCCACCGTGGAGGCGGGAGCGGGATCGGCGCCGAGGTCGGCCGTGGCCGCGACCGCGTCCGGACGCGTGCGGGCGATGAGCGCGATCCGGTCGGCCACCGCGCCGAACGGATGGCCCTCGTCGTCGACGAGCCCGAGCCGCATCGCCGCCCCGGCCGGCGCAGCGGTGCCGGTGGCGAGGGCGGCCAGTTCGCGCCGCTCCAGCCGCGTCAGCGCCCGGTCGAGCGACGACGGATCGAGCAGACCCTCTGCCGCGTCGAAGAAGTCATGCCAGCCGATCTGCGGCGAGACGCCTCGGGCAGCCAGCGTCTCCGCCAGCGCGGCATCGCCGCGAGCGGCGAGCCACGTCGCGAGGGCGCGCGCATCGGAGACCAAGCGGTCAGCCCCCGCGGTTGGCCCGCGCCCTTCGGACGAAGCTCATGATGAGAACCGTGAGCAGGAGGACGAACGCCACGATCGGCGCGATGTAGACCAGCACCCCGATGAGGGGCCAGATGCCGGTGCCCATGTCGGCGCCGGACGAGCTGCCGATCATGATCGCGAAGAAGCTCACGATCGAGAGCACGAGAAGGCCCAGCGACATGAAGGCGAGGACGCGATCGATGCGGCGGACCGGAACGTCACCGGGGGTGTTCGTGCTCATCCGCTCCAGCCTACCCGCAGGGCCGCACCCGGCGGCGCCGTGGGTCGCGTAGGGGGATGGGCGGCACGGCGTGGCGGTAGGCTACTGGCGTGGGGACGGACCGTGTCTCCGCATTCGTCATGCTCTGTTTCGCCCGCGACGAGTCGCGAGGCGCCGTCTTCAGCGAGGTTCCGATGCCCACCGGCAAGGTCAGGTTCTACGACGAGGAGAAGGGCTTCGGCTTCATCACCTCCGATGAGGGTCAGGACGTCTTCCTGCACGCCACCGCCCTGCCCGCCGGCACGCCGCCGCCCAAGACCGGAACGCGGCTCGAGTTCGGCATCGCCGACGGCAAGCGTGGTCCGCAGGCGCTGTCGGTGCGCGTGCTCGAGGCGCCGGTGAGCCTGGCGAAGCGCTCCCGCAAGCCGGCCGACGACATGGCGATCATCGTGGAAGACCTCGTGAAGCTGCTCGACGGGATCGGCGGCGACCTGCGCCGCGGCCGCTACCCCAGCGGCTCGCACGCCAAGAAGGTCGCCGCGGTGCTGCGCAAGGTGGCCGAGGAACTCGATGCCTGATCCGGCCGAGAACGCCGAGAACGTCGAGGACACCGAGGGCCGCGAGGTCGTCGAGGGTGCCGACGAGCGCCAGGACGAGACGGTATCGACCGGCGGCGGGGAATCCGCGGCGCCGGAGTCTTCCGAGGCCGAGCTGCTGCCCGATCCCGCCCTCATCGAGGCGCACGACCTGGCGCTCGCCGCTCTGCGCGAGATCACGCCGGCCGCGACGATCGGCGACCCCGCCGGATACCGGGTGGAGGCGGACGGCGTGGTGTCGCTTCGCTTCGCCAACCGGCTCGCCGGCTACCCGGGCTGGTACTGGACGGTGAGCCTCGCCCGCGTCGAAGGCGCCGAGCCGACCGTGCTCGAGGTCGAGCTGCTTCCCGGCGACGACGCGCTGCTGGCACCCGAGTGGGTGCCGTGGGCCGTCCGCCTCGCCGAGTATCACGCCGCACAGGCCGCGCTCGCCGAGGCCGCGCGTTCCACCGGCGCCGAGGACGACGAGGACGACATCGACGAGGACCTCGACGACGTCGACGACCTCGACGCCGCCGACTTCGACGACGACGGATCGCCGATCCTCCACGCCGGCGACGTCGACGGCGTCGACATCGACGAGCTCGACGCGTCGGACGAGGACGAGGATGACGAGGACTCGGACGACGAGAACTCGGGCGACGCGGACGACGAAGACGACGAGGACGACGACGACGAAGACGAGGACGAGGACGACGACGACGACGAGTCGGACTGACGTTCAGCGGAGGGCTCGAGGCGTTTCGTCTCGGTCGCTGGCGCTCCCTCGCTCAACGGCCGGTGGGGGGTGCCCGGTCGTTGAGCGAGCGGAGCGAGACGAAACGCGCCGCGCGGAATGCTCAGTTGCGCTCGGCGACGGTTTCCGCTCCGATGGCCGCCGACACCACGAACCGCGCGGTCAGCAGCGCCTCGTCGCGTGAGGACGGACCGACGAGCAGCTCGAACTCACCCGGTTCGACGGCGCGGCGGCCCGCGGCATCCACGATCGTGCACTCCGCCGCGGCGACACTCACCTCGACGTCCGCGGTCTCGCCCGGCTGCAGCTCGACCTGCCGGTAGCCCTTGAGCTCCTTGTCGGCCCAGCTGACCGAGGTCACGCTGTCGCGCACGTAGACCTGCACGATCTCGCGCACCGGTCGTGCCCCCGTGTTGCGCACCGAGACGCGTGCCCGCACGACGTCGCCCTCGCTCACCGTCTCTTCGACGATCCGCAGGTCGGAGTACTCCACCGTCGAGTAGCTCAGTCCTTCGCCGAACGCGAAGGCGGGGCTCTGCGTGAGGTCCGCGTACCGGTTGCCGTGCTGGCCGCGGATCTGGTTGTAGTAGATCGGCAGCTGCCCCGCGTGCCGTGCGAACGAGATCGGCAGGCGTCCGGTGGGTTCGATCAGCCCGAGCAGCAGCTCGGCGACGGCCTGGCCGCCGCGCATGCCGGGATTGGCGGCCCACACGAGCGGGCGGTCGGCCACCGTCTGCGGAAGCACGTGCGGCTTGGACGCCAGCAGCACCACCACCAGCGGCGTGCCCGTCGCCGCCAGCGCCTCGAGCAGCGCGAGCTGACCTCCGACGAGCTCGAGCGTCGCCGTCGAACGGCCCTCACCCACCAGCTCGATGCGGTCGCCCACGACGGCCACGACGTAGTCCGCGCGCTCGGCCGCTGCGACCGCGTCGGCGAGCAGGCGGGCATCGGGCGGCGTGGGCACGACCACCTGCGGGCGCGGCTGCCCGTCGGGGAAGAACGCGCCGGCGGGGTCCTCTTCGAGGGTCAGGATGCCGGCGCCCGGGGCGTGCTCGATGACCCAGTCCGCGGGGGCGTGGGCGCGCAGACCGTCGAGCACCGTCGTGATCGTCGCGCGCGGGTGCCCGTCGGGCATCCAGTCCACCTGGCCCGACGACCCGGCCCAGTCGCCCAGCTGCGTCTGCGCGTCGTCGGCGAGCGGGCCGACGACGGCGATGCGCCGCGGACCGCTGTCGGCGGGGAGCGCGCGCCCCGCGGCATCCGGGATCAGGCCGCCCGCCAGCGGAAGCGTGCCGTCGTTGCGCAGCAGCACCAGCGAGCGCCGTGCCATCTCGAGGTTCAGCCGGGCGTGCGCGGGGGCCGCGACCTGCTCGCGGATGCGCGTCGCGTCGGGCAGGCGCGGATCCTCGAAGAGCCCGAGCTCGAACTTCAGCAGCAGGATGCGCGTCACCGCTCGGTCCAGCGCGTCCTCGGCGACCAGCCCGCGCTCGAGCGCCTCGCGGGCCCCCTCGAAGAAGCCGGGCGTCGTCATGATCATGTCGTTGCCGGCGCGGACCGCGGCCGCGGCGGCATGCGCGTAGTCCGGCTGCACGCGCTGCTCCCACACCATGCGCCCGACGTTGTCCCAGTCGGTGATGAGCGTGCCGGAGTACCCCCATTCCCCCCGCAGCACGTCGTTCAGCAGCCAGTCGTTGACCGTGATCGGCACGCCGTCGGTCGACTGATAGCCGAGCATGAAGGTGCGGCATCCTTCCTTCGCCACTCGCTCGAAAGGCGGAAGGAACCATGAGCGGAGCTTGCGCTGCGAGATGTCGGCCTCGCTCGCATCGCGCCCGCCCTGGGTCTCGGAGTACCCGGCGAAGTGCTTCGCCGTCGCGAGGATCGCCGTCGGGTCACCGGGTCCGTCGCCCTGGTATCCGCGCACCATCGCCGAGGCGAGCTCGCCGATGAGGAACGGGTCCTCGCCGAACGTCTCGTTCACCCGGCCCCAGCGCAGATCGCGCGCGATGCACAGCACCGGCGAGAACGTCCAGTGGATGCCGGTGGCCGACACTTCGATCGCGGTCACCCGCGCGACGCGCTCGACGAGATCGGCATCCCACGACGCCGCCATCCCGAGCTGCGTGGGAAAGACCGTGGCACCCTCCCAGAACGAGTGACCGTGGATGCAGTCCTCGGCGACGAGCAGCGGGATGCCGAGCCGCGTCTGTCGCGTGAGCTCGCGGGCTCGCAGCACGCGCTCGGGAGAGGCGTGCAGGATCGAGCCGGCGTGCATGCGCAGCACCTGGTCCTCGAGGTCGTCCCGCGCGTCCAGCTGCAGCATCTGGCCGATCTTCTCCTCGAGCGTCATGCGGCCGAGGAGGTCGGCGATCCGGTCGGCGACAGGCAGCGAGGCGTCCAGATAGGCAGGGCCGTCGTGGCCCTGCTTCTCGAGGGGGCGCTGGATATCGGTCACTGGTTCTCCTGTCGGGATGTCGCGGGCGCGGTGCGGACGGCCGTGACGGTGTCGTTGACGTTCATGCCCTTTTTCTTGAGGGCGCGGGCGCGCTCGCCCGCCGATCGCAGGCGGGGGTTCACGTACTCGTCGATGCCGAAGTTGATCAGCGAGAGCGCGACGCCGATCGCGGCGATGCACAGGCCGGGAGGCATGAACCACCACCACTGGCCCTGGCGGAACGCCCCCTGCGCGCTCGCCCAGTTGAGGATCGTGCCCCAGTTGTACGTGGTCACCGGGATGATCCCGATGTACGAGAGGGTCGTGAGGCCGATGATCGCGGCCGTCACCGTGCCCACGAAGCTCGCGGCGATGAGGGCCATGAGGTTCGGGAGCATCTCGACCGTGATGATGCGGCGCAGCGGCTCGCCGTTGGCGCGGGCGGCCTGCACGAAGTCGCGGCTGCGCAGCGACATCGTCTGCGCACGGAGCACGCGCGCGCCCCAGGCCCAGCCGATGAGGCCGAGCACTCCCGCGATGAGGATGAGCGGCGGATCATCGAACATCGAGGCCACGATGATGATCAGCGGGATGCCGGGGATCACGAGGAACACGTTCGTGAGCGCCGAGAGCCCCTCGCTGCGCCAGCCGCGCAGGTAGCCCGACATCACGCCGACCACGATCGCGATGACGGTGGCGATGATCGCGGCGAGGAAGCCCACGACGATGACGCCGCGCGTGCCGTGGATGACCTGGCTCAGCACGTCCTCGCCGATGTGGGTCGTGCCCAGCCAGTGCGCCGCGGACGGAGGCTGGAAGCGCGCCGTGTTGTCGACCTTCGTCGGCGAGTACGGCGCGAGCACGTCGGCGAAGATCGCGACGAGCACGAAGAATCCGAGGATCGACAGACCGGCGATCGACTTCCGGTTGCGGAACATCGCGAAGGCCGAGCCCAGCTTGGACCAGAACGTCGGCCGTCGGGGCGCTCCCGCCTTTCCGGCGGGGACGGCGTTGCGGACGGTGGCGGTCGCGGGCGTGTGAGCCGGGCGCTGGGCCGTGGTGTCGTTGACGATGGTGTCCATGCTCAGGCCTCCGTCTGGCGCGTGCGCGGGTCGAGGAATCCGTAGGCGATGTCGGCCAGCAGGTTCGCCAGCAGCACCGAGATCGTGAGCACGAGGAAGACCCCCTGCATCAGGGCGTAGTCCTTCGCGTTCGTGGCGTCGAGCAGCAGCTTGCCGACGCCGGGATAGCTGAACACCACTTCCATGACGATCGTGCCGCCGACGATGAATCCGAGCGCCAGCGCGAAGCTCTGGATCTGGGGCAGGACGGCGTTGCGCGCCGCGTAGCGCCAGAGCACCCTGCTGTTCGGCATGCCCTTGGCCTGCGCGACCGTGACGTAGTCCTCGTCGAGCACCGTGAGCATCATGTTGCGCATGCCGAGCATCCAGCCGCCGAGCGAGGCGATGATGATCGTCGCCGCGGGGAGGAAGCCGTGGTGGACCACCTCTCCGATGAACTCCCACGACCACTCCGGTGCGACTCCGACGCCGTACGCCTTGCCGATCGGGAACCAGCCCAGCGTCACCGAGAACACCGAGATCGCCAGCAGGCCGAGCCAGAAGTACGGGATGGTGCTGAGGAAGGTCGTGATCGGGATGAGCGCGTCGAGCCGGCTGCCGCGGCGCCAGCCGACGATCGCGCCGCCGATCGTGCCGATCGCGAACGCGATGAGAGTCGCGAAGCCGACCAGACCCACGGTCCAGATCAGCGACTGGCCGACCACCTCGGTGACCGGGCGCATGCCGTGCAGCAGCGAGATCCCGAGGTCGCCGCGAAGGAGCAGACCCCAGTAGTCCAGGTACTGCTGCCAGAGGGACGTGTCGTTGTCGAGGCCGAGCAGCGCGCGCAGCGCCTCGGCCGCCTCGGGCGTGACGTTGCGGTTGCGGGCGAGGTACGCGGTGACCGCGTCGCCCTTCATCAGGCGCGGGAGGAAGAAGTTGATCGTGATCGCGGCCCACAGCGTGAACAGGTAGAACAGGGCGCGGTTGCCGAGGAAGCGCCACGGGATGCGCACGCGGCCCTTGACGGCGCCGGCGGCGGTCGTTCCCGTCTCCACCGCATCGAAGTCCGGGGCCGGGAGCTGGGGGGCGACGGCGCTCACTTCTCACCTCCGAGGATGCCGGCTGCGTGCGCGAAGAAGGAGTCGGGATCGGGGGATGCCGCGCGCAGCTCTTGGGTGTAGGGGTTCTTCGGGTGCAGGATCACGTCGTCGGCGGGACCCCGTTCGACGACGCGGCCCCGGTTGAGGACGAGGATCTCGTCGCTGAAGTGGCGGGCGGTGGCGAGGTCGTGCGTGATGTACAGCACGCCCAGCCCCTCTTCGCGCTGGAGGTCGGCGAGCAGGTTCAGCACCCCGAGGCGGATCGACACGTCGAGCATCGAGACGGGTTCGTCGGCGATGAGCAGTTTCGGGCGGGATGCCAGGGCACGGGCGATCGCGACGCGCTGGCGCTGACCGCCCGAGAGCTCGTGCGGCCGGCGGTCGATCACCGCGTCGGCGTCGAGGCGCACGCGGGTGAGGAGGCGGCGCGCCTCGTCGTCGAGCTGGTCCTTCGGGACGACGTCGTCGAGCTGGAGCGGCCGCTGGATGGCGTAGCGGATCGAGTGGTACGGGTTGAGCGACGCGAAGGGGTCCTGGAACACCATGCGCAGCTGCTGGCGGTACGCGCGCAGTCCCTTGCCGCGGCGGGGGATCGGCGCGCCGTCGAGGCGCACCTCGCCGCTCGTGGGCGACTCGAGCTGGGTGAGGATCTTGGCGATGGTCGACTTGCCGCTGCCGGACTGGCCGACGAGGCCGATGGTCTGGCCCGAGCGGAGTGTGAAGCTCACGTCGTCGAGGGCCTTGAACTGGCCGGCGCCGCGCACGGAGTAGACCTTGGTGACGGAGTCGAACTCGAGGACGGTCATCGGTGGACCACCCCCCTGGCTCCGGTGAGTCTCGGGAACGAGGCGAGGAGCGTCCGGGTGTAGTCGTCCTGAGGGTCGGTCCAGATGCGTTCCGCCGTGTCGAGCTCGATGATCTCGCCGTCGCGCATGATCGCGATGCGGTCGCTGATCTCGAGCAGCAGGGGGAGATCGTGGGTGATGAAGATCACCGAGAACCCGAACTCGTGACGCAGGTGCGAGATCTGTCGCAGGATCTCGCGCTGCACGAGCACGTCGAGGGCGGTCGTCGGCTCGTCCATGACCATGAGCTGCGGGCGCAGTGCGAGCGCCATGGCGATCATGACGCGCTGGCGCATGCCGCCCGACAGCTCGTGCGGGTACGAGCGGTAGCGCTGCGCGCCGACCTTGACGATCTCGAGCAGCTCGATCACCGCCTCCCGCCGCTGCGACCGGGAGAGGGACGGGCGGTGGACCTCGAAGACGTCCTCCAACTGCGAGCCGATGGTCGCGACCGGGTTGAGCGAGTTCATCGCGCCCTGGAAGACCATCGAGATCTTGTCCCAGCGGAACCGGCGCATCTCCTCGGCTGCGAGGCCGTTGACGTCGATGTCCTCGCCGGACGCGTCGTGGAAGACGACCGAGCCGCTCGTGATCACGGCCGGAGGCTTGAGCAGGCGCTGGACGCCGTAGGCGAGCGTCGTCTTGCCGCATCCGCTCTCTCCGGCGAGCCCGAGGATCTCGCCGCGCTGGAGTTCGAGGGTGATGTTCTTGACCGCCCGCACCGGGGGATCGACGTCGTAGACGACCGAGAAGTCGTCGACGGAGAGCAGCGGGTCTCTCATCGTTGGGGGCTCGCTTTCGTGAGGGGTGACGTGCAGGCGGGACGGATGCCGCAGCAGCAGTGTGACGTGCAGGCGGGACGGATGCCGCAGCATCCGTCCCGCCTGCGGTCTGTCAACCGGCGGGCTGCAGCTTCGTGAGGATCTGCACGATCGCGGGCTGCGTCGGGTCGGCCGAGGCGTACTGGTCGTCCTCGGACGGCCAGCCGACGTAGTTGCGCGTGTTGAACTCACCCAGGAGCGGGTGCGCACCCAGCGGGATGGCCGGAACGTTCTCGACGAAGGCCGTCTGGATCACCGCGAGAGCCGCCTCACGGTCGGCGTCCGTCGCCGCGTTCGCGTAGGTGTTGAGCGCCTCGGTGACCGCGGGGTCGTCGAAGCGGCCGAAGTTGAACGCCGCCTTGTCGTCGACGATCCACTTCGGGTCCATCGTGGACGTGTAGAGACCGTAGGCGTTGCCGGTGTCTTCGAGCCAGTGGATGATCGCCTGGAAGGTGCCCTCCTGGCGAGCGGCGTCCCAGCCGCCCCAGTCGGGCTGGTCGACCTTGACCTCGATACCGAGGCCCTCCTTGAGCTCTTCGGCGATGAGCGCCTGCTCGGTGTTCCAGTCGCTCCAGCCCGCGGGGACCGAGATCGAGAACGAGACCGGCTCGCCGTCCGGGTCGATGAGCTTCTCGCCCTCCCACGTGTAGCCGGCGTCCGTGAGGATCTCACGGGCCTTGTCGACGTCCACGGAGTAGTCCTGGCCGGCGTACTCGGGGATGACCTCGTCCTCGAGCAGCGCGCCGAGACCGGTGACGCTCCAGACCGCCTCGCTCGCGCCCTCGCGCGCGATGTCGACGTAGGCCTGACGGTCGATCGTCCACGCCAGCGCCTGGCGGAGCGCCGGGTCGTTGAACGGCTTGGTCTGCAGGTTCATGAACAGCGTTCCGGCGCCCGCGGTGGGGGAGGCGAGGAACTTGTTGTCGGGGTCTGCCGACAGGTAGCTGTCTTCGATCTGGGGGATGAACGCCTGCGCCCAGTCCGCCTCGCCGGTCGCGAGCGCGGTGGTGAGGGCGGCGTTGTCGCCGTACGAGACGTAGTGCAGCTCGGGCACGGCCAGCTCGCCGCCCCAGTAGTCGGGGTTCGCGGTGAGGGTGACCGACTCGGTCGTCCACGAGTCGAGCACGTACGGACCGGTGCCGACGACCTGGCCCTCGCCGGTGAGCGGGTCGGTGTTCGGGTCTTCGATCTCGCTCCAGATGTGCTCGGGCACGATCTGGAAGTGCAGCACGCGGGCCTGCTGGGTGTACTTGGAGCTGTTGAAGTCGATGGTGACGGTGTCGCCGTCGACGCTCACGCTCTTGATGTCGAGCGCGTTGGTGTCGTTGAGCTTGCCGTCGAGCACCTGGGTGAACGAGAACGCGATGTCGTCGGCGGTGAAGTCCTCGCCGTCGCTCCACTTCACGCCGCTGCGTGCCGTGACGGTGAGCTGGGTGTAGTCGTCGTTCCACTCCACGGACTCGGCCAGCCACGGGGTGGTGCCGAGGTCGCCGGTCGGGTTCACCAGTGCGAGCGACTCGAAGAGGACCTTGCCGTAGCCGTACTTCGAGGCGGAGGAGTCGCCCAGGTAGGGGTTGTTCGACTCGGTCGTGATCGCCCCATCGGGCTTCGCGATCGTGAGCGCCGCGGTCCCGGCGGCGTCGTCGCCGTCGTTGCCGCTCCCGCCGGCGCAGCCGGTGAGCACCAGCGCCGCGGCGACGCCGACGGCGGCGAGGGATGTTCTGAGCCTCATTGCTTCTCCTTGTTGTGGGTGCACGGCAGCGTGTTCCCCGAGTGGACGACGCTGTCGAGGTGATTGCGGAATGAACTTACAATCAAGTAAGTAACTATGCAAGCGTGGCGTCGCACCGGGGCGCCGAAGCCATGCGTAGACTCTCAGTCGCTGTCGGCGAAAGTCTCGATCGTCAGCACGGAAAGAGGAGGTGCCGGCTATGGCGAGTCCGCGTCGGCAGCCGCGCTCGCGCCCCGAGACTCTGGCGAAGCGGCGCGACATCCTCGACGCCGCCGTCGAGATCTTCGGCAGCAAGGGGTTCACCGGCGGCACCCTGCAGGAGATCGCCGACCAGGTCGGCATGACCCACGCCGGCATCCTCCACCATTTCGGCTCGAAGCACGAACTGCTCCTCGAAGTGCTCCAGCACCGCGACGAGACCGATGTCGCCGATCTCGAAGAGCAGCACATCCCCGACGGCATGGCGCTGTTCCGCCACCTCGTGCGCACGGCGTTCGTCAACGCGCATCGTGCCGGCATCGTGCAGGCCTACGTCGTGCTGTCGGCCGAGTCGGTCACCGACGATCACCCCGGCCGTGAGTTCTTCCAGAAGCGCTACGAGACCCTTCGCTCCGAGGTCGAGCACGCGTTCCGGGTGGTGTGCGCCGAGCGCGGCGTCACGGCGCCCGAGACGGTCGACCTCGCGGCGGCGAGCATCCTCGCCGTCATGGACGGTCTGCAGGTGCAGTGGCTGCTCGCCCCCGACGCGGTCGACCTCGCCCGTGCGAGCGAGTTCGCGATCGAGGCGATCGTCTCGTCGGTGCTGTCGCCCGTGCCGTCGCCGCTGGCCGACGACGCGCAGGCGCATCAGCCGAGCCGCTCCACCGTGTAGTCGATGCAGCGGATGAGCTGACGCACGTCGTCCGGCTCGATCGACACGAACGTCGCGATCCGCAGCTGGTTGCGCCCGAGCTTGCGATACGGCTCGGTGTCGACGATGCCGTTGGCGCGCAGGCTCTTGGCCACGGCCGCGGCATCCACCGACTCGTCGAAGTCGACGGTCACCACGACGGGGGAGCGGTCCGCGGGGTCGGCGACGAAGGGCGACGCGAACGCGGATGCCTCTGCCCAGTCGTACAGCGCCTGCGACGACTCGCGCGTGCGGGCGTCGGCCCACTGCAGCCCGCCGCTGCAGTTGATCCAGGAGAGCTGTTCGTTCAGCAGGAACAGCGTCGCGAGCGCGGGGGTGTTGAGGGTCTGGTTCAGGCGCGAGTTGTCGATCGCCTGCTTCAGGCTCAGGAACTCCGGGACGTATCGACCGGATGCCGCGATCCGCTCGATCCGCTCGATCGCGGCCGGCGAGACGAGCGCGAACCACAGGCCGCCGTCGGATCCGAGGTTCTTCTGCGGCGCGAAGTAGTACACGTCCGCCTCGTGGGCCGAGAAGTCGATGCCGCCCGCGGCGCTCGTGGCGTCGATGACGGTGAGCGCGCCCTCGTCGCCGCTCACGCGCCGGACGGGCGCGGCGACGCCGGTCGAGGTCTCGTTGTGCGGCCACGCGTAGACGTCGACGCCCGCGACGGGCTCGGGGGTGGTGCTGGTCCCCGCGGCGACCTCCCGGACGTCCGGCGCCTCGAGCCACGGCGCCTTCGCGGCTTTGGCGAACTTGCCGCCGAACTCGCCGAACACCAGGTGTTGGCTGCGCTTGTCGATGAGCCCGAACGCGGCGGCGTCCCAGAACGCGGTCGACCCGCCGTTGCCGAGGATTACCTCGTACCCCTCGGGGATGCGGAACAGCTCGCGCAGGCCGGCACGCGCGTGGCCGACGAGGTCCTTGACCGGCGCCTGCCGATGAGACGTGCCCAGCAGCGCCGCTCCGCGGCCCGCGAGCGCCTCGAGGTGACTGGGGATGATCTTCGAGGGGCCGCAGCCGAAACGACCGTCGGCGGGAATGATCTCCCGGGGCAGGACGACATGGGGCTGCGCGGTATGGGGCATGCCTCGATTCTACGGAGCGCCGCGAGCGCCGCTTCTCGCGTGACGGACCGCGGGGCCCGGCATCCGTCCCTTCCTTTCTTTCTCCTCCTACCCCTCGACGCACCGTCAACAGGTCAACCGCGCTTGCGCAGGACGCCCGCGCGCGTGATTCCCCTGTAGAGGCGCGGTTGACCTGTGCAGCCATCCCTCCACAGTCGGCGAATGGATGCCGCATGCGCAGGTTGTCCACATGTCGCGGTGTCCGCGTTCACGGCGGGATCGGTGGCCGCACACGATACGGAGATGGGCGACGTGATCGAGGCGGTGATGTCACGCGGCGGCGTCGTGCACGGCACAGTGCTGGTGGAGGCGGGGATCACGCGGTACCGGCTCCGCGCGGCAGTCTCTGCAGGGGTCCTGCTGAGCCCGCGGCGCGGGTGGCTCGCCCTCCCCGATGCGGACCCCTACCTCGTGGCCGCCGCCCGTGCCGGCGTGGTGCTCACCTGCGTGACGCAGGCGAAGCGGAGGGGGCTCTGGGTGCTTGCCGAGGACGGACCGCATGTCGCCGCTCCGCCTTCGGCGTCCCGGCTGAAGCTGCTGAACGACAAGACGACGGTCCATTGGGCGGTGCCCGTGCAGCCGCGGCCGTTCGGCGCGCTGGAGGACGGCATCCTCAACACGCTGACGGCGGTCGCCAACTGCCAGCCCTTCGAGGCGGCTCTCGCCGTCTGGAACTCGGCGCTCAACGGCGGATTCGCGACGAAGCAGGAGCTCGCGCGCCTGCCGATGCGCCCCGCCGCGCGGCGGCTGCTGGAGGCGGTGACACCGTTCGCGGATTCCGGACTCGAGACCATCTTCGCCGTCCGGCTGAAGTGGCTGCGCCTGCCGCTCAGAGCCCAGATCTGGATTGGCGGTCACCGAGTGGATTTCCTGCTCGGGGAGCGCCTCGTCGTGCAGGTCGATGGTGGACACCATGTCGGTGCGCAGCGCGCCGAGGATGTCGCGCACGACGCTGCGTTGATGCTGATGGGGTACCACACCATCCGAGTCACGTATGTGCAGGTGATCGAACGCTGGCACGAGGTTCAGGACCTCATCATGCACGCGGTCGCACAGGGACTGCACCGCGCAGCCTGAGCCCGGGCAGCCGCAGGCCGCAACCCGTAGCCGCAGGTCGGGGGCGCGATCGCACGTCGCACGCGGGGGGCGCACGTCGCGCGCGGGGGGCGCACGTCGCTCGTGCAGGGCGCGCGTCGCTTCAACAGGTCAACCGCGCTTGCGCAGGAGATCTGTGCGTGTGGTTCTCCTGCAGAGGTGCGGTTGACCTGTTGAAGTGAGTAGGCGTGCGGGGAGTGGATGCCGGCGGCCGGGCTCGCGCCGCGCCGTGACGCCCCGCATCCGTCCCCGTCCCGCATCCGTCCCCGTTCCGCTCGCGCCCCGCGCGGCGCGCGCCGGGCGGGGACAGCCGCGCGGGACAGCCGCGCCGGGCGGGGCGCGCCGGGCGGGGGCGCGCCGGGCGGGGACAGCCGCGCTCGCGCGAGTTGTGCAGGCCGCGGTGTCGATGGCAGAGGATAGGCTGTCCTTGCCCCTTCCGACATCGAGGACACCGCGACATGACCGACCTGATCGACACGACCGAGATGTACCTCCGCACGATCCTCGAGCTCGAAGAGGAGAACATCGTTCCGCTGCGGGCACGCATCTCGGAGCGGCTGGGCCATTCGGGGCCGACCGTGTCCCAGACGATCGGGCGCATGGAACGCGACGGACTCGTCGTGGTCTCGGAGGACCGCACCCTCGAACTCACCGATGCGGGCCGCCAGAAGGCCGTCGACGTCATGCGCAAGCACCGCCTCGCCGAGCGCCTGCTGTCGGATGTCATCGGCCTGGACTGGGCCTATGTGCATGAAGAGGCCTGCCGCTGGGAGCACGTGATGAGCGAGCAGGTGGAGCGCCGTCTCGTCGAGCTGCTGGGCCACCCCACCGAGTCGCCCTACGGCAACCCCATCCCCGGCCTGGACCAGCTGGGCGACCTGCCCGCGAACGGGTTCGAGCAGGGGGTCGTCGGCCTCGTCCGCCGGCTCAACGACGCCGGCGAGCCCATCTCCGGCACCGTCCGCCGCCTCGCCGAGCCGGCTCAGGTCGACCCCGAGCTGCTGCAGCAGCTGAAGGGCGCCGGCGTCGTGCCGGGCGCGAGCGGCGACTACCGCTACAGCGAGGGCTACGTGCTGGTGCAGATGCACGGCAGCGACGAGGGGCTCGAGCTCCCGGTCGAGGTCGCGTCGCACATCTTCCTCGTCGACGAAGCACGCTGATCCAGACGGATGCCGCGACCCGCGGCATCCGTCACTGCCGGCGCGTGTCGCGCGGGGTACACAGGTCCTCCAGGGGACTTGCCAGGCGCGTGGCGTGACATATTCGTTACCTTCGGGTAGCCTCGAACAGTCCACCAGGCGAGAAGCCCGCCGACCGGACCCCGCGTGGATTGCCTCATCGGCTCGTCGTCCACATGTGGTGAAACCCGCACGTCGTGCCCCGACACCGAGTGCTGACGAGCTAGCGCCGCACGGCGCAGAGGCGCCGGAGGACCCAGTTTGGCTGAAGAGATCGAGTCGCACGCGAACGCGTCAGAGAACGCAGCGACGAGTCCCACTCGTCGCGAGCGCCATCGCAAGACCCCCGCGCGGCGACCGCACAGCACTGTGCCTGCGAAGACCGCACCCCCGGCATCCGTCGCGCGTTCCACCGCGCCGAAGAAGACGAGCCGGGTCGCCAAGCCGCTGCGCAGCCTCGTGATCCTGAGCATGGTCGGCGGACTCGTCGCGACCGTGGCGATCCCCGCCTTCGCGTCCGGTTCGTGGCGCACCGAGACCGAGCCGGTCACCCTGCAGCAGATGGCGGTGGATGACGCGCAGGAGTTCGTCGCCGCATCCGACGCGACCTCGACCGAGCTCTCGCGCGAGAGCTACTCGGCGACCACGGCCGAGGAGATCGAGAAGAAGAAGGCCGAGGAGGCCGCCGCCGAGCGTGCCCGGCAGATGGCGAAGCTCGCCTCCGCCTCGTCGATCGGGACGAACATCGCCCTCACCTCGCCCGGCAGCGGCGAGGTGCGCTGGCCCGTCCTGAACTTCACCAAGGGCCGCGGCCTCTGGGACTCGGGCTACCACCAGGGCGTCGACCTGCTGGCGAACTGCGGCGAGCCGATCTACGCGGCCGCGGCCGGCGTCGTCAAGGTGTCGCAGGAGAGCCACGGCGGCTACGGCGTCGCGGTCACGATCGACCACGTCCTGGGCGGCCAGCGCGTGAACACCCTGTACGGACACATGACCTACGGCAGCCGTCAGGTCGCCTCGGGCCAGACGGTCGAGGCGGGTCAGCTCATCGGGCTCGTCGGCAGCACCGGCAGCTCGACCGCGTGCCACCTGCACTTCGAGGTGCACATCAACGGCTCGGTCGTCGACCCGTGGGCGTGGCTGCAGACGAACGCCGGCTGACCTCGTCCCGCTGACGTCGATGCCCCCGCCCGCTCGCCGGGCGGGGGCATCCGTTCGCCGACACGCTACGCGCCGTTCACGGCCGTTGCGGCCCCTGCCCGCCGGACGTGCGTTAGCCTGAGATCCGACGCTGAGAGAGCGGAGGGAGCCGATGGGCTGCACACCACGCATCCGAACCATGGATGCGCTTGGACGCCTCGTCCTTCGGCATTGCACGAGCGGATGCCGCGGCATTGCCGTGGCGCCAGGGCGCTGTCTGTGAGACAGCGCCTTTTTTCATGCCCCTGAGCCCTCGATCGTCGAACGTTCGAATCACCGGGAAGCCGTCCCGGCCGTTCGAGAGGATGATCAATGCGCACACTGGTGCTCAACGCGGGCTATGAGCCGCTCGCCGTCGTGTCGTTCAAGCGGGCGCTCGTGCTCGTGATGAACGAGAAGGCCACCGTCGTCGAACACACCGAGGCCGATCCGGTGTGGGGGACCAGACGCTCCTACGAGCGCCCGGCCGTGATCATCCTGACCCGCTACGTCCGGGTTCCCGGCGGCCGCCACGTGCCGGTGACCCGACGGGGCGTGCTGCGCCGCGACAACCACCGCTGCGCGTACTGCGGCAAGTCGGCGTCGACGATCGACCACGTGCTGCCTCGTTCGCGCGGCGGCGGCGACTCGTGGGAGAACCTCGTCGCGTGCTGCCTGCGTTGCAACAACGTCAAGGGCGACCGCACGCCGCAGGAGATGAACTGGGAGCTGCGCTTCACGCCGGTCCCGCCGCGCGGCGGGCAGTGGACGGTGCGCGGCACGGAGCGCACCGACCCGCGCTGGGAGCCGTACCTCGCGCTCGCCGCGTGACAGCCGGGTTCAGCGTTCGTCGAGGATCCGCAGCCAGCGGGTGAGCACGGACTCGAGGGTCGAGGCATCCGTCTCGCCGAGCTCGTCGATCAGCCGGTGCTCGTTCGCGAGGTGGGCGGTGAAGGCGCGGTCGATGAGGTCCTTGCCCTCCGGAGTGAGGCGCACCAAGCGGCGGCGGGCGTCGGATGCCGCGGCCCGCCGTTCGACGAGCCCTCGTGCTTCGAGCCGGTCGACGCGCTTGGTGAGGCCGCCCGTGGTCACGAGCGTGTGGTCGGCGAGCTCGCCGGCGGCCCGCTCGTAGGGGGCGCCGGCGCGGCGCAGCGTCGCCAGCACGTCGAACTCGCCCTCGGTCAGGCCGTACTGGCCGTAGACGGCGACGAGCCGCTCGGTGAGCTCGAGGGCGACGCGGTGCAGGCGGCCGATGACTCCCTGCGGCGACGGGTCGAGGTCGGGTCGTTCCCGGCGCCAGGCCTCCTGGATCTCACCGACGCGGTCCAGGCGTTCGTGATCGGGGGCTGCGTCGTCGGCCATACGGAGATTGTATCTTCCCAGTAAGATAAAGTGTCTTCCATGGAAGATAAACGGTGGGCCTGGATCGCGCTGACGGCGATCGCCCCGATCGCGTGGGGCAGCACGTACGTCATCACGCGCAACCTGCTGCCGCCCGAGGCTCCGCTGTGGGGCGGAGTGCTGCGGGCCCTCCCGGCGGGGCTCATCGTGCTGCTGCTCGCGCGGCGGCTCCCGCACGGTTCGTGGTGGTGGCGGTCGTTCGTGCTCGGCACGCTCAACGTCGGCGGCTTCTTCGTGCTGGTGTACGTGGCCGGGCAGCGGCTGCCCTCGAGTCTCGCGGCGACGCTGATGTCGGCATCCGCCGCGGGCATGCTGCTGTTCGCGTGGCTGCTGCTGCACCGCCGGCCTCGGCTCACCGCCGCCCTCGGCGCGGCGGTCGGGCTCGTCGGCGTCGTCGTGATGCTGGGCTTCGACGCGGCAGGGGCCGACCCGTGGGGTGTCGCCGCGTCGCTCGGCGCGATGGTGGCGTCATCGCTCGGGTTCGTGCTGACGTCGCGCTGGGGTGCGGACGTGCCTGCGCTGCCGATGACCGCGTGGCAGCTGATCGGCGGGTCGATCGTGCTGCTCCCGGTGGCGCTGGTCGTGGAGGGGGGACCGCCGGCTCTCACGGCGCCCTCGGCACTGGGCTTCGCGTACGTCACGCTGATCGCGACCGCGCTGGCGTACGTCGCGTGGTTCTCGGGCCTTCGCCGCCTCTCGCCCGGCGTGGTCGGCGTGGTCGGCCTCCTCAATCCGGTCACCGGTGTCGTGCTGGGCGTGGTGCTCGCAGGCGAGGCGTTCGGAGTGCCGCAGGCGGTGGGGGTCGCGCTCGTGCTCGCGGGGATCGCTCTCGGTGCGATGCCGCCGCGGCCCGCCGCGGCTCCTGCCGCGGGTGCTCGAGAGCTCGCGGAGTATCGAACATAACTGTCGGAAGGCGGCGGTATTCTCATTTCCCTGCGGTTGAGCATCTAGAACATCTGTTCTAGCCTGTGGGAATGAGGGCGGTCGTGCAGCTCACGGCACAGTACGTGCAAGAGTCGGTCGAGCAGAACCCGGTGACCGAGGTCGCCCGGTTGCGCGCGCAGCTCGAGCGCGTGCAGGGCCGCCGGCTCGGCGCTCCGGTGCTGCCGGTGCTGCCCGCCCTCACGTCGCTGCTCCCCGGCGGCGGGCTGCGTCCGGGCACGGCCTATTCGATCCCTCGGTCGACGTCGCTGCTGCTGGCGCTGCTGGCGCAGCCGTCGCAGTCCGGGTCGTGGTGCGGGGTCGTCGGGATGCCGCGGCTCGGCGTCGAGGCCGCCGAGGGGATCGGGGTCGACCTGTCTCGGCTCGTGCTCATCCCCGATCCGGGGGCGCGCTGGCTCGCGGTGACCGCGACCGTCGCCGAGGTGCTGCCGGTGGTGGCGGTGCGGCCGTCGGGGCGTGCGGCCGACGGCGAAGTGTCCCGCCTGGCGGCACGGCTGCGCGATCGGGGCGCCGTGCTGCTCGTGCAGGGGCCGTGGCCGCAGGCCGAGGCCGTGCTCGACATCGGCGAGCCGGCGTGGGAGGGGGTCGGCCGGGGGCACGGGTATCTCGCAGGACGCGAGGTGACGCTCACCTCGTCGAGCAGGCGCTGGCCGCGGTCCCGGCGTGCGCGGGTGCTGCTTCCGGATGCCTCGGGCCATGTCTCGGAGGCATCCGAGCGGAGGCGTCCCGTCGAGCGGCTGCGGCCGGTCGACGGTCGCGACGGCGGCCTGGTGCCGTTCGAGGCCGTCCTCTCCGTTCCGCCCGCTTTCCCTGACCAGCACAGGGCGGTGGGGTGATGTCCACGACGCCCGTGCGGAGCCTGGTGCTGTGGCTGCCCGACTGGCCGATCACGGCGCTGCTGCGCGAAGAGGCGGCCGCAGAGCGACCCGGCACCGCGGCGGATCGTCCGGTCGCCGTCGTCGAGCGCAATCTCGTCGTGGCATGCTCGGCGTCGGCGCGCGCCGAGGGAGTGCGCCGGGGGCAGCGGCGGCGTGACGCGCAGGCGCGCTGCTCCCGGCTGCGGGTGGTGACGACGGATGCCGCGCGCGACCATCGCACGTTCGCTCCGGTCGTGTCGCTCGTCGAGAAGAGGGCGCCGGGCGTGCAGCTGGTGCGTCCGGGGCTGTGCGCGCTGCGCGCCCGCGGACCCGCGCGCTACTACGGCGGCGAGGCCGAGGCGGCACGGGTGCTGATCGGCGCGCTGCGCGAGCACGGGTTCGACGATGTCAGGGCGGGGGTCGCCGACGGGCCGTTCACGGCGGAGCAGGCGGCGACGATCGCGACGACAGCCGACGATCCGGTGTTCGTCGTGCCCGCCGGCGGTGCCGCGGGGTTCCTCGCGCCGCTGTCGGTCGCGGCGCTGGACGCCTCGGCGATGGGCATGGGGTCGTCCTCCTCTCGCGCCGACAGCACCGGCGATCTCGTGGGTCTGCTCGCACGGCTCGGGGTGCAGACCCTCGGCGGCTTCGCCGCGATGGACACCGACCGGGTGCGGGAGCGCTTCGGCGAGCGGGGCGTGCGTCTGCACGCGCTCGCCGCGGGGCGCGACTCGCGACCCGTCGAGCCCCGCACGCCGCCGCCCGAGCTGCAGCGCGAGATCGCGTTCGAGCCGCCGCTCGAGATCGCCGACCAGGTGGCGTTCGCGATGCGCGTGACCGCCGACGACTTCGTCGCAGGGCTGGGCGCGGTCGATCTCGTGTGCACCGAGCTGCGCGTCGAGCTCGTCGGCGACCGGGGGGAGCGCAGTGAGCGGGTGTGGCTGCATCCGGGGTCGTTCGACGCGGCGGCGGTCGTCGACCGCGTGCGCTGGCAGCTGGCCGAAGACGTCGGCGCGACGGGCGAGGGCCTGCGCAGCGGGGTGACGCTCGTGCGGATCTCGCCCGAGGCGGTGGACGCGGCATCCCACCACGCCCCCGCGATCTTCGGGGGCGGACCCGAGGAGCGCGTGCACCATGCGCTGTCGCGCGTGCAGGCGATGCTGGGGCATCGCGGGGTGCTGACGCCCACGGTCGGCGGCGGCAGGTGGCTTGCCGAGCGCCAGGTGCTCGTGCCGTGGGGCGACCGGCACGAGCGCGACCGCCATCCCCGCAGCGCCGACAGCCTCGCGGCGCAGCGGGCGAGGCCGTGGCCGGGGAGTCTTCCGGATCCGCTGCCGGCCACGGTGTTCGCCGATCCGGTGCCGATCGACGTGCGGGCGCTCGGCGGCGAGCTCGTCGACGTCGACGAGCGCGGCAGTGTCTCTGCGGTGCCGGCGTTCCTCATCGAGGGCGGCCGCCGGCGGGCGATCGAGGCGTGGGCGGGGCCGTGGCCGGTGGTCGAGAGGGGATGGGATGCCGCGCGCGCACGTCGCGCGCACCGGTTCCAGGTCGTCGACGCCGACGGCGGCGCGTGGCTGCTGGTGTGCGAGGGCGACGCCTGGACGGCGGAGGCGGTCTATGACTGACCTGCGTTTCGTCTCGCTTCGCTCGCTCAACGACCGACACCCCCGGTCGTTGAGCGAGCGAGCGCCGGCGGCCGAGACGAAACGCCCTGAGCGGGCGAACAACGTCGGTCCACCGCGTTTCGTCTCGCTTCGCTCGCTCAACGACCGAGACCTCCGGTCGTCGAGCGAGCGAGCGCCAGCGAGCGAGACGAAACGCCTCGGACCCGCGAGAGACGCGGAGTACCGCTGATGGGCTTCAACAACCCCGGTGTGCCGTGGTCCGAGATGGAGCGCGTGCTGAGCGGCCGGCGCCGGCCGGACGCCCGGCCGGTGGGTGCCGACGGCGGCGACAGCCCGGCGTGGTCGCACAAGCGCGGACCGTACGTGCCGCCGAAGATCGAGCGTCCGGCCGAGACGATCCCGTACGCCGAGCTGCACGCGCACTCGTCGTTCTCGTTCCTCGACGGGGCGTCCTCTCCCGAAGAGCTCGCCGAGGAGGCGGAGCGGCTCGGGCTGCACGCGCTCGCGATCACCGACCACGACGGCTTCTACGGCATCGTGCACTTCGCCGAGGCGGCCGAGGCGCTCGACCTGAAGACCGTGTTCGGCGCCGAGCTGTCGCTCGAGCTCCCGCGGCCGCAGAACGGCGAGCCCGACCCGGTGGGTGCGCATCTGCTCGTGCTCGCGCGCGGCGAAGAGGGCTACCACCGGCTTGCCGGAGCCATCACGCACGCGCAGCTGCGGGGCGCCGAGAAGGGGCGCCCCGTGTACGACCTCGACGAGCTCGCGGCGCAGGGAGGCGGGCACTGGGCGGTCCTCACCGGCTGCCGCAAGGGCGCGGTGCGGCGCGCATTGGCCTCGACACCGGGGACGGCGGGGGCGGATGCCGCGGCTCGCGAGCTCGATCGCCTGGTCGGGCTGTTCGGGCGCGATGCCGTGCACGTCGAGCTCATCGATCACGGCAACCCGCTCGACACGCGCGACAACGACGTGCTCGCGGGGCTCGCGCGGGAGCGCGGACTGCCGCTCCTGGCGACGAACAACGTGCACTACGCCGTACCGCAGCGGCAGCTGCTGGCCGCCGCGGTCGCCGCCGTGCGCGCGAACCGCGGACTCGACGAGCTCGACGGGTGGCTGCCGGCGCACGCGGGGGCGCACCTGCGGTCGGGGGCCGAGATGGCGGAGCGGTTCGTCAGATTCCCGGATGCCGTGGCCCGCACGGTGACGCTCGCCGACGAGCTCGCCTTCCCGCTGCGGCGCGCGAAGCCCGCGCTGCCGAAGCAGCAGGTTCCCGACGGGCATACGCCGATGTCGTGGCTGCGCACGCTCGTCTGGGACGCGGTGCCCCGCAAGTACCCCGACCTCCGGGAGAAGGATCGTGAGCGCATCGAGCGGGAGCTCGGCGTGATCGAGATGAAGGACTTCCCCGGCTACTTCCTGATCGTCCACGGCATCGTGCAAGAGGCCCGGCGCCGCGGCATCCTGTGTCAAGGTCGCGGCTCCGCCGCCAACAGCGCCGTCTGCTACCTGCTCGACATCACCGCCGTCGACGCGATCTTCTACAACCTGCCGTTCGAGAGGTTCCTGTCGTCGCTGCGCGACGAGGAGCCCGACATCGACGTCGACTTCGACTCGGACCGCCGCGAAGAGATCATCCAGTGGGTCTATCAGGAGTACGGGCGCGACCGTGCGGCGCAGGTCGCGAACGTCAT
This sequence comes from Microbacterium cremeum, assembly GCF_015277855.1. Taxonomy (NCBI): domain Bacteria; kingdom Bacillati; phylum Actinomycetota; class Actinomycetes; order Micrococcales; family Microbacteriaceae; genus Microbacterium; species Microbacterium cremeum. Next base: position 1,170,624 of record NZ_CP063812.1, read on the forward strand.
CCAGTACCGGCCGAAGAACGCCATCCGCGACATGGCGAAGGCGCTCGGGCACTCGCCGGGGCAGCAGGACGCCTGGTCGAAGCAGGTGGAGGGCTGGGGCGCTGGTCTCGATACGCAAGCTACTCGACCAGCGGGGAGCGCAGGGCACGACATCCCCGACCAGGTGATCGAGTTCGCCGGCGAGCTGCTCAAGGCGCCGCGGCACCTCGGCATCCACTCCGGCGGGATGGTGCTCACCGACCGGCCGGTGGGGGAGGTCGTGCCGATCGAGCACGCGCGCATGGAGAACCGCACGGTGATCCAGTGGGACAAGGACGACGCGGCGTGGATGGGCCTGGTGAAGTTCGACCTGCTGGGCCTCGGGATGCTGGCGGCGCTGCAGTACTGCTTCGACATGATCCGCGCGTCGACGGGGGAGGACTGGGAGTTGTCGACGATCCCGAAGGAGGAGAAGGCGGTCTACGACATGCTGTGCCGCGCGGATGCGATCGGCGTGTTCCAGGTCGAGTCGCGCGCGCAGATGGGACTGCTGCCACGCCTGCAGCCGCGTGAGTTCTACGACCTCGCGATCGAGATCGCGCTCATCCGTCCGGGACCCATCCAGGGCGGGGCGGTGCATCCGTTCGTGCGGCGCAAGATGGGGCTCGAGCCGACGACCTATCCCCACGACAAGCTGAAGCCCGTGCTCGAGCGCACGCTCGGCATCCCGGTGTTTCAGGAGCAGCTCATGCAGATGGGCATGGTCATCGGCGGGCTGACCGGCGAGGACGCCGATCTGCTGCGCCGCGCGATGGGCTCCAAGCGCGGGATCGAGCGGATCGACTCCCTGAAAGAGAAGCTCTACGCGGGCATGGCCGGCAACGGTCTGACGGGGGATGCCGCGGACGCGATCTACGCGAAGATCCAGGCGTTCGCGAACTTCGGGTTCGCCGAGTCGCACTCGCTGTCGTTCGCGCTGCTGGTGTACGCGAGCTCGTGGATCAAGCTGCACTATCCGGCGGCGTTCCTCGCCGGGCTGCTGCGGGCGCAGCCGATGGGCTTCTACTCGCCCGCGTCACTCGTCGCGGATGCGCGCCGGCACGGCGTAGAGGTGCACCGCCCCGACCTGCACGCGTCGGGGGTCGAGGCGCTGCTCGAGCCCGTCTTCCCGGTCGATTCAGGGCCGACCGGAATGGATGCCTGCACAGACCGCCATCAGCCTCCGGTCGGGACGTTCGACATCGATGCGCCCGACGAGACGGAGGCACACCGCCGCGACGGGAGATTCGCGGTGCGGCTGGGGCTCGCGGGGGTCAAGGGGATCGGCGCGAAGGTGGCGGAGCGCATCGTCGCGGCGCGTGACGCCGAGGGGGAGTTCCGCGATCTGCGCGACCTGGTGCGCCGCACGAGCGTCACCGCCGCCCAGCTCGAAGCGCTCGCGACCGCCGGAGCGTTCGAGTGCCTGGGGCTCAGTCGCCGCGAGGCGATCTGGCTCGCGGGTGCCGCCGCGCAGGACCGGCCCGAGTTCCTGCCGGACTCGCTCATCGCCGTGCAGCCGCCGCTGTTCACCGATCCGAGCAGCTATGACATCCTCGCTGCCGATCTGTGGGCGACAGGCGTCTCGACGGACGACCATCCGATGACCCACTACCGTTCCGGGCTGGATGCGCGCGGGGTGCTCACCTCGGGGGATCTTCGCGCGCACGAGACCGGCAGGCGCGTCGAGGTCGCAGGACTCGTGACGCACCGGCAGCGGCCGGCCACGGCATCCGGGGTCACCTTCATCAATCTCGAGGACGAGCACGGCCTCGTGAACATCGTGTGCTCGGTGGGGGTGTGGAACCGGTATCGCCGTGTCGTGCGCGACTCGCCGGCGCTCATCGCGCGCGGCATCCTGGAGCGTTCGCCCGAGGGGGTGATCAACCTGGTCGCCGACCGGTTCGAGGATCTGCGCGTCGGCGTGCATCACCGGGCACGCGACTTCCGGTGAGGCGTCGGGCCGTCAGGCGTCGGGCCGTCAGGCGTCGGCGGCCTCGCGGTCGCGATCCCGCACCACTGACGGCAGGTGGTGGTCGATGAAGGTCAGCACGACGGCGATCATGATGCCGATCACCAGCACGATCGCGGAGTTGCGCACCGACTCGGCGAAGCCGATCGTGTTCACGTCGAGGAACGGGTACGGGTACCAGCCGGTGATCGCGCCGTGGACGAAGGTGTAGACGAGCCACAGCAGCGGCCAGATGAAGGCCAGCGCGGTCGTGGCCCACGTGGTGCGCGGGCGCGGCCCGAAGATCAGCCAGCCGATGAGCGTCGCCCAGGGCGAGATGTAGTGGAACCCGATCGTGGCGACCAGCGCCCATCCCTCGAGGTGGACGAGCGGGGCGAGGATCGTCTCGAACACGAGGCCCGTGATGATGATGCCGAGCAGCGCGTCGAACCGCAGCACGCGCCACAGCTTGCCGTCGCGGTGGACGTTCAGTGCGAGCGCGATCGACGTGCCGAGCACGAACAGGTTGCTCTGGATGGTGAAGAAGCTGAAGAGCCTCACCAACCGGGTGCCGATGGGTCCGGTCGCGTTCTCACCGGAGTTCGCGTCCTGGCCGCCCGCGAAGAGCAGGACGATCTGGATGACGAGCGCGATGGCGACCACCACCGCGATCGATCCGTACCAGATCCGTGCCGCGCGTGCCCGTGCGTCCGTGGTCGGTGAAGTCGCGATCGTCGCAGTCATGGCGTGGCCCCCCGGTCGTATGCGCCCGGGCACATGCTAGTGGCGGGACGCCTGGATTCAACACCACCCGTCAACTCCTCGGGTGGTGCCGCGCGACGCCGCTAGGGTGTCGCCATGACCGCCCTGCCTGACCCCGCGCCCGCCGCTCAGCGCTCTGTCGAAGACTCACTCGAGCTGATCGGCACGCACGCGCGGCGCCGCGGCATCCGCATCGCGCTGGCGGAGTCGTTGACGAGCGGCGCGCTCGCGAGTCGCGTCGGAGCGGGCGAACGTGCGTCGGACTGGTTCGCCGGCGGCGTGGTGGCGTACCAGATGCGCACGAAGCGCGACGTGCTCGGTGTGCCCGAGGGGATCGACCCGTGCTCCGCCGAGTGCGCGGAGTTGCTCGCCATCGGGGTGAGACGGCTGCTCGGCGCCGACATCGCGGTCTCAGCGACGGGCGTCGGAGGTCCGGACCCCGAGGATGGTCACGAACCCGGGACCGTCTACCTCGGCTGGTCGTCGGACGGCTCGACCGGTCATCGGCTGCTGCAGCTCGACGGGGAGCCGGAGAAGGTGCTCGATGCGACGGTGAACGCGGCGATCGACCTGCTCGTCGACATCGTGTCGAGCGCGCCGCGGCGCGAGGCCGGATGACGGATGTCGCCGCCCGGGTCTACCGTGGCGCATGACAAGAAGACGGATGCCGCACAGGAGGTCGTCGTGTCATCGAAGCTCGGCAACATCACGTTCTACGCCGACGATCCGCAGGCGCTCGCGCACTTCTGGAGCGCCGTGTTCGGCTATCCGCAGCTGACGTGGGACGACGACCTGAAGTCCGAGCTCCTCGCCGCTGGGCTGACCGAGGAGGATCTCGCCAAGCGTGCGGTGGCCGAGGATCCCGACGGCGTCGGGCCGCGCATGTTCTTCCATCACGCCGCCGAGCCGAAGCGCGCGCGCAATCGCCTGCATCTCGACATCAGCGCGACACCGGGTCGCGGGCCGAGCCGCGAAGAGCTCGACGCGGAGCGTGATCGCCTCGTTGCACTCGGTGCCGAGGTGGTGCGTGTCGTGGACCAATCGTGGGGGCCGTGGCCCGAGTACTACTTCCAGATGCGCGATCCCGAGGGGAACGAGTTCTGCCTCCAGTAGGCGCCGGCGTCACTCGTGTCACTCGCCGGTCTGCGGATCGGTGATGGTTCCGGTGGGTGGCGCGTCTTCCACGACGTGCCGCGCTCCAAGCTCGTCGGCCGTGGCGCGCCCCGCATCGATCGCCTCTTCGCGGCTCGAGAAGCTCTGCGAGAGCTCGGGCCGTCCTTCGACTTGGTTCTCCCACTGGCCGCGGTTCGAGCGAGTGACCACGGTGTCGGTCTTGGCTTCGTCCATGGCTCGATGCTTGTTGTGAGCCGTCTGTCGGTCGAGGGGGTTGACCGCGCCCCGGAGCGTGGTCGCGCTGCGCGCGCTCTAGACTGGATGCCGCCTGCCTCTGTAGCTCAATGGAAGAGCAGCTCCGTCCTAAGGAGAGGGTTGGGGGTTCGAGTCCCTCCAGGGGCAACCACGGTCCTTGTGTGTTCGCTCAAGGCATCTGCCGTGACGGGATCATCTGGACGACGTGGGCGGCTTTCCCTGGTTGCTCTTCGGCACCGCCGCCCTCGTGGTGGTAACTGGCCTCGTGCTGGTCGGTCTCGGTCGAGCCTCGTTCTGGGTCGCCGTCACCAGACTGGCTCGGGAGATCGCTGTCGTGGTGGGTTCGTCACTGCTGCTCGAGGTCGGGTTCCAACTCATACGGGAGAGGAATGCGCTCTCGGTGCCGTTGACGACGTATCGCCAGCACTGCGGTGACGATCACGACGGCGACCATCGATCCGATCCACATCCACATGCTCGAGGGAATCCCGACGACGGAATGCTGTGACGATCCGCACATCGAAGTCCCGCCCTCCACGCCGTCGGCGAACCATCCATACGTGATGATCGGCGCGAACAGCACACTGACCCCGAGCACGGCAATCGCGCCCCACCACAGCGAGGCGAAGACGGATCTTGGAGAGGCCATGGCGACCAGCAAATCAGTCCGCGGGATGGAACCAGCGGAACGTCATCGAGTCGTGACCTCCGGCCCCGCGGCGCGGCGGGCTCGGGCGGTCAGTGGGGGAGTAGCTCGCTCAGCAGATGCTCGACGCGATCGCGGATGTCGTCGCGCACGCGGCGCACGCCGTCGAGATCGAGGTCGGACGGGTCGTCCAACTGCCAATCGAGGTATCGCTTGCCCGGGTAGAGCGGACACGCGTCGCCGCAACCCATCGTGACGACGGCATCCGCCGCGCGGACGACGTCGTCGGTGAGCGGCTTGGGGAACTCGTCCGAGACGTCGAGCCCGATCTCGGTGAGCACCAGGGCCACCTCGGGCAGGATCCTCTCGCCGGGCTGCGACCCTGCAGAGCGGACATGAACGCGGTCGCCCGCGATCTGGCGGGTCAGCGCTGCGGCCATCTGCGAGCGACCGGAGTTCTGCACGCATACGAAGAGCACCTCCGGCACCGGCTTCGCCAGGAGACCCTTGGACTGTGCCAGCGCGGTGAGCCGGTCACGCGCGAACTTCTCCGCGAGGCTCGGCAGGTGGTTCTTGACGGCGGCCGTCCGAGAGAGCGCCGTGTACGACTCGAAGACGACTCGCTCCACCGTCTCTTCGTTGACCATTCCCGTGAACTGGTGCGCCAGCCGCGCCGCAGCGCGATGAAGCACGGAGTCGGGGGAGAGCAGTGCGTCCTGCCCCGCTGCGCCGGTCACGCGGCACCGCGCGAGGGCAGGATCTCGGTCAGCAGCGCCTCCACGCGGGCCCGGATCTCGTCACGGATAGGACGGACGGCTTCGATCCCCTGACCCGCGGGGTCGTCGAGCTCCCAGTCCTCGTAGCGCTTGCCGGGGAAGATCGGGCAGGCGTCGCCGCAGCCCATCGTGATGACGACATCCGATTCCCGCACCGCCTCGACGGTGAGCACCTTCGGGCTGTTCCCGGCGATGTCGATGCCCTCCTCGGCCATGGCCTGCACGGCGACCGGATTGATGGTGTCTTTCGGCGCCGATCCGGCCGACAGGACCTCGACTTCGTCGCCGCCCAGGGCCCGCAGGTATCCCGCGGCCATCTGAGAGCGGCCGGCGTTGTGGACGCACACGAACAGGACAGTGGGCTTGGCAGTCATAGTGGGTCTCGCTTTCTCTTGTGGAAAAGCATAGACGATGATCTATTAGTTTTCGAGAACGGCCGGTGAATCGTCGGAGACGAGTTCGCTCAGCAGACCGCGGACGCGCAGTTCTATGTCGTCGCGGATGCGCCGGACCTCCTCGAGCGGCTGCCCGACCGGGTCTTCGATCTCCCAATCCAGGTATCGTCGGCCGGGGTAGACCGGGCAGGCGTCTCCGCAGCCCATCGTGACGACGACATCCGCGGCGCGCACGACGTCATCGGTCAGCGGCTTGGGGAACTCGTCGCCGACCGGCATCCCGATCTCGTCCAGCGCGGTGACCACCGCCTGCCGGATCTCCGAGGCCGGTTCTGATCCGGCGGTCTGCACGGTGACGCGGTCGCCCGCCAACTGTCGAAGGATGCTCGCGGCCAGCTGCGACCGGCCGGCGTTCTGCACGCACACGAAGAGCACCGCCGGTCGTTCGGGAGGGGCGTCCACGCGGCGCATCGCGTCCAGGCGTGCTGCGGCGAACGCGGCGGTACGGGACGCGACCAGTGGGGAGTCCGTCGTGCGCGTGAGGCGGTCGAAGCTGTCCTGCACATGCGCGCGCACGGTCTCGGCGCCGAAGACGCCCCTGTAGCGAACGGTGAGATCCGCGGCGATGCGGTCGAGGTCGGGCTGCGCGTCGCGGACGGTCGCGTCGCCAAGAAGCGCATCGATCCGATCGGCGTGGCGGGTGGCGATCGAGTACCACACTCGCCTGCCGTCGGGTTCCCGTCCGACGAGCCCGGCATCGTGGAGCGCTTTCATGTGGTGGCTCACGGTCGGCTGCCTCAGATCGAGCGCCGCGGCGAGCTGTCGCTATCACGTCGCCGCATCGCGTTCGCATGCAGACGCGTCTAGGTGGCGCGGCCCTGTTCGGGCGGGTGGGCGAGCACGTCGCCGATGGCCTCGCGCGTGGAGCGGAGTCCCTGCCAGGCGGAGGGATCGGCGACTTCCACCGCAGGTCTCTACTGCGTCCCACGTGCGCGCGGCTCGAACTTGGTGAGCGGCGTGCGCTCGCCCGCGCGGAAGGCCGCGAGCCCGGCTTCGAAGTCGGCGGTTGAGGCGACGAACAGCGCCGATTCGTCTGGCGCCACGTAGATCTTGCCGCCGCCGCGCACCGCATGCACCGCACAGATACCGAGATCATCGGGCAAGTCGATGATGTTCAAGTTCGGCGCCTCCGCAAGGTTTGCGTGGAGGCGCCGCGCCACCTCGACCAGGCTGTTGCGGTCGGTCGCGGCATCCGGAACGATGCCCTGCGTGACTCCGGCATCGCGGAACACACCGACGTACGAGTCGAACTCTTCGGGGGTGAGGGTCTCGCGCTTCCAGATAGCCTGCGCGGCGACGGTGGTGTTTGCGATCGCGGCACGCAGCGTGCCAGGAGCTGCGGCACGCAGTTCTGCCGCGCGTGGTTCGAGGGCGTCGCGCACACGCTTGTTGAGCGCGCCGAAGTCAGCCGCCCCGAGCGCCGGGACCAATGCTGCGTCGCGCGCGCCCGCAGCGGTCGCTTCCGCAACCGCATTCCTGATCGCGACGAACGACTCGACGGGTAGCCCAGCTGCAGCGCCGATGAAGGCACTGACCCTGTCTGGCACATCGGATATGTCGGGACTCCTCACACTCGAACCGCGGGTCGGCTTCAGCACCGCGATGGGGGTACCCCGCGCCACACACTACGACGCGGACCGCCGGGCGTTCAATCGGACGGAGCTGTGACCGGCGTCATCGCCCTGATCTTCTTCGCGTGAAGATTGCGCAAGCCCGCGTGCACTTCACCGGTCTCCTTGTCGACGAAGATCACGCGGTTGTCCCACCGTGCGAAGGCCTCGCGCCCCTCGACAAGGAACTCGCGCGCACCCCACACGGGCATGTAGTCCGTGGCATCCTCGTACCACTCGGAAGCGATATAGAGCTCACCCGAGACCGCCGGCGGGTGCTCCACGAAATGGCGCTCGAGCAGCTGTCGCGCCTCCCGAATCGTGACCATGGTGTCAGTCTTCCGCGTGAGCCGGATCGGCGCCAAGCCGCGTATCAGCCGACGCGTCGGAGGAGCAGGATGCCGTCGTCCAGGTGTGCTGCGGTGCCGTCGGGCGCAGTGGCGTCGCGGCGACGGATCCCGACGATCTCCGGTCGCCACCGGTCGGGATCCAGGTCGAGGAGCGCGAGCTCCTCGGCGGGGGAGCGGAACGACGGCATCTCCGCGGGATGTTCGTGCCACGGCGGGGGAGCCGCATGCGACACGACGAGCAGGTGTCCACGCGGGGCCACGCGCTCGGCGGCGTCGCGCAGCATCCGAATGCGGGGGAAGTCGTCCTCCCACGAGTGAAGGAAGCTCGACAGCACGAGGTCGAACTCGCCCTCGATCGAGGCGGCGCCGTCGCCGACGACGAAGCGGGCGCCGACGCCCCGGGTTGACGCGAACTCCATCGCCCGGCGAACCGCGGTCGGCGACACGTCGACGCCGGTCGCGCGCCACCCGCGCTCAGACAGCCACACCACGTCGCCGCCTTCGCCTGAGCCGACGTCCAATGCCGTCCCCGGCTCGAGATCGGCGACGATGGCGGCCACCGACGCATTGACCCGGCCTGACCAGAATCGGTCCTCGGCTGCGTACCGCTCCTCCCACCCGGCGTTGCGCCGCGCGGTGCGTTCGGCGACCGCGAGCCGGAAGTCCTCTGCCACGAGCATCGCGTTGGCGCCGGCGCCTGCCATCGACCCCGTGCCCATCGCGACGGGCACGTTCGCGAAGGGCGCGGTGACATTGCCCGCGGCGAAGACGCGTGGGTGACTCGTCGCGCCCCGCATGTCGACGGCGAGAGGCGCGCCCGGCGCCTCGGTGCGTTCCAGGTCGAGGTCGGCGGCGAACTCGAGGCCGAGGACGGGGTCTCCTGCCGTGAACAGTGCGTCGACGACGTGGTCGGCACCGTCCTCGGTCGCGATCACGAGCGCATCCCGCTCGCGGTGGACCGCCCGCACGGCTGACGTGACGACGCCGACACCGCGTGCCGCGAACCGGGCCGCCGTGTCTTCATCGAGGGGCCCGGCTGCGGCGGTGAACGCCGTCACGTCGTCGGAGAGCTGCCGCACCAGTTCGATCTGGTGAGCGCTCGCGGGCGACGTCGAAAGCACGCCGAGCCGCTTTCCGGCGACCTCCCAGCCGTGGCAGTACGGGCAGTGCAGTACCGATCGGCCCCACTCTTCGCGGAGCCCGGGCACGGCCGGAAGCTCGTCCCGGATGCCCGTCGCGATCACGACGGTACGTGCCGTGTCCACCTGTCCATCCGAACGCCGCACTCGGAGGAAGGCGCCCTCGTCAGTCAGGGCGCTGACCGTGCCCGTCACGATCTCGACCCCGTACGCGCGCGCCTCAGCGCGCCCCGTCTCCAGCAGGCGCGCAGGGTCGAGGCCGTCGTGGCCGAGCACGCCGTGCATCGAGGACGAGAAGCGGTTCCGCGGCTGCCCGCCGTCGATCACGAGAGTGCGCCGCCGCGAGCGTCCCAGCATCTGCGCGGCGCTGAGGCCCGCCGCACCACCGCCGATGATCACGGCATCCCATTCGTTCGTCATGTCTCCAGCGTCATCATCCGGAGCCGTGCTGGCAAGTTGGTTTGCAGTAATGGCAAGATTGGACGATGGATGCCGAACTCGCCCAGATCGGACCCCGCCTGCGGGCGGCGCGGCGTGAGCGTGGCTGGACGCTCGAGGATCTCGCTGCGCGGGCAGGGATGTCGGTGAGCACCCTCTCTCGCCTGGAGTCCGGCAAGCGCCAGGCGTCGTTGGCCCTGTTGCTGCCGCTCATCCGGCAGCTCGGCATCCGCGTCGATGATCTCCTCCCCGTGACGCCGGTCGACCCCCGGGTGCGTCGGTCGGTCGAACGTCGAGACGGAATGGTCATCGCACCGCTCACGCTGGAACACTCACCCGTGCAGACCTACAAGGTGACCTTTCCCGCGTCAGAGACAGCGCCGACCCCGCGCGTGCATGACGGGTACGAATGGCTGTACGTCCTGAGCGGCCGGCTTCGGCTGGCACTCAACGGCCACGAGCACATCATCGGGCGTGGCGAGGCGGCCGAGTTCGACACGCGGATGCCGCACAGCCTGAGCGCCACGGCGGACGGGCCGGCCGAAGTGCTCAGCATCTTCAGTGCCTCCGGGGAGCGCATGCACACGCACCGGGCGCCGTGACGCCGCCAGGGTGAGCCGGCCCCGCGAACGGCGTCTCTCAGCTCCTCGTCGAGTGCACCCGTCAGGACCGGCGACGCGGTGTCAGTGCCCGTCGTGCGTGATGACGGGGAGCGTGGTGCCGTCGGTGTCGACGAGGGCGGCGGCCTGGCACGAGCCCAGGGCCGGTACGACGACGATCGTGACCACGGCGGCCGCGGCGGCCAGACCCCAGAGTCCGGCGTGGTGCGAGGGGCGGCGGCGTCCGCGGACGATCCCGAAGATGACGACGACCCCCATGCCCGTGAGCACTGCGATCGCGAGGATGCTCGCCCGGCCCGGCGCCGTCGCGAGCAGGGCGAGCGCCAGCGCCACCGCTGCGGAGACGCCGGCGACCGCCGCCCGCGGCGCAGGCGTACGGCCGAGGGCAAGGCTCGCGGCTCCCCACGTCAGTGCGCACAGTGCGAGGACGACGGACAGCACGCCGATCACGCGCGAGAGGGTGTCTGCCTGGAGCGCGACGATCGCGGCCGCGCCGAGCGCTGCACCGATCAAGCCGAAGCCCCACGCGGCGACGGGCACCCACGACGAGGCGCGACTCTCGGTGCGCTTCGTCGTGGATGCCCCCTGTCGCATGGTCACGCCGTCGCGACTCGCGATGACCGCTCGGCGGCCAGACCGACTCCGAGGAGCACGATGGCGCTGCCCAGGTGCAGGAAGTGGTCCGGCGCGTTCAGAGCGAGGATGTTCGCCGGCGTGCCCACGAGGAAGAAGCCGGCGACGCCGAGGAGCAGATACGCCGCCCCGATGGTGATGTTCACGACCTTGGCGGGGCGGGCCCCGCGCAGACCGGCGATGAGCAGCGCGGCGCCGATCAGCAGGTGCGCGACATTGTGGAGCGGGTTCACCGCGAAGATGCCTAGGAGCAGCCCGCCCTCGGTGGCGGCGAACCCGACCCCGCCCGTGTAGACGAACCCGAGCAGCCCTACGAGCAGGTAGACGGCGCCGAAGACCGTGGCGACGATGCGATTCGGTGACGAGCCCATGAGAGGCCTCCTTTTCTCAGCGGCGATCTGCCGCGCTGTGACCGTTGTTCGGTGTCGATGGCGGATCGGATGGGATCCAGATCCCGATCACTGTGCCGGGGGCATCAGCACCGAATCGATGAGGTAGACGACCGCGTTGGCCGTCTGCACGCCGCCGCAGATGACGTTGGCGTCGTTGACCATCCACATGTCGCCCTCGCCGGTGACCTCGAGGTCGGCGCCCTGCACCGTCGTGTGGGTGCCGGCGATTCCGGACGGCTCGATCTGGCCGGGGACCACGTGGTACGTCAGGATCGCCGTCAGCGTCTCGGCGTCGGTTCCCAGCGCCTCGATCGTCGCCGGATCGATCTTCGCGAACGCGTCGTCGACCGGAGCGAAGACCGTGAACTCATCGCCGTTGAGCGTGTCCACGAGGTCGACATCGGGGTTGAGCTGACCGCTCACGGCCGCGACGAGCGTGGACAGCAGCGGATTGTTGGATGCCGCGACCGCGACCGGGTCAGCCGACATGCCTTCGATCGAGCCTGCGCCGTCCGGCTCCGCCTCGGCGTAACCGGCGCAGCCCGGCCCGACCAGGTTCGCCGCGGGGTCCATCTCAGCGGGCTCCTCCGTCATCTCGGTGGCGGGGGTGGTCGGTTCGGCCGACGGCTCCGCCGTCGATCCGCCCATCGAACAGGCGGACACCGCGAACGTCGTCGCGATCGCGAGGGCGAGCCCCGCCGAGACGCGCTTACGTGTGAGTGTCATGACTTCCTCCTCTGTGAGGTCCGTGTCGGACCGGGATCTGCACTCCCGCGCTGCGGGATCGAGCCGCGAGAGCGGCTGCATCGAGTTCTTCGGAGGCACCCGGGAATCGGATGGGAACCGTCACCACGGACTCCCGTCGCCCGCGAGGGAGAGGCATCCGTCGCCGCGTCGCCAATCCGAAGCGGCACCGGGCGCGAACAACCCGCGACGGCACCTCGCACGGGAAGCGCCGGACGGACGGGGGAGCACATGTCGATCGTCATCATCGGGCTGCTGGGCGGGCTGATCACGGGGATCTCGCCGTGCGTGCTGCCGGTGCTGCCGGTCGTCTTCCTCACCGGCGGCGCGCAGTCGGCGCGGTTCGACGGCCGGGCGGACGAGCCGGTGCCGGCGTCGCGGTGGCGTCCGTACCTCGTCATCCTCGGCCTCGTGCTGAGCTTCACCCTCGTGACGCTCCTCGGAACGGTCGTGCTCGGCGCGCTCGATCTGCCGCAGGACATCATCCGCTGGGTGGGGATCGCGGTGCTGGTGCTCATCGGGATCGGGATGCTGATACCCCGGGTCGAGCAGCTCCTCGAGGCGCCCTTCCGGCGGCTCACGCCGCGACGCGCGGTCGCCAACAGCGGAAAGGGCTTCGGGGTCGGACTCGCGCTCGGCGCGGTCTTCGTGCCGTGCGCCGGCCCGGTCCTCGCGGCGATCATCGTCGCGGGCTCGACCGGTCGCGTCGGTGCCGACACGGTGCTGCTGACCGTGTCGTTCGCGGTCGGGGTGGCGATCCCGCTGCTGTTCTTCGCACTCGCAGGTCGCGGGCTGATCGAGCGCATCCGCTCGTTCCGTCGCCGGGAACGCGGCATCCGGATCGCCGCCGGCGTCGCGATGCTGGCGCTCGCGGTGGGTCTCGCCTTCAACGTGCCGCAACAACTGCAGCGGCTGGTGCCCGACTACACCGCGAACCTGCAGCGCGACCTGACCGACAACCCCGAGGCGCGGCGGGCACTCGAGCTCGGCGGTCTCGTCAACGACGAGAACAGGGACCTCGACCAGTGCTCCAACGGCGCCGCCACGCTGGAGTCGTGCGGCACGGCGCCGAGCATCAAGGGCATCGAGCAGTGGCTGAACACTCCCGATGGCGCCGCCGTCGACCTCGACGACCTGCGCGGCAACGTCGTGCTGATCGACTTCTGGGCGTACTCGTGCATCAATTGCCAGCGCAGCATCCCCCATGTCGTGGCGTGGGACGAGGCGTACGGCGACTCAGGGCTGCGGGTGATCGGCATCCACTCCCCGGAGTACGCGTTCGAGAAGGACGCCGCGAACGTCGCCGCCGGCGCCCGGGACTTCGGCATCACCTACCCCGTCGCCCTCGACAACGACCTCGCCACCTGGACCAACTACCGCAACCGCTTCTGGCCCGCGCACTACCTGATCGATGCCGAGGGCGTCGTGCGGCACATCGCCTTCGGCGAGGGCAACTACGCAGCGACCGAGAGACTCCTCCGCGAGCTGCTTCGGGATGCCGCTCCCGGCGTCGCGCTCCCGCCCGAGACCGACGTCGTCGATGACACGCCCGAGGCGGGTTCGCGGACCCGTGAGACGTTCCTCGGCTTCTCGAAGGACGTCAACTTCGGCGGCGACGAGGCATACGGTGCCGGGGAGGTGGGCTTCCTGCTGCCCGGTGATCAGCCCGCGGACTCGTTCGCGCTCGACGGGCGCTGGCGGATCGAGAGCCAGTACGCCACCCCGGCGGGGGAGGGCGCCACGGTGATCCGCCTGGTGTTCCGTGCCGACGAGGTGCGCATGGTCCTCGCCGGGGAGGGCGAGGTGCGGGTGCGGGGTGACGGGGCGAGCACCGTCGCCGAGGCGGTGCCGGTGTCGGGCACGCCGCGCTCGTATCCCGTCGTCACGGGGCATGGGGGCGGACCCGGTGTGCTCGAGGTCGAGGTGTCGCCGGGCGTCGAGGTGTACTCGTTCACGTTCGGGTGACGGGGAGCCGCGGATGCGGTCACACGGGAGGGGATGCGGCATGCTGGTGGGCATGGTGATCGACGGCGTCGACGTGCCGGAGGACGGTACGTCTCGCGTCGATCATGTCGGCGTGTTGCTCCAACGTGTCGCCGCCGGCGATCAGGCCGCGTTCGCCGAGCTCTACGACGCGCTGTCGGCTCGTGTCTTCGGCCTCGTCCTCCGGGTCCTGGTCGATCGTGCGCAGAGCGAGGAAGTGCTGCAGGAGATCTTCCTCGAGGTCTGGCAAACCGCTGCGCGCTTCGCTCCGAACAAGGGGCAGGCAAGGTCCTGGGTGCTCACGATCGCCCACCGCAGAGCCGTCGACCGGGTGCGCGCGTCACAGGCGAGCACCGACCGGGATGTGCGTGCGGGACTTCGAGACCTCGACGTCGCGCACGACAGCGTGGCCGAGCAGGTCGAGTTGCGGATGGCGAGCAGCGAGCTCGCGGCCGCGCTCGCGGTGCTTCCCGAGGCACAGCAGGAAGCTCTCACTCTGGCGTACTACGGCGGTTACAGTCAGAGCGAGATCGCGGTGCTGGTGGGGGCGCCGCTGGGGACGATCAAGACCAGGATGCGGGACGGACTGACCCGCCTGAGAGTGGCGATGGGGGTGGCGCAGTGACCGAGGAAGAGTTCGCGGAGCTGGCGGCCGGCCACGCGCTGAACGCGCTCTCGCCCGCTGATCGCGTGGCGTTCGAGGCGGAGCGGGTGCGCCATCCGGAGTGGGAGCACTGGATCTCGGCCTTCGTCGCCACCGCCGCGACGCTGGCAGACGGCGTCGAGGACCAGGTGCCGCCGCCGGCCATCCGGGCCGGTCTGCTCGCGCGCATCGGCGCCGAGCCGCAGCTGCCCGGAGGTGAGCACTCCGCTGCGGCGGAGGGCGCCGACCCCGCAGCGCAGGCGCCCGCTCCCGATGCCCCGAACCCGGCCGGGGACCCAACGGACCTCCCCGCCGATCGCGCATCCTCCGTCGCGCCACCGCCGACCACCGAGCAGCTCCAGGCGGTCACGCGGCGCAACTGGACCCGCGGTCTGGTCGCGCTGGCCGCCTCGCTCGTCCTCCTGATCGGGATCGGCTTCGGCGCCGCGACGATCGTCGATCTCGTCGATCGCCCACCCGCGGTCGTCGCGCTCGACCAGATCGAGGCGGCACCGGACGCGGCGTCCGCGACGGTCGAGGTGACCGGCGGAGGCACCGCCACCGCGCACTGGGCGCCGTCCGTCGGGAAGGTCGTCCTCGTCGCGAATGGTCTTCCGCGCATCCCCGAGGACGACGTCTTCGAGCTGTGGTGGGTGCGCGGCGAGCGCCCGGTGTCGGCGGGGACGTTCGAGGCCGGGGCCGACGGTGCCTCGACCGTGCTCCTGGACGGGGAGTGGCAGGCCGACGACATCGTCGCCGTGACCGTCGAACCCGACGGCGGCGCTCCTGACGGCGTGCCGACGACCGAGCCGATCGTCGCGATCCCGACCACCTGACGAGTGCGCGTGGACTGCGCCGCCCGAGGTCCCGGCCGGCCGCGGTGCGAGCCGCCACTGCTACCTCGGCTTCCGGTTGCGCAGCAGCTTCTCCCCCTCGACCAGAGCGAGAACTGTTGCCCCGAGAGCGAAGCACGCTCCCCATTCGACGAGGGAGAGAGGGGTCAGCTGAAGGAGGTCGGCGCTGACGCTCCAGGTCATGGCGACCCATTGCAGGATCAGCGAACCGGTGGCGGCGGCGAGGAGGAACGGATTCGAGAAGGGGCTGAGCGTGAAGAGGGAACGATGCTCAGCGCGCGCGTTGCCGGTCTGGAAGAAGTTCAGAGTGACCAGAACGGTGAGGGCGAGCGTGCGCGCGTGCGTCTCCGAGTATCCCGATTCGATCGCCCACGTGTAGACCAGCAGCACGACCATGCCGATCCAGGCTCCGGTGATGGCCACGCGGATCCACAGCGTCCGTGACAGCAGTCCCTGACTCTGGGGGCGCGGCGGTCGGGTGAGCTCGTCTCCTTCGGCGGGCTCGAAGGACAGCGCGATGTCTTGAAGGCCGTTGGTGACCATGTTGATCCAGAGGACCTGGATGGGAAGGAACAGCAGCGGGTGCTCGGTGAAGACGTTGGTCAGCACCGCGATGATCACACCGAGCGCCGTCGAGAGGAGGAAGAAGGTGGCCTTCCGGATCGCGGCGAAGGTCACGCGGCCTTGCAGGACTGCACTCACGATGGTGACGAAGTTGTCGTCCGTGAGCACCATGTCGGCGGACTCGCGTGCGACGTCGGTTCCGCTTCGTCCCATTGCGACGCCGATGGACGCCGCCTTCAGTGCGGGTGCGTCGTTGACGCCGTCTCCGGTGACGGCGACGACCTCGCCCTGGTCCTGGAGCGCGGTCACGATCCGCAGCTTGTCCTGTGGGGAGACGCGGGCGGCGACGCCGGCCTCACGAAGCCGCGCCGCCAGCAGGGCATCGTCGAGGTGCCGCATCTCCCGTCCGGTCACCGCGGGCCCCCGATGGGGGATGCCGAGGCGGTCGGCAATGGCCTCGGCGGTGGCCGGATGATCGCCCGTGATCATCTTCACCGCGATCCCCGCGTCCTGGCAGGATGCGATGGCCTCGGCGACGCCGGGCCGAGGCGGATCGTCCATGCCCTCCAGGCCGAGAAGAGTCAGGTCCGATGGAGTGGGAAGCGGTCGGCGTGCGTCCCACCCCCGCGGAAGCGGTCGGGTGGCGGTGGCGATGACGCGGAGGCCTCGTCTTCCCATCTCGACGTTCGCATCGTGCACGGCCTCTGGTTCAAGCGGGATGTCGCCGTGGCAGGTCCGTAGGCGCGAGCTCATCGCGATCAGTGCGTCGGGTGCGCCCTTCACGTAGAGGACGCACGAGCCGTCAGGACTTCGCCTGGCGGTCTGGGAGTAGCCGAGCTGCGGCTCGTACGACGTGTGCGACAGCGGCGGCCCGCCGGCCTCGGGAGCGACGTCGCCGTGACGGAGCGCAGCGACTGCCATTGCGACGTCGACGGAGTCGCCGATGAACCCGTCGGTTCCGTGCCGCCTCCGGGCCTCGTTGGTGAGCGCTCCGGTCCGCAGCACTTCGAGAACCAGTGGGTCGTCGTGCGCTGCACGCTGCTCTGTCGCTGGAGGCGCGAGGTGCGTGAGACCGTTGGTCGTCCAGACTTCTTCGACGGTGAGGGTGTTCTGGGTGAGCGTGCCGGTCTTGTCCGAGCCGATCACGGTTGTCGACCCGAGTGCCTCGACGACGGGGAGCCTCCGGATCACCGCCTTGTGGCGCGCCATGCGTGCGACACCGACGCTCAGCGCGATGGTCAGCACGACCGGCAGTGCCTCCGGGATCGACGCGACGGCGAGCGCGACGGCGGAGAGGAAGACGTCCTCCAGGGAGCCGCCGAGGATGAGCCCGGAGGCGAATACGAGAGCGGCCACCGCAGCGACGGCGATTCCCACTCGCGACTCGAACCGCTTCATCAGTCGCTGAAGCGGGGTCATCGGCGAGGCGCCCTGCACGAGCGCATTGATCCGCCCCACCTCGGTGTCGTCGCCTGTGGCGACGACGATGCCGGTGCCGCGCCCCGTCGTGACGAAAGTTCCGCTGAACGCCATCGACGTGCGATCCCCGACGCCGGCATCGGACGGTACCGGCGATGTGGCTTTCACCACCGGGTAGACCTCACCGGTGAGCATCGACTCATCGAGCTGCAGGGATCGCACCTCGGTGAGTCGCAGGTCGGCGGGCACGCGATCTCCGCTCTCGATGATCACCACGTCGCCGGGGACGACCACTGTCGCGGAGACCACGGAGACGTGCCCGTCTCTGAGCAGCCGACATTGAGGCGTGCTGAGGACGGCGAGCGCACGGACCTCCGCCGATGCTCGCTGCTCCTGCCAGAACCCGATCGCCGCATTCACAACCAGAACAACGAGGATGGCGCCGGTATCGGCCCACTTTCGCATCGCGGCGGTGATGGCCCCCGCGCCGAGGAGGATCAGGATCAGCGGCGACGCGAATTGCCGCAGCAGGACTCTCCACGCGGGCGTGGGCGGGGCGACGAACAGCTCATTCTGGCCGAGCCGGGTCAGTCGCTCGGTCGCCTCGACCGTCGTGAGCCCCGATGGTCGACTGCCGAGCATCTGGAAGGTCGCCGCGACATCGCGCGCATGCCAGGTGTCGCCGCCGTTCGTGCCCACCGCGCCTCCCGGGTCTGGCCTGGCTCGAGCGTCTGGATGGCTTGTGCAGACGTGTGCTCAGCGCACGATCGCAACGGCGGTCGGCATGCGGTCGAGCAATGTCTGGCTCGTCGACCCCAGCAGAAAGCGGGCGATTCCGCCGCGGCCATGGCTGCCCACGACGACGAGGCGCGCGCGCTCCGCCTCACGACAGAGCACCTCGGCGGGATATCCAGCCTCGACGATCGAGCGCAGCTGCAGATCCGGATAGTCCTCGCGCAGCCCGGCGAGCGAGAGCCCGAGAGTCTCCTCCGTGAGATTCTGCATGTTGGTCAGATAGTCCTCGGGATAGCTCCGGATCTCCAGAGGCACGGCGAACGGTGACCAGGCGGCGACCGCGGTGAGCGGCTCGTGGGTCCGATCAGCCTCCTGGGCGGCGAACCGGATGGCGTGCTCCGACACCTCGGAGCCGTCGACGCCGACGACGACGCCAGAGCGGTCATCGAGGTCCATGTCGGGGATGACGGCGACCGGACAATGAGCACCGGCACTCACTCGGATGCCCCGCGGCCCGCGCGCGCGTGCGTGACGCTCGCCGGAGTAGTCGCTGCCGATCACCAAGAGGTCCGCGTCTCGCGAGATCTCCAGCAGCTGCTCGAGAGGACGGCCCCTCGCGAGCCGAACCGTCACATCGAGCCCGGCCGCGCGCGCCATCGCTGCGCGGTCGTCCAGCAGCTGTTCCGTCGCAGCGAGCGCCGCATCGACGAGCGCCGATTCGCCGCCGATCCCCGCACCGTGCTCCACCACCGACACCAGGAGAATGCGCTCGCGGCGATCCTGAGCCCGCCGCACCGCCCAGTCGACGGCACGCCGAGACGCGGCTGCGTCTGTCACTCCGACCGCAATCAAGCGCTTCATCACATTCCCCGTCCTTCACCGACCCCTCATCGCAGCGATGAGGGTGACACAAGCGTGCGGCGTCGGCGCGGGCACGGCCGGGACGAAAGTCACACGCGGTTCCTTTCAGGCGTCGACGCCGCCGTCCGCCCCGCGGGTGGCCCGAGGTCCGCATGCGAAGCCGCGAGGGCCCCCAGAGCGAAGAGGATGGTGGTGACGTCGACCAGTTCCTGGATCAGCGCTCCGACGACGGCCGGGATCACACCCGTCGTGGCGACGAGCATGAGTCCCACACTCAGCACGATGCCCACCCAGATGGCCACGTACGCCGTCCGCAGGGTGTGGCGCGCGACCGAGACGGCGTCGGCGACTCCGCGAAGGCTGTCTTTCAACAGGACGACGTCGGCCGCTTCGCCGGCCGCGGTCGCACCTCGAGCACCCAGGGCGATGCCGACGTCCGCGGCGGCGAGCACGGGGGCGTCATTCACACCGTCGCCGACGACCATCACGGGGCGCGGCTGCAGCTCCGCTGCCAGGCGTACCTTGTCGGCGGGCAGCAGCTCGGCGTGAACCCGGGTGATTCCGAGGTCCGCCGCGATCGCGTCCGCGGTCTCTTGCGCATCACCGGTGAGCATGACCAGGCCGTCGACGCCGTGCCGCCGCAGCCAGTCGATGACCGTGCGCGACTCGGGCCGGGGGTCGTCGGCCAGAACCAGTACTCCGGCGAACCGGCCATCGACCGCCACGTACGCGATCGCCTCGCCGGGCCGCGCGGTCGCGCGTGTCGTATCCGGTGCCAGCGAGGCGACGTAGGCGGGCTTTCCGACGACGACACGACGACCGTCGACGGTCGCGGCGACACCGTTCGTGGCCACTTCGCTCGCGTCGTGCACGGGCAGGAGCGACAGCCCCCGGCCGTCCGCGGCTCGGCGGATGCCCGCGGCGAGCACATGTGTGGAGTACTGCTCGGCGGAGGCTGCAAGCGCCAGCACATCATCCGCCTCGAAACCCGGCGCGGCGCGGACGTCGACGAGATCCGGCTGACCCTCCGTGAGCGTCCCCGTCTTGTCGAAAGCCGCCGACCTCACGCGCGCGAGCTGTTCTATCACCGCGCCGCCTTTGACGATCACACCCGCTTTCGCTGCGCGGGACAGACCGCCCATGAACGCCACCGGAGCGGCGATGAGCAGCGGGCACGGAGTCGCCAGCACCAGCACCTCGGCGAATCTCGTCGGGTCACCCGAGATGCCCCACGCGGCACCGGCGATGACAAGGGAGACCGCGGTGAACGGCACAGCGAAGCGGTCGGCGAGGCGCACCACCGGCGCTTTCGACTCCTGCGCCTCGTGCACCAGCGCCACGATCTGCTGGTACTGGCTGTCCGCCGCCGTGCGCGTGGATCGGATCTTCACCGCGCGCGATCCATTGAGAGAGCCCGAAAGCACCAGTTCGCCGGCGATGTGCGACACGGGCAGGCTCTCGCCCGTGATCGACGACTCGTCGAAAGACCCCGATTCACTCAGGAGCTCGCCATCGACAGGAACGATCTCGGACGGTCGCACCAACAGGATGTCGCCCACGCGGACGTCCTCAGCGGCCACGTCGCGCACGGACTCGGGGCCGTCCGCCGGGTCGCTGACGGTATGCGCGATCCTCGGCGCCCGGTCGAGCAGCGCCGTCAGCTCACGCTTCGCACGTCGGGTTGCGAAGTCCTCGAGCGCCTGGCCGCCGGACAGCATCAACACGATGATCAAGGAGGCCACGTACTCGCCGACCGCGAGCGTGGCCACCATCGCGATCACAGCCAGGATGTCGAGGCCGACGTGGCCCCGCAGGACTTCCCGGACCATGCCGACCAGCGTCCACACGACGACGAGGGAAACGTACACGGTGGCCAGCCATCGACCAGCCTCCTGTGCGCCGGCCATGCTCAAGCCGACGACGACCGCCCCCACGGCGACCGTGACGAACACGACCGGGTACCGAGCCACGAGCGAGAACCGGCTCCGCATGCCCACAGCCTGCCACGGACGCACGGAAACGTCAGGACGCCGTGCGCCGCGTCCGGCTCTCCGCGGGTGCCGCGTCGTGGACGCAGAGCTCGTCAGCGCGCTGCACATGCGGGCGCAGAAGGTCGCGCCGGGGGAGCGACGTGCGCGTACCGTGGAAGCAGGGAGGTGGCATGTCGCTGATCGCGTTGAGGGCTCGCCTGCAGACCGGCCGGTCCACGGCCCGTCGGCTGCTGCTGCTGATCGCGCTCACCGGCGCGGTCATCGTCGGCCTCCTCGCCATGCACTCTCTCAGCGGCCACGCCGCCTCAGGCGCCGGCGACCACGCCGCGGACACCGCCGTGGTCGCGGACCGCGACATCGGCCACGCCCATTCCGCCACCACGGCCACCACGGCCACCACCGTTGTCACCGATGTCTGCGCAGACTGCGGCGACGACCACTCGAGCATGCTCGCCATGGCCTGCGTCCTCGCGCTCCTGGCTGTCGCACTGCTGTTGCGACCGCAACCCGGGCACCGGTGGCTGTCGACGATGCCTCGACCGCGACCGGTCCCGTCGGCCCCGGCGAGCCGAACACGTCGGCGACCCCCCTCTCTCACCGCCCTCTGCATCAGTCGCACGTGAAGCGTCCGGAGTCCGCTGCCGCCGACTCCGATTGCACACCTGCCTTGGCCGCCTGGTCTGGGCATACCTTCGCGTACCCCTGATTGGAGAACCCTGATGAACACCCGCAACGCGGCCACCGCCGCACTTGCTCTCGGCATCGCCCTGACGCTGGCCGGCTGCGCCGACAGCGGTGGCACCGGCCCATGGTCCATGCCCGGCATGGACCGCGACCCGAACCCGACCTCGACCTCGGCCTCGGCCGACTTCAACGAAGCGGACGTGATGTTCGCGATGATGATGATCCCGCACCACCAGCAAGCCATCGACATGGCAGACGCGATCCTGGCGAAGGATCGCATCGACGAGAAGGTCGTGTCCCTCGCCGAGAACATCAAGGCTGCGCAGCAGCCCGAGATCGACCAGCTGCAGCGCTGGCTGGAAGAGTGGGGCGCCGGCATGCCGGGCATGGACGAGAGGGGACACGGCGGCGGGATGATGAGCGACGACGACATGGCCGCGCTGGAAGCCGCCACCGGCGTCGAGGCGTCCCGTCTGTTCCTCGAGCAGATGATCGTCCACCACGAGGGCGCCATCGAGATGGCGCAGGCCGAGATCGATCGCGGTCAGAACGCCGATGTGGTCGAGATGGCCCAGAACATCAAAGACAGCCAGACCGCTGAGATCGCGACGATGCAGGAACTGCTCGCCCAGCTCTGACGCACGCGGTGAGGGGCACCTTCAGGGGCGCCCCTCACCGGGTTCGCGGGACCTTCGACCTGCTGCGTCGCCTCGTCGCGGAAGCATCATGATCCTGGAAAGCGTCCACCGGTGCGACGCGGTAAGGCGGTCACTCATGATGTATGGAAGCTTCGGGTGGGGATGGATGTCGCTCGGCATCGTCCTCCTCCTCCTCATCCTGGCAGCGCTCATCGTGCTCATCGTCCGCGTGTTCACCATGGGCACCTCCCGCGCGACGGGCACAGGACCCGCCGCGCCGGGTTCCGCGCGCCAGATCGCGGAAGAACGCCTGGCCCGCGGCGAGATCAGCCCCGAGGAGTTCGGGCAGATCGTCCGCGCTCTGGAGAGACCGAGCTGAGGCATCGGGCCGACCCATGACGAACATCCTTCAGCTCGACAGGATCACGATGGCGGATCTGCCGCAGGTCGGGGGAAAGAACGCCTCGCTCGGCGAGATGATCACCCGCCTCGGCGCCGCCGGAGTTCGCGTCCCCGGGGGCTTCGCCACCACGGCCGACGCCTACCGCGCCTTCCTCGCCGCCGGCGGGTTGGACCGACGCATCGAGGCGGAGCTCGCGCAGCTCGACGTCTCGGACGTCGAACGGCTCAGTCGCGTCGGCGGTGAGATCCGCTCGTGGATCGAGGCGCAGCCGCTCCCGGGTGACGTGGAGCGCGACCTCCGCGCCGAGTACGAGACGATGATCGAGGGGGATGCCGACTCCGCCGCGACATGGGCAGTCCGGTCGTCGGCCACGGCCGAGGATCTGCCGGACGCGTCGTTCGCCGGGCAGCAGGAGACGTACCTGAACATCTCGGGCATCGATCACGTTCTGCACGCAGTCCGCAGCGTCTTCGCCTCGCTCTACAACGATCGGGCCATTGCCTACCGCGTGCACCAGGGATTCGCGCACGGTGATGTCGCGCTGTCGGCTGCCGTGCAACGGATGGTGCGCTCCGACGTCGGTTCGTCGGGCGTCATGTTCACCGTTGACACGGAGTCCGGCTTCGACCGCGCGGTGCTCATCACGAGCGCCTATGGCCTGGGCGAGGCCGTCGTGCAGGGGGCGGTCAACCCCGACGAGTTCACGGTGTACAAGCCCGCGTTGCGAAACGGGCGGCCCGCCGTCCTGCGACGTCAGCTCGGCGAGAAGGCGGTCGCCCTCCGACTCGCGTCGGGACATGATGTCGGCTCCAGCACGGCGATGACGCCCGTGGCAGACCTGGACCGGCGCCGGTTCAGCATCTCGGATGACGAGGTTCTCGAACTCGCCCGATACGCGCTCATCATCGAGGACCACTACGGCCGCGCGATGGACATCGAGTGGGCACGCGACGGGCTCGATGGAAAGCTCTACATCCTGCAGGCGAGGCCGGAGACGGTGGTCTCACGCCGGCACGAGCCCGTGCTCACCAGGTTTCTGCTGCGTGAGCACGGACCGGTCCTCCTCGAGGGCCGCGCGATCGGACAGCGCGTCGGTGCAGGCAAGGTCCGCATCGTGCGGTCCCCGGCGCAGATGAGCGACGTGCGCGACGGCGATGTCCTCGTCGCCGAGATGACCGACCCGGACTGGGAGCCGATCATGAAGCGGGCCGCGGCGATCGTGACAGACCGCGGCGGGCGCACGTGCCACGCCGCGATCATCGCCCGCGAACTCGGAATCCCCGCCGTCGTCGGAACGGGGAGAGCGACCAGCGACCTTGTGGACGGAGCCGAGGTGACCGTCTCGTGCGCCGAAGGCGAGGCGGGGGTGGTGTACGCAGGTCGGCTGGACTTCGTCGAGCAGACGGTTCCCATCGAGCGGATGCCGCAGCCGCCGGTTCGCGTCATGCTCAATGTCGCCACCCCCGACCAGGCGTTCGCGCTCGCGGCGCTGCCGCACCAGGGCGTGGGTCTGGCTCGCCTGGAGTTCATCGTCGGGCATCAGATCGGCATCCATCCGCGTGCCCTCCTCGAGGGCGACGCGCTGGATGAGCCGCTGAGGTCGGAGATCGCCGACCGCGTCGCGGCCTACGCCTCGCCGCGGGACTTCTTCGTGCGGCGGGTGGCGGAGGGCGTGGCGACGATCGCCGCGGCGTTCGCCCCGGAGCCGGTGATCGTACGGACGAGTGACTTCAAGTCCAACGAGTACGCGCATCTTCTCGGCGGTGACCGCTACGAGCCGCACGAAGAGAACCCCATGCTCGGCTGGCGAGGCGCATCGCGATACGTCACGCCCGCCTTTCAGGAGTGCTTCGCCATGGAGTGCGAAGCCCTGCGCTTCGTCCGCGACGAGATGGGGCTGACGAACCTCAAAGTGATGGTGCCATTCGTGCGGACCGTCGCGGAGGCGGCCGCCGTGACCGCGGAGCTCGCCCGGCACGGACTCGAGCGGGGCCGCAACGGCCTCGAGATCATGATGATGTGCGAGATCCCTTCGAACGCACTCGTCGCCGATCGCTTCCTCGATCACTTCGACGGCTTCTCGATCGGCTCGAATGACATGACGCAGCTGGTGCTGGGGATCGACCGTGACTCCGACCTGGTGTCCGCGGGCTTCGACGAGCGGGACCCCGCCGTGCTGGAAGTCCTGCGCCTGGCCATCGCGGCCTGCAAGCGCCGGGGGAAGTATGTGGGGATCTGCGGCCAGGGGCCATCGGATCATCCGGATTTCGCCGACTGGCTCGTCGATGAGGGCATCGACTCGATCTCTCTCAACCCCGACTCCGTCGTCGAGACGTGGCTGCGGCTCGCAGAGCGCGCCGGCGCCTCGCAGGGAGTGCCTGACTCGGGCGCACACTCGAGCGCGTAGGGCCTTCGGGTCGGTTCTGCGACATGCACGTCCATCCGAGCCGCACGATCACGGCGGTCGGGGGTCGAAGGTCCCGTGGCCTTCTCCCGGCGAGGGCCGCGGACGTCGAAACCGCGGCCGGAGGGACCTTAGGCCCGTCGGCTGGGCTGCACCCCGGCTTGGCTTGTCTCAGCGCGGCGCGCCGCCGCACGAGCGAACAGGGAGGGGCTGATGGAGCGAATCTACCTCGGCTTCGACGGAAGCCCGGGATCCATCTCCGCGCTGTCGTGGGTGGCGGCGCGCGCAGAGCGGGCGGATGCGAAAGTGGGCCTGGTCAGCGTCGTCTCGCGGCTTCCGCAGGAACGCCGAGCCGGGTTGGCCCACTTGGCGCACGCTGAGGAGTACCTGCGCGACCGCGCACCCGGGGTCGGTGTCGAGTTGCACCGGCTGGAAGGAAGCGTGGCGGGCTCGTTCAGCGACTTCGCGGGCGATGCCGATCTGCTCGTCGTCGGAACGAACGCCGGGCGTCCGGTCCGCGTCGACGTGGCCGGCGCTGCGCCGGTGCGCGCCGGGTCGCACGCGCACGTGCCGGTGGTGATGGTTCCCGCAGGATGGGTCGACGTGGGCGAGCCGGTCACCGTCGGAATCGCCGACGACGAGTCCTCAGGAGCGGCGCTCGCCTTCGCCGCCGCGGAGGCATATACGACCGACACCTCGATTCGACTGGTGCACGCGTGGCTCATGCCCACGCCGTCGTTCTCTGGAACAACGGCGCTCGTCCACTCCCCGGAGAGTGCGATGGCCGAGCATCGCGCGAAGCTCGACGCCGCGGTGAGCTGGGTGATCGAGCGGTTTCCCATCGTGGACCTCCACAGCGAGCTCGTGCGCGACAGCCGGTCGGCGGCGCTGCTGCGATTCGCGCCACGAAGTTCCATGCTCGTCGTGGGAACGCACCACCGTGGCGTGCCTGCGGCGAGCCTGCTCGGCACCGTCGTCCAAGAGGTGCTGTGGCGCGCCGAAAGTCCGGTGGCGGTGGTGCCCGGCGGCGCCGTGTCGTCGCGCTCGTGGGGGGCCTGAGCCATGGTGGTCGACGCGGATATGCGGGCCTGGACGACGCACGGCAGTGGAGACGCGCGCCTGACGATCGTCCCTGTTCCCGAGATCGCGGCGCACAGCCTCCTCGTGCGGGTGGAGGCGTGCGGGGTGTGCCGCACCGACTTGCACGTGATCGACGGCGATATCGCACGGCATCGTGACCCTGTGATCCCCGGGCATCAGGTCGTGGGCGAGGTGATCGCGACGGGATCCGCGACATCGCGTTTCGCGGTCGGTGACCGTGTCGGCGTGGCCTGGCTCGCCGAGACCTGCGGAAGCTGTCGCTGGTGCATATCGGGGAAGGAGAATCTCTGTCCGAACGCACGTTTCACGGGGTGGGACGTCGATGGCGGGCACGCAGACCAGGTGATCGTGGACGAGCGTTTCGCGTACGCGTTCCCCGCCGGTGTCGACCCCGTGGATACCGCCCCGCTCCTGTGCGCCGGCATCATCGGCTTCCGTGCGCTCTCGCGGGCACGGCTGCCGGCCGGAGGGGCGCTGGGCGTGTACGGCTTCGGATCGAGCGGACATCTCACCGCGCAGATGGCGGCCGCGCAGGGTGCCACGGTGCATGTGATGACCCGCGGCGAGCACAACCGCGCTCTGGCTCGCGCGCTGAACCTCGGGTTCGTCGGAGAGGAGGCCGAGGAGCCTCCGTCGGACTTGGACGCGGCCATCGTGTTCGCCCCGGCGGGCCCACTGGTGCTCGCTGCCCTTCGGGCTACGGCCCCCGGCGGGACGGTCGTGCTCGCAGGGATCCACATGAGCGACATTCCGGCAATGTCGTACGAAGACCACCTCTTCGGGGAACGCGACCTCCGCACCGTCACGGCGAACACACGCGAGGATGGGGAGGGCTTCTTGCGGCTGGCAGGAAACCTCGGCCTGAAGGCCTCCGTTTCGCGCTACCGGTTCGCGGACACCGGCCGCGCTCTCGACGATCTGCGTGCCGGACGTGCTGCGGGATCACTGGTGATCGATCGCTCGCTCCGCTGAGACCTCGCCGCGCCCGGGGATCTCACGCGCTCGACAGGGACGCGAGGCGCCTCGCCGATGGCGACCTCCTGCGCGCCGCCGTAGTCTGGCAGGGATCCAGTGAGGGAGGCACGTGATGGACGAGCAGCGGCTGTCGTTTCCTGACGGTCCACGGCTCGACCTCGACGATGCCCTGTCGACGCTGCTCGCACAGGCAGAGCGTGTCCGGACCACGCAGGAGCGGTTGCGGGCGCTGCTGGCGGCGACGCAGGCGGTGGTGGAGGAGAGCGACCTGTCCACCGTCCTCCGCCGGATCGTGGAGGCGGCCACCGCCCTCGTCGACGCAGAGTACGGCGCGCTGGGGGTCATCGCCCCCGAACGCGACTCGCTCGAAGAGTTCATCTACGTGGGGCTGACGGAGTCCGAGGCGGCGAGGATCGGGCATCTTCCTACCGGGCACGGGCTGTTGGGTGCATTGATCGTCGATCCGCACCCCATCCGGCTGCCCCACATGGCCGACGATGACCGCGCAGCCGGGTTCCCGCCCCATCATCCCCACATGGAGTCGTTTCTGGGGGTTCCGGTCCGCGTCCGCGACGAAGTCTTCGGCAACCTGTACCTGACCAACCGGCGCAACGGGCAGTTCACCGTGGAAGACGAGCAACTCATCGAGGCGCTGGCGACCACCGCCGGATTCGCCGTCGAGAACGCCCGCCTCCTGGATCAGGCGCGCACCCGGGCACGGTGGATGACGACCGCGGCGGAGCTGTCGGCGGCGGTCCTCTCTTCACCGACCGAGACGGCGCTCGACCTCATCGCCGGCCGGATCTTCGACCTCCCGGATGTCGATCAGGTCGCCGTGCTGCTGACGGACGAGGAGGGGACGACCGTCCGCGTCGCGGCTGCCCGCGGGCGCGATGAGGCGCTGCTGCGGGGGAGGACCTTCGAAGCGCACACGGTATGCGCCGGGAAGGTCCTGGACAGCGGCAGGCCCCTCGCGTTCGCGCGCAGCGCCGCCGATGGAGATCCCCTCCGCCTGGGGGACGAGGACTGGGTTGGACCGGCGCTGGTCGCCCCCCTCCGCACGCGCGCGCGGCTCTGGGGAGCGGTGTGCCTCGCACGAAGCGCCGATGCTCGGCGATTCACGCCGACAGAGACGGAGAGCGCCGCGGACCTCGCCTCGCGAGCAAGCATCGCACTGGAGCTCGCGCATGCCCGCGAGGAGGGGCAGCGCTCGATGCTCGCCGACGATCGTCAGCGGATCGCCCGCGACCTGCACGACCACGTCATCCAACAGCTGTTCGGCACCGGGCTCACGCTGCAAGCCGTTGCCACCGGCATCCCACCCGGCCCGGCGACCGATCGTGTCCATGGCGCGATCGCCCAGCTCGACGATGCGATCTCGCAGATCAGGACGGTTGTCTTCGCGCTGTCCAGCCGCGACGAAGGCTCTGTTCGCCATCGCATCATCGATGCCGTGGCGGAGCTGTCGGCCGGACTGCAGCGACCGCCCTCGATGAGGTTCACGGGTCCCGTCGATCACGCCATCGCGGGCACCCTCGCTGCCGATGTCGTCGGGGTGGCGCGGGAGTTGCTGAGCAACGCGGTGCGTCACGCACGGGCGGACCGCATATCGCTCGAGGTCGGAGTGATCGACGGTGCCGTCGCCGTCGCCGTGGAAGACGATGGAATCGGGATGCGCGACGACGGCCGCCGCAGCGGACTGGACAATCTCGCCCACCGCGCGGAGGCCGGCGGCGGTGAGTTCTCGGTGTCCTCCGGCGACACAGGCACCGTCGCGAGATGGTCTGTGCCGTTGGACGGCGAACGACCCGGCGAGCAGGGAGCGGTGATTCCGTGATCAAGGTGTTCCTGGTCGACGACCATGAGATCGTGCGCCGTGGATTGGCCGACCTCATCGGGTCCCACGCCGACCTCGAAGTCGTGGGTGAGGCGGCATCCATTCACCAGGCGACCGGCCGCATCGAGGCCACCCAGCCCGACGTCGCCGTGCTGGACGTTCGGCTTCCCGACGGCAGCGGCATCGATCTGTGCCGAGACATCCGCTCCCGTATGCCGCAGGTCGCGTGCCTGATCCTCACCGGCTACGACGACGATGCCGCCGTGCGCGCGGCGGTCATGGCCGGCGCAGCCGGATACGCGCTCAAGGACATCGGTGGCTCACGCCTGGTCGATGCGATTCGCGCTGTGGCGGCGGGCCGCTCGCTGATGGACCCCCGGCTCGTGCACCAGGCGACGACGCTGATCCGCCGGCGCGCCGAGGACGACGATCCCCGGCTGGGTTCGCTGGGCCTACGAGAACGTCAGATCCTCAAGCTCATCGCCGACGGCCTGACGAATCGGCAGATCGGGGAGCGGCTCGGGATCGCCGAGAAGACGGTCAAGAACTACGTGTCGTCCCTGCTGGCCAAGCTCGGGCTGGAACGACGCACGCAAGCGGCGATCTTCCAGTTGGAGCATCCGTCCGACTGACGCGGCATCCGCCGGATTCGCATGGGACTTTCGCCCCGGACCTCGGTGCCGGCGTGCGCTGCACTGGGTACAGCACCGCCGCGACGAAGCACCGCCGTGCCGGAGCTTCGTGCTCGCCACCATTCGAACCCAGGAGTGTGAACCCATGAACGCAGACGCACAGGACGCGCCGCGAGTCGTCATCGTCTACGAGTCCATGTTCGGAAGCACCCGGCTCATCGCCGAGGCGATCGCTGAGGGGATGCGGCCGACCGTGCCTGTCACCGTGGTGCCGATCGCCGCCGTCGGAGACTTCCCCGGCGAGACCGATCTGCTCGTGGTGGGAGGGCCCACGCACGCCCACGGCATGAGTCGACCGGAATCCCGCTCGGACGCCGTCCGGTGGGCCGCGAACGAGCAGCTCGACCTCCAGCTGGACGATGCCTGGCACGACACCGGCATCCGCGAGTGGCTGAAGAGCAGCCCGCCCCACGTCGATCACTTCGCCGCGTTCGACACCCGCGTCGACATGCCGCGGCTCTTCACGGGCTCGGCAGCGGCGGCCATCGACAGAAAGCTCGGCAAGCTCGGAGCCCACCGCCTGAGCGATCCGCGCAGCTTCCTCGTCGACCGCAGCAGCACGCTCGAGCCGGGCGAGATCGACCGAGCACGAGCCTGGGGCGCCGAGCTGGCCGAGCGGTTGGTCCCGGACCCGCATGCCTGACACGCCCGCGCGACCGTGCCTCGGCTCGGGTCGGAAGGCGACGGGACCTTCGACCCGCTCGGAGCCCGACCACCGCTGAAGACTCGTCTCATAAGGATCTCGTTGAGGAGGAATCATGCGAGCAGCAGTCGTCACAGGTTTCGGATCGCCGGCCGAGGTCGAGGAGCGGTCCGTTCCGCAGCCTGGTCCGGGTCAGGTCCTGGTCCGTCTCGAGGCATGCGGGCTGTGCCACACCGACATCCACGCCATGCGCGGTGACTGGCCGGTGAAAGCGCATCTGCCGCTCGTCCCCGGCCACGAGGGCGTCGGCATCATCGAGCAGCTCGGCGACGGCGTGACCTCTCGCACCGTCGGACAGCGCGTCGCGATGCCCTGGCTCGGATACGCGTGCGGCGAGTGCCGCTACTGCGTCGACGGGCGCGAGAACCTCTGCGAGCAGCAGTTCAACAACGGGTACGGCGTCGACGGCGGATACGCCGAGTACATGCTCGCCGAGGCACGTTTCGCGGTTCCCGTCCCGGACGGCGTGACTCCCATGGATGCCGCGCCCCTGACGTGCGCCGGAGTCACCACCTACGCGGCGATCAAGAACGCGAGAATCACACCGGGCGAGACCGTTGCGGTGTTCGGTGTCGGCGGACTCGGCCACCTCGCGGTCCAGTACGCCCGACTGGTGGGCGCCAAGGTCATCGCCGTCGACGTGACCGACGAGAAGCTCGCGCTCGCGACGGCATTGGGCGCGGACCACGTCGTGAACGCTCGCACCGACGACCCCGTCGAAGCGATCCGCCGGCTCGGCGGCGCCGACGCGGCGGTGGTTCTCGCCGTCGTTCCTGCGGTCTTCCGGCAGGCCTTCGACGCGCTCAACCGAGGGGGCCGGCTCGTGCTGGTCTCTCTCCCGGCCGACGGCGAGCTGACCGTCCCGATCTTCGACACCGTCCTCAAGGGCATCAGCATCATCGGCTCGATCGTGGGCACGCGCCAGGATCTCGCCGAGGTGTTCGCCCTCCACGCCGCCGGACGGACGCACGTGATCACCGAAGCGCGGGAGCTGCAGGACGTCAACGCGTCGGTGGACGAGGTGCTCGCCGGCACGGTTCCCGCCCGACTGGTCTTCGCCTATCACACCGCCGATCTCGTTCCGGTCGGTGACGCTGCCGAAGCAATCGTGTAGTCCTGATATCACCGCCCGCGGGAGTGCTCTCGCGGGCGGTGGGCGACGCCGGTCGCGCAGCACGTGACCGACGC
Source organism: Microbacterium cremeum (assembly GCF_015277855.1). Lineage (NCBI taxonomy): Bacteria > Bacillati > Actinomycetota > Actinomycetes > Micrococcales > Microbacteriaceae > Microbacterium > Microbacterium cremeum. Next base: position 1,202,198 of record NZ_CP063812.1, read on the forward strand.
CAACCGGCAACCGACACGAAGGAGTGAAGCCATGGAGAACAGCGACCCCGTCGTCGTCCTCGACGACGAGCAGTGCTGGGAGCGGCTGCGGGAGCAGGAACTCGGACGGATCGTCACACGGGTGGGCGAGGTGATGGACATCTTCCCCGTGAACTACGTGACGGACGGCCAGACCCTTCTGTTCCGGACCGCGCAGGGCAGCAAGCTGGCGGAGCTCACCATCAACAGCGGGGTCCTCTTCGAGGCGGACGCGCACACCGAGGCGGATGCATGGAGCGTGGTCGTCCACGGCCGGGCGCACGCGCTGGATACCGCCGCCGAGGTGCAGTACGCGGATGGGCTCGGGCTTCGCCCGTGGATCCCGACACTCAAGTACGTCTACGTGCGGATCGTGCCGGAATCGGTCACCGGCCGGTTCTTCGAGCGAGCGCCCGAGCCCGACCGGTACGGGATCGCGGAATACTGACGCCCCGCCCGGGCAGGCCGCGGCGATCCCACACATCCGTCAACGCCGCTTCGAGGTCGCCGTGCGTGAACGTGAACCCCGCGTCGGTCAGGACGCCGGGGGAGACCCAGCGGCTCTTGAGCGCGAGTTCGGGCTCGGTGCGCAGCGCCCACATGCCGATCTCGAGCATCCACCGCCTCGTGGGGATGCCCACGGGCATGCCGACGACGCGTCGCAGAGTGCGCATGAGCGTCCGGTTGTCGGAGACCGCCGGCGCGACGACGTTGATCGGGCCGGCCAGGCGCTCGTCGTCGCGGATGAAGCGGATCGCCGCCACCACGTCGTCGATGTGCACCCAGCTGAACCGCTGGCGACCGTGCGTGCGATACCAGGGTGCGTGATCGGGCCCGGTCGGCCGGTCCCCGATCCCGCGGTAGCGTCGGTGCGGCGCAGGCCGGCCGTCGAACTGCGTCCCGCCCAGACCCCAGCGCGCGCTGGCGAGCAGCATCCTCGTCGCCGGGCCGTCGCCGATGACGACGGCCGTCCGCAGCGCCACGCGCCGCGTTCCCGGCAGTGACCCGGCGAAGCACTCCCGCTCCCACGCGCGGGCCACGTCCACCGAGAACCCCGCGCCGATCTCACCGCTCGACTCGGTGTTCGCGTGGTCCATCGAATGGCGGTAGATCGTCGCGGTCGACGAGTTCAGCCATACGCGCGGCGGCTTTCCGGCCGCGGCGATCGCCTCCCGGAGCGCACGCGTCGTGCGCACACGCGAGCCGAGGACCTCGTCGCGGTTGTGGTCGGTGTAGCGACAGTTCACCGACTTCCCGGCGAAGTTGACCACGACGTCGGCACCGTCCACGGCGCGCTCGAGAGCTGCGGCGTCGTCCCACCGCGTCGGCGCCGTGCGTCCGACCAGTCGGAGCTCGTAGCCGTCCGCGGCGAACGCCTCGGCGACCGCCCTTCCGATGAACCCGCTCGCGCCCGCGATCACGGCCACCGGCCGTGCACTCTCGTTCATGCCTCGACAGTACTACGGTTCTGAACGTGTTCAGAAGACCGGCGGAAGGTCGAGGGAAGGAACGCGCGCGAACATCTCTGCACCCGTAACCTCGTCGAAAGGACACCTGAAATGCACTCCGTGCTTCGCGTGCAGACCGCCGCCTCGCCGCACGACCTCGACGATGCGCAGCGCGAGCTGCGCGACCCCCTCTGCATCCCGGATGATCGGGCCGCGGTCATGCTGCGAGGCGCGCCGTGGCGGCGCGTCGTCGTGCTGGGGGACTCGATCGCCGAAGGGCTGGGCGACCGCGTCCCCGGCTATCGTGATCGCTCCTGGGCCGAGCGCCTCGTCGCAGCGCTGGAATCGGCCGTCGGTCCCATCGCCTCGCTCAATCTCGGAAGGCGAGGACGCCGAGCCGGAGAGATCCTCGCATACCAGGTGCCTCCCGCAGTGGCATTCGCGCCCGACCTCGTGGTCGTCACGGCGGGTGCCAACGACATCCTCCAGCGTTCGTTCTCGCTGTCGGCTGTGACAGACGAGATCGACCGCATCCTCGACCGGGTGACGTCGGGCGGTGCGCTCGCCGTCACGTTCGGGCTCTTCGACCTGTCGAAGGTGGCCGATGTGCCCGATCACGTCGGTACCAGGCTGGGTCGGCGGATCGCCGAGGTGAACGGTGCGACGCAGCGCCTCGCGGCCAGGTACGACGCGGTCCACGTCGACTTCGAGAGGCACCCGGCGCTGGATCGGTCTCTCTTCAGCTCGGACCTGATCCACCCCAATCGGCGAGGCCACGCGTACATCGCCTCCGACGTCATGCGAGCGCTGTCGCAGCGGGCGGCGCAGCGGCGATGACGGATGCCGCGGCCCGGCGCTCGGCACTACGTTAGGCGTGACCGGAGGGAGGCCGGCGATGCCGAACGTGACGGTTTCGATGCTCGGCGGATTCGAGCTCGTGGTCGGCAGCGCGCGCGTCACCGCCGACACCCTCGGCCGGCGCGATCCGCTGCGGCTGGCGAAGTACCTGTCACTCGCGCCGCAGCGGCGCGCGCACCGCGAGCAGGTCATCGACGCTCTCTGGCCGGAGGCCGATTTCGACTCGGTGTCGAATCGGCTCCACAAGGCTGCGCACTTCCTGCGCAAGAGCACCGGCCGCGACGACGCCGCCGTGCTCGCGGGCGACACCGTCGCCCTCTTCCCGGGCGAGGAGGTCCTGATCGACGTCGCCGAGTTCGAGCGCCTCGCGCGAGACGGACTGGACCGCGGCGACGACGCCGCGCTGCTGTCTGCTCGCGCGTGCTACGCGGGCGACCTCCTGCCCTACGACCTGTACGACGAATGGACCTTCCACCATCGACAGCGTCTTCGGCTCAGGTTCCGGGAGGTGCTGCGCGGCCTACGTGACTACGAAGCGCTCGTCGCGCTGGATCCCACCGATGAGGACGGGCATGTCGGCGTGATGAAGGGGATGCTCCGGGACGGCGACCGCGCCGGTGTCATCCACCAGTACGAGCTGCTGTGCAGGATCCTCGAGGAGGAGCTCGGTGTGGGCCCGAGCCGCGAGGCGGAGGCGCTGCGCGATCTGGCCGCAGGACCTGCGCCCCCCGAGAGCGCGCCGCGGCGCCCACGAGCGGCGCCCCTGGCCACGCAGCAGGTGCGATTCTGCACGACGGTGGATGACGTGCGGCTCGCTTACGCGACCAGCGGCAACGGCCCACCGCTGGTCAAGGCCAGCAACTGGCTCACACATCTCGACCACGACTGGGACAGCGCCGTGTGGCGCCACTGGTGGCACGCCCTGTCGCAGAACCACACCCTCATCCGCTACGACGAGCGAGGCTGCGGGCTGTCGGACTGGGATGTCGACGCCGACTCGTTCTCGCTGGAGGCCTGGGTCCGGGACCTCGAGACGGTCGTCGATGCGCTCGGGCTGGAGCGCTTCCCGCTCCTGGGCATATCGCAGGGCGGTCCGATCGCGCTGACCTATGCGGCGCGGCATCCCGAGCGGGTGAGTCATGTCGTCATCTTCGGCACCTGCGCGCGGTCGACGTGGCAGCGCGCGGACGATCGGCGGCGGCGGGAGCTGGCGGCGCTCGGCGAGTTGATCAAGGTCTCGTGGGGCAGCGATCAGCCCGGGTTCCGACAGGTGTACGACGCGAAATTCCTTCCCGACGGGCCGCTCGAGATCTGGCAGGCGTTCGACCAGCTGCAGCGCCGTTCGACCTCGCCACGCAACGCGTATCGGCTGTGGCGTGCCTTCGGCGGGCTCGACTGCAGCGAAGCGGCGCGCCAGGTCGAGGCGCCGACGCTCATCCTGCACTCGCGAGACGACCTCGTCTGGGGATTCGAGGAGGCCGAGGAACTCCACGCGATGGTGCCCGGCAGCACGCTCGTCCCGCTGGAGAGCCGCAACCACATCCTGCGGGCAGATGAGCCGGCTTTCGGGGACATGCTCGATACCGTCGAGCGTTTCCTCGCGAGCTGAAGCGCGCGGGAGGCGACGAGGCCGATCCTCGTCGCCCCGTTGCGCGTCATGCCTCTGATCGCACGGCCGGCGCGCCGGGCAGACGTCGCACGGCCATCCGCTGACGCAGTCGCGCGGTGAGGCGAGCGACGACGCTCTTGGGCGCGGGGGGCTGCTCTTCATCCTCGTTCCACCGAGGATCCCAGTGCTGCCGCAGCCGGGTGTGCTGGGCTCGGATGATCTGATCGATCACCATCGCCTCGATCGTGAGCGGGTGGTGCATGATTCCTCCTTCGAGCGCGAACGGTCGTCCGCTGTCGCGGAGAGTCTTCTGGGCCCTCCTTCCCGCTCCCTTCCGTGCGCGGCCTCTCGAGCGGGGCGCCCGCGGGCTGAGGGAAGCCCGCGGGAAGACCATCGCCCGACGCTGGTGCCATGTCTTCCTCCACAGTGGACACCGTGATCATCGGCGCCGGGCAGTCCGGACTCGCCGTGAGCGCGCTCCTGTCCGCGCAGGGGCGTGAACACCTCGTCGTCGATCGGGGCGGCGCGGGCATCCGGTGGCGCGCGGAGCGGTGGGATTCGCTGCGGCTGCTCACCCCGAACTGGCTCACGCGGCTTCCGGGCTGGAGTTACGACGGCCCGGATCCGGACGGCTACATGACGGCTCGCGAGGTCGCTGAACGCCTCGAGCGGTATGCGGCGTCGTTCGTGGCGCCGATCGTGACGGGAGAGGTCGAAGCCGCACTGCCGAGCCCTCGCGGAGGGTACGACGTGCACATCGACGGCGCCACGCTCCGCGCGCGATCACTGGTGGTCGCGACCGGGGCGCATGCGAGGCAGCGGATGCCGGGGGCGTTGCGTACCGGGACGCTCGACGTGCTTTCGAGCCGTGAGTATCGGAGTCCGCGGTCGCTGCCGCCCGGTGGAATCCTCATCGTCGGCGCGTCGGCGACGGGAGTGCAGCTGGCCGATGAACTGCTGCGTGACGGGCGACGGGTGATCGTCGCCGTCGGAGCGCACACCCGCGTCCCGCGGACCTACCAGGGCATGGACGTCTTCTGGTGGCTCGAGCGGCTGGGTCTGCTGTCTCGGACGATCCACGAGCGCGGGGCCGACCGAGCGCGCCATGAACCTTCGTTGCAGCTGGTCGGCGCCGCGAGCATGGCGGTCGATCTGCCGGCGCTGCAGCGGCGCGGCGCCCGGCTGGTGGGCAGGATGCTCCGGCTCGATGGCGACGTCGCGTACTTCGACGGCGGACTTCCGGCGCGCACCGCGGAGGCCCACAGCACGATGACCCGCCTCTTGGATGCCGTCGATTCGCACGTCGCCGGCGACGCGCTGGTCCGTGATCTGATCGGGCTGCGCGGGCAGCGTGATCAGCGCGGGTGGATCCGGCCCGCGCGGTTCATCGCGGAGCCTGGTCCGGAGCGCCTGCAGCTCTCACACCACGGGGTCACCTCGGTCCTGCTCGCCACCGGGTTGCGACCCGACTACGACTGGCTGCGCGTGCCCGTCGTGGACGCCGACGGCTACATCGTGCAGTCGAGGGGTGCCACGCCGGCGCCCGGACTCCACGTCGTCGGCCAGCCGTTCCAGCATCGGAGGGACTCCACGTACATCGACGGCGCCCGCTGGAACGCGCGCGACGTCGTTGCGAGCCTGACCGGTCAGGAGGCGACGGCGATCCCTCCCCGGCACCGCGCCGCGTCCCGCTCGTGACCGGCGAGCGCGAAGAGGTCGGCGGCGGCGGCGAACTCGCGCTCCGCCGTCGCGCGGGCGCCTTCCGCGAGTGCGATGTGAGCGCGTGCCTCGGCGAGAGCCCCGTGCCACGCGACGCGGTCGAACCGCGCCGCCGACTGTTCCGCCACCGCGAGGTGGCGCCGGGCCTCGTCGGGGTCGCCGGCGTCCGCGCAGGCGATGGCGGCCGGCACCGCGAGCATGACGTCGCACACCATGCACCTGTCCGTCTCGGCGATCGTGGCCATCGCACGGTCGACGACGGCGCGGGCGTCCGCGGGAGTGGGGGCGGCGGTGACCATCGTCCCGTACACGCGCTGCACGAGGTGCAGGCTCAGGACCGACCAGCGGGCCAACGGCAGGGCGGCGTGCAGCAGCCGGTGCGCAGCATCGCGGTCGCCGCGCGCCAGGTGCACCTCGGCGAGACGCTGCATGCACGATGCCTCACCCGCCGTCGCTCCGATCTCCCGGTGGAGTTGTACGGCGCTGTTGAGGTCGTGCTCCGCCCTGTCGAGGTCGCCCTTGAGCAACGCGGCCTCGCCGATGAGCGCGGTGGCGAACGCGACGCCCCGCAGCGCGCCCGTCCGCTGCGCGATGTCGCGAAGCCTCTCGACGTCGGCGATGAGCTCGTCGTACGGCACCTGCCCGTAGAGGACGAACTCTGCGACGCACAGATGGGCGTCGAAGACGCTCGTCGCCAGCGACTGGCGGCCCGCCGTGCGGCGCAGCTCCAGCTGGAAGCGGTCGAACCACTCTCCGCGATGGTGTGCAATGAGTCCCTGCAATGACACCAGGTCAAGGACCTGCCAGCCGGCGTCGCCGAGATCGACGCGCTCTCGCGCCAGCACGGTGACCTCCCATGCCCCGTCGAGGTCGCCGGCGAAGTAAGCGACCACCGCTTGCGCGAGGAGAATGGCGGCGTCGGCGGCATCCCCTTCCGGTTCGAGGCCCGCCAGTGCGGCGCGCGCGGTGTCGAGCTCGCCGGAATAGGCGAGCACGCGGCTGAGGCGTGCCCGCAGCAGCCGGCGGTCCGTTCCCGTCGCGACGGCCGCCGCGTCGCGGTACGCATCCACCGCGTCGGGCGAGCCCATCGCCATGAGCAGATCCGCGCGGCGGGCCAGCAGCCGCGCCTGATCGGCAGGGCCGGCGTAGGCGACGACGTGATCTACGAGGTTCAGCGCGTCTTGGTAGGCGCCGAGAGCGCCCGCCGTTTCGACGGCGCGCAGCACGAACGGGACGGCATGGGAGGGCTGGGAGGCCTCGATGAACAGTTGTGCGACCCGCGCGGGGGCGGCACCTGAGCGCCCGAGCCGGGTCGCCACTTCGTGGCGTTCGGCAGCCTGTTCGTGCGGTGGGATCCCTTCCACGATCGCATCGCGGATCATGGGGTGACGGAACCGGTATCCGACCTCCGCCGGTTCGACGATCATCGCGGCGACTGCCTGCCCGAGTTGGGTGTGAGCGACATCGGGATCGGCATCCGACATCGCCAGGAACTCGTCGGTGCTGAAGGCGTTGGCGAGCATCGCCACTCGTCGCACCGTCCGGAGGACGCCGGCCGGAAGAGACGGAATCAGCCCACCCGACCCGCCTGAACTCTCACGCCGGGCCAGTTCCAGGGCGGTGAACGGGATGCCTCCGCTCGCGGCCGCGATGGACCTGACGGAGGTCTCGCCGAGCGCCGGGAACAGCTCGGCGAGCAGGTGCTCGACAGCCCCGGCGGGAAGCGGCGGCACATCGATCAGAGCCCCCTCGTCGCTGCCGACCATGCTCTCGACGATCTCTGCCGCTCGGCCTCGGAGGGGGCGACCCGCGAGCACCACGAGCGCGGCGCACTCCCGCGCGCAGCGGCCGAGGTAGTGCAGCAGCCGCAGGGATGCATCGTCGGCCTCGTGGATGTCGTCGACCATGAGGATCAGCCCGGTGCCTTCGGCGCCGATGCGGACCAGCTCGCTCGTCGCGACGAACAGGCGAGGGTGCGCCGCCTCGCCGGTCCACGGAAGGTCGCCCGCCACGAGTGCGCGCTCGATCTCGGCACGCTGGGTGTCGCCCAGCCCGTCGAGGAGAGCCGGATGCGCGCGGCACAGGCCTGCCAGCGCCCCCATCACCGGGCCATACGGCCACTGTCCTTCGACCGAGGACGCCGCCCAGCGCGCGACGCGGAAGCCTTCGCGCGAGGCGATGCCCGCCGTCAGCTCGAGGAGGGCGGTCTTTCCCACCCCGGCGGGTCCGCGCAGGACGATCGCGCCGCCCCGTCCGTCCGCCGCGCGGCGAAGGCGATCGCGGATCCGATCACCGATGCTCCTGCGGGCAACGAGCCGCAGCCGGGGCGCAGTGGCCTGCGGTGCGGAGTGGGACCGCGACTCGAGCTGCGCCTTCAACGCGCGTGCGTCGGGGCCGAGCCCGGCGCCCAGCTCGTGGTGGAGGGCGCGCTCGAGCCGCTCGAGCTGCCGCAGGGCGGCGCGTGCGTCGCCGCCATCGACGTACCGGCGGGCGAGAGCGAGATGCGACTCCTCATCGGTCGGCGACCGCGCCACCAGGTCCTCCCAGCGATGGGTGAGGCGCAGCAGCTCCAGGTGCGTGGCGGCGAGCTCGTCTCGCGCCTCGGTCGCCCACTCGTCGTACACGTCGTCGGGCAGGAGGTCGCCGCGGTAGAGCTCGAGCGCGACCGCCGCGAGCGCGGCATCCCGGCCTGCCGACGCGCGCGCCGCCAGGGTGCGGAACCGGTCCACGTCGACCTCGATGGCAGAGTCGGCGAGCAGGGCCACGACGTCATCACGAAGCGAGACCGTGCCGCCGCCCCGCTCCAGCGCCTTCCTCGCGAAGTGCGCCGCCTTGTGCAGTCGCGGTGCGGCCACTTCCACCGCGAGAGCGGGCCAGAGCGCGGTGATGACCCGTTCCCGGTGCAGTCGATGCCCGTCCGCGAGGGCGAGCAGCTTGACCAGCGCCGCCGCGTGCCGACGCGCCCACGAGACCGGCGGCACCGTTGCGCCGTCGATGTCGACGTCGAAGCCCCCCAGCAGGCGGATGTGAATCGTCACGGTCGGGATCCCTCGGGGCCAAACTCTACCCTCGCCCGAGCGTGACTCCCAGGGGTGCGACAGCCGCGGGCCCGGCATCGGGAAGACTCGTCAGGTAGTCCATCTCGTCGCTCATCGCCGAGCTGTGGCCGCGGATCACCTGACGGATCTCATCGTCGTCCCAGTCGTACGCCGCAATGCGATCCGCGAGCTCGAACATCCGCAGCGACAGCCGGTCCCGCAGCGTCTGGTAGAGCTCCAGGGCGACCTGCTCGGCGCACTCGCCCGACCGCGCACGCAGGATCTGGGTCGCGAGGATCTCGGCATCGCGCATGGCGTCGGTCATTCCGTGCGAGCTGATCGGGTCGCGGAAGAGGCCCGCGTCGCCCACGAGGGCCCATCCGCGGCCGGATGCGCGGCGCACGAACCCGCGCAGACCGCTCCATCCGCGCATCGCGTCGCGGGCCGGGAGCGCCTGCAGCCGTTCCGCGAGCGGCGGCGCCGCGTCGCTGAGGAGGGCGCGGAACGCCGCCTCCTGTCCCGAGGTGCGGAGGGCTCGCATGCGCGCGGGAGTGGTGGAGACGAAGAGGCACGCCTGATCGTCGCCGGTCGGGATGAGCCCCGCGGCAGCCCCTCGGCCATAGCACCACTCGTACCCCGCCGTACCTGCGGCGCCTCCACGGGTCTCGTTCGGCACGTAGCCGTAGAGCACGCTGCTGGCGGCCGTCCCCTCGCGAAGGACGCGGGCTCCGGTCTCGCGCGCGACGCGCGAGCCGACGCCGTCTGCGCCGATGGTCAGGGCGGCACGGACACGGATGTCCCCGCCCTCGCGGCGGGTCGTCCGCACGCCGCACACGCGGCCGCCATCGTCGCGGAGCAGCCCCGTCACGGGCGTGCGGAACGCGACCTCCGCGCCGGCATCGGCAGCCGCGCTCGCGAGCAGCAGGTCGAGCACGTGGCGCCGCGGCGCGTACAGCGCGGGTACCCCGGGCGTCGGTCTGATGGTGACGGTGACGGCATCGTCGCCCGGGTAGTGGAAGACGGTGTGCGTGATCGCCGGCGTCTCTGCGGCGATGACGCCCGGCAGCACGCCCCATCGCGACAGCTGCAGCACACCGGCGCGCATGAGCGCGTGGGTCGAGACGGTGTCGCTTCCCTCTCGTCCGCGCTCGAGCATGATGACGCGCAGGCCTGCTCGAGCCAGCAGCATGGCCGTGGCCGCGCCGGCGATCCTGCCGCCGACGACGGCGACGTCATAGTCCCTCATCCGCGTCCTCCTCATGTCGCGGGCCGGCGGAGGCGGCCGTCCCGAGCCGGCGGCGAACGCCGAGCCGGGACGGCCGCGAGCTCACGCGGTGGCCACCTCGATGTCGACGCGGGTGCCGTTGGTCAGCACGTCGAACACCGCGGAGCGGTTCCGCGACTGCTCGACCAGGGCGCGGATCGTCGCGTCGTCGGCATCCGCGTCGATCTCGAACCGCACGCGAATCGCCTGGTAGCCGTTGCGGACGCGGCTGTCGTCGCCGAGCCCCAGGATGCCGAGCAGGTCGATGTCGCCCTCGACGGTCGAGGTGACCGACCGGAGCGGCACCCTGCGGGCAGCCGCGATGTTCGCGAGACCCGCCGTCAGGCACGCGGCGATCGCGTGCAGCAGGTACTCGACCGGCGTGGGTGCGTGGTCCTCGCCCACGAGCACCGCGGGGTGGTCGGCGTCGACGGTCGTGACCGTACGGTGCTCCATCTCCTGCGTGGCACCGAAGAAGCCCGAGAAGCTCGACCGGCTGTGCGTGCCGGCGAGCCAGGTGTTCGAGGCGCGGAACTGGAACTTCGCGATCTCGGGCTCACCCTTGACGGCGTCGAGAGTCGCGAACAGCGTGGCGGTGTCCACTCCGTTGAGGTGAGTGGGCTGGGCGGTGACGGACATGTCGTGTTCCTTCTGGTTCGTCGTCCCGTCGCTCGGATGCTTCGGGATCGTTCGGCCGATGCTCTCGCCCCGGTCTTCCCTGCGTCTTCCCGCGTGACCGCCCGACGGGAAGATCCGCGGAAGACCCACCCCGGACCCTGTTCTGCAGGAACGCGACATCCTCGTTCCGCCAAGGAGGTATCACCACGCTGTCCACGCGCCTCATCGATCGGCGGCGTGCCGTCGTGCGGAACGGCACCGCCGTGGAGTGGCGCGACCGCGTCGTCGCTGCTGCCGTGCTCGCCGACGCCGACGCCGACGCCGACGCCGACGCCTGCGGCACCCATCCATACCACGACGAAGGGAGGTAGCCATGTTCGTCGCCCTGCTCACCGTCCTGCTGATGCTGGTCGTCGTCGCCGCGGCCTACGCCGCTGCGATCGCCATCGGCTCGCGGGTCACCCCCGTGCGTCACGACCCCATGTACGACACCCGGCGGCCCCGTCTCTGAGGCCGGGCGTGCCTGCCGCGAAGCGGACAGACGCGAACGACCCCGGCGCCACGAGGCGCCGGGGTCGTTCGTGCGAGTCGTCAGGCCTGGACCGCGAGCGCGAAGCGCACCGAGCCGTCCTGCGAGAGCTCGGCGTCCAGCACGCGGTCCTCGAGCGCGACAGCGGCGCCCTCGTCGAGGAACACGCGTGCGCCGTCGGTCACCACGATCGTGTCGTGGGGAGCGGGGTCGGGCGCGACGCTCAGCTCGAAGCCGGTCTCCCCGCCGGTGTCGCGGATACGCACTCCTCCGTCCTCGGCCTGCGGGACGCGGGCGACGATCTGCTTGACGGCCTCGGCGGCGGTCTGGGTCAGCGTGAGCATGCTGGTTCCTTTCCTCAGCGGTTCCGGACCGGCCACGATTCCGAGAACCCGGGCCGCGCGCAAGGCTGAGCGCGCATTCGGAGGGGATTCCCACCTTGGCGGGCGCGACGACGGATGCCGCGACCCGCCGTCGTGCGCTGAGGGAAAGTTCCGCGGTTCTTACGCCGTGTCCGGGCGCCACACGGGGCCGATCCCGCCCGAGGTCTGAGAGGGTGGAGGCGTCGTCGCATGCACCGAGGAAGGTGCTCGCGGAACGTCGTCGCACTGCTGAATGGAAGATCCAGAGGTACGCATGACTCGCATTGGCATCGTCGCCGAAGCGCCCGGAGAGAACCGGGTCGCCGCGACTCCGCTCACCGTCCCCAAGCTCATCGCACTGGGCTACGACGTCGTCGTCGAAGCCGGTGCGGGCTCGGCATCGTCGTTCCCGGATGCCGCCTACGCCGCCGCGGGGGCGTCCGTCGTGTCCGCCGCGGAGGCATGGGCCTCGCCGATCGTCCTCAAGGTGAACGCGCCGACGGCGGACGAGATCGATCGCCTCGCCGACGGGGCGACGATCATCGCGATGCTGAGTCCGGCGTTGCGCCCCGATCTCGTCGAGGCCCTCGCGACGCGCGGGATCACCGCGATCGCGCTCGACGCGGTGCCGCGCATCTCGCGCGCGCAGTCGATGGACGTGCTGAGCTCCATGGCGAACATCGCCGGGTACCGCGCGGTCGTGGAGGCGGCCCACGAGTTCGGGCGGTTCTTCACCGGCCAGGTGACCGCCGCCGGAAAGGTGCCGCCCGCGAAGGTGCTCGTCGCCGGTGCCGGCGTCGCGGGACTGGCGGCGATCGGCGCGGCGTCGAGCCTCGGCGCGATCGTCCGGGCGACCGATCCCCGCCCGGAGGTCGCCGACCAGGTCGCCTCGATCGGCGGGGAGTACCTCGAGGTCGTCGTCCCCGACGAGGCGAAGGAGGTCTCGGCCGACGGGTACGCGAAGGCGACGAGCGAGGCGTACGACCGGCGAGCGGCAGAGATCTATTCGGAGCAGGCGGCGGACGTCGACATCGTCATCACCACCGCGCTCATCCCGGGGCGCCGCGCCCCGCGGCTGCTCACCGCGGCGGATGTCGCGAGCATGAAGCCCGGAAGCGTCATCGTCGACATGGCCGCGGCGCAGGGCGGAAACGTCGACGGGTCGGTCCCGGGGGAGAGGGTCGTGACGGCGAACGGTGTGGTGATCCTCGGCTACACGGATCTGCCCGGGCGTCTGCCGCAGCAGGCGTCGCAGCTGTTCGCCACGAACCTCGTCAATCTGCTGAAGCTGCTCACCCCGGCTAAGGACGGCCGGATCGCGCTCGACTTCGACGACGTCGTGCAGCGCACGGCGACCGTCGTCCGCGACGGGGAGGTGACGTGGCCGCCGCCGCCGGTGCAGGTCTCCGCTGCGCCGCAGAAGGCCCCGGCGACCGGCACGGTGCCCGCGGCCCCGGTCAAGCGGCCGATGTCGGCCCGCGCACGCGTCGGCCTGATCTTCGCCGGCATCGCGGCGCTGTTCGCGATCTGCGCATTCGCGCCACCGCCGCTGCCGCAGCACTTCCTGGTGCTGACGCTCGCGGTCGTCGTCGGCTTCTACGTCATCGGGCACGTGGCCCACGCCCTCCACACTCCGCTCATGAGCGTCACCAACGCGATCTCGGGCATCATCGTCGTCGGCGCCATGGTGCAGATCACCGTGCCCGACCTGACGGTCCAGATCCTGGCGGCCGTCGCGGTGCTGGTGGCGAGCATCAACATCTTCGGCGGCTTCGCCGTGACGCGGCGCATGCTCGCGATGTTCCAGAAGGGTGAGACCCGATGATCGCCGTCGCAGGTGCCGTCGCGGGGGCCGCCTACATCGTCGCCGCGCTGCTGTTCATCCTCAGCCTCGCCGGGCTGAGCAAGCACGAGACCAGCCGTCGCGGCGTGACGTTCGGCATCGTCGGCATGGCGATCGCGCTCGTGGCGACGATCTGGCTGACCGCGGCCGCCGCGTGGGGCGAGCCGTCGGCCCTGAGCGGGCTGATCCTGCTGGTGGCAGCCGTCCTCGTCGGCGGCGCGATCGGCCTGTGGCGCGCACGCATCGTCGAGATGACCGGGATGCCGGAGCTCATCGCCCTGCTGCACTCCTTCGTGGGTCTGGCCGCCGTGCTCGTCGGCTGGAACGGCGCGCTCTACGACACCGGGCTCACCGGCACGCTCTCCGACATCCACGACGCCGAGGTGTTCATCGGCGTGTTCATCGGCGGTGTCACGTTCACGGGGTCGATCGTGGCGTTCCTGAAGCTCTCGGCACGGATGTCGTCGAAGCCGCTCGTGCTGCCGGGCAAGAACGTGCTCAACCTGGGCGCGCTCGTCGTCTTCCTCGGACTCACCGTCTGGTACGTCATCACGCCCGAGCTGTGGCTCCTGGTGCTCGTGACGGCGCTCGCCCTCGCGCTGGGATGGCACCTCGTCGCGTCGATCGGCGGCGGCGACATGCCGGTCGTCGTCTCGATGCTCAACAGCTATTCGGGCTGGGCCGCAGCAGCGGCCGGGTTCCTCCTGAACAACGATCTGCTCATCGTCACCGGGGCGCTGGTCGGCTCGTCCGGTGCGTACCTGAGCTACATCATGTGCAAGGCGATGAACCGGTCGTTCCTCTCGGTCATCGCCGGGGGATTCGGCATCGAGGCGCCGCGCGACGGCGACGACGAGCACGGCGAGCACCGCGAGGTCGACGCCGAGAGCACCGCCGATCTGCTCACGAGCGCGAGCTCGGTCGTCATCACGCCGGGTTACGGCATGGCGGTGGCGCAGGCGCAGCACGGTGTCGCCGACCTGGTCGCCAAGCTGCGCGAGCGCGGCGTCGACGTGCGGTTCGGCATCCATCCCGTCGCCGGCCGGCTGCCCGGCCACATGAACGTCCTGCTGGCCGAGGCGAAGGTGCCCTACGACATCGTGCTCGCGATGGACGAGATCAACGACGACCTGTCACAGGTCGACGTGGTGCTGGTGATCGGTGCGAACGACACGGTCAACCCGGCGGCGGCCGAAGACCCCGGCAGCCCGATCGCGGGAATGCCGGTGCTGCGGGTGTGGGAGGCGCAGAACGTGGTCGTGTTCAAGCGCTCGATGGCGTCCGGATATGCGGGCGTGAAGAATCCGCTCTTCTACCGCGAGAACACCCAGATGCTGTTCGGCGACGCGAAAGAGAAAGTCGACGAGATCCTCATGCACCTGGCCGCCGACGCGAAATCCGCGAACCGCGGTTAAAGGGCTCATCGCAATCGGGAGTGTAGGAGCGGTCTGAATCCACCGGTCTCGAGCAGCGAGCGGGCGATGTAGTTCCTCAGGTTCCGGAAGCCCGATCCGGCTCGAGATGCTGCCCGACGGCTTCGAGGCCGAGCTCGTCAAGACGGCAGAACGTGGTCAGATCGGGCGCGGCGAAGGTAGCGAGGCCGCGCGCCCCAACCTGCGACATCTTCACCGCGAACCTGCGATCTAAGCTGGCCTCATGAGCGAGGTGCGTCTAACCGGCCAGCTGGTGTGCGAAAGTTCAGAACAAGCCGAGCTCGTCGTTCAACACCTGCCAATGCACATGGCTCTGACGCGCGCCGAACCAGGGTGCATCTCGTTCGAAGTCCACCGCACGAACGATGCTCTCATCTGGCAGGTCGATGAGCGGTTCGAGAGCGAAGCCGCATTCGGTGCGCATCAGGACCGCGTCGCGGCCAGTGAATGGGGGCGAGCGACAGCACGGATCCGTCGCCAGTACTCAATCGAAGGGCTATCTCGTTGAATCACGATATACACCCTCCATTGCGAAGACCCGGTTAAGGTGCCGCGGAGGCGTGCGTCAGTGCGCTGCTTCGTACGCTTCGAGAACGGATGCCGGAACCCGGCCGCGCTCCGACACCTTGTAGCCGTTCTGCTTCGCCCATTCGCGCACGCCGCTGTAGTCCTGCTGACCACTGCGGCGCCGTCGCCGCGCCCCGGCACTGGACGATCCGGCGCTCCCGCGTGAGGACGAGACGGGGCGTGCCGCCTTCGTGTACCGCTCGAGCGCACCACGCAATGCGGCGGCATTCTCGGCCGTGAGGTCGATTTCGTATGCGACTCCGTCGAGGGAGAAAAGGACGGTTTCGCCTTCTCCGACTTCCAAAAGGGTTCCGTCGATGTCGTCGACGAGCTGGTGAACGATTCTTCGGGCCATGAAAAGCACAATACGCGCAATTGTCGCGCACGACTATTCGCATCCAGCGATTCCTCGAATACGCGAGGCATTCGCGTGCGAGGTGCGCGAATTACGGCAGGAGACCGGCGCGCCGTGCGGTGGCCACTGCCGCGTGCCGGGTCGAGGCGTCGAGCTTCGCCATCGCCGACTGGAGGTAGGACTTGACTGTGCCTTCGCGCAACTCCAGCGTGGCGGCGATCTCGGCGTTGGTGGATCCCAGCGCGGCGCACGCCAGCACGTCGACTTCGCGGGGCGACAGCTTCACGTCGAGGTCGAGGGCCGGTTCGGCGGTGTCGTTCGAGAGGGCCGCGAGGCGCCGCTCGAGGCGGTCGAGCCGCGTTCTCAACCCGGGGTCGTCGACGACCGCGGCGATGCTGCGCAGCTCTGCGTACGTCTGGCGGAGCTCTTCGCGTGCGGCGGCCGGCATCTGCGTGCCGTCTTCGGGCCTCGGCGCGAGGGCCAGGCGTCGCTGCACCTCCTCGCGGATCTGCAGCTCGCGCGAGAGCTCGTCGGCGACCGCGAACGCGGACCGCGCCACGACATCGCCCACCGCCGCTCCCGCCCACGACCCGCAGTAGATGACGCCGCGTGCCCGGTCGCCGACCAGCACCGGGACGGCGAAGAGCGTGGCGATGCCCTCGCCCAGCACCGCGCGGTCGTAGTCGTGCGTGATGCTGCGCGCGGAGCGGTAGTCCAGGGCCAGCCGCGGACGCCTCTCGACGAACGCGCGGCCGCCGAGCCCTCGCGAGGCCTTCACGACCAGCCCGTCGAGACTGTGCGTCCGGGCACCGTGGATCGACGTGACATGGATGGCGTCGTCCTGGGCGAGTCCGCCGAAGGCGACCGGGAACCTGGTGCGCCGCACGAGGTCGGCGACCGCGCGGTCGAGCGCACGGGCGTCGGCATCGACGACCGCGTTCGACACTGAAGACTGCGCGCCCACGACTACCTACTTCCGGGGGTGACGGCATCCTCGCCGGTTTTCGTAGCGTCGACCCTACCACCGGGCTCAGGCCGCCGCCGCGGCCCGGATTCCCCCGAACGGCGCGATGTCGCGCCTGTCCATGAGGCAAGGAGGCCACATGTCCGACTCGAGGATCGACACCGCCCCGCCAGGCGGCGTCGACTACGTCGCGGTGGAGGAGTCGCCGCGGTTCGGTGAACTCAAGAGACGCCAGCGCGGGTTCGTGTTCCCGCTCGCCGTCGCGTTCCTGGTCTGGTACTTCGCGTACGTGCTGCTGTCGTCGTTCGCGCGCGACTTCATGTCGCAGCCGGTGTGGGGCGACATCACCGTCGGCCTGCTCTTCGGCCTCGGCCAGTTCGTGACGACCTTCGCGATCACGATGGCGTACGTCTGGTACGCCAACCGCAAGCTCGATCCCATTGCCGAAGAGATCCGCGCGGATCTCGAGAACGAGGAGGCCGGCGAATGAACGACATCTTCGGCGCCGTGCACGCCGCCGTCCAGACAGTGGAGAACAATCCGATCCTCAACATGTCGATCTTCGGCGCGTTCGTGGCGGTGACGCTCTTCATCGTCATCCGGGCCAGCCGCAACAACAAGACCGCGGCGGACTACTACGCCGCTGGGCGATCGTTCACCGGACCTCAGAACGGCTTCGCGATCTCGGGCGACTACCTCTCGGCGGCGTCGTTCCTCGGCATCTGCGGGGCGATCGCGATCAACGGATACGACGGGTTCCTCTACTCGATCGGCTTCCTCGTCGCGTGGCTCGTCGCCCTCCTGCTCGTCGCGGAGCTCATGCGCAACACGGGCAAGTTCACGATGGCCGACGTGCTGTCGTTCCGCCTCAAGCAGCGCCCGGTGCGCATGGCTGCGGCGATCACGACCCTCGCCGTGTGCTTCTTCTACCTGCTCGCGCAGATGGCGGGAGCCGGCGGCCTGGTGGCACTGCTGCTCGGCATCGAAGACGCGATCGGCATCTCGGTCGTCGTGGCCGTGGTGGGCGTGCTCATGATCGTGTACGTGCTCGTGGGAGGAATGAAGGGCACCACGTGGGTGCAGATCGTCAAGGCGTTCCTCCTCATCGGCGGTGCGCTGGTCATGACGATCTGGGTGCTCGCGTTGAACGGCTTCAACCTCAACACGCTGCTCGAAAGCGCCGTGGCGCAGTCGACGACCGACCCGCAGGACGCGATCCTGGGCCCCGGCCTCCAGTACGGCGCGAACCCATGGGATTTCATCTCGCTGGCCATCGCGCTCGTGCTCGGCACCGCCGGCCTGCCGCACGTGCTGATGCGGTTCTACACGGTCCCCACGGCCAAGGAGGCGCGCCGGTCGGTGGTCTGGGCGATCTGGCTGATCGGCCTGTTCTACCTGCTGACGCTCGTGCTCGGCTACGGCGCGGGCGCGCTCGTCGGGCCCGAAGCGATCAAGTCGGCGCCCGGCGGCGTCAACTCCGCGGCGCCGCTGCTGGCGCTCGCGCTCGGCGGACCGCTCCTGCTCGGATTCATCTCGGCGGTGGCGTTCGCGACGATCCTCGCCGTGGTCGCCGGCCTCACCATCACCGCCGCCGCGTCGTTCGCGCACGACATCTACGCGAACGTCGTGAAGAAGGGCAACGTCCCGCCGGACGGCGAGGTGAAGGTCGCACGACGCACCGTGATCGTGATCGGCGTGCTCGCGATCATCGGCGGCATCGCGGTGCAGGGGCAGAACGTCGCGTTCCTGGTCGCGCTCGCCTTCGCGGTCGCGGCGTCGGCGAACCTGCCCACCATCCTGTACTCGCTGTACTGGCGCCGGTTCAACACCCGCGGCGCGGTGTGGAGCATGTACGGCGGCCTGGCGGCCGCGATCATCCTGATCGTGCTGTCGCCGGTGTTCTGGGGTGGCGAGACGAGCGTCTTCAAGGTCGGCACCGCGATCTGGCCGCTCAACAACCCCGGCATCGTCTCGATCCCGCTCGGGTTCTTCCTCGGTTGGCTCGGCACGGTCACATCGCGCACGGCCGAAGATCGCGTCAAGGCCGCCGAGATGGAGGTGCGCTCGCTGACCGGCTACGGAGCCGAGAAGGCGACGCACCACTGACGCGGCGTCTGTGAACCGGGATCGGCGGCCGCCACCGCCGACCCCGGCACCGCAGGATTGCGCGGCCCGGGGAGGAACCGCCCGGGCCGCGCGGCGCGCGGACGGCCTACACGCCCGGCGCCTGCTCGAGGTCGATCAGGTACTGCTTCACCTCGGGGTGCCCGCCGTACTCGCCGAGCGAGCCGTCCGCGCGCACCACGCGGTGCACGGGGACGACGATCGAGAACGGCGTCGTCGCGCACGCCGTGCCGACGGCGCGCGCGGCCCGGGGGCTCCCGGCGGCGATCGCGACCTCGCCGTACCCGGCCGTCTCGCCGTACGGGATCTCGCGCACCGCCTCGAGAGCCGCGCGCGTGAAGCCGCGGACCAGCCGCCAGTCCAGCGGCAGGTCGAACTCGCGCCGCTCGCCGTCGAAGTACTCGTCGAGCTGCGCGGCGGCGGCGTCGGCCACCGCGGACCCGTCGGGGTCGACGGCGGGGTCGCCCGGCAGGGGGAGGGCTCGCAGCTGCAGCGCCGCGCGCTCGAGCTCGTGAGCGAGGGGACCGTCGAAGGGGTGGAGCGACACGATGCCGTCGGCCGTCGTGACGATCAGGATGTCGCCGATCGGCGAAGGGTGGACGCGGTAGCGGGGCGGATCCTGCGTGGTCATGGCACCATCCTGGCTCGGCGTCGGCGGCCGCGGCGCGCCGCGTCGCACGACTGTGGGAAGCGCGCGCGACGAGGCGGCTGGGGAGGAGCCGGCGACGGGAGGTGCCGTCAATACCGCGAAACTCAGGTCCATTGCAAGTGGCCTGGGCGTGTCGCGCTTAGGGTGGCTCGTGTGTGGCGAGGAGAACGGAGCGCCGTGGTCGGCGCAGGGGACGCCGTGCCCGGGTACGACGTGACCCCCGGCGACCTCGGGCTCGCCGAACCGGACGTCACGGTCGTCCATATCGCCGAGCAGGAGCGGGACCGGCTGCGCGTGCAATCGGCCGCCCTGGGGGGCCGTTCGACCCTGCTGCACTTCACCGACGCGGCCGACTCCGCCATCGAGATCACCAAGGCCCATCCCGGGAGCCTTCCGCAGTTCATCACCGGGCGCTCCACGCTGCTGTCGAACCTGTTCCGAGACGAGGTCGCGCTGCGCAACGCGCGCCTGGCCGCCGAGCGCATCACGGGGAAGAGTCTCGAGCTGCGCACGACACGCGGCCTCGACACCGTGCGGCTCGCGGTGGGTCTCGCGTACTGGCGCATCGGCGGCCTGGCGTGCACGGCTCCGGTGCTGCTGCGCCCCCTCGCGATCCGGCGGCACCACGGCGACTTCGAGCTGAAGCTCCACGGGACGTTCTCGGTCAACCCCGAGCTCGTGCGCGCCATGCGCACGCACTTCGGCATCGCGATCGACGCGGGGGGCCTGGCGGCCCTGGCGTACGACGGCGGGGTGTTCAAGCCGCAGCCGGTCATCGACCACCTGCGAGCGCTGACGGCGTCGATCGACAGCTACGCGGTGAAGCCGCGCCTGCTGGTGTCGAGCTTCGCCGATGTCGGCGGTGCGATGGCCGCCGACGCGGCCGACCTCGACCACCCCGTGCTCAACGCGCTCGCCGGGCATCCCGCCGACCGCGAGACGATCACCGCCCGGCGCGAGATCCCCCACCCGACGAGCCCCGACGAGCGTCCTCCGGCCTCCGACATGCTCCTCCTCGACGCCGACTCCGAGCAGGAGCGCGTACTCGCGCGCATCGCCGCAGGGCAGTCGCTCGTTGTCCACACGCTCCCGGGCACCGGCGGAACCCAGACGGTCATCAACGCGATCGGCTCGCTCGTGCGCGAAGGCAAGCGCGTGCTCGTGGTGAGCGCACGCCGCTCCACGCTCGACGGTGTGCGTCACCGCCTGGCCGGCGTGGGACTGCCGGGTCTCGCCGTCTCGCCCGACCGGCTGCAGCGGGATCTCATCCGTGCGATCGGCCGCAACGAGAAGGCCCAGGCGCCGAAGGTCGCCGACATCGACGACGCCCTGGTGCGCCTGCGGGGAGTGCTGCGGGACTACCGCACCGCCGTGACGTCGCGGCATCCGTCGCTCGGAGTGTCGGTGCTCGAGATCCTCCGCGCCCTCGCAGACCTGGCAGAGCGCGCCCCGGCGCCGTCCACCGAGGCGCGCTTCGACGCCCGCGCGCTCGAGGCGCTGTCGACGACCCGAGCCGAGGCGGCGGCGAAGCTCGCGACGGCCGCGCGCCTGGGCGAGTTCCGCTTCGGTCCCGACGACTCACCCTGGTACGGCGTCACGTTCGCGACGGTGGATCAGGCGCGCGCCGCGCACACGCTCGCGGGCAAGCTCCACCGCAGCGACGTGCCCGCCCTCCTCGAGCGCGGATACGAGCTCATCGGTCAGACGCGCATGCGCCCGTTCCAGACGATCACCGAGCTGGGCACGTACCTGCGGCTGCTGCAGGGCATCCGGGACTCGCTCGACCGCTTCAGCCTCACGGTCTTCGAGCGGCCGCTGGGCGAGCTCATCCAGGCGCACGCGCCGCGCCGCGACGCACCCGACATGAGCGGGCCGAACCGCCGCCGGCTGCGGCGCCTCTCGCGCGAGTACCTCCGGCCCGGCGTCCACGTGCCCGACATGTACGAGGCGCTCGTGCGCATCCAGCAGCAGCGCACCGAATGGCAGCGGTACGTCGATGCGGGCGTGACCCCGGAGCTGCCGCTCGGGCTCGCCGACGTCCAGGTCTCGTGGCAGCGTGTGGACGCCGAGCTCTCCGAGCTCGATGCCGTGCTCGGCCGCAGCGATGCCGATCGGCTCTCGACGCTTCCCGTCAAGCACCTCGTGCGGACGCTCGCCGGACTCGCGGCCGACTCCGACGTGTTCGACAACCTGCGGGAGCGCGCGACGCTGCGCAGCGACCTCGCCGCCCTCGGCCTCGAGCCGCTGCTGCTCGAGCTCTCGGTGCGGCACGTGCCCGAAGACCAGGTCGCCGCCGAGCTCGAGTTCGCATGGTGGCAGTCGGCGCTCGAGCTGCTGCTGCGCACCGACCGCGCCGTACTGGGCGCCAACACGGCGGTCGTCGATCGGCTGGAGCGCGACTTCCGGCTCGTCGACGAGGCCCATGCCGCGGCATCCGGCCCCCTGCTGGCGGCCCACCTCGCGACGCAATGGCGCATCGGCATCGTCGACCACGCGTCGGAAGCGGCGGCGCTCAAGGCCGCCCTCAAGCGTGGCGCGATCACACCCGCCGAGCTGTTCACGGTCGCCCCCTCGCTGTCCCGCACGCTCGCCCCGGTGTGGCTGGCGTCGCCGTACGAAGTGCCGCGGATCCCCGAGCACGCCGCGTTCGACGTGGTGGTGCTGGCGGATGCCGGAGCCCTGTGTCTCGCCGAGTCCGCTCCGGCACTCCGCCGTGCCCGGCAGATCGTCGCGTTCGGCGACCCGGTCACGCAGAAGCCGACGCCGTTCCGCGTCGCAGCGGGCGGTTCGACCGGATCCTCGGTGCCGACCGTCGGGGCAGAGGCCCCGGAGGAGGACGAGGACGAGGTGCCGTTCGATTCGACCAGCGTGTTCGAGCGCCTCGCCGAGCTGCTGCCCGTCGAGACGCTGACGCGCAGCTACCGCGCCGGCGGTGAAGACCTCGCGGCCCTGGTCAACGAGGCGTTCTACGGCGGCGAGCTGGTGTCGCTGCCGTGGGCGGGTTCGTACCTCGGCCGCGGCAGCCTCGCGGTCGACTACGTCGAAGGCGGCCACGGCACGCCCCATCCGGTGACGGGCGCGGTGGAGAGTCCCGACGCCGAGGTCGCGCGCGTGGTGACCCTCGTCGTGGAGCACGCCGTCAACCGGGGCGCCGAGTCGCTCATGGTCGTCACGGCGAGCGCCCGGCACGCCGAGCGCGTCCGCGCCGCGGTCGAGGCCGCGTTCGCCGGCCGAGCCGACGTGGCCGATTTCGTCTCGCGCGAGACGGCCGAGCCGTTCGCCGTGCTCACCCTCGAGGAGTCCGTCGCCGAGAGCCGGGACCGCGTCATCTTCTCGCTCGGCTTCGGCCTCACCAAGCACGGCCGGGTGCTCAGCGACTTCGGCGACCTGTCGACTCCTGACGGCGAGCGCCTGCTCACCGTCGGCATGACGCGCGCCCGCCGCTCGATGGTGATCGTGTCGTCGATCCGCCCCTCGGCGTTCGACGACGGGCGTCTCGAGTACGGGGCAGCCACGCTCATGTCGATCCTCGGCGGCATCGCCGCTCGCTCGCGCGAAGCGCGGCTCGAAGACCTGGCCGACCCGCTCACGCTGGCGCTCGCCCGCGAGCTGCGTCGCGTCGGCCTGTCGGTCGACGTCCACTACCGCGGGCTGCTGCCGCTGGTCGCGCAGTACGACGGCAAGGCGGTCGTGGTCGAGAGCGACCCCGAGACGATCGGGGAGTCGCTGCGCGAGTCGCTGCGCCTGCGCCCGCAGATCCTGCGGCGCCTCGGGTGGCACTACGTGCGCGTGCACTCCTTCGACCTGTATCGCGATCCCGCCGACGTCGCCCGGCGCATCGCCGACATGCTCGGCGTGCCGCCCGATGCCCCGCGCGTCGACCGTGAGACGCAGCCGATCGATGTCGTCGAGTGATCGGCAGCGCATCGAGCGGGTGCCCGGCTCGCGCCGCGCGAAGCTGACCCCCGCCCCGGGCGCGACGGCCGAGCCGACCCCCGCAGACGACGAGGTCCCGGACACGCCGGCCGAGGCATCCGGAGTCAGCTCTTCTGGCCCGAACGACGAGCGCCTGCGCCGCGACGTCCCCCCGCACTACTGACGTCCCTCTCTCCGCACCGTCTCCGCACCCGCTCCGCACCGCGAGAGTGCAGCTGACGGACGAGGGGTAGGGAACCCGCCTACCCCTCGGCGACCAGGTGCACTCTCGCCGTCGGGCCGGGCCGCGGGGGTCAGGCCCGCTGCTTCTCCAGCAGGTCGCGGATCTGCACCAGGAGCTCCTGCTCGGTGGGGAGCTTGGGCTCCTCGTCGGCGGGGGTGATGCCGGCCTTGGCGGCCGCGCGCTCCTTGAGCACGTTCATCGGGTGCACGAAGACGAAGTACACGACGATCGCGACCGCGAGGAACGCGATGACCGCGTTGATGAGGTCGCTGACAGGGAAGGTGACCGGCCCCCACAGGCCGTTGACCGTCCAGCCGATGGTGCCGTCTTCGGCCGGCTTCCAGAACAGCTCGATGAGCGGGTTGATGATGCTCGAGACGATCGCGTTCACGACCGCGGTGAAGGCGGCGCCGATGACGACCGCGACGGCCAGGTCGATGACGTTGCCACGGAGAATGAACTCCTTGAAACCCTTGATCACATGTACCCCCTGGGTATCCTCCCGCGTCGGGGGCTCCGGAGGATCAGGCTCCGGACGACGCGGGCGAGGCCTTCGCCTCGGACTTCGATGATGTCGAAGTCGACGAGGAGTCGCCACTCGAGCCACCCGACCCGCCCGAGCCACTCGAGCCACCCGACCCGCCCGACCCGCCCGACCCGGCGCCGGCGCGGGAGTCGGTGCGGTAGAAGCCGGAGCCGTTGAAGGTCACGCCGATCGAGCCGTACTCCTTGCGCAGGGGGCCGCCGCACTCGGGGCACTCGGTGAGGGCGGGCTCGGCGAAGGACTGCACGGCGTCGAAGCGATGGCCGCACTGTTTGCAGGCGTAGGCGTAGGTGGGCATGTCTCTCTCGGGTTTCAGCGCCGCGTGGGCGCGAGGGTGATCGTGCGGGTCGGGGTGACGACCCCGGTCACGGGCTGGTCGTGGATGTCGCGGGGCACCTCGTCGACGAACTCGGAGTCGTAGACGACCGCGTACACGGGCGGGCAGCGCTCCATCGACCCGAGCGTCTTGTCGAAGAACCCGCGTCCCCAGCCGAGCCGCATCCCGGTGCGGTCGACGGCGGCCGCCGGGATCACGAGCAGATCGACGTCGTTCACCGCGATCGGTCCGAGCAGCTCGCCCACGGGCTCGGGGAGGCCGAACAGGCCCTCGGCGATGTCGCCCTCGGGCGTCGCGACCGCCCAGTCGAGCAGGCCGTCCGTCCGGGTGACGGGAAGGAGGACACGGATGCCGCGGCCCACGGCATCCGTCACGAACGAGCGGGTGCCCGGCTCGGCGGGAGTCGAGAGGAAGCACGAGATCGATCGGGCGCCATGCTCGGCCACGAGCGCGTCGAGCTGGGCGTGGATGCCCGCCGCAGCCGCCTCGCGGGCCGGTTCCGACAGCATCTGGCGGCGCTCCCGGAGCTCGGCGCGAAGCGCTCGCTTCTGGTCGGCGATCGCGTCGGACATGCGGTCGATTCTACGGCGCGCCGTGCCGCCGCCCCGCCCGGGGCCCCAGTGGCCGATGCCCTGCCCCGTACAATCGGGGAATGCCCCACACCGCGATCAAGGCCGTCATCCCGGCCGCAGGTCTTGGCACGCGCTTCCTCCCCGCGACCAAGGCGATGCCCAAAGAGATGCTCCCCGTGGTCGACAAGCCGGCCATCCAGTACGTCGTGGAGGAGGCCGCGCAGGCGGGTATCGACGACATCCTCGTGATCATCGGACGCAACAAGAACGCGATCTCGAACCACTTCGACTCGGTCCCCGAGCTCGAGGAGAAGCTGAAAGACAAGGGCGACGACGATCGCCTGCGCCGTGTCGTCGCCTCGAGCGACCTCGCCGACATCCACTTCGTGCGTCAGGGCGAGCCCAAGGGACTCGGGCATGCGGTGCTGCGCGCCCGCGCGCACGTGGGGGACTCGTCCTTCGCCGTCATGCTCGGCGACGACCTCATCGACGAGCGCGACGAGCTGCTGACGACGATGATCGCCGAGCACGAGCGCACGGGTGCCGCCGTCGTCGCCCTCATGGAGGTCGACCCCGACCACATCCACATGTACGGCGTCGCGTCGGTGGACGGTGCGGCGCACGACGGCATCGTCTCCGTCACCGGGCTCGTCGAGAAGCCGAAGAAGGAAGACGCCCCGTCGAATCTCGCGATCATCGGGCGCTACGTGCTCTCGCCGGACGTCTTCGACATCCTCGAGCGCACCGAGCCCGGCAAGGGCGGCGAGATCCAGCTGACCGACGCGCTGCAGGAGCTCGCCACAGACCCCGACGGGCCGGGTGTGCGGGGCGTGATCTTCCGTGGCCGTCGTTACGACACCGGCGATAGGGTGGACTACATCAAGGCCATCGTGCAACTCGCGACCGATCGCGATGATCTCGGTCCCGAGCTGCGTCCCTGGTTCAAGGAATTCGCGGCGAAGCTCTGACGCCGCCCGTTCGAGGGGGTCACGTGGATCCGACGGCTCCCCACCGGCACGGTCCGGTGTCGATCCGGCTGGTGAAGCCGCGGGACGCGCGCGTGCTGCAGAACGAGCTGCTGTCGAACCGCGGATGGCTCCGTCCGTGGGAGGCGACGAGTCCCGACGGGCCGGTGTCGTTCGACATGCGGATCGGCGTGAAGCGCCTGCTGCAGCAGTATCGCGACGGCGCCGGGGTGCCGTTCGTCATGGAGTACAACGGTGAGGTCGCCGGCCAGCTCAACGTGTGGGGGATCGCGCGCGGCTCGCTCGCCTCGGCGACGATCGGCTACTGGGTGAGCGAGCGGTTCGCCGGCCGTGGCATCACGCCGACGTCCGTCGCCCTGGCGACCGACGTCTGCTTCTCGGAGCTGCGGCTGCACCGCATGGAGATCTGCATCCGCCCCGAGAACCGCGCCAGCCTGCGCGTCGTCGAGAAACTCGGGTTCCGCTACGAGGGCCTGCGCCGCCGGTTCATCCACATCGACGGCGACTGGCGCGACCACTACGCGTTCGCACTGGTACGCGAAGACGTCCCCGAGGGTGTGCTGCAGCGGTGGATCTCGGGCCGCGCCCCGCAGGACGCCGCGATCGTGCCGCCGTCGGACCGTCTGCACGCGTAGGGCAACACGCGAACGGATGCCGGGGCTAGCGGCATCCGTCGCATACCGTGGTCTGCATGGGCGAGCAGGTGCTGGGCGGGGGTGTCATCGTCCTCGTCGCCGTGCTCCTGTGGCTGGTGTACCTGCTTCCGTCGTGGCACAGCCGACGCCAGTTCGACGCCGCCGAGCGCAACGCGGTGCGTCTGAACCAGGCGCTGCGCGTGCTCGCCGAGACCAGCGAGACGCCCGAAGAGGTGAGGCTGGAGCTCAACGCGCGCACGGCAGCGGCGCAGCAGCGGCTGGCCCGGCGCGCACTCGCCGAGCGTGAGCAGGCGGCCCTCGAGAACGCCCGCGCCGACGCCGAGCGGGCCCGCACCGAGCGGATGACCGCCGAGGCTTCGGCGCGAGCAGACCTCGAGCGCGCGCGTGCCGAACGAGCCGCCGCCGCGGCTGCGGCGCGCGCCGAGCTCGCCGCGGCCCGCAGATCGCCCGCGATGCGTCAGGCCGCCGCGCGCCGGCGCGTGAGGTTCACCGCGACCCTCGCCGCGATCGTCGGCATCGGACTGCTCGCCTGGGGCGTGTACGAGACACTGACCACGGGCGTGCAGGTGCGCATGTGGATCGGCGCGCCGCTGGTCGCGGCATCCGTCCTCGTGCTCCACCGGATGGCTCGCGTGGCCTCGCGTGCGGCGACGAGGGCGACGGATGCCGTGCCCCGGCGCGTCGCCGACGTGCAGGATGTCGAGCTCGAGCGCGAGGAGCGCGAGTGGGCTCCTCGCGAGCTGCCCCGGCCGCTCACGGCCTCGGCGGGATCGCGCGCGGCCGCCGTGCTCGACGCCGCGGCCGCCCGGGCTGCGCTGCGGCAGGCGGCGCTCGACGAGGCGATGCGGGAGCGCGCAGCGACCACGCGTCCGCCGTCGATCGACACGGTCCGTACGGCGCGGGCCGCCGCACCCGAGAGCGAGTTCTCTCGCATGGGCTACGTCGACGACGCCGAGATCGAGGCCCACGTCCGCGGTCTGCTGGAGCGTCGCGCGGCCGGCCAGTAGCCCCCGCGGCCGCTCGGCCGTACCCCGGTCGAGGGGCGGTGCCGATTCGGAACGGCTCCCGGTGCCGTGATATTGTTTCTGAGGTTCACGGGCCTGTGGCGCAGTTGGTAGCGCGCTTCGTTCGCAATGAAGAGGTCAGGGGTTCGAATCCCCTCAGGTCCACCACGACGTCGCTCTCGCCGTCACCCCGCCGCGGTCACCATCTGGTGTACAGGAGCGTCTGGGCGACGATGGCGAACGATGCCTGCACGATGAGTCCCGTGCGACGCCAGCGTTCGGGCAGCAGCGCCGTGCCGAGCAGCATCCACGGCACGAACGGCAGCCAGATGCGCTCCACCTCGGCGCGGCTCATCTGCGACAGCGTGGCCGCGATGCACATGGCCAGTCCGGCGAGGGCGAGGAGGGCGACCTTCCGGCGCACGCGTGTGTCGGCGGCGGATCCTCGCGTCACCGCGTCGGTGACGGCGACGGCGAGGCCGGGCCCCACCCAGGGCCCCGCGCAGATCGCGACGGCCGCGAGGTTCGCCCACGTCCAGTACTCCCCGGGCCGATGGCGTGCGATGCCGGCCCAGTACCTCTCGGTGAGCACCGGGAGGGCCTCCCACCACGCGAACCCGGCGAACGCGAACGCCCCGACCACGAGAAGCGCCCCCGCCACCGCGAACGGCAGGGGCCGCCAGGCGCGCGCGAGGACGAGCACCGTCACGGCGAGCAGGCCCAGCAGCGGCAGCCCGTACGAGAACATCACGCAGCAGCCGTACAACAGGCCCGAGGCGAGTCCGGCCAGCGACTGCACGACGAAGCGGGCGGATGTCGCGGCCACCGCGAGCAGCACGGTCGCCCACGCGGCGACGGCGGCGAACATCGCGTCCGCCGAGACGCTCATCCAGATCGCGGCGGGCCCGACGGCCAGAAAAGGCGCCGCGCGCCGCGCGTAGTGCTCGGCACCGAACCGCCGGGCGGTCACCATGACGGCGACGGCCGTCGTGCCCGCGAGGAGTGTGATCACCAGGCCCGCGGCCAGGGCGGTGCCCAGGCCGAGCGCCACCAGCACCACGAAGAACAGCAGCGCACCGGGAGGGTGCCCGGCGATGTGCACGGGCCAGTTGTCGGCGCTGTCCAGCGGGATGTGGTCGATGTAGATCCGCAGCGTCTCGCCGAAGTCGGTGACCTCCCGCGCCGTGGCGAGGTACTCGGTGCGGTGGTCGAGGATCCCGCCGATGCCCTCGATCCCGTACACGGTCGCAAGGCTCAGCATCCAGGCGACCCCATACCCGTACACGGCCACCAGAAGCCGCCGCCACGGCCAGCGCATCGCACGCGGCGCGTACACCGCCGCGACCACCGCGAGCAGGATCGCCGCGGGCGTGCCGGGGCCCACCCGCGCGACGAAGATCGAGTGGAGCGGGGGGAAGGCGCCCGCGCGCATCTCCCAGCCGGTGATCGCCGGCACCGCCATCGCCGCGACCACCAGCACGGCGGTCACCGCGAGCCCGATGCGCGCCGCGCGCCGACGCGTGCGCTCCGCGTCCGGGGCGAGCCGGTCCGTCGTGGCGCTCATGAGCCCGACGGGGGTCGAAGCGGAGCGTGCGCGAACTCGTGCATCCCCTCGGCGAAGCCGATGCGCGGCCGCCAGCCGAGCTCGTCGCGCAGCCGCTGCGCCGAGGCCGTGATGTGCCGCACATCGCCGAGGCGGTACCCGCCCGTCACGACCGGGACCGGGCCGCCGACCGCATCGGCGAGCGCACGGGCCATCTCGCCGATGGTGCGCACCTCGCCGCTGGCCACGTTGAACGCACGGGCGGTCCCCGCCGGCGCGCTCGCCGTCCAGTCCAGCGCCGCGAGGTTCGCGGCGGCGACGTCGGTCACGTGCACGAAGTCGCGACGCTGCGCCCCGTCCTCCAGCACCGTCGGCGCCTGCCCGGCCGCCAGCGCCGAGCGGAAGATCGAGGCGACCCCCGCGTAGGGCGTGGCCTGCGGCATCCCCGGTCCGTAGACGTTGTGATAGCGCAGCAGGGCGGCCCGGCCGCCCGTCTCGCGTGCCCACGCGCGCACCAGATGCTCCTGGGCGACCTTCGACGCGGCGTACACGTTGCGCGGATCCAGCGGCGCGCTCTCGTCGATGAGCTCCGGCACGAGCGGCGTGCCGGTGCGCGGCGAGATCGGGTCGAATCTGCCGGCGTCGAGGTCGGCCGCCGCGCGCGGCGGGGCGGCGATCCCACCGAGCTCGTCGCGGTACCGCCCTTCGCCGTAGACGACCATCGACGAGGCGAGCACGAGACGCGCGACGCCTGCGCGCGCCATCGCCGACAGCAGCACCGCGGTGCCCAGATCGTTGGAGCGGACGTAGTCCGGGGCGTCGCCCATATCGACGCCGAGGCCGACCTTCGCAGCCTGATGGCAGATGGCGTCGACGCCGTCGACGGCGCGCGCCACGGCATCGGCATCCGTCAGATCCGCGTGCACGAACTCGGCACCGCCGCCCACGCTCGTGTCGGCGAGGTGCGCGTCGGCGGGGTGGACGTCGGTGCGGAGGCTGTCGAGCACCCGCACGCGCCACCCGGCCGCGTTCGCCGCGGCGACGACGTGCGTCCCGATGAACCCGGCGCCGCCGGTGACCAGCAGCGTGCGGCTCATGTCGTGGCCGGCAGGGCGAGCACGCGCGCCGTCGCGGCGCCGTCGACGAGCGTGCGAGGCTGCGGATCGCCGGGGAGGCGCCCGAGGGCGTCGGCGATGGTGCCGGTGATGCGGTCCCGCGCGGCGGTCAGGCGCCGGAACACCAGCTCGGCCGACACCGCGTCGTCGCCGGGCGCGTGACCGACATCGGCGTCGGTCACGAACGACAGGCTCGCGTACGCGATGCCGAGCTCGGCGGCCAGCGCCGCCTCGGGGTACATGGTCATGTTGAGGATGTCGGCGCCGGCCTGCCGCCATCCCTGCGACTCCGCGCGGGTCGAGAACCGCGGTCCGGGGATCACGAGGGCCGTGCCGCGATCCGCGAACCGCTCACCGCGCGCCGCCAGCGCACCGCAGAGCGCGGCACGCAGCACGGGGTCGAACGGGTCGGCGAACCCGAGGTGCTGCACGTCCGAGCCGTCGAAGAACGTGTCGGGGCGGCCGTGGGTGCGGTCGATCAGCTGATCCGGCACGACGAACGTGTCGGCCGGAAGATCCGCGGTGATGCTGCCGACCGCCGACGAGGCGATCACCGCGCGCACGCCGAGCCACGCCAGCGCCCACAGGTTCGCCCGGTACGGCACGCGGTGCGGCGGGATCGTGTGGCCCGCGCCGTGGCGGGCGAGGAAGGCCACCGTCCGGCCGCCGAAGCGTCCCACCGCGACCGGCGACGAGGGCGGGCCGAACGGCGTGGCCACGTCGACGAGACGTGGCTCGTCGAGCAGCTCGTACAGGCCCGAGCCTCCGATCACACCGTGACGCACGGCATCCGTCGTTTCGTCCATGGCACCAGCCTGGCAACTCACGGGCGGTGCGCACCATGGCGAACCTTACGGTTCGGTGACGGCGTGCGGAGGTTGTCCGCGGTTCGTAAGCGGATGCCGCGGACGCGTGCCGCGCGGCGGCGGGACACTGGGCGGCATGGGCGGGTACACGCAGCGGCTGAGCACGGTGCTCGAGCGCGGGGCCGCGGGTGCGCGGCAGGCGCTCGACGCCCCCGAGCGCACACCACGGACGGCGGTGGTGCTCGGCCGCATCGTGGGGATCGGGTTCGCGGTGTGCTTCCTCACCGGCGTGTTCAGCCATCTGCACCAGCATCCGATCGCGTGGCTGCCGCTGCCGACGCGCCCGGTCGAGCTCTACGCGTGGACGCAGGGACTGCATGTCGCCGTCGGGACGGCGCTGCTGCCGCTCGTGCTCGCCAAGCTGTGGGTGGTCTACCCGCGCCTGTTCGCGTGGCCTCCCGTGAGGTCGTTCGCCGATGTGATCGAGCGGGCGTCCGTCGCCGTGCTCGTGTCGACGGCTCTGCTCCAGCTGCTGATGGGCACGCTCAACACCTTCCAGTGGTATCCCTGGCCGTTCTCGTTCACGCGGACGCACTGGGCGCTGGCGTGGGTCCTGGCCGGCGCGATCGTGGTCCACGTGGGCGTCAAGCTGCCGCTGATCGTGCGGCACTGGCGCCACACCACCACCCCCGAGGAGCCGACGTGACCGACATGCGCCGACGCGCATTCCTCGCCGGCGTGGGGGCGTCCGCCGCCGCCCTCGTCGCCCTGACCGCCGGGCAGTCGTTCGACGCACTCGCCCCCTTCAACCTGTTCGCCCCGCGGGTGAAGGGCCAGGGACCGCAGGCGCTCCCGGTGAACCGGACCGCCGCGCAGGCCGGGGTCACCGAGACCGCACGCGACACCGCGTGGCGCCTGGAGGTGCGCGGAACGGGCGGGCGGCGGCACTACACCCGCGACGAGCTCGCGCGGCTGCCGCAGACCGAGGCCGTGCTGCCGATCGCGTGCGTCGAGGGCTGGAGCACGAGGGCTCATTGGAGGGGAGTGCGACTGGGCGACCTGCTCGAGCATGCCGGAGCGGCTCGGACCAGCACGATCCGGCTGGAGAGCCTGCAGAGCCGCGGGCCCTATCGCGCCACGACCATGCCGCCGCACGTCGCCTGGGACCCGTTGACGCTCGTGGCGCTCGAGGTGAACGGCGCCGTGCTCGATCTCGACCACGGCTACCCGGCGCGCATCATCGCGCCGGGCAGGCCCGGGGTGCTGCAGACGAAGTGGCTCGCGACGATCGAGGAGCTGCCGGCATGAGGATCTCCCGCATCGTGCTCGTCGTCGTGGGCGCCGGTCTCGGCGGGTACGGCGCGCTGCTCCTGGTCACGACGCTCTCGCCGGCATCGCTGCTCGCGCTGGCCGTCTGGCTCCTGGCGGTCGTCGTCGTGCACGACGGCGTCATCGCGCCCGTCGAGTCGGCGATGCATGCCCGATGGTGGCGGGGGGCCGAGCGGCGCCCCGAGGTGGTGACGGCGGTCGCGCAGCTCGGATTCGTCACCGGTGCGGTCCTGTCGCTCTACGTCCTGCCCGAGATCTGGGCGCAGGGGCGCGGATCGCCCAACCCGACCATCCTCGTGGGCGACTACGCGACCCGGCTGGTGGTCGTGTGGGCCGTGATCGCGCTCGTCGTCCTCGTCACGTGGCGCGTCGCCGTGCGGCGCGATCGCCGCTGACCGCCGCCGTGCGCGCGTACTCGGCGAACCACCGGCGCTCCGCGGTCCACTCGCGGACCGGCAGCAGCCGCGCGTCGCGCGCGTGCCGCCGCAGGGCGTGGCGTCCGACCTCGGCCCACGGGAACGTGCCGCCGGTCGCCCCGTTCTCGTCCGCGAGCACTCCCGCGAACCGCCGGTCACGGCGGGAGTCGGCGTGCGTCTCGACCACGATGCGGCCGTCCGGCCGCAGCAGGTCGCGGCACCGCGACAGCAGGGCGCCGGGATCGCCGCCGATGCCGATGCTGCCGTCGAGGAGCAGCGTCGTGCCCCAGTCGCCCTCGTGCGGGAGCGGGTCGAACACCGAGCCCTGGATGACCGGGATGCCGCGGCTGCGCGCGATCTGCGCGGCCGCGGCCGACACATCCACGCCGAGCGCGGCGAGTCCCGCCTCCCGTGCCGCGCGCACCATGCGCCCCGGACCGCAGCCGACGTCGAGCACCGGACCCGACAGGCCACGGGCGATCCGCCTCTCCAGCGCGTCGGCGCGCGCCAGGTACCGGTCGACGTCGTGATGCGTGCCGCCTGATGCCGCGGCCTCCCGCAGCACGACGGGGCCGGTCGGCTCCCGCAGTGCGCGCTCGTAGTGGAGCCCGAAGGCGTCCGCGTGCGGGGCGATGCCGGTCACGACATGCTCCGCAGGAGGCGCGAGAGGTGCCCGTCGCCGAGGCGAGGCTGGACGGCGCGCAGCGATGCGGCGTCGTCGATGTCGGTCATCGGCGCGAGCATTCCGACCCGCAGTCCGGCCGCTTCGAGGCTCTCGCGCTGGCGCGCCCCGGTGTCGGCGCGCGACATGGGCACCCCGCGCACCACGTCTCCGCGGGGCTCCCGCAGTGCGAGAGCCCAGAACCCGCCGTCGGTCGCGGGGCCCAGCCACGCGTCGACGCCGTCGGGCCAGCCGGTCAGCGACGGCAGGTCTGCCGCGGTCAGCTGCGGCGTGTCCATGCCGATCACCAGCGTCGGTCCGTCGCATGCGTCCAGCGCCGCGGCGATCCGCTCGTCGAGACCGCCCGATCCCTGGAGCACGAGCTCCCACCCTGCCGGGAGGGGCGGTGCGGCGAGACCGTCGAGACACAGCACGCGTCCGTCGACCGCGAGGTCGGTGACGGTCGTGATGGTGTCCTGCAGGCTCGCCTCGGCGATGAGCGCGGCGCGCTCGAGGCTGAAGGGCGGGTGCAGCCGGGTCTTGACCCGCCCCGGCCGGCACTCCTTCGCCATCACCACCACGGTGGTCACCGCGCGACCTCCCGCAGAACGCGCGACATGTCGGCGATCGCGGTCGCCGTGCCGCGCACCGTGCCGGTGACCTTCGACCTTCCGACGCGCGGGCGGTACCGGACGTCTACCTCGGCGATGCGCCAGCCCTGCCGCGCCGCGAGCAGCACCATCTCGAGCGGGTACCCGCTGCGCCGGTCGCGCAGATCGAGGGCGAGCAGCGCGTCGCGTCGCGCCGCCCGCATCGGCCCGAGATCGTGCAGGCGGGCGCCGGTGAGCGTGGTCAGCCGGGACGCCAGATACGCGTTCGCCGCGCGCGCGTGCACCGGCCACGATCCGGGCTCGGCCCGGCGACGGCCCAGCACGAGGTCCGCCTCGCCCGCCGCCACCGGCGACACGACTCGTGCGAGCTCCGCCGAGTCGAACGACCCGTCGGCGTCGCAGAACGCCACGATCGGCGCACGTGCGGCCCGCAGGCCCGCGTGGGCGGCGGCGCCGAAGCCGCGACGGGGCTCGTCCACGACGAACGCGCCGTGGGCGGCCGCGACGTCTGCCGAGCCGTCGCGGGAGCCGTTGTCGACCACGATGGCGCGCATCCCGTCCGGCAGTGCCGACAGCACCCCCGGAAGCGCCCTGGCCTCGTCGAGGCACGGGAACACGACGTCGACAGCGGTCATGAATCGACGGTAGAGGCGGAGCGGAGTGCCGAGCCCGGGCAAAGGATTACGAAGCGCGGACAACCCGGCGTCCGCTGCGCGACTCCACCTCGTGCGGCCCGTGCGCGGCCTATCCTGTGGACATGTCCAGTACCCGGACTGCGCAGCCGACAGCAGACCTGGCCGACCGTCGCGTCCTCGTCGTCGAGGACGACGCGACCGTGCGGGAGGTCGTCGGCACGTACCTGGAGGCGGCGGGCTTCATCGTCGAGGTCGCCACCGACGGGTTCGCAGCGCTCGACACCATCGCCGAACGCGCCCCCGACCTCGTCGTGCTCGACCGCATGCTGCCCGGCATCGACGGCGCCGAGGTGTGTCGCCGCATCCGCGAGACCGAGGACATCCCCGTCATCCTCCTCACCGCCCTCGGCGCCCCGGAGGACCGCGTGGGCGGGCTGGAGGCCGGGGCCGACGACTACATCACGAAGCCGTTCTCCCCGCGCGAGCTGGTGCTGCGCGTCCAGGCCGTGATGCGCCGCAGTCTCACCGAGTTCGCCCCGGAGGCGCCGTTCGACATCGGCCCGTTCCACCTCGACGCCTCGGCGCGGGTCGTGGCCAAGGACGGAGGTCCGCTCGCACTGTCGACCCGCGAGTTCGACCTGTTCGCCTTCCTGCTCAAGCATCCGCGCCGCGTGTTCACGCGCGAGGAGCTGCTGCGTGCGGTGTGGGGCTGGGAGTTCGGCGATCTCTCCACCGTCACGGTCACCATGAGACGACTGCGCGAGAAGATCGAGGACGACGCCTCGCATCCGCGGCGCCTGTGCACGGTCTGGGGCGTCGGGTACCGGTTCGAGCCGGGGGAGGCCGAGTGATCCCCTTCCCCGATCTCGTATCCATCGTCGGCATCGCCCTGCTGTGCGCCGTCGTGGTCGGACTGCTGGGCCTTCTCGCGCTGCGGATCGCCCGGCGGATGCCGCTGATGGTCCAGCTGATGATCGTGGTGCTCACCGCGATGCTGTCGGTCACGAGCGGAATGATCGCCGTCGCGAACGCGATGTACCTCTCGCCGCACGACCTGCTCGTCGGCGTGTGGGTGGCCGGCAGCGCCACCGTCGTCTCGCTCGCGGCCGCCGCCGTGCTCGGGCGCACGTTCACCCGCCAGTCGGCGCGGCTGCAGCGCTTCGCGCGTGACATCGGCGACGGCGTCCAGGTCGTCCCTCCGGCATCGTCGGATCGTTCCGAGCTGGCGACGCTTCAGGGCGAGCTGGCCCGCGCCGGCCGTCGCCTCGAGGAGGCGCGCGCCGAGGTGGAGGCCCTCGACACCTCCCGCCGCGAGCTCGTCGCCTGGATCTCGCACGACCTGCGCACGCCGCTGGCGGGGCTGCGTGCGATGGCGGAGGCCCTCGAGGACGGGCTCGCCGACGACCCGCAGCGCTTCCACCGGCAGATGCGCGCGCAGGTCGATCACCTCTCCGCGCTGGTCGATGAGCTGTTCGAGCTGTCGAAGATCCAGTCCGGCCGCCTCGCACTGGCGATGGAGCCGGTGTCGCTGTACGACCTGGTCAGCGACGCGGTCGCCGAGCTCAGCGCGCTCGCCGCGGCGCACGACGTGACGATCCGGGAGTCGCCCAGCCCCGACCTGACGGTCACCGGCGACGCTCGCGAACTCGCCCGCGTCGTCGCGAACCTTCTGATCAACGCCCTCCAGCACTCGCCCCCCGGCAGCGAGATCTCGGTCACGACCCGCGACATGGGCGACGGCACGGCGATGCTCTCGGTCGTCGACGCCGGGGGCGGCATCGCCGAGACCGACATGCCGAAGATCTTCCTCGCCGGCTGGCGCTCCGACTCGTCGCGCACGCCCGAGCCCACCCCTCACGCCGGCGGATCCGGACTGGGCCTGGCGATCGCGCACGGCATCGTCAAGGCGCACGACGGCGACATCTCGGCCCGCAACGTGCCCGGGGGATGCCGGTTCGACGTCGTGTTGCCGCAGGTCGCCGTCGCGATGTGACCGGCTGCCCGGCTCGCTCTCAGCCGGGTCCGTCCGGGTGCGCCAGGTCGTAGGCGCGCGCGAGCTTCTGGGGCACCACCATGCGCCACGCGTCGACGACGAGCTCGCGCGCCTCGGCCGGGTCGAGCGCCGCGAGTTCGGCGTGCACCCAGTGGAATCGCATGTCGGACTCGCCCGGAAACTGGAACTTGTGGGGTGAGCCGCCGACGAGGGCCTCCCGCTCCTCTTTGGGGAACGCGAAGCCCATCACGGTCTCGTCCAGCGAGAAGGCCACGTACACGATCTGCCCGACGCGGAACTTGAGGCGTCCGCGCACGCGCACCTCGTACGAGCGCTCGAGCTCCGAGCCGAGCCGGCGGACGTCGTCGAGGGTGGCCATGCTGCTCCGTCCGTCAGTACTGCTCGTCTTCGGCGCAGATCGCCTCGAGCTCGGCGTAGTAGTCGGCAAGGGGCGGCAGGCCGACCTCCGCGCGGCGCTCGTCGACGGTGGCCTCGTCGCGGATCGGGGTGGCAGGTACCGGGCCGCCCTCGCCGCAGCCGATCTGCGTGCCGTACTCCTGGGGCTCGCCGGCACCGACCGCGATGCGGTCGGTGAGGTAGGCGAGGTTGCCGGGGGAGGCGTCGTCGTTCTCGACGGCGACCCGCAGCCACGCGAGGGCCTCGCGCTGGAAGTCCGGGTCGTGGTCGGAGTGCTGTGCGATGGCCCAGGCCGCGTCCTCGGCCTGCTCGCCGACGAGGGAGTACGTGGGCCAGCCGCGGTCGCGGATGATCTGCCGGAGTCGCTCGGTGCGCGTCGCGTCGGTGCCGGGGCCGCTGCTTCCGCCCTCCAGCCGGTCGGCCTGGTCCTGCGCGAGCATCTCGATGAGCTCCGCCGACAGCGCCGCGTCGAACTCGGACGGCGTCCACGTCGGCGTCGGCGACGGACTCGCAGGTGCGGCATCCGTCGTCGTCGGACTCGAGGGCGCGGGCGCTGCGGGCGCGCACGCCGACAGGGCGAGCGACACCGCGAAGCCCACCGCGAGCACGCGAAGCTTCACTGCTGCCATGGCTGAGTAGCGTACGCCGCCGCGAGGCGCAGCGCCCGGCGCCGAGGTCTCCCGCGGTGTCAGCCGGGGCGGGCCTCGGCGGCGGCCCGCGCGGCGGCCGGAAGCGCCTCGACGATCCGGCCGACCGCGGCGTCGTCGTGCGCAGCCGAGACGAACCACGCCTCGAACACCGACGGCGGCAGCGAGACGCCCTGCTCGAGCATCGCGCGGAAGAACGGCGGGTAGCGGAACGCCTCCTGCGCCCGGACCGTGTCGTAGTCGACCGGCGGCTCGGCGGCGAACTGGATCGAGAACAGGTTTCCCGAGCGCTGCAGCACGTGCGTCACCCCGGCGTCGGCGAGGGCGGATGCCGCGGCATCGGCGATCGTCGTCGCCGCGGCGTCGATGCGGGCATAGGCGTCGGCGTCGAGGTGGTCGAGCGTGGTGCGACCCGCCGCCACGGCGAGCGGGTTGCCGCTGAGCGTGCCGGCCTGGTACACCGGGCCCAGCGGCGCGAGCAGCTCCATGAGCGCGGCCGGACCGCCGAGCGCAGCGAGCGGGAGCCCTCCGCCGACGACCTTGCCGAACGTGATGAGGTCGGGTGAGAAGGGCACGGGGTCGATGCCGTACCAGCCGGCGGCGCCGACCCGGAAGCCCGTGAGCACCTCGTCGAGGATGAGCAGCGCGCCGTGCTCATGCGCGATGTCGGCGAGAGCGGCGTTGAACCCGTGCGCCGGCGGCACGATGCCCATGTTCGCGGGGGCGGCCTCCACGATGATCGCGGCGATCTGATGCCCGCGCGCCGAGAACACCTCGCGGACGGCGTCGACGTCGTTGTACGGGATGACGAGCGTCTGCGCGGCGATCGCGGCGGGCACCCCCGCCGAGCCCGGCATCGCGAGCGTCGCGACGCCCGAGCCCGCCTCGGCAAGGAGCCCGTCGGAATGCCCGTGGTAGTGGCCGGCGAACTTCACGACCAGGTCGCGTCCGGTCGCGCCGCGCGCGAGGCGGATCGCGGTCATCGTCGCCTCGGTGCCGGTGGACACCAGGCGCACGCGCTCGACGGGATGAGTTCCGGTCGTCGAGCGCCCTTCGACAGGCTCGGGAAGCGCGATCAAGCGAGACGAAACGCTCTGAAGCTGCGGGTTCTCATCGGTTCGAGACGTTTCGTCTCGCTCGCCGGCGCTCGCACGCTCAACGGCCGAGGGGCGCACCACGCGCGCCGCGATCAGCTCGGCCAGCTCGGTCTCGCCCGGCGTCGACGCGCCGAAGCCGAGACCGCGGGCCGCGGCATCCTGCACCGCCTTCACGACCGCGGGGTGCGCGTGCCCGAGGATCGCAGGACCCCACGACCCGACGAGGTCGACGTACTCGCGCCCCTCGACATCGGTGACATACGGACCCGACGCCGACACGAAGAACCGCGGCGTCTCGTGCACCGAGCCGAACGCGCGCACCGGCGAGCTGACGCCGCCGGGCATCGCGCCCTGCGCGCGGGCGAACTCCTGCGCGTTGGTGGCGGTCATCGGATCCACTCCGCGAGCTCGAGCGCCCAATAGGTCAGCACGGCGTCGGCGCCGGCGCGACGGATGCCGATCACCGACTCCTCGATCGCCCGCCGCCGGTCGATCCAGCCGTGTGCGGCGGCGGCCTCGATCATGGCGTACTCGCCCGACACCTGGTAGGCCCAGACCGGCACGGGACTGGTCGCCGCGGTGTCGGACAGCACGTCGAGGTAGCTCATCGCGGGCTTGACCATCACGATGTCGGCGCCCTCGGCGAGGTCGAGCTCGACCTCGCGTGCGCCCTCGCGGCGGTTCGCGGGATCCTGCTGATACGTGCGGCGGTCGCCCTGCAGCGACGACTGCACCGCCTCGCGGAACGGGCCGTAGAAGGCCGAGGCGTACTTCGCGGCGTAGGCGAGGATCGGGGTGCTGTCGAAGCCGGAGTCGTCGAGCGCGTCGCGCACGGCCGCGACCTGGCCGTCCATCATGCCGCTGAGCCCGAGCAGCTGCGAGCCCGCCTCGGCCTGGGCGACGGCCATGTCGCGGTAGCGCTCGAGCGAGGCGTCGTTGTCGACGTAGCCGTTCGCATCGAGCACGCCGCAGTGGCCGTGGTCGGTGAACTCGTCGAGGCACAGGTCGGTCTGCACGACGAGCGCATCGCCGGCCTCGGCGGCGGCGATGCGCGTCGCGACGTTGAGGATGCCGTCGGGATCGGTCGCGCCCGAGCCCGTGGCGTCCTTGTGCTCGGGCACGCCGAACAGCATGACGCCGCCGATGCCGGCGGCCGCGGCATCCGCGATCGCTCCCTTGAGCGACTCGGTCGAGTGCTGGACGACGCCCGGCATCGACGAGATCGGCACCGGCTCGCCCGCGCCCTCGCGCACGAACATCGGCAGGATCAGCTCGGCCGGGTGCAGACGCGTCTCGGCGACGAGGCGGCGCATCGCGGGGGTGGCGCGAAGCCGCCGGGGCCGGTCGGTGGGGCGGTGGCGGGGGTCGAGGGGGCTCGCCCCCTCCGGGTAGGCAGAGCCGTGGGTCACGGGCGTTCTCCGGTCAGGCCGGCTGCGCCGGCATCGAGCAGTTCACGGGCGACGGATGCCGCGACCTCGCGCGACGGATCGCCCTCGTCGTCGGGCCATCCGGTGGCGTGCGACGACGTCAGGGCAGTGGTGCCGTCGAGGCTGTAGACGCTGGCCGACAGCAGCAGGAGGCCGGCGTCGACGACGGCGCGTGCGCCGACGGGGGCCGAGCAGCCGGCCTCGAGGAGGGCGAGCACCTCGCGCTCGGCCTCGACCGCGGCCCGGGTCTCGGCGTGGTCGAGCGCCTGGACGAGGTGCTCGTCGCCGCGCCGCACCTCGACGGCGAGCGCCCCCTGGCCGGGGGCCGTCGGCCACGCGTCGGCGTCGAGGAACTCGGTGACGACGTCGGTGCGGCCGATGCGCGTGAGCCCCGCCGCGGCCAGGATGACGGCATCCAGGTCGCCGTCGGTCACCCGGCCGAGCCGCGTGTCGACGTTGCCGCGGATGTCGACGACCTCGAGGTCGGGGCGCCGGGCGCGCAGCTGCGCCATGCGACGCGGCGACCCCGTTCCGACGCGGGAGCCGGCGGGGAGCATCTCGAGGGTGAGCCCGTCGCGCGCGCACAGCGCGTCGCGCGGATCTTCGCGGGCGGGGATGGCGGCCACCACGAGCCCGTCGTGCGGTGCCGTGGGGAGGTCCTTGAGGGAGTGCACGACCACGTCGCAGCGACCCTCGAGGAGCGCGTCGCGCAGGGCACCGGTGAACAGGCCCGCGCCCCCTGCACGCGAGAGCGGCTCGTTCGAGCGGTCGCCCTCGGTCGTGATCGTGACGAGCTCGGTGGAGACCCCGGTCGCATCGGCCAGGTCGTCGGCGACCATCCCGGTCTGCGTGAGGGCGAGCGTGCTGCCGCGCGTGCCGATGCGGACGGTGGTCACGCGAGCACCTCGGCGATCTCCCGGATCTCGATCCGCCGCCCGGTGAAGAACGGCACCTCGTCGCGGACGTGACGGCGGGCCTCGGTCTGGCGCAGGTCGCGCATGAGGTCGACCAGCTCGACCAGCTCCGGCGCCTCGAGGGCGAGGATCCACTCGTAGTCGCCGAGGGCGAACGACGCGACCGTGTTGCTCAGCACCGTGCGGTGCTGGGCGCCCTTGCGGCCGTGGTCGGCCAGCATCTGCCGCCGCTCGTCGTCAGGCAGGATGTACCAGTCGTACGACCGCACGAAGGGGTACACGGTCAGCCACGCCTCGGGCTCCTTGCCGCGCATGAAGGCAGGCAGATGACTCGCTGTGAACTCCGCGTCGCGGTGGACGCCCATCGCGTTCCACACCGGCAGCAGCGCTCGCAGCGGCGCGGCGCGGCGCAGCGTGCGCAGCGCGGACTGGAGCGCCTCGGGGGGCGTGTTGCGTCCGTTGGTGCCGTGGAGCCACACCATGAGGTCGGCGTCGGAGCGCAGCGCCGAGACGTCGTAGAAGCCGCGGACCGTGACCCCGGTCTCCTCGATCTGCGCGATCGTCTCGGCGAGGTGCCCGACAGGAGCGAGCCCGGGGCCGGTCGAGGCCCACTCCGGGTCCCGCCGGAACACGGCCCACAGCGTGTAGCCGAGGGCTTCGGGGGAAGAGCTCGCCGAGGCATCCGTCATGCTCCTATCCTTTCACCCCTCCCGCGTGGGATCCCCCCGCCCTCCGCCCGTTGAGCGGCGAAGCGAGCCGAAGTCGCGCCCGCCCTCCGGTCGTTGAGCGAGCGAAGCGAGACGAAACGCGTCCGTCCCTCCGGTCGTTGAGCGAGCGAAGCGAGACGAAACGCGCCTTGCCCTCCGGTCGTTGAGCGAGCGAAGCGAGACGAAACGCGTCAGCGTGCCGGAAGGCCGGGATCCGCCACGAGTGCAGCGGCGGTGCGCTCGGCGTGCGCGATGATGCCCGCAAGCCCCGATCCCGCCACGGTCTCGCCGACGACCGCGACGCCCGGCGCGGCGCTCGACGCGGCCGGGCGCGTCCACGTCACGTGGGCCGCGTCGACCACGACCGGAAGCCGCACGCCCAGCAGCGACTCGGCGTCGGCGCGGGCCGCGGCGACCGGGTCGGGGGGAAGCTCGTCGTACGACAGCCGCAGCACGTGGCGCCCGGCGGCGGCTTCTCGCAGCCACGCCCACTTCGCGGTCGCGTGGGTCAGAGCGCGCGCGCCGACCGGTGCGCCCTGGGCCACGAGCAGTCCGGTGCCGCGCGGCGCGGCATCCAGCTCGTCCTGCTCCACGACGAGGGTCACGAGGTCGATGCGCCGGCCCGGGGCCGCGGGGGCGGCGATGCCGGGCGCCGCCACGACGGGCGTCCCGTCGAGCGAGCCGAGGTCGTCGACGCGCGCACCGAGATGCACGACGCCGCCGCGCCGCACGAGGTCGTCTGCGAGCGCGGGCACGAGCCGGTGCACGCCGCCCCGGATGCCGGCGACCGCCGACCCGGGAGGAGCCGCGGCGCGCAGCCGGACCACGGCGCCGCCCAGCGACCCCGTTGCGCGCACCGCATCCGCAAGGCCGGGGTGCGCGCGTTCCACCGGCAGGTCGTCGGGGTGCTGCGAGTGCACGCCGTGCACGACGGGTGCGACGAGCCGGTCGAGCACGCCGGCGCCGAGCCGTGCACGCACGAGTTCGCCGAGGGAGTCCGGCACGGTGCCGACCGGCGCCGTGTCGAGCATCGCGGCGAGCTCGGCGGCATCGCGTCCGACGACGCGGACGACGTCGGGCGCGAGCGGGTCGGCCGGGATGCCGAGGAGCGCGGTCGCCGGCAGGGGCACGGCGTCGCCGCGAGCGGGCTGCAGCCAGGCCGGACCGGGCGCGGGCTCGACGATCTCGCCCGCCATGCCGAGCTCGGTCAGCAGGTCGGCGACCACTCCTCCCCGGACCGCG
Organism: Microbacterium cremeum; assembly: GCF_015277855.1. Taxonomy (NCBI): domain Bacteria; kingdom Bacillati; phylum Actinomycetota; class Actinomycetes; order Micrococcales; family Microbacteriaceae; genus Microbacterium; species Microbacterium cremeum. Next base: position 1,245,414 of record NZ_CP063812.1, read on the forward strand.
AAGCTCTCGGCCGCCGCATCCAGTCGGATGCCGGCGACCTCGTGGCCGGCCACGGTTCCACCGAGGCGATCGGATGCCTCCCACAGCGCGACCTCGGCACCCGCGGCCGCGAGCCGGCGTGCGACGACGAGTCCCGCCACGCCGCCGCCCACGACCGCGAAGTCAGGCATGGGCGTGGACGTGCTCCACGATCCGCGTGAGCACGGCCGGATCGGTGTCGGGCGGGACGCCGTGGCCGAGGTTCACCACGTGCGCGCGTGCGGCGCGCCCGCGCCGGAGGACGTCGTCGATGTGCGCCTCGAGCACGCGCCACGGCGCCTGCAGGAGCGCCGGGTCGATGTTGCCCTGCAGCGTGAACCCGGGTCCGACGCGGCGTGCGGCCTCGTCGAGGGGGAGCCGCCAGTCGACGCCGACCGCGTCGACGCCGATGCCCCGCATCGCCGCGAGCAGCTCGCCCGTGCCGACGCCGAAATGCACGAGCGGCACACCGAGCCCGCGCACCGGGTCGAGGGCGCGCGCCGAGAACGGCGCGACGCGCTCGGTGTAGTCGGCGAGGCTCAGCGAGCCCGCCCACGAGTCGAAGAGCTGGCCCGCCGAGGCGCCCGCCTCGATCTGGGCTGTGAGGAACGCGCCGGTGATGTCGGCGCACCACGTGAGCAGGGACTCCCATGCGGCCGGATCGGAGTGCATCAGGGCGCGGGTCTTCAGCTGCTCCTTCGACGGCCCGCCCTCGACGAGGTAGGACGCCAGCGTGTACGGCGCGCCCGCGAAGCCGATGAGGGGCGTCGCGCCCAGCTGCGCGACCGTGAGCGCGACGGCCTCGCGGATGGGGGCGAGGGCCCCGGGATCGAGCGGAGGAAGGGCCGCGACATCCGCCGCCGTCCGCACCGGGTGCTCGAGCACCGGACCGCGTCCTGCGACGATGCTCACGCCCACGCCGGCGAGCTTCACCGGGATGACGATGTCGCTGAAGAAGATGCCCGCGTCGACGCCGTGGCGACGCACCGGCTGCAGGGTGATCTCGCTCGCGAGCTCCGGGTTCAGGCACGTGTCGAGCATGTCGGTGCCGACGCGCAGCTCGCGGTACTCCGGCAGCGATCGTCCCGCCTGGCGCATGAACCACACCGGGGTGTAGTCGGCCCCCGAGGCCGTCGAAGGACGCCGGCCGCGGTACGCCTGGATCAGCGGCGGGGGCGTGTAGTCGTCGGCGAGCGCGGGATGCGTGGGGTGAAGCGGCACGCCCTCCACCTTAAGCTCCCCACCGGGGACCGCCCCCGGCGCTCCCGGCCCGGGAGCCGGCATCCCCGCCGTGCCTTAAGATGGGCGGGTGCTCCTCTGTCTGACCGCGAACCACCGGAACGCGAGCCTCGACATCCTGGAGCGTCTCTCGGTGGGCGCGCCTTCCGCCACGCGCGCCCTCGTGGACGACGAGATCTTCGTCTCGGGCGCCGTCGTGCTGGCCACGTGCAACCGGTTCGAGGCCTACCTCGACATCGACGAGCCGCTCACCGGCGGCGAGGCCGTCGCGGTCGAGTCCGTGATCGAGGCCATGGCCGGGGCATCGGGCGTTCCCGCCGACCACCTGCGCGCGTCGGTCGCGGTGCATCAGGGGGCGGATGCCGCAGCCCACCTCTTCGCGGTGACCAGCGGCCTGGACTCGGTCGTGGTGGGCGAGGACGAGATCTCGGGACAGGTGCGTCGCGCGCTCGACGCCGCCCGCGCCGAGGGCATGACCAGCAGCGAGCTGGAGCGGCTGTTCCAGAGGGCGACCCACACCAGCCGCGGCGTGCGCAACCGCACGCAGCTGCGCGGTGCCCACCGCTCGCTCGTGCGCCTCGCGCTGGAGCTCGCCTCCAGCCGCGTCGCGGACTGGGCCGAGGCGCGCGTCGTCGTCGTCGGCACCGGTCGCTACGCGGGTCGCACGGTCGATGCGCTGCGCGCTCGCGGCGCCGCCGACATCCACGTCTTCTCGCCGTCGGGCCGCGCCGAGGCGTTCGCCGCCAAGCACGGGCTCGTGCCGGTCGCCGACTTCCGCGCCGCCGCGGCCGTCGCCGACGTCGTCATCACGTGCACCGCCGACGCGGTCGTGCACGCCGAGGCGTTCGCCGGCGGGCACCGCGTGCTCGTCATCGATCTCGGGCTGCCCCGCAACGTCGACCCCGCGGTCGGCCGGGTCGAGGGCGTCGAGCTGCTCGATCTCGAGACGATCCGACTGCACGCGCCGCTGGAGGAGTTCAACGCCCACGCCGATGCGCGTGCGATCGTGGGGGACGCGGCGACCGAGTTCCACGCCGATCGTGCCGCCGGTCCCGCCATCACGGCGCTGCGCCGCGACGTGCTCAAGGTCGTCGACGACGAGATCGCCCGTGCTCGCGCCCGCGGGGCGGGCGACGACGTCGAGGCGGCGCTGCGTCACCTCGCGGGCGTGCTGCTGCACCGCCCGTCGGTGCGCATCCGCGAGCTCGCGGTCGAAGGGCGTCTCGACGAGGCACAGACCGCTCTCGAGCTGCTCCACGGTGTGTCGGCCGACACTCCGGCGGACGCCGCCGGCGACGCCGACTGGACCGCGACCGCCTGAGGTCCGTCCCTCCGGCTCCGCGCCTCGGCTCGCACCCACGTGCGAAAACACCAGTCGGTAACGACGACACGCCGGTGACGGATGCCGCGGCCCGGCGTGTCGCGACACGGACCGGTGTTTTCGCATCATGGACGCCGGAGCCCGGATGAGGCCGGGTCGGGTCGAGGAGGACAGGACCGCGGGGCGGGGCTCGGGCTCAGCCTGCGGCCTCGTGCAGCAGGAACGCGCCGAGGAAGCCCAGCGTCGCCCACAATCCCGTGAGCGCGTGCTGCTGATCGAACGCCTCCGGGATCATCGTGTTGCAGACCATCGCGAGAAGCCCGCCCGCGGCGATCGTCGTGATCAGGGCGATGACGTGGGGCGGCGCCGACTGGAACACCACGTAGCCGGCGACCGCTGCCACCACCGTCACGAGGGCGATGCCGCCCCACAGCAGCGCGATCGAGCGACCGCCCGACCCGCTGCGCTTGAGCGCGGCCGTCGATCCCAGGCCCTCCGGGAAGTTGCTGATCGCGATCGCCGCCACGATCGGGATGCTGATGCCGCCCTGCAGCACCGACAAACCCATGACGATCGACTCGGGGATGCCGTCGATCAGGGCGCCGATCGCGATCGCGGCGCCGGTGCCGCCGGCGAGCTTCGACCCCGCGCGCCGCGCCGCGATGTTCGCCGGCAGTTCGCGGCACCGCGCCGGCGGACGCGACACGAGCCAGTCCGCGAGGATGTACGCGATCGCTCCGGTGAGGAAGCCGACACTCGTCGTGATCAGTCCGCCGATGTCGGCTGCCTCCGCCACGAGCTCGAACGCGAGCGTCGAGATCAGCACGCCGGCACCGAGCGCCATGATCCCCGCCACGACGCGCTGCGGGATGTCGACGCACCACGCGACGGCGGCGCCGACGAGCAGCGTACCGCCGCCGATGAGCCCGCTGAGCGCCGCGAGCCACACCCCGTCCATGCCGCCAACGTAGCGTGCGGTGCACGCGGGTGCGTTCAGCCGCGCTCGACGGCGCCGGCCCAGGGCCCGGCCCGGCTCAGACGGTCGCGGTCTCGCGCGCCCTGAGGTCCTTGCGCAGGATCTTGCCGGCGTTCGACTTCGGGATCGCCTCGATGAACTCCACGCGGCGCACCTTCTTGTGCGGCGCCACCTGTGACGCGACGAACCCCATGACCTCCTCCTCGGTGAGGTCGGAGCCCGGCGCCGGGACGACGAAGGCCTTGGGGATCTCCTGCTTGTCGTCGTCGAGCACGCCGATGACCGCGGCATCCATCACCTTCGCGTGCCCGAGCAGCAGCGCCTCGAGCTCTGCGGGCGCGATCTGGTAGCCCTTGTACTTGATGAGCTCCTTCACGCGATCGACGATCGAGAAGTAGCCGCCCTCGTGGTACACCGCGATGTCGCCGGTGTGCAGGAAGCCGTCGGCGTCGAGCGTCTCGGCCGTCGCCTCGGGCTTGTTGAGATACCCGAGCATGACGTTCGGCCCCTTCACCCAGAGCTCGCCCGGCTTCGTGATGCCGTCGGGACCGATCTCGGTGATCTCCTCACCCGTCTCGGTGTCGACGAGCCGGTTGATCGTGTTCGGGAGCATCGTGCCGACCGAGCTCACCGGGACGTCGTCGCGGTGCGACGGCATCGCGTGCGACACCGGGCTCAGCTCGCTCATGCCGTAGCCCTGCATCATGCGGGCGTTGATGCGGCGACCCGCGAGCTCCGCCGTTTCGCCGTCCAGCGGAGCGGCCCCCGAGAAGACCGTGTGCACGCTGGAGATGTCGAACTCGTCGACGATCGGGTGCTTCGCGAGAGCCACCGCGATCGGCGGCGCGATGTACAGGTAGGTGCACTGGAACTTCTGGATGTTCGTCAGGAACTCCACCAGGTCGAACTTCGGCATCGTGACCAGGCTCGCCCGCTGACGCAGCGCGAGGTTCAGCAGCACCGTCATGCCGTAGATGTGGAAGAACGGCAGCACTGCCAGCACGCGGTCGTCGCCGCTGAGGTCGATCGCGATACGGCACTGCGCGACGTTCGCCACGAGGTTGCGGTGCGAGAGCATGACGCCCTTGGGGATCCCGGTCGTTCCCGACGAGTACGGCAGCACGGCGACATGGGTCGCCGGGTCGAACGAGACCTCCGGCGCGGGCGCGCCCTCGGCGAGCAGCTCACGGAGGTTCGGATGCCCGGGCGCTCCGTCGAGCACGATGACGCGATCGTGCGGGATGCCGACGGCTTCGGCGGCGGCCGACGCCTGGGGGAGCAGCGGGCTCACCGTCGCCAGCCAGGTGGCACCGGCATCCCGCAGCTGCCTCTCGATCTCGCCGGCGGTGTAGAGCGAATTGATCGTCGTGACCGTGCCGCCCGCGCGCAGGATGCCGTGGAACACGGTCGCGAAGGCCGGAACGTTCGGGCAGAGCAGGCCCACGATCGTTCCCACGCCGACCCCGCGCGCCGCGAGCGCGCCCGCGAACGCGTCGACCTGGGCGCGCAGCGTGCCGTACGTCGTCTCGGCGCCCGTGGCGGGATCGATCAGTGCGACGCGGCCGAGCTCATCGTCGTCGAGACTGGCGAACAGGTCGTCGTAGATGCTGAGGGCCGGGATCTCGACATCGGGGTACGGGCTGGTGAACACCGGATCTCCTTCGATCTGTGCTGGCAGTGCCGCCGGGGGGATGACGCCGGCGCTCCCTCGTCGGAGCGCCGTGGCCCATCATGCCATCGGATCGGGTGAATCTGGTACGCAATCCCGCGATCTGTGGAACGCAGTTCCACGATGCTGGACGCAGAGCCGCCGGGACGCGCGGCATTCCGCGCGCCCCGGCGGCGCGGCTCAGACGGCGAGCGCCGGCTGGCGCCCGCCCGCCGCGAGGCGCTCGGCGGCGAGGCCTTCCGCTGCCTCGAGCGGAGTGACGCCCCGCGTCGCCGCCTCGTCGAACACGCGGCGCACCGTGTCGCCGATGTGGGCGACGCGCTCCATGATCTCGCCGCGCGTGCCGAGCTTCTTGGCCTCGAGGTCGAGGTAGATCACGCCGCCGGCGTTGACGACGAAGTCAGGGGCGTACAGCACGCCGCGTCGTGCCAGGCGCTCGGCGCCGCTGCGATCGGCCAGCGGGTTGTTGGCCGGACCGCACACGGCTTTCGCGTCCAGCGCGTCGATGACCTGGTCGGTGAGCAGGCCGCCGATGCCGGCGGGCACGAACACGTCGGCGGGCACGAGGTGCTCCTCGCCGGGCGGGCACCAGGCCGCGCCGAGCTCGGTCGCGAGGTCGCGCTTGGCGGGGTCGACGTCGGTGACCGTGAGCTGCGCGCCCTCCGCCGAGAGGCGCACGGCGAGGCGGCTGCCGACCTGGCCGAGACCCGAGATCGTGATGCGGCGCCCTTCGACGTCGGGCGAGCCCGTCACCCGCTCGAGCGTCGCGCGCAGCGACTCGTACACGCCGAGGCTCGTCGGGCCGGCCGGCTCGCCCGACCCGCCGACGGCGTCGGGGAGGCCGACGACGTGCTCGGTGCGCTCGCTGACCACGAGCATGTCGTCGGTCGTCGAGCCGACGTCCTCCGCGGTGCGGTACAGGCCGTGGAGCGACTCGACCGCGTCGCCGAGATCGAGGAAGGCGGCGCGGCGACGCTCCGGGTCGAGGGTCGTCCCCGGCGGGAGGGCGATGACGGACTTGCCGCCGCCGGCGTCGAGCCCGGCCGCGGCGTTCTTGAGCGTCATCGCGGCCGACAGGCGCAGGGCGTCCCCGAGCGCGTCGCTCCAGTGCGAGTAGGTCCACAGGCGGGCGCCGCCGAGAGCGGAGCCGAGCACGGACGAGTGCAGTGCCACGGTGAGGAAGAGGCCGCTGCGTCGCCCCTGGATCACCTCCACGCGCTCGTGCGTGAAATCGGGCAGGGGCAGGGAGGGTGTTGCGTGCGTCATCGCGGGTCTTCCTTCGGCGGGCCTCGTGGGCAGTGCGCTGCAGACGCCGCGGCGTTGCGGCATCCGTCTCTATTGCACACCCCCGCGGCGGATTGTTCAACCGCCTCGCGGACGGCTGCGCAGATTGCGCGCTCGTGAAGGGGGCGTGAAGCAACCTGCCGTCCAGTCCGCCTGACGGCAGGTCGGACAGCGAGCAGCGCGTTCCTGCGCGGTACTGTCGACGGATGCCGGACGCCTACACCCACGGACACCACGAGAGCGTGCTGCGATCGCACCGCTGGCGCACCGCCGAGAACTCCGCCGCCTACCTCCTGCCGCACCTGAGGCCGGGGACGTCGGTGCTCGACGTCGGCAGCGGGCCGGGCACGATCACCGCCGACCTCGCGCAGCGCGTCGCGCCCGGCCGTGTGGTGGGGACGGATGCCTCGGCCGACGTGGTCGCGCAGGCCGCCGCGCAGCACGTCGCGGCGAACCTCGCGTTCGAGGTGGGCGATGCCTACCACCTGTCGTACGGCGACGGCGAGTTCGACGTCGTGCACGCGCACCAGGTGCTGCAGCACGTCGAGCGCCCCGCCGACATGCTGCGGGAGCTCGGCCGGGTGGCGGGCCCAGACGGGCTCGTGGCGGCGCGCGACGTCGACTATCCCGGCGTGATCTGGTATCCGCTCATCCCGGCCCTGGACGAATGGCTCGCGCTGTACCTCGTGACGCACCGCAGCGTCGCCGGCGAACCGGCGGCGGGACGCCGGCTCAAGGCATGGGCGCGGGAGGCCGGGCTGTCCGGCATCCGCGCGACCGCGTCGCTGTGGCTGTTCGAGGACGAGGCCGACCGCGCGTGGTGGGGCGGCATGTGGGCCGACCGCGTGCTGCAGTCCGCCTTCGCCGACGCCGCACGCGCGACCGGCGCCGACGACGCCCTCCTGCACCGCATCTCGCAGGGATGGCGCGAGTGGGCCGCCGCCGACGACGGCTGGCTGCTGTTGCCGCACGGCGAGATCCTCGCGCACGGCACCACCGGCTCGCGGTCCTAGGCTGGCGTCGTGACCGAAACGCCTGCCCCCGCCCAGCTTCCCGCGCGCAGCCGTCTCGTCCACGACTCCCTGCGCGCCGCGGGGATTGCGGGCGACATCGTGCTGCTGCCGGATGCCGCCTCCACCGCGCCCCTGGCTGCCGCCGCCCTCGGGGTCGAGGTGGGCGCGATCGCGAACAGCCTCGTGTTCTGGAGCGACGGCGAGGCTCTCCTCGTCATGACCAGCGGAGCCCACCGCGTCGACACCGGCGCGCTCGCCGATCGCCTCGGGCGCACGAGCATCACGCGCGCGACACCCGAGCAGGTGCGAGAGGCGACCGGACAGGCGATCGGCGGCGTCGCGCCGACCGGCCACCCCGCGCCGCTCACCACCATCGTCGACGAGGACCTCGCCCGTCACCCCGAGATCTGGGCGGCGGGCGGCACGCCGCACACCGTCTTCCCGCTGACCTTCGACGAGCTCGTGCGCCTCACCGGCGGCACCGTCGCGAAGGTCGACTGAGCCGGCGCGGGCCCGCGATCAGGGTGCCGACAGGATCTCGCGGCACGTGATCGCCGCGGCGGCCGGTGCTGTGCCGACCCGGCGCCCGTCCGCGCCGGATCAGCGAGACATCGGCACCTCGAACCGCAAGGTGGCCGCGAGCGGCGACCCGTCGAGGAGATCCCCGTTCCGAACGGCGCGGACGCGCCCGCCGGTGCGCAGCACGCGTGCGGCGATCTCGTCCACGAGCGGCGGAGCGTCCGGCGCACCGCGGTCGAGGATGTTGCCGAACTCGTCGATCCGCCCGGTGACGTCGGACTCCAGGTCGAAGCGCAGCTCGTCGACGGCAGCCGACGCCGCAGCTGCCGCGACCTCGCTGAGCCGCGTGGTGGCGCGGTGCTGGGCGCGGAGGGTGCCGAAGTCCTCCTTCCACGCCGCCGTCTCGTCGGCGCGCAGGAGATCCAGCGCCTCGCGCGCGAGCCGCTCGACATCGCGGTCGTCGAGCGACTCGGGGTGCGCCTCGACGCCGTCCTCGAGCAGCTCGGGATGCGTGTTCACCGCCCGGTAGGCGGGGGCGAGCTCGGTGGTCGCGGCGAGCAGGAGCGGCACGTGCCCGGGCACGATGCGCACGACCTCGTCCTGGACGGTGCGGCAGAACCGCGCCCGCTCCACCCGGTCGCCGGTCGCCCCGCGAGCGCGGTCGCGATCGGCGTCGCCGTCGTTGCCGGCGTGGCGGAGCATGAGCTCGTGGTCGTCCGGCAGATCGAGCGGGTGCTCGAGCGGCCCGTGATCGGGGCCGACCTCGGTCAGACGCGCGAGCCGCTCGGACAGCTGCAGCACGAAGATGCGCCAGGGGTAGGCGATCGTGCGCAGCAGCCGGGACGTGTCGAACCGGTCGCCGACCACGACCTTGTCGCCGACGCGGTCGGCGAGCCGGAACGCGTGGACGCGTCCCGGCGAGGCGAACACCACCAGGGACCTGGACTGGTGCGCCCAGAAGTCGTCGTCCTGGAGCAGCGACATCAGCCGCGCCTCGACCGCCTGCGCCGCGCCGTGGGGGAGGTCGTCTCGCTGCGCGATGCGCCGGCGGGCGTCGTCGATCGCGTCGCGCAGCGCGAGGCGCACGCGCTCGTGGTCCTGCGGCAGCGGCGACGACGCGAGGGCGATCGTCACGCTCGGGACGGCGCGATGGTCCATGAGATCGAGGACCTGGGCATCGTCGGGGATGTCTGCGGGGAGCATGCAGCGACGCTAACCAGATCGCCGGCGGGAGCGGAGGGGGTTGCGGGCGGCCGTCGCGGAAGCTAGTGCGCAGCGCGCTGCCGGCCGGCACGCCCGATCCTGCGCTCCAGCTCGGCCGCCGAGGCGGCGGCCGTGGCGGCCAGCTCGCCGGCGCGCGCCTCGATCTCAGGGCTCTCGTCGCCGGGCGACACGGGCCAGGTGATCGCGATCGCCGCGGCAGGCCACCCGGCGTGATCGCGCACGGCCACGCCGATCGAGCGCATGCCGAGCGTCACCTCGCCGTCCTCGGTCGCGTAGCCCCGCGATCGGGCCTGCTGCAGAAGCTCGCGCAGTTCGGCGGGGCGTCGCGGACCGCGCCCGGTGCGATCGGCGAACGCCGCGGCATCGGGGAACAGCGCCCGCACCTGCTCGCGCGGCAGTGCCGCGAGCATCGCGCGGCCGGTCGCCGTCAGGTGCGCCGGCAGTCGCACCCCGACGTCGGTGACCAGCGCCGGGCGGCGCGCCGCCCGCTCCTCGACGATGTAGAGCACGTCGCGGCCGTGCATGACGGCGAGGTGCGCGCTCTCGCGCGTGCGGTCGACGAGGTCGGCGAGCACCGGGCGCCCGAGCCGCGCGAGCGGCTCCTGTCTGGCATAGCCGCCCGCGAGCTCGAACGCGGCGATGCCCAGGCCCCAGCGACGCTCTTCGGGAAGGTGCACGACGAACTGGTGATGCTGCAGCGCCGCGAGCAGGTGGTACACGCTCGACCGCGGGATGCCCAGCCCCGTCGCGATCGTGCGTGCGGGGACCGGACCGCGCTGGCGGGCGAGGAACGACAGGATGCGCAGCGTCTGATCCGCCGCGGGCACCTGAGGGCGACCATCGGTCGCGAAATCGTCTGGCATGACAGACACAGGATGCCACGCCTCGGTGTCGTGCGGCAGCCCGGCGGTGTGGAATCGAGGCATGAACCCTGCGCCCGAGATCCCCGGCACCGTCGTCACGGTCGGCGCCGCACCGCTGCGGCCGGCGGACGTCGTCGCGGTCGCCCGCCACGACGCGCGAGTGGAGATCGCGCCGGAGGCACTGGAACGCGTCGCCACGGCGCGCTCGCTCGTCGAGGGACTCGCCGGTGACGCCGTGCCCCACTACGGCATCTCGACCGGCTTCGGCGCGCTCGCGACGACGTTCATCGCACCCGAGCGCCGCCTGCAGCTGCAGGCCAGCCTCATCCGCTCCCACGCCGCCGGGACCGGCGCCGAGGTCGAGCGCGAGGTGGTGCGGGCCCTCATGCTGCTGCGGCTCCAGACGCTCGCGACCGGGCACACCGGCGTGCGCCCCGTCGTCGTCGAGACCTACGCGGCGATGCTCAACTCGGGCATCACCCCGATCGTGCGCGAGTACGGCTCGCTCGGCTGCTCGGGCGACCTCGCGCCGCTGTCGCACGTGGCGCTCGCCGCGATGGGCGAGGGGCGCGTTCGAAACGCGACCGGCGAGGAGGTCGACGCGGCCGACGCGCTGGCTGCCGGCGGGATCACGCCGCTCGTGCTGCGCGAGAAGGAGGGACTCGCCCTCATCAACGGCACCGACGGGATGCTCGGGATGCTGCTTCTCGCGATCCACGACCTCTCCCTGCTCCTCGACACCGCCGACGTCGCCGCCGCCATGTCGGTCGAGTCCCAGCTCGGCACCGACGCCGTGTTCGCCGCCGACCTGCAGGCGCTGCGCCCGCAGGCCGGCCAGGCCGCCTCGGCGGCGAATCTGCGCGCCGTGCTCGCGGACTCGCCCATCGTCGCGTCGCACCGCGACCCCGCCGTGTGCACGCGCGTGCAGGACGCGTACTCGCTGCGCTGCTCGCCGCAGGTGCACGGCGCAGCGCGCGACACCGTCGACCACGCGCGCCTCATCGCGTCGCGCGAGCTCGCCGCGGCCGTCGACAACCCCGTCATCACCGACGACGGCCGGGTCGAGTCCAACGGCAACTTCCACGGGGCGCCCGTCGCCTACGTGCTCGACTTCCTCGCGATCGCGGTGGCCGACGTCGCCTCGATCTCGGAGCGCCGCACCGACCGCGCCCTCGACCCCGCGCGCAGCCACGGGCTGCCGCCGTTCCTCGCGCACGAGGTGGGCGTGGACTCGGGACTCATGATCGCGCAGTACGCGGCGGCGGGGATCGTCTCGGAGCTCAAGCGGCTGGCTGTTCCGGCATCCGTCGACTCCATCCCGTCGTCGGCCATGCAGGAGGACCACGTCTCGATGGGGTGGGCCGCCGCACGCAAGCTGCGCCGCGCGATCGACGGGCTCGCCCGCGTCCTCGCGATCGAGGTGCTGACGGGAGCGCGCGCGCTCGACCTGCGCGCGCCGCTGCAGCCGGGGCCCGCGACGGGGGCCGTGCGCGGGCTCGTGCGGGACGCCGGTGTGGGCGGCCCCGGTCCCGACCGCTTCCTGTCGCCCGACATGGAGGCCGTCGCCGGGCTGGTCCGCTCCGGCGCCGTCGCGCAGGCGGCGTACTCGGCGACCGCGCGTTAGGACGAGCCCGCGCCGCGTCGCTCCTCGAGCCGCCGGGCCGCGCGCAGCCACGGGACCGACGCGTCCGGGCGGGCGGCGACGCCGCGCGCCAGGCCGTCGCAGCGCACCACGACGGCCCAGTCCTCGAGCGAGGTGCCCGCGCCGTGCAGCCGGTCCCGGAGCCTGCGGACCGCCCTCGCGCTCGGCTCGCCGGTGACGGAGGCGTGGGCCATGTGCGTCGCGGTGATCTCGCCGACCGCGCGCGTGAGCGCGCCGGGAAGCCCGAGGCGCCGGCCCAGCGCGCGCACGATCTCGCTGCCGCGCTCGGCGTGACCGTACGAGGTGATCCGCCCGTCCCGTCGTCGCGTCGTGTCGGGCTTGCCGATGTCGTGCCAGAGCGCCGCGAGCACGAGCCGCTCGCGGTCGCCGGGCGCGGCATCCGTCTGCATCGCATGCTCCGCGGCGAGATCGGCGGCCCACAGCGAGTGCACCAGCACATCCCCCTCGGGGTGCCACGACGGGTCCTGCGGCGTGCGGGCGAGCGCGGCGAGCTCGGGGATCTCGTCGATGAGCCCCTCGGCCCGCAGCGCCGCGGAGGGCACCGCGTGCTCGCGCAGCACCGCCCGCAGGACGCGCCCTCGCTCGGCATCGGTGCGGGGTGCGCCGGCGGTCATGGTCCCATTGCACCAAGTCGCGGCGGGGCGGGGCAAGGGCCGCCTGTCTGCGATGCCAGACACCACCACGGCGAAGCCGGTTGTCGCGCCGCGCCCACGTGTGTGGAATCGACTCATGACCACGATCGACACCGACACGGCCGCCGCCCGGGCCTCCGTCCGGGCGCCGCGCGGCGCGGAGCGCACGGCCAAGAGCTGGGGCGCCGAAGCCGCCAAGCGCATGCTGATGAACAACCTCGACCCCGAGGTCGCCGAGCATCCGGAGGACCTCGTCGTGTACGGCGGCACCGGCCGCGCCGCCCGCAGCTGGGCGGCGTATGACGCGATCGTCCGCACGCTCGACGAGCTCGAGCCCGACGAGACCCTGCTCGTGCAGTCGGGCAAGCCGGTCGGCGTCTTCCGCACCCACGAGTGGGCGCCGCGCGTGCTCATCGCGAACTCGAACCTCGTAGGGGACTGGGCGACGTGGCCGGAGTTCCGCCGGCTCGAACAGCTCGGCCTCACGATGTACGGCCAGATGACCGCGGGGTCGTGGATCTACATCGGCACGCAGGGCATCCTGCAGGGCACGTACGAGACGTTCGCGGCGGTCGCGCGGTCTCTCGGACGAGAGGACCTGACGGGGACGCTGACGCTGACCGGCGGATGCGGCGGCATGGGCGGCGCGCAGCCGCTGGCCGTCACCCTCAACGGGGGAGCGGTGCTGATCGTCGACGTCGACGAGTCCCGGCTCGCCCGCCGCGTCGACCACGGCTACCTCGACGAGTACACGACCGACCTCGACGCGGCCGTCGCCCGTGTCGCGGCGGCGAAGCAGGCCGGCGAAGCGCTCTCGGTCGGCGTCGTCGGCAACGCCGCCGAGGTGTTCCCCGAGCTGCTGCGCCGGCACCGGAACGGCGAGCTCGCCGTCGACATCGTGACCGACCAGACCAGCGCGCACGACCCCCTCGCCTATCTGCCGCTCGGCGTGGCGTTCGAGGAGTGGAAGGCCGAGGCATCCGCCGATCCCGAAGGATTCACCGGTCGCGCTCGCGAGTCGATGGCCGCGCACGTGGCCGCGATGGTCGGATTCCAGGATGCCGGAGCCGAGGTCTTCGACTACGGCAACTCGATCCGCGCCGAGGCGCAGCTGGGCGGCTTCGACCGCGCGTTCGCGTTCCCGGGCTTCGTGCCTGCCTACATCCGCCCGCAGTTCGCCGAGGGGCGCGGGCCGTTCCGGTGGGTGGCCCTGTCGGGCGACCCCGAAGACATCCGCAAGACCGACCGCGCCGTCATGGAGCTGTTCCCCGACAACGCCGGGCTCGTGCGGTGGCTGCAGAAGGCCGGGGACGCCGTGCACTTCGAGGGACTGCCGGCGCGCATCTGCTGGCTCGGCTACAAGGAGCGCCATCTCGCGGGCCTGAAGTTCAACGAGATGGTCGCGTCGGGCGAGCTCTCGGGACCGATCGTCATCGGCCGCGACCACCTCGACGCCGGCTCGGTCGCCTCGCCGTACCGCGAGACCGAGGCGATGGCCGACGGCTCCGACGCGATCGCCGACTGGCCGCTGCTGAACGCCCTGCTGAACACGGCCTCGGGCGCGGCGTGGGTGTCGATCCACCACGGCGGCGGGGTCGGCATCGGCCGCAGCATCCATGCCGGGCAGGTGACCGTCGCCGACGGGACGCCGCTGGCCGCCGAGAAGCTCGAGCGCGTGCTCACCAACGACCCCGGCACCGGGGTCATGCGGCACGTCGACGCGGGCTACGAGCGGGCCGAGGAGGTCGCGCGCGAGCGCGGCCTCAAGGTGCCGATGCTGTGAGTGCAACGCTCATCACGAACATCGGCGAGCTGACGACCAACGTCGGCCGCGACGGCGACGCGTACGGCACGCTGCACGATGCGGCGGTGCTGATCGAGGGCGACCGCATCGCCTGGGTCGGCCCGGCCCGCGGTCTCGGCACCGGCGCGGGCCTCGGCCTCGGCCCGGGGTTCGGCCGCGGGCTCGGCCCGGGGTCCGCCCCCGACCCCGACGGCGACCCCGACCCCGACCCCGACCCCGACCCCGACCGCGAGAGTGCAGCTGGTGGACGAGGGGTAGGCAACCTCCCTACCTCTCGTCCGGGAGATGCACTCTCGCGGGGGGTGGAGGTCGTGGACGCCGGCGGACGGGCCGTGATCCCGGGGTTCGTCGACAGCCACACCCACCTCGTGTTCGGCGGAGACCGTGCCGACGAGTTCGAGGCGCGCATGACCGGCACGCCGTATGCGGCGGGCGGCATACAGCGCACGGTCGCGGCCACCCGTGCCGCCACCGATGAGCAGCTGCGGGCGCGGCTGCGCGACTTCGTGGCCGAGCTGCACGCCCAGGGCACCACGACGTTCGAGGTCAAGACCGGGTACGGGCTCACCGTCGCAGACGAGGAGCGGCTCGCGCGACTGGCGGCCGAGGTGACGCCCGAGGTGACGTTCCTCGGCGCGCATGTGGTGCCGGCCGAGTACGCCGAGCGGCGCGACGAGTACGTCGACCTGGTGTGCGACGAGATGCTCCGGGCCGCCGCGCCCCACGCCCGGTGGATCGACGTCTTCTGCGAACGCGGCGCCTTCACTCCGGAGGAGTCCCGGCGCGTCCTCGCCGCGGGCGCCGCGCACGGCCTCGCGCCGCGCGTGCACGGCAACCAGCTCGGGCACGGCGAAGGGGTGCGCATCGCGGTCGCGATGGACGCGGCATCCGTCGACCACTGCACGTATCTCGACGACGACGACGTCGCCGCTCTCGCCGGGTCGGGCACGGTCGCGACCCTGCTGCCGGGCGTCGAGTTCTCGACGCGGCAGCCCTATCCCGACGCGCGGCGGCTCATCGACGCCGGGGTCACGGTCGCCCTCGCGAGCGACTGCAACCCCGGATCGAGCTTCACCAGCTCGATGCCGCTCATGATCGCGCTCGCCGTGCGCGAGATGGGCATGACGCCCGCCGAGGCGGTGTGGGCGGCCACCGCGGGAGGCGCCCGCGCGCTGCGCCGTTCCGACATCGGTGCGGTCGCGCCCGGCATGCGCGCCGACCTCGTGCTGCTCGACGCGCCGACGCGCGTGCATCTCGCGTACCGACCGGGGGTGCCGCTCGTGCGCGACGTGTGGGTCGCCGGCCGACGCCTCTGACCCCGCGCTGAGCTCGCTCCGCGGGGCGGCACGCGGGCTCAGCGCGGGGTGTCGAGCGTCCAGTCGTCGGGGTCGAGCACGGTCGCGACGTCCCAGTCGTCGACCTCCCACGTGAACCTCGCGACGGCGCACGTCGGCATATGGCCGATGCCGTCGTCCGAGAGGTGCGCGGCCAGGACGCTCATGCCCGGGTCGTGCGCGACGACGAGGACCGAGGGCCGACGCGTGGCCGCCGCGGCGGCGAGGAGCGCGCGCGCAGGCGCGCCGTAGAGACCGGGGTCCGTCGAGACGCGCACGCCGAGCTCGGACGCGAACGCCTCGGCCGTGGTCCGCGCCCGCACGGCCGTGCTCGACAGGAGCGCGTCGGGGCGGAACCCCGTCTCGGCGAGCCGCCGCGCCATGCGCGGCGCGTCGCGGCGGCCGCGGTCGTTCAGCGGCCGGTCGTGGTCGTCGAGCACGGGTTCGCCATCTTCGCGTACGGCATTCCAGTCCGACTTCGCGTGCCGCACCAGCACGAGCGTGATCATCGCGCGACCGCCTTCCCGGCCAGCAGCTCGAGCACGCACAGCGCCGCCAGGCGCACGGTGCGCGCGTCGGCGGCATCCGCCGTCGCGTCGACCTCGACGATGTCGGCGCTGTGCACGCGCGGGTCGGATGCCGCAGCCCGCACCAGAGCGCGCAACTCCCACGCCTGCAGGCCCCCGGGAACCGACGCCGGGCACCCCGGCGCGACCGACCGGTCGCACACGTCGACGTCGATGTCGAGGTGGATCGCGCCGCCGCCCGCTCCGGCGATCTCGAGAGCCTCGGCGACCACGTCGGCGGCGCCGCGGCGGCGCACGTCGTCGAGCGTGACGACCGTGATGCCGAGGTCGGCGGCGCGCCGCGCGTACGCGACCGAGTTCGCGAAGTCGGCGATCCCCAGCTGCACGATCCGCGCCGGGTCGAGGCCGTCCTCGACGAGCCGGCGCACCGGGGAGCCGTTGGACACCCCGTCGCGCAGATCGAAGTGCGCGTCGATCGTGATGAGTCCGGTCGCGGCGGCGCCCTGCGCCATCGCGTACGTGATCGAGTTGTCGCCGCCGAGCCCGATCACGAGTTCGGCACGTTCGCGCAGGGCTGCGACGGCGGCGCGGACGGATGCCTCGCCCGCCGGTCCGTCGGGCTCGTCGAGGTCGCCCGCGTCGACGATGTGCAGCGCCTCGTCCAGGTCGACCGGGGGCGGGCCGAGCAGCGCCGGGCTGTAACGGCGCAGCGCCTCGCGCACGGCGGCGGGGGTGGCGTGGGCCCCGGTGGGCGACAGCGACGTGCGGAACGCGGGGATGCCGAGGATCGCGGCCGCCGGACGGCGTGCCTGCGACCCGGACGTGCCGGGATCGTCCCGGGCTTCGTCGAGGGCGGGCCAGGATCCGGCGCGCGGCCAGAGAGGGTCGTGGGCAAGCGTCACGGCTTCGACGCTACCCGTCCGTCAGTCGGAGACGTAGACCCACGCGGTGCGGCCGCTGGCGAGCACGACCGACGTGCGCCGGTATAGCGTCACCTCGTACTCGTCCGCGGCATCGAGCTCGTCCTCGGTGACGCGCAGCACGCGTCCGACGACCTTGTCGAGCGGGTTCCCGGTCTCGCGCACGACGGGATGGACCGACAGTCCCGACAGATCCACGACGCGCTGGTCCTCGATCTCGGCGTAGTCGACGGTATACCCGGGGAGGACGTCGTCGTCGCCGTCGAGCAGGCGCCCGAAAGTGTCGAGCTGGACTTCGGGCCGTTGCAGCGTGCCGTAGCTGAACAGCAGGTGGTCAGGTGGTGCGGGCGGATCGGCGCTCACGCGATCAGAGTAGCGGGATCAGCCGAGCAGCGCGTGGGCGATGGAGTAGATCGCCAGGCCCGCGAGGGCTCCGACGATCGTGCCGTTGAGGCGGATGTACTGCAGGTCGCGGCCGACCATGAGCTCGATCTTCTCCGTCGTCTCGGCGGGATCCCACCGCTCGACGGTGTCGGTGATGATCGAGGCGATGTCGCGCCGGTAGCGGTCGACGAGGAACACCGCGGCGTCGGTCACCCACGAGTCGACGCGACGCTGCAGTGCGGCATCCGTCGTCAGGCGCTCGCCGATCTCGGCGAGAGCCTGCGCGCCGCGCCGGCGCAGGCCGCTGGCGGGATCGGCGAGCGACCGCAGCAGCCCGGACTTCGCGGTGTTCCACGCCGCCGCGGCGAGCTCGCGCACGCGCGGGCTGTCGAACACGACGTGCTTGGCGTCTTCGAAGCGCCCGATCGTCGTGGGGTCGTGCTGCAGGTTGTCGGCGAGGCGGTCGAGGTACCCGTCGACGGCGAGTCGTGCCGGGTGCACGGGGTCGGCGCGCACCGCGGCGACGAACTTCACGGCCTCGTTGTAGACGGTGTCGTCGACGAGCCGCTGCGCGACCGACGGCACCCACGACGGCAGCCGGCGCGAGACGAGGCCGGTGAACGCGGCGTGGTTGGCGTCGAGCCACGCCGCGATGGTCTCCAGCGCCATGTCGACGGCACCGTGGTGCGCGCCCGACTCGACGATGCGGGCGAGCCACTCGCCGAGCGGCGGTCCCCACTCGGGGGCGATCAGGTGCTCGCGTGCGAGGTCTTCGATGACGTCCTGCACGTCGTCGTCGCTGAGCGCGCCGAGCACGTTGGCGGCCATGACGGATGCCTCAGCCGCGACCCGCTCGGCATGAGCGGGTGTGCGCAGCCATTCGCCGAGGCGCGCGGCGACCGCGGTCGCCTCGAGCTTGGCGCGCACGACGTCGCCGCGCAGGAACTCGGTCTCGACGAACTCGCCGAGGTTGCGCCCGATCTCGTCCTTGCGGTTCGGGATGATCGCGGTGTGGGGGATGGGGATGCCGAGCGGATGCCGGAACAGCGCCGTCACCGCGAACCAGTCCGCGAGCGCGCCGACCATGCCGCCTTCGGCCGCCGCCCGCACGTACGCCAGCGCGGGCACCTCCTGCTGGAACGGGAACGAGACGGCGAACAGGGCGGCCATGAACAGCAGCGCCCCGAGCGCCACGCCCTTCATCACCCGCAGTCCGCGCCGGCGCTCCTGGTCGGCGACGCTCAGCAGGTGTCCCGGGGTCCGCGCCATGCGGTCATCCTCGCACGCTCGGAGGGGATGGCGGCTTCAGTGCGAGGTCGCGCCGACGCGGTCGGCGAGCTCGTCGCACCAGTCGAGCGCGAGCCGATTCGAGCGGATGCCGTAATCCAGCGTTGCACGCTGGAAGACGAACACGTCTGCGAACTCGAGAGGGACCTCCGAGGCGTCCACGCTCTGGGCGACGCCCACGAGCTCGGCGAGGTCGGCGGAGACGCGTGCGCGCACCGCGTCGATGACGCTCCGCTTCTCGTCGTCGTCGCTGAGCAGGCCGAGGAAGAAGATCCGTGCGAGCGCGGCGGTCTCGACGTCACCGCCGGTGATCGGCGACAGCATCCACTCGCGCCACGCCTGCCGCCCGGCATCCGTCACCGTGTACGGCTTGCTGCCGCGCGCGTCCGCGCTGTCGCCGACGATGACCAGACCGTGGTCGGCGAGCTGGCGCAGAGCGCGCTGGATGCTCCCGAAGCTCGCGCTGTAGAAGAGCGAGACGCCCTGCTGGAACTGCCGCTGGACGGCGTAGAGCGACAGCGGGCCGTGCAGGATCAGCAGCCCGAGGATGACCTGTTGCACCGTGCCTCCCGAAGGGATATACCTTGAAGATATATCTAAGGGGTATATCTGTGAGTGATGTCTCGACCGATCCTGTCATGCGCGTGACCGAGCCCGCGCGCCTCGCGACGAAGATGGTGCGCGTGCTCGCGCGCGTCGACCGCGCGCGAGCCCGCCGCGGGCTGCCGGCGGCGCAGGTGCTCGTCCAGGCTCCGGGGTTCGAGTTCGCCTCGGGTGAGCGGAGCCGGCGGTTCCACGCCGCGAGCGTCTCGAAGTCGATGACCGCGACCCTCGCGTTCGGGCTGGCCGAGCGAGGCGACCTCGACCTCGACGCACCGATCACCCGTCTGCTGCCGGAGGCCGACTGGCGCGGACTGTTCGTCCGGGACGGCCACGACCACGCCGCTCAGGTGACGACCAGGCATCTGCTCACGCACACCAGCGGCGCGGCAGACTACTTCGGGGGACGCGTCACCGGCGGCCCGTCCTTCTCGCGACTGCTCGAGACGGAGCCCGACCGGCTCTGGACGCCGGCCGACCTGCTCGCCTTCAGTCGCGACCGCCAGCGGCCGGTCGCCCGGGTCGGTGCGCGATTCTCGTACTCCGACACCGGATACGTGCTGCTCGCGCGCGTGGTCGAAGAGACCGGCGGCCACCCGCTCGGCGTGCAGCTGCACGAGCGGATCTTCCGCCCGGCGGGCATGGCCGACTCGTGCCTGCTCTTTCACACGCTCCCCGGCGGCGCGGCATCGACCGCACCGAATCCGGCGGCGGACCTCGACATCGCGCCGGTGTTCCTCGCGCGGAACGAGCTCAGCCGGTCCCGGAGTCTCAGCTGCGACTGGGGCGGCGGGGGAGTCGTCACCACCGTCGACGACCTGGCGCGGTTCTGGAGCGCGTGGAGCGCCGGACGCCTGGGAGGCGAGGCCTCGCGCGCGGCGATGGCGCAGACCACGCACCGGTTCCGTCCCGGCATCCGGTACGGCGCGGGGCTCATGCGGCTGCACTACGACGGGTTCTCGCCGTTCCTTCGTGGCCTGCCGCGCGCGGTCGGGCATCTCGGCGTCACCGGTGCCCACGCGTTCACGGTGCCCGAGCTCGGCATCCGTCTGGTTCTGAACTTCCACGCGACCAGCGAGATGGTCCGCAGCTTCCGAGCGCACATCGAGCTCGTGCGGATGCTCGCGACCGAACTGCGGGCGTGAGGCTACGGCTCGAGCGGTCCGAGCCACGCGGTCGCGACCGTCGAGTGCGCCGACTCCGGATCGGACGGGTGGAACAGGCCCGCGAGCACGTCGCGATACAGGCGGCTCAGCTCGTTCGCCGCGAAGTACGACGACCCTCCCGCGACGAGCACCGCGTCGTCGACGATCGTCTTGGCCGCCGTGACCGCCCGGTGCTTGACACCCGCGAGCAGCGAGAACCAGCGCGCGCCGTGATCGGTCAGCCCGTCGACATCGCGCGCGAGGGCATCGATCTGCGGTGGGAGCGCATCGTAGGCGAGCGCCATGCCGGCGATGCGCCAGCGGATGTCGGGGTCCTGGCTGTACGGCTTGCCGGTCTTCTTCGACGTGCGCGTGCCGGCCGCGGCGACCGCGAGATCGAGCCCACGGCGGGCGATGCCGGTGTACACCGACGCCAGGAGCAGCTCGAACACGCTGAAGATGCCGAACACGAGGGGGTCGGGGTTCGGTCCCGGCGCAAGGCGCCGCACCACGCGGTCTGCCGGTGCGACGGCGCCGTGAAGCTCGGTCGTGCGCGACTGCGTGCCGCGCATGCCGAGCGTGTCCCAGTCGTCACGCACCGCGATGCGCCCCGCCTGCACCTCGGACCGCGGCACGAACGCGTAGACCATCTGCGGCGCGTCCGCCGATGAGGTATCGAGGCCATGCAGGCCCAGCTGCGTCCAGACCGGCGCGAGCGAGGTGAAGATCTTCGTGCCGGTGAACGCGTAGCCGCCGTCCGGCAGCGGCGCGGCATCCGTCCCGCTCCCGAACAGCACGAGGTCGTTGCCCGCCTCGCTGATGCCGAACGCGAACACCTCGCCGGCGGCGGCGCCTTCCTGCACGAACCGCAGCGCGTCGATGTCCCGGTCGGCGAGCACCTTCGCCACGCCCGTCCAGACCAGGTGCATGTTGATCGCGAGGGCCGTCGCCGGCGCCGCGCCCGCGAGACGCTGCTGGAGGACGGATGCCTCGGCCAGGCCCAGCCCTGAGCCGCCGAGCTCGCGCGGCACCAGGATCGCCAGGTAGCCGGCATCCTTCAGGTCTGCCAGGTCGTCGTCCGGGAACGTGTTCTCGCGGTCGTGGATCGCCGCTCGCTCGCGGAACCGTTCGAGCAGGTCATCGGGCAGCAGGTCGCGCGCATCGAAGGGGGCCACTCCGCCATTCTTGCGCCCTACGCGCGAACACGTCGCGGTCGCGGGCGGATCGCGCCCGCGGGGGCCTCAGCCGAGAGTGCGAAGGAGGGCCGAGATCGTCGCGTCCGGAGCGTCCCGGTGCGGCGAATGACCCGCCCCTTCGACGATCGACATCGTGAACACGTGATTGCGGGCCACCACGTGCTCGGCGGGCTTGCCGGCGAAGATCGAGTACACCGACGGGTCGGAGGCGATCACGTGCGTGGGCACCTGCACGCGCAGCGCGGCGTCGCTGACATCCCACGTGTGGTTCTGGGCGCTGGTCTGCTCGACCGCCCAGCGGCTCGCCTGCTGCGCCGCGAGCGCCTTGAGCTCGACATCCTGCTCGTGCCACCCGGGGTGCTCCGCGCGCACCGCGTCCTGGCTCGGGTCGGCGAACGAGCGGGTCTGGCTGTCGCGCACGATCGTGCGGTCGCGGTCGGTGAGCGCGATTGCCGGGTCGATGAGCACGAGCCGGCGCGTCCAAGACGGATCGTCCGCGACGGACAGAACGGATGCCGCGCCTCCGAGCGAGTGACCCACGACGAGGTCCCAGGGCTCGGCGACTGCGCCCGGGCGAGTCTCGGCCAGATCGGCCGCGTAGGCGGCGAGCGTGTAGTCGAGCGTGCGCGGAGCCGTGCCGTGCCCGCGCAGGTCCACCGCATCCGCGCGCCACCCGGCCTCGGCGAGCGCGACGCCGTACCGCCACATGAGCGCGCCGTTCGAGCCGAGCCCGTGGACGAGGAGCGCGCGACGGGAGGCGGTGGCGGACCCCCATGTCAGGCGGGGGAGGACGACGGGGGCAGGCACGGCTCCCAGCCTAGGGCGGCTCCGGAACCGCTACGCGAACCTGTCGAGCTCTTCGGCGATGCGGCGCACGACGTCGGCGGCGCACTCGGCCTCGTGCTCGGGAAGGCTGTCGATGACCGCCACGATCGCGGAGTGGTGCGGCTCGAAGGAGTCGTCGACGCGCTGGACGGCGGCATCCGTCGCCACGGTGTAGTGGGCGCGCCGGTCGGTGGGATGCTGCACGCGTGCGACGTAGCCGCGCGCGGCGAGCCGGTCGACCACGTTGGTGACGGTCGCGCTCGACGTGTTGAGCATGACGATGAGGTCCTTCGGCCCGATGTCGCGCCCGTCGCGGCGCCCCTGGACGAGATAGCGCAGCGCCGTGAGGTCCATGCTCGAGAGCTCGGAGGAGCGCTGCGCCTGTTCCATCTGGTTCCGCTCGGCGCGCCACAGATGAAGGATCGCCTCGCTCAGCCGGCGACCGCCATCGGTCTTCGGCTGTTCGGCGTAGAGATGTTCGCTTTCGTTGCGCACGACGGTCAGTGGCATGGGTTACCTCCGCGAAGCTCGTTCGATCGAGGATAATACACCGCGGCTTTTGACAGTCACTGTATTTCTAATCAACTAAATTAGATGTACAGTTATCTAGAAACGTACTGTACGAGATATCGTGCGGCACCGGGGAAGGAAAGGACATGGCGCATCTCTACTATGGAAGCGAGACGGGGCCGGCCGAGATTCCGGACCGGATCCTCGCTCACGTGAAGGTCGTCGCGACGACCAAGCTCCGTCGCGGCGAGAGTTTTCTCCTCACCTGGCGGCACTGCGACGGCTCAGCTCCTGGGCGCACGTCCATCTGGATGCAGCCGTCGATCCCGCTGCGATTCGTCTTCGCGAACCCCGATCCCGAGCAGCTCGATCCGGAGTACCTGCAGCAGCTCGCGAACCAGGCGAACTCCAGCGGCGGCATCGTGCTCGAATGGGACGACCACACCGCCGAGGCGGACGAGCGCGAGCTCGAGCCCGTCCGGGTGGCGGCGGTCGCGCGCAGCGAGGCAGGAGAGCTCGTCGCGGCGTAGCGGTCTCACAATGGAGACATGATCTCGACCGAACTGGCGATCGCCCTGCGGGATGCCGGCCTCGTCTGGCATCCGCGCTCGGGCGACCGCTTCCAGTTGGACGAGCCGGAGTTCGAGGCCGACGTCTTCACCGTGAGCGAGATGACGATCGAGCCCCGCGAGTATCCGACGGGCAAGCTGCTCGCCTTCAACGGCACGACCGAGTGGGCGCTGGACTCCGTCGCTCTCGAAGACGCGCTGTGGCTCCCGCACGAGCACCAGCTGCGGGAACTGCTGCGCGGGGCTTTCCGGGCGCTGCGGCGTCTGCCCGACACGCACGAGGTCGAGATCGCCCTGCGGCGCGGCCCCGGCCCCGAGGAGTCGCTCGTCTTCGAGCACCCCGAGCCGGCGGACGCCTACGCGCTGGCCGTGCTGGAGATGCTGCGTCGCATCGCGTGACGCGATCCTGCGACTAGCCGATGGTCTGGACGGGCTCGGTGTCGGGGATCGGGCTCGCGTCGCGATCGCGCAGGTCGGGGAAGCCCCGGACGAAGACGATCGCGACCGCGAGCCCCGCGGCGGCGAAGGCCGCCGCGGCCACGTACGCACCCGTGGGGCCGATGTCGTCGATCAGGAAGCCGGCGACCGCGGACCCGGCGGCCGCGCCGATGAGCTGTCCGGTCGCGACCCAGCCGAACGCCTCGGCCGTGTCGCTGAACTTCACGCTCGCCGACGTCATCGCGAACATGACCGCCAGGGCGGGGGCGATGCCGATCCCCGCCAGCACGAGCGTGCCTCCGAGCCACCAGACATCGAGCGAGACGATCGTGAGGCTCAGGCCCACGGTCACGATGGCCAGGCGCCGCGCCATCGCCCACGGGCCGATCGGGATGTGCCCGGACGACAGGCCGCCGGCCAGGCTGCCCACCGCGAACAGCGCCAGCACGATGCCGGCCTCGAGTCCGCCGTGGTCGAAGGTCGCGACGACGCCGGCCTCCACGGCGGCGCAGGCGCCGATGAGCAGGAACCCGACCACCGTGGCGAGCAGCACGGCGGGCTTGGTGAGCACCTTGCCGATGCTGCGCCGGCTGCGGGGGATGCGCACGCGCCCCACCTCGGGGGAGAGGATGAACCACGCGCCGCCGCCGAGCAGGATCGCGACGATCAGCAGGAGCGCCGGCACGGTGCCCGCCTGGGTCGCGACGAACGTGATCAGCACCGGCGCGATGATCCAGATGATCTCCTGCAGCGACGCGTCGAGCGAGAACAGCGGAGTCAGCTGGCGCGACGTCACCATCTTCGGATAGATCGTCCGCACCGCCGACTGCACCGGCGGCGTCGAGAGGCCGCCGAGGAGGCCCAGTGCCATGTAGCCGGGCAGCGGCAGGGGCAGCAGGGCGATGGCCGTCAGTGACGCCGCGCACACCAGCAGGGTGAGCGTCAGCACCCGGCGCATGCCCCACCGGCCCATCCAGCGGCTGGTCACCGGTCCCGCGATCGCCTGCCCGATCGAGGTGGCGGCCAGGACCAGACCCGCGGCGCCGTACGAGCCGGTCACCGCCTCGATGTGCAGCAGGATCGCGAGGCTCGTCATGCCGTTCGGGAAACGCGCCGTCAGCTGTGCCGCGATGATGCGGGCGACCCCGGGAGTGCGGAGGAGATCGCGGTAGCCGGCCACCACACAACGCTACTGCCTGGCACTTGCGGGGCGACACGCCGCGACACGCCGTGGGCGTCCTCCACAGGCGGATCCGATGTCGGACCCCCGATCTAGCTTCGAGGCTGTGGACGGATGTGGCCGCGGCATCCGAATCCCGTGTGATCCAGGCGTTTTCCAGCCTTCGCCGACTGTGGATGAATCGGTGGAGAACCTGTGTTGTAGATGGGGAGAACGGTGGAAAATCACACGGATGTAACTACTACCCCTTGTGGTGCTATCGAATGTCGGTACCCATATGTAGTATTGGACTCCCGGTGGGGGGCCCGCTGGAGAAACATCCGGAAGTGACCGGACGAAGTGAGGGAGACGGAATCGAGATGGCGATCACGGTCTACACGAAGCCGGCATGCGTGCAGTGCACGGCGACCTATCGAGCACTCGACTCGAAGGGGATCGAATACGAAATCCACGACCTCTCGGAGGACCCGTCGGCCCTCGAGCAGGTGAAGGCGCTGGGCTACCTTCAGGCGCCGGTCGTCATCACCGATGAAGGCCACTGGTCGGGCTTCCGTCCCGACAAGATCGACGAGCTCGCCGCACGGCTCGCGTGACGCCATGGCAACCGCGATCGCGCAGCGAGACGCGGTTGCCGGGCGAGCGACCGCGACGCCTCTCCTGGTCTACTTCTCGAGCGTCTCGGGCAACACCGCGCGCTTCGTCGAGAAGCTCGGAGCCCGAGCGGTCCGGATCCCGCTGCACTCCTCTGAACCGGCGCTCCTGGTCGAAGAGCCTTACGTCCTGATCACCCCGACCTACGGCGGAGGCCAGGGCCGAGGTCATGAGAAGGGTGCGGTTCCCAAGCAGGTCGTCCGGTTTCTCAACGATGAGCGCAACCGGCGCCTCATCCGCGGAGTGATCTCTGCGGGGAACACCAACTTCGGCGACGCCTTCTGCCTCGCCGGCGACATCATCAGCCGCAAGTGCAACGTGCCGCACTTGTACCGGCTCGAAGTATTCGGCACGCCAGAAGATGTGGAACGCGTGAACGCGGGATTGGAACGATGGTGGGAACTCTGACCGAGGCCGACTTCAAGACGGAGGCGCGCTTCGAGGGCATGGACTATCACGCCCTCAACGCGATGCTCAACCTGTACGACGCGAACGGCAAGATCCAGTTCGACGCCGACAAGCGCGCGGCGCGGGAGTACTTCCTGCAGCACGTGAACCAGAACACGGTGTTCTTCCACTCCCTCAAGGAGCGGCTGGACTACCTGGTCGAGAAGGAGTACTACGAGCCGGAGGTGCTCGCGAAGTACTCGTTCGAGTTCATCCAGCAGCTCAACGACTTCGCGTACGGCAAGAAGTTCCGCTTCGAGACCTTCCTCGGCGCGTTCAAGTACTACACGAGCTACACGCTGAAGACCTTCGACGGCAAGCGCTACCTCGAGCGGTTCGAGGACCGCGTCGTCATGACCGCGCTGGCGCTCGCCGACGGCGACGAGGCGCTCGCGACGTCGCTGGTCGACGAGATCATCTCGGGCCGCTTCCAGCCCGCGACGCCGACCTTCCTCAACGCGGGGAAGGCGCAGCGCGGCGAGCTCGTCTCGTGCTTCCTGCTGCGCATCGAAGACAACATGGAGTCGATCTCGCGCGGCATCAACTCGTCGCTGCAACTGTCCAAGCGCGGCGGCGGCGTGGCGCTGCTGCTGTCGAACATCCGCGAGTCGGGCGCCCCGATCAAGCAGATCGAGAACCAGTCCTCCGGCATCATCCCCGTGATGAAGCTCCTCGAAGACTCCTTCTCGTACGCCAACCAGCTGGGCGCGCGTCAGGGCGCCGGCGCGGTGTACCTGTCGGCGCACCACCCCGACATCATGCGGTTCCTCGACACCAAGCGCGAGAACGCCGACGAGAAGATCCGCATCAAGACGCTGTCGCTCGGGGTCGTCATCCCCGACATCACGTTCGAGCTCGCCAAGAACGACGAGGACATGTACCTGTTCTCGCCGTACGACGTGCAGCGCGTGTACGGCGTGCCGTTCGGTGACATCTCGGTGAGCGAGAAGTACCGCGAGATGGTCGACGATCCGCGCATCAAGAAGACCAAGATCAACGCGCGGGAGTTCTTCCAGACCCTCGCCGAGATCCAGTTCGAGTCGGGCTACCCGTACATCATGTTCGAAGACACGGTGAACCGCGCCAACCCGATCAAGGGCCGGATCAACATGTCGAACCTGTGCAGCGAGATCCTGCAGGTGAACACGCCGACGACGTTCAACGAGGACCTCTCGTACGACCAGATCGGCAAGGACATCTCGTGCAACCTCGGCTCGCTCAACATCGCCCTGGCGATGGACGGCGGCGACCTGGCCCGCACGGTCGACACCAGCATCCGTGCGCTCACGGCCGTCAGCGACCAGAGCCACATCCGCTCGGTGCGCTCGATCGAGGACGGCAACGACCGCTCTCACGCGATCGGCCTCGGCCAGATGAACCTGCACGGTTACCTTGCCCGTGAGCACGTGTACTACGGCTCGGAAGAGGGCGTCGACTTCACGAACATCTACTTCTACTCGGTGCTGTTCCACGCGCTGAGCGCGTCGAACAAGATCGCGATCGAGCGCGGCGAGGTCTTCGACGGCTTCTGGGACTCGAAGTACGCCAGCGGCGAGTTCTTCGACAAGTACATCGAGCAGGAGTGGGCACCGGCGACCGACAAGGTCAAGGAGATGTTCGCGGGGCACCACATCCCCACGCAGGACGACTGGCGCCGGCTGAAGGCGTCGATCCAGCAGCACGGCATCTACAACCAGAACCTGCAGGCGGTGCCCCCGACCGGCTCGATCTCGTACATCAACAACTCGACGTCGTCGATCCACCCGATCGCGGCGAAGATCGAGATCCGCAAGGAAGGCAAGCTCGGTCGCGTCTACTACCCGGCGGCGTTCATGACGAACGACAACCTGGAGTACTACCAGGACGCGTACGAGATCGGCTACGAGAAGGTCATCGACACGTACGCCGCCGCGACCCAGCATGTCGACCAGGGTCTGTCGCTGACGCTCTTCTTCAAGGACACCGCCACCACCCGCGACATCAACAAGGCGCAGATCTACGCATGGCGCAAGGGCATCAAGACGATCTACTACATCCGCCTGCGTCAGATGGCACTCGAAGGAACGGACATGTCCGAGTGCGTCTCCTGCACGCTGTGACCATCGGTCGTTGAGCGAGCGCAGCGAGACGAAACGCGAAGAAAGAGAAATCATGAGCGAGAAGCTCCAGCTCCTGGATCACGTCCAGGCCATCAACTGGAACCGCATCCAGGACGACAAGGACCTCGAGGTGTGGAACCGCCTCGTGAACAACTTCTGGCTGCCCGAGAAGGTGCCGCTGTCGAACGACATCCAGTCGTGGAACACGCTCACCCCCGAGGAGCAGACCCTCACGATGCGGGTCTTCACCGGCCTGACGCTGCTGGACACCATCCAGGGCACCGTCGGCGCGGTGTCGCTGATCCCGGACGCGATCACGCCGCATGAGGAAGCCGTCTACACGAACATCGCGTTCATGGAGTCGGTGCACGCGAAGTCGTACTCGTCGATCTTCTCGACGCTGTGCTCGACGAAGGAGATCGACGAGGCGTTCCGCTGGTCGGTCGAGAACGAGAACCTTCAGAAGAAGGCTCGCATCGTCATGGAGTACTACCGCGGCGACGAGCCCCTCAAGCGCAAGGTCGCCTCGACGCTGCTCGAGTCGTTCCTGTTCTACTCGGGGTTCTACCTGCCGATGCATTGGTCGAGCCGGGCGAAGCTGACCAACACGGCCGACCTCATCCGCCTCATCATCCGCGACGAGGCCGTGCACGGGTACTACATCGGCTACAAGTTCCAGCGCGGACTCGAAACCGTCGACCAGGCCACGCGCGACGACATCAAGGACTACACGTTCTCGCTGCTGTACGAGCTCTACGACAACGAGGTTCAGTACACGCAGGACCTCTACGACGGCGTCGGCCTCACCGAGGACGTCAAGAAGTTCCTGCACTACAACGCCAACAAGGCGCTCATGAACCTGGGCTACGAGGCGATGTTCCCCGCAACGGTCACCGACGTGAATCCCGCGATCCTCTCGGCTCTGTCGCCGAACGCCGATGAGAACCACGACTTCTTCTCGGGGTCGGGCTCGTCGTACGTCATCGGCAAGGCCGAGGCCACCGAAGACGACGACTGGGACTTCTAGGAATCTCAGATCGACCGATGGTTCGACCAATCGGCGTGTCGTGACGCCGATGCCGTCGACGCGGCCGTCTCGCGTTGGTACCGTCATCACGGGTGTCCCCAGCACCCGCGGACGCGGTGTCCCCAACGCCGCTCCACGCCGCGGAGCTCGCTCGCCTTGGGGGAGTGCGATATTCGCGGCGGTCGGGTCTCGGTGTCCCCAGCGCCGAGGCCCGGCCCTTCCGACGTCTCGACCCCCGAGGGAACGACCGACATGACGAAGACGGCATCCGGGTACGTGACCGTCGGCGATCTGCGCATGTACTTCGAGACCCACGGTGACGAGCGCGCCGACAAGGCTCCGCTGCTGCTCCTGCATGGCGGCCTCTTCGACATCGACCAGCAGTTCGGCCCGTTGCTTCCGGGCCTGTCGGCGGGGCGCCGTGTCGTGGCCGTCGATCTCCAGGGGCACGGGCGCACGAACGACATCGACCGGCCGTTCTCCGCCGCCGCCTTCGCCACCGATGTGCTGGCCGTACTCGATCATCTCGGGATCGAACGGGCTGACGTCTTCGGCTTCAGCATCGGCGGCTCCGTCGCGCTCGAGCTCGGCATCCGTCATCGCGAACGCGTGAACAGGCTGGTCGTGTCGTCGGTGTCGTTCCGTGCCGACGGCATGCGCGGGAGTGACAACGCCGAGGCGGTCGGCGCGATGACGGTCGACATGATCGCGGGGACGCCGATGGAGCAGGCGTACCTGGCGAAGTCGCCGCACCCCGACCTCGAGCACCTGCAGGGTCTGCTCGACCGGCTCGGAGCCTCGTACGCCGGCGGGTTCCCGGACTGGGCCGACGACGACATCCGCGGGATCGCGGCGCCGACCCTCCTCACGGTCGGCGACGCCGACATGGTGCGTCTCGAGCATGCCGTGGAGTTCCTGCGCCTGCGCGGCGGCGACGTCAACGGCGACTTCGACGGGGTGCCCGCCTCGCAGCTGGCGGTGTTCCCCGGCACGAGTCACTTCTTCGGACTGGCGCGCACCGACCTCGTCCTCGACGTCGTGCTGCCGTTCCTCGACGGCGGAACCGCATCCGGCGGGGGCGACGCGAACGCGTGAGCGTCCGGCATCCGGTCGTCAGCGCCTCACCGAGGCGGTCACCGTGAACTTGCTGTTGCGCGCGACCTGACGCGTCGGCCCGACGATCCGCTCGAGCGCCGGGCGGTAGCGCAGCGCCGAGTTCCACACCGCCCACAGTTCGCCGCCCGGCCGGAGGACGCGCGCCGCGTCGGCGAACATGCGCGGAGCGATCCCCTCGTGGATGGCGGTGCCGGAGTGGAAGGGCGGGTTCACGGCGACGAAGGCGGCGGAGGCGTCCGGCTGCGACGCGAGCATGTCGTCGCGCACCACGTCGACCCGATCGCCTACGCCGTTCGCGTCGGCGGTGGCACGCGCCGACGCGACGGCGGCGGCGGACTGATCGCAGGCGATGACGCGGATCCCCGGATGCCGCAGCGCGAGGGCCGTCGCGATGACGCCAGTTCCGCACGCCAGGTCGATGACGGCCCCGCCGCCGGGGGCGGCCTGCGGGAGGTGCTCGAGGAGGAACCTCGTGCCGATGTCGATGGCGGTTCCCGCGAAGGCGCCGCCGAACGCGCACACCACCATTCCGTCGTGCTCGGCGTGGCGCGCCAGGGGGTCGCGACCATGGTGTGGACCGCGTGCCACCAGCACGCGTGACTTCTGGCGCGCGTGCGTGACGTCGACGCGCTCGAAGTGCTCGCGCAGCACGTCGTTCATCGCGAGCGACATGTGCTTGATCCTCCCGCCCGCGTACACGACGACTTCGGGCGAGGCGTGCGCGGCGACGAGCCCGGCCAGGTCGCGTAGCGCGTCGAGCGAGCGGGGCAGGCGCATCAGCACGACGCGCGCATCGCGCACGAGGCCGGCGTCCAGTGTGAGCGACCTGTAGTGCTCGCCGAGTCCGGACCGCTCGGCGTTCGCGGCAAGCGCCCGTTCGCCGGTGAGCGCGTCCTGGTGCACACGGATGCCGCGGCCGCCGTCCGCGGCCGCGCCGAGGGTCAGCGCCCCGTAGGCGTCGCCGATGACCGTGATGCCGTCGCCCGCCGCGCGGCGAGCGGACGCCGACTCGTCGAGGATCAGCCGGTCCGCGGCATCCGTCGCCACGAGGCCGGGCGCTTCGATGTCGGGCCAGCGCCGCAGCGTGTCGAACGAGAAGGTCACCGCTCCACCGTAGATCGCCGTCGACCGGGAATACGACCGAAGAGGAGCCGTTGAAGTTGATACGGCGGTGCTCAAGTTCGTAAACTTGACAGCACCTCACTCAAGTTCAGGAGAGACGGAATGCCCGAAGACTTCACCCCCTCGAGCGGCGCCGACGACAACGCGAGCTCGTTCGACGAGTTCCTCGCGCGCTACCTCGCGGGCGAGCGCGCCCGCGTGGAGCGCTCGATCGACCTCAGCCGCTTCCTCGGCGCGCGCACGCAGCAGCTGCTGCAGCGCGCCGGCAAGTACGCGCTCGAGCGCGGCCAGCTCGAGCTCGACGCCCTGCACGTGCTGAGGATCCTCGCCGCCGAGGCGCCCGCCAAGGACGCCATCGAGCGCATCGGCGCCGACGCCCGTGCCATCGTCCGCGCGACCGAGGAGCGGCTGCCCGCCGCCTCGAGTCCCGCCGACGTCGACGGTGCGGTGGTGACGCCGTCGGTGCAGCGCGCGCTCTTCCACGCCTTCCAGGTGGCGCGCTCGTCAGGCTCGACCTACGTCGATCCCGAGCACCTCTTCTTCGCGTTGGTGCTCGCGCAGGACACGCCCGCCGGTCAGGTGCTCGCACGCGCCGGGGTGACGGCGGAGGCCCTCACGCAGGCCGTCCGCGAGACGGTCGCGCCGGGCGGCGAGGCCACACCGGACGACGACACGGATGCCGCGGCATCCGGCACACCCATGCTCGACGCCTACGGCACCGACCTCACGGCTCTCGCCGTGGCCGGACGACTCGACCCGGTGATCGGACGCGCCGACGAGATCGAGCAGACGATCGAGATCCTCAGCCGCCGCACCAAGAACAACCCGGTGCTCGTCGGCGAGGCGGGCGTCGGCAAGACCGCGATCGTCGAGGGGCTCGCGCAGGCGATCGTCGACGAGGCCGTGCCCGAGCAGCTCGTCGGCAAGCGGGTCGTCGCGCTCGACCTCGCGGCGATGCTCGCCGGCACGCGCTACCGCGGCGACTTCGAGGAGCGCCTCACCAAGACGATGGACGAGATCGCCGCGCACCGGGGCGAGCTCATCGTGTTCATCGACGAGGTGCACACGGTGGTCGGGGCGGGCGGCGCCGGCGACGGCGGCATGGACGCCGGCAACATCCTCAAGCCCCGCCTCGCGCGCGGCGAGCTGCACCTCGTGGGGGCGACGACGCTCAAGGAGTACCGCGTCGTCGAGAAGGACCCGGCTCTCGAGCGCCGGTTCCAGCCCGTGAAGGTCGGCGAGCCGTCGATCGAGGACGCCGTCCTGATCCTCCAGGGCCTCAAGCCGGCGTACGAGGAGCACCACGGCATCGCGTACACCGACGAGGCGCTGCGCGCCGCCGTCGAGCTCAGCGACCGGTACCTCCCCGACCGCGTGCTGCCCGACAAAGCGATCGACCTCATCGACCAGGCGGGTGCGCGCCTGCGCCTGCGCCTGGGCGCCCAGGTCGACGTGAGCGCGCTCATGGCGCGCCTGGCGACGCTGGAGGCCGACAAGAACGCGGCCGTCTCGGCGGAGCAGTACGAGGAGGCGTCACGCATCCGCGACGAGATCGCCGCGGTGCAGGAGAAGCTCGACGACGTCTCGTCTCGCTCCGCCCGCAACACGGCCGATGCGGTGGCGGCCGTGGTCGGCGAGCCCGAGATCGCCGCGGTGATCAGCCGTGCCACCGGCATCCCGGTCGATCGGCTCACCGAGACCGAGCGCGAGCGCCTGGCCTCGCTCGAGGACGAGCTGCACGCGCGCGTCATCGGGCAGGACGACGCCGTGGCCGCCGTGGCCAAGGCGGTGCGGCGCAACCGCACCGGAATGGGCGACCCGCGGCGGCCGGTGGGATCCTTCCTCTTCCTCGGTCCGACGGGGGTCGGCAAGACCGAGCTCGCGAAGGCGCTGGCCGCGAGCCTCTTCGACGACGCGGGAGCGGTCATCCGCTTCGACATGAGCGAGTTCGGCGAGCGCCACACCGTGTCGCGGCTCGTCGGGGCGCCTCCCGGATACGTCGGCTACGACGAGGCCGGGCAGCTCACCGAGCGGGTGCGCCGCAACCCGTACTCGATCGTGCTGTTCGACGAGATCGAGAAGGCGCACCCCGACGTGTTCAACCTGCTGCTGCAGGTGCTCGACGACGGGCGCCTCACCGACGGCCAGGGTCGCACGGTCGACTTCCGCAACACTGTCATCGTGATGACCTCGAACCTGGGCTCGGAGTTCCTCGCCTCGCGCAGCGGCGCCATCGGCTTCATCGCCGACGGCGGCGGCGAGACGGGCTTCGGCTCCGAGAAGGACCTCCGCGACCGCGTCTTCGGCAAGCTCCGCGAGGCGATGCGGCCCGAGTTCCTCAACCGCATCGACGAGATCGTGCTGTTCCGCAAGCTCGACAAGCCGCAGCTGCGCGAGATCGTGCGGCTCCTGCTCGGCGCGGGCGAAGCGCGCCTGGGCAAGCGCGAGATCGCGTTCGAGGTCACCGAGGCCGCCGTGGACTGGCTCGCCGATCACGGCTACGAGCCCGAGTACGGCGCGCGCCCGCTGCGCCGCCTGATCCAGCGCGAGGTCGACGACCGCATCGCCGACCTCCTCGTCACCGGTGCGCTCGCCGACGGCGGGTCGGTGACGGTGGATGCCTCGGCGGAGGGCATCGTCGCCCGGGCGGAGGCGTTCGCGACTGCCGCGTGATGCAGTCGCCCCCCGAACCGGCTGCGGCTGCAGAAACCTGTCGCGGCGCACCCGATCTGGGGCGCCGCGACAGGTTTCTGGCGCCCTACGACGTGCTCAGGCGCCCAGCATCCGTTTCAGGGTCCGGGCGTTGCGTACGGCGTTGCCCTCGCCGTCGTTGTTGAAGTACGCGAAGACCTCGTGGCCGTCGACCTCCCACTGGCGCGTGCGCTCGGCCCACTCGGCCAGCGCCTCGTCGGAGTACGACCCGCGATAGAGGTGCTGACGATCGGGCCCGTGCAGGCGGACATAGACGAGCGGTGCCGTGACGCGCAGCACGTGGACGAGCTGGGCGCCGCTCATGATGCAAAAGGCGGCGCCGTGCCGTTCGAGAATGAATGTCGGCTCGATCTTCTGCCGGAGACGACGCTCCGTCTCGCCCAGCGCCGTGGGTGAAGCACTCAGCCCCGGTCTGTACAGACCGGGGCTGAGTGCTCAGTAGCAGATCGAGGTCTAGCGACGGTTGGTCAGCAGCTGCAGCACCGCAACCATCACCATGACCGCGCCCACGATCACGGGGTAGGCGGTGACCGCGCCATAGGGAATCGTGTTCAGCGGGTCCAGCCAGTCCGACGGCGCAGACGACCAACTGAATCGCATTGCGGCCATTACGACGACCACGAGAACGATGAGAATTCCGGCAGACAGACCGACGATGGGCCATCGCCACGCGATGACGACCGCGCCGGCGCCGACGAGGGCGGTCAAGGCGAGAGCCAGGGGACTGAACATGAAGTTCTCTGGGACTCGCACCGTCGAAGCCACGGCAACGAGGTAGTACATGACGGCCCCCGTTACGAGACCGATCACCACCGACAAGCCAACCTTGGAACCACTCGCTCGTGCTTTCCCCAATTCAGTCGGGGATACCGATGCGGACATCATCTACCTCCCTCAGACGCTGCAGGCCAGGTTCACGCTTGGGGACGACGCGACCAAGGATGAGCCGATGGCATTTTCTCCGTATCAACCCGTGGTCGCGGTGCCCGTGCAGGCTCTGGACGTTGTCCAGTAGTTGGTGAATCCAGGGTTTGCATCTTCTGCGTCCTGGCGCCACGCGAGTCATCCTTTGACTCGATCACGCGACACCGACTCATTGGACAAGCGGATTTCAACCATATCCAGATTGCGCATTTGTGCACCAGGCATCCGGAAGGACGACGGCAGCTACGAGGACGGCGCAACGATCGGCTACCACGTGGCCGTGCGGGGCAACCAGGCGGTGAGTCTCGTCGACGCGGCCGAGGGGCCTTGACCCCGGATCGTGGACACGGTGTCGTTTCGGTTGCTCGGTGCGGGCGAAGTGCGCCTGGCCCGCCGAGAGGTCGACCTCGTCGTCACCGAGGCCGCGGTGGAATGGCTGGCCGAGCACGGCTACGAGCCCGAGTACGGCGCGCGCCCGCTGCGGGCGGAGGCGTTCGCAGCCGCCGCGTGACGCAGTCGCCCCCCGAACCGGCTGCGGCTGCAGAAACCTGTCGCGGCGCACCCGATCTGGGGCGCCGCGACAGGTTTCTGCAGCCCTACGACGTGCTCAGGCGCCCAGCATCCGTTTCAGGGTCCGGGCGTTGCGTACCGCGTTGCCCTCGCCGTCGTTGTTGAAGTACGCGAAGACCTCGTGGCCGGAGCCCTCCCACTCTCGGATGCGCTCGGCCCACCACGCCAGGTCGTCGTCGGAGTACGAGCCGTCGTAGAGGCGCTCGGGGTCGGGGCCGTGCAGCCGGACGTACACCAGCTGCGCCGTCGCGCGCAGGATGCAAGGCAGCCGCGCGCCGCTCATGACGCAGTACGCGGCGCCGTGCCGCTCCAGGAGCGGGAAGATCGTCCCGTCGTCGGTCCATGACGGATGACGGAACTCGATGACCGGCCGGGTCCACGCGGGAAGCGCCTCGAGGAACGCGTCCAGACGCTCGTCGTCGCGCTCCATCGCGGGGTGCAGCTGCACGATGAGCGGGCCTCGGCGCCCGTCGAGGGCGTGGAGGCCGCGCGTGATTCGCTCGATCCACACGCCGGGATCGCGCAGCCGTCGGGCGTGCGTCAGCCCGCGGGGAGCCTTGACCGCCATCTCGAAGCCCACGGGCACGCGGTCTCGCCAAGAGGCGAACCGCGTGTCGGCCGGCCACCGGTAGAAGCTGCCGTTGAGTTCGACGGTGTCGAACTCGGAGGCGTACTGGTCGAGCCAGCCGCGCTGGTCGCCGCGGTAGAGCACGCCCCGCCAGTGCGGGTAGACCCAGCCTGAGGTTCCGATGCGCGCCATATCGACATCCTCCGTGGCGCGGCGGGTCCGCGGGACGGGGTTGCGGGGCGCGGGCGCCGCGGGTACGCGGGGCGGCGGCTTCCGCGACGTCGGTGCGTCCTGCCAGAGTGGACGCATGGCACGCATCGGCGCGATCTTCAACCCTTACACGCACTCTCCCGACGAGTTCCGCGACGCCGTGCTCGCGGCCGAGGAGGGGGGAGTGCCCGAGCTGTGGATCTGGGAGGACTGCTTCCGCCAGTCGGCTTTCGCCACCGTCGGCGCCGCGCTCGCCTGGACGGACCGCCTGCGCATCGGCATCGGGATCGCACCGATGCCGCTGCGCAACGTCGCGGCGACCGCGATGGAGATCGCGACCGTCGAGCGGCTCTTCCCGGGCCGCCTGCTGCCGGGCGTGGGCCACGGCGTGCTGCCCTGGATGGGCCAGGTCGGCGCCCGCGTCGCCTCGCCTCTCACCCTCATGCGCGAGTACGTGCCCGCCCTGCGAGGGCTGCTCGCCGGCGAGAAGGTCGACGCGGACGGTCGCTATGTGACGCTCGACGGCGTGCAGCTGGACTATGCGCCGGCCACGCCGCCGCGCGTGTACGCGGCCGCGGAGGGGCCCAAGACCTTGCGGCTGAGCGGCGAGGTCGCCGACGGCACCGTCCTCGACAGCGGGCACACCGCGGCCGAGCTGGCCGCCTCGATCGCCGCGATCGGCGAAGGGCGCGCGGCGGCGGGGCGCGACGCCGCGCACGACAACGTCGCGTACGTGGTGACGGCGTTCGGGACGGATGCCGAGGCCCGCGCCCGCGCGGACGTCGGCGACAAGCCCGATCCGCTCGAGCGCGCGCTGTGGGGCGACCCGGCACAGGTCGCCGAGGGCGCGCGGGCCTTCTTCGCCGTGGGGGTCGACGAGGTCGTCCTGCTGCCCGCGTCGCGCACCGACCTGCGCGAGTTCTACAGCGCCGCGGGCGAGGTGGCGAGGATCGTGGGCGCGGGCGCGCCGGTCGCCGCGAGCGCGGTATGACGGCTCTGCTGTCGATCGGGATCGCGGCCGCCGCAGGCCCCGGCCTCGCGGCGCGCCTCGCGCCGGTGGTGGAGCGCGCCGGGCTGCACGCGCTGTGGGTGAACGACACGCCGGGCGACGACGCGCTCGCGGTGATCGCCGCGGCCGCCCGTGCGACGGATCGGCTCGTGCTCGCGACCGGCGTGCTCCCGATGGACCGGCGGACGCCGGAGGGTGTCGCCGCGGAGGTCCGCCGCCTCGGGCTGCCGCGCGAGCGGCTCGTGCTCGGGATCGGCTCGGGCGCCGCCGGGGCCGGGGCCCTCGCGCGCGTCGAGGCCGCGGCGGCGACTCTGCGAGCCGAGCGTCCGGCGCGCACGGTGGTGGGAGCGCTCGGGCCGAGGATGCGACGGCTCGCCGCCGAGGCATCCGACGGCGTGCTGCTCAGCTGGCTCACCCCCGATGCCGCTCGGGTCCAGGCGGCGGAGGCGCACGCCGTGTCCTCGTCCACGCACGTCGCGCTGTACGTCCGGACGGCTGCCGACGCCGCGGCCGTGCCGCGGCTCGAGGCGGAGGCCGAGCGCTACGGCGGCTACCCGTCCTATGCCGCGAACTTCGCGCGGCTGGGGGTCCGCGCCGGCGAGACGGTGATCCGTCCGGACGGCCTGGCCGACGGCATCCGTCACCATCGCGCAGGCGTCGACGAGCTCGTGCTGCGTGCGATCGTCGCCGACGAGACGGCCTCGGCCTACGAGGGGTTCGTGCAGGCCGTGGCCGAAGCGGCCACGGCCTGACACGGGGCCCTCCGGTTCAGCGTCCGACGCGCGGGACCTCGACATCGACCCACACGAGTCGGTGATCGCTGCTCGGGAAGGGGAACACGCCGGTCAGCGCCGACAGCGGATCGGCCTGCACCGGCCAGAACACGCCGGCGCCAGCGACGGGGAGGCTCCGCGAGGGCAGCACGTAGTCGGCGCGCAGGTTGCCGGGCGCGGTGTCGGCGAAGTCCGCGGTGTCGAAGCGGGGGTCGCCGACGTGCGTCGCGTTCGCCCCGCCCTGCAGCGCGGCCGCCTCGACGGCGCCCTCCGAGGCCGGCAGCGGGTCGACGATGCGGCGGTTGCCGAGCAGCTGGTCGATCGCGGCATCCACCGAGTCGCCGTCGAGCGGATCGGCGTTCTGGTCGCCCAGGATGACGAAGGACGCCGCCGGAGAGAGCCCGCCGCGCCCTCCCTCGTCGTCGTAGATGTAGCGTCCGGCGCCGGGCGTCACGTAGTCGGCCCAGAAGCGGATCTCGTCGTGGTTGCGCGTGCCGTTGCGGTCCTCGGGGCCGTCGAACGTGGGCGGCGTCGGGTGTGACGCGAGCACGTGCACGGTGTGGCCGCCGACCTGCACGGGCACGTCCCAGTGCGATTTGCTCGACAGACGGAACACCGCGAGCTCCTCGGGGGAGTACCAGTCCGCCGGAGCCGCGGTCGCCGGGTCGTCGGGCAGCAGCGCGCCGGGCATGTCCTTCCACAGGAAGTGCTGGAAGGTACGGACCTCCGCGGTCGCGATGGGGTGCTTCGAGAGCACCACCATGCCGTACTGGCCCTCGAACAGACCGAAGCCGAACGCGTCGTCGCCGCCCGAGACCTCGCCGTCGTTGTTGAGGTCGAAGCCGCTGGGGATTCCGGTGTTCGACGGGGCGACGAACGCGTACGGGTAGTCGACGGCGCCGGCGCCGTTCTGGCTCACCTCGAGGTAGTTGTCGCGGAAGAGGTCGACCGCGACGCCGCCCTCGACGTAGTCGAACTCGTTGAGGAGCACGACGTCGGGATTCGCGCGCTGGATGATCTCGGCGACCGTGCGCGCCTGCGCGTTCGCGCCCGTCGACAGGTCCGCGACGAGCTGGCCGGGGGCGTTGCGGTTGAGCGACAGGTTGAAGGTCGCCACGCGCAGCGTGTCGTCCTGCACCGGGCGGGCGGTCGACGCGGAACCGGCAGCGGCGGCGGGAACCGCGGCACCGGCGGCGACGAGCGCGGCGCC
This sequence comes from Microbacterium cremeum, assembly GCF_015277855.1. Classification (NCBI taxonomy): domain Bacteria; kingdom Bacillati; phylum Actinomycetota; class Actinomycetes; order Micrococcales; family Microbacteriaceae; genus Microbacterium; species Microbacterium cremeum. The sequence continues at coordinate 1,284,992 of NZ_CP063812.1, forward strand.
TGCCGCGACAGCGATCCAGCTTCGGGAACGGGGGGTCATGGGTACTCCTTCGTGGGGATGACGGTGACGCCGGCCACGACATGTGAAACGGCGCCACGCACCACGCTAGGCGGGCGCGGTGACCAGCGGAAGAACGCGAGGCGAACCGGCCCGGCCGAGACAGGTGTCGCCGGCCGGTGCGAGAATGCCGGAATGCTGCTGCACGATCTCGTGACGGCGACGGATGCCGTGGCCTCGACGTCGTCGCGACTGGCCAAGGTCGCAGCCCTCGCGGCCGCGCTGCGCGAGCTCCAGCCCGACGAGGTGGCTCCGGCGATCGGGTTCCTCACCGCCAGTCCTCGGCAGGGACGCCTCGGCGTGGGATGGCGGAGCCTCACGAAGCTCGACGTCGCCCACGCGACCACCCCGACCCTCACGCTGTCGGACGTCGACGCCGCGCTCAGCCGGCTCGCGCGGGCCGACGGCCCCGGGTCGGTGCTCGCGCGCACGGCCGAGCTCGAGGCGCTCGCCGCCGCCGCGACCGACGCCGAGTGGGACTTCCTCGCGCGCGTCATGCTCGGAGAGCTGCGCACCGGCGCGCTCGAGGGGGTGCTCCTCGACGCGATCGCGAAGGCGTCCGAGCGGGATGCCCCGACCGTGCGGCGTGCCGCGATGCTCTCGGGAGACCTCGGCGCGACCGCCCGCATCGCCCTCACCGGCACGCCCGAAAACCTCGCTGCGATCGGACTCGAAGTGGGGCGCGGCGTGCTGCCGATGCTCGCCTCGACCGCGGCGTCGGCGACCGAGGCGCTCCAGACGCTCGGGGGAGCGGCATCCGTCGAGTACAAGCTCGACGGCGCCCGCATCCAGGTGCACCGCTTCGGCGACGACGTGCGCGTGTTCACCCGCAGCCTCGCCGACATCACGCACCGGGTGCCCGAGATCGTCGCCGTCGCGCGGGCGCTGCCGGCCGACGGCGTGATCCTCGACGGCGAGACGCTGTCGCTCGACGAGGACGGCGGCCCCCGCCCGTTCCAAGACACCATGGCCCGCTTCGGCTCGCTCCTCGCGGACGGCGACGCCACCGCGGCCGTGCTGCGGCCGTGGTTCTTCGACATCCTGCATCTCGACGGCCGCGACCTGATCGACGAGCCGCTCTCGACCCGGCTCGCGCTGCTCGAGCGCGTCGCGGGGACGGCGCGCATGCCGGGCATCGTGACCGATGACGCCGCAGCCGCCGAGGAGTTCTCGCGTGACGCGCTGCTCGCCGGACACGAAGGCGTCATGGTGAAGGCGATCGACTCGGCGTACGCCGCCGGGCGTCGCGGAAAGAGCTGGCTCAAGGTCAAGCCGGTGCTCACCTACGACCTCGTGGTCCTCGCGGTCGAATGGGGCTCGGGGCGGCGCACCGGCCTGCTCTCGAACCTGCACCTGGGCGCCCGCGACCCCGAGGGCAGGTTCGGCGAACCGGGCGGCTTCGTGATGGTCGGCAAGACGTTCAAAGGGCTCACCGATGCCACGCTGCGCTGGCAGACGGAGCACTTCCCGACGATCGAGACGCATCGCACGTCGTATGCGGTGCACGTGCGCCCCGAGACGGTCGTCGAGATCGCGATCGACGGCGTGCAGCGCTCGACGCGGTACCCGGGCGGCGTCGCGCTGCGGTTCGCGCGCGTGAAGGGGTACCGCCCCGACAAGCGGCCCGGCGACGCCGACACGATCGAGACGCTGCGGGCGCTGCTGCGGTGACCCGGATCGTCGTGCTCACCGGCGCCGGCATCTCGGCCGAAAGCGGCGTGCCGACCTTCCGCGGCGCCGACGGCCTGTGGGAAGGGCATCGCATCGAGGACGTCGCGACGCCCGAAGCGTACGAACGCAACCCCGACACGGTGCTCGCCTTCTACGACGCGCGGCGACGAGCCGTGGAGGCCGTCGCCCCGAACGCGGCGCACCGCGCGCTCGCGCGACTCGAGGAGGCGATCGGGGGCGACCTGCTCGTGGTGACGCAGAACGTGGACGATCTGCACGAGCGCGCCGGCACGCGCGACCTCGTGCACATGCACGGCGAACTGCGCCGGGCGCTGTGCACGGGATGCGGGGCGCGGCCCGGGTGGGAGGGCGATCTCATCCACCGGCCCCCGTGCCCGGAGTGCGGCGAACGGATGCTGCGCCCCGACGTGGTCTGGTTCGGCGAGATGCCCTACGACCTCGACTGCATCGAGAACGCGGTCGTGGCGTGCGATGTGTTCGCCTCGATCGGCACCTCCGGCTCGGTCTATCCGGCGGCGGGATTCGCGGCGCTGGCCGCGGCCTTCGGGGCGCGAACCGTCGAGTTGAACCTCGAGCCGAGCGACGCGTTGGTGCCCTTCGACGACGCCCGCGCCGGCCCGGCGACCGAGCTCGTGCCCGCGTGGGTCGAGGAGCTGATCGCCGCGCGCACGTGAAAGCGCCGGGCGGATGACCCGCCCGGCGCTCCCGCGTATCGCGAAGGCGGCCTAGATTCTGACGCCGCCGGACCGGATCCTCGACAGGGCGTCGACGGTCGCGGCGAGGATCAGCACGCCGCCGGTAACCAGCAGGTTGACGCCGGCCGGGAGGTTGAGCAGGCCCAGCCCGTTCGTGATGACGGCGATGACGAGCGCGCCGATCGCGGCGTGCATGAGCCGGCCGCGTCCGCCGAAGAGGCTGACGCCGCCGACGACGGCCGCGGCGACACCCGACAGCACGATGTCGCGACCGACGGTCGCGTCGACCGAGCCGACGCGCGCGACGCTCAGCAGCGCCGAGAAGACCGCGAGGCTCGAGCAGATGACGAACGCCCACCACTTGATCCAGCGCACCTTGACGCCCGAGCGTCGCGCCGCCTCGGCGTTGCCGCCGATGGCGTAGACGTAGCGGCCGAACTTGGTGCGGTCGAGCACGAACGTGCCGATCCACAGGATCGCCAGCACCACCGGCACGACGATCGGCACGCCCGTCACCTCGATCACGGACTGGCCGCGGTTCTGGTTCAGCACGTACACGACCACGCCGCCGATGACGGCGATCGCGGCGAGCTTGATCCACACCAGCGAGATCGCCCGGTTCGGCACGCCCGCACGTGCGCGGCGGGCGCGGTCCCAGAACGAGGTCGCCCCCGAGATGATCAGCATGATCGCGAGCATCGCCCAGCCGCCCCACACCGGCAGGTTGCCGTTCTGCAGCGCGATGAGCTCGGGAACCTGGAGGCGGAACAGCCCGCCGGGGCCGATGATCACGAGGGCGAGGCCCTGGAAGCCCAGGAACAGGCCCAGTGTGACCACGAACGAAGGTATCCCGATTCTCGCAACGAAGAAGCCTATGAGCGCGCCGGTGAGGAACCCGAACCCGAACCCGATGAGCAGGGCCAGCGGCCACGGGATGCCGAACTGCGCGTTGAGCACGACGAACAGCGCCATGCCGACACCGCCGGTGACGCCGGCCGACAGGTCGATCTCGCCGAGCAGCAGCACGAACACCAGCGCCATGCCGAGCACGACGAGGGTCGCCGCCTGGTTGAGGAGGTTCGCGAAATTGCGCTCCGTCAGGAAGAACGGGCTCAGCAGCGAGAACAGGATGCCGAGCACGACGAGTCCGCCGACGGCGGGGAGGGCCCCCATGTCACCGCCGCGCACGCGCTGCCACCACGCCCGCACCTGATCGCCGAGGCCGCCCTCGACGCCGCTGCCGATGAGGTCGCTCGCGACCGGGTCGGGCGCGGCCTCGGTCCGGGTCGCATTGGTGCTCATTCCGCGCCTCCTTCGGTGCGAATCGTCTCGGTGCTCATGATCTGGACGTCCCCGAGGGTCTTGGTGCCGGTGATGTAGCCCACGACGTCGTCGCGGGTGGTCTCGCTCGTCGGGATCTGCGCCACCATCTGACCGAGGTACAGCACGGCGATGTCGTCGGCGACCTCGAACACGTCGGCGAGGTTGTGGCTGATGAGGATCACCGCGACGCCCTGTTCCGACAGTCGCTTGACGAGGTTCAGCACCTGCTCGGTCTGCGCGACGCCGAGGGCGGCGGTCGGCTCGTCGAGGATCACCACGCGGGCCTTCTTCAGAACGGCGCGCGCGATGGCGACGGTCTGCCGCTGTCCGCCGGACAGGCTCGAGACCTTCTGCCGCACCGACTTGACGGTCCGCACCGAGAGCGAGCGCAGGGTGTCGGACGCATCCTTCTCCATGCGGCCCTCGTCGAACGTGCCGACCGAGAGCTCCTCGCGCCCGAGGAACATGTTCTGGACGATGTCGAGGTTGTCGCACAGTGCGAGGTCCTGGTAGACGACTTCGATGCCGAGGCTCGAGGCGTCACGGGGGGCGTGCAGATCGCGGTGCACGCCGTCGATGAGGACTTCGCCCTCGTCATAGGGCTGCACACCTGCGAGGCCCTTGATGAGGGTGGACTTGCCGGCGCCGTTGTCGCCGACCAGCGCGGTGACCCGGCCGGGGCGCACTTTGAGATCGACTCCCTTGAGGACGTTGACGGGGCCGAAGGACTTCTTCACGCCGACCAGCTGGATGATCGGCTCCGCGTCGAGCGCGGTTTCTGGGGCGATGGTGATGTCTGACATGCTCGCTTCCTTGCGATGTGCCGGTTGCGCCACGAGGGCGCCGCGCCATCGACGACGCGACGCCCTCGCGGCTGTGAACCGAACGTTACTCGGTGACGCCGTACTGTTCGCAAGCAGCCATCACATCGGGCGTGCAGACGTCGTCGTACGACGCGTCGCCGGCGGCGATGACGTCCTTGACCTGCTCGGGTCCGACCAGGATCGGCGTGACCTGGATGTAGGGCGTGCCGTCGTCGAGTTCGGCATCCGTCTCGACCTCTTCCTGGTTGAGGAGCGCGATGGCCGTCTCGACGGCCGCGGCGGCCTCATCGGCGACCGGCTTGTAGACCGTGGCGGTCTGCCAGCCGAGCAGGATGTTCTGCAGGCCCGCGACGTTGGCGTCCTGACCCGACACGGCGACGCCGGTCAGGTTGTTGTCCTGCAGCACCTTGATGACGCCTGCGGCGTTGGTGTCGTTCGCGACCCACACGCCGTCGACGTTGCCGCCGAGCGAGGTCAGCGCCTGCTCGAAGTTGGTCTGCGACTTGGCCTGGTCCCAGACCCCGGGGGGCTCGGCGGCTGGCTGGATGCCTGCGGCCTCCATCACCTCGACAGCACCCTCCTTGAACATCGCGGCGTTGCCGTCGGTGGGGTCGCCGCCCATGTACACGACGACCGAGGTCGCCGGGTCCTTGCCGGCGGCCTCGAGACCGTCGAGCACCGTCTGGCCTTCGAGGCGGCCGACCTCGACGTTGTCGAACGACACGTAGTAGTCGGCGCCCGCGAACGGACGGTCGTATGCGATGACCGGGATGCCCTCGCCCTTGGCCTTCGCGGCCACGGCCTCGGCGGCGCCCTGGTAGTCCACGAGCAGCATGACGCCGCAGCCCTGGGTGAGCTGCTGGTCGGCGATGGTCGAGTACTTGTTGACGTCGCCCTGTGCGTTCTGGATGTCGACGTCGAAGCCGGCGGCCTCCAGACCCTCCTGCAGGTACTTGCGGTCGAAGTTCTCCCAGCGCGGCGACGACGCCGCGTCGGGGAGGATCACGCAGGCGCGGCCTGCAGCGTCGCCGCCACCGTCGCCACCGTCCGTCGGCGTGCCACCGGATCCGCCGGCACAGCCGGCGAGCATCACCGCAGCGGCGCCCGTGAGGGCGGCCACGGCGAGCAGAGAAGACTTCTTCATCTTTCGCCTTTCGTCATTGAAATGTGCGGGCCCCAGGACCGTCCCTGGCGCACATCGCGCTGAGAGCGATCCTGACGACATCGGTTCTTGGCGTCAAGTCTTGAACGTAACGCTTTGGCAACGCCGGGGAAAGGTTCGACGCATCGGGTCGATCAGGGCGAAATGATTCATCGAGCCGCTAGCGGGCTATCAATATGCCCAGCGCCCTTGCGGTCGCGGAATTTCAAACGACGTTCGTGTTTTGGCTGTGAAGGCAGTCGCTCAGGCTCGACCGGTGGCGGCCCGGGTCCGCCGCGAGATCGAGTCGACGATCACGGCCAGCACCAGCACGACGCCGGTGACCATGAACTGCACCGACGAGTCCAGCTTCAGGAGGAACAGTCCTGACGAGATCGACTGGATCACCACGATGCCGATGAGAGCGGAGTACGCCGACCCGCGACCGCCGAACAGGCTCGTGCCGCCGATGACCGCGGCGGCGATGGCGTTGAGGTTGACGTCTCCCGTGCCCGAGCTCTGGTTCGCCGATCCGAGACGTGCGGCGGCGAGGATGCCACCGGCCGCGGCGAAGGTCGAGCACATCATGAACACCGAGAGATAGATGCGGTCGACGCGGATTCCGGCGCGCCGGGCGGCTTCGGCGGAGCCGCCGACGGCGTAGACCGCGCGGCCCCAGCGGGTGCGGGTGAGTGCGAAGTTCGTCGCCACCACGAGCACGAGGAACACCAGGAACATGACTCCGACGCCGCGGTACAGATTCAGGTACCACGTCGCCACGAGCAGGAACGCCAGGAGCACGGCGCTGCGCACTCCGATCTCGAGATAGCTCTGGCTCACGAGGTTCGCGGCGGCACGACGGCGCGCGCGCCGCACCAGCGAGAACGCGAACGCGGCGACCGCGAGCACCGCGGCGACGTACGACATCCACGCCGGCAGGAACGTGTGCTGCGCGAACTGCACGATCCACGCATCGAACGGGAAGGCGATGGAGCCGGTATCGCCGAGCACCCACAGCTGCAGCCCGAGGAAGCCGAGCAGGCCGGCGAGCGTGATGACGAAACTCGGCAGCCCGAAGCGCGTGAACAGGTAGCCGTACAGCAGTCCGACGAGGCAGCCGATCGCGATCGCCGCGACGATGGCCAGCACGAGGGGCCACTGCAGCTGCATGAACGTCACCGCGAGCACGGCCGCCGCGAGGCCCGACACCGACCCCACCGACAGATCGATCTCGCCGAGGAGGAGCACCAGCACCACCCCGAGTGCGATCGTGCCGATCGCCGCACACTGCATCGTGAGGTTGCTGAGGTTCTCGCTCGAGAGGAACACGGGATTGAGTGCCTGGAACACCGTCCAGATCACCGCGATGCCGACCACCACGGGCACGGCTCCGAGGTCGCCGCCCCGGATCCGTGCTACGAACGAGGCGAGCCTCTCCGAAGCGCTCATCGTGCTCCGCCCGGGCGGTCGCCGTGCCCGCGCCGGGACCGTGCGCTCGGCATCCGGATCACCTTCCCGCCGGGCTCCTCCGCCTCGGATCCGTCGTCGGCGGCGTCGAGGTCGTCGGCGGCGTCGAGGCCGTCGGGGAGTTCGGGACGGCTGGGGGTGCGCGGCTCGCCGGCCGCGGCCTGCCCCGGATGCCGGAGTGCCGAGTGGTCGACGGCGCCCGTGATCGCCGCGATCAGGGTCTCGCTGGTGATGTCGGCGATGTTGTACTCGCCGTTGTTGCGGCCGAGCCGCAGCACGACCGCGCGGTCGGCGACGGCCATCACATCGGCCATGTTGTGGCTGATGAGGATGACGCCGTGCCCGCGTTCGCGGAGCCGTTCGATGAGGTTGAGGACCTCGGCCGTCTGCGCCACCCCGAGTGCGGCGGTCGGCTCGTCGAGGATCACGATGCGCGGCTCGCCGATGAGCGAGCGGGCGATCGCGACGGTCTGCCGCTGCCCGCCCGACAGCGACGCGACCGGCACGCGCACCGAGGGGATCTTCGCCGAGAGCTCGCGCAGCAGTGTCCAGGTGCGCTGCTCCATGTCGACCTCGTCGAGGGTCGCGCCCTCGCGCAGCTCGCGCCCGAGCCACAGATTCGCGACGACGTCCAGGTTGTCGCACAGCGCGAGGTCCTGGAAGATCGTCTCGATCCCGAGCTCCTGGGCGTCGGCGGGGGAGTCGATGCGCACCGGGTCGCCGTCGAACTCGATGACGCCCGCATCCGGGGGGTGCACGCCGGCGAGCACCTTCACCAGCGTCGACTTGCCCGCCCCGTTGTCGCCGACGAGCGCCACGACCTCGCCCTCGTGCACCCAGAAGTCGACGTCGGTGAGCGCGCGCACGGCGCCGAACCGCTTGCCGATCCCGCGCATCATCAGAACGCGCTCGCGCGGTCGCCCCGCCCGCGGGTGCGTCATCGACATGCTCGCCTCCAGGGTCAGGACCCTACCCGATGCCCGCGGCTTCGCACGCATCGGCGTAGGCGGGCGTGCAGATGTCGTCGACCGACCAGAAGTCGTCGGCGACCACCGTCTGCATGATGTTGTCGATCGTGACCGCGACGGGTTCGAGAAGGGTCGCCGGGGTGCCGTCGATCTGCAGGGGCGCCGTCACCTCCTCGCCGTGGAGCAGCGCCACCGCGACCTCCGCGGCGAGCTCGGCCTGCGGCTTGATCGCCTTGTACACGGTCATGTGCTGGTCGCCGGTGAGGATCCGCTGGATCGCCGAGAGCTCGGCATCCTGCCCCGTCACGATCGGAAGCGGGTCGACGTTCGCCGCCCGCAGTGCGGCGATGGCCCCGCCCGCCGTGGCGTCGTTCGCGGCATACACGCCCGCGACCGAGCCGCGGTGCTGCACGATCTGGCCGGCGACCCACTCCTGCGCCTTCTCGGGATTCCAGCCCGGCGTGTCGTACTCGGCCAGCACGCGCAGCCCGCTGTCGTCGATCACGCCGTGTGCGCCCGCCTTGAATGATGCCGCGTTGCTGTCGGTCGGCGAGCCGTTCACCATCAGGATGCCGCTGCCCTCGTCGGCGTCGCGCAGGGCGTCGACGAAGGCCGTCGCCTGCAGGACGCCCACCTTCTCGTTGTCGAACGAGACGTAGTAGGCGAGATCGCCGCCGGCGATGAGACGGTCGTAGGAGATCACCGGCACGCCCTTCGCGTTCGCGGCGGTGACGATGCTGACGGCCGCATTCGCATCGACGGCCGAGATCACCAGCACCCCGGCGCCGGCCGCGAGGGCCGATTCCGCCTGCTGCTGCTGCTTGGCGGCGTCCTGGTCGGCGTTGGCGTAGAGCACGTCGTAGTCGCCGAGCTCGGCGACGCGCGCTTCGAACAGCGGCCGGTCGAACGTCTCGTACCGCGCGGTATTCGCATCGGGCAGCAGCAGCGCGATGGTGTCGTCGCGCGGCGAGGCCCCGGGGGCGGGCGATCCGGTGCAGGCCGCAAGCGCGCCCGCGGCGAGCAGGACGACGGATGCCGCGGCAGCGGCGCGCCGCAGGCTCGCCGGGCGCCGCGGCTGTCGTCGTCGCGTGTCGGGCATCGGACGAGCCTACGCCGTATAGGGCAGCGTCGACGCCGCCGGCAGCTGCTGCGCGTCGAGGGCGACGTGATCGAGCGCGATCGCGATCGCGCCGCGGGTCTCGGCCCATTCGCCGAACGACGCGCCCACGATCTCGGGCAGTCCGCCCGAAGACGACAGCGCCGTGCGCTCGAGCGAGTGGCGCATCGGCGCCATGAGGATCTCGCCGGCCTGGCCGAGCTCGCCTCCCACGACGATCAGCGCGGGGTCGAAGAGATTGCACAGGCTCGCGGCCGCGATGCCGATGTGCCGGCCGGCGTCGGCGATGACCCGCCGCGCGCTGCCGTCGCCCGCCTCGGCGGCGTGGAGCAGGTCGCCCAGTCGGTGCATGCCCTCGCTGGGCGGGAAGAGGGAGAGAAGCGCAGGTCCTCCTGCGTACGTCTCGAGGCAGCCGCGGTTGCTGCAGCGGCAGATCGGCCCGTTCTCGTCGAGGGTGACGTGGCCGATCTGGCCCGCCTTGCCGTTGACGCCGCGGAAGAGGTCGCCGCCGACCACGAGGCCTGCGCTGATCGTGTGTCCGACGCGGATGAAGACCGACGACGCGGCCGCCCTCCCGTTGCCCTCGCGCGCCTCGGCGAGACCGCCCAGGTTCGCCTCGCTGTCGGCGTGCACCTGACGCCCGATGCGCACCGAGAGCGCCTCGGCGACGTCGACGCCCTCCCAGCCGCGCAGCAGCCCAGGCGTCGAGACCATGCCGGTGCGCGGGTCGATCGGCGCGGGGAGGGCGAGGCCGACCGAGAGGAGGTCGGCGAGCGATCCGCCCAGCGACTCCATCATGTCGCCGAGCAGCAGCGACAGCCGGTCGAGCTCGGAGTCATGTCGGTGGTCGAGGGGGAGCGGCAGCGACGTCTGCGTCACGATCGTGCGCGCGGTGTCGGCGATCGCGATGTGCAGGTGCCGAGAGCTGTAGTGCACGCCCGCGACGAGCCCCAGCTGCCGGGCGAGTGAGACCAGGGTGGCGCGGCGGCCGCTGGAGGTGGTGAACGACGTGTGCAGGAGGCCCGACGCGGTGAGCTCTTTCACGATGTTCGAGACCGTGGCGGGCGAGAGGCCGGTGGCGCCGGCCAGCTCGATCTGGGTGAGGCGCCCGTGGCGCTTGAGCGACTCGACGACACGCGCGCGATTGGCCTCGCGCAGCGAGGTCTGCGAGCCCGGCGGGGCGTTACGGCGTGCCACGAATCACACTGTACCGGACGCGCGTTTTCCCAGATCGTGGAGGAATCAGCGTCCGGAGGGCGCCAGCCGGATGAGCACGATGTTGCCCGACTCGTCCACCTCGGCCACGTTGGGGTGTGCCTTGACGAACTCCGAGAAGCTCTTGTATCCGAGTGCTTTCTCGCTGAACGCCGGGTCGAGGCGCTTGATCAGGCTCTTCACCGCCGAGGCGTGCTGCCACTCCACGTCGTCCCTGTCGCTCTCGAGGCGGAGCGCGCGTTCGAGGAGCGAGCCGGTCGGGTCGGCGGCGGCCTTGCGTGCGCGTCGGCGCTGCGGCGCGGCATCCTTCCGCTCCGGTGTGGGCACCGCGATACCCGGGAGGGCGTCGTACGAGTCGAACTGGTCGCACGCGGCCGCCAGCGACTTCGCGGTCGAGCCCGCCACGCCCACGCCGACGACGAAGCGGCCCAGGCGCTTGCAGCGCTGTGCGAGCGGCACGTAGTCGGAGTCGCCGGCGACGATCACGACGTGCGTGAGATCGGGCAGGCGGAACATGTCTTCGACGGCATCGACGGCGAGGCGGATGTCGGCCCCGTTCTTCGCGTACGCGGCCGCGGGGAACAGCTGCACGAGGTCGACCGCGCGCGCGACCAGCTGCGAGCGGTACTCGGCGTTCACGGGCGCGGACCAGTCGGCGTAGGCGCGCGTGAGCACGAGCGTGCCGAACGACGTGGCGTAGTCGATGATCGCCCCGACGTCGATCGTCGCGGCGGCCAGGCGCTCGGAGATCTCGGGCTCGGTGGCGTTCGCGGCGATCTTCTGGCGGTCGCGGGCGTAGGAGTTCTTGCCGTGCACGCGGTCGTACCACGACATCACGATGTTGTCGAAGTCGAGATAGACCGCGACGCGGGCGCTCTGCAGGTCGGCCATGTCATTCCTCCCCGGGGTAGCGCACTCCGACGAGCGTGCGCACCTCGTCGAGCGTGGCCATGATGGCCACCGTCTCGTCGATCGGCAGCACGTCGGAGTCCGTGCGGCCCTCGGCCAGGTACCTCTCGGCGGCGAGGGCCTGGAACTGCATGCCCCGGCCCTCGACCTGCGACACGTAGTCCTCGACGACGGTGCCGTCGTGGGCGACGACGCGGAACGACGTCGGCGTGTACCAGACGCGGGCGATGTCGATGCGCGCGTCGGTGCCGATCACGGAGGCGGTGTTGGGTCCGACGGCACGGGACGCCGACAGCGTGGTCGAGATCGCACCGGATTCGTGCGCCATGATCGTCGCCACCTCGGTGTCGGCGCCGGTCTCGCCCAGGCGTGCCGAGGCGACCACCGACAGCGGCATGCCCAGCAGGTCCCACGCGAACGAGACCGGGTAGATGCCGAGGTCCAGCAGTGCTCCGCCGCCCAGCTCCAGGGCGTTCAGGCGGTGTGCCGGATCGCTCGAGATCCGCTGCGTGTGGTCGGCCGTCACGGCGCGGACCTCGCCGAGGGCGCCCGATGCGACGATCTCGCGGATGCGCGCCATGTGCGGCAGATACCGCGTCCACATCGCCTCCATCGCGAGGAGCCCGCGCTCGGCGGCGGCGTCGCGCACTGCGGCGGCCTCGACGGCGGTGAGGGTGAACGGCTTCTCGACGAGCACATGCTTGCCCGCCTCGAGCGCGAGCAGCGCGTTCGCGGCGTGCATGGGGTGCGGCGTCGCGATGTACACGATGTCGACGTCGGGATCGGCGACGAGGTCCTCGTACGAGCCGTGCGCGTGCGCGATGCCGAAGTCGGCGGCGAACGCCTCGGCGCTCTCGCGGCGGCGCGAGCCGACGGCGGCGATGTCGAGTCCCGCGGTGCGCAGATCGCTCGTGAACGCCCGGGCGATGCCGCCCGGGCCCAGGATGCCCCAGCGAGGGGAGGAGCCAGTGGTCATGAGACCGAGGCTAGTCCTCCGACACCGTGCCTCGCGCTCGCCGCGATCGGATCGAGGGCCCGCGCGAGGTCGTCGACGACGTCTCGGGTGTCCTCGAGGCCGATCGACAGACGCACCGTCGTCGAGCCGATGTGCGCCTCGGCGAGCTGGGCGGGGGAGAGGTGGCTGTGGGTCATCGACGCCGGGTGCGCCACGAGGCTGCGCGCGTCGCCGATGTTGGCGACGAGCTTGACCACCTGCAGTCGTGCGATGAACGCTTCGACGAGCAGGAAGTCCGTCTCGGCATCCCCCGACGCGTGCAGGTCGAACGCGAAGACGGAGCCGGTGCCGTGGGGCAGGTACGTCTCGGCGTTGGCGCGCCACGGGCTCGACGCGAGGCCCGGGTGATGCACGCGAGCCACGGCGGGGTGCGAAGCGAGGAACTGCGCTACCTCGAGCGCGCTGGCGGTATGGCGCGCCATGCGCAGGTCGAGCGTTTCAAGGCCCTGCAGCAGCTGGAAGGCGTTGAACGCCGACAGCGAAGGGCCGAGGTCGTGGACGTACTTGGTCTTGACGAGGGCGATGTACGGCGAGCCCGTCTCGCCGTAGCGCTCGGCGAGGCTGCCGTCGGGCACGCGACGGTAGGTGTCGGTGAGCTGCGGCCAGCGCTCGGGCTCGGCCGTGAAGTCGAACGTGCCGAGGTCGACCACGACGCCGCCGAGCGACGTGCCGTGGCCCCCCAGGAACTTGGTCGCGGAGTGCACCACGATGTCGGCGCCGAAGTCCTTCGCGCGCTGCAGATACGGCGTGGCGACGGTGTTGTCGATCACGAGCGGCACGCCCGCGCGGCGGGCGACCGCGGCGACGGCGCCGAGGTCGAGCACCTGCGCGATCGGGTTCGAGATCGACTCGGCGAACAGCGCGCGCGTGGTCGGGCGCAGCGCGGACTCCCACGACGCGACGTCGTCCTGATCGACGAACGTCACCTCGATGCCCCAGTCGGCGAACGTGTCCTGCAGCAGATCGACCGTGCCGCCGTACAGCTGGCGTGCCGCGACGATGTGCTCGCCCTGCTTGGCCAGCGCGAGGAGGGCGACCGCGACCGCGGCCTGGCCGGACGCCACGCCCGCAGCGCCGATGCCGCCCTCGAGCTCGGCCACGCGCTTCTCGAACACGAGCACCGTGGGGTTCGCCGCACGGCTGTAGATGTTGCCGTCCTTGCGGAGGGCGAAGAGGTCGCGTGCCTCGCTCAATGAGCGGAACTCGAACGCGTTCGACTGGTGGATCGAGGGGACCGCGGTGTTCTCGGCGATGCCGACGTCGTACCCCGCCTGCACCTGCGCTGTCGCGAAGGAGCGCGGAGCGGCCGGACGAGGCGACGGTGCGGGTTCGGGCGCGCGAGACATGCGACCCATTGTCGAGCCCGGCGCCGCGCGCGCCTCCTCGTGTGTCGAACTGTTGCGGCGCGGCCTCGCCGCGTGCGGGCTACGGCACCAGCGTGATCTTGCCGTCGGCGCCGGATTCGACCGCGCGATGCGCCTCGACCGCGTCGGTGAGCGGGAACGACGGTCCGAGCTCGACCGTGAACCGGTCCGCCGCGAGCAGTGCGAGGGTGACCGGCACCGCCTCGTCGCGCCACGACTGCTGCTGCGGCGTCAGCGGGACGGGCGATCCGCCCGAGAAGGCGCGGATGCCGAGGCCCGCGGCATCCTTCCCCCGCACGAGTGTCGCGATCCGAGCACGGTCGGCGACGAGGTCGATCGAGGTCTGCAGCGCCTCGTCGGTGCCCGCCGCGTCGATCGCGACGGTCAGACCGTTCGGCGCAGCCTCGCGCACGCGATCGATGAGGCCGTCGCCGTACGCGACGGGCGTCGCGCCGAGCGACCGCACGGTGTCGAACCGGCGCTCCGACGACGTCGCGACGACGGTCGCACCCCACAGCACGGCGTACTGGATGAGCGCCTGCCCGACCGCTCCCGAGCCGGCGTGGACGAGGAGCGTGTCGCCGGCGCCGACCGAGAGCGAACGGAGCGTCTGATACGCCGTGCCGACGGGGATGCCGAGCGCGGCGCCCTGCGCGGGCGTCACCTGCGGTGGCCGGGGGTGCGCCTGGGACGCCGGCACGACGACGTCGGTCGCGTAGGTCCCGCGGGCACCGGAGAAGACCACCGGGTCGCCGGTGCGGAAGCCGTCGACGTCGGCGCCGACCGCGGTCACGACCCCCGAGCCGTCGGCTCCCACGCGGCGGGGCTCGGTGATGGTGCCCGAGGGGCGCTTGCCGGAGCGCAGCTTCGCGTCGATCGGGTTGACGCCTGCCGCCTCGACGCGGATGACGAGCTCGCCGGCACCCGCCGTCGGCTCCGGGATCTCGATCGGGCGCAGGACCTCCGGTCCGCCGAACTCGGTGTAGGCGATCGCGATGCTCATGAGGGGCGCAACCCGCCTCGGCGGCGAGGGTATTCCCCGCTCACGCGGCCAGGGCCTTCTGGATGCGGGGGAGCGAGACCGGCTCGGCGGTGCCGAGCGACTGTGCGAACAGGCTCACCCGGTACTCCTCGAGCAGCCACCGCGCGTGCACGAGCGCCGCGGGGGCGTCGGGCGCCGCGGGTACGGTGCCGCCGGCGTCGGTGTAAAGCGCGGTCGCGCGCTCGAATTCGGTCAGGCGCTGGCGATCGCGGCCGGGGTTGTCGGACAGGGTGCGCACCCGGTCGAGGGCACCGCGGAGGTAGCGCGGGTAGTGGGCGAGACGCGTGGTGCCGGTGCGGGCGATGAAGCCCGGGAACACCAGGCCCGCGAGCTGGCCCTTGACGTCGTTCAGCGCCCCCAGCAGGGTCAGCGAATTCTGATCGCGGATCGCACGTTCGACGTCTCGCGCCGCGGTGAGGATGCGCGCGGTGAGCGACACCGTCTGGAACAGTTCGTCGACGACCGACGCCGAGAAGGCGTCGCGCGCCGACTCGAACCCGGCCCGGGTGCGCACGGGCGCGTCGCCCGTCGTGCGCGCGATGACGGCATCCGCCACCGCCACGCGCGCATCCTCGATCAGCGCCTTCGCCGACGGATAGGGGGATGCCGCCAGCGCCAGCTTCTCGGCGGAGGTCAGATGCTCGAGCACGTACGCCGCGGGCGATGCGACCGAGAGCAGCACGAGGCGCCGCACTCCCGCGCGGGTGGCGCGCGCCGCAGCCTCGGGCGTGGACTCCATGCGCAGGGCCACCGACGACCCCTCGTCGACGATCGCCGGATACCCGCGGACCACGCCGCCGGCGACGCGGGTGTCGACGATCTCGGGCAGGTCGCCGAACGACCAGTCGGTGACGCCGGTGCGCTCGGCGAACGCGGGGGACGCGTCCGCCGCGGACCCCGCACCCGCGGGTGCCTGCGGGCCGGGAACCCTCTTCGCGCCGCCGGGGGTGCGCGGCGAGCTCAGTGAGCGCGACACCGACGCGCGCACCCGGTCGGCGAGCCGCTCCTGCAGCGCGTCGAGGTCGCGACCCGAGCCCACCGTCCTGCCGCGCTCGTCGACGGCGCGGAACGACAGCTGTAGGTGCTCGGGCACGCGCTCGAGGTCGAAGTCCGCGGCGGCCACCGGCTGGCTCGCCACCCGATGGATGCGCGCGGCGAGCGCGTCGCGCAGGCTCGTGGCCGGAAGCCCGTCGTGGGCTTCGGGGCCCTGTCCGGCGAGGTCCTGGGCGAACGTCGCGGCCCAGTCCGCGGCGGGTACGACGTGGCGCCGGATCGCCTTGGGGAGCGAGCGGATGAGCGCCGTGACGAGCTCGTCGCGCATGCCGGGCACCTGCCAGTCGAAGCCGTCGGGGCGCAGCTGCGCGAGCAGGGCGAGCGGCACGATCGCGGTCACGCCGTCGTCGGGGGCGCCGGGCTCGAAGCGGTACGCGAGCGACAGCACCTGGTCGCCCTGGCGCCACCGCGCCGGGAAGTCGCGCTCGTCACCGCGCGACGCCTCGTCGACGAGGTCGGCCTCGGTCATGTCGAGCAGGCGCGGCGTGCGCGACGAGGCATCCTGCCACCAGGCCTCGAACGAGCGCGCATCGAACACATCGCGCGGGATGCGGGCGTCGTAGAACCGGTACACCGCCTCGTCGCCGACGAGGATGTCGCGACGGCGCTCGCGCTCCTCGACCTTCTCGAGGCGCCGGCGCAGCTCGAGGTTGCGGCGCTCGAACGCCGTCAGTCGCTTGTCGAGGTGCGAGGAGTCCCAGTCGCCCTCGACGAGCGCGTGGCGCAGGAAGAGCTCCCGGGCGAACGGGCGGTCGAAGCGGGCGAGCTGAACGCGGCGGCGCGGGACGATCTCGACGCCGAACAGCGTGACCTTCTCGTAGGCGGATGCCGCACCCGCCGTCTTCGACCAGTGCGGCTCGCTCAGCTGCCGCTTGGCGAGGTCGCCCGCGAGCGGCTCCGCCCATGCGGGGTCGATCGCCGCGACCGTGCGGGCGAACAGACGGCTCGTCTCGACCAGCTCGGCCGCCATGACGGCCTGTGGCTGCTTCTTCTTCAGGCCCGACCCCGGGAAGATGGCGAACCGCGCGCCGCGCGCGCCGACGTACTCGGCCTTGGGCGGTCGCGCGCCGCCCGGCGCGCGACGATCCTTCGGCGGCTGCGTGGTGCGCTGATCGAGGATGCCGATGTGCGACAAGAGGCCCGACAGGATCGCCTTGTGGAGCTCGTCCGGATCGGCGGTGCCGTCCGCCGCGCCGCGGGGGGCACTCACGAGCGCGCTCAGCTGGCGGTGGACATCGGCCCACTCACGCACGCGCACGTAGTTGAGGTGCTCCGCGCGGCACAGCCGCCGGAACGCGCTCGAGCCGAGCGAGGCCTGCTGTTCCTGCAGGTGGTTCCACAGGTTCAGCAGTGTGAGGAAGTCGCTCGTGGGGTCGGTGAACCGCGCATGCAGGCGGTCGGCCTCCTCGCGCCGCTCCTCGGGCCGTTCGCGCACGTCCTGGATCGACATCCCCGCCACGATCACGAGCACGTCGCGCAGCACCCCGCTGCGGCGCGCCTCGACGATCATGCGGGCGAAGCGGGGATCGATCGGCAGGCGTGAGATCTCGCGGCCCAGCTCGGTCAGCCGCGGACCCCGGTCGGCCTCGCCGCGTGGCCGCTCCTCGACTGCGCCCAGCTCGACGAGGAGGTCGAAAGCGGCCTTGACGCCCCGGGAGTCGGGAGGGGTCAGGAACGGGAACGACGAGATGTCGCCGAACCCGAGCGAGAGCATCTGCAGGATGACGGACGCGAGGCTCGTGCGCAGGATCTCGGGTTCGGTGAACTCCGGCCGCGCCTCGAAGTCCTCCTCGGCGTAGAGACGGATCGCGACACCCGGGCTGGTGCGCCCGGCGCGTCCGGAGCGCTGCTGCGCCGAGGCCTGCGAGACCGGCTCGATGGGAAGGCGCTGGATCTTGCTGCGGTTGCTGTAGCGCGAGATGCGCGCGGTGCCGGTGTCGACGACATAGCGGATGCCGGGGACCGTGAGGCTGGTCTCGGCCACGTTCGTCGCGAGGATCACGCGGCGGCGTACGCCCGCGACGGCGGAGCGATCGAACACCCGATGCTGCTCGGCCGAGGAGAGCCGGCCGTAGAGCGGCAGCACCTCGGTGGGTGCGGCATCCTTCGCGTACATGCCCCGCACGGCATCCATCGCGTCGCGGATCTCGGCCTCGCCGGGGAGGAAGACCAGCACGTCGCCCGGCGGCTCGCGGTCGAGCTCGCGCAGCGCCGCGGCGATGCCGTCCACGTCGTCAGGCGTGTCGTCTCGCGACGCGGTTCCTGAGCCTGTCGCAGGGCGCTCGCCGGCCGAGGCCGGTGGCCGGTAGCGGATCTCGACGGGGTACGTCCGGCCCGACACCTCGATGATGGGGGCGGGGGTGCCGTGGCGATCGGCGAAATGGGCCGCGAAGCTCTCGGGATCGATCGTCGCGCTCGTGACGATGACCTTGAGGTCGGGGCGCTGGGGGAGGACGCGCCTCAGGTAGCCGATGAGGAAGTCGACGTTGAGCGAGCGCTCGTGGGCCTCGTCGATGATGATCGTGTCGTAGCGGCGCAGGGTGCGGTCGCGGTGGATCTCGTTGAGCAGGATGCCGTCGGTCATGAGCGCGATGCGCGTGTCGGGCGACACCTTGTCGGTGAAACGGACCTTGTAGCCGACCACGCTCCCGAGCGGGACCTGCAGCTCCTCGGCGATCCGCTCCGCGATCGAGCGGGCCGCGATGCGGCGCGGCTGCGTGTGCGCGATGCGCGTGCGTCCGAGTTCGAGCGCGATCTTGGGGAGCTGCGTCGTCTTGCCCGACCCCGTCGCTCCCGCGACGATCACGACCTGGTGATCGCGGATGGCGCGGGCGATCTGGTCCCGCGCGGCGCTGACGGGCAGCTCGGGCGGGTACGAGATGACGGCTTCGGGCGCGGACATGGCCCTCCATCGTATGACGACGCGTGGATGCAAAGGGCTTGACGAACAAGAGTACTTTGCAGTACAAAGTAACCATGACCGAGAACGAAGACCTCCGTTCGACCGACGACGAGCCGCTCGATCCCGCGGCGATGCTCGCGCTGGTCGAGGACCAGCGCCGCAGTGTCGTCGGCCAGATCGCCTCGTTCGTGCCCGTCATCCTCACGATGTGGGGAATCGTGTGGCTCGTCGGCTTCGGCAGCCTCTGGCTCATCAGCGGACTGGCCCCGGCGTTCGCCCTGCCGGTCCCGGTCGCCGTGTCGATCTTCGTCGCGCTGCTCGTCGCCGCGATCGTGGTGTCGGCCGTGCTCGGCGCCCGCTCGGGGCGCGGCCGCCGCGGCAATCGGGCCGAGGCGTTCTCGGGGATCGTCTACGGCGTGAGCTGGATGGTCGGCGGCCTCGCGATCGTCGCGTTCGCGCAGGGCCTGGCCTACAACGGCATGCCCGCCGCGCTCGCGACGGTGTTCTATCCGGTGGCCTACGCACTGTTCGCGGGGCTCATGTACGTCATGTCGGCCGCGCTGTGGCGCGCCGTTCCGATGCTGGTCCTGGGCTTGTGGACGATCCTCGTCGCGGTGGCCGCCCCGTTCTTCGGGGTGCCGACCCACTATCTGGTGCTCGCACTGGGCTGCGGCCTGGGGTTCCTGGTGCTCGCGGTCGTGTCGTCCGTGCATCTGGCTCGCCTCCGGGCGCGCGCGGCGGGCGTGGAGGCCGGCCGTGGCTGAGCTCGACCCGGTCATCCACGCGCAGGGGCGGCTGCGGATCATGGCGAGCCTGTCGACCCTGACCGCGGGCGAGCAGATCACGTTCCCCCGCCTGCAGGAGCTGCTCGACATGACCGCCGGCAATCTGTCCACCCACGCGCGCAAGCTCGAGGAGGCCGGATACGTCCAGGTCGAGAAGGCCCATCGAGGGCGAACGCCCGTCACCTATCTCGCGCTGACCAAGCAGGGCCGGCGCGCGTTCGAGGACTACACCGAGGCCCTGCGCTCCGTCCTGGGAGAACTGCCATGATCGTCGCGGACTTCGCGCGCGTCACCCGCCGCTACGGCGACCTCGTCGCCGTGGACGACGTCAGCCTGCAGATCGAGGCGGGAGCCCTCGTGGGCCTCCTCGGTCCGAACGGCGCCGGTAAGACCACGCTGCTCTCGCTGTTGCAGGGACTGCGTCGCCCGACCGCCGGTCGCGTGACGCTGTTCGGCGCGGACCCGTCGGACCCGCGCAGCCGCCGCCTGCTCGGCACCACTCCGCAAGAGACCGCGCTGCCCGACACGCTGCGCGTCGGAGAGGTCATCGACTACGTCGGCGGGCACTTCTCCGACCGCACTCCGACCGCCGAGCTGGCGTCCGAGTTCGGCCTCGCCGAGCTGCTGCGACGGCAGTGCGGCTCGCTGTCGGGCGGGCAGAAGCGGCGGGTCGCGGTGGCGCTCGCGTTCGTCGGCCGGCCGCGCCTGGTGCTGCTGGACGAACCGACGACGGGTCTCGACGTCGATGCGCGCCGGGTGCTGTGGGCGGCGATCCGCCGGCAGCACGAGGCCGGCGCGACGGTCGTGGTCACGAGCCACTACCTCGAAGAGATCGAGGCGCTCGCCCAGCGTGTCGTCGTGCTCGGCGACGGCCGCGTGCTCGCCGACGACACGGTCTCCCGCGTCGTGGCGCGCGTGGGCGTCAGCCGCGTCGAACTCACCACGCGCGCTCCCGCCTCGATCGGCGAGCTTCCCGGCGTCGTGCGGCAGGAGCACGTCGACGGGCGAGAGGTGCTGACCGTGACGGATGCCGATGCCTTCGTCCGCGCGGTGGTCCGCGCCGGCGTCGACTTCCGCGACCTGATCGTCCGCGGCGCCACGCTCGAGGAGGCCTTCCTCGCGCTCACCGACGCCTCGGGCTCTGCCGCCGCCTCCGGCGCGGCGGCCTTCGCCTCGTCCGGAAAGGACCTGTCATGACGTACGCGCCCGTGCCGGCGGCATCCGCCCCCAGCACCTTGCGGCTGACCGCGCTGCACGCGAAGTACACGCTCATCGAGACGTTCCGCGTGCCGATCGCCGTCATCGGGACCGTGGTGTTCCCGGCCCTCGCGCTGCTGTTCTTCGTCGTGCCGCAGCGGAGCGTCGCCGATGTCGCGCTCTACGCCACGCAGGCGGTCATCTCGCTGTCGGTGTTCGCGGTGATGGCGAACTCGCTGTTCTCGTTCGGGCTCACGATCTCGGAGAGCCGCGAGAAGCCGTGGGACCCGTACCTGCGCACGCTGCCCGCACCCGGGATCGCGCGCGTGTTCGGGCAGATCCTGTCGACGGGCGCGCTCGGGCTGGTCGCCGTCCTCCCGGTCGTGGTCCTCGGCGGCCTCCTCACGGCGGCCGAGGCGCCGCCGCTGCGCATCGGTGCGGGCATCCTCGCGCTCGCGGTCGCCGCGATCCCGTTCATGCTCATCGGCACGGCGATCGGCTATGCACTGCCCTTCAAGGCGGCGATCGCGGTGATCCAGATCGTCATGTTCGCCCTCGCCTTCGTCGGCGGTCTGTTCCTGCCCCCGGTCCTCTTCGCCGACTGGCTGAATGACCTCTCGAAGTTCACGCCGTCGCGGCAGGCGCGCGAGTTCGTGATCTGGGCGGTCGAGGGGGGAACGCTCGAGTGGTGGGTGTGGGCGGGGATCGCGACCTGGACCGTCGTGATGCTCGTGGCCTCGCTCGCGCTGTACCGGCGCGACGAGGGCCGTCGCTACCGCTGAGCGCCGACCCGGAGCCCCTCCGGCGCTCGTAGGCTGGGAGCATGGCGAACGTTCCCTCCCTTGCCCTCAATGACGGCACCTCGATCCCCCAGCTCGGCTACGGCGTCTTCAAGGTGCCCCCGGCAGACACCGAGCGGGCCGTCGCCGAGGCGCTCGAGGTCGGGTACCGGCACATCGACACCGCTGCGATCTACGGGAACGAAGAGGGCGTCGGCGCCGCGGTCGCCGCGAGCGGCCTCGCGCGCGACGAGCTCTTCGTCACGACGAAGCTGTGGAACGACCGGCACGACGGTGACGAGCCGCACGCGGCGATCCGCGAGAGCCTCGACCGCCTCGGTCTCGAGCGCGTCGACCTGTACCTCGTGCACTGGCCGACCCCCGCGAAGGACAACTACGTCCACGCGTGGGAGAAGCTGATCGAGATCCGTGACGCGGGCCTCACGCGCAGCATCGGCGTCTCGAACCACCTGGTGCCCCACCTCGAGCGCATCGTGGCGGCGACCGGCGTCGTACCGGCCGTGAACCAGATCGAGCTGCACCCGGCATACCAGCAGCGCGAGATCACCGGATGGGCTGCCGCGAACGACGTCAGGATCGAGTCGTGGGGTCCGCTCGGGCAGGGCAAGTACGACCTGTTCGGGGCCGAGCCGGTCGCTGCCGCGGCGGCCGCGCACGGCAAGACGCCGGCTCAGGCGGTGCTGCGCTGGCACCTCCAGAAGGGGTTCATCGTCTTCCCGAAGTCGGTGCGCCGCGAGCGCCTCGAAGAGAACCTCGACGTGTTCGGCTTCGAGCTCAGCGATGCCGAGATGGCCGCGATCGACGCGATGGACCCGGGCGACGGTTCGGGCCGCGTCAGCTCGCACCCCGACGACGTCGACTGATCCTCCGGCCGTGATGACATGAATCCCCGCCTCGCGCGAGCGACGAGCCCGTACCTGAGAGCCCATGCGGGCAATCCGGTCGCGTGGTTCCCGTGGGGCGAGGAGGCCTTTGCGCTCGCACGCGAGCGCGACGTGCCGGTCATGGTGTCGATCGGCTACTCGACGTGCCACTGGTGCCATGTGATGGCCCGGGAGTCGTTCGAGGATGCCGAGACCGCCGCCGAGCTCGACGCCGGGTTCGTCAGTGTCAAGGTCGACCGGGAGGAGCATCCGGAGGTCGACGCGGCCTACATGGCGGCGGCCGCCGCGTTCTCGCGGAATCTGGGCTGGCCGCTCACGGTCTTCGTGACGCCCGGCGGCAAGCCGTTCTTCGCCGGGACGTACTTCCCGCCGGAGCCCCGCGCCGGCATGCCGTCGTTCCGTCAGGTGCTCGCCGCGGTGCGTGAGGCGTGGACCGACCGGCGCGGAGAGGTCGACGCGACCGCGGATGCCGTGACCGGCGCCCTCGCCGACGCCCGGGCCGCGATCGCGCCCGCGACAGGGGCGCCGACGGCCGACGACATCGCGGCGGCGGCGCGGGCCCTCGCCTCCCGTGAGGACCCGCGTCACGGCGGATTCGGCGATCCGGGGTCCCCGGCGCCGAAGTTCCCGATCGCGACGGCGCTGCGCCTCCTGCAGTCGCCCGTGGTGCGCGAGCGCGCGCCGGAGTCCGCGGCGGTCGCCGACCGTGCACTCGCCGCGATGGCGGGCTCCGAGCTGCGTGATGCAGTCGAGGGCGGCTTCTTCCGCTACGCGACGCGGCCGGACTGGACGGTGCCGCACTATGAGCGCATGCTCACCGACAACGCGCAGCTGCTGGACGTGGCGACGGATGCCGAGACGGTGACCGATGCCGGCGAGGTCGCGCGGGGCCTCGCGGGGTTCCTCCTCGACGTGCTGCAGCAGCCGGGCGGCGGCTTCGGCGCCGCGCAGGATTCCGAGTCCTGGATCGACGGGGTGCGCAGCGAGGGCGGCTACTACGCCCGCGACGCCGCGGGCCGCGCGGGGCTCGAGCCCCCGGCGGTGGACGGCAAGATCGTCACCGCGTGGAACGGCCTCGCGATCGGCGCGCTCGCCCGCGCGGGAGTCCGCGCCGGTGAGCCCCGGTGGCTCGAGGCGGCACGATGGGCTGCCGACGCCGTGCTGCAGACCAACGTCGACCGCGACGGGCGACTCGTGCGCGCGTCGCTCGACGAGATCGCCTCGCGGGCGTCGGCCACCCTGGCCGACTACGGCGACCTGGCCGCCGGGCTCGCCGCACTCGCGGTCGCGACGGGCGAGGTGGCGTACGCCGTCCGCGCGCGCGACCTCGTGACGGCCTGCCTGGCCCCCGACGGGTCGATCGCGGTGCCCGGTGGCGGGGACCCCGTGCTGTCGGCGCAGGGCGTCGGCGCACCGGATGCCGCGTCCGACGCCGACGAGCCCTCCGGCACCGCGGCGGTCGCCGAGGCCGCGTGCGCGCTGTGGCTCCTGGGCGCGGGGGAGGAGCACCGCGCGCTCGCCGAGCGGCTGGTGGCGTCGCACGGCCGGGCGGCGGTCGCGCGGCCGCTCGCCTACGGCGCGCTGCTGCGCGTCGCCGCGACGCTCGCGGTCGCCCCGCGGCAGGTCGTGGTCGTCAGCCCGACGAGCGCCGGTCCGCTCGCCGACGCCGCGCGCGGCATCCGTGCCGACGTCGTCGCCGTGCTGACGCCCGAACAGGCGCGCGAGTGGGCGGATGCCGGATTCTCGCTGTTCGCCGGCAAGTCGCTGCGCGGCGACGCGGCGACCGCGTACGATTGCCGCGACTTCGCGTGCCGGCTGCCGGTCACCGACCCCGCCGGACTCGTGGCGTGACGCCGGTCAGATCCAGCCCTGCATCCAGTTGTGCAGGCGCCAGAAGTCGTATGGCACGTTCATCGCCGAGATGACCGGGTACCAGAACGCCGAGAGCGCGAGCGCGACGCCGAGGAACACCAGCACGAGGCGCTGACCGGTGTGCCGCCGGTACGCGTCGGCTCCTGCCGGCCCTGCGATGTCGCAGAGGGCGAACGTGAGCGCAAGCAGCATGAACGGGAGCGTCAGCACCGTGTAGAACTGGAACACCGTGCGCTCCGGGAAGAACAGCCACGGCACGTAGGTGGCGGCGACGCCCGTCAGCACGAGCGCGTGCCGCCAGTCGCGCGAGACGACGAACCGGTATGCGAGGTACAGCACGGCCGCGACGCCGGCGTACCAGATGAGCGGATTCGGGATGCTCGAGACGACCTCCGAGCACCCGTTCGCGGCCACGCATCCGTTCTCGCCGAACGCGTCGTGGTGGTAGTACATGCCCGTCGGCCGCAGCAGCAGCGGCCACTGCCACGCCGGGCTCTGATAGCTGTGGTCGGCCACGATCTGCGATGCGGCGTTGTACATCGTGACGTGGTTGATCCACAGGCTCTGCAGCGGCAGCGGCACCCACGCGAACAGCCCGGTCGCAGGGTCCGCGTCTGCCGCGTGCCGGTCGTAGCCCCCGTCGGTCACGAGCCAGCCCGTCCACGACGCGACGTAGACGACGACGGCGATCGGCACGAGGAGCACGAACGTCACCGCCCCTTGGCGCAGGGCGTCGGTCGGCCACAGCAGCACGCCCGCGCGTCGCCGCGCGAGGGCGTCGGTGATGACGAGGTACAGGCCGAGCGCCGCGAGCACCCAGACTCCCGACCACTTCACGGCCGTCGCAGCGCCCAGCGCCGCGCCGGCTGCGACGATCCACGGGCGGTTCCACAGCACCGGTCCCCACGTCGGCGGCTGGTCGCCCGCGTACCGCGCGGCGACCGTCTGCGCGATCCGGGTCATCGTCCGCTCGCGGTCGACCACGATGAACAGCACGGCGAGCAGCACCAAGAACGTCAGCGGGGTGTCGAGGAGTGCGACGCGGCTCATGGAGATCGCGAGGCCGTCGACGGCCATGAGCAGGCCCGCCACGACCGCGAACGTCGTCGAGCGGGTGAGCCGCTTCGCGATCAGCATCAGCAGCAGAACGGCCGCCGTGCCGAGCAGCGCGGTCGTGAGACGCCATCCCCAGCCGGACTCGGGCCCGAGCACCAGCATCCCGAGCCCGATGATCCACTTGCCGAGCGGCGGGTGCACGACGAAGGCCGGGTCCGTCGAGAACACGTCGACGTCTCCCGAGAGGAAGCTCGCGTTCGCGTCCGACGGCCACGCCCCCTCGTAGCCGAGGTGCAGCAGCGTCCACCCGTCCTTGACGTAGTACGTCTCGTCGAACTGGTTCATCAGGTCGTGCGCCGCGCCGAGGTTCCACACGCGCAGCAGGCCGGCCAGCAGCACGACGAGCGCCGGGCCCAGCCACGCGTACAGCCGCCGTGCACGCGCGTCCTCGTGCACACGGCGCGCGAAGCGGTCGTACACGCTGGGGCGCGCCGGGGGGAGGAGCGGTGCGGCGGGGGGTTCGGCGCTGTACTGGTCGACAGGGGGCCGGGCGGCGTCCGTCACCCGGCCAAGTCTAGGCTGAGGGCGTGATCATCCTCGCGGCGACGCCCATCGGAAACCTCGGGGACGCCTCGCGCCGGCTCGTCGAGGCGCTCGAACAGGCCACGGTCATCGCCGCCGAGGACACGCGCACGACGCAGCGCCTGCTCGCGGGGCTCGCGGTGACGAACCGCCCGCGCCTCATCGCGCTGCACGACCACAACGAGAAGGACCGGGCGCCCGAGCTCGTCGAGCTCGCGCGCGAGCAGGACGTCCTGGTGCTCAGCGACGCCGGCATGCCCACCGTCAGCGATCCGGGGTACGGAGTCGTCGCCGCGGCGGCCGCGGCCGGCGTCCCGGTGACGGCGATCCCGGGCCCGAGCGCCGTCGTGACCGCGCTCGCGGTGTCGGGCCTGCCGACCGACCGGTTCACGTTCGAGGGGTTCGTCGGCCGCAAGCAGGGCGAGCGCCTGGTGGCGTTCCGCGTGCTCGCCGGCGAGCCGCGCACGATGGTGTTCTTCGAGGCGCCGTCGCGTGTGGCCGCGACCCTCGCCGACATGGCCGCCGAGTTCGGCGAGGATCGGCGCGCGGCCGTGTGCCGCGAGCTGACGAAGCTGCACGAGGAGGTCGCGCGCGGCACCCTCGCCGAGCTCGTCGAGTGGGCGGAGGGCGGGGTGCGCGGCGAGGTCGTGATCGTGGTGGGGGTGCGGCGGCGCGCGCCATCGCGTTCCCCGATGCGGTCGCGCAGGTGCTCGCGCTCGTCGCCGGCGGGGCGCGGCGCAAGGACGCCGCGGGCGAAGTGTCCCAGGTCACCGGACACTCCAGCCGCGAGCTGTATCAGGCGTCGCTCACCCCGCGCGCGTAAGGCACCCCGCGCGCGTGAGGCACCCCGCGCACGTGAGGCACCCCGCGCACGTGAGGCACCCCACGGGCGCGAGGCGCCGGCGGCGCCTCACGCCTTGACCTTCTTGAGGCGGTGGATCGCCTTCTCGACGAGCTTCGTGGCCGATTTCACGTCGGCGGTGGTCGCCTTCGACCCGGCGACCACGACCTCACCCACGGCGACCGCGTCGTCGAGGGCGGCGAGCGAGGCGGCGGTGTAGCGGTCGCGATCGACGGATGCCGCCGCCGCGAGCGCCCGCTCGAGCGCCGTCGTGTCGGCCTGCTCGCCGCCGGCCGTCGCCGCGTCCACGAGGCGCACCTCGTCGAGGACCCCCCACGCGCCGGCCGACAACGAGAACTCGGCCGAGATCTCGACGACTCCGTCATCGCCCACGACGATCCCGGGCACCGTGGCGGTGCGGAAGTCGTTCCAGACGGTGAGCTCCAGCGGCGCGCTCCAGGTGCCCGCCGACGTCGTCGCCCGGAGCGTCCGCACGTCGGTGGCGGGACTGTTGGTGCCCTGCGTCGTCGCCTGCAGCACATACGTGCCCGCGGGCACTCCGGCGATGGTCTGCGACGCCGACGCCTGGTACGCCGATCCGCTCCAGAAGGTGACGGCGTAGTCGCCCGCGAAGCCGTCGGCCGTCTCCTGCCGGGCCGCCGGGCCCGTGAGCGTCCACGCGCTCATGTCGGCGCTCTCGAACCCCGAGTTCTCGACCAGGTTCGGCGCGTCCACCCTCACGGTCGCCGTCACCGTGAGCCCCGAGCCGGTGCGTCCGGGGATCGAGTACGTGCCGGCCCCGCGGATCCACGCGACCGCGTCGCTCCAGGTGAGCGCGTGGTGCTCGAGGGTGCCGTCGTTGTAGCCGACTTCGATCGTCTCAGGCAGCGCGACCGGATCGCCGTCGACGACGACGAGCGACACCTGCTCGACCGACACGATCTCACGCGGTGCCACCGCGCCGGTGCGCACGTACGAGAACGTCCTGAGCGACTCCAGGGGGGTGCCGTCCCACGCGAAGAGGGACTGGTTGTCCCACGCCGATCCGCCGTAGTACTGCCCGACGTGCAGCGGGTCGTAGTCGCTCGCGGCGCTGGTCGCCCAGCCCGAGCCGAACTGCTCCCACAGCAGGCGGTTCGTCTCGATCTCGGACGCCGGACCGACCGGAAGCCACGCCGGCTCCCAGTAGTACACGCCGATGCCCGCCTCGCCGACGGCGGCGACCGCCGCGATCACATCGCGCAGCTCCCACGCCTGACCCTGCACGCTCGCCGGGTAGTGGCCGGTGATGCCGCCCGCGCCGATGACGTTCGGATAGCCGTCGCCGTCCTCGAGGGTGTGCGCCCAGCTGGTCTCGGCGACGATGACCTGCTTGCCGTAGGCCGTGGCGATCTGCGACAGCACCGCGGTCAGGTTGTCGATCGAGCCGTGCCAGTACGGGTAGTACGAGCTCGCGAAGACGTCGTAGTCCACGCCGAAGGCGTCGAGCCCCGCCGCGTAGGTCGCGTACCGGCCCTGCGTCTCGGGGTTCGTGAAGTGCACGGCGACGAGGGCGTCGGGGAGCACCTCGCGCACGGCGGCGCTGCCCGCCGAGACGAGCGCCGCGAACTGGGCGTCGATCTGCCGGCCGGGCCGGGTGTGACCGGCGATGGCGTTGTTGGTCTCGTTGCCGATCTGCACCATCCGCACATCGACGCCCGCGTCCGCGAAGCGCTGCAGCGCGTCGGCGGTGAAGTCGTGGAGCGCGGCGACGGTGTCGGCGTCGCTGAGCTGCGCCCACGCCTTCGGCACCAGCTGGCGGGCGGGGTCCGCCCAGAAGTCGGAGTAGTGGAAGTCCACGAGGACGTCCAGCCCGGCGGCGGTGGCGCGCTCCCCGATCCGGACGGCCCGATCGACGTCGACGGTGCCGCCGCCGTAGCCGCGGCCCTCGGCGTCGTACGGGTCGTTCCAGACGCGCACGCGCACCGAGTTCACACCGTGGTCGGCGAGCACCTCGAACAGGTCGGAGGGAGTGCCCGCGGCATCCCGGAACACCACGCCGCTCTCTTCGAGCGAGAGGACGGTCGACACGTCGACCCCCATCGCGAAGTCCTCGGCGAGCCCGTCGACCGCGTCGACGAAGATGCCGGCGTCGACTGGTCCGGTGGCGCCCGCCGAAGCGGCGGGGACGGCGAACGCACCCGTGCCGACGACGGCGACGGATGCCGCGACCGCGGTGAGCGCGCGCCGGAGGCGGCGGGAAGGGGAGGGATGAGTCATGCGATTCTCCGATCGACGGTGATCAGTGGGCAGATGGACGGGGTCAGCCTTTGACCGAACCCGCGGTGAGGCCGCCGACGATGTAGCGCTGCAGCGACAGGAACAGGACGAGGACGGGGATCGCGGCGATCACGGCGCCCGCCGCGAACAGACCCCAGTTCGAGGCGAGCTGGTTCGACACCCATTGGTACATCCCGACGGCGAGCGTCCAGTTGTCTTCCGAGACGAGGACGATCTTGGCGATGATGTAGTCGCCGAACGCCGCGATGAACGCCAGCAGTGCGACGACCGCCAGGATGGGCGTGACGAGCGGCATGATGAGCCGCCAGAAGATCTGCGCATGGGTCGCGCCGTCGATCTTCGCCGACTCGTCGATCTCGATCGGCACGGTGTTGAAGAAGCCGTACATGAGGAACGTGTTCACGCCGAGCGCTCCGCCGAGGTACACGCAGATGAGGGCGATCTTCGAGTTGAGCCCGAGCGCCGGAACGACCTCGCCGAGTGCCAGCAGCATGAGGAAGATCGCGACGAAGGCCAGCGCCTGCGGGAACATCTGGATGATGAGCAGGCCCGTGAGGCTCGCGCGACGGCCGGTGAAGCGGAACCGCGAGAACGCGTACGCCGCCGCCGCGCCCATGAGCACCGCGCCGACCGCGGCGACGCCGCCGACGAGCAGCGTGTTGCCCGCCCACGTCCAGAACCTCGTCTCGGCGAGCGCGGCGTAGTTCGACAGGTCGATGACGCTGAACAGGGCGTTGCTGGCCGCCAGCGTGCCGCGCGGGTTCAGCGACGCCGAGAGCACGTACACGAGCGGGAACACCGCGTAGAAGATCACGACGACCGCGAGCAGGTACTTCCAGCCGACCTCGAGCACCCAGCGGCGTCGCCGGGCGGAGCGGCGGTCGACGCGCCCGGCGGAGGCGGGGGCGGAGGCGGCGGTGCGCGTGGTGGCGCCGGCAGAGGTGGACATCACTGGAACTCCTCGAGCTTGCGGGTCTGCCGGAACGCGATCGCCGAGATGCCACCCACCACCGCGAACACCAGGATCGACAGGGCGCTCGCCAGCCCGTAGTCGGCGGCGCCGCCGGAGACGCCCGAGATGTCGTAGATGGCGGAGATCAGGATGTCGGTGGCCCCGAGCGCGTACGGCGCCCCCGGGATGGCGGGGCCGCCGCCGTTGAACATGTAGATGACCGTGAAGTTGTTGAAGCTGAACGCGAAGGACGAGATCAGCAGGGGAGCGGTCGCGACCAGGACCAGCGGCAGGATGATCGAGCGCAGCTGCCTCGTCCGCCCGGCGCCGTCGATCGAGGCCGCCTCGAGCGTGTCCTTCGGGAGCGCCTGCAGCGCGCCCGTGCACACCAGGAAGTAGTACGGGTAGGTGAGCCACAGGTTGACCCACACCACGGCCGCCCGGGCCAGCCAGGGGTCGCCCAGCCAGTTGATGTTCGCGCCGAAGAAGAACAGATCGTTGATCACCCCGAACTCGGCGTTGAACATGCCGCGGAACAGCAGCGCCGACATGAACGCCGGGAACGCGTAGGGGAGGATGTACAGGGTCCGCAGGAACCGGCGGCCCTTCAGACGCGCGTCGTTGTAGATGATCGCGAGGATCAGCCCGAGTGCGAACGGCAGCAGCACCGACAGCGTCGCGAACGCGAAGGTCCACACCGTCACCGTCGCCAGCGTCTGCGCGAGGGCCGGGTCGGTGAACAGCCGCAGGAAGTTGTCGAATCCGACGTTCACGTACCACCCCGCGGGCAGCGCCCTGCCGTCCTCGGCGACGAACGACCCGCGGTCCGCGGCGGTGTAGACCGTCCCGGTGGTGGTGTCGGTGATCGTCTGCGCCTCGGCATCCCACACCAGCGTCGACTCGTAGACCGCACCCGACGAGCCGTCGCGCGTGCGGATGGAGCCGTCGTTGGGGTCGTCCGACACGGGCACCCGCAGGCTTGCGATCTGCGCCTGCAGCCCAGGGTCGGTGA
Source organism: Microbacterium cremeum (assembly GCF_015277855.1). NCBI lineage: Bacteria > Bacillati > Actinomycetota > Actinomycetes > Micrococcales > Microbacteriaceae > Microbacterium > Microbacterium cremeum. Next base: position 1,316,037 of record NZ_CP063812.1, read on the forward strand.
TGACGATCGCGCGCGGGACGACCTCCCACCCCGGCACCTCCGTCGGTGCGCCGCCGCTGCCGACGTCGGCGTCGCGGACCCGCGTGAGGGGCTCCTCCGCCGTGCCGACCAGCACGTCGCCGTCGTCGTCCACGATCGCGAAGCCGAGCTCGTCGCCGCGCTCGAGCACCGCGAGGGGGTAGACGGGCGAGCCCTCGACGCGGCGCTCGCCCTGGATGAGCGCGGCCTCCACGGCCTGTTCCTGAGTCCCGGCGTGACCGGTGCCGTAGTTCGTGAAGGCGATGTAGGCGGTGTAGCCGAAGATGAACACCTGGAAGACGAGCAGGAACACCAGCCCGGGAAGCAGGTACTTCAGCGGCAGTGCACGCTTCGTGAAGTAGACGATGTCGGCGGCCAGCAGCAGCGCGAGCGCTGCGCCGAAGATCACCCACGACTCGGCGCGGAACGCGCTGATCAGAGCCATGACGCCGAAGGCGTTGACGAGGGCCATGAGCGCGAGCTTCGCGAGGAAGCCCCAGCCGGGGCCTCGCCAGCGGCGGGCGTGGGACTCGCGAGGCGGCTTCTCGGCCGTCGTCGGCGTAGGGGGTGCGTCCACCGTCATCGGTGTGCTCCTGTCGCGGGGCATCGCCGGCGGGTGCCGGCTCGGAGGGAATGGGGTCCGGGAGGCGGGGAGAGGCACTCACCCGCCTCCCGGAGTCTTCTCGGCCGCGCGGATCTCGGCCGCGCGGCCGAGATCCGCTGGGCTCAGCCGGCGACGGCGGCCTGCACGTCGGCGACCATCGTGTTCCAGGTCGCGACCGGGTCGGCGCCGTTGATGATCTGCGACTGCGCGGCGTTCCACAGATCCCACACCGAGCCCATCTCGGGGATGCTCGGCATCGGGACGCCGTTCTGCGCCGACGCGAGGAAGCCCGCGATGATCGGATCGGAGGAGACCTCGGTGGCCAGCGTGGACCACGCCGGGATGCGCGGGTCGGCCTCGTACAGCGCGCGCTGCGCCTCCTCGGTGCCGAGATAGTTCACGAGGAACTCCTGGGCGAGCAGAGCGTTCGCGGACTGCGAGCTCACGTAGAAGCTCTGCACGCCCACGAACGGCGCGGCCGTCTCTCCGCCCGCCGACGGGATCGGGTTCACGGCGATGTTCGCGACATCGGGGTAGGCGCTGATCGCCCACGGTCCCTGGATCGTGTACGGGGCCTGGCCCGAGTTGAACAGCTCGTTGTTGATGTCGTAGTCGACGGTCGTCGAGATGTACCCGGTGCCGCCGGTGCCGTTCGCCCCGAGCCAGGAGGCGAACGCCTCGCCGCCGGGGCCGCCCATGCCGACCTCGGTCGTGTAGGAGCCCGATGCGTCCTGCACGAAGACCGGGGCGCCGAACGACGTCTGGAAGCCGTACATCGTGTAGCCGTCGCCGGTCTCGCCGTTGGTGTTGATGACGAACGGCCGCTCGGCGCCGGAGGCGACGCCGTTCTGGATCATCTCGTCCCACGTGGCCGGCGCGTCCGCGCCGACGAGGTCGACGTTCTGCACGAGCGCGATGGTCTCGAGCGAATACGGGAGCGCATACAGCTGTCCGTCGTACGTCATGGCTTCGAGGGCCACCGGCTCGAACTCGGACGCGGTGGCCCCGAGGTCGATGGTGTCGACGACGCCCGCCGCGACGAGCGCGCCCAGCCAGTCGTGGGCGCCGACGGTGATGTCGGGGCCCTCGCCGGTCGGCACCTGCGCGATGAAGTCGTTGCGGAGGTCCTCGAAGTTCTTCTGCACCAGCGTGACGGTCGCGCCGGTCTCCTCCTCGAAGGCGGCGGCGGCAGCGGCGATGCCCTCCTCGCGCTCCTCGTCGGTCCAGATGACGAGCTCGGCGCCGCTGCCGTCGGTGTCGTCGCCGTCGTTGTCGGCCGAACCGCCGGCTGAGCAGCCGGCGAGGACGACCGCTGCCGTGAGCGCCAGCGCTCCGAGTGCGATCTGCTTTCGCATGGTTTCCCTTTCGATGGTGGTTCCTGCAGGTGGTGGTGGATCAGGAGGAGGGGGTGGTGGGCCGGGCGGTGCGCACGACGGCCACGCCGCCGGCGGGCACGACGAGCGAGCCGTCGACCGGCTCGCCGCTGAGCAACTCATCGCCGGCGATGGCGAGGACGGCGTCCTCGTCCCGGTGGTTGATCGCGATCGAGTAGTCCGCGGTGGCGCCGCGGCGGACGACCACCTCGAGGCCCTCGGGATGAGCGGATGCGGTCAGCCCCGCGTCGCGGTAGACCTCTGCCATGACGGTGCGGAGGCCTTCGGCATCCAGTCGCGTACTGAGGTACCAGGCGTGCCCGGTGCCGTGCGCGTGCCGGGTGATCGCGGGCTTGCCGGCGCCGGGACCGTCGACGTAGGTTGCGATGACGTCGGCGCCCGCGAGGACGAGGTCCTCCTGCCACGCGTCGGCGTGAAGGGTGGCGGATGCCGAACCCGACCATCGCACCGCGTGGAGGGCCCCCTCCCGAAGTGGCAGGAACTCCTCGACGACGACGCCGAGGGCATCGCGCAGCGGCGCGACGAAGCCGCCCGGGTGCACGGCGTCGTTCTCGTCCACGATGGCCGAGAAGAACGACACCACGAGGGTGCCGCCGGCCTGGACGTAGGCCGTCAGGTTCGCGGCGTCGCGCGCGCTCAGCAGGTACTGTGCGGGCGCGATGACCAGGCGGTACGCCGAGAGGTCCTGGCCGGGCAACGCGAAGTCCGCGGTGATGCCGTCCCGCCACAGCCGCTCGTAGAACGCCCGCACCCGCTCGGCGTGCGAGATGTCCACGGACGGTCGCCATTCGAGATCCTGCGCCCAGAAGGACTCGAAGTCCCACAGGATCGCCACGTCGGCGGCGACCCGCGATCCGCGCACCTCGTCGAGCCGGGCGAGGGCCCCGCCGAGGTCGACGACCTCGCGCCACACCCGCGACGAGGTGCCCGCGTGCGGGATCATCGCGGAGTGGAACTTCTCGGCGCCCGAGCGTGACGCGCGCCACTGGAAGAACAGCACCGCATCGGCGCCGCGGGCGACGTGGCTCAGCGAGTTGCGGGCCATCTCGCCGGGACGCTTGGCGACGTTGCGGGGTTGCCAGTTGACCGCGGACGTCGAGTGCTCCATCAGGATCCACGGCTTGCCGCCGCCGACGGAGCGAGTCAGGTCGGCCGCGATCGCGAGGCCGATCTCGCCCTCGGGATCGGCTGCCCACAGGTAGTGGTCGTCCGAGACGATGTCGACTTCGCGGGCCCACGCCCACATGTCGGTCGTCCAGCTCTGGTTGGCCATGAAGTTCGTGGTGACCGGCTGGGACGCGTGCGCCCAGATGGCGTCGCGTTCCGCGATGAAGCACTGGCGCAGCTGGTGGTCGGTGAAGCGCGCGAAGTCGAGCCGCTGTGCGGGGTTGACCACCGAGGGCGCGGCCGCCGGTGCGCCGATGTGGTCCCACTCCCCGTAGCGCTGCCCCCAGAACGCAGTGCCCCACGCCGCGTTGAGCGCGTCGAGCGTGCCGTACTTCTCGCGCAGCCAGTCGCGGAAGGCGCGCACCGACTGGTCGGAGTAGTCCTCGCCCACCGGCACGCCGTACTCGTTGTGCACGTGCCACATGACGACCGCGGGATGGCTCCCGTAGCGCTCGGCGAGCGCCGAGGCGATGCGCACGATCGCGGCGCGGTACGCCGGCGACGAGTGGGAGGCCATGCCGCGGGCGCCGAAGCCCATCGTGACGCCCTCGCGCGTCACGACGCGCGCATCGGGGTGGGTCGCGAAGAACCACGCCGGGGGCGATGCGGTGGGAGTGCCGAGGTCGACCGAGACGCCGTTCTCGTGGAGGAGATCGAGCAGCTCGTCGAGCCACGCGAAGTCGAACACGCCCTCGCTCGTCTCGATCAGCGCCCACGCGAAGATGCCGACGCTCACGAGGTTGACGCCGGCCTCCCGCATCAGGGCGACGTCCTCGCGCCACACCTCCTGCGGCCACTGCTCGGGGGTGTAGTCGCCTCCGTAGGCGATTCCCCGGATCTCGGGCCAGTGGTCGGGCGAGGTCATGGACACTCCATCGGATCGGTGCTCGGGTCGGTCGCAGCCCAGGACTGGGACCGGTCACAGTCTTACTTGGAGATCGACGTCGATGCAGCCCGAGGGCCGAACCGTTACTCAACTGTGACCGGTCCCAGTTTTGTTCGTGTCGCCCCGTCCGCCGCGCGGATTCGGGGGTAGAGTCGCTGCTCGTGGAGGAGACGACGACCGCGCGGCGCAAACCCACGATCCGCGACGTGGCCGCAGCCGCGGGCGTTTCACGCGGCACGGTCTCGCGCGTCATCAACGGCGGCCACTGGGTCTCGCCGGATGCCCGTGCCGCCGTGGAGGACGCGATCCGGCGCACCGGGTACACCGCCAACCACGCCGCGCGGAGCCTCGCGACCGGGCGGGCCGGGTCGCTCGCCTTCCTGCTCACCGAGCCGCAGCACCTGCTCTTCGAAGACCCGACCTTCGCGCTGCTGTTGCGCGGTGCCGCCGAGGCGCTCGCGCAGCGATCCATGACGCTGGTGCTCCTGGTCGCGGGCACACCCGCCGAACGGGCGAACGTCGCGCACTACGTCAGCACCGGCCACGTCGACGGCGTGCTGCTCATCTCGTCTCACGAGGCCGATCCGCTCGTCGAGCAGCTCCTCGAAGCCGGCGTGCCGACCGTGTGCTGCGGCATCCCGCTCGGTCACGACGCCCAGGTGCCGACCGTGTCGGTCGACGAGATCGGCTCGGCCCGCGAGATGACCCGGTACCTGCGTGAGAAGGGCCACCGGCGGATCGCGATGATCGCCGGCCCCCACGACACCCCGGGCGGGCGCTTCCGGCTCGTGGGCTTCCGCGACGAGATGGGCGAGGACTTCGACCCGGCGCTGGTCGAAGAGGGCGACTACGGTCAGGACTCGGGAGCCGCCGCCATGGCCCGGCTGCTCGAGCGAACGCGCGACATCGACGCGGTGTTCGCCGCGAGCGACCTGATGGCCGCCGGCGCCATCTCGACGCTGCGGCGGGCGGGCCTGCGCGTGCCCGAAGACATCGCGGTCGCCGGCTTCGACGACTCGGGGCTCGCGGCGACGCATGAACCGCCGCTCACCACCATGCGCCAGCCCTGGGACCGCATCAGCGACGAGATGGTGTCGCTGCTGCTGTCGGTCATCGACGGAGCGAACCCGGCGCCCATCACGCTGCCGACGACGCTGGTGGTGCGCGCCAGCGCCTGACCGCACCACGGGCGCCGCCGTCGCCGGTGTGGGATCGTGGAGGGGTGTTCCGTCTGCTGGGACTTCTCGGCGGGCTCGCAGCCGTGACGGACCTCGGCACCGGGGCCGCGCCGGACGAGTCCCTGGGCCGCGCCGTCGTCGCCGCCCGGCTCGCCCGCGCCGCCGGCTGCGACGAGGAGACGACGCGTCATGTCCTGTACACGTCGCTGCTCGAGCACATCGGCTGCACGGCGTACTCGCTCGAGCTCGCGACGACGCTCGGCGATGACATCGTCGCGACGCGGAAGTCGATCGAGGCCGATCCGGCCAGCACGCGCGACATGCTCGGTTCGATGATCCCGGCGATCGCGCATGCGGCCGGTCGCAGCCGGATGAGCGTGGCCGTCGCGATGCTGCGCCACTCCGGCGCCCTCGATCGCGACGGCCCGGTCGCGACGTGCGAGATCGCGCGGATGGCCTCGCGGCGGCTGGGGCTGGCAGAACCGGTGCAGCACAGCCTCGCGCACACCACCGCGCGCTACGGCGGGGCCTCGTCGGCCGGCGGCGACGACCTCCCGCTGCCGATCCGGATCACCCACGTCGCCTCGTGCGCGGTGCTGTTCGCGCTGCAGGACGGCATCGAGCGCGCGGTCGCCGAAGTGCGCCGCCGCGCAAGCGCGCAGCTGGACCCGGGGATCGCCGACGTCTTCCTCAGCCGCCCGCACGACATGCTCGACGGCATCGGCGACCTCGACGCGTACCCGCTGCTGCTGGATGCCGAACCCGACCCTGCGCGCGTGGTGCACGACGACCAGATCGCGGCCGTGGCTGGCGTGTTCGGCGACCTCGTGGATCTGAAGAGTCCGTGGTTCCACGGGCACAGCGCCGCCGTCGCGGATCTCGCGGCCGAGGCCGCGCGCCGGCTCGGACTGCCTGCGGGCGAGGCTCAGCGCCTGCGGTGCGCGGGGCATCTGCATGACATCGGCCGCGCCGCGATCTCGAGCAGGATCTGGAACAAGGTCGCACCGCTCAGCGTCACGGAGCGCGATCAGGTGCGGCTGCACCCGTACCACGGCGAGCGCATCGTGGCCCGCGTTCCCGAGCTCGCCGTCGCGGCTCGCCTGGTCGGCACGCACCATGAACGCCTGGACGGCAGCGGCTACCCCGGGGCGGCCCATGGGAGCGAGCTGTCGACCGCGGCGCGCGTGCTCGCGGCGGCGGACGCGTACCGGCGGCTCGTCGAAGCGGGACCGCGCCGGCCGGCGTCGGCGCCGGAGGACGCGGCGGCCCGGCTGCGCGCCGATGTCACGGCGGCGCGGTTGGACGGCGATGCCGTGCGGGCGGTGCTCACCGCCGCGGGGCATCGAGCCGCGCCACGCACGCCCGCCGCGGCCGGGCTGACCGCGCGCCAGGCCGAGGTGCTGCGGCTGGTCGCGACGGGCTTGACGAACAAGCAGATCGCGCAGCGACTGGTCATCTCGCCACGGACCGTGGAGCACCACGTCCAGGACGTCTACGTCCGCATCGGCGTGACCTCACGCGCGGGCGCTGCGATGTTCGCGATGGAGCATGGACTGCAGGCCTCGCCGTCGCCGGCGGACGCGACATCGGGCGAAAGTGGGTAGGACTACCCATGCGCTCGAGCGGGGCCCGCGGGAGGGTCGATCCATGAGCACTTCCTCGGCACGACGGGCGTCGGCAGAGCGGGCGTCGGCAGAGCGGGCGTCGGCAGACCGGGCGTCGGTGAACCGGGCGTCGCCACGGCGTCCGCGCGAACCGCTCATCACCGGCGCGTTCGTACGGTTGGCGATCGCGGACCTGGCCTACTTCACGGCGGCGGGCGTGGGGCTCCTCGCGATCCCGCTCTACGTCACCGGGCCGATCGGGTCCGACGAGGCCGGCGCCGGACTGGCGTTCGGCGCCTTCGCGATCTCGGCCCTCGCCCTGCGCCCGCTCGTCGGACGGTGGTGCGACTCGTGGGGGCGGGTGCCGCTCATGATCGGCGGCGGCGTGCTCGCCGCGATCTGCCTCGCCCTCACTGCGCAGGTGGACTCGCTGGCGATGGTCGTCGTGCTCCGGCTCGTGCTCGGCGTCGCCGAGGCGGCGTTCTTCGTCGCGTCGATGGCGGTGCTGGTCGACATCGCGCCCGAAAGCCGTCGCGGCGAGGCGTTGAGCTACAACTCGCTCGGGCTCTACCTCGGCATCGCGCTCGGCCCGCCGCTGGCCGAGATCCTCATCCGCGCGGTCGGATTCGCCGGAGCCTGGTACGCGGCGGGAGGGCTCGCCCTCGCGGCTGCCGCCGTCGCGGCCACGATCCGCGAGACGCGTCCTCGCGGTGCTCGTCGCGCTCGCGGCGCGGGGCCCAGGCCGCCGCTCATCCACCGGGCGGCGATCGCCCCGGGACTCGGCTTCCTCGCCTCGGTGGTCGCCATGGGCGGGATCCTCGCCTTCGCCTCGCTGCACGCCGGCGCGGTCGGGGTCGACGCGATCAGCACGCCGATCCTCGTGTACGGGGCGGTGGTGATCGTCGGCCGGATCGGGTTCGGGTGGCTGATGGATCGCCTTCCGCCGCTGCGCCTGGGTGCCGTCGCGCTGGTGGCGATCGCCGCGGGTCTCGTCGTGGCAGCCACGGTTCGCACACCGACCGGCATCCTCCTGGGCGCGGCGCTCCTGGCGGTGGGTGTCGTCTTCAGCACCCCGGCGTTCTTCGCGGCCATCTTCGCCACAGCCGGACCGGCCGAGCGCGGTGCCGCGTCGGGCACGGCGAGCGCGGCGCTCGACCTGGGGCTCGGCCTCGGACCGATGCTTCTGGGGGTGGTCGCCTCGGCGGCGGGCACCTCCTGGGCGTTCGTCGCGGCGGCCGGCGTCGCGATCATCGGTGCGGTGTGGACGGTGTCCCTGGCGAGGAGCACAGGCGCCGCCGCCCGCCGGCACGCCGCCGGCGCCTGACCTTCGTGTTACGAAAGCGGCCGTGCGGAGCGTACGGCCGGGGGCCTCCTGTCACAGCGGCGGGCGCGGCATCCCCGCTGACTAGAATCTTCGAGTGACCTCCGGCCCTTCGTCCTTCTACATCACGACGCCGATCTACTACCCGAGCGACGTGCCGCACATCGGCCACGGCTACACCACGGTCGCGGTCGACACGCTCGCGCGCTGGCACCGCCAGGCGGGCGACGACACGTGGATGCTGACGGGCACCGACGAGCACGGCCAGAAGATGCTGCGGGCCGCGAGCGCGAACGGTGTGACGCCGCAGCAGTGGGTCGACAAGCTCGTGAGCGAGTCGTGGTTCCCGCTGCTGAAGACGCTCGACGTCGCCAACGACGATTTCATCCGCACCACCCAGCCCCGGCACGAGGAGCGCGTCAAGGCGTTCGTGCAGGCCATCTACGATCGCGGCTACATCTACGCGGGCGAGTACGAGGCGCTGTACTGCGTCGGCTGCGAGGAGTTCAAGCCCGAGTCCGAGATCGTCGACGGCACGGGGCCGTTCGAGGGACTCAAGGTCTGCGCGATCCACTCGAAGCCGCTCGAGCTCCTGCAGGAGAAGAACTACTTCTTCAAGCTCAGCGAGTTCCAGGATCGCCTGCTCGAGCTGTACCAGTCCGACTTCGTGCAGCCCGAGAGCGCGCGCAACGAGGTCGTCTCGTTCGTCCGCTCCGGGCTGAAGGACCTCTCGATCTCGCGCTCGGCCTTCGACTGGGGCATTCCGCTGCCGTGGGATGAGTCGCACGTCATCTACGTGTGGGTCGACGCGCTGCTCAACTACGCCACGGCGGTGGGCTACGGCTCCGACCCCGCGCAGTTCGAGCGCCGCTGGCCGGCCTACCACGTCGTCGGCAAAGACATCCTGCGCTTCCACGCGGTCATCTGGCCGGCGATGCTGATGGCCGCGGGCGTCGACGTCCCCAAGGGGGTCTTCGCGCACGGCTGGCTGCTCGTGGGCGGCGAGAAGATGTCGAAGTCGAAGCTCACCGGCATCGCCCCCACCGAGATCACCGACGTGTTCGGCTCGGACGCGTACCGGTTCTACTTCCTGTCGGCGATCGCGTTCGGCCAGGACGGCTCGTTCTCGTGGGAGGACCTCTCGGCCCGCTACCAGGCCGAGCTCGCGAACGGCTTCGGCAACCTGGCGTCGCGCACGACCGCGATGATCGAGCGCTACTTCGAGGGCGTCGTGCCGCCGGCGGGCGAGTACCTCCCCGGTGACCTCGCCGTCCAGAAGACGGTGGCGGATGCCGCGGCCGCCGCCGACGCCGCGATCGAGCGGTTCCGCATCGACGAGGCGATCTCGTCGATCTGGACGATCGTCGATGCGCTCAACCTGTACATCACCGAGAACGAGCCGTGGGTGCTCGCGAAGGACGACTCGCAGCGCGCGCGTCTCGGCACCGTGCTGTACACGGCGGCGGAAGGACTCCGGGCCCTCGCCGTGCTGCTGTCGCCGGTGATGCCCGCATCGACCGAGAAGCTGTGGATCGCCCTCGGCGCCGCCGAGTCGATCGGCCGCCTGCAGGACCAGCCGATCCGCGAGGCCGGCGCGTGGGGCGTGCTCGAGCCCGGCACCTCGGTGAACGGTCTGGCACCGCTCTTCCCCCGCGTCGAGCAGTCCGTCTGATGACGCACACCCCCGGCGTTTCGTCTCGCTTCGCTCGCTCAACGACCGAGGCCGGGTGGGGCGTTTCGTCTCGCTTCGCTCGCTCAACGACCGAGACCTCACCGGTCGTTGAGCGAGGAGCGCAGCGACGAGACGAAACGCGCCGGAGTTCCGCAGATGACTGATCCCAGCAACTACGTCCGCACGCGCTCGCAGGACGGACGCGGCGACGTGCGCTGGCCGGATGCCCCCGAGCCGCTCGCCGTCGCGGTGTACGACAACCACGCCCACCTCGAGATCGAGGACGGCGAGGTCGGACTCTCGCTCGACGAGCAGCTCGAGCGAGCCGGCGAGGCCGGCGTCGTCGGGGTCGTGCAGGCCGGTGGCGACATCGACTCGAGCCGCTGGTCGGCGTGGGCCGCGGCATCCCACCCCCGCGTCTTGGCCGCGGTCGCGATCCACCCGAACGAGGCGCCGGCCTATGCCGCCGCGGGTCGCCTCGAGGAGGCCGTCGCCGTCATCGACGAGTTGGCCGCGCAGCCGCGGGTGCGGGCGATCGGCGAGACGGGCCTGGACTTCTTCCGCACCGACGACGAGGGTCGTCCGGCGCAGTTCGAGAGCTTCGAGGCGCACATCGCGCTGGCCAAGAAGCACGGCATCGCGATGCAGATCCACGACCGCGACGCCCACGACGCGGTGCTCGAGACCCTCGAGCGGGTGGGTGCGCCGGAGCGCACGGTGTTCCACTGCTTCTCGGGCGATGCGGGCATGGCGACGATCGCCGCGGAGCGCGGCTACTACCTGTCGTTCGCGGGCAACATCACGTTCAAGAACGCCCAGAACCTCCGCGACGCGCTCAAGGTGACGCCGCGCGAGCGGATCCTGGTCGAGACGGATGCCCCGTTCTTGACGCCGACGCCGCACCGCGGTCGCCCGAACGCGCCGTACCTGATCCCCGTGACCGTGCGCTTCATCGCCGCCGAGCTGGGCGTGGATCTCGATGAGCTGTGCGCGCAGCTGGCTGCGAACACGCTCGAGGTCTACGGCGCGTTCGAGGACTGACGAGGTGGCGCCGGAGCGGCTGCGGGGCGACGATCTCGCGCAGCTGGTGGGCTTCCTCTCGGAGGTCGATCTGACGTCGAGCGGCTTGGACGCTCCGACCGTGCGCCTGTGGGTGGAGCGGAACGAGCGGGGCGACATCGTCGGCAGCACGGGATACGAGCTGAGCGAAGACGGCGAGCACGCGCTGATCCGCAGCGTGGCGGTGCGTCCGTCCGAGCGATCGCGGGGGAGGGGAACCGCGCTCGCCGAGTTCGCCCTCGGTCGCGCCGCCGCGGAAGGAGCTCGGCGGGCTTGGCTGTTCAGCCGGCGTTCGGGGCCGTTCTGGCGGGGTCTGCAGTTCGAGCGAGCCGACCTCGACGATCTCGCGCGCGTGCTCGCCGTGACGTACCAGGTGCGTCTCTTCGCCGAGTCGGGGCGGCTGCACCGTGAGGTGGCGTGGTCGCGGCCGTTGCCCTGACATCGAGGCATGCGGCACCGCGGTGAGGTGCTGTGCCAGAATCGCTGCCATGTCGCAGCCGAGCCTGGTCGTGGCGGGTGCCCGTGGTTCCGACGGGTCGACTCGTGGACGGTGAGTTGTGGGATGTGACGGATGCCGAAGGTGTCCCCGTCGGCAGAGTGCACCGTCGCGGTGATCCCGGGTTTCCGACCGGACTCTTCCACATCGTGTCGGCGGTGTGCGTCGTGCGCGACGACGGACGCGTGCTGATCACGCAGCGTGCGGTCGCGAAG